>JBDIVM010000007.1:0-255806 GCA_039805905.1 Limibaculum sp. | reverse complement strand
CCCTCCTGCGGCTTCTCCTTCGCCGAGTCCGGGATGATCAGCCCGCCGGCGGTCTTCTCCTCGCCCTCGATGCGGCGCACCAGCACACGGTCGTGCAGCGGTGTGAAGTTCATGGAAGCGCTCCCTTGTTTCGCGGTTTCCAGTTCATCGTTGACGGAGGCATGCCCCGGCCCGGCGGATTTACCGGGCATGTTAGCACTCGCCTCCCCTGAGTGCTAACAAATTGGGTGCAGCGGCGATCTAGTCAGGCAGCCCAGAACTGTCAAGAGGCGGTTTCGCGAAAAGCGCATGCGCGTTAGACTGACGTGCGCGACGATGGGCAAGGAGAGGCGGGTGCGCCGTTTGGCCCTGGCCCTGGCGGGCCTTCTGTGGTGGTACGGCCCGGCGCTGGCTCAATGCGCCGGACATGACCTCCTTGCCGGCATGGC
Source organism: Limibaculum sp. (assembly GCA_039805905.1). GTDB lineage: Bacteria > Pseudomonadota > Alphaproteobacteria > Rhodobacterales > Rhodobacteraceae > Thermohalobaculum. Next base: position 255,378 of record JBDIVM010000007.1, on the reverse strand, counting down.
CGAGACGGACCCGGCGGGCCACGCCGGGCTCATGGCCGCCGCCCGCGCGATGCCTAATCCGCAGGGCAAGTTCTGGCGCGTGACCCGCGGCGAGACGCCGCCCTCCTATCTCTTCGGCACGTTCCACGATACCGGCGTCGGGCGCGATCCGCTCGATCCGGCGGTCGAGACCGCGCTCGCCGGGGCGCGGCTGATGCTGGTCGAGATGACCGCCGCGGAAGAGGCCCGGATGCAGGCCCGGATGGCCAGCGAGCCCGGTTTCATGCTGGCGCCCGAGCCCGATGCGCTGTTCGTGCGGCTGACCGCGGCGGAGCGGGCCGAGATCACCGGCTGGCTTGCCACCCGAGGCATCCCTGCGCCGCTGGCCGAACGGTTGCAGCCCTGGATGCTGTTCTCCATGCTGAGCGTGCCGGACTGCATGTTCCGCGAGGCCCTGTCCGGCGCGGAGATCCTCGACTCGCTGCTGCGCGAGCGGGCAACACTCGCCGGTATCCCCGTCGCCGGCCTCGAGCGCTACGAGGACGCGCTCGCCGCCATCGACGCCATCGATCCGGAGCTGCGCACCCGCATGCTGCTCGGCATGGTGCGCGAACGCACCGCGGAGGAGGACATCCGCGCGACCGTGGCGCGGCTCTACCGCGATGGCGAGATCGCCGCGATCTGGGAGTTCAGCAGCCGCACCACCGCCGAGACGGCAGGGCCGGAGGCAAGTGCCGAGATGTTTGCCGCGGTCGAATCCCGGCTGATGGCCGGCCGCAACCGGGCCTGGCTCCGGGTCATGGTGCCGGAGCTCGCGGCGGGCGGCGTGTTCGCCGCGTTCGGGGCGCTGCACCTGCCGGGCGAACAGGGACTCGTCGAACTCCTGCGCGCCGAGGGCTTCGAACTCACCCGCCTCGACGGCTGAACGCAGGACTGCCGCGTTGACCGGCCCCGCCGCAGCCTGTATCCGGGCAGCCCGTATCCGATCCGCGGGATGACCGAGCGAGGAGTGCCAGCCATGGTGCGGCGGCGATGACCCGTATCGTCCTGTCGCTTGCCGAGATCGGCAGCGCCTACGAGGCGCTGCTCGTCGATCTCTGGGGCTGCTATCACAACGGCCTCACCCCCTACCCCGCCGCGGTCGCGGCGCTGCAGGCGTACCGGGCGCGGGGCGGCATCGTGGTGATGCTGACCAACGCCCCCCGCCCTGCACCCAGCATCCGGACATTCCTCGACCGGATGGGGGCGCCGCGGGACAGCTATGACGGCATCATGTCCTCGGGGGCCGCCTGCCAGCGCGCCATCGCCGGCGGCAGCTACGGCCACGCCTTCCACTATGTCGGCCCGGAGCGCGACCTGCACATGCTGACCGACATCGGCCTCGGCGACACGCCGGCTTGCACGGCCGATGCGATCCTGTGCACCGGCCTGCGCGACGACCGGACCGAGACGCCGGCCGACTATTTCGCCGAGATGGCCGAGTGGCACGACCGGAACCTGACGCTGCTCTGCGCCAATCCCGACCTCGTGGTCGACCGCGGCGAGGAGCGGCTCTACTGCGCCGGATCGCTGGCGCTCGCCTACGAGCAGGCCGGCGGCAGGGTGGTCTGGTTCGGCAAGCCGCACGCGCCGACCTACGATCAGGCCTTCGCGCTGATCGCCGAGATCGCGGGCCGCGAGATGCCGCGCGGGCGGGTGCTGGCGATCGGCGACGGCATCCGCACCGACGTGAAGGGTGCGCTCGACTACGGCATCGACGTCGCCTTCGTCACCGGCGGCCTTTCCGCCGCCGAGCTGCACAGCGACCCGGAGCACCCGGACCCGGCCAGGCTCGACGCCTATCTCGCGGAACATGGCGTCGCGCCGCAGTTTGCGATCGGGCGGCTGCGATGAGCGGCGTCTAAACTTGAAGACCGGCCTGCCTGAAAATAAATGCAATTACGCCCGTACCCAACCATCCACCAAATACAGAGAAAACGAACACTGATATCGGATTCAGCAAGGACAAATCTCCAATAACGCCTAGGATTTTTTCAGAACCGAAAAGTAACAACGCTCCGAACAACACAATCCCGGATACGGCACCAATTGCTATGCGCCACCATCGCTCTCTACTCGGTAACCAAGCAAATACACCACCCGTCAGCCCACCAATGACCGAGATCACTATAGTAAAAATTCCAATTGAAATTGTAAATATAGCCTGCTGCGCATGGCGATTAGGAATTCTCCCCTCTATGATTGCATTTCCCCAACTTGAAGGCCGAAAGTCCGCTCTAACGGTCGAATCTCCTTCATTGAAAATAATGTCGAGGGGCTGAACGCGACCATTTCCCTGCCGCAGCGCTAGCGTTAACTTAATTTTTTCATCTGTTTTTACTGAGGCACCATTAACTGTGTTCCACAAATCGACCTGAACATTGCCTCTATCGAACAGTGAAATTTCTGGGGGGTTGGGGGTTAGCTTTATTTCATGAATAGGCGGGTCAAAGTCTATGAACTGCGGGTTTCCATGTGACAAATGCGGGTTAGATCCAAGAATTGAAATTTGAGAGATTCCAACAAAGTTTGGATCTGATCGCCAATTTGCTTTCACATAATACTCTCCTTTTTCAATAATTATTTCATCATTCTCAAGAAATCCGCCAGTGACGCTCAATCTAATTACAATATCAAATGGCGCCGGCTCAAGCGGATCAAGAGACACGGTAACATTCGCTACCGTTTCACCATCTGCCAGGATCTTCTTTTCAGCGACTCGCAAGATCAAGGAGAACTTGGCATCGGATGTTGACGAAGCGGCTAAATCGGCCTCCGGAGTTTTCGTGGAATGCGCGGTGTCACTGAGGCCCCTAGTAGCTGCAGTAATATCAGCAAAAAAGTCGTCAGCGCCTGTGGCGTGCGAAGCGAAAACGCGGGGATTTCCATCATCACCCTTAATGTACGAGTCTCCATTCGCAGGACTCGGGTTCGTTGCAAAGAGGAAGCCACCTCCGGGCAGCAGGTCCGGATTGTCGCCCTGCAGCAAGAAAGCTCCTGTTTCGACAACTGGTAAAGAACCAGTCGCTGACGATTCGCCTGCGCCCACGATGATTTGTGTTTCAGTCGAATCGCCCGACGGCGATGTAGAAGAAACCGTTACGATCACTGCCTCGGGCGCAACCGCGGGCTTCCCAAAGGCATCCGTGAGAATCACGTGGAACTCCGCCCGTTGTCCGATCTGAGCAAGCTCTTGAACCGGTTCGATCGCTATTTTAACCGGAAAGGTGCCCTCGGCGTTGGCATCGGATACATCCATCGCGTGAGCGCCAAAGACAAATCCAATTAGCACGATGAGAAACCGACCTAAGAACGCCATGGCTGCGCTCCCAATTATCACTATGGCAGGGTTGCCTATGACATAGCTACCAAACCTAGACCACTGCGTCAAAATGCTAATGCGCTGGGATGTGTCTGTCTACTGCTATCGCGAGGAAGCTGCGCGGTGTCGCGAGACGGCGCCTATCATTCCGATGACGTCATTTTACTCTAACGATACATCCAGTTTCGGTGTAATTGCGCAACGACCTTGCGCAATTTCGTTGCGCACTCCCCGCGACTCGGCTAGATTTGCTGCATTGCACAAAGGCCGGGGGCCAGCCATGCTGGACAACATGCAACGGGGAACGATCTGCATCGAGGATCTCGCGGTCGGCATGGCGCGCGAGCTCACGAAGACGATCGAGGACTACGACATCCGGCTGTTCGCCGACATCTCGACCGACCGCAACCCGGTGCATCTCGACGAGGTCTACGCCCAGGAGACCATCTTCGGCGGGCGGATCGCGCATGGCATGCTGACCGCCTCGCTGATCTCGGCGGTGATCGGCGAGCAGCTTCCGGGCCACGGCTCGGTCTATCTCGGCCAGACGCTGAAATTCCTCGCCCCGGTCCGGCCGGGCGACGAGGTCACCGCGCGCGTCACGGTGCGCGAGATCGACCATGGCAAGCGCCGGGTGACCCTTGATTGCATCTGCCTCGTGCGCGAAAAGGCGGTGCTCAAGGGCGAGGCGCTGGTGCTCGCGCCCTCTAAGAAGTTCGACTGAGGGGCGCCGCGCGCGCGCCCCGGCTGAGGGGCGGGATGCAGGTGATCGGGGGCTTCGAGGGACTTGAGCCCGGCCAGCGCGGGGCCTCGGTCGCGCTCGGCAACTTCGACGGCGTGCATCGCGGCCACCAGGCGCTGATCGCCGAGGCGCGGCGGGTCGGAGCGCGGATCGGCGCCCCGGCCGGGGTCATCACCTTCGAGCCGCATCCCCGCCGCTTCTTCCAGCCCGACGCGCCCCCGTTCCGGCTGACGCTCGCGCCCGAGAAGGCGCGGCTGCTCGCCGCCCACGGGGCCGGGCGCATCCACCAGCTGGCCTTCGACCGGGCGCTGGCCTCGATGCCTGCCGAGGAGTTTCTCACCCGCGTCCTCACCGACGGCCTCGGCATCAGGCACCTCGTCGTGGGCGAGGACTTCCGCTTTGGTCGCGGCCGGGCGGGCGATGTGCGCCTGCTGCGCAGCATGGCGGACGGGCTGGGATTCTCGGTGTCGATCCAGCACCTGCTCAGGGGCGCGACAGGCGAGTATTCCTCGACGGCGGTGCGGGTCCATGTCGAGCAGGGCGACTGCGAGGCCGCGGCCGCCCAGCTCGGCCGCTGGCACAGCGTCTGCGGCGCCGTGCGCCAGGGCGACCGGCGCGGGCGCCAGCTCGGCTTCCCGACGGCCAATCTCGACTTCGGCGAGCAGATCCGCCCGCGCTACGGCATCTACGCCGCCCGCGTCGCCGTGCTCGACGGACCCCATGCCGGAATGCATGACGGGGTCGCCAGCATCGGCGAGCGCCCGACCTTCGGCAGCAACGCGCCGAACTTCGAGGTGCATCTCCTCGACTTCGCCGGCGACCTCTACGGCGCCGGGATCTCCGCCGGGCTGGTCGCCTGGCTGCGCGGCGAGGAGAAGTTCTCCGGCCCGGAGGCCCTGATCGCACAGATGCACCGCGACGCGGCCGAGGCGCGCGCCGTGCTTGCCCGCGCGCGTGTGCCGGGCTGACGCCGATGCGCTCGCTGCTGTTCAACCTGTTCTTCTACGGTTTCACCGGGCTCGTGGCGCTCGTCGCCTGGCCGGTCGCGAAGTTCGGATCGCGCGCACGGCTGCAGCGCCTGATCGGCTTCTGGGGCCGCACCGTGCGGCGCGCCCTCGGCGCGATCCTCGATGCGCGGGTCGAGGTGCGCGGCATCGGCAACCTGCCTGCGGGCGGAACCTGGCTCCTGGTCTGCAAGCACCAGAGCGAGCTCGACGCGGTGATGCTGGCCTGCCTGCTCCCCCATGCCGGCGCCGTGGCCATGCAGGAGCTCGAGAACTACCCGCTGTTCGGTCCGATCCTGCACCGTCTCGGCCTCGTCCTGGTCAGCGTCTCTGGCCCCCGCCAGAACATGACCGCCGAGGTGATCCGGGGCGCCCAGCGCACCTTCGCCGAGGGTCGCCCGCTGGTGATCTTCCCCGAGGCGACGCTGATGTCGCTCGGCGCCCGCGAGCGCTACCGCAAGGGCATCGGCCACATCTACGCCAACTGCGACGTGCCGGTGGTGCCGGTCGCCTCGTGCCTGGGCGTGATCTGGCCGCGGCGCGAGTGGGTGAAGCATCCGCACCGGACCGCCGCCATCGAGGCGCTGGAGCCGATCCCGCCGGGCCTCGGCATCGACCGCTTCATGGCCCTGATCGAGGAGCGGATCGAGACCGCCACCATGCGCCTGATCCGCGAGCACGCGGCGGGTGCGGTGCTGGCGGCGGCCGAGGACCGCCACGCGCGCGGTGTGGCCAACGAGGATTAGCTCGGACAGAACCACCGGGTCGCGCCGGCACATCGGGGTGCTGCCTCGCGGCGCCGTTCCGCCCCACATCCGAAAGATGTGGTGCCCGGCTGGAATATGCTAAGAATTCGAGAGGCACACGGCGCGGGGTTCATTCGGGATGCCGCCTATTCACGAGTGGCTGCGGTCGATCGGTCTCGACGAGCATTCGGAACGCTTCGTCGAGGCGCGGATCACTGCCGACCTGCTGCCGGAGCTGAGCGACTCAGATCTCGAGAAACTCGGCCTGCCGCTCGGCGACCGCAAGCGCGTCCTGCGCGCGATCGCCGCCCTCGCCGACACCGCTCCCCGCGATGGGGGGACCGCTGCCCGGCCCCCGCCCGGCGGCCCCGAGCCGGTCCAGCTCCGCCAGATCACCGTCGCCTTCATCGACCTCGTCGGATCGACCGCGCTCGCGGCGCGGCTCGACCTCGAGGACTACAAGGACACGCTCCGCACCTACCATGTCGCCTGCACCCGGGTCGTCAACGCGCACGGCGGCTTCGTCTCGCAATATGCCGGCGACGGGGTCGTCGCCTATTTCGGTTATCCGCGCGCCCAGGAAGACGACCCCGAGCAGGCGGTGCTCGCCGGCCTCGACGCCCTCCGCGAGGTGGCAAGGATCCCGGTCGCCGGCTGGGGCAACCTGGCGGCGCGGGTCGGCGTCGCGACCGGCCAGGTCGTGATCGACGGTCTCGTCTATGACGGCATCGCGAAGGCACCTGCCGCCATGGGCGAGATCCCCAACCTCGCCGCCAGACTGCAATCGCTCGCCGAGCCCGGCCAGGTTCTGGTCAGCGCCACGACGCGGCGCCTGCTCGGCAACGAGTTCCTCTGCGACGACGCCGGACTGCATGCGCTCAAGGGGTTCGCGGAGAAGCTCCACGTCTTCCGCGTTCGCGGGGTGAAGCGATCGGTCTCGCGGTTCGAGGCGCATCAGCGCGGGAAATGGACCCCCTTCGTGAACCGTGACGAGGAGCGCGCGTTCCTCCGGCGCCGCTGGGACCAGGCCTGCGCTGGCGAGGGCAATGTCGTGCTCCTCTCCGGAGAGCCCGGCATCGGCAAGTCGCGCCTTGCCCGCGAGCTGGCCGAGCAGGCCCTGGCCCAGACACCGGCGAGGCTGCAGTTCCAGTGCTCGGCTCACCATACCCAGAGTGCGCTCTATCCGGTCATTGCGCATTACGAGCATGCGGCCCGCATCGGCACCGACGACGGGGCGGACGAAAGGCTGCGCAAGCTGCGGGCGCTGCTGGAGGACTCGCCGGAAGACGCGCGCAACCTGAAGCATTTTGCCCGCCTGATCTCTGCCGGCGGCGACGACGGCGAGGCACGCCCGGGCGCGCCGGGAGGACCGGGCGCGGCCAGCCGGCACCGGCGCGACGCGATGATGCAGGCGGTGATCGATCGAATGCTGCGGCACTCCCGCGCCGCGCCGCTGCTCGTCATTTTCGAGGACCTGCACTGGATCGATCCGACCTCGCAGGAGTTTCTCGACCTGTTCGTCGAGCGTCTTGCCGGAGAGAGCATGCTCCTGCTGTGCACCTTCCGGCAGGAGTATGCGCCGCCCTGGACAGGGCTCGCACATGTAACGCGGCTCGATGTGAACCGGCTGAAGACGAAGGAAGCCGCGGCGATCGTGACCAGCATTGCCGCAGGCCGTGGCCAGCCGGTTGCCGCGCTCGATGCGATCGTTGCCAAGACCGACGGGGTTCCGCTGTTCATCGAGGAACTGACCAAGGCCGCGCTGGAGGCATCGACCGAGACGGGCAACGGCCGCAGGCCGGTCGACCCGCTGGCGCTGCCCTCGACGCTGAAGGATTCGCTGATGTCGCGGCTCGACCGGCTGCCGCTGGCCGAGAAGGTGATGCCGGTCGGCGCGGCGATCGGTCGGCAGTTCTCGCACCGGGTGCTGGCGGCGGTGACGGGCCTCGACGACACCGTCCTGATCCCGGCCCTCACCCAGCTCGTCGATGCCGAACTTCTGTTCCAGCGCGGCACACCGCCCGATTCGGTCTACACCTTCAAGCACGCCCTCGTGCAGGACGTCGCCTACGAAAGCATGCTCAAGAGCCGCATGCGGGATCTCCATGCGCGGATTGCCGCGACGATCGAGGAGACGTTCCCGCAGGTGATCGAGAACCGCCCCGAGGTCGCCGCCCGCCACTTCACCCGCGCGAGACAGCACAAGCGGGCGCTCCATTACTGGGAGATGGCGGCCCAGAAGGCCATCGCGCGCTCGGCAAACGCCGAGGCGGTCTCGCATATCGAGGCGGCGCTCGACGAGCTGGAGCACGAAGCGGACCCTGCGGCCCGCCAGCGCCACGAGATCCGGTTGCGCGAGATGCTGTGTGTGCCCCTGGAAGCGCGCAGCTGGGGCTCGGACGACATCGCCAGCAACCTGAACCGGCTGCACGACCTGGTGGCCGGACAGGGCGACGCGGCGCGGCTGTTCACCATCCTGCACGGGCTGTGCGGAACAAACCTGATCGCCGGGGACGCGCAGTCCGCTGCGCGCTATGCCGGCAGGATGATGGAGATCGCGCGGGACTCGGACGAGGACGCGCTCAGGGTGCTGGCAAACCGGTCTCGCGGGATGACGTCGTTCTTCCTCGGCCGCTTCGCCGAGGCGATCGCGAGTTTCGAGGAAACGGTGCGTACCCGGCCGAACGTCGCCGAACCGGTGCTGCAGAAATACTATGTCGCCGACCCGGAGATCGTCGCCCGCTGCATGATCGTCTGGGCGCGGGCCCTGTCGGATGAGGGCGACGGACCCGCCGACGATACCCGCGCCGCACTGGACGACGCGGTGCGGCGCGCGCGGTCGAACCGCCACGACTTCACCCGTGCCTATGCGCTGTCGATCCTCGCCTCGGCCTGCCAGACGCTGGGAGACGCCGGGATGGCGCTCGAGCTCGGCTCGGAAGCCTACCGGCTCAGCGAAACCGAGGCCATCCCCTATTGGCAGGCCTGGTCCCAGATCGTCAGCGGCTGGGCCACCGCGATGACGGGCGATCCGGCGCGCGGCATCGGCATGCTGAAGCTCGGGCTCGAGCGCTACCAGCGCACGGGGTCGCGGCAGATCGTGCCCTATGCAAAGGCACTGCTGTCGGAGGCCTGTCTGGCGACCGGCCGGGTCACCGAGGGCGTTGCCGCGCTCGAGGAGATCGAGGAGCTGCGCGCGAGCCACAGCATCCGGTTCTATGATCGCCGCATCGCGGCACTCGCCACCCGCCTCAGCCGCGCCCCGGGCGGGAACGGCGCCACGATCGGATCGTGACGCCGCCGGATGCCCGCGTCAGTGGGTGTTGATCAGCAGCGGAGACCCACACCGGCCGAGACAGTAGAACGGCGGCCCCATCCCCCCGAGCATTGCGGGTGGCTTGCGCACGAACATCATGTCGATGCAGCTCTCGGAATCTGTCTGGTAGAGACGCGCATATCTGGGATCGGTCTCCGACAGCCGGACGAAATTCGGCGCACTGCCCCAGCTGAAGGTGTCGTCCAGCCAGACATCCGTGACCCTGATCGCCGTGCCCTTGGCCCAGAGCTTGTGCCTGAAGCCAAGCGATTCGATCCGGTGCAGCGTCTCCGGGCTGAAGCCGATCGTGCCGGGGAAGGGATCGTTGCGGTTGCCGCTGTGCGGCACGACCGTGAACCCCTTCGGATCGACCTCGACCCGGTACTTGTAGGCGACGGTGCGCGAAGGCGGCACACCAAGACCTGGCGTGACCACGCTCCGCGTGATGTAGGTGACGGCTTCGATCAGCCCGCTGCCATCCGACTCGTCGAATTCGTACTCGAGGATCTGGCCGCTCAGCGAGACGATGACGCGGGCACCGCCGTCGAAGTTCCTGTCCTTCTGCAGACCCTGCTCGGCGAGATCCAGAAACGCGTGCCCGAGGATGCCCCCGAGTCCGGTCAGGCCGGGAACGCGCTTCGACGGGTCGAGGTTTGCCTGCCGGATCGCCTGAACGCGATCGCCGAGCCTGCCCTCGCGGGAGGCGTCGCTGAACGCGGAGAGCGTCTGCGTGATCGCACCGATGTTCGAGAGCGCGATCGTGCCGGGGCTGCCATCGACGACCAGTTTGGTCGGTGTGATCGCGGTGAATGGCGAGTTCGCCGTCCCGATCTGTCGTTCATTCGCGTCCGACGCACACGCTGCAATCGCCAGCGGCAGCACCAGAGCCGCCAAGTGCCTGAAAGGTCTCAATATCATTTTCCGCCTCCTGCGGTTTCATGAGAAACGCGCGAAGCAGCCTTCAAACCTTGCACATATCCATGGGCCAAGTCAATGAAATTACGGCATATTCCAAGCTCCTGGCCCCGGTATGACGGGTTTCAGCTGCCTGGTCTGTCGCGGCATGCCCACCGGCGCCTCGTCCCCCGGTCTCACTTCCGCGGCGCCGCCAGCTCCGCCGACGACACCGACGCCGGGGCTTCTTCTGCCTGCGTTTCCCTGTATAGAGCGCCAGACCCCGCCCCGCAGGCCGAGCGCAGATGACCGATCCCGCCCGAAATCAGTTCCTCCTGCTCGGCACCCGCCGGTTCCTGCCGCTGTTCCTGGTTCAGTTCCTCGGCGCCTTCAACGATCAAGTCTACCAGAAGGCTTTCATCGCGCTCATCACCTACCGCCTCGCCGACCGGGCAGGCATGGACGTCGCCATGCTGGGCGTAATCGCCTCGGCGCTGTTCATCCTGCCCTTCGCCGTCGTCTCGCCGACCGCCGGGCAGATCGCTGACCGGGTCGACAAGGCGAAGATGACCATCTTCGTCAAGGGCTGGGAGGTGGTCCTGATGGGGCTTGCCGTGATCGGCTACCACAGCCAGAACATCTACTTCCTCTATTTCGTGCTGTTCATGATGGGGGCGCAGTCGGCGGTCTTCGCGCCGGTGAAGTACAGCATCCTGCCCCAGCACCTGCACCGCGCCGAACTCCTCGGCGCCAACGGCCTGGTGCAGGGCTCGACCTTTCTTGCCATCATCTTCGGCACGATCCTCGGCACCGAACTGATCCTGACCGACAGCGGCGTTGCCGTCGTATCGGTTCTGGTCGTGGCGGTTGCGGCAGCGGGCTTCGCCGCCAGCTTCTTCGTGCCGCCGGCCCCCCCGCTCGGAGCGCGGCAGGGCGTGGACTGGCTGTTCCCGCGGGCGATCTGGCAGCTCGTGCGCCTCGCCCTCGGCCATGCCGGCGCGCGTCGGGCGATCCTCTCGATCAGCTGGTTCTGGTTCCTCGGCGCCACCTTCCTCGCGCTGATGCCGGCCTACACACGCGAGGCGCTCGGCGCCGACGAGGGCGTGCTGACGGTGCTGCTGACCGCCTTCTCGCTCGGCGTCGCCATCGGCGCCTTCGGCTCGGAGTGGCTCGGCCGCGGCGAGGTCTCGTTCAGTCTGCCGGCGGTGGGGGCGGTGGGGCTGGCGGTGATGGGCGCCGAGCTCTGGCTCGCCACACCCTCCGCCCCGCTGGCGGTCGCACCGGCGCTTGCGGACCGGGCCGCGTTCTTCGCCTCCCCCACCGGCTGGCGGCTGATGGTCGACTTCGTGCTGATCGCCGGCTTTGCCGGCATCTATGTGACCCCCATCAACGCCGTGCTGCAGGCCGAGGCGCCGGCGCAGCGCCGGGCCCGCTTCATCGCCGCGTCGAACATGGTCGACGCGATCTTCATGGTCGGCTCCTCGGCGGTGGCGGGCCTGCTGCTCTGGCTCGGGCTCGGGCCGGCGCAGATCCTGGCGCTCCTGGCGCTGAGCGGGCTGCCGGTCGGCCTCGCGGTGGCGCGCTTCTCCCCCGACAGCTTCCTCGGCCGGCTTGCGCTGCTCGCCTGGCCCCGGCGTGGCCCGTGACGAGGCGCCGCCGGTTCTGGGAGCGCAGGCCCCTCGCCGCCCTCACCAGGGCAGAGTGGGAGAGCCTCTGCGACGGCTGCGGGCGGTGCTGCGTGATCAAGTTCGAGGACGAGGACACCGGCCGGGTCCACTACACCGATGTCGCCTGCCGGCTGTTCGACGGCCAGACCTGCCGCTGCGGCAACTACGCGCTCAGGACGGAGCTTGTGCCGGGCTGCGTGGTGCTGACCCCGAAATCGCTGCCCGAGGCCGCCCGCTGGCTGCCACGGACCTGCGCCTACCGGCTGCTCCACGAGCGCAAACCGCTCCCCGACTGGCACCCGCTCAACTCCGGAGACCCGGAATCGGTGCACCGCGCCGGCATTTCCTTGCGCGGACAGGCGGTACCGGAATACGAGGTGGCCGAGGACGATCTGGAGGACCACATCGTCGACGAGGATCTCTGAGCTTGGATTTCTGAGGGAGCGCGGCGCATGTTCTTCACTTCCGACAACGCCGCCGGGGTGCACCCGGCGATCCTCGCCGCGGTCGGCCGCGCCGCCGCCGGCCCGGCCTTGGCCTATGGCAGCGACCCGCTGACCGCCGCCGCCGAGGCCCGCATCCGCGAGGTGTTCGAGGCGCCGGAGGCCCGGGCCTACCTGGTGGCGACCGGCACGGCGGCCAACGCGCTGGCGCTCGCCTGCCTGTGCAAGCCCTGGGACACGGCCTATGTGCACGAGGACAGCCATGTCGAGAACGACGAGTGCGGCGGACCGGAGTTCTTCACCGGCGGCGCCAAGCTCACCCTGCTCGGCGGGCGGGATGCCAGGATCGACCCGGCAGCCCTCGCCCACCGCCTGCGCTTCGCCGCGCCGCACGGGGTGCACAACGTGCAGAACGGCGCGCTCTCGATCACCCAGGCGACCGAGCGGGGCGCCGTCTACAGCCTCGCCGAGGTGAAGGCGCTTTCCGCAATGGCCAGGGACCGGGGAATGCGGGTCCACATGGACGGCACCCGCTTCGCCAACGCGGTGGCGCGGCTCGGCTGCACACCGGCCGAGGCGAGCTGGAAGGCCGGGGTCGACGTGCTCTGCCTCGGCGCCACCAAGAACGGGGCGATGGCGGCCGAGGCGGTGATCCTGTTCGACCCGGCGCTCGCCTGGGAGTTCGAGCTCCGCCGCAAGCGGGCCGGGCACCTGTTCTCGAAGATGCGCTTCGTCGCCGCGCAGATGGAGGCCTATCTCGACGACGGGCTCTGGCTCGCGATGGCCGCCCACGCCAACGCCATGGCCGGCCGGCTTGCGGCCGGCGTCGCCGCGGCGCCCGGCTGCCGGGTGCTGAACGCGGTCGATGCCAACCTGGTCTTCGCCGAGCTGCCGCTCGGCACCCACCGCCGCCTGCAGGCCGCGGGCGCGCGCTACTACCCGAGCCTCGGCGGCCAGGACGAGACCGGCCCCGACGACGCCCGCTGGCAGGTGCGCCTGGTCTGCTCGTTCGAGACGGAGGCGGCGGAGGTGGACCGGTTCGTGGAGGTGCTGGGGCGGTAGCGGGGCCCTTCAGCCGCCCGATCCCTCTCCCCGCCGCGTCGCCTCGAAGCCCAGCGTCGCCGGGTCGAACTCGTAATGGGCCGAGCAGAACTGGCAGTCGGCCGTCACCCTGCCGTCCTCGGTGGTCATGTGGGCAATGTCCCTGGCCGAGTATTGCGCCAGCGCCGCCTCGACCCGCCCGGGCGAGCAGGTGCAGCCGAACGCGACCTCCTGGGCGGCGAACACATGCGGCGCCTCCTCGTGAAAGAGGCGCAGCAGCACCCGCTCCAGCGACAGGTGCGGGCCGACGAGTTCGTGGGTCTCGGCGGTCTGCATCAGCATGTTCGCCCGCCGCCAGTCGTCCTCGCGGCTGCCCATTGCCGCCACGTCGTCGGCGGTCATCAGCCCGTCGGTGCCGGACGGCGCGTCCGGGATCACGCCGCCCTCATCCGGCATCTGCTGCAGCATGATGCCGCCGGCGCGCCACTCGGCCATGCGGCCGGGGATCTCGGAGCGGGCGACCGAGAGCTGGAACCGTGTCGCGATCTGCTCGGACTGCGCGAAATAGGTCTCGGCGCAGGCGGCGAGCGAGCCACCGGTCAGGGGTGTCATGCCCTGGTAGGGGCGCATGTCGGGCCCCTGGTCGATGGTGACGGCGAAGACGCCCTGCCCCAGCATCCCGAAGGGGGGCAGCCGCGACGAGACCGTGTCGCCCATGTCGAAACCGGCATAGGCGCGCATGCGCGCGGGCTGGCCCGGCTCCTCGGGAGCGAAATAGTCGGTCGCGATCAGGCGCACCGGCCCGTTGCCCCGGATCTGGAGCGAGAACCGCCACCGGAGCTTCACCGCCTCGCCGACCAGCGCGGTCAGCATCACCGACTCGGCGACCAAGGCCGAGACCGGCGCCGGATAGCGGTGCTGCTCGAGGATGCGCTCGAGCGTGCGGTCGAGCCGCGCCACCCGGCCGCGCATGTTCGACCGGCCGAGCCGGAACGGCAGGATCGTGTCGTCGCCGTGCGCGGGGCCGTGCGCGGGGCCATGTGCGGGGATCGCCCGCGCGTCGGTCTGGTCGGTCATCGGTCTGGTCCTGTCCGCTTTCGCGGGGGGAGATAGCGGCTCGGGACCGGATGTGCAATGCACGGGACCGGTGCGGCACCCTCTGGCGGCGCCGCCGGTTCCATGGCATCCAGCCGCCATGAAGCGCATCGGCGAACCCTGGGTGGCCGGCCGGCCCTACCGCGACCGGATCGGCGTCTACGGCCTGCTGGTCGGCCCGGACGGGCGCCTGCTCTGCGTGCACCAGCGCGGCATCGACGCCGAGGAGATGCAGCTGCCGGGCGGCGGCGTCGAACCCGGCGAGCAGCCGATCCGGGCGCTGCACCGCGAGGTGCGCGAGGAGACCGGCTGGACCATCGCCGCGCCGCGCCGCCTCACCACCTTCCAGAGCTACACCTGGCTCTGGGACTACCGCTACTGGTCGCGCAAGGTGCACCTGATCTACCTCGCCCGCACCGTGCGCCGGGCCGGGCCGCCGCTGGAGCCGGGGCACACGCCGCACTGGCTGGCGCCCGGCGAGGCCGCCGAGCGGCTCGACGTGCCCGGCGACCGCGAGATGGTGCGCCGGGCGATGGCGCTGGGTCTGCTCCGAGGGCGCCGCTGATCTGACACTGACCCGGCAAGCGGGAAGAATGACCGGACAGGGCATGAGAGACGAGGTCGCCGCCGCGGTGAACAGCTATATGCTGGCGATGGTCTTCGGCGACGCGGAAAGGCTGAGGTCCGTCCTCCACCCGCGCTTCTTCTGTATCGGCCACGGCGGCGGCGGACAGGCGTGGGACGGGCGCGATTCCTTCATTGCTGGCTGCGTCAAGAACGCGGCGGCACCGGGCACAAGCTTCTTCAGCGAGATCCGCGCCATCGACATCACCGGCGACGCGGCGTCGGCTAAGTCCGGGAACGACTATCTCGGCGATTGCTACACCGACCCCCTCACCTTGCTCCGCCACGACGGCGAGTGGGTGATCGTCAACAGGGTGTTCCACCAGCACCCCGGAAAGTAGCGTCGGTGGCCCACGAAGATGCCGGCGCCCGTGCGGCGCCGGCATCCCTCCGGTCAACCCTGAATCCCGGCGTCAGCGGCGGGCGGTATGCGCCAGCGAGATGTGCTGCACCGCCTTGCCGTCGATCATGTCGGCCCAGTCGAGCGCGGTCACCCGCGCGTCTTCGGCCAGGCCCTGCAGGCTGTCGCCGAGGCCGAGCTTCAGCCGCTCGACCAGCGAGACGGCGATCTCCAGGCGGTGGTCCTCCAGCGCCCGGCTGCCGAGCGCCCGGTCGAAGCCGAGGATCCGCGCCTCGGCCGCGGCCCGGAACTCCAGCACCGCGTTCTCCTTCGCCGCCGCCAGCCGGTGACGGGCGGACGCCAGATAGCCCTGGGCCTGCACATTCGCGCTCGCCTGGCCGGCGAACCCGTAAAGCGGGCATTCGAACGGCGTGGTGGCTTCACCGGTCGCCGATGGCACGGTGACACTTCCGTTCGAGAGGTGCATGAGCACGGGCCTTACGCCACCCGGCGGCGCCACCATGACGATGTCGAAGTCGCCCGAAATGTCCAGGAACTCGGCCTCGCCCAGGAGCCGGCAGACACCCAGCGCGGTGTTGAGCGAGTCGATGTCCTCCGCCGTCACCCGGTGCCGCAGCCCCTCGCCGCGGTCACCCGCGGCCTCGTCCGAATGGTGGATCACCAGCTCGATCGCGCCCTTGTGCGAGAAGGCGCGCTCGGCGATTCCCTTCAATGCGTGGGGCACCGATGGATGATGGGCCGGCGCGAGGTCGCGCGCATTGCCCGGCGCGTCGCGCTGGGCGACCCTGACGGTGACGGTGAAGGCCGGGAAGCCGGTCCCGCGCACCGCCGCCAGATGCCGCGAGAGCTTGCGGTCGAAATCCGTGAAGACGTTGCGGTTGACCGTCTGCGTGATCAGGAAATCGCGGCCCTGATGCCGCTCCGCATGCTGGACCTCGAGAACCGGAATCCGCTCGAGAGTAGGTTCGACATACTTCTTGAAAACGCCACTCGCACCCATTTACACAACCCTTGATTGCACACATCATACCCGACACCACCATAAGTCAAAATACCACAGGTTGAAAGACAATTCTCTCCATATCGAAATAATAGTTGCGCGTATTGCCATGATCTGTGATGTTTTTCTGCAGCAGACGGCCAGGATTCGTAACGAAAGAGAACCAAATTGGTTGCAAGGGCAAAACTGGTTGCGCTGATTTGGGCAGATTGTGGCGGGATCGGGAAAGCTGCCATCGTCGGGCCATTTTTCTGACGCAAGCTGCATCGAACGCTGTCTGCGGCGTGACGTGATTCAACGGGGTTCCAACGGGGTTCTATGCGATGACTGCTCTACGTGATTCGACAGAGGGATCGGTGATCCAGTTCGACCCGAATCTCAGGCCGCCGCGCTCGATGCGCGAGACCGGGCTGGAGGAAGGCTTCCTGATCGACCTGCTGGTCAAGGTCATGTACCGGATCGGGCTCGAGCGCGCGAGCGAGATCAGCCGCGTGGTCAAGCTCTCGGCGGCCGTCGTCGACGAGATGCTGCGCACCGCCCAGGAACTGAAGCTGGTCGAGACCCTCGGCCAGCGCGGCGCGAGCCTCACCGCCGAGATGCGCTGGACGCTGAGCGGCCTGGGTAAGGCCCGTGCGCTCGAGGCGATGGCCAAGAGCGAGTATGCCGGTGCCTGCCCGGTGCCGCTCGATGTCTTCGTCGCCCGCGCCAAGGCGCAGTCGATCCGCGGCGAGGTGCTGAGCCGGCAGATGCTCGAGAAGGTCTTCGCGAGGCTCACGCTCTCCGAGGACCTGATGGAGAAGATCGGCCCGGCGGTGAATTCCGGCCAGTCGATCATGCTCTACGGGCCCGCCGGCAACGGCAAGTCGTCGATCGCCGTCGCCATCACCAGTGCCTATGAGGACAAGGTCTACCTGCCCTACGCGTTCGAGGTCGACAACCAGGTCATCACGCTCTACGACCCGACCGTCCACCGCCGGCTGGACTCCGAGGAAGACGAGGCTCAGGGCCTGCGCCGGACCGGCAGCTATGACCGGCGCTTCGTGCTCTGCGAACGCCCGGCGGTGATCGCGGGCGGCGAGCTGACGCTGGATGCGCTCAACATCGCCTTCAATCCGACCAGCAAGGTCTACGAGGCGCCGCTGCAACTCAAGGCCGTGGGCGGCGTGCTGGTCGTCGACGACTTCGGGCGCCAGCGGCACACGCCACAGGAGATGATCAACCGTCTGATCATCCCGCTCGAGGTCCGGGTCGACTACCTGACCCTGCAGACCGGCCGCAAGTTCGCCGTGCCGTTCGACCCGCTGGTCATCTTCTCGACCAACATCCCGCCGGCGACGCTGGCCGACGAGGCGGCGCTGCGCCGGCTGCGCTACAAGATCGAGGTGGCGCAGCCGAGCCAGGACCTCTATATCAAGATCTTTGCCCGCGCCGCGAACGAATACGGTCTGGATCTGTCCGAGGACATCCTCGCCTACATCCTGCTCGAGCTCTATCCGAACCAGCCGGGCGCGCAGCTCCATGCCTTCCATCCGAAGTTCCTGATCGAGCAGACCATCTCGATCTGCACCTATGAGGGTGTGAAGCCGGAACTCAGGAAGGATTTCCTGAAGCGTGCCTGGATCAACCTGTTCTCCAAGGACTGAGACCGGGCGGCGGAACAGTGCGGGAGGCGGGGGCAGAGACGCCTCCGCCTCTTCGCTTTCCCCCGACCCTGCCGATGCGCTAGGCTCGGCCCATGGCGCAGGATGCAGCATCGGCGGAGTTCTGGTCGGAGGCCGAGGCGCGCGCCGCGGACCTCGATGCCGCCGATCCGCTGGCGCCGGTGCGCGCCGAATTCCACCTCCCCCTTGGCGTGATCTATCTCGACGGCAACTCGCTGGGGGCCGCGCCCAGGGCCGCCTTCGCCGCGGTCGAGGCGGCGGCGCGCGGCGAATGGGGCGAGGGGCTGATCCGGAGCTGGAACGAGGCCGGCTGGTGGGAGCTTCCCGTCGCCTGCGGCGACCTTCTCGCCCCCCTGATCGGCGTCGGGCCGGGCGAGGTGGTGGTCTGCGACACCGTCTCGGTCAACATCTTCAAGACATTGCACGCAGCCCTCGGGCTGAACCCCGGCCGTCACGTCATCGTCGCCGAGGCAGGCGGCTTCCACACCGACCGCTACATCGCCGAGGGCGTCGCCGCCACCGCGCCGGGCGCACGGCTGCTGCTCGAAGGGCGCGACGCGGCCCGCATCGAGGATCTCATCGGTCCCGACACCGCGGTCGTGCTGGCGAACCATGTCGACTACCGCACCGGTGCGATCCGCGACATGGATGAGCTGACACGCGCCGCCCATGCCGCGGGCGCGCTGATCGTCTGGGATCTCTGCCATTCGGCCGGCGCGATGCCGGTCGAGCTCGCCCGCTCGGGCGCCGACATGGCGGTCGGCTGCACCTACAAGTACCTGAACGGCGGCCCCGGCGCGCCAGGCTTCGTCTTCTGTGCCGCGCGCCATCTCGGCGCGGTGCGCCAGCCGCTGTCGGGCTGGTGGGGCCATGCCGCGCCCTTTGCGTTCGAGGCCGGCTACCGGCCCGAGCCCGGCATCCGCAAGTTCCTCTGCGGCACCCAGCCGGTGCTGTCGTTCCGGGCACTCGCGCCCTCGCTCGAGATCCTCGCGCGCGTCGACATGGCGGCGCTGCGACGGAAGTCGATGGCGCTGACCGGGTTCTTCATCGAGCTGGCGCAGCAGCGCTGCGGACGCTTCGGGATCACGCTCGCGAGCCCGCCCGAGGCGGAGCGGCGTGGCAGTCAGGTGGCGCTGCGCTTCTCCGAGGCCTATCCGGTGATGCAGGCGCTGATCGCCCACGGCGTGATCGGGGATTTCCGGGCGCCTGACATCCTGCGCTTCGGTTTCGCGCCGCTCTACATCCGCTTTGCCGACGCCTGCGCGGCGGCGCGGCGGCTGGAAAGGATCCTGGCGGAGCAGAGCTGGCGCGACGAACGGTTCCTCAACCGCCAGGCGGTCACCTGACAGGCGGGACGTCCCGGCGGAGCCGGATCACCACCTCGACCCGCGCGATGCCGGCGCCCTCGGGCGGCTCGGGCAGGCTTTCGAAGGCCAGCGAGCCGCTCGGCGCGTCGGTCAGCCGGTCCTCGTCCTCCCAGTAGAAATGGGCATGCTCGGAGACATCGGTATCGAAATAGCTGCGCGTGCCGCCGACCATGATCTCGGTCATCAGCCCGGCTTCGGTGAAGCTGCGCAGCGTGTTGTAGACCGTTGCCAGCGCCACGCGCTCGCCGGCAGCGATCGTCGCCGCATAGAGGCTCTCGGCGGTCACATGCCGGTTGTGCCCGTCTCCGATCAGCAGCTTCGCAAGTGCGATCCGCTGCCGGGTCAGCCTGAGACCGCCGGACGCAAGCCAGCGTGCCGCTCGGTCAGCCATGACCGCGCCGCAAGCGCCCGAAAGCTCCCCGGTCATTCCGCCCCGCATCGTCATCTGCCGTTCGTACCGCTTTTTTCCGCCAGTCGCCAGAGCAAAGCTGCCGAGCGCATCCCGAGCGGCTTGTCTGCGGCCGCAGCGGAGTGCTAGGGAACGCAATTATTTCGCCGGGGAGGGACAAGGCTGATGACCGAGCGGGCACACAGCTACGACTATGAAGGGCTGATGGCCTGCGCACGGGGCGAACTGTTCGGCTCCGGCAACGCGCAGCTCCCGGCGCCTCCGATGCTGATGGTCGACCGGATCACCTCGATCACCGCCACCGGCGGAACAGAGGGCAAGGGCCAGGTCGTCGCCGAGATGGACATCAAGCCCGACCTCTGGTTCTTCAAGTGCCACTTCATCGGCGACCCGGTGATGCCGGGCTGCCTCGGCCTCGACGCACTCTGGCAGCTCACCGGCTTCTTCCTTGGCTGGCTCGGCCTGCCGGGGCGCGGCCGCGCGCTCGGCGTCGGCGAGGTCAAGTTCAGCGGCATGGTGACGCCCGCCGGAAGGCTGATCCGCTACACCGTCAATCTCAAGCGGGTGGTCGACCGCAGGCTGAAGATGGCCATCGCCGACGGGATCATGGAACTGGACGGCGAGGTGATCTACGTCACCAAGGACATGCGGGTCGGCCTGTTCACCTAGCGGGCGGCCACCCGGTTCAACAGGCAGGGCTGCAGGCCCAGTGCCAGACTGGAGTTCAAAGATGCGCCGAGTGGTTGTGACCGGAATCGGGATCGTCTCGTCCATCGGCTCGGACGCGCAGGAGGTCACCGCCTCGCTGCGCGAGGGCCGCTCGGGCATCGTCTTCGCACCCGAATATGCCGAACGCGGATTCCGGAGCCAGGTCCACGGCAAGCCGAAAGCCGACATCGAGGCCCATGTCGACAAGCGCGTGCGTCGCTTCATGGGCGACGGCGCCGCCTGGAACTTCATCGCCATGAAGCAGGCGATCGCCGATTCCGGGCTTGGCGAGAACGAGGTGTCGAACGAGCGCACCGGGCTCGTGATGGGCTCGGGCGGCCCCTCGACCAGAACGCTCTTCGAGGCGCACCAGACCGTGCTCGCCAAGGGCGGCCCGCGCCGGATCGGCCCCTTCGCCGTCCCGAAGACCATGTCGTCCACAAACTCGGCGACGCTCGCCACCCCATTCCGGATCAAGGGTGTCAACTACTCGATCACCTCGGCCTGCTCCACCTCGGCGCACTGCATCGGCAATGGCGTCGAGCAGATCCAGTGGGGCAAGCAGGACATCGTCTTCGCCGGCGGTGGCGAGGAACTGGACTGGACGATGAGCTGCCTGTTCGATGCCATGGGGGCAATGTCGTCGGGTTTCAACGACAGCCCGTCCCGCGCCTCGCGCGCCTATGACAAGGACCGCGACGGCTTCGTCATCGCCGGCGGCGCGGGGGTGGTGGTGCTCGAGGAACTCGAGCGGGCGAAGGCCCGCGGTGCCCGCATCTACGGCGAGATCACCGGCTACGGCGCCACCTCGGACGGGTTCGACATGGTGCAGCCCTCGGGCGAGGGCGCCGTGCGCTGCATGCGTCGGGCGATCGCGACGCTGGGCGAGCGCAAGGTCGACTACATCAACACCCACGGCACCTCGACCCCGATCGGCGACCAGAAGGAGGTCGCGGCCATCCGCGAGGTGTTCGGCCCGAACCCGCCGCGGTTCTCCTCGACCAAGTCTCTGACCGGCCACAGCCTCGGCGCGACCGGCGTGCAGGAGGCGATCTACTGCCTGCTGATGCTGCAGGGCGACTTCATCGCCGCCAGCGCCAATGTCGAGACCCTCGATCCCGAGTTCGAAGGCGCGCCGATCGTCACCGCGCTCCAGGACCGCGCCGGCCTCGATACCGTGATCTCGAACAGCTTCGGCTTCGGCGGCACCAACTGCACCCTGGCCCTCAGCCGGTACCACGGATGAGGACCGCGTCATGACCGCCATCATGCAGGGCAAGCGCGGCCTGATCATGGGGGTCGCCAATCACCATTCCATCGCCTGGGGCATCGCCCAGGCGCTGGCGGCGCAGGGCGCGGGGCTGGCCTTCACCTACCAGGGCGAGGCGTTCGAGCGCCGGGTGCGCCCGCTGGCCGAGAGCGTGGGCGCCTCGATCATCCTGAACGCCGACGTGCAGGACGCGGCCAGTCTCGACCGGGTCTTCGCGGCGCTGCGGGAGGAGTGGGGCAGCATGGACTTCCTGGTCCATGCGATCGCCTATTCCGACAAGGCCGAACTGACCGGGCGCTATGCGGACACCAGCCGCGCCAACTTCCTGAACACGATGGACATCTCCTGCTTCTCCTTCGTCGATGTGACGCGGCGGGCGGCAGAGCTGATGCCGGCAGGCGGGTCAATCGTGACGCTGACCTATCTCGGCTCGCAGCGGGTCATGCCGAACTACAACGTCATGGGCGTCGCCAAGGCGGCACTCGAGGCGAGCGTGCGCTACCTCGCCAACGACCTCGGGCCGCAGGGCGTGCGGGTGAACGCGATCAGCCCCGGCCCGATGCGGACGCTGGCGGGCTCGGCCATCGGGGGCGCGCGCAAGGTGTTCAAGGCCTGCGAGGACAACGCGCCGCTCCGGCGCAACGCCGCGCTCGAGCATGTCGGCGGGGCAGCGGTCTATCTGCTCTCCGATCTCGGCGCGTCGAGCACCGGCGACATCATCTTCGTCGACAGCGGCTACCACGCCATCGGCATGGCCCAGCCGCACAACCTCGGCAACGGCTGAGGGGCGCGCCGGCTCAGGCCGCCCCTTCCGCCCGGAGCATCGCCAGGCTCTCGCCCCAGGCAGCGAGCGTTTCCTCGATCTCGCGCTCCCCGTGCACCGCCGAGACCAGGCCGCCGGGCCAGCCCGCGATGTCGACCCCGTTCACCAGCATGGCGAGTCTCAGCAGCCGAACCACCTCGCCGGGCCGCGCCTTCAGTTCGGCGGCGGGCACTTCGGCGGGGTCGAACCGCTCCGGATCGAGCACGCGGCCCGCCGGGTTCAGGAAGGTGTGGAGCGCCGAGCCCCGGCCATAGACCGCCCAGCCGATCCCGGCCCGCTTCAGCGCCGCGTTCATGCCCCGCCTGAGCTCCGCCGCTGCCGCTTCGGCCCGCGCGCAGGCGTCGGTGCCGGCGATGATCCTGAGCGCCGCCAGCCCCGCCGCGGCCGAGACCGGGTTCGCGTTGAAGGTGCCGGGGTGGTAGATCTTCTCGGAATTGGTCCGCGCGGCGGCGGCGAAATCGAGCTGGTCCATGAGGTCGGCCCGCCCGCCGACCGCACCGCCGGGCATGCCCCCGGCCACGATCTTCGCCATCGAGGTCAGGTCCGGCACCACCCCCGTCGCCGCCTGCACGCCGCCCGGCGCAACCCGGAATCCGGTGATCACCTCGTCGAAGACCAGCAGGATCCCGGCCTTCTCGGTCTCCTGCCGCAGCGCGGCGAGAAACTCCGTCGCCACCGGCAGCTGACCGGTCGCCGCCCCCAGCGGCTCGAGGATCACGCAGGCGATGTCGCGGTCCCCCGCGATCGCCGCCCTGAGCCCCGCGAGGTCGCCGTTGTCCACCAGCACCGTGTTCGCCGCGACCGCCTCGGGTACGCCCCGCGGCGCGGTGCCGTCGAAATGCGAGGCGTAGCCCGTGGTCATGTCGTCGTGCCAGCCGTGGAAATTGTGCCGGAACCGCAGCACCTTGCGCTTGCCCGTGGCGGCGCGCGCGAGGCGCAGGCACATCAGCGTCGCCTCGGTGCCGGAGGAGGTGAACCGCACCTTGCCGGCGCCCGGCACCATCCCGACGATCTGCTGCGCCCAAGCGATCTCGCCCGCATGATTCGCGGCGAAATGCGTCCCGCGCGCCAACGCCGCCTGCGTCGCCGCCAGCACCTCCGGGTGGCCGTGGCCCAGCAGCAGCGCCCCATGCCCGCCGAAATAATCGACATACTCGTTGCCATCGGCGTCCCACTTGCGCGGCCCCTCCGCGCGCTCGGCATAGATGCCGTAGGGCGGCAGGTGACGGCTGTCATGGCTGATGCCCGAGGGCAGCACCGCCAGCGCCTCGGCGTGCAGCGCCTCCGAACGCTTCGTCCGTGCACGATAGGCTTGTTCGATCCGCGTTTCCGTGGCCATGATCCCCGCTCCCGGCGCCGCCGTCCCAGCGCCCCAGCCAAACCCGAAAGGTGTGTCCATGTCGAGGCCGCTGATGCTCGCCGCCGCCCAGCTCGGACCGATCGAGCGCACCGAGCCCCGCGCCTCGGTCGTCGCCCGCATGCTGGCGCTGCTCCGGGACGCCGCCGCGATGGGCTGCAGGCTCGTGGTCTTCCCCGAGATGGCGCTGACCACATTCTTCCCGCGCTGGCAGATCGACGACGAGGCCGAGGTGGCCGGCTTCTTCGAGCGCGAGATGCCGGGGCCGGAGACGCAGCCCCTGTTCGACGCGTCGGCGCGGCACAAGGTCGGCTTCTATCTCGGCTATTGCGAGGAGACCCCCGACGGCCACCGCTACAACAGCGCGATCCTGGTCGAGGACGGCCGGATCGTCGGCAAGTATCGCAAGGTGCATCTTCCCGGGAACCCGGTCTACGACCCCGCGCTGAAGCTCCAGCACCTCGAGCCCTGGTATTTCGAGGACGGCGATCTCGGCTTTCCGGTGTTCCGCGCCTTCGGCGGGAAGGCGGGCATGCTGATCTGCAACGACCGCCGCTGGCCGGAACCTTACCGCGTGCTCGGACTGCAGGGCGTGGAGCTGGTCTGCCTCGGCTACAACTCGCCGGCCCAGCTCCCCGACACGCCCGAGCAGAACGCGCTCAGGACCTTCCACCATCTCGTCCCGATGCAGGCTGCGGCCTACCAGAACGGCACCTGGATCGTCGCTGCCGCCAAGGCCGGGCGCGAGGGCGGCTGCGACATGATGGGCGCTTCCTGCGTGATCGCGCCCTCGGGCGAGCTGGTGGCGATCGGCACCACGCTCGGCGACGAGCTGGTGCCCTGCAGGGCCGACCTCGCCCTCTGCGACGCCTACAAGCGGTTCTTCAATTTCGAGCAGTACCGCCGCCCGGAATGCTACCGGCTGATCGTCGAGCGGAAGGGGGTGGGCGAGCCGCTCTGACCCGGATGCGCCGCCGGCGCGGGCAATGGTCGAGGCCCAGCGCCGCTCCCGGACTTCACAGGGCCGTGATCGCCCTGTTCCGGGCCGGCGGAATGAGACAGATTACCAGGGTCGAGACCCGTGCCAACCGCCAGACCGGAGACACCCGATGACCTTCCTGAAGCCCTACACGCCGCAACTCCTCAGTGTCCTGCGCATCATGTCTGGGCTCCTCGTCCTGCAGCACGGCACCACCAAGTATATCGGCCTGCCGGCGACCCAGATGACCGGCGCCTCGCCCTTCACCATGGGCGGAGCGGCCGGCGTGATCGAGCTCGTCGGCGGCGTGCTCGTGGTGATCGGCCTCTTTACCCGGCCGGCGGCCTTCATCCTCTCCGGCATGACCGCAGTGGCCTATTTCACCGTCCACGCGCCGCAGGGCTTCTACCCGATCCTGAACGGCGGTGAGCTCGCGGCGCTCTACAGCTTCGTGTTCCTCTACATCGCGGCGGCCGGCGGCGGCGCCTGGAGCGTCGACCGGATGCGCGGGTCGCAGCCATCGGCTTAGTCCTGCGCCGGTTCCGAGTGCGCTGACGTCAGCGTGTGCCGGAGACTGCTGTTCTCGATCGCCTCGCGGACGTCATCGAAGTTTGCGATGATATCCGTGTAGGGTTTGCTTATGCGTCGCTTCATGGGGCTCACGACGATCTTCGGCTCGCTCTCGATCCCGAGAAGCGACAGGACATCCTCGATCCCGCGACGCTGGTCCCGCACCAGGTCCTCGTAGCGGAGCACAAGCGACGGCGCGGGCCAGACGGCGGCAAGCACCTTCAGGATTCTCACGCCCCTGCGGCGCCGCTTCATCTGGGCGATCAGTGCGTCCGGGTCGAGCACCATCCTGCGGTCGGCCGGAGCATCTGCCCGGCTCTGTGCATCGCCCGTTTTCTCGAGAACGAGGCGTGAAACCGCACCCTCGAAAAGATTGTCCCGCACGAGCACAAGCAACCTGTAGCGACGAAGCGCGAGCAGCAGCAGTACTTCGGGCACTCGGGAAAGCTGCCCGAGCATCAGCTTGAACCCGACGGCCCTGCACGCCGCGCCAGACCTCTCGACCTCACGCAGATAGTTCCAGACCCTGCGGATGCGCAGGCCCGGGAGACCGCGTTCGCGGATGTGGAACCGATCGGGAGAGCCTGCGGCGACCCAGGCGTATTCAGGGCGTACCTCGCCCGGCAGAAAGAGTTCCTCATATGCCGCGATGCCGTCCTGGCCATTGAGCAGCGTAAGCAGCCAGGTAGAGCCACTCCGCGTCAGCGTGAGGACGACGAAGGGACGTGCCGGATGATCTGCCACCGATGCCGCTCCTGCTGGCCTTTCCCGGGAAGTACTTGGAATCTGCCACCAACGACGACGTTGTTCTGCCCTTTAAAAAGCGCAGTTGCGCGGACGCCTGAGAATCGTATCATCATGATCACATGATGAAATGGGCGCTGTTGCTCAGGAACACAGATATGTGTGGTGTGGTTGGTTTCCTCCAGTTGCGTGACAGCGCGACGCCGAACGGTCAATCGCGCCACCTCCGGCACATGATGCGCTGCATTGTCCATCGCGGGCCGGATTCGGACGGAACATGGGTCGATGGCGAGGCGGGCATCTGGATCGGCCATCGGCGTCTCGCGATCGTCGATCTGTCGGCTGCAGGCGCACAGCCCATGGTCTCGGAAGCAGGGCGCTACGTCATCGCCTTCAATGGCGAGATCTACAACCATGCAGACCTCCGTGCGGAGCTGGAGCGTTCCGGCATGGCGCCGGCATGGCGCGGCCACTCGGACACCGAGACCCTGCTTGCCGGATTCGATGCCTGGGGCATCGAGGAGACCATTCGCCGCAGCGTCGGGATGTTTGCATTCGCAGTCTGGGACCGGCGCAATCGTGCGCTTACCCTTGGCAGGGACCGGATCGGGGAAAAGCCGCTTTATTACGGCGTGGCGAAGACGGGGCACGGACCGGTGTTCCTCTTCGGCTCCGAGTTGAAGGCGCTGCGCGAGCATCCGGCTTTTGCACGCACGATCGACCGCAACACGCTTTCCCTGTTCCTCCGCTATAGCTACATCGGCGGCTCCCACACCATCTACGAAGGCTGCCACAAAGTGCTGCCCGGTTGTCTTCTCAGCATTTCCCGGGACCAGCCCGACCCGCATGAGTGGCAATACTGGTCGGCCGCGGCGGCTGCCGGTGGGCAGGTTCCGCCAACTGAAGAGATGGGAGAGGGGGAAGCGGTGGATGCCCTCGAGAGCCTCCTGTCGGAGGCCGTCGGTCGTCAGATGGTGGCGGACGTACCGGTCGGTGCGTTCCTCTCCGGCGGGATCGATTCCTCGACCGTCGTCGCGCTCATGCGGAAATGGACGTCGCGGCCCGTGCACACGTTCTCGATTGGCTTCCGCGATCCGCGCCACAACGAGGCCGAGCATGCGAAACGGGTCGCAGCCCATCTGGGGACCAGGCACACCGAGCTCTACGTCGACACTGCCGACCTTCTGGACGTGGTGCCGGCGCTCGCGCGGATCTATGATGAGCCATTTGGCGACAACTCGCAGATTCCGACAATCCTGGTCGCGCGTCTGGCGCGGCAGCATGTGACGGTCGCGCTGTCCGGCGATGGCGGCGACGAGCTGTTTTGCGGCTACGACCGGTATCGGCAGGTCCGGAATCTCTGGCACCTTCTTCGCCCGATCCCGCCGCCGGCCCGCGCCATTCTGTCGCGCGGCACGCGATCGGTCGCCGTCCCGGCCTGGAATGCCCTGGCTGCGCCACTTCACCCGAAGATGCGGACGCTCGGACAGCGCCTCGGGCGGATCGCCGCGTATCTTGAAGGGCAGTCGGCGGAAGACATCCACCGGAAGGTCATTTCTTTCTGGCCGTCGCCGCCGGTCGTCGACGCGCGCGAGCCGCCCTGAGTCCTTTCCGACCCGCCGGCCACGCCCGGGCTTGACGATGTCCGGAGGATGATGCTGCTCGATCTGATCACGTATCTCCCGGATGACATTCTGGTGAAGGTCGACAGGGCGGCGATGAGTGCGTCGCTCGAGACCCGGGCCCCTCTCCTCGATCACCAGATCGTGGAGTTCGCACTGCGCCTCCCGCTCGGCATGAAGCTCAGGGGGCGCGAGCATAAATGGGCGCTGCGCCAAGTCCTGTACCGCCACGTGCCGCGCGAGATCGTCGACCGGCGGAAACAGGGATTCGGCGCGCCGATCGGCGAGTGGCTTCGCGGGCCGCTCAGGCAGTGGGCCGAGGATCTGCTGGCACCCTCCCGCCTCAGGGATGACGGGTACCTCGATGCGGGATCCGTGCGGCAGACCTGGTCCGAGCACCTCTCCGGCAGGTCCGACTGGCACAGCCGGCTCTGGAACATCCTGATGTTCCAGGCGTGGAAGCAGCGGGAGGATAACGAGATTGCCGCATGTCGCGAGCACAGGATTCCGGCTTAGCGCAGGCGGGCCGGGACTGCGGTCCCGACATGGTGCGCCCCTCCTGCGTGATCGCACCATCGGGCGAGCTTGTCGCGATCGGCACCACGTTTGGCGACGAGCTGGTTCCCTGCAGGGCCGACCTCGCCCCGTGCGACGCGTACAAACGCTCCTTCAATTTCGGGCAGTACCGCGGCCAAGAGCGCTACCGGCTGATCGTGGAGCGAAAAGGGGGTGGGCGAGCCGCTGTGACCCGGATGCGCCGCCACGCCGTTACCCCGACCTGAAGCTCGGAAATTATTGGGTAGACCGGCGAAGGCTGGAAGGTCCTTCAATCGCATTGACGCCATTCGGCGCGTCTCGAAAGGACGAGTAAGTTAAGGGCAAGAACCATGTCAAACGCACGTCGGATCAGCATGAGCTCATCGCCGATGCATCGTCGACAAAGCGTCGCTAGACGTATTCCTGAATGGATCGTCGATTACGCATATCACAGATGGCACCGTGTTCAGGCTCGCAGAATTTTTAACGAAATTGAGAAAAATTCTGGGACTGTAAACAAGCGTTATTTGACTATGGCAAAGGAGTACTCTCTGGATGTTTTCGGAAGTAAACGATTTTTTCCTTGGCTACGCGTCTACACTGCTGTAGCCGGTAAATTCATTGAAGGATGGATACCAGATAATTTTTACGGATGCGCTGTAGTACCACAGATCAAAGGAAAATACGGACAAACATCCAATCTAAAGTGCCTCACCAAGGCGTTATTGAACGCTGAATACTTTCCTGATATTTGTTATTATGTTAATGGATTATTACTAGATATTGAATATAATATTATAGATCTGGACTATATTAAATCTATGTTATTTGATAGTATAAAAATGGTTGTCTATAAGGTTGATGGATCTCGTCAAGGCAGTGGTATTCATTTTTTTGATAAGGATTCTCTAAACTTAAGTTATATCTCAGAACTTGGAAATGGAGTATTCCAGAAATTTATTATTCAGAATGAATTATTCAGGAAATTTTCCGAGAAATCTGTTGCCACGTTGAGAATTACGACTGCGGCTGATTCAGATGGCGAGCCAGACGTGAGGGCTTGCTATCTCCGTCTTGGCGCTTCAGACGATACCCATGTGCAGTCCAGGACTCATATCCGTGTACCGATTGATATCAAGACAGGAGAGTTCTCTGCAGTCGGCTACTTACCGAACTGGATGAGAATTGAATATTACCCTGGAACACAATTGAAATTTGCCGGACACCGTATTCCATCGTTCAATGATTGCATATCTGTTGCAACTACACTGCATAGAAAGATTCCGTTTGTCCGAAGCGTGGGATGGGATCTGGCCGTAGATCATGATGGAAAAGTTAAAGTCATGGAGTGGAACGCAGAGCACAACGACATAAAATTCAGTGAAGCAACCCAGGGGCCGTGCTTCCTTGGCCTGGGTTGGGAAAAGATCAGCCCCCGAAAGATGGGGCTGCTGGTTCAAGCAAGAGATGCGTAGGGAGAGGGCGTTCCCCTGACGGCTGACGCCTTATGAAGGCTTGGGAGCAGGCACTGTCACGGCGTGGCGATGCCAAGCCGCCGATAGATCGCGCCGTGGTCCCATGCGGCGACGCCGATGGGCACCGGGATGTGATCTGCGACCGTGGAAACGATGCCCAGTCTCTCGACCCGGTTGGTGTCAGGATGCTGCTCCTCGATCGCGACCGAGGAACCGGCCAGCGCGGCATTGTCCCTGATGGTGAGAAAGCGCGTGTCGTAGTGCCCGAGACCGTCGGAATCGACGTGGACGTAGGGCGCATGCTCTGGTGTCGGCTCAGGCATCCCGGCATAGAGTCCGGATTTGCTCTCCTTCATGCTGATGATCGCGCCGTCTCCGCGGTTCTTCAAGACGTTGCGCTCGATCAGGCAGTCATAGGCGCCGAGCGCCCACAAAGCGCGCTTCCAGTCCGTTCCAATCAGGTTATGGCGCACCACGGATCCGGCGCATTCCGCCCAGAACCACGGCAGGTCCCCGAACGGGAACGGCTTCCCCGCATGGCTGATACCGCTGTGGCCCAGGAACAGGCCCGGCGTGTAGGAGACCGCGGGCACTTTCTGGCGCACGTCGATGTCGTTCTGCTCGATGAGAATCCTGTAGGCGCCGTTCTTGACCGCAAGCCCGTTCTGGACGCGGCCGCGAAGCGTGTTGAACTTGATCTCGCAGTTCTGCCCGGTGTTGCAGTCGATGCAGCTTTCGCTGAAGAGGCCGCCGTCTGAGGAAAGATCACACCCATAAATCCGGGTTCCCAGAAATCCGGACACCTTCAGGATATCGCGGCCCTGGCCGCGGCCCTTGCAGCCGGCAACGACGACCCCGCCTTCCGCGATCGCCTCGTCCTTGTGGCGGAAAATCTTGATCGAGGCGTGATCGCCGTCATCCCCGGCCGTGACCTCGGCGAAGAGGTTATGAAGCTCGAAGTGACGGCACCCGACGGCCCAGACTGCCGACAGTTCTCGCCCGCCGACCCTCGGCCCGCGGATATGGGCGCCGTGTATTGTCTCGGACACGATCAGCAGCGGGTTTCCAGGGGTCCCGGAATGCTCCTTCCTGAGATTGACCTGTTCGTCATAGGTGCCGTCAGCAATCACGATCGCGACCCCCGGCCCGGCGAGACTCACCGCTGAATCGATTGTCGGCAGTGGCGCCTGCTTCGCGGCGACCAGCGTGTCGTGGAGGCGCGTGTTCCCGGGCGACGGCGTTCCGACATCCTCCCCGGCGCGCTTCGCGACGTAGACAAAATTCATCTCGCCGTCCTCCCCGGCTGCAGCTTGGAATGATCGCGTCAAACAACCCCGCTGACTTGGGCTGCTCCGCGCCCGGCAATCCTCCGCAAGGCCCCTACCCCGCCGGGTGCTTCTCCATCCAGTGCCGCGCGATGTCCTCGCGGCGGCAGATCCAGACCCGCTCGTGCCCGGCCATGTAGTCGAGGATGCGGTAGAGCGCGCCGATCCGGCCCGGCCGTCCCAGCAGCCGCGCGTGCAGCCCGACCGTCATCATCTTCGGCCGCTCGGCGCCCTCGGCGTAGAGCACGTCGAAGCTGTCCTTCAGATAGGTGAAGAACTCCTCGCCGACCTGGTAGCCCTCCTTGCGGCCGAAGCGCGAGTCGTTGGTTTCCAGCGAATAGGGGATCACCAGATGCGGCCGGCCGAAGTCGTGGCTCCACCAGGGCAGGTCGTCGTTGTAGCAGTCGGAGTCGAAGACATAGCCTTCCTCCACCGCCAGCCGGCGGGTGTTGATCGAGGGCATGCCGGCATAATAGCCCATCGGCGCGCGGCCGGTGAGGCGGACCACCTGCTCGCGCGAACGGCGGATCAGCTCGCGCTCGTGCGCCTCCTCCATGCCGTGATAGTCGATCCAGCGCCAGCCATGCGGCTGCAGGTCGAAGCCCGCCTCGACCATCGCCTGCAGCGGCTCGGGCACCAGATCCCCGGCCAGCCCGACCAGGTTCACCGTCGCCGGCAGTCCGCGGTCGGTGAAGGCGCGCAGGAGCCGCCAGCAGCCGACCCGGCTGCCGTATTCGTAGTTCGATTCCATGTTGAGGTCGCGGTCGCCGTAACGGGCATCGACCACCAGATCCGAGACGCGCACCTCCGACCGGTCGTCGCCGTTGAGGACGCACATCTCGGCGCCCTCCTCGTAGTTGATGCAGAAATTCACCGCGACGCGGGCCCGGCCCGGCCAGTCCGCATGGGGCGGACGGGCGCCGTAGCCGGCAAGCTGGCGGGTCGGCAGGCTGAGATCGGTCGGCATGGCACGCCTCGTGCGGCTGATTCCCGGCAACCGGGCGCCGCGAGCCTAGGGCGGTTTCGCGCCGAAGGGAATCGCGCCGAAGGGGCCTTTCGCCGAATGACCCCTCGGCTCCCGGCGGACGGCGGCTCCTAGGTCAGCCTGCCGTGGCAGTGCTTGTACTTCTTCCCCGAGCCGCAGGGACAGGGCGCATTGCGCCCGGTCTTGCCCCAGGTCGCGGGATCGGCGGGGTCGATCTCGGCGACATCGGCCGCCTGGCCCAGCGCGAACCCCATCGCGCCGGCGGGCAGCGCCTGCACGGCCTGCCCGGCATCGCGGGCGCGCGCCTCCGCCTCGGCCCGGGCACGGATCTGCTCCGCCATCCTGGCCTGCATCTCGGCAATCATGCGCTGCCGCTCGGCCTGCTCCTCGGGTGTCAGCGGCCGGAGTGAGCCAAGCTGCCGGGTCACGTCGACGCGCAGCTGGGTCAAGAGCCGCTCGAACAGCGCGAAGGCCTCGGACTTGTACTCGTTGAGCGGGTCGCGCTGGGCATAGCCGCGGAGCCCGATCACCGAGCGCAGATGCTCAAGCATCACCAGATGCTCGCGCCAGTGGTGGTCGAGAATCTGCAGGAGCAGGCTCTTCTCGATTCCGCGCATCTGCTCGGCGCCGATCAGCGCCTCCTTCCTGGCGACGGCCTCGTCGCTCGCCTCGCACAGCCGGTCGCGCAGCACCTCCTCGTCGACGCCCTCCTCCTCGGCCCAGGCCTTGACCGGCAGGGGCTCGCCCAGCGCCGTCCGCGCCTCGTGCTCGAGCCCCTCGGTGTCCCACTGGTCGGCATAGGCGCGCTTCGGGATGTGCCGGGCCACCATGTCGTCGATCACCGAATGGCGCATGTCCCGGATCGTCTCGGCGAGGTCGTTCGCCTCCATGATGTCGCGGCGTTGCTCGAAGATCGCCTTGCGCTGGTCGTTCATCACGTCGTCGAACTTCAGCAGGTTCTTGCGGATGTCGAAGTTGCGCGCCTCGACCTTGGCCTGCGCCTTCGCGATCGCCTTGTTGACCCAGGAATGGACGATCGCCTCGCCCTCCTCGAGGCCCAGCCGCTGCAGCATCCCGTCGATCCGGTCCGAGCCGAAGATGCGCATCAGGTCGTCCTGGAGGCTGAGGTAGAAGGTCGACCGGCCGGGGTCGCCCTGCCGGCCGGAGCGGCCGCGGAGCTGGTTGTCGATCCGGCGGCTCTCGTGCCGCTCGGTGCCGATGACCCAGAGCCCCCCGGCCTCGATCACCCGCTTCTTCTTCTCGGCCAGCTCGGCCTCGATCCGGGCGCGCACCTCGGCGATCCTCTCGCCGTCCTCGATGTCCTTGGTCTCGTGCAGCACGCGCATCTCGACATTGCCGCCGAGCTGGATGTCGGTGCCGCGGCCGGCCATGTTGGTGGCGATGGTCACCGCGCCCGGCGCCCCGGCCTCGGCGACGATCTGCGCCTCCTGCTCGTGGTAGCGCGCGTTCAGCACGTTGTGCGGGATGTTCAGCTTCTTCAGCCGCGCCGACAGCAGCTCGGACTTCTCGATCGACGTGGTGCCGACCAGGATCGGCTGGCCGCGGCTGCGGCCGTCCTCGATCGAGGCGATGATGGCGCTGAACTTTTCCTCGGCGGTGCGGAAAACCTGGTCGTCGTCGTCCGCGCGGGCGACCGGCATGTTGGTCGGCACCTCGATCACGTCGAGC
Organism: Limibaculum sp.; assembly: GCA_039805905.1. Lineage (GTDB taxonomy): Bacteria > Pseudomonadota > Alphaproteobacteria > Rhodobacterales > Rhodobacteraceae > Thermohalobaculum. The sequence goes on along the minus strand of JBDIVM010000007.1, from coordinate 221,584 downwards.
TTGTAGATCGACAGGAACTCCTCGGCCTCGGTCAGCGCCGTGCCGGTCATGCCGGCGAGCTTGCCGTAGAGCCGGAAGTAGTTCTGGAAGGTGATCGATGCCAGCGTCACATTCTCGGGCTGGATCTCGACCCTTTCCTTCGCCTCGAGCGCCTGGTGCAGACCATCGGAGTAGCGCCGGCCCTCCATCATGCGGCCGGTGAACTCATCGATGATGACGACCTTGCCGCCCTTGACGATGTAGTCGCGGTCCTTCTGGAACAGCTTGTGGGCGCGCAGCGCCTGGTTGACGTGATGGACGTGGCTGACCGAGGTCGGGTCGTAGAGCGAGCCGCCCTCGGGCAGCAGGCCGCGTTCGATCAGTATCCGCTCGACGACCTCGTTGCCGTCCTCCGTCAGCACGACGGTGCGGTGCTTCTCGTCCATCTCGTAGCATTCGGGGCCGAGCTCGGGGATCACCTGGTCGATGGCCTGGTAGAGCCCGGTCTGGTCCTCGACCGGCCCCGAGATGATCAGCGGTGTCCGCGCCTCGTCGATCAGGATCGAGTCGACCTCGTCGACGATCGCGTAATTGTGCCCGCGCTGCACCATGTCGCCCAGCCTGTGCTTCATGTTGTCGCGCAGGTAGTCGAAGCCGAACTCGTTGTTGGTTCCGTAGGTGATGTCGCAGGCATAGGAGGCCCGGCGCTGCGCCTCGTCCATGCCGGGCACCACGACGCCCGTGCTCATGCCGAGGAAATGGTAGACCTTGCCCATCCACTCGGCGTCGCGGCGTGCCAGGTAGTCGTTCACCGTGACAACGTGCACGCCCTTGCCCGTCAGCGCGTTCAGATAGACCGGCATTGTGGCGACAAGGGTCTTTCCCTCGCCGGTCTTCATCTCGGCGATCTTGCCCTGGTGCAGCACGAGGCCGCCGATGACCTGCACGTCGAACGGACGGAGCCCGAGCGCCCGGCGCGCAGCCTCGCGCACGGTGGCGAAGGCTTCCGGCAGGATGTCGTCCAGCGACTCGCCCCCCGCCAGCCGGTCGCGGAATTTCTGGGTCTGGCTGCGGATCTCGGCATCCGGCATCGCCTCGAGCGCCGGCTCGAGCGCTTTCACCGCATCGACCGTGCCCTGCGCCGCCTTGATCTTCCGGTCGTTGGTCGTCCCGAAGATGCTCCTGGCGAGGCTGCCGAATCCCAACATCTGTGACGTTCCCCTAGGCACGGCGCGCCGGCCATGCGGTCCATCGAACGCCTCCCCGGCCGGTCGCACGACCCGGCGCGGGACGGCAAAAAACGCGCTTCAGCGCTTGAGGCCCCGTCCGCAACCGCGTAAGTCTGGCAGGCGTTCCGGCCAAAGGGTCCGGCGTGACACATATTTTCGGGGAGGGGGACTGTCAACGTCCCCTGGCCTCCGGGAGTCGCTCTGAACCGGAAGGAGACACCTTCGTGAGACTATTCCCCCTCGGCGCGGCTGCACTCTGCGTCGCCCTCGGTGGCCATGGTGCCGTTTCCCAGACGAGCGGCGGCCAGACCGGCAGCGACCAGCCTGCGGCGGCGGCCGGGACGGCGACGGCAGAGCCCGCGCCCGCCTATGCGATCGACAGCGCGCTCGCGGTGGTGAACGGCGAAAGCGTGACGGTCGGCGATGTGGTGACCGTCCGCCGCCAGCTGCCGGAGCAGTATCAGCAGCTCCCCGACGAGGTGCTCTACAACGGCCTGCGTGACCAGCTGATCGAGCAGGTGCTGCTGGCCCAGGCGGCCGCCACGGCCGGCCTGGAGGCCGAACCGGCCGTCGCCATCCAGCTCGCCGCGCAGCGCCGCATGGTCCTCGCCGAGGCCTATCTGCGCCGCGAGATCGCCGCCCGGGTGACGCCCGAGGCGATCGACGCCCTCTACAAGGAGCGCTATGTGGACACTCCCCCGCAGCAGGAGGTGCGTGCCGCGCACATCCTGGTCGAGACCGAGGAAAAGGCCAAGGAGCTCAAGGCCCGGCTCGACGGCGGCGCCGACTTCGCCGAGCTCGCCGCGGCGAACGGCACCGACGGCACCGCCAGCCGCGGCGGCGACCTCGGCTGGTTCCTGCGCTCGGACATGGTGCCGGAGTTCGCCGACGCGGCCTTCGCGATGGAGCCGGGCACGATCAGCGACCCGGTCAAGTCCGCCTTCGGCTGGCACCTCATCAAGCTCGAGGAGAAGCGCGATCGTCCGGTGCCCCCGATCGACGAGGTGCACGGCCAGCTTACGGGCGACCTCGCACAGCAGGCCCAGGACGAGATCGTCGCGGCGGCCCGCGAGAAGGCGACGATCACGATGCCCGAGAACGCGCCGCCGGCCTCGGCCGTGCGCGACGACGCGATGCTTGACGGCACGCAGTAGGGCGGGAAGCCAGCGGAAGGGTCATACGTTCGGGGGAGGCAACCGTGGCACGACGGGCGGACGGCGGAAAGGGCAGGACGGGAAAGCCCGCCAGGCGGACGGCAAAGCTGGTGGACACCAGGTCAAGGGCGCGGGCGGCAGCTCCGGACAAGGGCGGCGCACGGGCTGCAGCAAAGCTGAAAGCGGCCAAGGCGGCGGTCGCGGCGAAGCCCGCGAAGGCGGCGGCCGGGCCGGAGGCGGCAAAGCGTGCGGCCAAACCGAAGTCTGCCAGAGCATCGGCAAAGTCGGGGCCGTCCCGCGCCGCGCAGAAGGCGGCGGAGCTGGCGAGCCGGCTCGCCAGCCGGCGCGAGGCCCTGTCAGCGCTCGCCGCCGAAGTCGCCGCGCTCGAGGCCGAGCTGGCGAGGTCGACCCGCAGGCCGGGGGCGAAGGCGAAGAAGGTCGTGGTCTCGCGCTTCGCGCCGGCGGCCTTCCCGCCGCTCGCGCCGGTAGCCGGAGTCCGGCTCGCCGCCGGTTCGGCCGGGGTCCGCTACAAGGGCCGCACCGACGTGATGATCGCCGAGATCGCCGCCGGCTCGGTCATTGCCGGCACCTTCACGCGCTCCGAGACGCGCTCGGCCCCTGTGCTCTGGTGCCAGGAGCGCCTTGCCGCCCTGACGGCCGCGCCGAGCCGGCGCAAGCTCGCCATCGTGGTCAATTCCGGCAATGCCAACGCCTTCACCGGCAGCAACGGCCGCGCCGCGGTGGAGGCCGTCGCGAAGACCGCCGGCAAGGTGCTCGGCCTGCCGGCCGGAAACGTCTTCCAGGCCTCGACCGGCGTGATCGGCGAGCCCCTGCCGGCGGCGCGGATCACCGCCAAGCTCGCCGAGATCGCCGCGCGGCTCGCCGCCGGTCGCATCGAGGATGCCGCCCGGGCGATCATGACCACCGACACCTATCCCAAGGGGGCGGGCGAGATCGTCGATCTCGACGACGTGCCGGTGACCATCTCCGGCTTCTGCAAGGGCTCGGGCATGATACAGCCCGACATGGCGACGATGCTGGTCTTCATCTTCACCGACGCGAAGATCGAGCAGGCGCTCCTGCAGGCCGCGGTCTCCGAGCTGACCGACCAGACCTTCAACTGCATCACGGTCGACAGCGACACCTCGACCTCGGATACGCTGCTGGTGGCGGCCACCGGCAAGGCCCGGATGCCGGTGATCGAGAACCGCCGCGATCCGCGCTTCGCCCGCTTCCGTGCCGCCCTCGGCGAGGTCATGCGCGACCTCGCGATCCAGGTGGTGAAGGACGGCGAGGGCGCCTCGAAGGTCGTCGCCATCACCGTGACCGGGGCCCGGTCGGACCGGGCCGCCCGGAAGATCGGGCTCTCGATCGCGAACTCACCGCTGGTCAAGACCGCCATCGCCGGCGAGGACCCGAACTGGGGCCGCGTGGTCATGGCGGTCGGCAAGGCCGGCGAGGCGGCGGACCGCGACCGGCTCTCGATCCGGTTCGGCGAGATCCTGGTGGCCGAGAACGGCTTGGTGGCCCCCAGCTACTCCGAAGAGCTCGGCGCTGCCTACATGAAGCGCGACGAGCTGCAGATCGCGGTCGATGTCGGTGTCGGCGCGGGCCGCGCGACGGTCTGGACCTGCGATCTCACCAACCGCTACATCGAGATCAACGCGGATTACCGTTCGTGAGACGCGGTTCGTGAGGCCCCGCAAGTGAGGCTCGTCCTGGTCGCGGCGGTCGCGCTGATCGACCCGGACGGCAGGGTGCTCCTCGCCCGGCGCCCCGAAGGCAAGCCGATGGCCGGCCTCTGGGAATTCCCCGGCGGCAAGGTCGAGCCGGACGAGACGCCCGAGGCCTGCCTGATCCGCGAGCTCTCCGAGGAACTGGGCATCGGCACCTGGGCGAGCTGCCTGGCGCCGCTCGCCTTCGCCAGCCATTCCTACGAGGACTTTCATCTGCTCATGCCGCTCTACGCCTGCCGGAAGTGGCAGGGGGTGGCATCGGCCCAGGAGGGCCAGCAGCTGGCCTGGGTCAGGCCGCGCGATCTCGGCGCCTATCCGATGCCGCCGGCGGACAAGCCGCTGATCCCGCTGCTGCTCAATTGGTTGTGATCCCGGGAATGCCCCGGATATCTGCCTTTCCCTTCAGAGTCGCTTCGGTTATCAATGCCGGTAATAAGAAGGACTACATCGTCCGCTGCATAATTAATGAGCGGGAAAACGCATGCCGGATGGGCGCTCCAAGGCGCCGGTTGCCCAGCAACCGCGCCCCGAAAGACTGATTGGCGATGCGGTGGCCCGGATTGCGGTCACCGCCTTCCGCAAGGGCCTTCATCTGTCGACCCATGTCGACGGCCGGCTGCCTGAGCAGATCGACATCGACGGCCCGGCCCTTGGCGAAGCCCTCGGGCAGGGACTTGCCCGCAGCATCGAGGCGGGCGACGCCCGCGGATTCGGTCTGGCGTTCTGGCACCAGGAAGGCCCGCAGTCCGCGGGCCTCATCCTCGAGATTGTCCGCGCCCCGGGAGCGCGCTCCGGCACCCGGGTCGCGCTCGCGGATCTGTGGTCGGGGGGGCTTGCCCGGCTGGCATCTGCAATCGAGACAGTCCGCCGCGGCGACGGATCGGAGGCGCTGCTGGCGCACCTGCCCTGCGCGCTCCAGCCGGTACCGGCCCGGCAGGGTGCGCCGGACCGGCATGTGCTGATCCTGCGCGACCTGCTCATCGATCCGGCGCGCTGCCGCGGTTCGCTCGCCGCGCTCGGCCTCGACGTGGAATTCGCCGGCTCGGCCGGCGCGGCCATCGAGATCGCGCGCGGGGCCGCGGAACGGGGCAGCCCGTTCGGCGAGGTGGTGATCGATGCGCGGCTCGTGCCGGCAGACGGCGCTGCCGATCTCGCTGCCCGCCTGCGGGGCGACCCGCTGTTCGCCGCGCCCCGCATCACCTTCGTGACCGACGGCGGCGTCCCGGATCAGGGCACATTCGATGCGGTCATCCGCCTGCCGCTGCCCTGGCGCCGCCTCTGCGACGGGCTCGAAGGGCTGCTGCCACCGCGCGGACCCGCCACCGCCAGGCGCACTGCGACAGGCGCCGCTGTTCCTCTGCCCGACCTTTCCGGCCGGCGCATCCTGATCGCCGAGGACGCCGCGACCAACCAGGCGCTCCTGCGTGCGCTGCTCACACCGACCGGCGCCGGGATAGCCACCGCCGCCAACGGCCGCGAAGCGATCGCCGAGCATGTCCACCGGCCGGCCGACCTGATCCTCATGGACCTGCAGATGCCCGTCCTCGGAGGCATCGCCGCCACCCGGCAGATCCGCGCCGCGGAGACCACCGGGAACCGGGTCGCCATCGTCGCCCTGACCGCCCATGCCCGCCCGCTCGACCGCGACCGCGCGATCGCCGCCGGGATGGACGCCTATCTGGTCAAACCGATCGTGGTCGCGGAGTTCTACGAGCTGATTGCCCGGCTGCTCCGCCCCGCCGCCGGCTCACCATGAATACAGCATGCGCAGCGCAAACGAGATCGCGAACAGCCCGCCGCCCATCACCGCCGAGTAGAGCGCCTTCTCCCTGAGCTCGTCGCGCATCGCCGGCACGATCATCCGGCGGGCGAGTTCCTTCGGCGGCCGCGCCTCCTCGGCCAGCAGGGTCCACACCTCGGTCTCGCTGATCCGCTTGACGCGGTGATAGGTCTCGGCGCGGAGCTGGAGCGCCAGCGCGACCACGATTCCCAGGAGCGCGCCGGTCCGGCACGCCAGCGACAGGTCGAAGATCAGCCCGGACATGGCGGCCGCGATCGCCAGCCAGCAGAAACCGAAGCCGCGCCAGACCACGATCGATGCCAGCCGCCTGATCTGTTCCATCTGCACCCCGGTGGCATAGCCTGCCCGAGACCGCGACTCGGGGAGAGCGCCCCCCGCATGCGCCAGCCTATCCGAACGCGATCAGGATGAATATCCAGGGCGGCGGCGCGCCGAAGCCGCCGAAGATCAGCATCTTGATGAAGTAGAGGCAGAAGGCGGCGTAGAACGGCCGCATCTGCTCGACCAGGAAGCCCGGCGTCAGCGGCGCGAACAGCGCCATGAACGGGTCCGTGACTCCCGCCAGTGCCCGGAAGAAGGCGATCGGGCGGGAGAAATCGACGAAGAGTCCCAGTACGCCCCGGGCAAGCACGATCGCCGCCAGCGACGCCAGGCTGTAGGCACCTGCAGCAAGTGTCGCGATGACCGTCGAGTCGATCCGTTCGCCCCCCTCTGCGATTGGCAGACCCAGGGTCGCGAACACCGCGAAGCACAGCAGGAAAGCCCCGGCAAGGATCAGGATGGCGCGGAAACTCAGCGAATCCACCCGTCGCCTCCGCCCGCAAAAAGATGCAGGGCCCCGAGGCGCTGCCCGGGGCCCTGCGTCGATGTCAGTGAGCCTGCGCTCAGTGTTTCTGCTCCATCAGCTGCCCGCCGCGCGGCACGCGCAGACGGTTGATGAAGTTCTGCATCTCGGCGCTAGGCGCTGCCGTCATCCGGGATACGACCCAGGTGACGATGAACGCCGCCGGCACGCCGAAGATGCCGGAAGAGATCGACGCGACGCCCTTGTCGTCGGGCTTGTCGGTAAAGACGCCCTTCAGCCAGGCGATCTCGTCCCCGGTGCCCTTCTGGAAATCGAACCCGTAGACGTTGCCGATCAGGTAGTACATCGTCAGCCCGAAGCCCGCGATCATGCCGCAGATCGCGCCGGTCCGGTTGGTCCGCGAGTCCCAGACTCCCAGCACCAGCGGCGCGAAGAGGCCCGCCGCGGCGATCGAGAACGCCCAGGACACCATCGAGAGGATATCCGAGGGCTTGGTCCGGGCCAGCAGCGCCGCCAGGATCGCGACCAGGACAAGAATGACCTTGGCGACCATCAGCCGGTGCTTGGTGTCGGCATTCGGGTCGATCATCTTGTAGTAGACGTCGTGGCTGAGCGCATTGGCGATGGCGAGCAGCAGCCCGTCCGCCGTCGAGAGCGCCGCGGCGAAGCCGCCCGCCCCGACCAGACCGACCACGAACCACGGCATCCCCGCGATCTCGGGCGTCGAGAGCACGATCATGTCGTTGTTCAGCTTCAGCTCGGTGAAGTTGAAGCCGCCGGTCAGTCCCTTGGCCTCGCAGGCCGCCCGCACGGCCTCGAGCGACACCGCCTTCTCGCCGCAGATCTGGACCAGCGTATGGCCCTCGATCGATCCCCAGCGGAACATCCATTCCGGAATGTTCTCGAAGGCCAGCGTGGTGCCGCCGGACGCGGTGAACAGGCTCATCACGTTGAACTTCGCGAAGGCCGCATAGGACGGCGCCGTGAAGTAGAGCAGGAAGATGAAGAACAGCGACCAGGCCACCGACTTCCGCGCCTCGCGCACCGTCGGCGTGGTGAAGTAGCGCATCAGGATGTGCGGCAGCGACGCGGTCCCGACCATCAGGCAGAAGATCAGGAAGAAGTAGTCGCGCGGCGTGTAGTTGCTGAAGGCCTGCACATGCGGCTTGATCGACTCGCCCGCCGCGATGAGCTGCTGCTCCATCGTCGTGATGTCGCCGAGCACAGAGCCGTACATCAGCTGCGGGATCGGCACGCCGGTCCTGACCTGCGACATCCAGATCACCGGCACCAGATAGGCCACGATCAGGATGATGTACTGCGCGACCTGGGTCCAGGTCACCGCCCGCATCCCGCCCAGCATCGAGCAGACCAGGATACCGGCCAGCCCCGCGAACACCGCGATGTTGAAGTCGATGCCGAGGAACTGCGAGGCGATGATGCCCGAGGCATAGACCTGCGCCGTCACATAGGTGAACGAGCAGCAGAACAGCACGATGATGCCAAGGATCCGCGGCAGGTTGCCGCCGTAGCGGGTGCCGAGGAAGTCCGGGATGGTATAGGCGCCGAACTTGCGCAGGTAGGGCGCCAGCAGCACCGCCACCAGCACATAGCCGCCGGTCCAGCCCAGCACGAAGGCGAGCCCGTCGTAACCCAGCACATAGAGCGAGCCGGCCATGCCGACGAAGCTCGCCCCCGACATCCAGTCGGCGCCGGTCGCCATGCCGTTGTAGACCGCCGGCACTTTGCGCCCGGCGACATAGTATTCCGAGACCTGGCTGGTGCGCGACAGGATGCCGATGAAGGCGTAGACGAAGATGGTCAGGGCCATGTAGGCCCAGAGGATGAACTTCGGCGGCAATCCGAGCTGTTCCAGGATCGCCATCGCGATGACGAAGGCCGCGAACCCCCCGACATAGATCCCGTAGATCTTGCCGAGGTTATCGGTGAAATCGCCCTGCATCTTGAGTGCCATGAGTGCTTCTCCCTCAATCCTCGGCCGCGCCGAATTCCTCGTCGATCGCGTTCTGCCTGGCTGCAAACCAGAAGATCAGCAGGACGAAGACGATCAGCGATCCCTGCGCAGCCATGTAGAAGCCGAGCGGGAAACCGATAAAAGTGATCCCGTTGAGGGCACTCACGAACATGTGGATGACGAACGAGAAGACCGCCCAGAGGATCAGGCATGTCCACATGAGCGTCCTTGTCTTCGCCCAGTGTGCCGCCGCCTGTTCCGGGGAAATGCTGTCGGACATTGCCAAGCCTCCCAGACCATTGTTTACGACGGGAGGCCTTACGCCGAGCAACACTCAATCTTCTCGAGCCCCCCAGACCCAGTTCCGACGCCAGCCGTGGGTCGGAGCGCTGTCCGGAACCCATGTCTGTTCGACGGGCATCTGACCCGTTTTGGTTGTTTTCCGGGACAGACGATTGATTAAAACGCGAATTCCGGGTTGATGTCAATCATTCGCCCGAGAGGGCGGCGGTAACGGCTTGCGGGAGCGCCATCCGAAGCCGCCCGCTCCGGGTCAGACCGGCCAGCCGGTTGACACCGCGGGCGAGATGCAGGCAGGCATTCGGCGATGAACATCTTCAGGGCACTCACGCTCGGCCTCGGGCGCCGCCGCGTCTCGGCAGTTTCCGACCTCGTCGCCGCGACCGGCGAGGGGGCCGCCTATCTCGCCCAGGGATCGAGCTATTCCTATATCCGCGCCCGGTCGGGAACGATGGGCCCGCGGCTGATGCAGGACGCGGGCTTCGGACGGGGTATGGAGCGCTGCAAGTGGGAGGGCTTTGCCGCTGCGGCGCAGGACCTCCTGCTCATCGCCGAGGGTGATCTCCGGCCGCACGGCCCCGTCCCCGCCGCGGTCTGGCCGCGACTATACGGCGCGGTGATCGCATGCCATCCGCTGCCCGAGCACCGGTCGGGGCGCGGCTGGGACGACCGCACCGCGGAATTCGCCCGCCGGCTCGCGGTCCGTCTCGCCGGGCCGCCTGCCCCGGTCGAGGACATCGCCGGGTTCAGCGCCAACGTGATCGTGGATTTCGCCCCGGTCGAGGACACGATCCGCGAGCTCGACCGCCCGATGGTCACCAACAACGTCAAGTTCCGGTTCATCGAGCATGTGGGCGCGCTCCGGCGGCGCACTGACATGGCGGCCCTTGCGGCCGGGCTGCGCACCTGGGACGGCGTCGCATGAGCCTGCGGCCGCGTCAGCACCGAGGAATCGATCCGGCGGCGCCCCTCGTGGCGCTCGAGATGATCGTGCTCGACACCGAGACCACCGGCCTCGAGGTGCGCTCCGACCGGATCGTGCAGATCGGTGCCGTGCGGATGCGCGGCACCGAGATCACCGGCGACCGGCTCGAGCTGCTGGTCGATCCCGGCGTGCCGATCCCAGAGTCCGCCCGGCGCATCCATGGGCTGTCCGATGCCGACGTGGCCGGCGCGCCGGCACCCGACGTGGCACTCCGGCAGCTCGCCGCCTTTATCGGCGGCGCGGTCGTCGCCGGGCACAGCGTCCATTTCGATCTCGCCATCCTCCGGCACGAGGCGGCGCGCCATGGCGTTGACTGGCAGGAGCCGCGCGCCCTCGACACCGCGCTCCTTGCCGCGGCACTGGAGCCGGGGCGGCTCGACCACTCGATCGAATCGCTCGCCTTCGGCTACGGCATCGAGGTCGCGGACCGGCACACCGCGCCCGGCGACGCGCTGGTCACCGCGCGCATCCTCGCGGCCATGATCGGCTCGCTCCGCGAGCGCGGCGTGCGCAGCCTCGCCGAGGCCGAGGCGTTCCAGCTCCGCGCCTCGGCGCTCGTCCAGCAGCAGGACACTGCCGGCTGGTATGCCCGCCCCGGCGACCGGCCCGACTTCGCCGGCGCCACCGCCGCCCTGCCCAGCGCGCAGAAGGCGATCGACAGCTTCATCTACCGCCACCGCCTTGCCGACGTGATGGGCGCGCCGCCGATCACTGTCGCTCCGGGCGCGACGCTCCTCGACACGGCCCGGGTCATGCGCAGGCACGGCATCGGCTGCCTGGTGGTCGAGCCGCTCGCCGCGGGTGGCGGCGGCTTCGTCTCCGAGCGCGACTTGCTCTATGCCATCGCCGTGCGGGGGCCGGAGGCGGCGGGCCTGCCGGTCAGCGACGTGATGAGCCGCCCGGTCATCTCGGCGCCGCAGGATACCTTCCTCTACCGGGCGCTGGGGCTGATGGCCCGCAAGGGCCTGCGCTATCTTGCGGCCACCGGCCCCGACGGCGCGGTCAGCGGCGTATTCACGCTGCGCTCGCTCCTGCAGGAGCGGGCGCTCGCGACCCTCTCGCTCGGCGACCGGATCGCGGCTGCCGAGGATTCGGCGGCGCTCGCCGGTGTGCAGGCGGAGCTCCCCTCGCTCGCCGGGGCGCTGCTCGCCGACGGTCTCGACGCGCGCCAGGTCGCGGCGATCATCTCGGCCGAGGGCCGGGCGATGACCGCGCGCGCGGCCGAGCTTGCCGAGCGGATCATGGTCGCCGAGGGCCGCGGCCCCGCTCCGGCCGCCTACTGCCTGCTCGTGCTCGGCTCCGGCGGGCGCGGCGAGAGCCTGCTCGCGCCCGACCAGGACAATGCGGTGATCGTCGAGGACAGCTATGCCGGCGATCTCTGCGCCGCGGACGACTGGTTCACGGTCTGGGCCGGGCACATGAACCGGCTGCTGCACGAGGCCGGCATTCCCTACTGCAAGGGCGGCGTGATGGCGAAGAACCGCGCCTGGCGCAAGACGCTCGCCGAATGGTGCGCACAGGTCGACGCCTGGGTCGGCAACCCGAAGCCCGAGAACCTGCTGAATGTCGACATCTTCTTCGACTTCGCGCCGGTGCTCGGCACCACCGCGCTGGCGGCGCGGCTGCGCTCGCATGCGCTGGATGACGCCGGCCGCGCCCGGGTACTGATCCGGGCGATGGCCGAGAATACTGCCGGCCGCGGCAGCGCGCTCGGCATGTTCGGCGGTTTCCGCAAGGACGAGAGGGGGCGCACCGACCTCAAGGGAGGCGCCCTGCTGGCCCTCGTCTCCGGCGCCCGGGTGATGGCCCTCGCCCACCATGTCGAGGCCACCGCGACGCCCGAGCGTCTGCTGCGCGCCAGCGAGGCGGCGGGCGCCGGCGCCACCGATGCGCAAATGCTGGTCGAAATCCACGGATTGGTGCTGCGCCTGGTCCTGACCCAACAGGTCGAGGATGTGACCGCCGGCATCCCGCCCTCGAACGCGGTCGACACCGCCCGCCTCGGCAGAGATCAGCGCAAGACGCTGAAGCACGCGGTCGAGCTGCTTGGGCTGATGGACGAGATGGTGAAGGGGGTGCTGCGCTAGCGCTCCCTGCGCGCCTAGACCCCCAGCTTGGCCTTCAGCGCCGACGAGCTGGTGGTGTACTGGAACCTGAGCTGCTTCTGCGGGAAGCAGATGCGGAACGCCTCCTGCGCCATCATCGCCGCCTCGTGGAAGCCGCAAAGGATCAGCTTCAGCTTGCCGGGATAGGAGATGATGTCGCCGATCGCAAAGACGCCGGGCAGCGAGGTCTGGAAGGTCGTGGTATCAACCTTGATCAGCTCGCCCTCGACCTCGTAGCCGAAGCCGCCGACGGGTCCGAGCGCCATGGTCAGCCCGAAGAAGGGCAGCAGCACGTCGCAGGGGATGACATATTCACCGCGGTCGGCGGACTGCACCACGACGCCGGTCAGCCGGCCGCCGGCGCCCTCGAGGCGGCGCAGCTGCGCGATGTGGAAGCTCATCTTCCCGGCCTCCACGAGCGCCCGCATCTTGGCGACGCTGGCGGGCGCCGCACCGAAACCGTCGCGCCGGTGGACCAGTGTCATCGAGGCGGCCCTCGGCTGGAGGCTCAGCACCCAGTCGAGCGCCGAATCGCCACCGCCCGCCACCAGGACATGCTTGCCCTCGAAGCGCGCCATCTCGCGGACCGAGTAGAAGACGCTGGTGCCCTCGTAGTGCTCGAGCCCCTCCAGGGGCGGTTTCTTCGGCACGAAGCTGCCGCCCCCGGCCGCAACGACCACGACCTTGCAGTCGATCGCCACATCCGCGTCGGTGACGACCCGCCAGCCGCCGGCCGGCAGCGCCTCGCAGGGCGCACGCTTCTCCAGCCGGACCGCCATCTGGTTCAGATGGAACTCGGCCTTCAAGGGGCGGATCTGCTCCATCAGCCGGTCCGTCAGATCCTGGCCCGAGATCACCGGCCAGGCGGGGATGTCGTAGATCGGCTTTTCCGGATAGAGCGCGGCACATTGCCCGCCCGGCCGGTCGAGGATGTCGACGACATGGCAGCGCATGTCGAGGAGACCGAGCTCAAACACGGCAAAGATGCCCGTTGGCCCGGCCCCGATGATGCAGGCGTCGGTGACGTGAACGTTTTCCATGGCGCCGGTATAACGTCGTTTCGCCCTCCGTGAGGAGGGCGAAACGTCGCGCACCTCGGGTCTGCCCTGCTATGCGGCCCGCGCATGACGAAAGCCGTCACAGACCGTGGCCCCAGGCCGCGCCGAGGCATCGGTCCCGATGTCATCGCGGACATGGGTTCGGCGTCGGTCGACGGCGGCGCGGCGATCACCGGGGCAGCCGGCGCACGAGGGGACGGAGCGCAGCGGATCATGCGCTGCCATAGCTTCGCCTCGGGTGCGTCCTGCCCGGAGGCCGCACCTACCGCCTTGCCGCAACCTCCCGCGCCGCCGCCCCGAATGCCGTGAACAATGCCCGGTTCACCGGGTCGCCGGCGGCATCGTATTCCGCGTGCCACTGCACGCCCAGCGCAAAGCTCTGCGCGCCTGCGATCGAGATCGCCTCCACGGTCCCGTCCTCGGCATGGCCCTCGAGCGTCACGCGCGCGCCCGGCTCCCAGACCGCCTGTCCGTGCAGCGAGTTGGTCACCGCCACGGTGGTGCCGATCAGCTGGTGGAAGGCGCCGCCCTCGCGGAATTCGACCCGGTGGCGCCTGGCGAAGATCACCGCCGGATCCTTCTCGCCCTTCGGCATCCGGTGGCGCATCCGGCCCGGCAGGTCGCCGACCTCCGGGTGGAGCGTGCCGCCGAAGGCGACGTTCATCTCCTGAATGCCGCGGCAGATGCCGAAGACCGGCTTGCCGGCCTCGACCATGGCGCGCACCAGCGGCAGCACCAGGGTGTCGCGGCCGAGGTCGAAGGGGCCATGCGCCTCGGTCTCGTCATGGCCGTAGAAGCTGGGGTGAACATTCGGGCGCGCGCCGGTCAGCACTAGCCCGTCGAGGAGTTCGAGCAGCTCGCCGGTGTCGAGCGCCGACGGCAGGCCGGGCAGGATCAGCGGCAGCCCGCCCGCCACGGCGGCCACCGCCTCGGGCGTCCGGTTGCCGCAGATCTGGGCATCCCAGCTGTCCTCGATCCGGTGCAGGAAGGCGGTGACGCCGATCCGGGGACGGCGGGCGGGAGCCGTCAAATCTGCTTCTCCGGCATCTGCACGACGAGCCCGTCGAGCTCAGGCGTCACCTTGATCTGGCAGGTCAGCCGCGAGCGCTCGTTCGGTTCGTAGGCGAAGTCGAGCATGTCGGTTTCCATGTCCTCGCGCGGAGGCAGCCGGTCGATCCAGGCCGGATCCACATAGACATGGCAGGTCGAGCAGGCGCAGGCACCTCCGCAGTCGGCGTCGATGCCGGGGATGTTGTTGTTGACGGCGCCCTCCATCACCGTCAGGCCGACGGGGACATCGACGGTGTGCCTGGTGCCGCTGTGCTCGATATAGGTGATCTTCGGCATTCCGTTCGATCCTCGGAGGCTGACGGTTCCGGCGCTATCTAGCGTGACTTTCCCCGAGGTTCCAGAGGCGATTCAGCCTGCTCCGCCCGCTCGCCAGGGACCATCGCCACCGCCAGCGCCGCTCGCCCCGAGGCAAAGGCCGGCTGCGGCGCGGCGGCGACTGCGGGCACCGCGGCCCGGCGCGACAGCTGACTGACATGACGCCATCCCGCGACAGCCGCAACCGAGCCGACGGCCAGCGCGGCCAGTGCCTGCATCAGGATCGCGCCGCCCGCCCCGGCCGCACCGACGCCGGCCAGCGCCAGGAGCGGGATCGCGCCCGCGTCCCGCGACCAGTTGAACAGCGCCGCGAGCACCGGCCGGCCGAGATTGTTGAAGGCGGCGTTCGAGACGAACAGTGCGCCGGTGAACAGGAACCCGCCGGCACCGAACGCGGTGAAGGCCTCGGCCACCTGCCTGCCCGCCCCGTCGAGCCCGAAGCCGCGCACGATCGGCCCGGTCGCCAGCCAGAGCAGCGCCCAGGCCGTCAGCACCCAGGCCCCGGAAAAGAGCATCGCGTCACGGTAGGCGGTGCGGATCCGCTCCCAGAGCCCGGCGCCCATGTTCTGCCCGAGGATCGGCCCGACCGCCCCCGGAACCGCGAAGATCACGCCGAAGGCGAGCGGGGTCAGCCGCCCCACCACCGCCCAGCCGGCGACCGCCGCGTCGCCATGAGTGGCGACCACGCCGGTGAGGAAGGCGTTGCCGAACGGGGTCGAGAGCTGGGTCGCCACCGCCGGCGCGCCGATCGAAAGGATCGCCCGCGCGTCGCCCGTCGCCGCGCGCAGGCGCGGCCGCGCGATCAGGTCGTGCACGCCCACCGCCATCTTCAGCCCGGCCAGCGCATAGCTTATCCGGGTGACCACCAGCGCGACCGCCGCGCCATCGACCCCGAGCCCGAGCCCGAGGATCAGCAGCGGATCGGCGAGCGCGGCCACCCCGCCGCTCGCGAGCGTGCTCAGCATCGCCCGCCGCCCGTCGCCGACGGCGCGCAGCAGCCCGCTCGACAGCATCCCGATCCCGAGCACCGGCAGCGACGGCAGCGACAGCGACAGGAACCGCGCGGCAATCTCGCGCGTCTCGCCGGTCGCCCCCAGGAGGTCCAGCACCGCGTAGCGCGCGAGCCAGGCGAGCAGCGCCACCGCGGCCAACGCCACGGTGACCAGAACGAGGCTCGACGCGGCGAGCCGCCGTGCCGCCGCCGTCTCGCCGGCGCCGACGGCCCGGCTCACCACGGCCGAGGCGCCGATCGCCAGGCCGATCGCCGTCGAGACGGTGAAGAACTGCACGGTCCCGGCGAAACCCACCGCCGCGGCGAGCTGTTTCTGGCCGAGAAGCGAGATGTAGAAGAGGTTCAGCGCGTCGACGAAGAAGATCGCCACCAGCCCTACCCCGCCGGTGGTGCTCATCATCGCCACATGGCGCATCGTGCTGCCGGCGGTGAACTTCGGCCGCGGCGGCGTTCCGGCTTCGGCGGCGGTCGTGGTCAGGCGCGGCATGGCAGTCACCCCGGGGCCGGCATCCAGCGCGGAACCGATCCGACCGTCAGCGGAGTCGCAGGCTCGGACGCGCGGCCCCCCGCGCCGGCATCCACTCGCGCAGCGCCGCGAGCGAAAGGCCGGCCGCATGGGCTGGCCCCGTCATCCCGCACCGGCGCCGGACCCCGGCGCCCGCTCCGGCCAGCCGTCCGTCAGCCGTCCGTCAGCCGTTCTTGGCGTAATACTCGACGACCAGATGCGGCTCCATGTGGACCGCGTAGGGAACGTCGCTGAGCGAGGGCTGGCGCAGGAAGGTGGCGGTGAGCTTGTTGTGGTCCGCCTCGACATAGTCGGGCACGTCGCGCTCGCCCGACTGCGTCGCCTCGAGCACCAGCGCCATCTGCTTGGCCTTCTCCGAGAGGGTGATCACATCGCCCTCCTTGACCCGGTAGCTCGGGATGTTGACCCGGCGCCCGTTGACCCGCACATGGCCGTGGTTCACGAACTGCCGCGCCGAGAATATCGTCGGCACGAACTTGGCGCGGTAGACCACTGCGTCGAGCCGCCGCTCGAGGAGCCCGACCAGCATCTCGCCCGAGTCTCCCCGGGTGCGTGTCGCATCCGCGTAGATGCGGCGGAACTGCTTCTCGGTCAGGTCGCCGTAATAGCCCTTCAGCTTCTGCTTGGCGCGCAGCTGCAGGCCGAAATCCGACGTCTTGCCCTTGCGGCGCTGGCCGTGCTGGCCCGGCCCGTATTCGCGCCGGTTCACCGGACTCTTCGGGCGGCCCCAGATGTTCTCGCCCATGCGGCGGTCGATCTTGTACTTCGCGGAAGTGCGCTTGGTCACGCTCCGGTCTCCTCTCGCTTCAAATGTTGCTGGCGGCCTCCTCTCCCTCGGGCTTTCGCCTCCGGGCGACAGGGTTCCGATTGCTCGGTCCGCGGGCGCCGGTCGTCACAGCCGTCCGAACGGGCGGCTGCGGGTGGGGGCATTACACCGGCGGGCAGCGCTTGTCAAACCGGCGCCGCGGCCGCGTCCGTGACATCCCCTGCCTGCGGACCTAGATTAACCCGGCGTTCGACGGCGGCGCCTAGAGTTCGGCGTCGGCCGCACCGGCCCGCCGGCGGAGGGCGCATGACACAGAGGATCGACACCCGGGTCTGTATCGCCGGCGGCGGGCCGGCGGGGCTGATGCTCGGCCTCCTGCTCGCCCGCGCCGACATCGACGTGGTGGTGATCGAGAAGCACGCCGACTTCCTGCGCGACTTCCGCGGCGACACGCTGCATCCCTCGACGCTCGAGGTGATGCGCGAGCTCGGCCTGCTCGAGGGCCTGCTCGCGCTGCCGCACCGGCGGGTCGACCGGCTGGCGATCGACTTCGCCGGCCGCCGGATGGAGATCGCCGACCTCTCCGGCCTGCCCGTCGCCTGCCCCTTCATCGCGCTGATGCCGCAATGGGACTTTCTCGACTTCCTGTCGCGCGAGGCATCGCTCTGGCCGGGCTTCGCGCTCAGAATGGAGACGCGGGCGACCGGGCTCCTGCTGGAGGACGGCCGGGTGGCCGGCGTGACCGCCGAGGGGGCCGCCGGCGCGCTCGAGATCCGGGCCGACCTGGTGGTGGCGGCAGACGGGCGCGCCTCGCTCCTGCGCGAGCAGTCGGGCCTCCCGGTCGAGGAGTTCGGCGTCCCGATGGACGTGCAGTGGTTCCGCCTTCCCGGCGAGCCGGAGGCGCTCCGGCTGCCGCTCGCCACCGTCGGCGCCGGCGCCATGCTGGTGCTGCTGCCCCGCGGCGACTACTGGCAGTGCGGCCATGTGATCCGGAAGGGCGGCGACGCCGCGCTCCGCGCCGGCCCGATCGGCGCGCTGCGCGACCGGCTGGCCGCGCTCCGGCCCGAACTCGCGGCACCGCTCGCCGCACTCACCGGCTGGGATGCGGTCGCGCTCCTGACCGTCCACGTCAACCGGCTGAACGAGTGGTGCCGCGACGGGCTGCTCTGCATCGGCGATGCCGCCCACGCCATGTCGCCGGTGGCCGGCGTCGGCATCAATCTCGCGATCCAGGACGCGGTGGCGGCAGCCAACCTGCTGACGACGCCCCTGCATGCCGGGCGGCCAGCGCTCGCCGAGCTCCGGCGGGTGCAGGAGCGCCGGCTGTGGCCGACCAGGGTCACCCAGCGCCTGCAGCTCGGCATCCAGCAGCAGATCATCGCCGAGGCGCTCGCGGCCGACGGTCCGCCGGAGCCGCCGCTGCCGCTGCGCCTGGTCGATGCCTGGCCCGTGCTCCGCCGACTGCCGGCCCGGCTGATCGGCATGGGGGTCCGGCCCGAGCATGTCCGGATCGAGCCGGCCCCCGGACACTGATGCGGCGGCGCCACGGATCGCGCCGGGTGCACCGTCTGCTACCGGGCGATCTCCCATGGCCGGTCGAAGCTTCCCAGCGCCTCGCCGATCCGCGCTTCCTCGGCAGCTCCCTCCGGGGTGATCCGCGCCACGAGGCCCCGCGACCGGTCCTCGACCACCTCGATCCGCGCCCGGATTCCCGTCGCCGCCAGCGCCTCGCCATAGACCCGCGCGATCGCCATCTTGCGCAGCGCCGGCTTGTAGACCTTTCCGACCGCGGTCTTCGGCAGCTCGTCCAGCACCTCGAGATGCTTGGGCACCGCCGCGCGCTCGGGCACCGCGCCGCTCGCGAATTCCAGCAGCTCCGCGACGCTCACCCCCGCCCCCGCCGCCAGCTCGACATAGGCGCAGGGCACCTCGCCCGCGCGGGCATCGGGCTGGCCGACCGCGCCGACGAAGGCCACCGCCGGATGCCCGGCCAGCGCCTCCTCGATCACCGCCGGGTCGATGTTGTGGCCGCCGCGGATGATCAGGTCCTTCGCCCGACCGGTGATCCACAGGTAGCCGTCGCCGTCGATCCGCCCGAGATCGCCCGAGCGCAGGTAGTGCCCGGGTTCGGCGAACAGGCCCGCATTGCGCCCCTCCTCGGTGTAGCCGGGAAACACCCCCGGGCTCGCGATGCAGATCTCGCCGACCTCGCCGATGCCGCATTGGCGCCGGATCGCCCCGTCCGGCGCACAGTCGAGGATGCGCACATCCGTGTAGGGCACCGGCAGCCCGACCGAGCCGATCTTGCGCTCGCCGCCGACCGGGTTGTGCGAGATGATGCAGGTCGCCTCGGTCATGCCGTAGCCTTCGAGGATCCTGACCCCGGTCGCCGCCTCGAAGCGCCGGAACAGCTCGACGGGCATCGGCGCCGAGCCGCAGAGCGCGAACTTCAGGCTCGAGACGTCGGCATCCACCTTGCGCTGCATCAGCGCCGCGGCGGCGGTCGGCACCATAACCATGAAGCTGACGCGCCAGCGTTCGACCAGCTTCCAGAAATTGTCCATCACCCCCTCGCCGCGGTAGCCCGCCGGGGTCGGCATCACCATGTGGGCGCCGGAGGCGATGCAGGCCATCAGGATCGGATAGGCGCCGAACACATGGAACAGCGGCAGCGGGCAGATCAGCACCTCGCCCTCGCCCGCAAGGTTCATGGCGATGACCATGCCGTTGTAGACCATGCCGCGCTGCCGGTGCTGGGCGATCTTCGGCATGCCGGTGGTCCCGCCGGTATGGAACAGCGCCGCCACCCGCTCGCCGCCGCCCTCGACGAAGCTCAGCGCCGCTCCGCTCTCGGTCATCAGCTCCGGCATGAACCGGAGCACCCGGACGCCCGGCGCCCGCGCGACCCTGGGCCGGAGCAGCGGGATCAGCCAGCGCAGCGGCGCCGGCAGGTAGTGCGCGAGATCGACCTCGAGCACGGTCCGGACCTCGGGCGCCTGTGCGACCGCCGCATGGGCCTTCTGGGCGATGTCGGTCCTCGGAAACGGCGCCAGCGTCACCAGCGCCTTGGCACCGGCCTCGCGCAGCAGCGCCGCGATCTGCTCATCCTCCAGCAGCGGGTTGATCGGACTGACCATGCCGGCGGTCGCCCCGCCCAGGAGCGCCAGAACGGTCTCGTTGCAGTTCGGCAGCAGGTAGGCGACCGTGTCGCCTTCGCCGATGCCGAGGCGGCGGAAGAGGTTCGCGGTCCGCGTCACCCGATCGGCGAGCGTCGCCCAGTCCAGGGTCTCGGCCCGGTCGTCCGGCCCGGACCTGATCTGGAAACTGACCGCCGGCGCCCTCGGCCGCGCCGCGGCCATGCGGCGCAGCATCCCGTAGACCGTCTCCGCCGGCCAGCGTT
The DNA here is from genome assembly GCA_039805905.1 of Limibaculum sp. Taxonomy (GTDB): domain Bacteria; phylum Pseudomonadota; class Alphaproteobacteria; order Rhodobacterales; family Rhodobacteraceae; genus Thermohalobaculum. The sequence continues at coordinate 201,367 of JBDIVM010000007.1, read as the reverse complement.
CGGCGAGCGGCACCGCCTCCACCGCCACCTTCTCCGCCAGCGTCCGCCAGCTCGCGCGCATCTGCGGCATCGGTGCCTTCCTCCCAGGCCGTCCGCGGGCGCACATTGAGACATATCGGCCAGGAAGCGGCAAGCGCCCCGGATTTCCCGGACCACGCACCTTGGCGTGAATCCGCGCATGCGTCCGGGCCTATTCCGCCGCCAGCCCCTCGGTGAACTGCAACCGGGCGAGGCGGGCATAGAGCCCGCCCTCGGCCACCAGTGCCTCATGCGTGCCGGTGGCGACGAGGCGGCCCTCGTCGAGGACCAGGATCCGGTCGGCGCTCTTCACGGTCGACAGCCGGTGCGCGATCACCAGCGTGGTGCGTCCGGCGCTCAGCCGGTCGACCGCCTGCTGCACCGCCCGCTCGCTCTCGGCGTCGAGTGCCGAGGTCGCCTCGTCGAGCAGCAGCACCGGCGCGTCGCGCAGGATGGCGCGGGCAATCGCGATCCGCTGCTTCTGCCCGCCCGAGAGCAGCACGCCCCGCTCGCCGAGCCAGGTGCCGTAGCCCTGCGGCAGGGCGGCGACGAAGTCGTGCGCCGCCGCCGCCCGCGCCGCCGCCTCGATCTCGGCGTCGCTGGCCTCGGGCCGGCCGAAGCGGATGTTCTCGCTGACCGTGTCGGCGAAGATCACCGGCTCCTGCGGGACCAGCGCCAGGCGCCGCCGGAGGTCGTGCAGCCGCATGCGCGTGATCGGCACCCCGTCGAGCGAGATCGTGCCCCGCTCGGGGTCGTAGAAGCGCAGCAGCAGCTGCAGCACCGTGGTCTTTCCCGCCCCGGAGGGGCCGACCAGCGCCACCCGCTCGCCCGGCGCGACCCGGAAAGAGACGTCGCGCAGCGCCGGGATCTCGCGCCGCGTGTCATAGGCGAAGCCGACGCCGTCGAACAGGATCTCGCCGAGCGGGCGCCCCGGTGCCGGTGCCGCCGCCGGCAGCGGGTCCGCCGCCTCGCGGATCGGGTTCTCCATCGCCAGGAGCTCGGCGAGCCGCTCGGTCGCCCCGGCGGCGCGCTGCAGTTCGCCCCAGACCTCGGAGAGCGCGCCGACCGCCCCGGCGGTGAAGACCGCGTAGAGGATGTACTGCGCCATCTCGCCGGCGCTCATCCGCCCCGCCATCACGTCGCGGGCGCCGATCCACATGACCGCAACGATCCCGCCCGAGACGAAGAAGATCACCAGCGCCGTCAGCCAGGCCCGCGCCGTGATCCGCTCCTTCGCCGCCCGGTAGGCCGCCTCGACCTTGTCCGCAAACTGGGCCTTCGAGACCTCCTCATGGGTCATCGCCTGCACGGTCTGCGCCGCCTGCAGCGTCTCGCCGGCGGAGGTGGCGCTCTCCGCCACGAGGTCCTGGCTGAGCCGCGACAGGCGGCGCACCTTGCGGCCGAGGATCAGGATCGGGAACACCACCAGCGGCACGATCAGGAGCGTCATGCCGGTGAGCTTGGCCGAGGTCACCAGCAGCATGACGATTCCGCCCGCCAGCAACAGGACGTTCCGGAGCGCGATCGAGGCGGTCGAGCCCACCACCGCCTGGATCACCGAGGTGTCGGTCGTAAGCCGGGTCAGGACCTCGGCGGTCATCACCTTCTCGAAGAAGGCCGGACTCATGGCGGCGACATGGGCGAAGACGGCCTTGCGGAGGTCCGCGATCACCCGCTCGCCGAGGCGCGTGACCAGATAGAAGCGCAGCGCGGTCGCCACCGCCAGCGCCGCCGAGACGCCGATCAGCGCCATGAAGTACCGGTCGATCAGGCCTGCGTTCTCGGTCGAGAAGCCGTCGATCACCCGGCGGAAGGCAACCGGCAGCGCCAGCGTGAAGCCCGAGGCCGCCAGCAGGGCGGCGGCGACGCCGGCGATGGTGCCGCGATAGGGGCGCAGGAACGGGGCCAGCCCCCTGAGGGGCCGGATCTCGGCCGATTTCGCGCGCTCCGCGGCAGCAGCCGACATCTTCGCGGAGCCATGTGCGGGGCCTGGTCTCGCTTGCACGGCCAACCTCGTCGCCACGGGCAGGGCCGGGGTGTAGCAACGCGATCCCGCCACGGCAAGGCGCCGCGTCGCGGCGCGGCCCGCGGCGGCGCCGATTTCCGGGCGAACGGCGGGGCGAGCCTGCCCTAAGTGTAGTTAGGAATTCCTTGACGATCATGTTCGCAATATGTTCCAGTTCCCAACGGAACCGGGATACTCCAAGATGTTGGATATGCACACCTCCGCAGCACATGATCTGGCACAATATCTTTCCGGGCGGCGCTTCGGAACCGTTCTGGCCGATCCGCCGTGGCGGTTCACGAATCGCACCGGAAAGGTGGCGCCCGAACACAGGCGCCTGTCGCGCTACGAGACGCTGACCGTGCCCGAGATATGCGCCTTGCCGGTAGCCGATCACCTCGACAATGCGGCGCATTGCTATCTGTGGGTGCCGAACGCGCTGCTGCCCGACGGGCTGAAGGTGCTGGAGGCGTGGGGGTTCGAGTACAAGTCGAACCTGATCTGGCACAAGGTGCGCAAGGACGGCGGCTCGGACGGGCGCGGGGTCGGATTCTATTTCCGCAACGTCACCGAGATCGTGCTCTTCGGCGTCCGCGGCAGGAACGCCCGGACCCTGGCCGCCGGCCGGCGGCAGGTGAACCTGTTCGCCACCCGCAAACGCGAGCATTCGCGCAAGCCCGACGAGCAGTATGCGATCATCGAGGCCTGCAGCCGGGGGCCGTATCTGGAACTCTTCGGCCGCGGCGTCCGCAAGGGCTGGACGGTGTGGGGGAATCAGGCGAGCGAGGACTACAGGCCGGGGTGGAAGACGTATGCGTACAATTCGACGCATGTGGTCGGGCAGCACTTGTAGGTCGGGCTTCAGCCGGCAATTTCCGGTGGCGGAAATCGCGGATCGGCGGGTTGCGGCTGTTCCCATGCCTTCTGGGGGTGCGGCGCATCGATGACAGGGATTACCCCTTGAAGACGCGTTCGCGGTGGTACTTCAAATAGGTCGGGTGAGGCAGCGCTCTCGGGTCGTCGGGCAGAAGCAGTTGGCGATCTGGAATTATAAGCCGTTCGACCGTGTCGGCGGGAACCTTGTCCTTGGCGACCAGTATGGAATGGTCCTCGTCGATCGAGATCAGCCCTCGATCGAACATCCAATGCACCGTCCCCGATAGGGCCAGCCCATTGCGGACGGTATCAGGACCGTCATCGGCAACTGGCCTGATATGTGCTGCCTGCACCTCGGGCCGGCCACCGCCGTTGAGCAGCCGAAGGCCGGTCATGGCGCATCGGTTGCGGTAGGCTATCTTTACCTGCCGGGCGAAGGCGGCCTCGCGGAAGGGGCGGTTGACGATCTGCTCGATCACCGGGCGCGAAAACGGGGTGTGTGGTTCGGCAAATCCATCGATAGTCTCAGGAGCCTGATCCAGACCCAGCAAGATGGGATCGGAAGTGAAGCCGAGCGAGAGTATGGTGTCGAATTCGCCATCGGAGAGCAGGCGAATCGCCGACTGGGCATAGCCACCACTTGCCAGAGACCCGTCCGCGCCGCGGAGTGAGCTTTCGATGACCCTGCCATCCGTCACCCGGGCAACCGCTCTGTCGAACGGGAGATATGTTCCGGGCCTGATCAGCGCGTAATACCGGCCGGCCGTTGAAGGGTCGGCAATGACGGTCTGCACCTGTCCGGTGGCAAAATAGGCCAGCCGACCGGAGCCGCCCTCCGCCGAGCGAGGCTCGTAATATATGATCCAATCACTTACGGTCCGCTCGACGCGGGATAGATACATCTTGGGGAAGTTATACTTCTCCCATGGTGTATCGTCGTAGATTGAGTCCGCCTTGTGCTGAAACACCGCCTTGGCCATGCAGCGAGTTTAACCGCTTGGCGCATACCGAACCAGGTGGATCAGTGCGATTCTACTCCGCCGCCACCCGCTCCCCGCCCCCGGCCTTCTTCACCCTGCACGCCGCGAACTTGAACTCCGGGATTTTGCCGTAGGGGTCGAGCTGCGGGTTGGTCAGCATATTGGCGGCGGCCTCGACATAGGCGAAGGGGACGAAGACCATGTCCTCGGCCACGGCCCGGTCGGCCCGGGCCATGATGCGGATGGCGCCGCGGCGGGTGGCGATCTCGATCAGGTCGCCCGGCGCCACGCCCATCGCGCGGAGCGTCTTCGGGTGCAGCGAGGCGTTGGCTTCCGGTTCCACCGCGTCGAGCACGCGCGCGCGCCGGGTCATCGAGCCGGTGTGCCAGTGCTCGAGCTGGCGGCCGGTGGTCAGGATCATCGGGTACTCGGCGTCCGGCAGCTCGGCGGGCGCGACAATCGAGGCAGGGGTGAACTTCGCGCGCCCCTGCGGCCGCGGGAAGCCGTCGCCGAAGACGATCGCCTGGCCCGGGTCCTCGGGGCTGAGCGAGGGGTAGGTCACCACGTTCTGCCGCTCGAGCCGCTCCCAGGTGATGTTGTCGAGCGACTTCATCGACTTCTTCATCTCGGCGAAGACCTGGCTGGGGTGGGTATAGGCCCAGTCCAGCCCCAGCCGCCGCGCGAGATCGACCGTGATCGCCCAGTCCTCGCGCGCCTCGCCGGGGGCGGGCACCGCGGGGCGGCCCATCTGCACCTGGCGGTTGGTGTTCGTCACCGTGCCGGTCTTCTCCGCCCAGGCGGTGGCGGGCAGGATCACGTCGGCATAGTTGGCGGTCTCGGTCAGGAAGATGTCCTGGATCACCAGGTGCTCGAGCTTGGCCAGCGCATGGCGGGCGTGCTCCACATCGGGGTCGGACATGGCCGGGTTCTCGCCGAGGATGTACATGCCCCTGATCTGGCCTTCATGGATCGCGTCCATGATCTCGACCACGGTGAGCCCCGGCCTCGGGTCGATTTCGGTGCCGCCCCAGATCTCGCGGAACAGGTCGCGGACCTGCAGCTCGGACACCTTCTGGTAGTCCGGCAGCACCATCGGGATCAGCCCGGCGTCGGAGGCCCCCTGCACGTTGTTCTGGCCGCGCAGCGGATGCAGCCCGGCGCCGGGCCGGCCGACATGCCCGCACATCAGCGCAAGGCTGATCAGGCAGCGCGCGTTGTCGGTGCCGTGGATGTGCTGAGAGACGCCCATGCCCCAGAAGATCATCGCCGCCTCGGCGCGGGCGAACATGCGGGCGACGTCGCGCAGCGTTCCGGCATCGACGCCGCAGAGCTTCGCCATCTCCTCGGGCGGGAAACCCTTCAGGTGCTGCTTCAGCGCCTCGAAGCCCTCGGTGAAGGCGGCGATGTACTGGCGGTCGTAGAGATCCTCCTCGACGATCACATGCATGATCGCGTTCAGCATCGCCACATCGGTGCCGGGGCGGAACTTCAGCCGGTGCGTGGCATAGCGGCCGAGCCCGACGCCCCGCGGGTCCATCACGATCAGCTTGCCGCCGCGCTTGGTGAACTGCTTGAAGTAGGTGGCGGCGACGGGGTGGTTCTCGACCGGGTTGGCGCCGATGACGATGGCGACGTCGGCGTGCTCGATCTCGTTGAAGGTGGCGGTGACGGCGCCCGAGCCGACATTCTCCATCAGCGCCGCCACCGACGAGGCATGGCAGAGCCTTGTGCAGTGGTCGACATTGTTGTGGCCGAAGCCCTGGCGGATCAGCTTCTGGAACAGGTAGGCCTCCTCGTTCGAGCACTTGGCCGAGCCGAAGCCGGCCACCGCCTTGCCGCCATGGGCGTCGCGCAGCCGCGCCAGCCCGCCCGCGGCGGCATCCAGCGCCTCCTCCCACGTCGCCTCGCGGAAATGCGTCTGCCAGTTGGCCGGGTCGACGTTCAGCCCCTTGGCCGGCGCGTCGGCGCGGCGGATCAGCGGCCGGGTCAGCCGGTGCGGGTGGGCGACATAGTCGAAGCCGAAGCGGCCCTTGACGCAGAGCCGGTTCTGGTTCGCCGGGCCGTCGGCGCCATCGACGCAGACGATCCTGTCATCCTTGATCCTGAAGGTGATCTGGCAGCCCACCCCGCAATACGGGCAGACCGAGTTCACCTCGCGGTCGTAGTCCTTCGAATCGCCCTTCTGCGCGGTGTCGAGCAGGCTTGCCTCCATCAGCGCCCCGGTCGGGCAGGCCTGGACGCATTCGCCGCAGGCGACACAGGTGGACCTGCCCATCGGGTCGTTGAAGTCGAACACGATCCCGGCGCCGCGGCCCCGCCCGGCCATGCCGATCACATCGTTGACCTGCACCTCGCGGCAGGCGCGGACGCAGAGGTTGCAGTGGATGCAGGCGTCGAGATTGACCCGCATGGCGACATGGCTGTCATCGAGCAGCGGGATGCGGTCGTGCTCGATCTTCGGGAAGCGGCTGGCGGCGACACCCTGGCGCCCGGCCATGTCCCAGAGATGCGAGGAGCGGTCATGCGCCTCATCGCGCGGCGGCTGGTCGGCGACCAGCAGCTCCATCACCATCTTGCGCGCCTTGTCGGCGCGGGCGGACTGCGAGCGGACCACCATGCCGGCGGTCGGCGTGCGGATGCACGAGGCGGCCAGGGTGCGCTCGCCGTCGATCTCCACCATGCAGGCGCGGCAGTTGCCGTCGGGCCGGTAGCCGGGCGCGTCCTTGTGGCAGAGATGCGGGATCAGCGTGCCCTGGCGCCTTGCCACCTGCCAGATGGTCTCGCCGGGGGCCGCGTCGACCGCCTTGCCATCGAGGGTGAAGCTGATCTTCTCGCTCATCGTGTCCGTCCCTGTCGCCCGGGTCCATCGCCGCCGCATGTTCACCGGCCAGGCCTGGTATACCAGACGCCGCCGGCGATTCAATTACGCGCACCCTACCAAGGGAACCTATCCCGCCGGGTGAAAATTGCGACAGGCGGCGGGGTGAATCCGGCGGGGGAGGGGAATGCCGGCAGCGCTCAGGGTGCGGCCCCCGCGACCCGCATCAGCAGGCTCACCCCCAGCGAGCCGAAGAACACCCCCACGCCCGCGTTGATCCAGCGGCCCGCCTTTGAATAGGCCTGGGCGGCGTGGCGGGTGGAGAAGGCGAGTGCGTAGAAGGTGTGGCCGAGCCCCGAGAGCACCGCGGCGCCGAGGATCAGGATGGCGTTGCCCGCCCAGCTGGCCGAGCCGGCCGGGAAGATCGAGACGATCACCAGCCAGCTCGTCAGCGCCTTCGGGTTGGTGGCGAGGATGCCGAGCGTGATGGCGAAGGCCTGGCGCGGGGTCACGACCTTGCCGCGGCCGACCTCGGCCGACCAGGTCCAGGCCCGGTGCAGGTAGCGGGAGGCGAACCAGATCAGCAGCAGCCCGCCGAGCGCGGTCAGCCCGGATTCGAGGCCGGGGAAGCGGCGGAACAGCACCGCCGCCCCGAGGATCGCCGCACCAGCCCAGCCGAGGATTCCGAGCGAGACCGCCGGCACCACCGCGAGCGCCGAGCGCCGGCCGGAACCGAGCGCGATGGCGATGGTGTTGAAGACGTTCGGCCCCGGCGAGAGCACGTTTGCCGTGAAGAAGGCGAGCGCCGCGGCGATGTCGCCCCAGGGAATGCCCAACCGCGCCCGCCTACTTCGCGTCGGGGGGGATGGCCGTCGCCCGCATTGCCGGGGTGGCAGCGAAGGCCTCGTACCAGGCGGCGAGCTTCGGCCTCGTGTCGCGCCAGTTCAGCCGCGCGAAGCGGAAGTCCATGTAGCCGAGCGTGGCGCCGGCCGCGATCTTGGCGGCGTTCACCGGGCCCTCCAGCACCAGGGCGGTGCGATCGAGCACGTCGAGGCCGCGCTCGATCTTGCCCACCTGGCCGTCGACGAAGGGCTGGAACCGGATCGCCTCGGGCCGGAGCCGCCATTCGTAGGTGGCGAGCAGCCCCGCATCGGTGATGCCGTCGGCCAGCGCCTCGGCGGCCAGCACCGGGAAGCAGGACTCGCCCTCGGGGTAGAGCCCGCCCTTGCCGCGCCAGTCGAGGTAGCGGGTGATCACCCGGCTGTCGAACAGCGCCTCGCCCCGGTCGGTCACCAGGCAGGGCACCTTGCCGAGCGGGTTCGCCATGATCGTCTGCGGGTTCGCCTCGAGCGGCGTGCCCGATCCCGGGATCAGCTCGACGTCGCCGAGCTGGCCGGTGAGGTGGAGTGTGACCATTACCTTCCGCACATAGGGCGAGGTCGGCGAGTGGTAGAGCTTCATGGGTCGGTCCTTTCCGTTGCGGGAGCGGGGTTTCCGGCGATCCGGCCGTCGTTCTGCCGTCCGAACAGGCGGCCGATGATCATCGATGTGCGGGGCACCATCTGGTAGGGTTCGCGCGGGCGCGGCGCCTTGCGCCTCGTCATCCTGTAGAGCGCGAACAGGATCAGCGCCAGATGCGCCGCGGCGATGAACAGGAACAGCGCCGCCGGCCCGTAGGCGGCGATCAGCCAGGCGGTGACGATCGGGCTGACGATGGCGCCGATCGAGTAGAAGAAGATCAGGGCGGCGTTGAGTTCGACCACGAAGTCCTTGGGCGCGAAGTCGTTCGCATAGGCGGCCGAGACCGAATAGACTGGATAGGAGGTCATGCCGAACAGGAAGGCGCCGGCGAACACCACGGTGGTGTTGCCCGGCTCGACCAGCCAGGCGACGCCGAGGCTGGAGGCGATGGCGCCGGCCGAGAGCCCCACCAGCACCTTGCGCCGGTCGGTCTTGTCGGCGATCCAGCCCACCGGGTACTGCGCCGCGGCACCGCCGACGACGCCCGCGGTCAGGAACAGCGCCACCTCGGTCTGGGTCAGCGCGTTGGCGATGCCGAAGACCGGGCCGACCATGCGGAAGCTCGCCCCCGTCAGCCCGGCGACGATGATGCCGAAGCAGGCCGAGGGCGAGAGCAGCGCCGCCCGGATCGGCTGCAGGCGCGGCGCCTCGGAGACCGGGGGCGCATCGCGGCGGGTGAGCGAGAGCGGCAGGAGGCAGAGGCAGCAGAATACCGCGACGATGTTGTAGGAGACGTAGGAGGCCGGGTCGAGCACCGCGATCAGCCCCTGCGCCAGGATCGAGCCGCTCATGTCGACCACCCGGAACACCCCGAACACCCGGCCGCGGCTGCGGGTCTCGATCTTCGCCTGCAGCCAGCTCTCGCAGACCGTGTAGGCCGAGGCCACCGCGACGCCGGTGAGAAGGCGAAGGAGCGCCCACTGCCAGGGCCCCTCGAAGACGGGATGCAGCAGCGCGCCGATGGCGCCGATGGAAGCCGCAGCGGCGAAGGCGCGGGAATGGCCAACCTGCCCGATATAGCGCGGCGCCAGCCAGCAGCCGGCGAAGAAGCCGAGGAAATGCGCCGAGCCGAGCAGCCCGATCTCGCCGGGCGAGAAGCCGCGCACCGAGCCCGCCAGCGCGTCGAGCGGCCCGAGCGTGCCCGAGCCGAGCTGCACCAGCAGCACCGAGAGGAAAAGCGCGGTGAAGGAAAGCAGCGTGCCCATGCGGCGATCCGGGGTGACGTCCGGGGGTGAGTCGGGCCGTTATGGCCGATTCCGGCGCCGGGCGCAGCGGGAGAATGCGCGGGCGGGGCCGGTGATCCCGACATATCCGCAATGTGCTCGGAAGCGCCGGGCACAGCACCGCGCCGTGGGGGACAGTCATTGGGCGACGGCCAATTGGCATTGTAGGATCGACGGTGGCTGTGGTTAGGATGCCGTTGTCGGCGGTCGCGGTGGATTGCGCGCGCGCACAGAAGCTTGGTGGGCTCGGGTGAGCCCGCCCTATGGGCTATCCAAACGTTGGAGGTCTAGCATGTTTAATAATATCGGACCTATCGGTTTACTGATCATAATTTTGCTCATCAGCTGGGTAATACCGCTCTGGAAAATATTGCGGCGCACTGGCCATAGCGGTTGGTGGAGTCTTTTTGCTTTAATACCCTATGTCGGAATAATTATTACGTGGATAATTGCCTTTAAGAGATGGAATGTTCCGGAGGTAGATTGATCTGATGAACTCGTCTGTGGCGAAATCTCGCGTCGGAAAACTAAGTGAGCTAATCGGACTCGCCTCGATACTCGCTGAATGGTCGGAAAACACCACTGCAACTGTGTATTTGTTCGGAAGCCGGGTGCGGGGCGACCACCGGGATGACAGCGATGTTGATATCGTAATTGATTTCGCCGGCGGCAACGCACTCACAAGCGAATGGTGGGAACGGAACCAAGCCGACCACTTCGCCTGCATCAGCACTCAGTTGCCGGGGCAGCTTCACTGCCAGCCCCTTGGTGACCCCATGTGCCGGAAGGTCATCGCCGCAGCAGAGGAACCCGTTTATACTGAGAGAAACGTCGTCTGCGTTTGGTTTCCGCCAAAGGGTTGACCTCATCTAATGGTTACGAGCGGAAACTACTCTCCCGGACGGCACCGCCAAGCCCGTCGATTGCGCTCCCCTAACACACGGTTATCCGATGCGGGAGACAAGGTGATGGCTTCATGCGAGCCTGCACTTACGGGTCACCGGAGAATCCGCGCGGCGCCGCCACCCGTCCGGGCGTGGAGACGCCCCGCGCATGGAACGGTAATCCGACGACCGAGGCGACGCGGGCGGATGCGGGGCCAGCCCGTGTAGCGCCGGGCTGAACGGGCAGCGCTCCACGCCGGCCGACCCGTCCGCCCCGCCCGGTAGCGCGCAGGTCAACCGGGCCTCACCTGCATCCTGTGAGCCAGTCCCCGCCTTCGCCCGGCCGGCCGTTCAGGGCGCGCTCCGCCCCCCGGTCCATCCCCGCCTGCGCAGGCACCAATGGCCGCCGCAGATCACCACCATCCCCGCCGCGCTCACGCCCAGCAGCCAAGGCCAGCTCAGCGTCACCATCGCCGAGCCCATCCAGACCATGACCAGCGTCAGCGGCAGGATGCCGAGCCCGGTGGTCCACAAAAAGGTGCCCCAGCCCACCCGGGTCAGCCCGGCCGCGTAGTTGATCAGGTTGAAGGCGATCACCGGCACGAAGCGCGCGACCAGGAGCGCCGCCGCGCCCTGCTCGGCCGTCCAGGCATCGACCCTCGCGCCGCGCTCGGGCCCAAGCACCGTGGTGACGAAGGGCCGGCCCAGCCAGCGCGCCAGGCCGAACGAGAGCGCCGCCCCCGCCATCGCCCCGGCCCAGATCAGCGCCGTGCCCCAGATTGTGCCGTAGACCGCCCCGGCGCAGAGCGCCAGGATTTCGGCCGGGAACGGCACGAAGCTGTGCACCACCATCAGTGCCACGACCGCCACCGCGCCCCAGGCGCCGTAGTTGCGGATGCGCCCGATCAGCACCTCCGGATCGAGGTTCCGGCCGAACTCGCTGAAGCCGAGCCCGACGCCGAGCAGCACCAGCGCCGCCAGCGCCACCGCCGCGAGGACAACGCGCCAGCCTGTCGCCGGCGCGGCCCTGCCGCCGCCTTTCGGATGATCTGCTGCCATCGGGACCGTCTTCCCTGGAACGCAGGCCGGGCAAACACTACCAGGCCGAGCATAGCGCCGAAGCGGTTCATCCGACACCGGCGGGGCGTTCGCATGCGGTCACGTTACCGTGTCTGCCGACCCGTGTCTGCCGGCCGCGCTCCCGCATGGTACCGACGGTCCGCCCGGCGGTGCCGCGGGCACCGGCCGGGCAAGCTCAGACCGTGCGCAGGTAGGCGTTGTACTCCACATCCGACACGCGGGCCATGATCGTCGCCCGCTCCTGCCGCTTCATGGCGCCGAAGACGTGGCGAAACTCCTCGCCCAGCCACTCGGCGATGAAGTCCGATTCAGAGAAGCGCTGCTCGGCCAGGTTCCAGCTCGAGGGCAGCGGCTCGCCCGCATCGGCGCTGGCCTCGTTGGCGACCGGCGCGTCCGGCTCCAGCCCCTTGGCGATCCCCTCGAGCATCCCGGCCAGAACCGCCGCCGCCAGCAGGTAGGGATTGGCGTCCGAACCCGAGACCCGGTGCTCGATCCGCGCGCCCCTGCCGGCCACCTCGGGGACGCGGACCGGCACCGAGCGGTTGTCGAAGCCCCAGCAGGCCACCACCGGTGCGTAGGAGCCGGGGACGAAGCGCCGGTAGCCGTTGTGGTGCGGCGCGAAGACCAGCATCGCGTCGCCCATGGTCGCCAGCATGCCCGCGACCGCGTTGCGGAGCAGCCCGTTCGGCTCGTGCCCGCCGCCATCGAAGACATTGCGGCCCTGCGCGTCGGCCAGGCTGACATGGATGTGCATGCCCGAGCCCGCCATGTTGCCGTAGGGTTTCGGCATGAAGGTTGCGTCCATCCCGTTGGCGCGCGCGACCCCGCGGATCGCCCGCTTCAGCGCCACCATGTGGTCGGCCGCGGCCAGCGCATCGGGAACGTGGCGCAGGTTCATCTCGAACTGCCCGGCGCCGAACTCGCAGATCACCGTCTCGGCCGGCGCGCCGAGCGCCTGCGCGGCCCGCGCGATGCCCGACATCACCGGCTCGAAGGCGCGCATCACCTCCATGTCGAAGATCTGCGAGCGGTTCAGCCGTCCGCCTGCCACCGGATTCACCGGCGGCAGCGGCTCGCGCGGGTCGATCAGGTAGAACTCCTGCTCGAGCGCGACGACCGGCGCATAGCCCATCGCCCGCGCCCGCTTGATGACCCGCGCCAGCACCTCGCGCGGATCGTAGGGACAGGGGGTGATCCCGTCCGCATTGGTCAGCATGCACTGCAGCTGCGCCGTCGGCCGGCCCGCCCACAGCATCGGTGCCAGCGTCTCGGGGATCGGCACCATGTTGCCGTCCGGATCGCCGGTCTCGATCGCGATCCCCGCCTCGGCCACGTCCGCCCCGAAGACGTCGAGTCCGACCGTCGAGACCGGGATCTTCATGCCGCCGGTCGTCAGCTTGCCCAGCATCTCGGCCGGGATCAGCTTGCCGCGGGCGACCCCGTTCAGATCGGTCACGTAGACCTCGGCCGCCTCGATCGCCGGGTGGGCCCTGCGGAAGGCGGCGAGGCAGTCGTCGAAGTTCCTGGTCTCGGTACGGTCGAAGCTCATGATGGGGTCCTGAGGCGGGCGAAGAGGCAGATCAGCTCCAGCGCGATGGTGGCGCCGGCGAGCGCGGTGATCTCGGCATGGTCATAGGGCGGCGCCACCTCGACGACGTCCATGCCGACGAGGTCGATGCCGTCCAGCCGCCGGATGATCTCCTTCGCCTGCCAGGTGCTGAGACCGCCGCACACCGGCGTGCCGGTGCCGGGCGCGAAGGCGGGGTCCAGGCAGTCGATGTCGAAGGTCAGGTAGCAGCGGTTGCCGCCCACCACCTCGCGGATCGCCGCCACCGTGGCGTCGATGCCGCCCTCATGCACGGCGTTGGCGTCGCGGACCACGAAGTCCGAAGGATCGTAATAGGTCGTCCGGATTCCCACCTGGATCGACCGCTTCGGGTCGACGATCCCCTCGCGCGCCGCATGGTGGAACATGGTGCCGTGGTCGATGCGCGTGTCGTCCAGGATCGCCGTGTCGCAATGGGCGTCGAAATGGATCAGGCTCAGCCCGTCCCCGTGCTTCGCCGCATGGGCGCGCAGGCTGGGGTAGGTGGTGAAATGGTCGCCGCCGAGGACGAGCGCCGCCGCCCCCTGCCCGATCACATGCGAGATCGCCGCCTCGATCTGCGCCGGCACCTGCTCCGGATGGCCGAAGTCGAAGTCGATGTCGCCCCAGTCGGCCACGCTCAGCCGCTCGAACGGGTCGAAGGGCGAGGGCCAGGCGTGGCTCCAGGAGAGCTGGGCCGAGGCGGCGCGGATGCCCCGCGGGCCGAAGCGGCAGCCGGGCCGGTTCGAGACCGAGGTGTCGAAGGGCACGCCGATCACCGCAAGGTCCACGCCCGCGAGGTCGCGCGCATAGCGCCGCCGGCAGAAGCTCAGCGCGCCGGAATACATCTGCTCGTCATGGGTGACGGCATGGGCGTCGGTGGCCAGAAAGGCATAGTCCTTGCGGAAGCGGTCGGCGGGCATGGGTCAGGCTCGGCAACTTGATTTGACAGGCGGCGCGGATGTGATCACAAACAGGGACGAAACGCAAGAGACGAGGAAGCGCATGGCCCTGCCCCGACGCGCCCCTGCGGCAGAGAGCGCAGCGGAAATCCCTGCCCATGAGCGGGTTTACCGCGACCTGCGCGCCCGCATCCTCGCCGGCGAGATGGCACCGGGCGATTCGGTCACGCTGCGGGGGCTTGCCGAGCGCCTCGGCGTGTCGATGACCCCGGCCCGCGAGGCGGTGCGCCGGCTGGTCGCGGAACGAGCGCTGGAGATGACGCCGTCGGGCCGCGTCTCGGTGCCGGTTCCCGATGCCGGGCGCCTCGCCGAGCTCTTCCGCGCCCGCGAGCTGCTCGAGCCTGAGCTGGCGCTCCGCGCCCTGCCTCATGTAGACAAGCAAACGATTTCAATGATGAAGGCGCTCGATGCCGCCATCGACCGCTGCCTCAGCGAAGGCGATGCAGCGGGCTATGTGCGGGCGAACACCGCGTTCCACACCACGCTCTATGCGCTGGCCGGCGCGCCTGCACTGATGGCGTTGGTGGAAAGCGTCTGGCTGCAGACCGCCCCCTTCATGCGCCGGATTTACGGCCGGCTCGGCACCGCCGCGCTGGCCGACTACCACGGCGCCGCACTGGCGGCCCTGGCGGCGCGCGACGGCTCTGCGCTGGCCGAGGCGATCCGTGCGGACATCGCCCAGGGCGCGGCGCTGCTCCGCAGTCTGGCCCTTGACCACACAGGTTTGTGATCACAAAATCTGACCACCGGGAATCACCCCCACAGCAGGACCGCCGCCATGAACGCCGCAGTGAACGCCCCGACGGGCTCCCCGAAGACCGTCGCGCCCAACCTTCGCACCACCGCCGAATACCAGGCGATGGACGCCGCCCACCACTGGCACCCCTTCATGGACACGAAGGAGCTGAATGCGAAGGGTGCGCGCGTCATCACTGCGGCCAGCGGCTGCTGGCTCACCGATTCCGAGGGCAACCGCATCCTCGACGGCATGGCCGGGCTCTGGTGCATGAACGTGGGCTACGGCCGCGACGAGATCGTCGATGCGGTCGCGCGCCAGATGCGCCAGCTGCCCTACTACAACACCTTCTTCCAGTGCACCCATCCGGCGGCGGCCGAGTTCGCCGAGATGCTGTGCAAGGCCGCGCCCGCGCACATGAACCGGGTATTCTTCACCAATTCGGGCTCGGAATCGAACGACACCGTGTTCCGCATGGCGCGGACCTACTGGGACGCGATGGGCAAGCCGACGAAGAAGATCTTCATCGGGCGCAGGAACGGCTATCACGGCTCGACCGTCTGCGGCGCCTCGCTCGGTGGCATGACCGGCATGCACCGCCAGTCCGGCCTGCCGATCGCGGGCGTCCACCACATCGGCCAGCCCTACTGGTTCGGCGAGGGCCGGGACATGGACCCCGCCGAGTTCGGCCGCCTGCGCGCCCGCGAGCTCGAGGCCGCCATCGACTGGCTCGGCGAGGACAATGTCTGCGCCTTCATCGCCGAGCCGATCCAGGGTGCGGGCGGCGTGATCATCCCGCCCGAGAGCTACTGGCCCGAGATCGCCCGCATCTGTCGCGAGCGCAACATCCTGCTGGTCGCCGACGAGGTGATCTGCGGCTTCGGGCGCACCGGCAACATGTGGGGCTCGGAGACCTTCGGGATCACGCCGGACTTCATGCCGATCGCCAAGGGCCTGACCTCCGGCTACGTGCCGATGGGCGGCGTCTTCATCGCCGACCGGGTCGGCGACGTCTTGATCGAGAAGGGCGGCGAGTTCATCCACGGCTACACCTATTCCGGCCACCCCGCCGCCTGCGCCGCCGGCATGGCCTCGCTCCGGATCATCCAGGAGGAGAAGCTGGTCGAGCGCGTCCGCGACGACACCGGCCCCTACATGCAGGCGCGCTGGGCGAGCCTGGCCGACCACCCGCTGGTCGGCGAGACCCGCATGAAGGGCCTCGTGGGCGCGCTCGAGCTCGTCAGGGACAAGGCAACCGGCACCCGCTTCCCGAACGAGGGCGCCACCGGCACGCTCTGCCGCGACATCTCGATCGGCAAGAACCACCTGGTGATGCGCGCGACGCGGGACACCATGATCGTCTCGCCGCCGCTGGTCATCACCCGCGAGGAGATCGACACCTTCGTCGAGCGCGCGCGCAGGACCCTCGACGACCTGGCGGACGAACTGACCCGCCGGGGAGCACTCTAGGAGGGCATTGCGGGGGGCGTTGATTTCGGCCCGTCCGGGACCACACTCATCCGCCTCACCCGGGCGCGGAGTCGCCGCGTCCCGACCGGCAGGAAAGGATTCTCACATGGCCACCACCCTGACCCTCTACGGCTTCGACGCCTCGACCTATGTCCGCACCGTGCGGATGCTGCTGAACGAGAAAGGTGCAAAATACGACCAGGTGCCCGTCAACGTGCTGGCCGGCGAGACGCGCCAGCCGGAGCACCTGAAGCGCCACCCCTTCGGCAAGGTGCCGGTGATCGAGCACAACGGCATGCGGGTCATCGAGACCTCGGCGATCGCGCGTTACCTGAACGACGTGCTGCCGGGCAAGTCCCTGATCCCCGGCAACCCGAAGGACCGGGCACGCATGGACATGGGGATCGCGCTTGTCGACAATTACGGCTATGGCGCGCTGGTCGGCGTCGCCGCCTATCACCTGTTCCCGGACTTCGTCGGCGGCAAGAACGAGGAGGTGCGCCAGGACTGCATCGGCAAGTCGCGGCTGGTGCTGACCGAGCTGATGAAGCTGCGCGGCAAGGATCCCTGGATCGCCGGCACCAGCCCGACGCTCGCCGACTTCTTCCTCGCCCCGGTCTGCTTCTATGTCGACATGACCGAGGACAAGGGCAAGGTCTTCGACGTGCCCGGCTTCGCCGACTGGTGGGCGCGTGCGCAGGCACTGCCGAGCTACAAGGCGACGGCGCCGAATCTCGGCTGACGGGCGGACATCCCGTGGCGGGCTATCTCACGGCGAACGACACGCCCGGGACGCATCCGGCGAGCTGGTATGCCGCGACCGCCGGCGCGATGCCCGACCACCCGCTCCTCGAAGGCGAGGTCAAGGCCGATGTCTGCGTCATCGGCGGCGGCTATGCCGGGCTCTCGGCCGCGCTGCATCTCGCCGGGCGCGGCCTTTCCACCGCGCTCGTCGAGGCCAACCGCATCGGCTGGGGCGCCTCGGGGCGAAACGGCGGTCAGCTCGGCATCGGTCCGCGCGCCGACATGCACAGCTACGAGCGCCTGGTCGGCCGCGACGACGCGCGCAAGGTCTGGGACATCGCCCTCGCCGCCAACCGGCTGGTCAAGGACCTGGTTGCGCAGCACGGCATCGACTGCGACCTGACGCCCGGCTACCTCGAATGCGCCTGGAAGGCCCGCCACGCGCCCGGCGTGCTCGCCGAGGCCGAGTACCTGGCGCGCAACTACGGCCACGGCACGGCCCGCCCGGTGCCGCGCGACGAGCTTGCCCAGATGCTCGGCACCGCGCGCTACCATGCCGGCCATCTCGACATGGCCGGGGCGCATCTCCACCCGCTCCGCCTCGCCCTCGGCATCGGCCGGGCCGCCGCGGCCGCCGGGGCGCGGATCTTCGAGCGCAGCCGGGTCACCGCCATCGCCCCCGGCCGGGTCACGACCGCAGCGGGCGCGGTGCGCGCCGCCCATGTGATCCTCGCCTGCAACGGCTATCTCGACGGGCTGGTGCCGCGCCACCAGCGCCGCGTCATGCCGATCAACAACTTCATGATAGCGACCGAGCCCTTGGGCCCCGCGCGGGCCCGGGCGCTGATCCGCGACAACATCGCCGTCGCCGACACCAAGTTCGTGGTCAACTACTTCCGCCTCAGCCCGGACCACCGGATGCTCTGGGGCGGCGGCGAGACCTATGGCAGACGCTTCCCGGCCGACATGGCCGGGCTGGTGCGGCGCAAGATGCTCGAGATCTACCCGCAGCTTGCGGATGCGCGGATCACCCATGCCTGGGGCGGCACGCTGGCGATCACCGGCACCCGCTTTCCCGCCTTCCAGCGGCTCGAGGGCAATCTCTGGGCGATCTCCGGCTGGTCAGGCTCGGGCATCCACATGGGCTGCATGGGCGGCAGGGTGGCGGCCGAGGCGGTGGCCGGCGTCATGGAGCGCTGGGACGTGCTCGCCCGGATGCCAACCCCCGAATTCCCCGGCGGCGACTGGTTCCGCGCGCCGCTGATGGCCGCGGCGATGACCTGGTACAGCCTGCGGGACCGGCTGTGAGGCCGCTCAGTCGCAGTTGCGATTGAAGTCCATGCCATCCAGCGAAACCGGGTGGGCCGGGTCGCTCCATCTGGCAAAGAACTGGCCTTCGAGCGGTTCCAGCGGACGGTCCAGCAGGGCAGAGAAGATCACCCGGTAGATGTTGACGATGTTCGACAGCCCCTGCCGCTCCAGCGCCGCCCGGATCTCCGGCACGTTGGCGTAGATCGCGACCGTCGTGTGCATCCGCTCCATGAGGCAGGTCTGCTCGGCGCTCTCGTGCGCGAGACGCAAGCCGCCGCCATGATCCCCGTGAATGATGATCACCAATGGGCCGTCGATCTCTTCGATCATGCGCGAGACCTGCGCGAGAACCGCGCGATTGGTGGACTGAACATTCCCGATGTAGCCTTCGCGGTATTCCGATTGGAGCACCGGATTGAGCCCATGCCCATGATCGCCATCACTCATCAGGCTGAACCTCCACCGTGCCATCGGTTGCCCATCGCGATCGGTCATCAACGGGGGATGGGGGGCAAGGACATGAGAATAAAGGAAAAAGGGAGGCGAGAGGTCGTCAGTGATCTCGGGCGAGAGGGTCAGCTTCGTCTGCGCGATGTGCGCCGCCGCAGTCGATTCCGGCGAGAATGGCAGTTCTCCCCAATGCCTCAGTTTGACAGCGAGGAAATGGACGTCGAACAGGGACAAAGCCAGAGGCGATTGCTCGGCGCTGATGACATGTCCGTCCGCCGGATACGGAAAGCTGCCAAACTTCGCGACCGAGTAGTATCGCGTGTGGCCATTGTCCCGGAACACCCGGCTCGCGGCGCTGTCGATCACGGCATTTGAGAGGACCATCCGCAGATCGAGGGGCGCCATGTCCCGCAGCGGTTGCTCTCCGAGCGGCGGATACTCGGCGTTCATCACCGCCGACATCGACAGGAGCGTCTGGTTGAAGGGCACCGGCACATCCTCGAAGACCAGAAAGCCCAGCTGTCGCAGCGCGTCCAGATGCGGTGTGTTGTCGAAACCGAACATCTGCCGGAGCGCCGTCGTGCCGCCATAGGCGTCCAGCACGACATGGACAATCGACGGAAGTTGGCCATGGACGGCAAGCGCGTCGGTGCCGGCGCCCGCAAGCGGACCGAAGCGCAAGGGCTCCGACGCACTCCGCGAATGGAATCTCTCTCCGGCGACGATCTGGAGAGCGGACAGGACCAGAAGCGAGAGGGTGACGACGTTTGCGATCACCGTCGCATTGCGGGCCAGCCCGAGCCATCCGATGGCGCGAGCCAGCAGGATGGCGAGACAGGCCCCTATCGCGAGCATGACCGGGTCCGGGCCGATGAACAGGATCGCACTGGTGGCCATGAACAGGGCGTAGCCGGCTGCATCGGCACGACGCAGGGCGAAGCGGAGCACGAAGAGCACGGCTGCCCCTCCGGCCAGAAGCACCAGGGCCGCCCGGACGGCATGGAACAATTCGAATGTGAGCGCATTGTCCGCATAGAACCGCAAAGGCGAGCCGACCAGAAAGAGCAGGGGGTAGAGAGGAAGACTGATCAGGAACTTCATCGGCATGCCGCCCTTGCGCTCAGGGCCGCCGGCTGTATCCCGTGAAGGATTGCCAGTTGCCGGCGTCGGCCGAGGCCGCGATCCGCCTTGCCGCGAATCCCAGACGAGACGGGAACCCGCATCATCGCCTCACCCCCGCTCGAACTGGTAGAGCCGCCGGCCGCTGGCCGACACGGTTTCGGCCCGGACGATCCGCGCCTCGCGCGACAGCGCCGCCTCGAAGGCCTCGGCGGTGTAGCCGGGGAAGATGTCCTCGCGCAGCGCCAGCATCCGCCGCACGGTCGGGTCGGTCTTCTCGACGAACTCGATGACGCCCGCGGGCGCGAGGCCGGTCAGCCAGCGGACGACCTGCGGCAGGGGCACGTTGCGCCCGATCGCCAGATGGTGCGCGAAGGCGAGCGCGATCACCGCGTCCGCTCCGGCCCGCGCGGCGAAGCCCGCGCGCTCGGCCTGGCGCCAGCCCTGGTCCGGGCTCGGATTGGCGGCGTCCATGTAGAGCGGCAGGAAGTCGAGCGACCGGGCCTCGGCCCGGGCGAAGGCCCGCTCCAGCGCCCCCTGGTCGGCATCGTAGCCGATGACCCGCCGGGCGCCGCTCGCGAGCGCAAGCTCGGCGTAGTCGCCCGTGTTGCAGCCGAGATCCCAGACCGTCTCCGGGCGCAGGCCGGCGATGAACGCGCCGACGAAGCGGCGCTTCGCCTCCACCTCGTCGTCGGCATAGCCGTGGGTCTCGCTGTAGTCGCCCCAGACCGTCCTGCCGGTATCGGCCGGGCTCAGCCGGTCGATCCAGTTGCGGAGCCGGGCCAGCATCGCCCGGTAGGCCGCCCGCGGAAGCGGCCGGCGCGCGACCGACCGCGCCAGGGCGGTCGCGTCATCGCCGAGCGCCCGGCGCTGCATCCGCGCCGGCAGGACGACGTCGACGAGGATGTTCAGGGAAAGCCTGCGCCGGAGCGGCAGCAGCCGCGCGAGCGCGGCGGTCGGGATGCCCTCGAGCGCGCCCCGGAACCAGGCGTTGTGCGCGACCCCGATGAGCGCCCGCAGCAGCAGCGGGTTCAGGAACTGCTCGCAGAACTGCCGGTGCCCGGTCCAGTACTCTCCCTCGCGGTAGCGCCGCAGCGACAAGAGGTCGATGAACACCGGCCGCGGCCCGCGGAACTGCACGTTGTAGGCGCTCGCGTCCGAGAGCGTCGCGCCGGCATCGAACGCGGCAAGGTGGAGGTCGAGATGCAGCAGCGCCGCGCGGCGCAGCAGCGGGAACGACCACTCATAGGGAAACGACAGGTGCGGAACCCGCGGATGCTCGATCAGGTAGCGCGGCGCCGCTTCCTCGGCCGCTTCCGCCAGCCCCTGCGCCGCACCGAGCGCCGGAAGCCCGACCTCGGCCGCATCGACCAGCCACCCGTGTTCCGCGAGCCGCCGGTAGAGGCCCTGGTCGCGCAGCGCCTCGTACTCGGCCGCCGCATGGTCGGTGACGGTGCGCAGGATGCGGCCACCCACGTCATGCACGGATCCCGAGGGGTCGCGGAACGAACCCGCGAGCCGCGTGCTGCCGGTCATCGGCTCAGTCGGGTTTTTGCGGCCCGGCAGGCCCGTCGCGCCGCAGCCATGCCTTCAGCCGCGACCAGCAGAGGCCGATCGTGGTGAACCCGGCCGCAGCGCCCGCCACCAGCATCTGCACCACCATGCTTCCGGTGCCGGGATCGACATAGGCTGCCGCCGGCCCGGCCATCAGCAACACGCATCCGGCCGCATAGGCGGCCGCGAACAGTCTGAAGGGCATCTCGAGCTCCTGAACATCCACCCAGCACAGGATAGACTCTCATTCACAAAAAGTAAAGAAACTCTCACAACACTCTATTAATAGTGGATTTTCAAGTCTCATGACTTTGCCAGGAGAGCGCGCCGCGCCCGCGACTGTCCGGCCGGCGCGCGCGACCGCGGGGGCCCTCGCCGCTCCGCGGGCGCGGTCTCCGGCTAGGCCAGATCTCCGGCCAGGATCACCAGGTCCCGCTTCGAGGCCCGCAGGGCGAACGGGATCGCGTCCTGATAGGCCGGGTCGCCATAGCAGGCCCGGGCCGCCTCCAGCGACGGGAACTCGACGATGACGACGCGCGCCGTGTTGCGCGCCTCCTTCAGCTCCGGCGGAACCGTCGTCGGGTTGAGGCGGGCCCCGTATTTCTGCGCGATCGGCGCCCACAGCCTGCCATACTCGGCCTGCGCCTCCCGGTCGGCGACCTCGGTCCCGAGGATGAGCCAGTAACCTTTCATCGTCTTCTCCCGCCTGTGCGTGCCGCAACGGCTGCCGACGATACGCGTGCACGGCGCGATCCGCCAAGAGGGACACAGGACGGAAATGTCGCGGCCTGCCATCCGCCGCATGGCGGCGCGGCTGTCGCGCCCGCTGGCCCCGTGCTAACCTGCGGCAAAAATGGCAAAGGGGAAAACGATGGCTGCGAATGGCCTCACCGTCCTGATCGGCACCACCAAGGGCGCCTTCCTGCTCGATGGCGGCCGCAACCGCAGCGGCTGGGAGGTCTCGGGCCCGTTCTGCAACGGCTGGCCGATCAACCACATGACCGGCGATCCCGCGACCGGCATGCTCTGGGCCGGCGGCGGCGGCGACTGGCATGGTGCCGGCGTCTGGCGCTCGGAGGACGGCGGGGCGAGCTGGGAGGTGGCCCGGCTGACCAAGGGCACCATGGACGAGTGGGCCCGCAACGACGCCGACTTCGCCCGCATGGTCGGCTGGACCGACGCGCCGCTGCCCTTCGGCGACGGGTTCGCCCAGATCTGGTCGCTCTGCCACACCCACGGCACGCTCTATGCCGGCACCAAGCCGGCGAGCCTGCTCGCGAGCCGCGACGGCGGCCGGACCTGGCAGCGGGTGCAGGGCCTCAGCGACCACCCCTCGGCCGGCAGCTGGAACCCGGGCGCGGCCGGGCTGGTGCTGCATACCATCGTCCCCGACCCGGCGGACGCCCGGAAGCTCTGGGTCGGCATCTCGGCCGCCGGTGTCTTCGCCACCGAGGACGGCGGCGCCACCTGGGAGCGGCGCAACCGCCTCTCGAACGCCGAGGCGTGCGGGCACCATCACGATCACCCGGCCGCCCCGCGCGACGGCGAGGTCGGGCACTGCGTCCACAACATGATGCGCGCGCCGGGCGACACCGACCTGCTCTACCAGCAGAACCACCACGGCGTCTGGCGCTCGGCCGATGGCGGGCGCAGCTGGGACGACATCACCCCAGGCCTGCCCTCGACCTTCGGCTTCCCGATCCGCATCCACCCCCGCGACCCGGACACGCTCTGGACCCTGCCGCTCAACGGCGACATGGCCGGCCGCTTCCCGCCCGATGCCGCCGCCGCGGTCTGGCGCTCGCGCGATGGCGGCGCCAGCTGGCAGGCGATGCGCCAGGGGCTGCCGCAGCGGGGCTGCTACTTCACCGTGCTCCGCCAGGCCATGGCCGGCGACCGGCGCGACCCGGCCGGCATCTATTTCGGCACCAACAGCGGCTCGGTCTTCGCCAGCCTGGACGAGGGCGAGAGCTGGGCCGAGGTCGCCCGCCACCTGCCGACGATCCTGGCGGTGGAGGTGCTCGACCGGAGCTGAGGCGGGCGGGCCGGAGCTATCCTGCGCCTCACCCCGGCAGCCCCGCCTCGCGCAGGCAGTGGCGCAGCAGTCCCATCGCAGCCGGGTCCCTCAGGGGAACCCGGTCGATGTCCGCGACGGAGGCGCCGGGCAGCAGCTCGCGGCAGCGCGCGATCGCGGCGCGCGCGGCCTCGTGCCGCCCCGCCCGCTGGTGACTGGCCGCGACGAGGAAATGCGCGAGGTACCATTGCGGCATCCGGTGGATCGCGCGACCGGCCCAGTCGGCAGCGTCATCGAACCGGCCGGCCAGATAATGCGCAATGGCCATCCCGCTGAAGCGGAAGAAGATGCTGGGGTCGCGCGGGTTCGAGCGGATGGCGATCTGCTGATTGACGATCGCCTCGTCGGTGCGGCCGACCAGCGCCAGCGCCGTCCCGAGGCTGCCATAGGCCAGCGAACAGTTCGGATTGAGCTCCACCGCCCGCTCCAGTGCGGCGATCGATTCCTCGTGGCGGTGAAGACCCCAGCCACTGATGCCGAAGGCCCAGTGGGCATATTCGTTGCGCTGGTCCAGCCGGGTCGCGCGCCGTCCGAGCTCGTGGGCCGTCGTCATCGTGGCGGTGAAGTCGTCCGCGAACCCCATCAGCGCGGTGTGGTGATGGATCAGCGAGAGCACCATGGTGGCCTCGGCACTGTCCGGATCGCGGGCGAGCGCGCGTTCGAGCAGGGCACGGGCGGTCGCGAACGCCTCGGGCGTGAAATCGTAGAGCAGGTGCCAGGCCCGCATGGTCAGTTCCCAGACCGTCAGGTCGGGCCGCGCGCTGCGCTCGACCGGCTCGTCCGTCGCGGTCAGGTGGACCCGGGTCTGGATCGAGGCGACGACGTTCCGGGTGATCTCGTCCTGCAGGTCGAACACGTCGGTGAGCCGGCCGTCATAGCGTTCCGACCAGACATGCCCGCCGGTCGTGCCGTCGATCAGCTGCGCCGTGACCCTGATCCGGTCGCCGGCCCGCCGGACGCTGCCCTCGAGCACGAACCTGACGCCAAGCTCGTCCGCGATCTGCCGCACGTCGGCGTTCTGGCCCTTGTAGGTGAAGGTCGTGTTGCGGGCGATGACGAAGAGCCAGGGCGAGCGCGACAGCGCCGTGATGATGTCCTCGGAGATCCCGTCCGAAAAGTACTCCTGCCCGGGGTCGCCGGACATGTTTGCGAAGGCCAGCACCGCGATCGACGGCTTGTCTGGCCGCGCCGGGAACGGCTGACGGGCTGCCTCGGGATCGCGGGCACCGCTCTCCAGGCATTTGTGCAACTCCAGCTTCGACGAGACGCCGAGCTTCCGGTAGATGGTCGTCAGATGCGTCCGCACGGTCGACGGCGCGATGCAGAGCCGCGCGGCAATCGCGTTATGGGTTTCGCCCGCTGCAAAGGCCGCGGCGATTTCCCTCTCCCTCGGGCTCAGCGGCGCGATCTTCGGCTCGGACCTGTCCAACTTCCCCCCGCGAACCTCCGATGGTGCACGCAATCTCCCGCACCTGGTGCAGGTGCCGTATCGGAAATCATGCATATGCCGGAACCGGATTACATCATCCGTCCGATACCGGCCCGAGGCTAGACCGCCTAGCCTTGCAGCACAATCGCAACGCAAGGAGGCAGACGATGCTCAAGACCCGCACAGCCGGCAGTGCCGATATCGTGCAGCGCGGATGGGAGGCCGTCGCACGCGGCGACTGGGACACGCTGATCGCCGACTACACCGCGGACATGATCTTCGTGATGCCCGGCCAGAACGACCTGCTGCAGGGCAGGGCCGCGTTCCGCGACGCCCTGAACAATCTCGGCACCGCCCTGCCGCCCGGCTTCGCCATCACCTCGGTCCGCGAGATCGGCGACGGCGCCGAGGTCGTATCGGTCATCGACTGGAAATGCGACCGGATCCCCGGCGGCAGCCAGCTGGCAGTCCTGTTCCGGTTCGCCGGCGACAAGGTCCGCGAGGAGCGCTGGTTCGTCGATACCGAGCAGTGGAAATCCGCGTTCTGAATGACGCTGCGTCCGGTCCCGACCGGGAGCCGGACGCAGGATCCTGCGGCCCGGCAGCGATCGATCCGGCAGCACGCCTGCCAGCCCTGGCCCCGTTCCCGTGGCGAACTCCGTTCCGGCACCTCACGCCCCGCGCAGCTCGGCCAGCGCGTGGCGTCCGGCGCTGGTCAGGTCCAGCCGGCCGAAGCTCAGCTCTGCCAGGCCGAGGGACAGCAGCCGCTCGGCATGGGGGAACGGAATCCGCTGGCGCAGCGGCCCCCGGTCCAGTGTTTCAAGGGAAGACTTCTCGTCGGGCGTCAACCTTTCGGTCAGCCCTTTCATCCTGCTCCACATCGCGCGGCCACTCCATCCGCAACATGAGACCCACCCCGAACCGGCCCCGGCGTCCCGCTCTGAGACACCGCTGCCGGACGTTCAGATAACCCTTCAGCAATGTGTTTCCCACGTGGCCGAGCAGTGGCGGGGCGCAACGATTCGTGAGGGTGATGCAATCCGGCTACAGGCAGCGCGGCGCACCGCCGCCTACCAGCCGCCGATCATGGCCAGCACACGGCGCCCGGCGCCGGTCAGGTCCGGCGCGCCGCCGACCAGCTCGGCGAGGCCGAGCTCGATCAGCTTCTCCTCGTGGCGGGCCGGGATCGCCTCGCGCCGCCGCCCCGCCTCCAGCGTGCGGAGCGACCGCCGCTCCGCCGCGCTGAGGCGCCCCACCAGATGCTCGGTCTTTCCGCTTCCGTCGGCCATTTTTGCCTCTTGTCGTTGTCTGCTCAACATTCCTCTTAACTGTGAGCGCTTATCCCTTCAACAGGCTTGCCGATTCATGAAAACACAGACATGCGGATGTGTTGCGTCCCGGTCGCGCCAGGCCGCTTCGCGGGCAGGTGCGGCGGCCCTCACGTTCCGGAGAGGCTCGAGCCCCGCTCTGCCATCAGCGCCCCGATGGCATCGGCGAGGTCCACATCCTCGATGTTCAGCGCCCCGCGCGCGACCCGCAGGTCGTGCGCCCGGCGCAGGATCTGCGCATGGCCCAGCCCCGGCGGCGGCTCGAACTTCCACGCCGCAAGCTCGAGCCTGAGCCCGCAGGGCTCGCGGAAGTAGATAGACCACATGAAGCCCCGGTCGATCTCGCCCGTATGCGCGATCCCCCGTGCATCCAGCCGGGCGACCGTCTGCCGGTAGGTGGCGAGGCTCACATGGAAGGCCAGGTGATGCACCGAGCCGACCTGGTCGCGCACGCGCTCGCCCACCTTGCGGTCCTCCTTCGTGAAGACGGTGATCAGCCGACCGTCGCCCGGGTCGAAATAGAGGTGGTTGACCGAATGGTCGTCGAGGTTCGGCTGCTCGAACACCAGCGGCATTCCCAGCACACCCTCCCAGAAATCGACCGAGGTCTGCCGGTCGGCGCCGTTCAGCGTGATGTGGTGCACGCCCTGGACCTGGACCTTCTTCATGCGCGCCTCCGATTGCCGGGCCGGACGGCAGCTCCGGCACGCGGCCTAGCCTAGCATCTGCAGCAGCCGGGCGCGCAACTCCGCCAGGGCGGCGTCGACATCCTGCCGGCTTGGCCTGCGGCGCGGCACCGCGGCGCCGGCCAGTTCCGCCGAGGGCGGAGTCCGGCCGGTCCAGGTCACCGCGGCGACGCGGCGGAGCGCGCCCGGCGCCCGCTCGTCGACCATCGCCGCGCCGTGGCGCAGAACCCGGATCCATCCGGTTGCCGGGTCGGTGCCCAGGAAGCGGCCGATCGCCGACCGGCCCTCGCGGTCCTCGAGATAGACCGGCCTCTCCGGGACGAGTTCCGCCGCGGGGTCGACCAGGCAGTAGGGCTCCGCCCCGGCCTCGTCCGCTCCGGTGTCGCGGCGCAGGAAGAACGGCCCCGCCGGCGCCGGCCGGTCGAGCCGGGCCCAGCCGCCGGGCGCCGCCGGCATCATGCGGAAGATCGCGGCCTCCTCGGCCAGCCCCGGCGCCGCGGCCGGCGTGCCGCCGGGGGCTGCGCCTGCCAAAGGCGGTCCGACATAAAACACGAAGCCGAGAGCCTCGGCGAGCATGGCGATCGACGCCGCCGTCAGGTTCTGCCCGCGCAGCGCCCCGCGCACCACGCCGAGCGGGATCCGCGTGCGCTCGGAGAACGCGCGCAACCCCTCGGCCTGCACCGCTGCGCGGACGGTTCGCGTCAGAAGATCGAGCGGCGCCTGTGTCATGCGCCGCACGCTAGCCATATCGAGACTTGCAATGCACGCGCAACATATGGCACAATACGTGCGATTTATTGCACGATCCCCGACTCCGGGCTTGCGCCACAGGCATTCGCCATCATGGCCGTCGGCGCCGGAGCCAGCGATCAGAGCAGCCAGAATGGCGTCCGCCCCACCGAACAGCCACCGGACTCCGCCGCGGGCCGGCGTGGCACGAATGGAGGATCCCGCACGTGTGCGAGTCGCGCCGAAGATGCCAGCCCCGCCGCCCGCTGCGTGACCGGCCCCCTGCCGCGGCAGCCGCGCTTGCCGCCTGCAGGCGGAGGCCGGCCGTCCGGCCCGGTGGACAGGCCCGGTGAAGCATCCGCTGAAGCGCCCGGATCCGAACCCGGATACGGCACCGCTCTGGGTGATCGTCACGGTCACCCTCATCTTCGGCTGCGTCGCCTTCATGGCGGGCTTCCTGGTCGGGCGGAGCTGGTAGCCGCCGGGCGCAGGCGCCGAGCGTGCCGACCAGCAGGGGCTGCCGAGCGGCGCTGCCGAGCGGGGCTCGCCCTTCCGGACCGCCCCCGCGCCCGCAGTGTCCGCCAAGCAATCGTGATCGGCCCCGCCCGGTGTGCTATCGTAGACTCCCGGCGCATCAGGACCATTTGGGAGGAACCGATGAAACTTGCCGCAGTCATTGTCACAGGTGCCGCACTGGGCCTCGGTGCGATTTCCGCTCCGGCGCAGGCGCAGGGCATGACCTTTTTCATCACCAGCGTCGGCACGGGCGACGGTGCCAATCTCGGCGGCCTCGAAGGCGCCGACGCGCATTGCCAGAAGCTGGCCGGGGCGGCCGGATCCACCGGCCATACCTGGCGCGCCTATCTCTCGACCCAGGCCGACGGCAAGCGCGGCATCTCGGCGCGCGAGCGCATCGGCCAGGGCCCGTGGCACAACGCGCTCGGCGAGCTCATCGCGACCGACCTCGACCAGCTCCACATCCTGCCGAACATCTACCTGCGCACGGCGCTCGACGAGAACGGCAACCGCATCAAGGGCCGTTACGACGACGTGAACGAGCACGACATCCTGACCGGCACGCAGGAGGACGGCATGGCCTTCTGGCCATGGCAGGAAGGCGACAAGACCTGCTCCAACTGGACCTCGAACGGCGAGGGCTCGGCCATCGTCGGCCACCACGACCGCCATGGCGGCGGCAACACCTCGTGGAACTCGGCCCATGCCTCGCGCGGCTGCAGCCAGGAGGCGCTCCGGGGCACGGGCGGAGCCGGGCTCTTCTACTGCTTCGCGGCCGACTGAGGCCGGGAACCGCGCCGGGCGGAGGCGGGTACGACCGGTTGGCCGGCCCGTCGGGGGCCGGCGCGCGGCGGCGATCCCCTGTTGACTTCCGGCGCGCCGCCTGCTGCGGTCGGCGGCCCGGCGAACCATGCGCCGCGACCCTGGAGAGTGATCATGCGCTGGCGGATCCTCGCACTTGCCCCGTTCCTGCTCCTGCCGCACGGACCGGCGCCGGCAGGCGAGATCATACGGGTGCTCAAGGACCCGAATACGGTCTACGAGGAGATCGGGCGCCGCGACCTCAGCGGCGGAATCGTCGAGATCACCACCCGGCGGACCGGCTCGCAGGGCACCACCTATGCCCGGCGCGAGATCAGCTGCCGGGACTGGACCTTCCGCTACACCGGCAATGCGCCCACGCCCGAGGAGCTTGCCGGCATCTACGTCAACAGCCCCTTCGTGCCGCTGGAACACGGCTCGGTCAGCGGCTACATCGCGCTCTATGTCTGCCGGACGACCAGTCAGTCGGGCGCTTCAACGACCACGGACCGGTAGCGGGGCGCGGGGCAGGCACCGCCCCCATGCAGGGGATCCCGTTCAGCCATCTTCCGCGTATCGACCGGCAATGCCACGCGGCACTGGCCGTGACCTCCGCAGGGGATTGACCATGCTTCGCAGAACCGTGCTCCATTCGCTGGCTGCCGCCGTGTTCGCCTTCGGCGCTCTCGGCAGCCTGCCCGCTACGGCCTCCGACAAGGCCGACATCGTCGACACCGCCGTCGCCGCCGGCAGCTTCGGAACCCTTGTGGCTGCCGTCCAGGCGGCCGGCCTGATCGACACCCTGAAGGGCGAGGGCGCCTTCACCGTCTTCGCCCCCACCGACGACGCCTTCGCGCAGATGCCCGCGGGCACCGTGGAGTCCCTGCTGAAGCCGGAGAACCGCGACAGGCTGGTGGCGATCCTGACCTACCATGTCGTGCCCGGCAAGGTGATGTCGGGCGACATCGCCGGCAAGCGCGTCGCACGCGCGACCGTTCAGGGCCGGCCGCTCGCCGTGAACGCCACCAGCGGCGTGATCGTCAACGATGCCCATGTGGTCGCTGCCGACATCGAGGCGTCGAACGGCGTCATCCACGTGATCGACAGGGTGCTTCTGCCCTGATCCGGGGCGATCGTCAGGGCGGCTGCCGCTCCATGCGGACGGGCTCGAACCAGAAATCACCGAGGGCGCGCCGCAAGGCACGCCCTGATGTCTCATGGGCCTCCGGTCGCTCAATGCACCGTCGCCGTTGCCCCCTGGGTCGCGCCCCGCGCCCGGTCGCCGAGGATCAGCCCGTCCTCGCCGGCCGAGACCGCCAGCGTCTCGCCGTCCCGCAGCGTCCCGCCCAGCAGCAGCTCGGCCAGCGGATCCTGCAGCGCCTTCTGGATCACCCGCTTCAGGGGCCGTGCACCGTAGACGGGGTCGTAGCCCCTGTCGGCGAGCCAGGCCAGCGCGCGGCCGTCGAGGTCGAGCGCGATCTTCCTGGGCTCCAGCCGTTTCTGCAGCTGCCCGATCTGGATCCGCACGATCCCGTCCATGTTGGCCCGGCTCAGCCGGTCGAACAGGATGATCTCGTCGAGCCGGTTCAGGAATTCGGGCCGGAAATGCGCCCGCACGACGCCCATCACCTGGCCTTCCACCTCGGTCGCCTTCGCCCCGTCGGGCAGGCTTGCGAGGAATTCGGCGCCGAGGTTCGAGGTCATGATGATCAGCGTGTTGCGGAAGTCGACCGTGCGGCCCTGCCCGTCGGTCAGCCGTCCCTCGTCCAGCACCTGGAGCAGCACGTTGAACACGTCATGATGCGCCTTCTCCACCTCGTCGAACAGCACCACCTGGTAGGGCCGCCGCCGCACGGCTTCCGTCAGCGAGCCGCCCTCCTCGTAGCCGACATAGCCCGGAGGGGCGCCGATCAGGCGGGCGACCGAGTGCTTCTCCATGAACTCGGACATGTCGACGCGGACCATCGCCTGGTCGTCGTCGAACAGGAACTCGGCCAGCGCCTTGGTGAGCTCGGTCTTTCCCACCCCCGTCGGGCCGAGGAACAGGAACGAGCCCATCGGCCGGTTCGGATCGGAGAGCCCGGCGCGCGAGCGGCGCACCGCATTGGCCACTGCCAGCACCGCCTGGTCCTGGCCGATCACCCGCCGGCCGATCGCCTCCTCCATGCGCAGGAGCTTGTCGCGCTCGCCCTCCAGCATCTTGTCCACGGGGATGCCGGTCCAGCGGCTGACCACGCCCGCGACATGCTCGGGCGTCACCGCCTCCTCGACCATCACGTCATTCCCGGCCTGCTCGGCCGCCGCAAGCCTGCGCTCGAACTCGGGGATGGTGCCGTAGGCGAGCTCGCCCGCCTTCGCGAGGTCACCCTTGCGCTTGGCGATCTCGAGCTGGTTGCGCGCCTCGTCGAGCTTCTCCTTGATGTCGCGGGCCGCGCCCAGCTTGTCCTTCTCCGCCTGCCAGCGCGCCGTCAGCTCGGCCGACTCGCCCTCCAGCTCGGCCAGTTCCCTTTCCAGCCGCTGCAGCCGGTCCTTCGATGCGGCGTCGGATTCCTTCTTCAGCGCCTCGGCCTCGATCTTCTTCTGGATGATGTCGCGGTCGAGCGCATCCAGTTCCTCGGGCTTCGAGTCGACCTCCATGCGCAGCCGTGAGGCCGCCTCGTCCATCAGGTCGATCGCCTTGTCCGGCAGGAACCGGTCGGTGATGTAGCGGTGGCTCAGTGTCGCCGCCGCAACCAGCGCGCTGTCGGTGATGCGGACGCCGTGATGGACCTCGTACTTCTCCTTGATGCCGCGCAGGATCGAGATGGTGTCCTCGACCGTCGGCTCGCTGACGAAGACCGGCTGGAACCGCCGCGCCAGCGCCGCGTCCTTCTCGACATGCTTGCGGTATTCGTCGAGCGTCGTGGCGCCCACGCAGTGCAGCTCGCCCCGCGCCAGCGCCGGCTTCAGGAGGTTGGCCGCGTCCATCGCGCCCTCGGCCTTGCCGCCGCCGACCAGCGTGTGCATCTCGTCGATGAACAGGATGATACCGCCGGCCGCGTTGGTGACCTCGGAGAGCACGGCCTTCAGCCGCTCCTCGAACTCGCCGCGATACTTCGCCCCGGCGATCAGCGCGCCCATGTCGAGCGCCATCAGCGTCTTGTCCTTGAGGCTCTCCGGCACGTCGCCGTTGACGATGCGCAAGCTGAGCCCCTCGGCAATGGCGGTCTTGCCGACGCCGGGCTCGCCGATCAGCACGGGGTTGTTCTTGGTGCGCCGGCTCAGCACCTGGATGGCACGCCGGATCTCCTCGTCGCGACCGATCACAGGGTCGAGCTTGCCCTTGCGCGCAGCCTCCGTAAGGTCGCGGGCGTACTTCTTCAGCGCGTCGAAGCTGTCCTCGGCGCTGGCGCTGTCGGCCGTCCGGCCCTTGCGCAGGTCGTTGATCGCCGCGTTCAGGGGCTGCGGCTTCACCCCGGCGCCTTGCAGGATCTTCGCGGCTTCCGTGCCCTTCGCCAGCGCCAGCGCCGTCAGCACCCGCTCGGCGGAAACGAAGCTGTCGCCCGCCTTGGTGGCGATGGTCTGCGCCTCGTCGAGCAGCCGCCCCAGGCTCTGGTCCATGTACACCTGCCCGTCGCCGCCCGAGACCTTCGGCATCTTGGCCAGCGCCGCGTCCACGCCCTGCCTCGCCGCGCGCGGGTCGCCGCCCGCTGCCGCGATCAGGTTGGCCGCCAGCCCCTGCTCGTCATCGAGCAGCGCCTTCAGCAGATGTTCGGGGGTCAGCCGCTGGTGCCCGTCGCGCATCGCGATCGTCTGGGCCGCCTGCAGGAAACCGCGCGCGCGGTCGGTGAACTTCTCGAAGTTCATGCGTCACTCCTCAAGCACGTTCGCCCGGCGTCCGGCAGATCGGCCCGCGGGGCTGTCGCCTCAGTGTCATGGGCACCCTTCAAGGCATGCCCCTCCGCCTCGATGTGGGGGCTGCGCCGGCCTTGTGCAACGGCCCGGGTGAACCGAATCTTCACGCGCCGCATGTCCCAATCGTCGCAGGCACGCGCGACGGCCGGAGGCGACGGATGGCGGGTGGCAGACATGCGCGGCTGGCGGCGACACTGGCGGTTCTCTGTTCGGCGCTGTCCGCCGGGCAGGCCGGCGTGCCCTGCGCGCTCGAAACCCTGCCCGGGGCCCGCGCCGCCTGCTTGGGCGCCGAGGCCGACCGGCTGTTGACCGTGATGGACCTCCGCCTTGCCGGCTTCGGCGCCGATGCCTACACCGCCGGCGCCGCCACCCTCGCCGCCTTCGCCGGGGCGCTGGCCCGGGTCCAGTCGGACTGGCGCGCCGGGATGGAGGCCGCCTGCCGCGCCGCCTCCGACCCGCCCGCCTGCCGGCTTGCTGCCGCCGAGGCCCGCGCCGCCCGCATCGATGCCGTTCTCGCCGAGACGCTCGCCCGCCACGGCATCGCGCCCCCGCCCGGCCCGCCCGCCTGCGCCGTGCTGCTCGACCTCGACCACCCGCGCGCCCGCGGCCATCCGCGAATCGAGTGCGACCTGACCCCCCTCGTTGGACCTCCCTGACCCTGCTCCTTCGTTGCGCCGCCGCGCCGCGCGTGGCATGGAGACCCCGCGCAGCCCCCGGAGTACCGCATGGCCCGACCCGCCGACCCCCGCCTGATCGTCGCCCTCGACCTGCCCGACGCGCCGGCCGCCCGCCGCGTGGCCGCTGAGCTCGGTGACGCGGTCTCCTTCTACAAGCTCGGCCTCGGGCTCCTGGCCGGGGGCGGCCTCGCGCTCGCCGGTGAGTTCAAGGCCGAGGGCAAGCGCGTCTTCCTCGACCTGAAGCTCTTCGACATCGGCGCCACCGTCGAGAAGGCGGTCGCCGCCCTCGCCCGCCTCGGCCCCGACTTCCTCCCGCCCGACTTCCTCACCGTGCATGGCGACCCGCAGGTGGTCCGCGCCGCCGTCCGGGGCCGCGGCGCGGCGCCGACGCGCATCCTCGCGGTCACCATCCTCACCTCGCTCGACCGGGGCGACCTCGACGAGATGCTGCTCCGCCCGGGCAGCGTCGCCGACCTGACGCTCGAGCGCGCCCGCCGGGCGCTCGCCGCCGGTGCCGACGGGGTGATCGCCTCGCCGCAGGAGGCCGCGCTGATCCGCGCGCTGCCCGAGGCCGCGGGCCGCCTCATCGTCACCCCCGGCGTCCGACCCGCCGGCGCCGGGCAGGACGACCAGAAGCGCATCGCCACGCCGGCCGCCGCGCTCGCCGCCGGCGCCGACCACATCGTGGTCGGCCGCCCCGTCTGGGCCGCCCCCGACCCCCGCGCCGCGGCGCATGCCATCCTTGCCGGGATCGCCGGCATGTAGGGCGGGCTCACCCCGCCGCGCCCTCCCGGCGAATTTACCGAAAATCCGCGCTTTCCCGCGATCCTCGGGGCCCCGAGACCCCGTGGCCCCGAGACCTGGCCCCCCCCCCCGGCCTGATGCGCCCCCACCCCGGCCTGACCATCCGCCGCGAAATGACGCGGGACGGCGGGTGCCTGCACGTCACCGGGCGCGAGGCCACCGGGGTGCTGCTGGACGAGGTGTTCGACGAGATCGAGAGGCTGTCTGGGTCGGGGGAGGGAGAAATAGCACGCTCAGCACCCCATTGGCGCGGAGTTCCACCATCTTGATCAAATCCGTCCACATGGCCGAGCAAATCTCAGCGGGGAATTATCAGAATATGTCGCGGCACGGTCAACCGCTGGTGGCGCATTTGGCCAGAAATGCAGGTAATTGAATGCTCAGATCGTTCCGCAGGGGCCGTAGAACCGTGGCGCTGCGGGGGTGCGGGACCAAGCTCGACACCCACCACACACCCCACCTTTAAATTCCATTACAAAATCAACCCATTATCCTCGCGTACACTGTGTTACACTCCCCTCTCCCGCCCCTCCCGGCAACCTGCTACCCTCCCCCCATGGAGGCGCTCTGCCGCGATTGTCTGGCCCGATTCGACCGCGATCCGGGGCCGCGCTGCCCGGCCTGCGGGCGGCCGCGGCTGGTGCGCCACGCCGAGCTCTCCGGCCTCGCCATCGCCCATCTCGACTGCGACGCCTTCTATGCCTCGGTCGAGAAGCGCGACGACCCCTCGCTCGCCGGCCGGCCGGTGATCGTCGGCGGCGGGCGGCGGGGCGTGGTCTCGACCTGCTGCTACATCGCCCGCATGGCCGGCGTCCGCTCGGCCATGCCGATGTTCAGGGCGCTGAAGCTCTGCCCCGGCGCCGTCGTGCTCCGCCCCCGGATGGAGGTCTATGCCGCCGTCAGCCGGCAGATCCGCGAGGCCATGCTGGCGCTGACCCCGCTGGTCGAGCCCCTCTCGCTCGACGAGGCCTTCCTCGACCTCTCGGGCACCGAGCGCCTGCTCGGCGGCCCCCCGGCGCTCTCTCTCGCCCGCCTCGCCCAGGCCATCGAGCGCGAGACCGGCATCACCGTCTCGGTGGGCTTGAGCCACACCAAGTACCTCGCCAAGGTCGCCTCCGACCTCGACAAGCCCCGCGGCTTCTCGGTGATCGGCCGGGCCGAGACGCTGGAGTTCCTGGCGCCCCGCCCGGTCCGCTCCATCTGGGGCGTGGGCGAGGCCCTGGCGCGCCGCCTCGAGGCCGACGGCTACCACGCCATCGCCGACCTCCGCGCCGCGGCCCCCGAGCGGCTGGTCGCCCGCTACGGGAGCATCGGGAGGCGGCTGCACGAGCTTTCCCTCGGCGTCGACCGGCGCCGGGTGGACCCCGACCAGGAGGTCAAGAGCATCTCGTCGGAGACCACCTTCGACGCGGACATCTCGGATCGCGAACCCCTCAGCGGCCACCTCTGGCGGCTCGCGGTGAAGACCTCCGACCGCGCCAAGGCCCGGGGCCTCCACGGCGGCACCGTGACGCTGAAGCTGAAGCGCGCCGACTTCCGCACCCTGACCCGCCAGCAGCGCCTGGCCCGGGCCACCAACCTCGCCGACGACATCTACCGGAACGGCGAGACGATGCTGGACGGCCTGCTCGCCGAGGGCCCGTTCCGGCTCATCGGCATCGGCCTCTCGGCGCTCGCGGACAGCCCGGGCGACGCCCCGCCCGCCGACCTCTTCGCCACCGACCCCGACGCCATTCGCCGCGCCGAGGCGGCCACCGACGTTATCCGCGCCCGGTTCGGCAAGAACGCGATCATCCGCGGCCGCGCGCTGCGTTGAGGGTCACGCCGGCAGGTATAGCGGATTTGCCACAGTTCGTGACCTGTTTGCACAGCCACATCGCGGCAGGAATTGATCCCGCAGCATCGCGCACTTAAACTCCCGGCTTAGCGATACCCTGTATCGTAGCCCTTCTTGGGCGTTTCCTCCCTTAGACTTGGGCCGGGTTCTCCCGGCCTTTTTTTCGCCGGCTGCCCCGCCGTGCCGTGCTCACGCCGCGTTCACTCGGCGGCGACCCCCTCTGCCCCGTGCGAGAGTCCGGCGAGGTCCGCCACGACCTGCGACAGCCTTTCCCGCAGGCCGTCATAGCCCGGAAGCGGTTCCAGTGTTCGCTGGTCGAGATAGAGTCCGCGATCGATCTCGATCTGGATCGCGTGCAGGTTCCGCGCCGGCCGGCCATAGCGCTGCGTGATATACCCGCCGGCAAAGGGCGCGTTCCGGACAACGAGGAAGCCCACCCGCTCGAATGCCCGCTGGGTGAACGCCATCACCGCCCGGCCGGCCGACGCTCCGAACCTGTCTCCCAGCACGATCTCCGGGCAGCGCCCCTGCACCCTCGGCGCCGCGCGCAAGGCCACGGTGGGCATGGAGTGGCAATCGAACAGGATCGCCGACCCGAAGGCCTCCCGGGCGCGCAGCAGGAGCGTTTCGAGCATCGCGTGATAGGGGGTATGATAGCGCCGGATGCGAACCTCCGCCTCCGCCAGCGGGATCTTTCTGCGGTAGATCTCGGATCCCTCCGAGACGACTCGCGGAATCACGCCGAGCCCGGCAGCGACCCGCTGGTTCAGCCCGTGAGGCCTTGTGCCACTCACGAGAGCCGGATCCAGCTCATTGGGCGCGCGGTTCAGATCGATCCAGACACGCGGCGCGATCGCTGCCAGCAGCGGCGCGCCGTTCCCCGGCGCACTGGCGAACAGCGCCTCGACCAGAACGTCCTCGGACGCCCTGAGCTCCGGCAGCGAGAGTCGCGAGCGCCGCACCAGCTCGGCCGGATAGTCCCGGCCGCTGTGCGGGGAATTGAAGACCACGCCGGTGGTCAGGCGCTCCGGCTCGGTCAGCCGAAAGGGAGAGGGCGAGTCCATGACGCTACCTTAGTCGTGCACGCAGTGACCTGCACACCCCTTTTCTTGGGCCGATCCGCTGGCCCGTTTGGGCTTGCGTGGCGTCCTGCGCGGGCTTATACGGCTCTCCACCCTCGGGTCAGGGCGCGTAGCTCAGCGGGAGAGCACTACGTTGACATCGTAGGGGTCGCAAGTTCAATCCTTGCCGCGCCCACCATTTTCCTCAAGCGCTTACCTCCGATCGGCTCAGGTGTCCCTGGTTCATCTGAGCCGCCTAAAGGTCAAGAACGCTGGCAGCGCCTCTGAGGGAGCCAGGGCTGTTACGGGCATAGACTCGCTCGGTCACCAGACTGTTCCGGTGCCCCGGATATTGCGCGCTCTCCGACATCGGGCGGCCCGCTTCGGCCATCCACGCCGCAGCTGTGTGACGCAGGACATGCTGTGAGACATGCTCGCGTCCGGCATCGCGTGCGTCAAGCCTCAGTCCCTTCTTGACGGAGCCGACCGGACGACTGGCCCATGCGATACCATAGTCCGTCAAGGCGCCATCGCGAGCGTCCTGCAACGCTGAGCGGACCATGCGGTTCATTGGGCACCAGTGCCCCGACCTTCCGCGGCGAGTTGTCGTCCGGATCGGCGAGCGCGATGAGGCTTCTGTCGAAATCGACACGGGCCCATTTCAGTTCAAGGATGGCGCGCACACGGGCTCCGGTGCCCAGCATCAGGATGATTGCCAAGGCGACATGCGGACCACCTGCACCGGCAATCAGATCCCGCGCCTGCTCACGCGTCAGAGGGCGGTCCTTCGGTGCTGGATTTGGCGGGCGCTCGGTATGTCGAGAACGGACACATGCGCCAAGGATCGGCAATCCAGGCACGGCGGTCAATGTCGAGATGTCAGCAGGCGTAGCGTGCGCCTTCCTGCGCACTGCACCCACCGCCCCGCGGTGGGGACAAATGTGCACCTTGCTCACACCCCCAGCTTTCAACTTTCCAATGAAATCAGCACCTCGCCCCCTTCTCAGGCCTGAGAAGGCTTGCGCGCCCCTCAGAAATCGACCGCCAGCCCGTCCTTCTCCCAGTCGCCATAGCGGACCGGCTCGGGCCCCTTGCGGCCCCCGAGTTCTCTCGGCCGCTCCGGTTCCCCCGCCGCCTGCCGCCTTGCCTCGGCCTCGGCCAGTGCCCGCCCGGCCGCCGCCCGGATCCGCTCTTCTCTCGCCCTGTCCGCGCCCATATATCTGCTCCGGTGTGCCTGCCGGAGCATAGGGCCCCGGCGGGCGGGATGGCAACCGGAGCCAACCGGACCACGGAGCGGCGAGAACCGATGAACCTCACCCGGACCATGATGCTGCTGGCGGCGCTGACAGCGCTGTTCCTGAGTGTCGGCTGGCTGATCGGGGGCCAGGCCGGCGCGGTGATCGCGCTCGTCTTCGCCCTTGGCACCAACGCCTTCGCCTTCTGGAACTCCGACCGCCTCGCGCTCGCCGCCCACAACGCGCGGCCCGTCACCCGCGCCACGGCGCCCGATCTTTACGACATGGTGCAGGACCTCGCGCGGCGCGCCGAGCTGCCGATGCCGCAGCTCTACGTGATCGAGCAGCCGCAGCCCAACGCCTTCGCCACCGGCCGCAGCCCCGAGAAGGGCGCGGTCGCCGTCACCACCGGCATCCTGCAGGCGCTGAGCCGCGAGGAGCTGGCCGGCGTCATCGCCCACGAGCTCGCCCACATCAGGAACCGCGACACACTGACCATGACGGTCGCCGCCACGGTCGCCGGCGCGATCTCGATGCTGGCCCAGTTCGGCCTGTTCTTCGGCGGCGGCCGCGACCGCAACCCGCTCGGCTTCATCGGCGTGATCCTCGCCGTGATCCTCGCGCCGCTGGCGGCGATGATGATCCAGATGATGATCAGCCGCACCCGCGAATATTCCGCCGACCAGCTGGGCGGCGAGATCTGCGGCAACCCGCTCTGGCTCGCCTCGGCGCTCTCCCGCATCTCGGGCCAGTCCGCGCGCTACGAGATGGAGACCGTGGAGACCCATCCCGCGACCGCGCCGCTCTTCATCGTCAACCCGCTCTCCGGCCGCCGCATGGACAGCCTGTTCGCCACCCATCCGGCGACCGAGAACCGCATTGCCGCACTGCAGCAGCAGGCGGCCGAGATGGGCCGCACCGCGAATTCGGGCGACCTCGGCGCACCCGCCCGCCGCCGCGGCCCGTGGGGGTGACCCGCCGCGGCAGCAGGCCGGAGCCGGAGACGCCCGGGCTGGTCGCGCGGCAGGGCGCGCTGGCGCTGCTGATCGCCGTCCTCGACCGCTCCGCGATGCCGGCCGACTCCGTGCTTGCCGGGACCCCGGCCGAGCGCGCCGAGGCCCACGGCCTCGCCGACCTCACGCTCCGCCGCCTCGGCCAGATCGATGCCCTGCTCGACCGTTTCCTGCTGCGGATGCCCCGCCCCCCGGTGCTGCACGTGCTGCGCCTGATGGCGGCCGAACTGGTCTTCGCCGGCACCGCACCGCACGCTGCGGTCGACCTCGCCGTCCGCCTCGCCCGGCAGGGTCGTGGCGGCGCGGGGGTCGCCGGTTTGGTCAATGCAGTCGGGCACCGGCTGGCAGTCGAAGGGCCCGAGATCGCGGCAGCCCAGGACTCCGCGCGGCTCAACACCCCAGGCTGGCTCTGGGGCCGGCTCTCGTCGGACTGGGGCACGGCGACGGCCCGCGCCATCGCCACCGCCCATCTCGCCGGAGCGACGGTCGATCTGACCCCGCGCGATCCCGCAGGAGCCGAAGCTCTTGCCGCCGCTCTTGGCGCCACATTGCTGCCGACCGGCACGCTGCGTCTCGCCCTTCGCCCGCAGATCAGCGCGCTGCCGGGCTTCGCCGAGGGCGCCTGGTGGGCGCAGGACGCCGCCGCCGCCCTGCCCGCCCGTCTGATTCACGACCCGGCCGGAATGCGCGTCCTCGACCTCTGCGCCGCGCCGGGCGGCAAGACGCTCCAGCTCGCGGCCGCCGGGGCGGCCGTGACGGCGCTCGACCGCTCCGAGGGCCGCATGGCGCGGCTGTCCGCGAACCTCGCGCGCACGCGGCTTGCGGCTGATTGCATGGTTGCCGATGCTCTCGGCTGGTCGCCGGAGGCGCCCTTCGACGCCGTCCTCCTCGACGCTCCCTGCACCGCGACCGGCACGATCCGCCGCCATCCCGACCTGCCCTGGCGCAGCGGCGGCCCGGACGTCAAGGGGCTGGCCGAACTCCAGTCGCGGCTCCTCGACCGTGCCGCGGCGTGGGTCGTGCCGGGCGGCATGCTGGTCTTCTGCACCTGCTCGCTGCTCAAGGTCGAGGGCGAGGACCAGGCGCGCGGCTTCCTCGCCCGCCACGAGGACTTTGTCCGGATGCCTGTTGCTGCCGGCGAGGCCGGCATTCCGGCCGCGTTCCTGACGGCGCAGGGCGACCTGCGCACCCGCCCCGATTTCTGGAGCGACGGGGGCGGCATCGACGGTTTCTTCGCCGCCCGGTTCCGCCGGGCATAGGGACCGCGACGAAACGGGGCTTTGCCTCGGGCCCGCTTCCGCGCTATCGGGGCGGCAGCCTGTGCATCCCGCTGTAAATTCGAGGCCCCCGATGACCAACGCCGTTCCCGTCCGCCGCGCGCTGATCTCCGTCTCGGACAAGACCGGGCTCGAGGAACTGGGCCACCGGCTGGCGGCGATGGGCATCGAGCTGGTCTCGACCGGTGGCACGGCGAAGGCGCTGAGGGATGCCGGGCTCGCCGTCCGCGATGTCTCCGAGCTCACCCGCTTCCCGGAGATGATGGACGGCCGGGTCAAGACGCTCCACCCGATGGTCCATGGCGGGCTCCTCGCCATCCGCGGCAATCCCGAGCACGCGGCGGCGATGCGGGCCCACGGCATCGCCCCGATCGACCTCCTGATCGTCAACCTCTATCCCTTCGAGGCCACCGTCGCCCGCGGCGCCGGCTATGACGCCTGCGTCGAGAACATCGACATCGGCGGCCCGGCGATGATCCGCGCGGCGGCCAAGAACCACACGGATGTCGCGGTGGTGGTCGATGCCGCCGACTACGAGGCGGTGCTGGCCGAGATCGAGGCCACCGGCGGCACCACGCTTGCCACCCGGAAGCGCCTCGCCGCCACGGCCTATGCCCGCACCGCAGCCTATGACGCTGCCGTCTCGGCCTGGATGGCCGCCGCCACCGGCGAGGAGACCCCGCGCCGCCGCGCCTTCGCCGGCACGCTCGCACAGACGCTCCGCTACGGCGAGAATCCGCACCAGCGGGCGGCCTTCTATGTCGATGGCTCGGGCCGGCCGGGGGTGGCCACCGCGACCCAGCTCCAGGGCAAGGAACTGAGCTACAACAACATCAACGACACCGACGCCGCCTTCGAGCTGGTGGCCGAGTTTGATCCGAAGGACGGGCCGGCGGTGGCCATCATCAAGCATGCCAACCCGTGCGGCGTCGCCCGGGGCGCCAGCCTGCTCGATGCCTATGCGAAGGCCTATGACTGCGACCGCGTCTCGGCCTTCGGCGGTATCGTGGCGCTGAACGGGACTCTCGACGGGCCGACTGCGGAGAGGATCGCCGAGATCTTCACGGAGGTGGTGATCGCTCCCGGGGCTGACACCGACGCCCGCGACGTCTTTGCCGCGAAGAAGAACCTGCGCCTCCTGGTGACCGGCGCGCTGCCTGATCCGCGCGCACCCCGCCTCGCCTGGCGGCAGGTGGCCGGCGGTTTCCTGGTACAGGACCATGACATCGACCGCGTCACGGCGGACAGGCTCAAGGCGGTGACGAAGCGGGCACCTTCCGAGGCCGAACTCCGCGACCTGCTGTTTGCCTGGACAGTTGCCAAGCACGTCAGGTCCAATGCCATCGTCTATGCGAAGGGGGGCGCGACGGTCGGCATCGGTGCCGGCCAGATGAGCCGCGTGGACTCGACCCGAATCGCCGCAATGAAGTCGGCCGACATGGCCGACGTGCTGGGGCTGGCCGAGCCCCCGGCGAAAGGCTCGGTGGTCGCCTCGGACGCCTTCTTCCCCTTCCCCGACGGGCTGATAACCGCGGCCGAGGCGGGTGCCACCGCGGTGATCCAGCCTGGCGGCTCGGTCCGCGACTCCGAGGTGATTGCGGCGGCGGACGCCCGCGGCCTCGCCATGGTGTTCACCGGCCGGCGGCATTTCCGGCACTGACCGGCCCGGGAGGCGGAACGCCCCGGCAGCTCCGGACGGAACTGCCGGGGCGTTCACACCTGTCCCAACGGCATGGTGCTGCGTGCGTCCCTGGTCGCGCGTAGGCCCATTTCCCGCCCAAATCGTAAAGGGCAGGTAAACGAAAGCAACGCCCGCACGCATGATCGCATCACGCATCGGAGGAAGGCGGGAATGGCGCCCCGGCAGTCAAGAGGGGGGAGAGACCACCGGAGCGCCCCAAGCACCCGGTTCGACAGAACCGGGACCCTTGGCATGTCCGGTCGCGGGACCTGGCGGCAGTGGAGGCCAGCGGCGGTGACATTCGCTTTCCCGCACGACGCCACCCGGCTGCAGACCGGACGGTTGCGATTATCAACCGAGCCCGTGGCAAGAGATAGGCCCAACTGTGGCCAAATTATTTTCCGGCACGCGGCGGCATCGACCTTGCGCCGGAGTGAGGGAACGCGTATCTGAGCCGTCCACAGTGTCACCGATCCCAACCCCGTTTCCTCCGGGGGGGCGCTAAGGGACCACTGGGCCAATCTGCTGGTAGGGGAGGCGATGCCATGAGCCAGGCACACCTCTTCCGACTGGGGATGGACCTGGGGACAGGCACCACCCAAGAGGAAGACACGGGTTACAACCGCGGTCATCTGACCGTCGTTTCGGATCGGGACGTGCTGGACGAGTCCCGCGACGACCACTTCATCCGCCGTGGCGGCAAGGTTTTTGCCGGCACCCATCTCATCATCGAGGTGATCGATGGCGAGGGGCTGGACGACGAGGCGCGCATTCAGGGCGCGTTCCGCGAGTGCGTCGCGGTCTGCGGGGCCACGCTCCTGCACATCCACACCCACAAGTTCTCGCCGCAGGGCGTGAGCGGGGTGGCGGTGCTGGCCGAGAGCCACATCTCGGTGCACACCTGGCCCGAGATCGGCTATGGCGCCTTCGACGTGTTCATGTGCGGCGGGGCCGATCCTTGGCGCGCGGTCGAGGTGCTGCGCCGCACCTTCAGCGCCGGCGACGTGCGGGTGAAGGAACTCCTGCGCGGCGAGGGGCTGGTCGCGGCGGGCTGAGCCCCGCGCGCGACCGCTGCCGTCTCACGACTCGAACGCGGGAGGCCCGCCATGACAGATCCCGTCATCCCCGGCTGGACCGTCGAGTCGCTCTATCCCGACCGCGCCCAGGCCTTCCGCGAGACCCGCGTGCTCTACGACAGCCAGACCGCACACCAGCGGCTGAGGCTGTTCGAGACCCCGCGCTATGGCCGGGTGCTGACGCTCGACGGGGTGGTGCAGGTCACCGAGGGCGACGAGTTCATCTATCACGAGATGATGGCCCATGTGCCGGTGCTGGCCCACGGCAGCGCGCGGCGGGTGCTGATCATCGGCGGCGGCGATGGCGGCATGGCCCGCGAGGTGCTGCGCCACCCATCGGTCGGGCATGTGACCATGGTCGAGATCGACGCCGGCGTGGTGGAGTTCTCGAAGAAGTACCTGCCCGGCATCAGCGCCGGGGCGTTCGACGACCCCCGCCTGAACCTCGTGATCGCCGACGGCGCCACCTTCGTGCGCGAGAGCGTGGAGCGGTTCGACGTGGTGATCTCGGATTCGACCGACCCGATCGGGCCGGGCGAGGTGCTGTTCACCGACAGCTTCTATGGCCATGTGAGGCGGCGGCTGGCGCCGGGGGGCATCTTCGTCACCCAGAACGGCGTGCCGTTCCAGCAGCCGGACGAACTGCGCCAGACCCTGCGCGCCTTCCGCACGCTCTGGGCCGATGCGACCTGCTACCTGGCGACCGTGCCGACCTATGCGGGCGGGCCGATGGCCTTCGGCTGGGCGACCGGTTCAGAGGCCCGCCACACCCCCCTCGCCACGCTCGAGGCCCGCTTCGCCGCGGCCGGGATCGAGACCCGCTACTACACCCCCGAGGTCCACAAGGCGGCCTTCGCCCTGCCGGGCTATGTGAGGGCGCTGACGGGCTGAGGCGGCCCCGGCGGGGGTGTGTGGCACAGTGTACGCGCGGACAAGTGGTTGAAATTGGCTGTTTTTTTAATCTGTGCCAATTCGGGACAGTGTGTGCGGGCACGGGCCGATGCCGTGCTGGCAGGCGCGCGGGCTTGCGGCTATCCTCGCTCCGGGCAGCGCGGGAGACCGGCCGTGACACCGCAGGATTTCATCGCCAGGTGGCGGGCCTCGCCGAAGTGATCTGGTTCGGGTGGACGTCGAAATCCTGCGCCAGCTCGAGCAGGGTTTTCTCGCCCTTGATCGCGGCCACCGCGACTTTCGCTTTGAATGCCGGGCTATGGTTCCGGC
Organism: Limibaculum sp.; assembly: GCA_039805905.1. Lineage (GTDB taxonomy): Bacteria > Pseudomonadota > Alphaproteobacteria > Rhodobacterales > Rhodobacteraceae > Thermohalobaculum. The sequence goes on along the minus strand of JBDIVM010000007.1, from coordinate 156,692 downwards.
GCGGTCATCTTGCCATGGTCTTCTCCTGGCTCGCAGCATCATGCCGCTGTTGCGCGGAAAATCCACTTATCCCGGCTGTTCAGTTTTTCGCAGCCACCTCTCTCGCCAGAGACAAAGGGCAAAGCCGCGAGACACAGCTTCTGATGACGAAGCGGACCCTCACCGCCCTCTACAACGCCCGGCCCGCCTGGCTCGACCATGCCCACCGGGCGCTGGATGAGGCGGTGGCCGAGGCTTACGGCTGGGGCGGGGACTGGCGCGCCGGCATCGACGAGGACGCGATCCTGGCGCGGCTCTTCCGGCTGAACCAGGCGCGCGCCTGAGCGCGGCTCAGGCCGCGACGGCGACCGCGCCCGCGGGCTCGGCCGCATGGCGGCGGTAGGCCCGGCACATCACGATCGCGGTCAGGATCTCGGCGAACACATGGGCCGAGGTCAGCAGCAGCATCGGCCCCAGCGCCGCCGGCTGGAAGGCGCCGGTATGGCCGTTGAACGGGTCCGTGGTCACGCCGGCCATGCTGAGCCCGATGATGAACGCGAGCGAGCCGGCGCGGAACAGCCAGGGCCCGAACACCATCGCCCGCGCGATCACCCGGTAGTTGGCGCGCCCGCGCGCGATCGCCCCGGAGAGCGCCACCTCGCCCCGCTCCGCCACCTCGGGCAGGGCGGTGCCGATCAGCACATAGGCGGCGGTGTAGCCCAGCACCATCGTCACCCCGAAGGCGATGCCGGGCAGCGTGGTCGGCGCGACGTCGTGGCCGGGCGAGGTCCAGACGATGCCCAGCACCAGGATGGGCGAGAGGATCATCAGCATGACCCCGGCATAGCGCCAGGGCATCCTGCCCTCCGGCGTCGCCACCGCGCGCCAGCCGCGCACGCGCCCGCCGCTCAAGAGCGTCCGGTAGGCGGCGTAGCCGACGATCATGATGATCAGCGCGCGGACCACGGCGAAGGCGAGCGCCGCGGGCACATAGCCCTGCCCGGCATTCGCCGCCAGCAGCAGCAGCGCCGCCACGCCGCAGGGCATCCAGTTGGCGCGCAGCACGGCGACGGCAAGCGGGAACATGCCCCGGTCGAGTGAAAGGCGGGAACCCATAATCACAACTCCGATCGCGCCGATTCGTAGGCGAGCATTGCACGTTTCAGGGGCAGTCCCCAGTGGTAGCCTCCGAGCCCGCCGTCGCGCCTGAGCGCCCGGTGGCAGGGGATCAGCCACGCGAGCGGATTGCGCCCGACCGCAGTGCCCACGGCGCGCACGGCGCGGGGGCTGCCGATCCGGCGCGCGATCTCGGAATAGGTGGTCACGCGGCCCGGCGGCACCGCGAGCAGCGCCTCCCAGACCTTGATCTGGAAGGGTGCGCCGATCAGCTCGAGCCGCAGCTCGCTGCCCCCCTCACCCCCGCCGAAGGCGGCCTCGGCCCAGGGGCGGATCCGGTCGGGTGCCGCGCGGAACTCCGCCTCGGGCCAGCGGGCGCGCATGTCGGCCAGGACCCGGTCGCGGCCCTGCTCGGCGGCGAAGGCCATTCCACAGAGGCCGCGCCCGGTGCCCATCGCCAGCGCGTCGCCGAAGGGGCTGGGGAACCAGCCCCACGAGATCGTCAGCCCCTTGCCGTGGCGGGCATACTCGCCGGGCGTCATCGCCTCCCACCGCAGGAACAGGTCGTGAAGCCGCGAAGGCGCCGAAAGCCCGCTGGCATAGGTCGCGTCCAGCACCGTGAAGCGCTCGTCGAGCAGCCGCTTGGCGTGGCCGAGCGTCAGGTGCTGCAGGTAGCGCTTCGGGCTGATGCCGACCCACTGGCTGAACACCCGCTGGAAATGCGTGGGGCTGAGGCCGATGGCGCCTGCCACCTCGTCGAGCGAGGGCTGGCGGTCGCGCTGCGCCTCGATGTAGCCGAGCGCGGCGGCCATCAGCTGGTAGTGGAAGCTGCCGGCCTCCGGCGGCCGCGGCGCGGCCGGGAGGCTGCCGGGCGGGACGTTCACCGAAACGTTGGTCGGGGCGTTCGTCGGGGCGTTCGTCGGGGCGTTCGTCGGGGCGTTCATGCGGACATTCATGGGGTGACACTCCGTGCTGACGCCACAAACTCTAGCCCTGGCCCGCTCCCGGGCCACCCGATTCCTGCGGCCCGGTCGAGATCGCGCGATGTCACCCGCAAAGGGATTAGCCCTGATTCCCGCCCCGGTTGCAACCGGATTCAACGCGGGCCGGGATGCCGGTCCGCCGGAGCCTGCTGCGGATGCCCGCTTGCCTTTCGATGCCGGGCCGGGCATCGTCCGCCGCCATGACCGCGCAGCTTCCCTACGCCGCCCTCAAGGAATGCTTCCGCCGCCTCGCCGAGCTCCGCCCCGAGCCGATGGGCGAGCTCGAGCATGTCAATGCCTTCACGCTGCTGGTCGCCGTGGCGCTGAGCGCCCAGGCGACCGACAAGGGTGTGAACCGGGCGACGCACGGGCTGTTCGAGATCGCCGATACGCCGGCGAAGATGCTGGCGCTGGGCGAGGAGGCGCTGATCGGGCACATCCGCACCATCGGGCTCTTCCGAAACAAGGCGAAGAACGTGCTGAAGCTCAGCCGCATCCTGATCGAGGAGTATGGCGGCGAGGTTCCCTCCTCGCGCGCGGCGCTGGCTTCGCTGCCGGGCGTGGGGCGCAAGACCGCAAACGTGGTGCTGAACACCTGGTGGCGGGTGCCGGCGATGGCGGTCGACACCCATGTGTTCCGGGTCGCGAACCGCACCGGCATCGCACCCGGCAAGGACGTGGCGGCGGTCGAGCGTGCACTCGAGGACAACGTCCCGGCCGAATACGCGCTCGGCGCCCATCACTGGCTGATCCTGCACGGCCGCTATACCTGCGAGGCGCGCAAGCCGAAATGCGGCGACTGCCCGATCAGCGACATCTGCCTGTATGAGGAGAAGACGGCGTGAATGACCGTTTCGACGTGGTCGGCATCGGCAATGCGCTGGTCGACATCCTGGCCCGGGTCGAGGATGCCTTCCTGGCCGAGAACGGGATCGGCAAGGGGGTCATGACCCTGATCGGGACCGAGCGCGCTGCCGAGCTCTATGCGCGGATGGGGCCGGCGACCGAGGTTTCCGGCGGGTCGGGCGCCAACACCATCGCCGGGCTCGCCATGCTGGGGAGTCGCGCGGCCTATGTCGGCAAGGTCAGGGACGACCAGCTCGGCGCCATCTTCGCCCATGACCTGCGCGCGCAGGGGGCAGTCTACGAGACGCCGCCCGCGCCGAAGGAGCACGGCCACGAGACCGGCCGCTGCATGGTGCTGGTCTCACCGGACGGCGAGCGGTCGATGAACACCTATCTCGGCGTCTCCGAACACCTCGCGCCCTCGGACATCGACGAGGCGATGATGGGCCGCGCCGACTGGCTCTATCTCGAAGGCTACCGCTTCGACGGGCCGGAGAGCCACGAGGCCTTCGCCAAGGCCATCGCCGCCTGCAAGCGGGGCGGCGGGCGGGCCTCGGTGACCCTCTCCGACCCGTTCTGCGTCGATCGCCACCGCGACGCCTTCCGCCGGATGATCCGCGACGACCTCGACCTGCTGTTCGCCAACGAGCACGAGATCATGTCGCTCTACCGCACGGCGACTCTCGAGGGCGCGCTCGACCAGTGCGCCGCCGAGGTTCGCTTCGCCGCCGTCACCGTCGGCCCGCAGGGCGCCTGGGTGATCGAGGACGGCCGCCGGACCCTGGTGCCGACCGAGCCTGCCCATGTGGTCGACGCCACCGGCGCGGGCGACCTCTTTGCCGCGGGCTTCCTGCACGGGCTGACCCACGGCCGCGACGCCCGCACCGCCGCCCGCATGGGCTGCGTGGCGGCGGGCGAGATCATCTCCCACATCGGCGCACGGCCGGAGACCGATCTCGGCGAGCTGATCGCGCGGAAAGGCCTGTGAGGCCGCATCAGCGGGGCGCGATCCTGACTGCCGGACGATAGCCGGCGCGAATCGCGGCGACGGCCGGGGCCGGGGTCAGGACCGTCACAATGCCCCTGCCCGCCCGTCCGGCTTCCGCATACCCCTCCCCGGACCAGCGCCAGAGCAGGCCCTGCCATTTGAGGAGCGGGGACTCCGGCTCCTGCGGCCGGGAGAGGAAGGCGCCATCGGGCAGGCCCGAAAGCTCGCACGCATGCCGGACCTGCCGGCGGCCGCGGGTGACGCGGGCGGCGTGGAGGGCGCGGTCGATCGTGGCCGCACGCGCGCCCGGCAGGCCCGCCGCCTGCCAGGCGGCGAGGAAGCGGCGCCAGTCGGCGTAGCGGCATTGGGCGCAGGGTCGGTGCCCGGCCGCGAGCGCGCAGGCCTCGTCCCAGAAGAAGAGCGCGGTGTATGCGCCGGGTGGCATCGGCGCGCGGTGGCGGCCGCGGAATTCGGTCACGCAGCAGACCCAGTTGGCGTGGCGCCAGCGGGCGGCGCCGAGCGTGCCCGCGGCATCGTGCAGGCAGCCGCGATTGCCCATCAGCGCCCCGCGCCACCGGGCGGCGACGATCTCGCCAAAGGGGGTGACGCGGTTCTGGAGGGGCACCGGGGCCTCAGCCCGCGAGCGGGTCCGGCGATGGGTTGCCGCCGCAGACCAGCACCGCGACCCGCTCGCCGGGGGCGGGCCGGTAGGCGCCGGAGGTCAGCGCCGCGAGCGCGGTGGCGCCGCCGGGCTCGGCAAGGATGCGGAGCCCGCGCCAGAGGCGGCGCTGCGCCTCGGCGATGGCGGTGTCGGGCACCAGCACGCTCTCGACGGTCTGCGCCCGTGCGAGGCCGTAGCAGATCGCGCCGATCCTCCGGGCGCCGAGCGCGCTGACGGCAATGCCGCCGACCGCAACCTCGGTCTCCGGGCCATCCGCCAGCGCGCGGTTCAGCGTCGGGCAGGCCTCGGGCTCGATCGCCACCACCTTGCGCCGGCCGGCGAGCCAGGCCAGCGCGCCCGCGATCAGCCCGCCGCCCCCGACCGCGATCAGCACCGTGTCGGCGTCGAGCCCCTGCTCCTCCCATTCGAGCATCACCGTGCCCTGCCCCGTCACGGTCTCGGGCGCGTCATAGGCATGGACCTGGATCGCCCCGGTCGCGGCCTCGTGCGCGCGGGCGGCGGCGAGGGCTTCGGGATAGGCGCCCCCGGTCACCACCAGGTCCGCGCCGGTCTCGCGGATCAGCGCGATCTTGGCCGGGCCGGCGACCTCGGGCACATAGATGCGGGCGGGCAGGCCGAGCTTGCGGGCGGCGAAGGCCACCGCCGCACCGTGGTTGCCGCCCGACGCCGCGACGACGCCGGCCGCCGGGACCGCGCGGGAGAGGAGGTTGTTGAAGGCGCCGCGCGGCTTGAAGCTGCCGGTGTGCTGGAGAAGCTCGAGCTTCAGCGCGACGGGTCGGCCGAGGCCGAGCGCGTCACTGTCGATCTCGATGACCGGCGTGCGCCGGACATGCGGCGCGATTCGTTTCCCGGCCGCCTCGATGGCGCCTCGCGGGATCACCCTGGCCCCGTCCCGCCAGCAACTTCAGAAGCGATCTGGGCCTTCGACTTGCGCGCCCGCTCGGTGGCGGACTTGAGCTGGCCGCAGGCGGCCATGATGTCCTCGCCGCGGGGGGTGCGGACCGGGCTGGCGTAGCCGGCGCGGTTGACGATCTCGGCGAAGCTCTCGATCCGCTCCCAGGTCGAGCGCTCGTAGGGCGCGCCGGGCCACGGGTTGAAGGGGATCAGGTTGATCTTGGCGGGGATGCCGGCGATCAGCCGGACCAGGCGCTTCGCGTCGGCGTCGGAATCGTTCACCCCGTTCAGCATCACGTATTCGAAGGTGATCCGCTCGGCGTTCGAGAGCCGCGGATAGGCGCGGCAGGCGGCGAGCAGCTCGGCGATCGGCCATTTGCGGTTGATCGGGACGAGCCGGTCGCGCACCTCGTCGGTGGTCGCGTGGAGGCTGATCGCCAAGAGCGTGCCGATCTCGGCCCCGGCGCGCGGGATCTCCGGCACGACGCCCGAGGTCGAGAGGGTGATGCGGCGGCGCGAGAGGGAAAGACCCTCGTTGTCCATGGCGATCCGCATCGCGTCGCGCACACCCTCGAAATTGTAGAGCGGCTCGCCCATCCCCATCAGCACGATGTTCGAGATCAGCCGCCGGTCGGGCGGCCGCTGGCCCGGCACCGGCCACTCGCCAAGGTCGTCGCGGGCGACGAGGATCTGGCCGACGATCTCCGCCGGCGTGAGGTTGCGCACGAGCTTCTGGGTGCCGGTGTGGCAGAAGCTGCAGGTCAGCGTGCAGCCGACCTGGGACGAGACGCAGAGTGTGCCGCGGTCTTCCTCGGGGATGTAGACCGTCTCGACCTCGTGGCCGCCCGCGATGCGGAGCAGGTATTTCCGGGTGCCGTCGGCCGAGAGCTGGCGGGTCACGACCTCGGGGCGGACGATCACGAAGGACTCCGACAGCAGCGACCTGTAGTCCCGGGCGAGGTTGGTCATGGCGCCGAAATCGGAGACGCCCTTCTGGTATATCCACTGCCAGAGCTGGCCCGCGCGCATCTTCGCCTGGCCCTCGGGCGTGCCGGCGGCAACCAGCGCCTCGCGGAGCCCGGCGCGAGTCAGTCCGACGAGGTTCCGGCGCGCGACCGGCTCCGGCTTCCGCGGCAGGGTCGCGAAGTCCGGCTGAATCGCGCGCGCCTCGGGGCGCTGGGACTGGATCTGGGTCATCGGCCTCGGGCTCGCATTCCCGCCAAAGATAATCGGCCTCCCCCGCGCAGGGAAGGCCGGGCCTTTAGCACATCTGCGAACCGGAGCACAGCCAGCGGGATATCCCGTCCGACGCCGGTCCGTCAGGACTTGCAGAGCGACGTCGCAGCTTCCAGTGCCGCCGTGAACCCCGACAGCGAGAAGGTATCGACGGTGGTCGTCCCCCGGGCCGAGACCGCTTCCAGCTTTGCCGAGGACCCGCGGCGGAAGGCGCTCACGATCTCCGCATCCTCCTTCGCCGAGGGCGCCCAGGCGTTCTCGCCCTCGGTGAACAGCGAGAACTTGTCGCTGCCCACCGTGCCCTCGACCTTCGAGCCGGGCTTGAAGGGATAGCCGCCGAGGAAGGAAACCTCGGTCTCCACCCCGTCCGCCGGGCGGATCGACACCATGAGGAAGATGTCGCCGCGGCGCACCTGGACGGACTTGCCGTTGCGCGACGCGGCAGTGCGGGTCGGCTGCGACACGATCCAGCACACCTTGCTGCCCTGCTCGCCGGCCTGGAAGACCGACCAGTCGTTCTTCACGTCGACGCGGGTCTGGGTCTGCGCCCCGGCGCTGCCGAGGCCCAGCACGACCGCTAGGATCGCGGCCGCCCCCGCCACTAGGATGTCTTTCATGCTCGCCTCTTCTCGCGTTCTTCGCGGGTCTTCACCGCCCGCCTGGGACAATTTGCATCGGTGTTTGCCTGCTGCGCGGTGCAGCATACTGTATGTCGCGGGGAGAATTCCACCCCATCCCGCTGCGAAACACGGCCGGACCCTCTAAATTGCGCGATGCAGGTGCCGGTCCGGCGCAAGGACGGAGAGTTTCATGGGCGAGACGGTCAATCCGGTGCTGGCCGAGGTCTGGCGCGGCGACATCCTCGAATGCGTCCACCGCGGCACCGCGGTGGTGGCGACCGCCAAGGGCGATGTTGCCGAGGCTTGGGGCGATCCGGAACGGGTGGTGCTGCCGCGCTCGGCCTGCAAGATCCTGCAGGCCCTGCCGCTGGTCGAGAGCGGGGCGGCGGACGCGGCGGGGCTCGGGACCGAGCAGCTGGCACTTGCCTGCGCCTCGCACAGCGGGTCTCGGCTCCATACCGGGCTCGCGCGCCGGTGGCTTGCCGGGCTTGGCATGGGCGAACGCGACCTGCGCTGCGGCGCACATGTGCCGATCGACCAGGAGGCGGCGCACGATCTCTACCAGCGGCATGCCAGGCCCGACCAGTTCCACAACAACTGCTCGGGCAAGCATTGCGGCTTCCTGACCGCGAACCGCCACTATCGCGGCGGGACGGAGTACATCGACCCCGGGCACCCGCTGCAGAAGGCGGTGCGCCAGGCGACCGAGGAGGTCACCGGCACCGAGGTGCGGGGCTTTGCCATCGACGGCTGCTCGGCACCGAATTTCGCGGTGCCGCTACGCGGCCTCGCCACCGCCATGGCGCGGATCGCCACGGCGGACCGCAGCCTCTCCGGCGCCCGGGCGAAGGCGGCGATCCGGCTCCGCGAGGCGATGATCGCGCATCCCGAACTGGTTGCCGGCGAGGGCCGAGCCTCGACCGAGCTGATGCGGGCCTGCCGCGGGAAGGCGGCGGTGAAGTCGGGCGCCGAGGGGGTGTTCGTCGCCATCCTGCCGGAGCGGGGCCTCGGCATCGCGGTCAAGATCGACGACGGCAACGGGCGGGGCAGCCAGGCGGCGATCGCCGCGCTGCTGGCGCGGCACGGGGCCATCGACCGGGCCGACCCGACCTACCGTGCGCAGGCCGACACCCCGATCCTGAACTGCCGGGGGATCGCGCACGGACATCTCAGGGCGTCGGCGGCGCTGACGGGCTGAGCCGGAGCGGCTCGCGGACCGCGGCCCTATGCCATAGCGCCGCCTCGCCGGCTGCGCCCCGGACCCTCAAGCCGGAACACCTGCACCTCGCCCCGCTTGCCCCTCATGGTGACGGGACCGACCGCGTCTACCGCGATGTCGCCACCGAGGGCGTCACGGACCGCCTCGCTGAACAGGACGATCGATTCCGCCTGCGGCTCGACCTCCTTCCCCAGGGCCTCGAGCCGCTGCGCGACATTCACGACATCCCCGATCACCGTGTAGTTGATCCTGTTGGGCGCGCCGATGTCGCCGACGACGAGCGGTCCGGCGTGAACCCCGATCCTGATGCGGACCGGCGGCAGGCCCTCGGAAGCCCGCTGTGCATTGTCCGCGGCGAGGGCCGACTGTATGGCCAGGGCCGCGCGGATGGCCCGGAGCGGGGGATTGTCGACATCCTCCGGCGCTCCCCAGAACGCCATCACCGCATCGCCGATATACTTGTCGATGGTCCCCCCCTCCTGCTCGATGCACCCCGAGACGAGGGCGAGATGGTGGTTCACGAACGACGCGACGGCTTCCGGCGTCATCCCCTCGCATGTGGAGGTGAAGCCCGCAATATCCGTGAACATCACCGCGATGTGCTTCTCCTCGGTGCCGGCGCCGACCCGGTTGCCGCGCATGAGCCGGCGCACCAGCGCGATGGGCGCATACCGGCTGAACGATTTCAGCCCCACCAGCATCGCGTCGAAGGACGCCGCAAGGCTGTCGATCTCCCTGATCCTGCTCCGCGGCAAGGAAGGAACCCGGTCGAAGTCGAGCGCGGCAATCGCCGTCGCCGCTTCGGAGGCCGCGGCGATCGGGGTCGTCACACGACGGCTCAGCGCGAACGCGAGCACAAGGGCGCCGGCAAGCACCCCGACGCCGATCAGGATCGCCCGAGACATCGAATGCAGCAGCGCGTCGACTGTCGAGGCGTCCGCGTAGGCCCCAACCACCAGGGGACGGTCGCCATAGCCGGCGATCGCCTTTCTGAGGACGATATAGTGTGCGCCTTCGGCCTCGAGTTCGGTGACCTCGATCCCCTCCGTCTGCGGCAGCGTGGACAGCGGCGACGCTGCGCCAAGGTGCTGCATCACCGGGTCGATCAGCTCGTCGACATTCAGCAATGGCCTTTCGGCAGAAACGGCGCCGGGCTGCAGGGCGAGGAACATGTGCGCCAGAACGTGTCCGTCGCCGTCGAGAACGAAGGCGCGCGAGCGGGGCGCCTCGCTCATTGCAAGGACCATCTCCGAAAGCGCCTGCGTGGACATGCCGATTGCGGCAAAGCCGAGATACGCGTCGCCGCGCCAGAGCGGCACGCGCAGGTTGAGAACGGTTGCATCCAGTTCGCGGCTGAAAACCGGCGGACCCCAATAAGCGTCCTTCCGACCCCGGGCCTCCCGGTCGATCTGGGCAAGGCGCGGATTCGAAGATACGTCCAGCGCCTTCCGGGCAACCGCGCCGAGCTGCCCGCGCCCTGCCCAGACCGCACTCCCGCCGGCATCCGCGATCACCAGTGCCGTGACATTGCGCGCTGCCGCCAGAGCCCCGGTCGCAAATTCGGCGAGCTTGTCCGGCTCGCCAAGTGCCACGACCCCCGACCCGGCATTCTCCGCAATGAACTCGGCCAGATCGTTTGCGGGGTCGAGGTGATCGCGCAGCGCGACTTCCAGACCCTCGACGCTCCGCACGACGACCCGGTCGGCCATCTGCCAGAAGATGGCGCGCGCAGTCGCGGAGTTGACGGCAATGATCGGGCCGACCGTGGCCAGCACCAGCGAGCCGACGCAGACAAGCAGGACCGTCAGGAGGCCAAACCTTCTGCCGGCAGGATATCGAGGAGAAAGTTCGCCCATCACTGGTCCGATCTTGCGGCGGGTCCGGGCGCCCAGCATGGCAGCCTGCGCCGGATGATGCCATCGGGAACGATCGGTGCCGGGCGCGGTGCGTCGGCGATCCGGACTGGCCTGCAGGGCGCTTCGTACCGCCGCAGCGATCTACGGCGATGCGGGCAACCCTGGCCCGCCGTCACGCCTTCCAGTGCGGCGGGACCGTACGCTCGAAATAGGGCAGCGCCTCGATGCGGGTCATCCACGCGGCGAGGCGCGCCGGGATGTGCCGGCCCCAGTCCTCGCCGGGCTGCCGCTCGTCGACCCGGCGGATCATGCGGAGGCGCGGGTAGAGGGTGAAGTCCGCGAGCGAGAGGTCTCCGGAGAGATAAGCGCCCGAGACCATGGCGTCGAAGCGGGGCAGTTCCTCGCCGAGGCGCTTGTGAACGTCCGCCATCGCGCCGGCATCCGCCGGGCCCTTGCGGAACACGGTGGCACGGGCGAAATCGGACATCAGCGGCCCGAGATAGTTCTCGCACTCGGCCGCGATGCGGCGCACCGTCGCGCGCCCCTGCGGGTCGCCGGGAAGCAGCGGTCGCTGGGGATAGGCATCCTCGAGATACTCGACGATCACCGCCGACTCCCAGAGCGCGAAGCCGTTGTCGACGATGGCGGGCACCTTGCCGCGCGGATTGACCGCGCGGAATTCGGGCGCCTGGGTATCGCCCTTGTCGAACGAGAGGACCCTGAGCTCGTAGGGGATGCCCTTGTGTTCAAGGGCCAGCCAGACCTTCCACGCATAGGGCGATCCGGAACCGTAATAGAATGTCAGCGCCATTGCTCGGCTCTCCGCTGCAGGGGGATGGGTAAACGGGACGATATGCGAAAACGCCGGGCACAGGTAGCGCGCAGTCGCAGGCCGGCGAGAGCCGGCAGGATGGAATTTCCACCGGGCTCAGCCGCGCGCGCGGCTCCGGGCCAGCGTCCATTCGCGGTGCATGATGTAGAGGCCGGTCGCCACGATGATCGCGGCTCCGGTCCAGGTCCAGCGGTCGGGCAGCTGGCCGAACACCAGCCAGCCGTAGAAGGTGCCCCAGATGATCAGGCTGTAATGGACGGGGGCGAGCACGATCGCCTCGGCGATCTCCAGCGCCCGGATCACCAGGAGCTCGCCGAGAGCGCCGCAGGCGGCCATGCCGGCGAGCAGCGCAAGCTCGGTCGCGGTCGCAGGCGTCCGCCAGAAAAGGGGCAGCGGCAGCGACAGCAGGACGACGCTGACGATCGCGGTGTAGGCGACGGTCGTCGCGGTCCGGTCCGTGCCGGCCAGCACCCGCGACAGGATCTGGCGCAGCGCGAAGGCGGTCGCCGCCCCGACGACCAGCATCACCGCCGGATGGACGACGCCAAGCCCGGGGCGGATCACGATCAGCGTGCCGATGAAGCCGATGGCGACCGCGGTCCACCGGCGCGGGCCGACCTTCTCGCCGAGCACCAGCGCGCCGAGGACCGTCACCATGAAGGGCGCCACGAAGGAGACCGCCACGGCATCGGCGAGCGGCACGTAGCGCAGCGCGATGATGAACGCACTGGCCGAGATCACCGCCAGCGTGCCGCGCAGCACCTGCATCCCCGGACGCCCCGTCGACAGGATCACCGGCCCCTTCAGGACAAGGAGGACGACCACGCCCGCGAGCAGGCCGAGCTGCCGGGCCCAGACCACCTCCATCGGGTGGAACATGCCGGTCAGCAGCTTCGCCTGGGCGTCCGATGCGGCGAACAGGAAGAAGGCGAGCGCCATCAGCGCGAGGCCGCGCAGGTTCTCCGGCCGCCGCGGCGCATGGCCAGCAACCAGCGGGGCGGCGCGGTCAAGCGCCATGGCTCGCCCTCCGGCCGTCGTTGCCGGCGTTCATCCTGCTCTCCGCATCAGCCGGTACTCGCGCCATATGGCATAGAGACCGGCAGCGATGACGATTCCCATGCCGAGGATCATCCAGCCATCCACGCGCTCGCCGAACACCAGGGCGCCGATCGGCACCGCAAAAACCATCTGCAGATAGGTCAGGGGCTGGATGCGTACCGCCTCGGTCGCCTCCAGCGCCCGGATCAGGCAGTAGTGCCCGCACATGGCGACCGCCGAATGCACGAGCAGCCAGCCGATGTCCGCGAGCTGCATCGGCGCGAAGTACAACGGGCCGACCAGCGTCAGCGCCCCCGCCCCGGCGACGCCGAGCCAGAAGAAGGCGGGCATGGCCGAACCGTCGGCACGGCCGACCAGCCGGGTCGTCACCGTGTAGACGGCCATCATCGCGGCGACCAGAAGCGCGATGAGCGCCTCGGGCCGGGCCAGGCCGAGCCCCGGGCGAAGGATGAGGAGGATGCCGACGAAACCGGCGGCGATGGCGCCGGCCCGGCGCCAGCCGATCCGCTCGCCCAGCAGCGGCACGGCGATGAGGGTGGCGAGCAGCGGGTGGACCGAGAAGACCGCGTGCGTCTCGGCCAGGCCCAGCCGGTCGAAGCTGATCACCACCAGCACGATCTGCGTCGCCAGCAGCACGCCGCGGAACACCTGCAGCACCGGCATCCGCGTGCGCGCGGCGGCGCGGATGCCGCCAGGCCGGCGGGCCACCAGCAGGGTCACGAAGATCGCGAACAGCCAGTAGCGGATCATGATGAAGAACTGCGGCGGGTAGTGCCCGGCGAGATACTTGGACGTCCCGTCCTGCACCGCGAACATCACCATCGCGATCAGTGCGAAGCGGATGCCGAGTGCGGGGTTCGAGGGACGCGCGGTCATTCGGGTGGCGGAGGAACGGTCATGCCGCGCCATCCGCCGTCGTCCCGGCGGAGGCGGAGTGTCCCGGAGCGGGCCGAGCAATTCCCGCCTGCGCGGGAAAGACGGGGGGAGAGGCCGGCGTCCCGGTCCGGATCCATCCTCAGAAGAACGCCTGCAGCCCGGTCTGGGCGCGGCCGAGGATCAGGGCGTGAACGTCATGGGTGCCCTCGTAGGTGTTCACGGTCTCGAGGTTGACCATGTGGCGGATCACCTGGAACTCGCCCGAGATGCCGTTGCCGCCGTGCATGTCGCGCGCCATCCGCGCGATGTCCAGCGCCTTGCCGCAGTTGTTGCGCTTGACGATCGAGATCATCTCGGGCGCGAAGCGGCCCTCGTCCATCAGCCGCCCGACGCGGAGCGAGCCCTGCAGCCCGAGCGCGATCTCGGTCTGCATGTCGGCGAGCTTCTTCTGGAACAGCTGGGTCTGGGCGAGCGGGCGGCCGAACTGCTTGCGGTCGAGGCCATAGGCCCGCGCTGCGTGCCAGCAGAACTCGGCTGCGCCCATGGCGCCCCAGGAGATCCCGTAGCGCGCCCGGTTGAGGCAGCCGAAGGGACCCGAAAGGCCCTCGGCGTTCGGCAGCAGCGCGTCCTCTGCGACCTCGACGCCGTCCATCACGATCTCGCCGGTCACCGAGGCGCGGAGCGAGAGCTTGTTCTCGATCTTCGGCGCCGAGAGGCCCTTCATGCCCTTCTCCAGCACGAAGCCGCGGATCTTGCCGCCATGCGCGCCGGACTTGGCCCAGACGACGAAGACGTCGGCGATGGGCGCGTTCGAGATCCACATCTTCGAGCCGCTCAGCACATAGCCGCCCTGCACCGGCTCGGCCCGCGTCTTCATGCCGCCGGGATCCGAGCCGGCATCGGGCTCGGTCAGCCCGAAGCAGCCGATGAACTCGCCCGAGGCGAGCTTCGGCAGGTACTTCCGCCGCTGCTCTTCCGAGCCGTAGGCATGGATCGGGAACATCACCAGCGAGGACTGCACCGACATCATCGAGCGGTAGCCGGAATCGACCCGCTCGACCTCGCGGGCGACGAGGCCGTAGGAGACGTATCCGGCGCCGACACCGCCGTATTCCTCGGGGATGGTGACGCCGAGCAGCCCCATCTCACCCATCTCGCGGAAGATCGAGGGGTCGGTATGCTCCTTCGCGAAGGCCTCGATCACACGGGGCTGCAGCTTCTCCTGCGCGTAGCTGCGCGCGGCGTCGCGGATCATCCGCTCGTCCTCGGTGAGCTGGTCCTCGATCAGGAACGGGTCGTCCCAGACGAAGTTCGCTGCCTTCGACGCAGTCTTGCCCGGCGCGTGGTCTTGCATGGCGGGATCTCCTGAGGACGTTCGCGGACCCTACTCCGGTGCGCATGCGGCGGCAACCGGCCCCCGCGCACAGTTGTGATCGAAGCGGGTGAAATCTCGGCGATTGCCCGCGGCCCGGGGTCCGCGCTATGGAGCGGCGATGAACGAGCTGACAACAGGCGAGAGAACCGAGCGGGACCCCGTGCCATCGTTGCGGCGCTCGATCATGCGCCTTGCTCTCTCGATACTGGCGGCTCCCCTGCTGCTGGCTGCGCTGGCGACGGGCATCGCGTTCATCGTCGCCGGGTCCGGTGTCGCCACCAGGGAGGCGACCCTGATCAGGACCAGGGACGCCGCGCAGGCCTTCTTCCTGTTCCTGCCGCTCTTCACCCTGTCCTTCGGCCTCGCGGGCATCGCCATCCTCTGGTGGCGCGGCATGCGGGGCCGTCTGTCCTGGGCCGCGGGCGGCGCGGCGGCGGGCATGATCGGAGCGGCCGTGCTCGGGCTCGCGGGCGGGGCCGGGATCAATCCGGTCCACATCGCCGTGGCGGCGTTCTTCGGCTCGCTGATCTTCCTGGTGATCCGCTGGCTCGCCGGGATCCGCCTCAACGCAGGCGACCCGCCGGCGAGCGTTCCCAGAGCAGGTGACGGCCGGACTCCGCCCGCCTGAGCAGCCCGACTGCGGCGAGATCGCTGAACCCGGGCAATGCCGACAGCGCCTCGGGCAGATGCTCGGCCCCTTCGGCGGCTGCCGGGATCGCCAGATCCTGCCCGTCGGCAGCGAGCAGGCGCCAGACCGGACCTGTGCCGCCCGCGACCCGGTAGATCTCGATGCGCACCAGCATGTCGATGTCGAGGAAGCCGCCGCGATAGTGGCCCATGTAGCCGATCACGCCCTCGCGCAGCACCACCAGACCGGGGCCGGCGACCGGGCGCCCGGCAAGTGCGGCGACGAGCGCGGCGCGCAGCCAGAACAGGGCCAGCAGGGCGACCCCGAGCGCGAACCAGCCGAAGACGGCCCCCTGTCCGGTCCATCTGAGCCCATGCCAGCCGGCGACGAGCACGACCGCCGCCGCCGCCACGGTCTCGGCCCAGCGATGCACGAGCCCGGCGGCCTTGGGGCGCAGGAACCTCACCGCGGGTCCCCCCGCCAGTCGCCCAGCGCCGCCTGCCACAGCGCCAGCGCCGCCACCGCGGCGGTGTCGGCGCGCAGGATGCGGGGTCCGAGCGAGACCGGCAATGCGAAGGGCAGCACGGACAGGCGCTCCCGCTCCTCCGCGCTGAATCCGCCCTCCGGGCCGATGAGCACCGCCCAAGGGCCTGATCCGGCCGCGGCGAGTGCGCCGAGCGCCGGCACACCGGTGCCGCTCTCGTCGCAGAACATCAGTCTCCGCGCCGGATCCCAGCCGGCGAGCAGGGCGTCGAGGGACACGGGCCTGGCCACTTCCGGCACCGAGACGAGACCGCACTGCTCGGCAGCCTCGATGCCATGGGCGCGCAGCCGATCGACATTGACCCGCTCGGCATTGGTGAACCGGGTGAAGACCGGGACCAGACGGCGGCAGCCCATCTCGCAGGCCTTCTCGGCGATGAAGTCGGTGCGCGCCTTCTTCACCGGCGCGAAGACGAGCCAGAGATCGGGCGGGTCGGTCTGCGGCCGGGATTGCGCGCGGCAGCTGAGAAGGCCGCCCCGCTTGCCCGTCTCGGCGACCTCGGCCGCCCACTCGCCGTCGCGGCCGTTGAACACCAGAACCGCGTCGCCCGCGCCGAGCCGCATGACCGCGGAGAGGTAGTGCGCCTGCTCGCGGCCCAGCGGCACGGCGGCGCCGGGCGAGAGCTCCGCCTCGACGAAAAGCCTGATTTTCGCGGCTGGCTGTGCCATAAGCGACCCCGTGAACAGTGGCCCTGATACCAGCGCGCCGCCCCCTGAGGGAAGGGTGCGCGACGCGGTCGACCGGAACTGGGTCGACGACCGCGCCCCGCCGGGCTGGAGGCCCTATCTGCGGCTCGCGCGCGCCGACCGGCCGATCGGCACCTGGCTCCTGCTGATCCCCTGCTGGTGGGGGATCACGCTGGCGGTGATCGAGAGCGGCTGGCGCTGGGCCGACCTCTGGCTCTACCCGGCCATGGCAATCGGCGCCTTCGTGATGCGGGGCGCCGGCTGCACCTGGAACGACATCACCGACCGCGAGATCGACGCCCGGGTGGCGCGGACGCGGTCGCGGCCGATCCCCTCGGGCCAGGTGACGGTGGCCCAGGCGGCGGGCTTCATGGTGGCGCTGTCGCTGGTCGGCCTCGCGGTGCTGCTCACCCTGAGCAGCGCGGCAATCTGGCTGGGCGTGATCTCGCTGATTCCAGTCTGCATCTATCCCTTCGCAAAGCGGTTCACCTGGTGGCCGCAGGTGTTCCTCGGGATCGCCTTCAACTGGGGGGCGCTGCTGGGCTGGGCGGCGCATGACGGCGGGCTGAGCCTGCCGCCCGTCTATCTCTATCTCGGCGGCATCGCCTGGACCCTTCACTACGACACGATCTATGCGCATCAGGACCGCGAGGACGACGCTCTGATCGGCGTGCGGTCGACCGCCCGGCTGTTCGAGCAGGACACCGGCGCCTGGCTCTGGCTCTTCACCGGGCTCGCGGTGATCTTCACCGGGCTCGCGGCGCTCTTCGCCGGGGGCGGCTGGTTCGCGCTGCTCGGCGCCGCCGGGTTCGGCGGGTTCCTGGCCTGGCAGATCCGCGAACTTGACATCGATGACCCGGCCCGCTGCCTCGAGCTGTTCCGGGCTTCACGCTGGGGCGGGCTGATCCTGCTCGGCGGGCTCCTGATCGACGCGCTGCTCTGAGAGACGCTCGTGTCCCGGATCGGGACGGAAGTGAGGATACGCCCGCTTCCGGCTGTGCACGTTGAAGAATCGGTCGCGATCCGCTATCGTATCTGCGGGGAATTGGTGGATGGGAGCGGGACATGATCTCGACGGATGCGCCCTTGGCCGCATCCATGGCCGGTATTGGCACTGGCTGTGGCTGCGTGACTGTTTCGACCGGAGGAAACCCCGTGAAGCGCCTGCGGCGCTGGGCGGCCGGTGTTCCAGCCTTGATGTTCGGTCTGACGGTCGCGGCGGCTGCCGTGGCCCAGGATTTCGGCGACGAGGCAAAGTTCGGCCAGTTCAAGACGGCTCCGAAAGCGCCCGACTCGGAAGATGCGGCAATGGCGGCACAGTCCGCCGACATGATTCTCGGCATCCCCGCCAATACGCTGTTCTTCGTCGCGGCCGGCGCGATCGCGATCTTCTGGTTCACGGTCGGTGGCGGCCGCAAGGCAAAGCTCGAGCGGCCGCACTGACGATGTGAGCCCACGCGCGGGAGCCGCGAGCACGGTGCGTTCCGGCGGACGCTATTGCGCGTCACCGCCGAACCTGCGGCGAATCCTCCGGATCGAGAGCCAGACCGCAGCAACGACCGGCAGGACGATCAGCGCCGTGAGCAGCGTCTTGTCCAGGCCAGCCGAGCCAGCGACCGGCGCCAGCAGGTAGCCGGCGAGACTGACCGCGTAATAGCTGATCGCCACCACGGACAAGCCCTCGACCGTCTCCTGCAGCCGGAGCTGGAGCGCCGCCCGCCGGTTCATGGATTCCAGGGCCTGCTGGTTCTGCGTCTCCACCGCCACATTGACCCGGGTGCGCAGCAGCTCGGCACTGCGGCTCGCGCGCGCGGCCAGCTCGCCGAGGCGGCGGTCGGCCGCATGGCAGGTGCGCATGGCCGGATCAAACCGGCGCTGCATGAACTCGGCGAAGAGCTGTCTCCCGGCCAGCCGGTCCTCGCGCAGCATATCGATGCGCTGGTTCACGAGGGCCTCGTAGGCCGCCCCGGCGGCGAAGCGGAACGCCGCCCTCGCCTGCAGGGCCTCGATCCCGGCGGAGAGCGCGGTCAGCCGTGCCAGCAGCGCCGAGTCCTGCGCCGCCGGGTCAGGCGTGATCGGGTGCGGCGAGGCATCCGCGGCGACGCGCGCGGTCAGCTCGCCGAGCTCGCGTTCGATCTCGTTCAGCCGACGCGACGTTTCGCGGGCGACGGGGAGAGCCAGCATTGCCAGCGTGCGATAGCTCTCGACCTCGATCAGCCTCTGCACCGCGCGGCCGATCCGGCGCGCCGTCGCCTGCCCGTGCGCGATCAGGGCGAACCGGCTGAAACCGCCGGGATAAATGCGGAAATCGCCGGCGGCGATGGCGTTTCCGTCGAGGATGCGCGACGCGGCCAGGCTCTCGGCACCGAGTGCTGCCGACAGCTCGCCCTCGAGCAGCGCCTCGGCCTCGCTCAGGCTGCCGGCGGTCAGTATCTCCGCCTCGATGGCGGCGATCACCTTGCCGGGAGCGGCGGCGAGCCAAGCCTTCGGGAGCTGTCCGGCGAGCGGCGCGGCGAACAGCGTCGCGGCCGGCCCGGTCGCGTAGAGGGTGTAGGAGACGAACTCGGTGTGGCGTTCCCATTTCAGCCGGAACGTGCCGAGATCGGCCATGTGGTGGCTCGTGCCTGGCTCCGGACGGGCGCCGCCATGCCGGTCGAGAAACCCGGCGAGATGCGCCAGATCCTGTGCCGGGTCGCGCGCCGCCGCGCCCTGCTCGGGCATCAGCGCCAGGAACAGCACCCGCCCCGGCGGCGGAAGCTCGACGAACGGCCGGGCGTGGAGCTCGTCGGCAAGCTCGCGGCGCAGCGGGTGGTCTTCCAGTACGCTGCCGATCATTGTGCCGCCGGTCCTCCGATGACTGCCCGCAAACCCCTAGCATCGGGACAGCCGTCGGGAAAGCGGTCCGGCAGCCGGGGCAGCGGGACAGCCAGGCAAGCGTCGCGCAGCACCCGCCCTCCATGCCTCCGTGATCGCACCAGCATACGACCCCGTATAAGACCCTGTCAGAATTGAAATGTGACAATGCAACTGCAAGTTGATGGATCGCAAATGCAGTAATTCAATGGTGGAAATGTCGCTGACATGAAAATTTCCGAAATAAAGAGTCTGCGTCGGGGTTATCTGTCGAGCGGACCCGTACTGTTGGAGGCAGTTCCGTTCGCCAGGGGGCTCCGGTCCAAGGGAGCCGTCGTCCGGGTTGGGAGCATCCATGAGGGCCCGGAGATGGCTCCCCGCCCCCAAGTCCAGCATGTGATCAGGCCGCGCGCCGGGCCTCCGGCCCGCTCAGGGTGCACGCGGTGTCGGGATATGGATCTCGGCAGCGAGCGCCATCAATGCCTCGTGGACCCGGCGCCGCTCTGCCAGAAGATGGTTATACTGCGCGTCGCAGCCCGAGATCGGCCTCGGGTAGTCGCGGATCTCGGCATCGAGGGCATCGCGCGCCGCGGCGAGACTCTGGCGTGCGGCACGGATGCTGGCGGCGGGAGACTGAAAGCCCATCGGCACATTCCTCCTGCAGTGCATTCGCCCGGAGCATACCGCGCGCGGACGCTCCGGGCAAACCGCTGCGGCCGATCACGGGGGCGATAATCGTGCCATCCCCCGTCGCCATCTGGACGCACGCACGGGATCGTGCTTTAGCGGAACCAGCCTGAGCCTCCGGGAGGAATGCCGCGCGTGGACAGCTTCGACTATGTCATCGTCGGGGCCGGATCGGCCGGATCGGTGCTGGCGAACCGCCTGACCGCGGACGGCACCAAGACCGTTGCCGTCCTCGAGGCCGGTCCGCGCGACTGGCACCCGTTCATCCACATCCCTGCCGGCTTCATCAAGACCTTCTACGACAGGCGCGTGAACTGGTGCTACGCGATGGAGCCCTCCGAAGGCACCGCAGGGCGGAGCGTCTTCGCGCCGCGCGGCAAGACGCTGGGCGGGTCGAGCTCGATCAATGGCCACATCTACAACCGTGGCCAGCGCATGGATTACGACACCTGGGCCCAGCGCGGGAACCGGGGCTGGGGCTATGCGGACCTGCTGCCCTATTTCCGGCGTATGGAGCGGCGGATCGGCGAGGGCGACGACACCTTCCGCGGCCGCGACGGCGCGCTGACCGTGACCGACATCGACTACCGCCATCCGCTGAGCGAGGCCTTCATCGCCGGGGCGGTGCAGGCCGGCATCCCGCGCAACCCGGACTACAACGGCGCCCGGCAGGAGGGCGTCAACTACGCGCAGCGCACGATCTCGCGCGGCCGTCGGGTGAGCGCGGCCACCGCCTTCCTGCGCCCGGCGATGACGCGGCCGAACCTCACCGTGCTGACCCATGCCCACGCCACCGGACTGATTCTCGAGGGCCGGCGGGCCGTCGGCGTGCGCTACCTCAGGGGCGGGCGCGGCGGCGCCCCGCGCGAGGTCCGCGCCCGGCGCGAGGTGATCCTCGCGGGCGGCGCCTTCAACTCGCCGCAGCTCCTGCAGCTCTCGGGGGTCGGCCCGGGCGACCTCCTGCGCAGCCGGGGCATCCCGGTCGTGCACGAGATCCGGGGCGTGGGCGAGAACCTGCGCGACCACTACGCGCCACGCTTCACGGCGCGGGTCAGGAACGTCGCGACCATCAACGAGCTGGCGCGGGGCTGGCGGCTGGGGCTGCAGGTCGCGAACTGGCTGGTCCGCCGAAAGGGAATCCTGTCGCTCAGCCCGACCCAAGTCTACTGCTTCTGGCGCTCGGACCCGAGCCTCGCCAATGGCGACATCCAGATGACCTTCACCCCGGCGAGCTACAAGGAGGGAGTGCAGGGCCAGCTCGAGGACGAGCCGGGAATGACTGTCGCCTCATGGCAGCAGCGCCCCGAGAGCAGCGGCCATGTGCGGATCCGCTCGGCCGACCCGTTCGAGGCGCCGCTGATCCAGCCGAATTACCTGGCCGAGGCGCAGGACCGCCGGGTGCTGCTCGCGGCGATGAAACTCGCGCGCAGGCTGCTGGCGTCGGAGCCGCTCAGGCCCTACTACGCTTTCGAATCCTATCCCGGCCCCGAGGTGCAGAGCGACGACGAGCTGCTGGCGGTCGCCCGGGAGCGCGGCACCACGACCTTCCACCCGATGGGCACCTGCCGCATGGGGCCGGCCACCGATCCGACCGCGGTGGTGGACGACCAGCTCCGCGTGCACGGCATGGAGGGGCTCAGGGTCATCGATGCCTCGATCATGCCGATGATGCTGTCGGCGAACCTCAACGCCGCCTCGCTGATGATCGGCGAGAAGGGCGCCGATCTCGTGCTGGGCCGCCCGGCCCCCGAGCCGGCGGTGCTGCGGACGTAGGCAGCGCCCGAAGGAGCCGAGGAGGCAGGATTGCCGGAGCCCGATGACCTGCCCGCGCGGTTCCGGCTGTTCGACCCGCCGACGCCGCTCGAGCGGCTTGGCCGCATTGGCGCCGAGCTCGGCCATCCTGCCCTCTGGGTGAAGCGCGATGACGCCATGCCGCTCGGCCTCGGCGGCAACAAGCTGCGCTCGCTCGAGTTCTGGGTCGGCGAGGCGCTGCGGCAGGGCGCCGACACGCTGGTGGTGGCCGGGCAGGCGGTCTCGAACCAGTGCCGGCTGACCGCCGCTGCGGCGGCCCGCGCCGGCCTCGGCTGCGTGATCCTGCACAATTCCGACCCGCCGTCGCGGATCGAGGGGAACCTGCTGCTGAGCCACCTCTACGGCGCCGAGATCGCCTTTCTGGGGCCGGTCGGCGAGGCGGAGCGCGCCGTGGCGGCCCGGGCGCGGGTTGCAGAGTTGGAGCGCCAGGGTCGCAGGCCCTATCTCGTCGGCGATCCGGTGCTGGGCGCCATCGGCTATGTCGCCGCTGCCCGCGAGCTGCTGGGCCAGGCGGCCGGAATGGGGGTCCGGCTGGCGCATGTCGTCGTTCCGGGCTCGATGGGGCCGACCGAGGCGGGGCTGATCCACGGGCTCGTCGCGGGCGGTTTCGCGGGCCGGGTCCATGTGATCAGCGTCGAGTATCCGCGCGCCGAGTCGAAGCGGCGGGTGGACGAGGTCCTCGCCGGGCTCGCGGAGCGTCTGGGGCCGCCCGGTGTTGCGCCGGCAACCGTTGCCAGCTTCGACAACAGCTTTCTCGCGCCCGGCTACGGCATCGCCGGCCCCGCGGCGACCGAAGCGATGCGCCGCTTCGCCCGGACCGAGGCGCTGCTGCTGGAGCCGACCTACACCGCGAAGCCCTTCGCGGCGCTTCTCGCCCTGGTCGCCACGGGGGTGATCGGCGACAGCGAACCCGCCTGCATCCTGCACACCGGCGGCGTGCCGTCACTGTTTGCCGGCGCGGCCACCCTGCCCCAACGGGACGACGGCGGACCCTAGTCCAGCCCGATCGACACGCGCCGGTTCTGCCTGCCCTTCTTCTCGATCTTGCCGAGGCTGATGCGGCCGATCTCGGCGGTCGAGCGCACATGGGTGCCGCCGCAGGGCTGGAGGTCGATGGTCTCCGCGCCGGAGCCGATCCGGACCAGCCGCACCCGGCCCTGGCCCATCGGCGGCATCACCGACATGGTCTTGACCAGGCCCGGATTGGCCGCAAGCTCGGCATCGGTGATCCATTCGGTCGTCACCGCATGGCCGGCGGCCGCCAGCGCGTTCAGCCGCGCCTCCAGCGCCTCCCGGTCCTCCGGCGGCTCCGGCATGTCGAAGTCGAGCCGGCCCTTGCCGGCGCTGATCGAGCCCCCGGTCACCGGCAGCGGGATCACGACCGAGAGAAGATGCAGCGCCGTGTGCACGCGCATGTGGCGATAGCGCGTCTCCCAGTCGAGCCGGGCGGTTACCTTCTGGCCCGGGACGGGCAGCGTTTCGCAATCGGCCGGGACGTGGACGATCTCGTCCGGCGCCTCGCCCTTGACCGCGACCGCGATCCGCGCCGCGCCATTCGGCCATTCCAGCACCCCCGCATCACCGGGCTGGCCGCCGCCCGTCGGGTAGAACACGGTCCGGTCAAGCACGATGCCGCCCTGCGCGTTGACGGCGGTCACCACCGCCTCGCATTCGCGCAGATAGGGGTCCGATCGGAACAGGGCCTCGGTCATCTTGTCCTCCCGGCTTCCGGCCGCCTTCAGCTCTCTTCGGTGCGGTCCGGGTCGGGCGACCTGCCGCTCTCGCCGCGCACGGCCTCGCCGATCGAGCGGCCAAGCTCGCCCGCATTCCTGAGATGGAGGTCGCGCTGGGCGAAGGGGATCTCGATCCCCGCCTCGGCGAAGCGGCGCGCAATCTCGAAGTTGATGTCCGAGGTCACGTTCAGAATCCAGTTCACGTCCCGCAGCAGCCCGCGTATCTCGAACTCGAGCGCGTCGGCGCCGAAGCGGCGGAACAGCACGAAGGGCGCGGGATGACGCAGCAGCATCGGATGGGCCCTGGCGATCTCCGTCAGCATCGTCGCGACCATGCGGGGATCCGTGCCGTAGGCCACCCCGATCGGGACGATCAACCGGCCATTCAGGCTGTTGTGGGTCCAGTTGGTGACCGGCCCCGAGATCAGCTCGGAGTTCGGCACGATCAGCGCAGCACGGTCAAATGTCTCGATTTCCGTGGAGCGGACGTTGATCTGCCGGACATAACCCGAACCCGAGCCAAGCTCGACCCAGTCGCCTGCCTTGATCGGTCGCTCGATGAGCAGGATGATGCCGGAAATGAAGTTGTTGACGATGTTCTGCAGGCCGAAGCCGATGCCGACCGAGAGGGCGCCGGCGACGATGGCAATGTTCGAGAGGTCGAGCCCGGCGGTCGAGATCGCGATCAGCCCCGACAGCACGACGCCCAGATAGAACACCCCGGCCGAGATCGCCGCCCGCCCGCCGGAATCGAGCCCCGTCAGCGGCAGGACCGAACCCGTGAGGATGCGCTGCACCAGCCGGGTCGCCAGGTAGCCTGCCAGGAACACCACGAGGAAGGTGAAGAAGCTCAGCGGCGCGATGGTGGTCTCGCCGATCGGAATGCCCCGCGAGAAGGTGCGCCAGGCGGTGCCGATATCGGCGACCTCGGCGCCCCAGATCATGGCCAGAACCGGAATCGCGGCGCATATCAGCAGGAAACCGGCAATGACCGGGGCCAGGCGGAGCCTGCTCGGCGCCTCTCCGGCTTCAGCGGCCGAGGGTGCATCGAACCCTTGCACCACATCGTGGACGGCATAGTACAGCAGTACACACAGCCCGATCACGGCACCGCTCAAGACCACCGGGTAGAAGATGTAACGGGAGGCGGCGAAGTATCCGAGCACGGCCAGAACGGGCGCCACGATGGCGATCACATACGCCAGCACGCGCGCCCAGGATCGCATGAGCGGCGCAATCGCGAACTCGCTGCGCTGGTCAACCTCGCGCTCCTCCGACAGCCGTTCCGGCGGCGATGTGTTGCCGGTTTCCGGGCCATCGGAAATATAGCGCGCATAACCCCAGACAATCGCACCGCCGGCCGCCAGCAGGCAGGTATTGATGAGCTGGAGCGCCTCGATGGAATGGCCTGACGACATGTCCTGGACCACCAGCATCCTGTCGAGGCCGACCACGGCGGCCAGGCCCATCAGCCAGCGATGCGCGGCGGCGGCCTCCTTCTCGCCGAGCGAGGACAGGCGGAACTGTGGTGCATGCGGCGAATAGTAGGCGCCGCCGAGGGCGTAGGCTCCGGTCACGACGATGAACGTCGCGGCAAGGCCGAGGATTCGGGACTGACCCACCGGGCCGAACAGTTCGCTGTTCCAGATTGCGAGGAGCGCCAGGCTGAGGGCTATCACCGGCACCAGCAGCCGGACCAGCGTCATGGCGATACCGGTGAGAACGCGCCGGCTCTGCCCAATCGCAACTTGCGGCGCGCCTTCCAGCCAGCGCAGCGCCGTGCGCCGCACGCGCAAGACGAAGTAGAGCGCCACGCCGATGAGGAGAAGATTGAGCACCGCCCGTCCGAGGTAGGGCAGGCCGAAGCTGCGTCGTGCCACCCGTTCGGACGTCTCGGTGTGAATCTCCGACAGCACGTGCCGGAACGAAACGACGGCGCCGGTGATGACGCCGGGGTCGAACAGGCTTGGACCGCGGGTGAGCAGCTCCCGGGTGAACATCTGCCGACGCAGGGCGGACAGCCGCTCCAGCAGCGCGACGGCGCGTGCATCCGCCTGGGCGAGAAGCCGCACACGCGCTCCGATCTCCGCAATCCGTTGCCCCAGACGCGTCCGCTCGGCCTCGATCAATGCGGGTTCTTCTGATACATCGTCGGATCGCGCACCAAGCGCGCCGCGCTGCCGTTCCAGCGGAGCGAGTTCACTCCGGGCCGCCGCGAGGAGCCCCGTGATTGCGTTGAGCTGCGCATCCAGCGTCGCCCGCAGTCCCTCCAGGGTCTCGGAATCGATGTCACCGTCGGCCAGCACCTTCTCGATCAGCTCGGCCTCGGCGTCCCAGCGGGCAATCTTCAGCGCCGTCGACTCCTCGATCGACGGAGCGTTCGGCTGGCCGGGAAGGGCGAGCACCGGCGCGCCGCCGCCCGCCCTCGCCTGTGCGTGAGCCGGGGCGGAGTGGCCGGAGTGGCACGCAAGCAGCAAGGCCAGAAGGACGTGGAAGATCGGAAGCCGCATGCCCGCTTCCTAGCGCAGCCCCGGCGCAGCCGCCAGCAAAACCCGCCCGCGGCGCCGCTTCAGGCGGGCTCGAAGACCTGCGGGACCGGCCGGGTCGTTCCGCTGTCGAGCCACGGCGGCACCGGAAGCCCCTTCTCGCGCAGGAAGGCGGGGTTGAAGACCTTCGACTGGTAGCGGCTGCCATAGTCGCAGAGCACGGTGACGATGGTGTGCCCCGGCCCGAGGTCGCGCGCGAGCCGGATCGCGCCGGCGACATTGATCCCGGTCGAGAGCCCCATGCAGAGCCCCTCCTTCTGCAAGAGGTCGAACACGACCGGAAGCGCCTCGTCGTCGGGGATCTGGTAGGGGAAGTCGACTTTCAGATCGGTCAGGTTCGCCGTGATCCGGCCCTGGCCGATGCCCTCGGAGATCGACGAGCCCTCGGCCTTCAGCTCGCCATGGGCATACCAGTGGTAGAGCGCCGCGCCCATCGGGTCGGCGAGGCCGATTTTCACGTCCTTCTTGCGCGCACGCAGCGCGATCTCGACGCCGGCCAGCGTGCCACCCGAGCCGACCGCGCAGATGAAACCGTCGACCTTGCCGCCGGTCTGTTCCCAGATCTCGGGGCCGGTCGAGTCGATATGGGCCTGACGATTGGCGACGTTGTCGAACTGGTTCGCCCAGATTGCGCCGTTCGGCTCGGTCGCGGCCAGCCTCTCGGCCAACCGGCCCGAATACTTCACGTAGTTGTTCGGGTTCTTGTACGGCACCGCCGGAACCTCGACCAGGGTGGCGCCGGCGAGGCGCAGCATGTCCTTCTTTTCCTGGCTCTGGGTCTCGGGGATCACGATCACGGTCCGGAAGCCCATCGCCGCGCCGACCAGCGCCAGCCCGATGCCGGTATTGCCCGCGGTGCCCTCGACGATGGTGCCGCCGGGGCGGAGCTGGCCCTTCGCCACCGCGTCGCGGATGATCCAGAGCGCCGCCCGGTCCTTCACCGACTGGCCAGGGTTCAGGAACTCGGCCTTGCCGTAGATCTCGCAGCCGGTGATCTCGGACGCCCTGCGGAGGCGGATCATGGGGGTCTTGCCGACGGCGTCGGGCAAATCCTTGTACACGCGCATGTTGCACGGTCCTCTGCTGCGGATCGTTGGAAACTACACCTAGTCCTGTACCCGTTCGCCCTCAACCCCTGCTGTTGCGGCCAATCAATCGCACCAGGATTCCCGGAGCCGGTCACGGTTTGCGGCAAGCCACAGGAGCGAGACCAGGGCGGGGCCCGTGTTGACGCCATTGGCGGCGACCGCCTGCATCATCTCGCCGAAGGGCAGGATGACCGAGCGGATGTCCTCGCCCTCGCTCTCGAGCCCGTGCACGCCGCCGGCCCGGCCGAGATCGGCCTCGCCGACGAAGGCGGTGATCCGCTCCGCGGCAAAGCCCGGTGTGGTGTAGAACTCGCCGATCCGCGCGAGGCGCCCAAGCGCCAGCCCCGCCTCCTCCGCAGCCTCGCGGCGCGCGGTCTCCTCGTGGCTCTCGGCACTGTCGATGAGACCGGCGACCACCTCGATGCACCACGGATTGGAATCGCCGCGGGCCAGCGGACCGGCGCGGACCTGCTCGATCACCAGGAGGGTATCCGCCTTCGGATCATAGGGCAGGACAGTGACGACGTCGCCCCAGGCGACGACCGCACGATGCGCCGTGCCGGACCATCCGCCGTCGAAACGGCGATGGCGAAAGTCGATCTCCTGCACGGCGATGAAACTCGTGTAGGCGCGCGACATCGACGTGATCTCGACATCTCCCGGCCCCCGCGCCGAACGGAGCGGGCCAGGCAACGGCCGCTCCGCGAGCGCCCGCGCCCGCTGCTGCGCGCGGATCTTGATGCCGGGCCAGACGGTATCGATCTTCTCGACGGCGGTGCGGCCGAAATGATCCATGTACTCGCGTGACGCCTCGACCGCGGCCGGCAGATGGTCCGCGCACCAGGCGCCGTAGTCCCACTCGATCATCGAGGCAACCGGCTTCTCCGTTCCGCGGAAATAGCTGGTCTCGACCGGACCGCGCCCGGTGACGACCGTGATCGGGCTCAGCGCGTACTCGGCCTCCTCGAAGAACCGCAGCCGCGCGACATCCGCTGCCGTGGGGCCGTGAAAGATCACGCCCTCGGCCTCGCGTTTCTCGGCGGGCAGCAGCATGGGATAGGCCTCGGTGGCGAGCCGGAGCGTCGCAAAGCCGATCGCCCGCGCCGGCTCGAGATGCGCCGGGTCGACGGGCCGGCCAAGGACGACCTCGAGGAGGGACGGAGCGCGCAGGCTGCCATAGAAGAAGATCGAGTTCACGCGGAACACCCTGCGCGGACAGACCCCTGGGAGCCGCTGTGTTGCATTCTTCGACGCAGGACACAACCACCCGCGACACAGCCGCTCGCGTGTTCCCGCGAGCGGCCTGCATCCGTCGTCAGGGGATCAGGGTATCGGGGCCGGACCTGCCGTCACCGGCCGATCAGGCCAACTCCTCGATCTCGTCGCTGCCCCGTGCCTTGCGCAGCCGCATGACGACCCAGTGGAGCACCTCGCTCGCCACCCCGGTCACGGCGCCTGCCGCGCAGAGCCAGCCGAACAGCCGCAGATCGGCGGCAAGCGCAATCACCGGCCCGGATTCCTGGCCGAGCACGCGCAGGAATGCCTCAAAATTGGCAATGATGTTGTGGAGCACATGGCCCGCCATGACATAGGCCAGATACATCACAAAGGCAGTGATGAATGCGAGCACCGTCGTCCACAGCCCGTTGGCGACCGAGACGACAAGGCCCCAGCCCTGGCGCTTGGCGAGGTTCAGGAACCCGACCAGAGCCCCCGCGATCGGGCCGATCGCGACGAGTTCCGGTGCCTTCTCGAGCAGGTCGAGGGCCTCCGGCCGCGCAAGCACCCAGTTCATCGCCCACGCGACCATCGCCGCGCACATCAGCCTGTAGATCAGCATCTCGCCTCCCTTTCCCCGGCGGGTGCGGAAGCACCGGCCCGAAAAGGTCTGAGAACAAAACTTAACTCTTCCCCACAACATATTGCCTTAATTAGCCTGTTCGGCGCAAGGAGATTTGCGTCACATCTGTCGTTCCGGCATGAAAGCAGGCCGCGCAGGACGTGAGATAAAACTCCCACATCCGCTTGAAACGCGTATCAAATCCGAGCTCGGCAATCTCGTTCCAGCGCGCCGTGAACACAGCGTGCCATTCGCGCAGGGTGCGGGAATAGCTCTCTCCGAACTCGACCGAGCCGACGAATCCGAGCCCCGCGCGCGCAATCTCGCGCCGGAGCGCCGAGGGCGAGGGCAGCATGCCGCCGGGAAATATGTACTTCTGTATGAAATCCGTATTCCTGCGGTAGTTCTCGAACAGGCGGTCCGCCACGGTGATGATCTGCAGGGACGCCTGGCGCCCCGGCTTCAGGCAATCGCGCACCGCCCGGAAATAGGCCGGCCAGTACCTTTCGCCGACCGCCTCGAACATCTCGATCGAGGCGATGCCATCGTATTGTCCTCGCTCGTCACGGTAGTCGCGAATCACGATGTCGGCCCGCTCCGCCAGCCCGGCATCGAACAGGCGCTTCCGTGCGTAGTCGCGCTGCTGCCGGCTCAGCGTCAGGCCGGTCACGCGGGCACCCCGTTCGCGAATCACATACTCCGCGAATCCGCCCCAGCCGCAGCCGATCTCGAGCACATGGTCGCCGCGCATCAGCCCCATGCGGTCGCAGACCGAGGCGTACTTGTTGCGCTGGGCCTCGCTCAGCGTCTCGCCCTGGCCGGAGAACAGCGCCGAGGAATAGGTCATCGTCTCGTCGAGCCAGACGCGGTAGAAATCGTTTCCCAGATCGTAATGGTAGGCGATGTTCCGCCGTGAACCGCGCCGCGTGTTCGACCGCAGCCAGTGACGCAGCCGCTCATAGGCACGGAGCAGCGCGGCACCGGGAAAGCTGCTGGCGACATTGTCGTTGTTCAGCAGCAGCACATCCATGAGCTGCTGCAGGTCGGGCGTGGTCCACCAGCCCTCGAGATACATGTCCGAGAATCCGAGTTCGCCTTCGCGTACCAGACGGGCAAAGAACTCGGGCCGGTCGATGTCGATCCGGCCGGTTGGTCCGTGCGCAGACCCCGAGGCGGCGAAGACGCGTCCGTCCGGCAGCCGAACCTCGATGGTGCCGGTTTCGATCCGCCCTAGGATCGAGAAGAAGGTCTCGAACCACCGCGGCAGATTTTTCTGACCTGCAACGCTGTCCAGTACCATGGCTTCCCCCCGGAATGCCGTTTTTGGTTCAATTCTATGCAAACTTTTGGCCTGCAATGAAGCAAAATTGATCATCGCGCCCGGCGGCGGTGCCATTCGAATGCGTCAAGCGCCCGTCTGCGGCCATCGGCGAGGCCGATCACCGGTGCCGAATACGGGTCGTCAGACCTGAGCCGCCACGACCGCGGCGCTGCCTCGAAGAACGCCAGCGCGTCGGGGTGCGGCGCGGCATGACCTTCGGCGATGAACCGGTCGCGATACCGTCGGCCCGGATCGAATCTCTCCGCCTGGGTCTCCGGATTGAAGATCCGGAAGAACGGCGCAGCGTCAGGCCCGGATCCTGCGGTCCATTGCCAGCCGAGCGCATTGGAGGCCGGATCCCAGTCGATCAGGCAGTAGCGGAACCACTCCGCCCCGACCCGCCAGTCGGTCAGCAGATGCTTCGCAAGATAGCTCGCGGCGATCATCCGGCAGCGGTTGTGCATGGTGCCGGTCACATACATCTCGCGCATCGCGGCATCGACCATCGGCACACCCGTCATGCCGCGCCGCCATCGCTCGGCATCCTCGTTGTCGGGCCGCCAGGGGAAGCCGTCCCAGTCCCCGCGCCAGTGCGCCGTCTCGATCCGCGGCGTGTGGTGGAGCAGGTGATAGGCGAATTCGCGCCAGACCAGCTCCTTGAGAAAGGTCTCAGGCCCGCCGCCGCCGGCCCGCTCCAGCGCCGCGCGCCCGGCGTGCCAGGCCTGACGCGGCGAGAGTTCGCCGCAGGCAAGGTGCGCCGAGAGCCGAGAGGTGCCGTCAATGTCCGGACGGTCGCGGTCCTCGGCGTAGCGGGCGATCGGGCCCGCGGCGAAGGCGGCGAGGCGCCGCCGCGCGGCCTCCTCGCCGGTCGCGGCATGCCCTGCCACGATCGCCGCGCCGCGATTCATCGCGCCGCCGAGCCACCAGCCGGCAAGGTCCTCGGAGGCAGGCCAGGCCGCAGGCGCGGCAAGGCCGGCGGGGGCTGGCAGCGGTTCGGGAACCTCGCGTCCGCGCACCGCCTTCCAGAACGGCGTGAAGACCCGGTAGAAGCCGCCCGCGCCGGTCGCGACGGTCCAGGGTTCGAACAGGAGCGATGCGTTGACGCTGGTGGCGGCGATCCCCTCGGCCTTGAGCGCCGCCTTGATGGCGCCGTCGCGCGCCGTCGCGCGGGAATCATAGAGCCGCGACCACACCACCCGCCGGGCGCCGGTCTCGGCGATCAGCGCCCGGAGCACGGTCAGGGCCTCGCCCCGCCGCAGGATCAGACGGCTGCCATGTGCCTCGAGCACGGCGGCATGGTCGCGCAGGCTCTCGCCAAGCCGCCACAGCGACGCAGGACCAAGTTGTGCCTCGGCGAGCGGATCGAGGATAAAGACCGGGATCACCGGACCGCCCCCGGCCCGCGCCGCCTGCCATCCCGGATGGTCGGAGAGTCGCAGATCGCGGCGAAGCCAGAGCAGGCTCGGGGGGGCAGATGCGGATGCTGTCATCGCGATCACTACGCACGACCGTCCGGCACGGATCAATACCGGGCACACGGCGCCGCTTGCGCGCCGGCAGGCGGCTGTGCAGAAAGGGCTGCCGACTAGGCGCCCCGAACCCGGAGATCGTCCAGCGTTGAGCCCACTTGCCCGGAACCTCAGGCTGCTGACCGAAATCGGGGCGCTCCTGATTGCGCCGGCCATGATGCTGGTGGCCTTTGCGGTCTTCGGCGCGGCGGCGGCGGCGCAATTCCGGATCTTCGACTTTACAGCCGACTATCTTACCGGGGTGGTGGCGGCGCTGATGCTGCTCGTGTCGCTCTACCTGTGGCCGGTTCCACCCCAACACCGGACGGTGCTGATGATGCTCTGGGTGGTGCGGACCGGTGTCACGCTCGGCCTGATGCTGCCCTATGAGTCCTATTACGGCCTCGATGCCCATTTCTACTACCTGTCCGGGCTGGCGCTGAATGACCCCCTCGCGATCATGGTGTTCGGCGAGGGGACCGACATCGTGCGCGGGATCGTCGGACTGCTGACGGAGGTGACCACATCCTACAGCGCCATAAAGGTGCTGTTCTCCTATCTGGGACTGATTGCCGTCTACATGTTCTACCTCGCGTTCCGCATCTGCCTCGGCGAGGATCGCGTCGTCCTGCTCCTTGCCCTCGGGCTGATGCCGAGCGTGCTGTTCTGGTCCTCGATTCTCGGCAAGGATCCGATCGTGCTCCTGGGGATCGGCATCTACTGCTACGGCGCCGCCGGGCTCTTCGCTCGGCCGCGTGCCTCGATGCTGGTCTTCATTGCGCTCGGCCTCGCGATTGCCGCCTCGATCCGGATATGGCTCGGCATGGTGTTCCTGACCCCGCTGATCGCTGCCTATGTACTGGCGGGGCGGGCCGCACTGCCGACGAAGGTCCTGTTCCTCATCGTCGCGGTGCCACTGTTCCTGTGGGCGCTGCAGGGCTTCTCGGAGAAGTTCCAGCTCGAGACGGCAGGGGATCTGGTCGCGACGACTGACCGGATCTCGGGGGCCTGGGCCCGCGGCGGCTCGGCGCAGCAGATCGAGCAGGGCTTCGACTCGATCGGCGCGATGCTGGCCTTCGCGCCGACCGGCGCGTTTGCCGCGCTGTTGCGGCCGCTGCCATTCGAGATCCTGAACCCGTTCGGCATGCTCGCCGGCGCCGAGAACGCGGTCATCCTGTTCCTGCTGGTCTTCGGCATCCTGCGCCGCGGCACCGGGTGGCTCGGGCATCCCGTGCTGCTCTGTGCCGTGCTGACCCTGCTCGTCTGGGGCACGGTCTACGGCTTTGCCTCATACCAGAATCTGGGCTCGGCCTTCCGGTTCCGGGCCCAGGTCGCCCCGATCCTGCTGGGACTTGCCCTGTTTCTCGCTTGTGGCGATCTCCACCGGCAGCCGGCTGCCCGGTGCGGCGGCCCGCCGCCGGATCCGGAGACCGGCATCCGCGACGCTGCCGCCGCGGACCGTTGAGGCGCGGCTCCGGCTCCTATGCCTCGCCGGCCATCGTGTCCGCCGCGTTGCGGATCGCTGCGACCGTGTGGGCGATGTCGTCGGCGTCATGCGCGAGCGAGATGTAGAACTTGCTCTCGCCCTTCAGGATGCCGCTCGCCCGCATCAGCGCGTTGAAGCGCCTCTGCCGCGCCTGGTCGGCGCCGAACACATCGCGATAGTTGCGCACCGGGCCGGAGGTGAACACCACGTCGAACAGCGAGGGCACACCGACCACCCGCGCCGGGATGCCGGCCCGGGCGAAACTCTCGTCCAGCGCCGCCATGATCTCCCGCCCGGTGGCCTCGATCCGCTCGTAGGCACCGGGGCGGCGCAGGATCTCCATGGTCGCCATGCCGGCCACCGCGGCGACCGGGTTGCCGCTCAGCGTGCCGATCTGGAAGGTGAAGCCCGCCTCGCCGACGCGCTCCTTGTCGAAATGCGCCATCACCTCGTCCGACCCTGCGATGGCGGCCAGCGCGAAGCCGCCGCCGATCACCTTGCCCAGCGTGCAGAGATCGGGCGTCACGCCGTAGCGCTCCTGAGCCCCGCCATAGGCGAGGCGGAAGCCCGTCACCACCTCGTCGAAGATCAGCACGATGCCGTGCTTCCTGGTCTCCTCGCGCAAGGCCTCGAGGAAGCCCGGCACCGGCGGGATCAGCCGCTGGAACGGCTCGACGATCACGCCGGCGATCTCGTGCGCGTGCTCGGCGATGAACTGGCGGGCGAACTCGATGTCGTTGAAGGGCGCGATCAGCATGGTGTCGCGCACGGCTGCCGGGATGCCGGCGGAATCCGGCACGCCGAGCGGGAAGTTCACCAGCGTCTTCGGCGCGAGGCTGATCAGCGAGGATTCGCTCATGCCGTGGTAGCCGCCCTCGAACTTCAGGACCTTGTCACGCCCGGTATGGGCGCGGGCCAGCCGCATGGCGTACATGTCGGCCTCCGAGCCCGAGGAGACGAAGCGCACCTTGTCGGCACAGGCCATGGCCTCGCAGATCATCTCGGCGAGGCGGATTCCCTCGGCGTTGTTGGCGAAGAAGGTGGTACCCTTCGGAAGCTGGCGCTGCACGGCCTCGAGCACTTCCGGGTGTCCATGGCCGACGAGCATAGGGCCAGAGCCCAGCAGGAAGTCGACATATTCGTTGCCGCTCTCGTCCCAGACCCGCCCGCCCTTGCCGCGGGCGATGACCACGCTGGTGTCGAAATTCCCGAAGCCGCCGGCGGGCAGCACCTTGCGGGCGCGCTCGATCAGCTCCTGTTCGGCGGGGGTGCAATTGTCGCGGGCCATGGCGAATCTCCGGATGACGGGGTGCGTGACCACACCATGACGCCCCAACGGCCGCGGGCGCAACCTCGCCCGCGGCCGGAGTGCGACGTTTTCGAACGCCGGAGCACACCAGAGGCCGCGATCCGGCAGGTCACTCCTCGCCGAGGGCCCTGAGCTGGGATGCGGCGACGGCAAGCTTGGCGACCGAGAGGGTTCCCGAGGCCTTGATCTCGTCGATCAGCCGGTCGATCCGCCGCGCCGTGTCGGGGTGCGCCTCGGCCCATTTCGCGACCCCCGCGGCGCCGGGCTTCGCACCCTTCATCTCCAGCGCGGCGGCGCCGATCGCCGACTGCTGGGCGCGCACATCCGCCATCAGCCGCCCCAGTGCGATCCATTCCCAGTGGTCGGCCGGCCGGATCCGCCGCGCGGTCGCCCGCAGCCAGTCGAGGTCGAAGCGCGCTCCGGCCGCAAAGTAGTTGGCCGCCACATCGGCCACCGGCCGGCCCAGCCGGGCACCGACCTCGATCACGTCGACGGCTCCGCCCAGAAGCTCGATCGCCGCAACCTGCGCCGCGAGATCGCTGGGCGCCTTCTGCTTCACCAGCTCCGCCGTGCGCTGCACCAGCCGCTTCTTCGAGAACGCCGTGATCATGTCGTCTGCGATCTCTGCGATCTGCTGCACGCCCGGGCGGTAGAACGCGATCGCCTCGGCAATCGTGCGCCGCGCCCCGCCATGGAGGAACCGCAGGGCCTGCGCGGCGACGAGATCCGAGAGCGCGAGATGCATCTCGGCCTGCGCCGCAGCAGGAATCCTGCCGTCGAGGGCATTGATCGCCTCGGCGATCGCGGCGACGCCGAACACCTCGCGGGCGACGATGAAGCTGCGCACGACCTCGGGGACGGGTGCGCCTGTCTCCT
Source organism: Limibaculum sp. (assembly GCA_039805905.1). Lineage (GTDB taxonomy): Bacteria > Pseudomonadota > Alphaproteobacteria > Rhodobacterales > Rhodobacteraceae > Thermohalobaculum. Next base: position 121,214 of record JBDIVM010000007.1, on the reverse strand, counting down.
CGCGCAGCCGGATGTAGAGCGACGGGCCGGCCTCGTTCACCATCATGTTCGCGACAACGGTGGCGATGATCTCGCGCCGCAGCCGGTGGGTCTTCAGGGCACCGGCGTATTTCGCCCGCAGCGGGCCCGGCATGTAGTCGAGCAGGAACCGCTCCATGAAGGGGTCGTCCGGCAGGTCGGAGCGCACGAGCTCGGCAAAGCTGTCGATCTTTGCGTAGGCGACCAGGACCGCAATCTCTGGCCGGGTCAGGCCGCGTCCGGCCTTGTGCCGTTCTTCCAGCTCCTCGTCGGTCGGCAGCAGCTCGACCGCCCGGTCGAGATGGCCTGCCGCCTCGAGCGCCCGCATGAAGCGCCGGTGCTCCTCAAGCATCGCCGGCGCGCGCGCCTCAACAAGCGAGATCGCCAGCGTCTGGTGGTAGTTGTTCTTCAGCACCAGCGCGGCGACCTCGTCGGTCATCTTCGCCAGAAGCTGGTTGCGCTGCTTCTCGGTCATGTCGCCCGCAGCCACAACGGCACCCAGCGCGATCTTGATGTTCACCTCGTGATCCGAGCAATCGACCCCGGCCGAATTGTCGACCGCATCGGTGTTGAGCTTGACGCCGCGCTCCGAGAGTTCGACCCGCCCCCGTTGGGTGATGCCCAGATTGGCGCCCTCGCCGATCACCCGGGCGCGGACCTCTCGCGCATCGACCCGGATGGCGTCGTTGGCCCGGTCACCCGCATCCGCATGGCTCTCGCTCGAGGCCTTGATATAGGTGCCGATGCCGCCGAACCAGAGCAAGTCGACCGGCGCCTTCAGCAGCGCGTTCATCAGCTCGAAGGGCGCGACGTGGTCCTGCTTGAGCCCGGAAAGTTCCGCGATCTCGGGCGTCAGCGCGATCGACTTGGCGGAGCGCGGAAAGACGCCGCCGCCCTTCGAGATCAGTTTCCTGTCGTAGTCCTGCCAGCTCGACCGCGGCAGGGCGAACAGGCGCTTGCGCTCGGCGAGGCTGCGGCCAATGTCTGGGTTCGGATCTATGAAGATGTCGCGGTGGTCGAAGGCCGCAACCAGCCTGATCTCGCCGGAGAGCAGCATGCCGTTGCCGAACACGTCGCCCGACATGTCACCGACGCCGACGACCCTGAAGGGCTGGTTCTGGATGTCGTGGCCAAGTTCGCGGAAGTGCCGCTTCACCGCCTCCCAGGCGCCCTTGGCCGTGATCCCCATGCCCTTGTGGTCGTAGCCATTCGAGCCACCCGAGGCGAAGGCATCGCCGAGCCAGAAGCCATAGTCGGCCGCCACCCCGTTGGCGATGTCCGAGAAGGTCGCCGTGCCCTTGTCGGCGGCGACGACCAGATAGGGGTCGTCGCCATCGCGGCGGATCACCGCGACCGGCGGGACGACCGTGGCCCCGTCGAGATTGTCGGTGAGGTCGAGCAGCCCGAACAGGAAGGTCTTGTAGGACCGGATCGCCTCGGCCTGGATCTCGTCGCGCGTGCCGCCGGCCGGCAGCGCCTTGGGCAGGAAGCCGCCCTTCGATCCCACCGGCACGATGACCGCGTTCTTCACCTGCTGGGCCTTGACGAGACCCAGCACCTCGGTGCGGTAGTCCTCCTTGCGGTCGGACCAGCGCAGGCCCCCGCGCGCCACCGGGCCAAACCGCAGATGCACGCCCTCGACCCAGGTGGAGTAGACGAAAATCTCGCGCCAGGGCCGCGGCAGCGGAAGCGCGTCGAGCTTCGAGCAGTCGAACTTGCACGAGATGTAGGGCTTCGGGCGCCCGTCCGCGCCCGGCTGGTAGTAGTTCGTCCTGAGCGTCGCGTGGATGGCGTTGCGGAAGCGGCGCAGGATGCGGTCGACATCGAGGCTCGCGACCGATTCGAGCGCCGCCTCGATCTCCGCCGATATGCGCTCAGCGGCGCGCTCGCGCGCCTTCGAGTCCTCGTCCGTTGCGGGATCGAACATCGCCCGGAACAGGGCGACGAGAGCGCGCGCGACAGCGGGATTGTCGACCAGCGCGTCCTCCATGTACTCGATCGAATAGGGGATGCGCGCCTGCCTCAGGAACCGGCTGTAGGCGCGCAGGAGCGCGGTCTCGCGCACGCTCAGCCCGGCCGCCAGCACCAGGCGGTTGAGCCGGTCGTCGTCGGCTGCGGCAGCCCAGACCGCGGCAAAGGTCTCCTCCAGGTTCTCGCGCAGGTCCGAGAGCACGATCTCGCTGCCGCTTGCCGACAGCATGTAGAAATCATGCATCCAGATCGCGTCCGCGCCGCGCGCGATGGCATGCGGATGCTCCTCGAGAATCCGGAACCCCATATGCTCGAGCACCGGCAGGCAGTCCGAGAGAGGCACCGCGGCGCCGAGCCTGTAGAGCTTGAAGCGCACCGCCGATTCCGGATCCTCGAGCCGGCGGTAGAACCGCAGCGCGAGCGGCTGCGCCGCCGTGAGCTGCTCCATCTTCTCGATGTCCGAGATCGCCATCGCCGGGATCGTGCTCTTGCAGTAATCGGCACTGAAGCCCCGGCCGTACACGGCGTGCAGGCGGTTGCCCTCGTGCTCGCCCATGCGTTCGACCAGCACTTCCCGCAGGACGTCGCTCCAGCTCCGCACGGCGCCGACGATCTTCTGCTCGATCGCGTCCACGTCGTAATCGGTCACGCTTCCGCGCGCCACGGCGATGACGAAGTGCACCCGCGCCATGGCCTCGTCCCCGAACGAGCCGAAGGAGGGGGTCCATGAGGCGACCCGGCCGCCGAAGGCCCCGGACAGGATGTCGCCCAGCCTGACCCTGAGCTCGGTGTTGTAGCGCTCGCGCGGAACATAGATCAGGCACGACATGAAACGCCCGAACCGGTCCGGCCGCACGAACAGCCGCGTACGCGGCCGGATCGTCAGGTGCAGGACGCCGATGGCGTTGCGGAACAGCTGGTCGTCGGAGCTCTGGAACAACTCGTCGCGCGGATAGGTTTCGAGCACGTTGTTCAGCGCCTTGCCGTCATGGCTTCCCGGCGCGAATCCGGCGCGGGCGATGATGCGCTCGACCTTCTGGCGCAGCAGCGGGATCGATCGCGGGCTGCGGTTGTAGGCCGCCGAGGTGAAGAGCCCGATGAACACGTGCTCGCCGGTCACCCTGCCCTTGGCATCGAAGCGCTTGACCCCGATCAGGTCGAGATGTGTCGGCCGGTGCACGGTCGAGCGCCGGTTGGCCTTGATGATCAGGAGCGGCGAGCGGTCGGCAAGCGAGGCATCCATCTCGGGAGACCAGTCGGCATAGCGGCCTTCCGAATCCCTCAAGACCGTGTAGGCCGGGTCGCGCATGAGGCCGAGACCCGAGCCCTCGACGACGTTCGGTCCCTGTTTCCCGCCCGACCCGATCCGGTATTCGCGATAGCCGAGGAACGTGAAGTGATCGGTCCGGAGCCACTCGAGGAACTCGCACGCCTCGGCGGCCGCTTCCGTGGCCTCCTTCGGTGAGGCGGCGCGAACTTCGGCGGCCACCTCGCCGAGTTTCGCGAGCAGCGCACGCCAGTCAGCCACAGCCGCGCGCACGTCGCCCATGGTCTGGCGGACATCCTGCTCGACCTTTGCCAGCGTCTCCGGATCGCCGATCTGCGCGATCTGGACCTGCATCACCGATTCGAGGATGCCGCCTTCGGCGCCCGGCTCGGCCAGCCCCTTCCGGACTCCCTTCGAGTCGCGGCTCACCATCATCAGCGGGTGGATCAGGCTGTGAATCCTGATCCCGCGCTCGGTCAGCAGGGCGGTCAGCGAGTCGACCAGGAAGGGCATGTCGTCGTTGACGACCTCGAGCACGGAGTGCGCGGACTCCCAGCCATGCTCGGATATGGTCGGGTTGTAGAGCCGCACCCTCGGTGCGCCCGGCACGCGCCTGGCCCCGAACTTCCAGAGCGCGAGGGCAGCGCCGTAAAGCTCCGCGGTATCGACGTCGACGACTTCGTCCGGCGAGGCATTGGCATAGAACCGGTCGAACGCCCCGAGGAACTCCGCGAGCTCGGTCTTGCCGAGGCGCTCCGCGGCGAGCGCGCGGACCGCGGCAAGCTTCTCGGCCAGACGATCGGCTTCCTCACTCGGCATGGATATCCTCCCTGACTGCGGCCGCCTGCCGCCAGATTCCCGGCGCCGGTCGATTCCGGGGACTCGCTGTCCCGCATCGGCTGCATCACAGCATATCGCCGCCCGTGAGTCCTACGCACGATCGGTTTTTTTTGCGTAGCCGGGAACGGGAAAGGGCTCCCGTCCGGGGACTTCGGGACAGCGCGGCCCGGTCAGCGCCGGTCGTCCGCCCGCTGCCGCACGCTCGCCGCGGTCTGCTCGAACAGGAGCTTGCGCTCCGCGTCGCCCGGCGGGGCCTTGCGGCGCAGTTCCTTGCCGAGATCGACCGCGCGCTGCACGGCCGGGCGCTCCTTGATCCGGCTGCGCCAGACGGCGACCCTGGGGAATTGCTCCAGCGAGGCGCCGAGCGGCTTTGCGATCAGCACCCAGGGCCAGGCGATCATGTCGGCGATGCTGTACTCCCGGCCCAGGATCCAGTCGCGACCATCGAGCCGCCGCTCGAGCACGCCGAGGCAGCGGTCGTACTCGCGGGCATAGCGCTTGCGGCCGTAGTCGCCGACCCCCTCGGGGGCGTAGTTGACAAAATGCGACAGCTGCCCCGCCATCGGCCCCTGGTTGCCGACCTGCCAGAACAGCCATTCCATCGCCTCCTTGCGCCCGAGCCGATCGGCGGGCAGGAAGCGACCGGTCCTTTCGGCCAGATACCACATGATCGCGCCCGATTCGAAGACTGGCACGGGGTCGCCCGCGACATCGTGGTCGACGATGGCCGGCATCCGGTTGTTGGGGCTGATCGCCAGGAATTCGGGGCGGAACTGGTCGCCCTTGCCGATATCGACCGGGATCATCCGGTAGGGAAGGCCCAGCTCCTCGAGCAGGATCGCCACCTTCCAGCCGTTGGGCGTGGGCCAGTAATGGAAGTCGATCATGCGGCGCCCTCCGCCGCGGCCGTCTCCTCCGCCGCGCCGCCCGCGGCGATCAGACCGTCGATCTCGGCGGGCGCATAACCCGCCTCGGCCAACACCTCGCGGGTGTGCTCGCCCAGTCCCGGCCCGCCGCGGCAGTGCTCGGCCGGGGTGGCAGAGAACCGCGCCGGAGTCCGCGCCTGGCGCAGCCGGCCGGCGCGCGGATGCTCGGTCTCGATGACGATGCCGTTGGCCGCGACCTGCGGGTGGCGGATCGTCTCGCGCCGGGTCAGGACCGGGGCGCAGGGCACGTCATGGGCCTCGAGCCGCTCGATCCACTCGGCGGTGGTGCGGGTCCTGAGCGCCTCCTGGGTCAGCTCCAGCCGCGCCGGCTTGTGGAGCTCGAGCCCCTCCGAGGTGCGGAAGCGCGGGTCGTCGATCCACTCCGGCCGCTCGCAGGCGCGGGCCAGCTTCACCCAGTCGACACGGCGGAAGGCGGCGACCGAGATGTAGCCGTCGGCGGTCTCGTAGATCAGGTCGATGAAGCTCTGCGCCACCTCGCTCTCCGCCTCGTCGCCGACGAAGGTGTGCCCGCCCATGTCCGAACTCCAGAGGAAGGAGATCACCGTGTCGAGCATCGAGAGCCGCACGTGCTGACCCTGCCCGGTCCGCTCGCGGGCGAACAGCGCGGCGCCGATCGCCTGGGCGACGGCGAAGCCGGTCAGCTTGTCGGGCAGGATGGTGCGCACCAGCGCCGGGCGGCGCGCGTCGGAACCGGCCTGCACCGTGGTCAGCCCCGAGAGCGACTGGATCAGCGGGTCGAACACCGGCTTGCCCGCATAGGGTCCGGTCTCGCCGAAGCCGGTGATCGAGGCGTAGACGATGTCGGGCTTCAGTGCGCGGGCATCCTCGTAGCCGATGCCCAGCCGCTCGACCACGCCGGGCCGGAAGTTCTGGATCACCACGTCCGCCTGTGCGATCAGCCGCTTCAGCGCCGCCATGCCCCCGGCGTGCTTCAGGTCGAGCGCCACCGACCGCTTGTTGCGGTTGTTGTTCAGGAACGAGGCCGAGAAGCCGCCGCGCCGGGTCGCCACATGGCGGCTGTGATCGCCGGTGCCCGGCGGCTCGACCTTGATCACGTCGGCACCCTGGTCAGCCAGGATCATGGCGCCGAGCGGCCCCGAGACCATGTTCGTCAGGTCGATCACGCGAATTCCGGCAAAAGGCCCGGCCATCGTTGTCCTCCCGCCCGCTGGCACCGCGTTGCCAGGCGACCCAAATGGAAGCGCGCGAGGCCCGGATGGCAATACCCCCGAGTCAGGGAACCGCCATGCTGCGTCCGCGAGCTGACGTCACGGCAGTCGAAAGGGCGGCGCGTTGACCCCGGAAGAAAACCTTGGTCCAATGGAGGCCGTCAGGCATGGGAGCCGGGTATCTTTGGTCGAGATCGAAATCTTTCCGACTTGCCGCAGCACCGGGGCGTCAGATGGCCGGGAGAGGCCGGCATGACCCGCCGCATCGGCTATACGCTGTGGCCCGCCCAGTTCGACCTGATCGAGCCGGGCCGGTTTCTCGACGAAGCCGAGCAACTGGGCATCGACACCGTCGAGATCCCCTTCTTCGCGACCCGGCTCATCGCGAACGGCAGACTGCTCGAGCCGGCTCTCGCCATCTTCGAGCGGCAGATGCGGGGTCGCCGTCTCGGCTATACCACCCATGCGCTGCTCGGCATCAACCTGATGGACGAGGCCGCGCGCCTGCCCATGCACCTTGCGGTCAGCCGCGCCTGCATCGAGCTGACCGCGCGGCTCGGCGCCCGGCAGATGGTGCTCCATTGCGGGATGGCTGCCGATTCCAGACCGGATGCGATCGAGGCCGCCTATGGCCGCCAGCGCGAGGCTCTCTCCGGTCTCAGCGAGTTCGCCGCCGGCCACGGCGTCGTCATCTGCCTCGAGACGATCTGGAATCACGGCGGGGGCGAGACGGCGCTGCCGAGCCGGCTCGCGCAGGAGATCCGTGCCGTCGGCCATGAGGCGCTGCGCGCCACACTCGATTATGCCCATGTGTCGCTGCAATGCGCGATCAAGGGCGCCGACCTGATGGACGAGGTCGCCGCCATCGCGCCGCTCGCGATTCATCTGCACCTCAACGACTGCTTCGGCATCGTGCGCGACCACCTGGTTTCTCTGCCCGGCGAGGCGCTGGCCTATGGCAGCGGAGATCTCCATCTGCCGCTTGGATGGGGTAGCCTTCCCTGGGACCGGCTGATGTCCGAGCCCGCCTATCCGGACGACGTCGTGCTGAATGACGAGCTGCACCCGTCCTACTGGGTGGCACTCGGTGACGACATCGCCGCGATGCGGCGCCTCGCTGCCCTCATGGACCGGCGGAACGAGGCGCCCTGACCCGAGGGCAATGCACGGTTAATGCCGCGGCCAGCGGCCGGGTCACCGGACGCCCGAAAGCTCGGCCAGCGCCTGTGACAGCTCGGCGGTCGTCCGTTCCAGCCGGCGTCCCAGGATCCGCACCAGTTCGAGCGTGATTGCCGGAAACTCGTGCATCAGGTTCATCACGACCGTGCGGTCGAGGCGCAGCACCTCGAGATCGGATTTCGCTGCGATCGCCGAGGTCCGGCTCTGGTCGCAGAGGACCGCCAGCTCCCCGAACAGTTCTCCCTTGCCGAGGGTGGCGACGGCCTGCTCGTCGCCGTCGCTCGGCACCAGGACCAGCACCTCGCCGCTGAGCACGATATAGGCGGCGTCGCCTTCGTCGCCTTTCTCGAAGAGCCGCTCGCCGCTGCGGTAGGTGCTGACCTCGCCCATCATCGCGACCACGCGGAGCTGCTTCGGATCGACATTCCGGAACAGCGGCATCTCGCGCATCACCTCAACGACCCGGTTCAGGTTCATGTGGCTTGCCTCCGCTTCCGTTCCCCGGCTGCGCGACCGGCATCTCCGGCCGGGCGGCAAGGCTGCCGGAGGTGGGCGACGCCGTCATCGTCGATCTCGATCGCGCAGTCGGCGTCGGCGTCATCCGCATGCTCGACCGCAACGACGAGAGTCGCCTCGGGGAGCTCCGACCGGATCGATTCCCGGAGCGCGACATCGGCCGGCGACCGTCCGCCTGCAACGCCGTCGAGCACCACCAGGCTCGGGCGCTTCAGCATTGCACGCGCCAGCGCCAGGCGCCGTCGCGCGGTCGCGGACAGGTTCGAGCCGCCGCTGCCCGCCGGGGCCCCGAGACCGAGCCGGATCAGGTCGTCGCGCAGGCCGGCCGAGCGGATGGCCGCCTCCATGCGCTCGCCAAGAAGCTTCCACGCGGATTTCCGGTCGAAGCGACGCATGGCGTTCAGGATGTTCTCTGCGATCGACCTGCCGGGATTGAAACGCGGCTCGTCGAAACAGACGAAGCCGGGCTTGCCCTGCAGATGGCTCCGCGCCCGCTTCTGGCAGTCCATCAGGCTGGAGATGCGGGTCTCGTCGACCACGTCGAGGCGGTCGCGCGTCTGCACATAGCCGAGCGCGAGGGCGAGCAGGGTCTCGCGCTGCTCATCGGTCACGCCCTGCGCCGGGCTCGCGTGGATCGCCTTCACCAGGTCGGCCGCCGCCAGGATCTCGGCCTTCGGATAACCGGCGAAGCTGTCCAGCACCGGCGAGTTCTCGTCGACCGTCGCGACGAGATCCGCGAACTCTCCGGCGATATCCCGGCCGATGGCCTCGAGCTCGGCCCGGGCGCCGCTCGCGTCGAGCGCCGAGATCACAAGCGGTTGCCGGATGTAGCCGCGCATTCCGGTTGCGATCTCCTCGGGCATCCCGAAAAGCACGTTGGCCAGCAGTGTGCCATTCGTGTTGAACCGGCCCTCGACCCAGGGCTCGGCGATGTCAGCGAGTTCTGCGGCGGAGAGCGACGCGGCCAGCTCGGCCCGGGCCGCGAGAATCGGCTGCGTCCAGCGCCCTGCATCCTTCCGGTCGATCTGGCTGTCGAGCGCGCTGGCGACCATGTCGTCGGCAAGCCCGACCCGATCCACGAGGGCGAGCAGCCGGCGATCGAGCTCCTCGGGCGAACGGACTCCGGCGGCCTCGTAATCGGTCCAGTCGCCCTCAGGGTCCGCCTGCATGTTGCCCGTCGCCCTGGCCTCGCGGAGCATCGCCGCAACGTTCGCGTCGGCCTGTCCGGACAGATCGGGCATCCGGCGCAGCAGCCCGTAGACCAGGTTGTCGCGAATCGATCGCGCGATGATGCCGGGCTCGGCACCGACATAGGCGACCGTCGCCCCGAGCCGCGGCATGGTCAGCTCCGTCAGCGGCTCGCCGCCGATGGTGATTCGTCCGGCCGCCGGTTCGAGCAGTCCGGCCATCATGCGCATAAGGGCGTCGCGTGCGCCGTTGCCGCCGCCGGCCACCGCGACGGTCTGCCCCTGGCGGATCGTCAGGCGCGGTGCGGTGAGGCCGCCGCTGCCGGGGCCGCCCTCGATCCCGGCGAGTTCGAGGTCGCCCCGCAAGGGCGCCCTTTCCGGGCCGAAGATCCGGTCGGTGCCGAACATGTCCTCGGCCATGAAGCTCTCGACGACGAATTCATAGCGGCTGTTGAAGTCGTTCCAGCGCTGCAGGTAGTTCAGCACCTCGCGCCACGGGCCGGCCAGATCCTTGTAGGCGGCGAGCACGGCCACCAATGAGCCGAAGTCGAGATCGCCCGTGATCACGAGGTAGCCGCCGGCCGAATAGAAGAAGAACGGCGTCAGCTGGTTCAGGAAGTTGTTGATGAACTTGATCGTGAACTTGCGCTTGAACAGATCGATCCGGATCGTCGTGTTGCGGTAGAGCCGGCCGGAGATCTGGGCCAGGTGCCAGCGCGCCGTGTCGTTGGTGTGAATGTCGGCGATGCTGGTGATGCCCTCGCCGATCGCATCTGCGAGCACCCGGGTGTTGTGCGCGCGCGCCTTGTTGAGCCGGATGACCTTGGCCTGCATCTTCGGCAGCAGGATGGCCTGGACCGGGTAGAGCGCAATCGCCGCCAGGCCCAGCCAGAAATCCTGCATGAAGATGAAGATCATGTAGACGCAGAGCAGCCCGCCCTGGAACGCCGGGGTCGCGATCACCTCGCCGATGAACCCTCCCAGCGGTTCCACCTCGCCCAGCATCATCTGGATGATCTCGCCGGGCTTGGTCCTGCGGAACGCGGAGATGCGGAACCGCATCACGTACTCGAACATCATGAAGCGCAGCCGCCGCAGCATGCGCTCGCCCGTGACGCCGATCGAGTAGTTGATCAGCCATTTCATGCCGTTGATCAGCACGACCATGCCGAGAAACGCGAAGCAGAGCACGAGCAGGTAGGGCACCTGCTGCAGTTCGAACCCCAGGACCTCGCGCGGGAAGTCGCGCCCGTTGATCGCATCGTTGACGATCCGCTTCGGGATCTCGAGCGAGATGTAGACCATGGGGAACGACACCGCGGTCAGCGCGAGGATGGTGATCTGCTCGCGCTTCGAGTGCCGCCACACGAAGTTGAAGAAACGCTTGTCCATGTGCCTCCCCCGATGCGGATAGTTTTCGCAACCGGGGCCAGGTTGCAAGCACCTTGCACATACGTCCGCTGTCAGCCGGCAAGCAGATGCACGGCGATCCGCCGCTCTGACGCGCCGCGGCGGTGTTCCCAGAGGTAGATCCCCTGCCAGGTGCCGAGCACCATGCGCCCGCCGGCGACCGGCACCGAAAGGTGCACCCCGGACAGAACGGTGCGGATATGCGCCGCCATGTCGTCGTCGCCCTCGAGATGGTGCCGGTAGCGTTCCGGACCGCCGGCCGGAGCGAGCGCGGCGAAGGCGTCCTCGAGGTCGAGCCGCACATCCGGGTCGGCATTCTCCTGGATCGTCAGCGACGCCGATGTGTGCTGGCTGAGCAGGGTCAGGAGCCCGGTTCCGCCATGCCGCGCCGCCACCCACGCGGCGATTTCGCGCGTGATCGGGTAGAGTCCCGCGCCTCTTGTCCGGAAGCTCAGAATCTCGGTGATCTGGCGCATCGGCTCATGCTAGGGGAAGCGCCGGACGGGCAGAAGGGGCGCGGGATGGAATACGATCCGGATCTGCCGTGGCGCGAGGTCAGGGGCGAGGGCTTCAACGCCCATATCGGGCCGATCCGGTTCGCGCCCCTCGGCGAGCGGCGCTGGTGTGCCGCGCTCGAGATCGACGGCCGGCACGTCAATGTCGGCGGAGTCTGTCACGGCGGCGTGCTGCTGAGCCTCGCCGACGTGGCCATGGGCGCGTCGACCTTCGCTGCCGGCGACGGGCATCCCTGCGCCACAATCCAGCTTGACGGCCAATTCCTCGCCGCGGCCAAAGCGGGTCAGCGCCTTCTCGCCGAGGCGACCCAGCTCAGGCGGGTGCGCGAGCTTTCGTTCATGGCCTGCGAGATCCGGGCCGGCGGCCGCCAAGTGATGCGCGCCGGCGGCATCTGGAAATATCTGTCGAGCCGGGCGCCGGGCGCCACCGCGCAGGGCGCAATCCTCTGAACCGGGCGCTGCCCGGCCGGTAGCGGGTCAGACGGAAAGGTCCTTTATGAGTCTTTCGATGTCGCCGCCCCGGCTCTCGAGCATGGCACCGATCTCCTCGCGCTGGGTGACCAGCATCGAGACGCCCTCGATGACGATGTCGGCAATCGCCACGCGCCCCGGACGGTCGGTGACCAGCCAGTCGACCGCGACCGGAGCCTCGCCCTGACGCACGATCGAGGACTTCACCAGCATCCCCTTCTTGCCGGCATCGACCACCTGCCCGATCTGGTAGACCTTTCCCGAAGCCGCCGCGCCGGAATATTCCTGGAACCGGCCGGCATAGATCGCCGAGACGAACCTGGCGAAGGCATCGACGAAGCGCGCCTGCTGCTCGGCGTTCATCGATCGCCACGCAACCCCGGCGGCGAAGCGCGCGATCTCCGGCATCGCCGCTCGGCGCTCCATGATCTCGCGCAGCCGGGCGGCCTTGTCCGGCGCGGCTCCGGGCGCGTTGACGAGTGCGACGACCTCGTCGATGGTACCCGCGACATGGGTCGTCGCCTCGGTGCTGTTCAGCGCAGCCGCCCACGACGACGAGATGCCCGGCGCGACGGCGATCGCCATGCCCAGCACGGCGCGGTTCAGAACCTCACGGCGGTCCATTTTCATCCCTGTTCTCCCAAGACCCTCCATCGGCGCGGGTTAGGCGAAAGAATCGCTCCGGGCAATCGCCGAGTCACCCTGCACCCCGGATGTTACGATAATTTAACGCCGGGTCCCCATTGCTTCCAGCACCGGCATGTGGCGTTCTGGGCGCCGAGGGTCGCCCATGATCCGGGCAATTCGGCGGCAAGGCAGGCGGCCCGACGGGGTTCCGCCGAGTTGTTGCCTTCCGGCAACGGATTGCGCTACATGGATCACCGGGAGACGTGTGGGTGGATGATCACCATCAATTTATTGCGTCATGGCTGTCAATTGCAGCGTTTTTGTGATGTTCCGTATCAGTTGAATGAGGTGAGCGGATGATCGCCGGAGCGGGCAATCAGGAGAATCGCGAGCTGCGGGCTGCCATGGCGCAGTGCCGGACGCATTTCCTGTCCGCCGCGCTGTTCAGCGTTTTCGTGAACCTGCTGATGCTGACCGGCCCGCTGTTCATGCTGCAGGTTTACGACCGCGTGCTCACCAGCCGGTCCGAGGAGACGCTGGTGGCGCTGCTCGTGCTCGTCACCGGGCTCTTCGCGATGATGGGGCTGCTCGATTTCATCCGGGGCCGGGTGCTGGCGCGCGCCGGTGCACGGTTCCAGACCCTGCTCGACGCGCGGGTCATGACCGCGGCCCTGCGCCGCGCCGTGGCGCCGAGCGAGCGGGCAAAGCCGAATACCGGCGCCCGCGACCTCGAGGCCGTTCGGACGCTGCTCGCCGGCCCGGCGCCCTTCGCCCTCTTCGACATGCCCTGGGTGCCGATCTTCCTGGCGGTGATCTTCATCTTCCACCCGGTTCTCGGATGGCTCTCGGTCGCCGGTGCCGTTGTCCTCGTCGCGCTGACGGCGCTCACCCAGATCCGTTCGCAGGCGCCGCAGGCCGAATCGCAGCGGGCTGCCGCCGAATCCGACAATCTGGGCGAGGCGATGCGCCAGAACGCCGAGGCGATCCAGGGCCTCGGCATGCGGCCTGCCGGCCTCGCGCGCTGGTTCAAGCTCCGCCAGACGGCGCTGGCGCACCAGATCGAGGCCTCCGACCGGACCGCGCGCTACGGGTCGGCGTCGAAGACACTGCGCTTCTACCTGCAGTCGCTGATGCTCGCCGTCGGCGCATGGCTGGTCCTGCGCCAGGAAATCTCGGCGGGCATGATGATCGCCGGCTCGATCATGCTCGGCCGGGCGCTCGCCCCGGTCGAGCAGGCGATCGGCCAGTGGTCGCTGGTCCAGCGTGCCGTAAAGGGGTGGCGCTCGCTCGGCGAGATGCTGTCGAAGACGCCTGCCGAGCCACGCAAGACGGCACTTCCGGCGCCGAAGGGACATATCGAGGTGCAGGCGGTCAGCGCCGCGGCGCCCGGCGACAACCTTCCCCTTCTCAGGAACGTCACCTTCCGCGTCGAGCCCGGCACGGCCCTCGGCGTGATCGGGCCGTCGGGCGCGGGCAAGACCACGCTCGCGAAGGTGCTGACAGGGCTCTGGCGCCCCGCGGTAGGAAAGGTGCGGATCGACGGCGCCGCCACCGACCAGTGGCCCGAGGACGAGCTGGGCCGCCACATCGGCTACCTGCCGCAGGAAATCGGGCTCATGGCCGGTACGGTGGCCGAGAACATCGCCCGCATGGAGGAGCGCCGCGACGACGCCGAGGTCGTTACCGCCGCCAGGCGCGCCGGCGCCCACGATCTGCTTCTGGCGCTGCCGCAGGGTTACGACACCCAGATCGGCGCCAGCGGCCAGAGGCTTTCCGGCGGCCAGCGCCAGCGGGTGGCGCTGGCACGCGCGCTCTACCGCGATCCGCCGGTGCTGATCCTCGACGAGCCGAACGCAAACCTCGACGCGCCGGGCGAGCAGGCACTCGTCGACGCGATCCGCGAGGCCAAGGCCCGTGGTCGCACGGTGATCGTCATGGCGCACCGCCCCAGCGCCATCGCGGCCTGCGATTTCCTGCTGATGCTCGACAAGGGGGTGCAGGTGGACTTCGGCCCGCGGGACGACGTGCTGAGGAAGCGCACGCGCAACTACCCGCAGCTTGTCAGCAACCTCCAGGCGGCCGGAGGCGCGGCCGCCGCCATTCCGCAGGTGCCGGAATGAGGGCGGCGATCGAGAGGCTCGGCGGCCGCGTCGCAGGCGCGCTGGGGTCGGTATCCACGCGATCCGTAGCGATCGCCGGGCAGGCTGCGACTACTGCCTCAGCGCCGCCTTCGGCCAGCGACGGATGGGATGCCGCCAGGCAGATCCGGTTTGGCGTCATCTGCCTGATCGCGCTTGTGGGCGGTCTCGGCGGCTGGGCATTCACCGCGACGCTCGAGGGGGCGATCATCGCATCGGGCAACTTGCGGGTCGAAGCCCAGCGGCAGGTGGTACAGCACCTGGACGGCGGCGTGGTCGGCGAGATCCTGGTGCGCGAGGGCGACCGCGTGGCGGCCGGCGACGTGCTGATCCGCCTCGACGGCGTCGCGCTGCAATCCGAGCTGACCGTGCTCGAGAGCGAACTCTGGGAGCTGATGGCGCGTCGCGGCCGTCTGGTTGCGGAGCAGTCGGACCTGGACACGATCAGCTTCGACACCGAACTGGTCGAGGCGGCGGCCCGGAACGCCGAGGTCCAGGAGCTGATCGACGGCCAGCAGGCCCAGTTCGACGCCGCCCGGAAGACCATGCAGCGAGAGATCGACGTGCTCAAGGAGCGGCAGATGCAGACCCGCGAGCAGATCGCGGGCTCGGAAGCCGAGATCGCGGCCCTCAAGCGCCAGAGCGAGCTCATCGCCAAGGAACTTGCCGACCAGCAGCAGCTCCTCGCCAAGGGGCTGGCGCAGGCGAGCCGTGTCCTCGCGCTCGAGCGCGAGGCCGCAAGTCTGGCCGGTCAGCAGGGCCAGCGGGTGGCCCAGACGGCCCAACTCAGAGGGCAGATATCCGAGCTCGAGATCGAGCAGCTCCGGCTGACAGCGGCGCAGCGCGAGGAGGCCATCTCGAGTCTGCGCGACCTAGGCTTCAAGGAGCTCGAGCTCAAGGAACGCCGGATCGCCCTGCGCGAGCGCCTCTCGCGGCTGGACATCCGCGCCCCGCTCGCGGGCATCGTGCTCGATCTGACGGTTCATGCACTGAAATCGGTGGTGCGGCCGGCCGAGCCGGTGCTCTACATCGTACCGACCGACTCGGCGCTGGTGGTCGATGCCCAGATCGAGCCGGTCAACATCGACTCCGTCCAGGCCGGGCAGGAAGCGGTGCTGCGCCTATCGGCCTTCAACACCCGCACCACGCCCGAGCTTGGAGGCACCGTGTCGAAGATCTCTCCCGACGCCTTCACCGACGAGCGGAGCAACCGGTCGTTCTACCGCGCCGAGGTCAGGCTGAAGGATGGCGAGCTCGAAAAGCTCGAAGGCCTCGAGCTGGTCGCCGGCATGCCGGTCGAGGTGTTCATCCAGACTGGTGAGCGCACCCCGATCAACTACCTGCTGAAGCCGATCACCGACTACTTCAACCGCTCGCTCCGGGAGGAATGAGCGCATCTCCCGCTTGACGCGCGCCGGCACCGCACCAGTGTCGCGCGAAGCGGGCGCCGGAGGCGGTGATGGATGACTGCGAGCGGCTGATCGAGGTCCAGGTGCTGCCGGGGATCGACCGGATCCCGGCCGCTGGCTGGGACGCCTGCGCTGCCCCCGAGGCGGCGGCTGGCGGACGCCCGTTCTCGCCCTTCGTCACGCACCGCTTCCTGCTGGCGCTCGAGGCCAGCGGCTCGGCAACGCCCGCGACGGGCTGGGGGCCGCAACACCTGCTCGCCACCGTCGACGGCCGGGTGGCGGGCGCCATGCCGCTCTACCTCAAGGGCCACAGCCAGGGGGAGTATGTCTTCGACCACGCTTGGGCACAGGCATGGGAGCGCGCCGGGGGCGACTATTACCCGAAGCTCCAGTCGGCGGTGCCCTTCACACCCGCGACCGGCCCGCGGCTCCTGGTGAACCCGTCCGCTCCGGCGGCACCCGGCGACGTGCGCGCGGCGCTGCTGCAGGGCGCCGTGCAGCTGACCGAACGGAACCGGCTCTCCTCGCTCCACATCACCTTCTGTACCGAGGCGGAATGGGACTTCGGCCGCCGTGCCGGCCTGCTGCTGCGCACCGACCAGCAGTTCCACTGGCGCAACGCCGGCTATGCGGACTTTGACGCCTTCCTTTCCGCCCTCTCGTCGCGCAAGCGCAAGAACATCCGCAGGGAGCGGGCCGAGGCGATGGCGCGCGGGATCGCGATCCGCCAGCTCACCGGCGACGCGATCGAGCCGAGGCACTGGGACGCCTTCTGGCAGTTCTACCAGGACACCGGCGGGCGCAAATGGGGACGGCCCTACCTGACGCGCGCATTCTTCGATCTGATTCACGAGACCATGCGCGACGACATCCTGCTGGTGCTGGCCGAGCGCGACGGCCGCCCGGTTGCGGGGGCGCTGAACTTCATCGGCCGCGACACGCTCTACGGCCGCTACTGGGGCTGCGTCGAGGACCACCCGTGCCTGCATTTCGAGTGCTGCTACTACCAGGCGATCGACTGGGCCATCGCGCAGGGCCTCGCCCGTGTCGAGGCCGGCGCCCAGGGTCCGCACAAGCTCGCCCGCGGCTACGAGCCGGTCATCACCCGCTCACTGCACTGGATCGCGGATCCGGGCTTCCGGCGGGCGGTGGCCGACTATCTCGAGCAGGAGCGCGCCGCCGTAGCGTCGGACAACCGTGCCCTGCGCGGAATGATGCCGTTCCGGAAGGGCGGGGCGGAGACCCCGGCGTGATCGGGAATCAGCTCTCCGGCGCCGCAAGCCCCCGTTTCGCGAGCACCGCCTCGACCCCAGGCATGCGGCCCCGGAAGGCGATGTAGGCTTCGGCCTCGTCCTGCCGCCCACCCGCCGAATAGACGAATTGTCCCAGCCTTGCGGCGGTGGCCGGGTCGAACGGATCGCCCGCCTCCTCGAAAGCCCGGAAGGCATCGGCATCCATCGTCTCGGACCAGAGATAGCTGTAATAGCCGGCCGCATAGCCGTCGCCGGAGAAGACGTGCTGGAAATGCGGGCTCGCGTGACGCATGGCGATCTCCGCAGGCATGTTGATCTCGGCGAGGACCCGACCCTGAACCGCCCGGGCGCCGATATCCGCCGCGTCCTCCTGCACATGCAGCTCCAGATCGACCAGCGCCGAGGCAAGGAACTCGGTCATCGCGAAGCCCTGGTTGAAGGTCTCGGCCGCCCTGAGGCGGCGGATCATGGCCTCCGGCATCGGCGCTCCCGTCCGGTAGTGGCGCGCATGTCTGGCGAGCACCTCGGGCACCATCAGCCAGTGCTCGTAGAGCTGGCTCGGCAGCTCGACGAAGTCGCGCGCGACCGAGGTGCCCCAGAGCGAGGGATAGGTGACATCGGACATCAGCCCGTGCAGCGCATGGCCGAACTCGTGAAAGACCGTCCGCGCGTCGTCCCAGGTCAGGAGCGCCGGCTGGCCCGCTCCGCCGGGCGCAACGGTGAGGGTGTTGAGCACGATCGGCCGCGCCGGTTCCCAGAGCTTCTGCTGGCCGCGGAGCGCGCTCATCCAGGCCCCCGATCGCTTGCCCGGGCGGGCGAAATAGTCACCCACGAACAAGCCCAGATGCCGGCCGTCGCGCCCGGTCACCTCCCAGGCGCGGGCCTCAGGATGAGGCAGCGCGAGCCCCTCGATCCCGCGGAACCGCAGGCCGAAGAGCCGCCCGGCCACGTCGAAGGCCGCCGCGATCACCGAATCCAGTGCGAGGAAGGGCTTGGTCTCGGCCTCGTCGAGATCATGGACTCGCTTCCTGAGCTTCTCGGCATAGTACCGCCAGTCCCAGGGGGCAATCCGGATGTTCGCCCCCTCCTCCGCCGCCAGCGCGGCCAGCGCCGCGGCCTCCTCGCCGGCGCGCCGGCGGGCCGGCGCCCAGACCGCAAGCAGCAGGTTCTTCACCGCCTCCGGCGTCTTCGCCATCTGGTCGTCGAGCCGCATCGCCGCATAGCTCCTGAAGCCGACGAGCCGCGCCCGCTCGGCCCGGAGCCGTAGCGTCTCGTCGATCACCGGCCAGTTGGTCGCCTCGCCCCGCGAGGCCCAGGCCCGCCAGACCGCCTCGCGCAGGTCGCGCCGGGCAGAGAAGGCAAGGAAGGGCTCGACCGACGACCGGCCGAGCGTGATGGCGTACGCCCCCGGGCGGCCGCGGTCGGCCGCCTCGCGGGCGGCGGCCGCGACCAGGAAGTCGGGCAGCCCGGCAAGCTCGTCCGCACCGAGGAACATGACCCAGTCCGTCTCGTCCGCGAGCACGTTCTGGGCGAACGCGGTGCCGAGGGCGGCCAGGCGCTGCTCGATCGCCGCCATACGGGCGCGCCCGGCACCCGTGAGGCGCGCACCCGCCTTGACAAACATGCGGTGATACCTGTCGAGGACCCGCCGCTGCTCGGGCGTGAGCCCGGCGCCACCCGTGGCGGCGACGGCATCGATCCGCGCGAACAGTCCCTGATCCGTCCGGATCGCGTTGCGGTGCGCCGCAAGCTTCGGCGCCATCTCGCGCTCGACCCCCTGCAGCGCGTCGTCGGTGCAGGCCGCGCAGAGATGCGAGAACACGCGCGAGATCCGGTCGAGCGTCCGGCCCGTGCGCTCCAGCGCCTCGATGGTGTTGGCGAAATCCGGCGGCGCCGGATCCGCGGCGATCGCCGCGATCTCGTCCCGATTTTCGGCCATCGCCGCGGCGAAGGCCGGCGCGAAGTGATCCGCGCCGATCGCGGGGAAGGGAGGCAGGCCGAAAGCCGTGTCCCAGGGGCGGAGCAGCGGGTTGGGCATCGGCTGCCTCACGCCTTTGCCGAGGGCCGGGCCTGCATCCGGGCATGCCAGGCGCGGAGGCTGACGAATTCCTCGGCCACCGGGTACTTGATGACGCGGAGGAAATCGACCGCCACCAGCGCGGTGATGTCGGCGATCGTCGGCCGGTCGGCGGCGATCCAGTCCCGCCCGGCGAGCCGCCGGTCGAGCTCGCCGAGCCGCCCGTGCAGCCGGCCCCGGTTGACCTCGCCCCAGTCGGCGCACTGGTCCTCAAGCGCGGCGAGATGCGGATTGGTATGTCGGAAGCAGGCGGCGACCGTGGCGAACAGACGGAATTCCACCAGCCGCTGCCACATCTCGACCCGGACCTGCTCCATCGGCTCGCGGCCGAGCAGGTTCGGCTCGGGCTTCAGCGCCTCGAGATAGCGGCAGATTGCCACCGATTCGGTCAGCACGGTGCCGTCGTCGAGCTCTAGCGCCGGCACCTGCGGCACGCCCGCCTTGCCGAGATAGCCGGCCTGCTTGTGCTCGCCCGCGATCAGGTTGACCTCGACCCGCGGGATCTCCAGCCCCTTCTCGGCCAGGAAGATGTTGACCCGGCGCGGGTTCGGCGCGCGCGGCTGGTCGTAGAGGCGGACGGGCTGGGGCAGTTGCATCGGCGGGTCCCTCGAGCTGGCACTCGCGCCGAGCCTAGGGCCTGACAGCGCCCGCGCCAAGGGCCGGGCGGGCAGCCGGACGGTCGCCGGACACCCGCTTGCCCGCCCTGCGGTTCGCTCCTATAAGGCGCAGGGTCGCATCGGCGGCCATGCCGTCCGGGGATGCCCATGTTCGCCCATCGCCACCTTCTCGGCATCGAACAGCTCTCGGCCCAGGACATCACCGAAATCCTCGATCTCTCGGACACTTATGTCGAGCTGAATCGCCAGCCGCACAAGCGGGTCGAGAAACTCAACGGCCGCACCCAGGTCAACCTGTTCTTCGAGGCCTCGACCCGCACCCAGGCGAGCTTCGAGCTGGCCGGCAAGCGGCTCGGGGCGGACGTGATGAGCATGTCGGTGCAGACCTCCTCGATCCGCAAGGGCGAGACGCTGATCGACACCGCGCTGACCCTGAACGCCATGCACCCCGACCTCCTGGTCGTGCGCCACCACGCCTCGGGCGCCGTGGCGCTGCTGTCCGAGAAGGTCAATTGCGCCGTCCTGAATGCCGGCGACGGCCGGCACGAGCACCCGACCCAGGCCCTGCTCGACGCACTGACCATCCGCCGCCGCAAGGGAAGGCTGCAGCGGCTGACCGTCGCCATCTGCGGCGACATCGCCAATTCGCGCGTCGCCCGGTCGAACATCCTCTGCCTCAACAGGATGGAGAACCGGGTCCGCGTGATCGCGCCCCCCACCCTGCTGCCCGCCGGCATCGAGCGCTTCGGCGTCGAGGTCTTCACCGATCTCGATGACGGGCTCAGGGAGTGCGACGTGGTGATGATGCTGCGGATCCAGAACGAGCGTCTGTCGGGCGCGGCGGTGCCATCGACCCGCGAATACTTCCACCGCTGGGGCCTGACCGCCGAGAAACTCGCCATCGCCCGGCCGGACGCCATCGTGATGCATCCGGGGCCGATGAACCGTGGCGTCGAGATCGACGCCGAGGTCGCCGATGACATCAACCGCTCGGTGATCCAGGAGCAGGTCGAGATGGGCGTCGCGGTGCGCATGGCGGTGCTGGACCTGCTGGCGCAGAACGACCGGGGCAACCACTGATGCCGGCGCCTTTGTTCCTCACCAATGCCCGCCTGATCGACCCCGCGACCGGCTATGACGGCCCCGGTGCGCTCAAGGTCCGTGACGGGCTGATAGAGGAGGTGGTGCGCGGCGCCTCACCCACACCGGGCGGCGGCGAGCGGGTGGACTGCCGGGGTCTGCCGCTCGCCCCCGGCATCGTCGACATGCGGGTCTTCGTCGGCGAGCCCGGCGCGCGCCACCGCGAGAGCTTCCGCACCGCCGGCAGCGCGGCGGCGGCGGGCGGCGTCACCACCATCGTCGCCCAGCCGGCGACCGACCCCCCGCTCGACGACCCGGCGCTGGTGCAGTTCGCGCTGGCCCGCGCCCGCGAGGTCTCGCCGGTGCGCGTCCACGCGATGGGCGCCCTGACCAGGGGGCTCAGGGGTGGCGAGATGACCGAGCAGTCCTTCCTGCTCGACGCCGGCGCCGTGGCGCTGACCGATGCCGACCAGACGCTGGCCGACGCTCGGCTGATGCGCGCCTGCATGGCCTATGCCCATGCGCTCGGGGCGCTGATCGTGCACCATCCGCAGGAGCCGACGCTGGCGCGCGGCACCTGCGCCACCGCGGGAGAGTTCGCCTCGCGGCTCGGCCTGCCCTCGGTCCCCGCCGTCGCCGAGCGGATCATGCTCGAGCGCGACCTGGCGCTGGCCGGGAACACCGGCGTGCGCTACCACGCCGACATGCTGTCGACGGCAGAGGCGCTGGCGCCGCTGGCCCGCGCCCGCGAGGCCGGGGGCAAGGTCACCGCCGGGGTCTCGATCCACCACCTGACACTGAACGAGTTCGACGTCGCCGACTACCGCACCTTCTTCAAGTTCGACCCGCCGCTCAGGCCCGAGTCCGACCGCGAGGCCATCGTCGCCGCCCTGGCCGGCGGCCTGGTCGATGTCATCGTCTCCTCGCACCTGCCCTGGGACGAGGAAGCCAAGCGCCTGCCCTTCGAGGAGGCGGCGACCGGCGCCGTCGGGCTCGAGACCTTCTTGCCCGCATGCCTCAGGCTGGTCCATGCCGGGCAGCTGACACTGCCGCGCCTGTTCGAATGTGCAGCACTGAACCCGGCGAGGCTCCTCGGCCTGCCGGGCGGGCGGCTGGCGCCCGGTGCGCCCGCCGACCTCGTTCTGTTCGACCCGGACGCGCCCTTCCTGCTCGACCGCGAGACGCTGCGGTCGAAGTCGAAGAACACGCCCTTCGACCGGCAGCGGATGCAGGGGCGGGTGCACGGAACCTGGGTCGGGGGAAAGCGGGTTTTCGGGGAATAGCGGCTGCGCGGAGTGAGGCGGCATGTTCCACCACATCATGGGAATAGAACGCGCGCTGCCCTGGCTGGCCTTCGCCCTTGCCTGCGGCTATCTCGCCGGTTCAGTCCCCTACGGGGTGCTCGTCGCGCGGCTGTTCCGGCTCGGCGACCTGCGCAAGATCGGCTCGGGCAATATCGGCGCGACCAACGTGCTCAGGACTGGCAACAGGCTGGCAGCAGCGTTGACGCTCGTGTTCGATGCGCTGAAGGGAGCTGTGCCGGTCTGGATCTTCCTTGGCCTCTGGGGCGATCTCGCCGGCCAGATCGCCGGACTCGGCGCCTATCTCGGCCACTGCTTCCCGGTCTGGCTCGGGTTCCGGGGCGGCAAGGGTGTGGCCACCTGGTTCGGGGTCATGCTGGCGATCCATCCCCTCAGCTTTGCCGCGACCGGGCTGACCTGGCTTGCCGTGGCCTACCTGACGCGCATCTCCTCCGCCGGCGGGCTGGTCGCGGCCGCCTCCGGACCGCTCTGGCTGATGCTGTTCGGCCGCTGGGAAGCGGTGCTGCTGGCGATCGTGCTGGGCGCACTCGTCTGGATCCGCCACCACGCCAACATCGGCCGCCTGCTCCGGGGCGAGGAGCCCCGGATCGGCCAGGGCAAGGGGGAGGGCAAGGAGAAAGACGGGCATTAACCGCGGATTAACCACGACCGGCCTCTCCTGTCGCGAGCGACCGGAGGGAAAGGCAATGTCCGTAGCCGAGCCAAGCTTCCTGCCCGTGCGGGCGCCTGCCATGCCGTCCGAGGCGGAGCGTGTGGCCCGGCTGCGCCTCGCACGCAGCGGCAATGTAGGGCCGCGCACCTTTGCCCATCTCATCACCCGGTTCGGCGATGCCCGGCGCGCGCTCGACGCCCTGCCTGCGCTCGCCGCCGCCGGGGGCCGGCCGGCCTACGAAGCCTGCCCGCAGGCCGATGCCGAGGCAGAGATCGCGGCCGGAGAGGCGGCCGGCGCCCGCCTGCTCGCACTCGGCGAGCCGGACTACCCCGCCCTCCTCGCGGAGATCGACTACCCGCCGCCCGTGCTCTGGCTGAAGGGTGATCCGGCGATCTTCGGCCGCCCGGCGGTCGCCATCGTCGGTGCGCGGAACGCCTCGGCACTCGGGCTCCGCACCGCCCGCAACCTCGCCCGCGGCCTTGGCGAGGCCGGACATGTGATCGTGTCGGGCCTCGCCCGGGGCATCGACGCGGCCGCGCACGAGGCGGCGCTGGAAACCGGGACGCTGGCGGTCATGGCCGGGGGGATCGATGTCATCTACCCTCCGGAAAACGCCGATCTCGCGGCCCGGATCGCCGCACAGGGCGCGATGGTGACGGAGTGTGCACCCGGCACCGAGCCGACCGCGCGGCACTTCCCGCGCCGCAACCGGCTCGTCTCGGGGCTTGCCCGTGGCGTGGTGCTGATCGAGGCGGCGGCGCGCTCTGGCAGCCTGATCACGGCGCGCTGCGCGCTCGAGCAGGGGCGCGAGGCGATGGCCTGCCCGGGCGCTCCCGAGGATCCGCGCGCCGGCGGTTGCAACCAGCTCATCCGCGACGGCGCCGCGCTGATCCGGAATGCCCAGGACGTGATCGAGGCGCTGAACGCGCCACGCAGCCTCGGACTGGCCGAACCGGGGCGCGAGTTCCTGTTCGACGACCCGGCCTTCGCAGACGACGCCGAGGACGACCGCTTCGACGAGTTCGAGGTCGATCCGGATCACGGCGCGGCGCTCGCCGAGCAGATCCTGCGCCTGATCGGCCCGCATCCCGTCGAGATGGACGAGCTTGCCCGCCAGTGCGGCGCGAGTCCGGCCGAGTTCTCGCTCGCGATTCTCGAGCTCGACCTCGCCGGCCGGATCGAGATTCACCGTGGCAGTCTGGTGTCGGGCGTCCCGGCCGACGGCTGAAGGCGGGCGTCACCGAACTGGCGACCTGACGCGTCTCGCCGAATCCCGCGCCCGATGTTGACAGCCCCCGCCCGGTAACCCATGTTCTCGCCGCGCGCCGGTCCGGTGCGCGGCGAGGAGAAGCAAATGGCCGTTGTCGTCGTCGAATCCCCAGCCAAGGCCAAGACCATCCATGGCTATCTGGGAGAGGACTACACGGTGCTCGCCTCCTACGGCCATGTCCGCGACCTGCCGGCGAAGGACGGCTCGGTCGACCCCGAGCACGGCTTCGAGATGACCTGGGAGGTCGATCCGAAGGCCCAGCGCCACGTCAAGGCCATTGCCGAGGCCCTGAAGGAGGACGACCGGCTGATCCTCGCCACCGACCCGGACCGCGAGGGCGAGGCGATCTCGTGGCATCTGCTCGAGGCGCTGAAGAAGCGGCGGGCGGTGAAGACCGGCACGCGCGTCGACCGCGTCGTGTTCAACGCCATCACCCGAAGCGCGGTGACCGAGGCGATGCAGCATCCTCGCCAGATCGACATGGAGCTTGTCGACGCCTATCTGGCGCGCCGGGCGCTCGACTACCTCGTCGGCTTCACCCTGTCGCCGGTGCTCTGGCGCAAGCTCCCGGGCGCGCGGTCGGCGGGCCGCGTGCAGTCGGTCGCGCTGCGCCTCATCGTCGAGCGCGAGATGGAGATCGAGGCGTTCCGCAGCCGCGAATACTGGAGCGTGAAAGCGGTCCTGACCACGCGCGCGGGCGGCAGCTTCGAGGCCCGGCTGACCGAACTCGGCGGGAAACGGCTCGACCGCTACGACCTCGGGACCGAGGCGGACGCGAAGGCCGCGGTCGTGGCGGTGACGACCGCGGCGCTCACCGTGTTCTCGGTCGAGGCCAAGCCTGCGACGCGCAACCCCTACCCGCCCTTCATGACCTCGACCCTGCAGCAGGAAGCCTCGCGCAAGCTCGGCTTCGGCCCCGAGCAGACCATGCGCACGGCCCAGCGGCTCTACGAGGCCGGCCATATCACCTACATGCGCACCGACGGTCTCGATATGGCGCCCGAGGCGATTCACGCCGCTCGCGACACGATCCGGTCGCGCTACGGCGCCGCCTATGTGCCGGACAGCCCGCGCGTCTACAAGACCAAGGCCAAGAATGCCCAGGAGGCACACGAGTGCATCCGCCCGACGCGGATGGAGGCAGATGCCGGCAAGCTTCATCTCGAGCGCGACCAGGCCCGGCTCTACGAGCTGATCTGGCAGCGGGCGATCGCGAGCCAGATGTCGGCTGCGCGCTTCCAGCGCACCACGGTCGAGATCGGCGACGGCGCCGGCACGGTGGGGCTGCGCGCCACCGGACAGGTGGTGGCTTTCGACGGCTTCCTTCGCGTTTACGAGGAAGGCCGCGACGACCGGCCGGATTCCCTTGTCGACGACGAGGACCGGCGCCTGCCCGAGATCGCGCAAGGCGCGCCTCTCGGACGGCAGTCCGTCACGCCCGAGCAGCACTTCACCCAGCCCCCGCCCCGCTATACCGAGGCGACGCTGGTCAAGCGGCTCGAGGAACTCGGCATCGGCCGGCCCTCGACCTATGCCTCGATCATCGGCACGATCCAGGATCGCGCCTATGTCCGCAAGGAGAAGGGCCGGCTCCATCCCGAGGACAAGGGCCGGCTGGTGATCGCCTTCCTCGAGAACTACTTCCGCCGCTACGTCTCCTACGACTTCACCGCCCATCTCGAGGAGGAACTCGACGATGTCTCCGGCGGCAGGATGGCCTGGAAGGATGTGCTCCTTCGCTTCTGGGAGGATTTTTCGGCTGCGATTGGCGAAACGGCCGGACTGCGCATCTCCGAGGTGCTGGAGAAGATCAACGACGTGCTGGCACCGCATCTCTTCCCCGACCGGGGCGACGGCTCGGACCCGCGCACCTGCCCGTTCTGCGGCAAG
The DNA here is from genome assembly GCA_039805905.1 of Limibaculum sp. GTDB lineage: Bacteria > Pseudomonadota > Alphaproteobacteria > Rhodobacterales > Rhodobacteraceae > Thermohalobaculum. The sequence continues at coordinate 95,389 of JBDIVM010000007.1, read as the reverse complement.
GGACGGCTTGCGCTCCGGACCGCGCGGTCGGGGGGGGCCTTCATCGGCTGCTCGGCCTATCCCGAATGCCGCTACACACGGCCGCTCGGCGGCGATGGCGAGGGCACGAACGGCGAGGGACGGGTGCTCGGCCAGCATGAAGGTCAGCCCGTCGCGCTGCGCAATGGCCGCTTCGGACCCTATGTGCAGCTTGGCGAGCAGGTCGAGGGCTCGGACGCCAAGCCGAAACGCTCCTCGATCCCGAAGGGCATGGACATCGACCTCGAGAAGGCGGTGATGCTGCTGGAACTCCCCCGGACCATCGGTCCGCACCCCGAGGACGGCGCGCCGGTCGAGGCCGGCATTGGCCGGTTCGGGCCATATGTGAAGCATGGCAAGACCTATGCCAACCTGACCGCCGGCGACGATGTGCTGGCCATCGGCATGAACCGCGCCGTCGAGCTGATCGCCCAGAAGGCCCGCCGCAGCGGCGCCGGACGCGGCACGGCGCAGAAGCCGCTCCGCGAGCTCGGCGAGCACCCCGAGGGCGGCGCCGTCAATCTGATGGACGGGCGCTACGGGCCATATGTGAAATGGGGCAAGGTCAACGCCACACTGCCGAAGGATGCCGATCCGCAGGCAATCACCGCCGAGCAGGCGCTGGAACTCATCGACAAGAAACGCAAGACCAAGGGGAGCGCCAAGGGGGGTGCCAAGGGGCGCAGATAGCCCAAACCGGCGCGCCGGCGCGTATGGTCTGCAGGCTGGATGTCATCGGAACGGAGGCTCGGATGCGGCTCCTGATGGCAGCGCTCGTTCTCGCGGTGTCGGTCCTGCCGGCGAGCGCCGGGCGCTACGAGATCGAGCATGATGGCCTGACCCGAAGTTTCGAGGTCGTGCCCGCCGCCGGGTCGCGGCCGGCGCCGGCCGTCATCGTGCTGCATGGTGGCGCGGGAACGCCGGACCGGATGCGGCGCATCACCGAGTTCACGCTGCACGAGCGTGGCTGGGTCGAGATCTTTCCTGCGGGCATCGACCGGCAGTGGAACGACGGCCGGACCGGCGCGGACGGCAGGCCGCTCCGCACCACCGACGACCTCGGCTTCCTGCGCGCCATGATCGGGCGACTTGCGGCCGACGGGACCATCGACCGGCGCCGCGTCTACTTCACCGGTGCGTCCAATGGCGGCGCGATGACGCTCCGCGTGCTCTGCGAGGCGCCCGAGCTGGTCGCCGGGGCGGCGGTCGTAATCATGCACCTTCCGGTCGGGCTCGACTGCCCGGACGGCCCGCCGGTGCCGTTGATGTTCATCCAGGGCACCGACGATCCGCTGGTGCCGTTCGGTGGCGGGCCGATCACAGTCCGCGGAGACACCGGGCGCGGCGCCGTGCTCTCCGCGTCCGACACCCTGGCCCGCTTTGCATGGCGCAATCGCTGTGGCGCCTACGAGGAGATGGCGCTGCCCGACACCTACCCTGATGACGGCACCCGGGTGAGGCTGCGCGCCTATCGCGGCTGCGCAAGGCCGCTGATGCAGTACATCATCGACGGCGGCGGGCACACCTGGCCCGGCAACAGGAACCGCCGCTGGGTCGAGAAGCTGCTCGGCACCACCAGCCTCGACATCTCGGCGACCTTCGAGATCGAGGCCTTCTTCACCGGTCTGGAGGCGCGCTGAGCATTTCCGGTTACCCTTGACACCGGCCCGTGATATGGGCGGGCCGATGAGGCATTTCCCCGCCAAGGCAGAGATCCTGGAGTGGCTGCGCGAGCACCCCGAGGCCAGCGCAAAGCGCGACATCGCACGCGCGTTCGGGATCAGGGGCGGCGGACGCATCGAGCTCAAGCGACTCCTGCGCGAACTCGAGGACGAGGGCCACCTCGTCCGGCACAGGCGCCAGATCCGCGCCGCCGGCCACCTGCCGCCCGTGGCCGTGCTGATCGCCGGCGAGCCCGACCGCGACGGCGACATCTTCGCCCGGCCGATGGACTGGGACGACAGCCACGAGGTCCCGCGCATCCTCTTCGTGCCGCGCCGCGGCGACCCGGCGCTGGGGCCGGGCGACCGCTTCCTCGCCAAGCTGCACCCGGTCGAGGGCGAGGACGGGCTGACCTACGAGGCGCGCCTCGTCCGCCGTCTCGCCGCCGGGGCGCAGCGGCTTCTCGGCATCTTCCGGGTGACGCCGCAGGGCGGCCGCGTGGTGCCGGTCGACAAGAAGGCGATGAAGGAGTGGATGATCCCGGCCGGCGCCACGTCGGGCGCGAAGGATGGGGAGCTGGTCGAGGCCGAGGCCACCGGCGGTGCCCGCTTCGGCCTGCCGCACGGCCGCGTCCATACCCGCCTCGGCGACCCCGGCGCACCGCGCCAGGTCTCGCTGATCGCGCTGCACGAGCACGGGATCCCCTACGAATTCACCGAGGAGGTGCTCGAGGCCGCCGGGGCAGCGCGGCCCGTCCCCGCGCCGCATGGCGAGGACCTGACCGGGCTGCCCTTCGTCACCATCGACCCCGAGGACGCCCGCGACCATGATGACGCGGTCGCGGCGCTTCCCGACGACGATCCTGCCAACCGCGGCGGCTGGGTGGTCTGGGTCGCCATCGCCGATGTCGGCTGGTATGTGCGCCCTGGTACAGCGCTTGACCGCGAGGCGCGGCGGCGCGGCAACTCAACCTATTTCCCCGATCGGGTCGCGCCGATGCTGCCAGAGGCGCTCTCGGCCGGGCTCTGCTCGCTGCACGAGGGCGAGGACCGCCCGGTACTGGCGGTGCGCATGGTGCTCGACGCCCAGGGCAACAGGATCGCCCACCGTTTCACCCGCGGCCTGATGCGCTCGCGCGCCTCGCTTGCCTACCGGCAGGTGCAGGAGGCCGAGGACGGGAGGCCAGACGACGCCACCGCGCCATTGCTCGACGGGATCATCCGCCCGCTGTTCAGCGCCTACCGCGCCGCCGCTGCCGCCCGCGACCGGCGCCAGCCGCTGGATCTCGACCTGCCCGAGCGCAGGGTGGAACTCGATGACGCCGGCAAGGTGGCCGCGATCCGCATCCGCGAGCGGCTCGAGGCGCACCGGCTGATCGAGGAATTCATGATCCTCGCCAATGTCTGCGCCGCCGAGACGCTGGAGGCGAAGCGCCGCCCCCTGCTCTACCGCGTGCACGAGGAGCCGAACCCGGAGAAGCTCGAGGCGCTGCGCGAGATCGTGGGGTCGATCGGGCTGACCCTCGCCAAGGGTCAGGTTCTGGCGACCCGGCACCTCAACGACCTCCTGCACAAGGCGCGCGAGAGCGACAGCGCCGAACTTGTCAACATGGCAGTGCTGCGCGCCCAGACCCAGGCCTATTACGCGCCCGAGAACTATGGGCATTTCGGCCTGCATCTGCGCCGCTACGCCCATTTCACCTCGCCGATCCGGCGCTATGCCGATCTCGTGGTGCACCGGGCGCTGATCGCGGCGCTGAGGCTCGGCGAGGGCGGCCAGACGCCCGAGGAGGCCGAGCGGCTGGACGAGACCGCGGAGCACATCTCGATGACCGAGCGCCGCTCGATGGAGGCCGAGCGCGACACCGTCGACCGCTATGTCGCTGCCTTCCTCGCCGACCGCACCGGCGCCGAGTTCCGGGGCCGCATCTCCGGCGTCGCCCGCTTCGGAGTGTTCGTTAAGCTCGACGAGACCGGGGCTGATGGCCTCGTTCCGGTTTCCTCGCTCGGCCGCGAGTATTTCCGCCATGATCCGGAGCGGCAGACGCTCAGGGGCGAGGAGAGCGGCATGGTGCTGGGTCTCGGCCAGGTCGCAAAGGTTCGCCTTGTCGAGGCGGCGCCCGTCAGCGGCGGGCTGATCTTCGAGCTGATCGCGGCCGAGGGCGGCCCGCTGCGACGGAGCGGCCCGGGCCGCCAAGGGCCGAAGGGGCACGGAAGCGGCACACAGAAACGCCGGCGCGACCGTGACCGGATCGCCCGCGCCAAGGCCGCGCGCAAGGAGAGGCGGAAGCGGTAGGGGCCGCCCGGCTCAGTCCACCAGCCGGATCAGCTTGCGCTCGAGCACACGCAGCACCTGATGCAGATCCCGTCCGCGATCGAGGATGCGGCCGTCCATGCCGACGACCGCATAGCTCCCGGGCCGCCCGGCCTCGCCCCGGCACTTCTCGACCCGGTAGATCGGGTGCTCGGTCGCGCCACGGAAGATCGAGAACACCGCCCGGTCCCGGCGATGGTCGATGGCATAGTCGCGCCATTCGCCGGCGGCGACCATGCGGCCATAGACGTTGAGGATCAGCGACAGTTCCCGGCGGTCGAAACTCTGCTCCGCGACGCGGGTAAATCCGTGACCAGGCAGGATCCGCTCGAAGTTCATGAAATCAGGATGACACCGGATTCGCCGGCATTGCAAGCCGGTAATCCGGGCTGCCCGACATCCGTCGCGCAGCACCGTTCAGTGGTGCTGCGCCGGGCGCAGCGCATAGAGATCGCCCACGAGCCCGGTGAAGTACTGGCCGATATGCGGGTGGTCCACCGGCCCGCCTGCCGGATCCGCGACGAGGTTCTGCTCGGAAACATAGGCGACATAGTAGGTCGTCTCGTTCTCGGCGAGCAGGTGATAGAAGGGCTGGTCCTTGCGCGGGCGCAGTTCCTCGGGAATCGAAAGCCACCACTCCTCGGTATTCGCGAACTCGGGATCGACGTCGAATATCACCCCCCGGAAAGGATGGATCCGATGCCGGACGATCTGGCCGATCCGGAATTTCGCCTTCGTACTGCGCACCGTTGTCTGTCCGTTCATCGCAGGTTGGAACTGCTCCATCTTCATCGCGGGCCGAGAGCACCCGGATTGCTCTGTCTAGCATAACATTCTGTCCGCAGGGTGGCACGCGGCATTCCTGCCGTTTGGCTCGAATCCCCCGACAGTGACCCCGGTCCGGACTGCATTTCCCCGCTCCACATCGCGTGCCAATTTTGCTATCCTGCCGGCAATGATAAAAGTCGAGCAGTGGTTCCGTGACATCCTTCCGGTGACCGGCGCTGTCGTGGTGGCGCTGGCGCTTGCATCCTGTGCCTCGAGGCCGGCTGACCCTCCGCGCGCGCAAGACGACGTCTGCAGCATCTTTGCCGAGCGCCCGGGCTGGCGGGAAGCAGTCGTCGCATCGGCGATGCGCTGGGGTGCCCCGGTCGAGGTGCAGATGGCGATCATCTGGCAGGAGTCGAGCTTCCGCGGCGAGGCGCGCCCGCCGAAGCGTTATGCGCTCGGATTCATCCCGGCGGGCCGCGCCTCCTCGGCCTATGGCTACGCGCAGGCGATCGACGGCACCTGGGACTGGTACCGCCGCGAGACTGGCAACCTCGGCGCGGACCGCGACAGGTTCGAGGATGCGGCCGACTTCGTCGGCTGGTACATGGCCAAGACCCTGACGCTGAACGGCGTGCTGATGAACGACGCCTTCAAGCAGTACATCGCCTATCACGAGGGTCACACCGGCTACGACCGCGGCGACTGGCAGAGCAAGATATGGCTGCAGAAGGCGGCTTCCCGGGTGGCGAGCCAGGCTGGGATGTACCGCAGCCAGCTCGCCGGCTGCATCTGAGCGGTCAGATCCCGAGGTTCTGCAACAGCCAGCGCCGGGTCCGCCGGTAGCGGCGGGAGAGCGCGCCGGACTGCTCGTCGATCTCCCGGTCGATCTCCTCGATCACCGGATCGACGTGGCGGCGGAAAAGCATGATCGCCACCCGCCGCAGGACGAGCAGGAACAGCACCAGCAACGTGATGAAGAGGATGTTGAACCAGGGTGTCAGCCGCTCGTCCGGCCCCGCCGCAGGCCGGATCGACAGCGCGTTCGGGAACATCGACAGCACCGGGATGCGCCAGCCATAATGGCGCACGATCACCCATCGCGGGTTTCCGGCCGCCGATACCAGGTCGGTCGCCTCTGCGGCGAGGTCGGCGGTGTCGAACTTGAAATAGGGCGGCCAGCCCCAGCCGGTATCCTCGTTGCGATAGACCCGATCCTTCCCGTCCGGCCACTTCGCATTGATGAAGCGCACGTCTCGGCTGACGGTGATGCTGTTGCCCTGCGCGTCGCGCCCCGCGACGTCGGTGCGCACCACGTCAGTGCCGACGATCCTGACGATGTCGCGCGAGGGCAGGCTGTAATGCAGGAACAGCGCGGCGGCGAGGACCAGCGCGATGCCGAAGATCATCCGGATTCGGGCGAGGAACATCGGGTCAGCCGAAATTCGCGACCAGCGCCAGGACGAGCGCGATCAGGATCGGGATCAGATAGATCCCCAGCAGCAGCTTGCGCTGCCAGGAACGGTCGTACTCGGCCATGCCGCGCGCGATGTAGTCGTCGCGCGTCAGGGCGCCCCCGAGCCCGCTCGCATGCTCGTCCTCGAGCCTGCGGGCGCAGTCCCAGCGCATATACCGGCCGAGCGCGATGAAGATCGCTGTCAGCACGGCCATCAGTATGGTCAGGCGCAGCACAACCGCGATCATCGACACCTCCGTGGGAGAGATGTAAGGTTCGGGGCGGTTCGATGCAAATGCAAGCGGCGCTATCTGTCGGCCAGCAGCAGCAGCAGGTTGGAGAGCTTTTCAGTCGAGTCACGCCCCAGCACTCCGCAGTTGCGCTCGCTTCCGTTCTCGGCGGCAAGACAATAGTCGTAGGATCCCATGTCGAGGTTCAGTGCCATGTCCGGTCCGATCGCCGCCGCAAGTCCCGCTGCCGCGTCGCGGAGCGTCACCGGCATCCTTGTCTGATAGAGCCCGAAGCCGGATCGGTCGGTGAACAGGAACCGGCGGACGAAGACCGGCGCGTCGTCCTGCGGCCGCACATCGACACTGCCGTCGACGATGACCAGATGGCTCTGCAGCACCGAGACGCCGCGCGCCGCCGCCTCGGCCAGGAAGGCGCGCCGCGCGGCAAGGTCGCTCAGGTCGTAGGCATCGCCGCCGAGCCGCGCCCGGACACGGTGCTCGAGGCGGATTGACCCGTCCGCCGGATCGGCGATCAACAGCCCGTCCATCCGCGCCATCTCCGGGTTCACCACCGCCCCGGCATGGACGAAAAGCCCCACGGGGTTTGGCAAGCCCGGAACACGGCTGTCCTTGCCGGTATATGCACCGGTGACGACCATGCGCCGGCCCTCGGTCGGGGGCGGCGGCACGGGCAGATCCTCGGGCAGCAGCAGGACGGCGGCACGCCCGCCTCCCCAGCAGCTGTGGAACAGGAGCTCGCCAGACGGTTCCGGGCAGCCCGCGCCCGCGGCGGGACTTGCGAGGATGACAGCCAGGATCGGCGCCGCCAGGCGGCGGATCATCCCGGAGACATCCCCCTGAGCCGCTCCGAGCGCCGGCGCAGCAGTTCGACGGTCGTCAGCAGCAGGACGGAGATGATCACCAGGATCGTGGCCACGGCGAGGATCGTCGGGCTGATCTGCTCGCGGATGCCGGAGAACATCTGCCGCGGGATGGTGCGCTGTTCGGCGGTCGCCATCTGCAGCACGACCACGACCTCATCGAACGAGGTGATGAAGGCGAACAGCGCGCCCGAGATCACGCCCGGCAGGATCAGCGGCATCTGCACCTTGAAGAAGGTCCGGATCGGGTCGGCACCGAGCGAATTCGCGGCCCTGACCAGCGACTTGTCAAATCCTGAAAGCGTCGCCGTCACGGTGATGATGACGAAGGGTGTGCCCAGCGCCGCATGGGCAAGGATCAGGCCGGTATAGGTGAAGGCGAGCTGCCATTTGCTCGACGGATCCACCTCGCCGTCGATGAACCAGTGCGCCGGGTTGAAGTCCAGACTGAAGAACGAGAACATCGAGGCGCCGGTGATCACGATCGGCATGATCATCGGCGAGATCAGGACCGACATGATCACCTTCGAGTACGGCATCTCGCTCCGGCTCAGCCCGATCGCCGCCAGAGTCCCGAGCGACGTGCTCAGCAACGTCGCGAAGATGCCGATGAAGAAGCTGTTCTTCACCGCGCGGATCCATTGCGCGTTCGCCCACATGTCCTGCCACCAGCCCTCTAGCGCGTTGGGCGCGGCCATGCCGTTCTCGAGGATGTCCCAGTACCAGCGCAGGCTGAACGCATCCGGCTGCAGGGTCAGCATCTCGGTCGTGAAGCTGAAATACGGCTCCTTGTTGAAGCTCAGCGGCAGGATGATCAGGATCGGCGCGATCAGGAACAGGAAGATCAGCCCGCAGATCACCCGGAAGCCGTAGTACCAGACGCGCTGGCCGGTGGAGGCATAGGGCGGCAGTCCGGACATCGTGTCACCCGAGCTTCATGTTGTCGATGCCGACGATGCGATCGTAGAGCCAGTAGAGGAACAGCACGAAGATCAGCAGCACCCCGCCGAGCGCCGCCGCAAGCGACCAGTTGAGCGATCTGCGCATGTGGAAGTCGATGATGTTCGAGATCATCTGCCCGTCCTGCCCGCCGACCAGCGCCGGGGTGATGTAGTAGCCGATCGCCAGGATGAACACGAGCAGTGCGCCGGCGCCGATGCCGGGAACCGTCTGCGGGAAATAGACCCGCCAGAACGCGGTCCAGTCGGTGGCGCCGAGGCTCTTCGCCGCCCGCATGTAGGAAGGCGGGATCGTCTTCATGACCGAGAACAGCGGCAGCACCATGAAGGGCAGCAGGATGTGGGTCATCGCGACGATCGTGCCCATCTTGTTGTAGATCATCGAGAAGCGCTCGTCGCCATAGCCCCATCGCGCCGCCGCGGCCTTGAGCTCGGTGGCCTTGGCGACCGCTGCATCGACCCCGTTCTGCTGGAAGGCGATCACCAGCGCATCGGCGCAGCGGGTTCGGATCTCGGACGCCTGCGCGGCGAGGGACGCCAGCGTCGCATCCGGCGTCGCCAGCACGGCGTTCACGTCGTTGCCGCAGAGGCTGGCGACCCCGAGCGCGTCGTAGTCGCGGAACAGCAGAAGGATCTGCAGGATCACGAAGTTGACCCCGGTGAAGGACATCAGGTCGTTCACCACCCCCTGCCCCTGCAGCATGGCAATCCAGGCGGTGGTGCGCACCAGGATCGAGGTCCAGAACGGCAGCAGCACCAGGATCATCAGCAGGTTCGCCGCCCGGAGCTTGATGTTGGCGAGCAGCCATGCAACCGGAAAGCCCAGCAGCAGGCAGGTGATCGTCACGGTGAGCGAGATCTCGAGCGTGCGCAGGAACAGCGGGATGTGGATCCGCCGGTCCGCGTCCTGCCAGACCACCGATCCGTCGCCACGGAACTGCAGATCGAGCGCCGCAAGGTAGTAGGCAGGTGTCCAGGTCGTCGCCGCGACCTTGATCGCCTGCCAGACCTCGATCCTGCCCCAGCCCTTGTCTTCTTCAACAAGCGCATCGAGGAACGGGGCCTGCATCCTGTCGGCCTTGCGGGCCGTGCCCGTGAACATCGAGCGCGCGCCGGGATGCTCCTGGTTCACCCTCGTCGCGACATTGCCTATGGTCTTGGCGTCTCGCGAGGCGATCAGGTCTGCGACCATCGCCGCCGCCATGTCCTCCGTGACCGGCGAGCGGCCGTCCCAGGCCTGGAGTGCCGCGGCGCTGCGCGGCATGTAGTTCTCGTAGGTGGGGTTATGGAGCCCCTGGATCATGAAATAGACGATCGGGATGATGAACACCGCCAGGATGAACGCCAGGAGCGGCGCGACCAGACCGAGCGCGCGCATCCGGCTGGTGAACAGCGCCTGCTCGAGCTTGCGCTTGAGCGGCGTCCCATCCGCGGCGAGCAGCGGTCCCCGGAAAGTGGCGTCGGTCATCGTCGGTCCGGTCCCGGCAGGAATGGTCTAGCCGATGGAGGGGCCGCCCCGGGACGGGGCGGCCCCGATGTCACGTCACTTCGCCAGCCAGGCGTTGAACCGCTCGTTGAGCTCGTCCTGGTGGTCGGCCCAGAACTCGAAGTCGTTCTGCAGCGCGTTCTTGAAGTTCTCCGGCGCCGTCGGCATGTGCGGCCCCATCGCCAGGTCCGGCTTGTCGTGGAACGACCCGACCAGCGGATTCGATGACTTGCGCACGGGCCCGTAGGAGATCCAGGCCGCCTGGTCGGCGAGCCTCTGGGTGTCGGTCGAGAAGACCAGGAAGTCCAGGGCCAGATCCTGGTTTGGCGCGCCCTTCGGAATCGCCCAGAGATCCAGATCCCAGACCTGGCCATCCCACAGGATCGTGAACGGCTTGCCCTCACCGGCCATGGCGCTGAAGATCCGGCCGTTGTAGGCGGTCGTCATCACCACCTCGCCGTCGGCGAGGAGCTGCGGCGGCTGCGCGCCGGCCTCCCACCACACCACGCTGTCCTTGATGGTGTCGAGCTTCGCGAAGGCACGGTCGACGCCCTCGGGCGTCGAGAGCACCTCATAGACCTGATCGACCGGCACGCCGTCGGCAATCAGCGCGAATTCCAGATTGGCTTTCGGCCCCTTGCGCATGCCGCGCTTGCCGGGAAACTTCTGCAGGTCGAAGAAATCGCCCAGCTTCTCGACGCCGGTCAGCTTCGTGTGGTCATAGGCAACCGCGGTCGACCAGACGATCGTGCCCACCGCGCAGTCAGACAGTGCGCCGGGAACAAAATCCTCGGCCGCGGGCGTGCCATCCGCACCGGCCGGGAGGATCGAGGGGTCGATCCCGACGAACAGACCCTCGTCGCAACCGCGCACGGCGTCGGAGAGCTCGACATCGACGATGTCCCAGGTCACGTTGCCGGCCTCAACCTGCGCCTTCACCTCGGCGAGGCCGCCATTGTAGTCCTCGGAGATGATCTGGTGGCCGGTCTTGGCCATCCAGGGCTTGTGGTAGGCCTCGACCTGGCTGGTGGTGTAGGAACCGCCCCAGGACACCACGGTGATCGTGCCCGCCTGGGCAGCGCCGGCGATCGCGAGCGCGCTCGCCGCACCGATCAGGATGCTTCTTGGTTTCATCTGTTGAACTCCCTTTCGACTTCACCCGATGTGACGATGGATCAGGCTAACCTCGGGTAGGGTCCGCCCGATATTCCGGTTCAGGCCGCGTCCAGCGCCCGGCAGTCTTCGGTGTGCCAGCCCACGGTGGCAGTCTCGCCCACCTGCAGGACCGCGTGCGCGTGGTTGTTCGGCACCTTGACGATGAAGTGCTCGGTGCCACCCACCGCCATGCGGCAGCGGATATGGTCGCCGAGATAGATCAGCTCGACGACCTTGCCGTGCAGCCGGTTGGGCGAGCCGCTCTCGCCGACAAGCACGCGCTCCGGGCGGATCGACAGCAGTGTCTGCTCGCCGACGCCGCCGCATTTCACAGCCACCGCACCGACCGCATCGTCCCCGATCCGCACCTGGACATGACGGCCGTCGATCCCGGTCACCGTGCCGCGCAACGTGTTGTTCTCGCCGATGAACCGGGCGACGAACGCATTCTCGGGGCGCTCGTAGAGCGCGGCCGGCTCCGCAAGCTGCTGGATCATGCCGTCGTTGAAGACGGCGATCCGGTCCGACATGGTCAGCGCCTCGGACTGGTCATGCGTCACATAGACCACGGTCACACCCAGGCTCTCGTGGATGTGCTTGATCTCGTACTGCATGTGCTCGCGCAGCTGCTTGTCGAGCGCGCCGAGCGGCTCGTCCATCAGCACGAGTTCCGGCTCGAAGACGAGTGCCCGGGCCAGCGCGATGCGCTGCTGCTGGCCACCGGAGAGCTGCGACGGGCGGCGGCCGCCGAACTGTCCCATCTGGACCATGTCGAGCGCCCGCCTCACCTTCTGCTCGATCTCGGGCCGGCCGAGCTTCCGGACCTCGAGCGGAAAGGCGAGATTCTCGTTGACGGTCATGTGCGGGAAGAGCGCGTAGTTCTGGAACACCATGCCGATGCCGCGCTTGTGCGGCGGAATGTTGTTGATGCCGCGCCCGCCGAGCTTGATCTCGCCGTGGGTCGCCGTTTCGAAACCGGCGAGCATCATGAGGCAGGTCGTCTTGCCCGAGCCCGATGGCCCGAGCATCGTCAGGAACTCGCCCCTGCCGATCGCGAGGTTCAGGTCCTTGACGACGAGCGTCTCGCCATCATAGCTCTTCTGGACGCGTTCGAACGCGACAAATGCGTGGTCGTCGGAATCGGCCGACATTCCATCTCCCCGTGTGGCGCAGTGTTTTTTTCGTTTTCCGGGTCACCTAAACATACATTTTCTGCGCGTTACAAGCCCCCCCTTGCCCTCACATTTTACCTGACTCTCGCAGACCGGTCATGTAATCAGACCAGTCTCGCAGCATTCCGCGGTTTGCCGGGCTGAGGAACGCCCGACGCGACGGTTCGCGACATATTGACTTCATTGCTTCCGGGCGCCGGAAACGGAAATGCGGACCGGCGGGGCCGGTCCGCAAGGTGACGTTCTCAGGGTGCGATGCTCAGTTCTTGAGCACCTGGAACTGCAGCCGCGGCGCGGTTTCCACCTGCCGGTGCGTGCCGCAGTCGAAGGCGATCTGGGCCAGAGCGGCAGCGCGTCCCGGTTCCATGCGGGGATCGACACGCGCGCCGAAGGCGATGTCGGTGTCGCCCTGGAGCGACGGAACCGGAGCGACCGAGGTCTCGACCGAGAACCACCGGCCGGCCCGGTCGACCATCCAGACATCGATCTCCAGCGGCGTGCAGTCGTCCCGGAGCCGCCGCACGGGCATCCACCGGATGACCGTCCAGTTTCCCGGGGCGCCATCGTCGATCCCATGCCTGGTTCCCGGGAACCCGAGGATCGGGGAACGGTCTCCCTCGAGCCGCCGCGTCACCTCGGCCTCGAGCCGGGCAACCGTTGCCTCGACCGCGGCCAGCCCGCTCATCTGCTGGCGCATCAGCGCCGGCAGGTTCGCGAACTCGTCATAGGTGTCGCGGAGCCAGAGCAGGGCCCCTGCAAAGAATGCGAGCAGAAGCCATTGTTCCCTCGCCCGCCGGAGGGTCGCCGTGACCCCCTCGACCGCCGCCTTTCCAGCCATTTCGGCCGTCATCTTGCCCCCTTTCGGACCGAGGCACGAGCCTCAGAGCCCGAACCTCGGCTCATTGCAACAGGTTGATGTTGTTGTGATGTTGCAGGGATGCGCCGGGTCTTCCCGAAGGACGGACGCATCCGGATGCGGCCCGTTCGGGCCGCCGCGGCACACTATCGGAAAGGCGGAAAGAAACCGTAACTGTCCGCGCCGGGTCGGGCCGGCACGGCCGCTCCCGGCCCCGCGGCTTCGAGTCACGGGGCCGCCGGTCCCTGCCGGGTCCGGCAGGACGAGGTTCGTGTCAGGACTTCGCTTCGGAGGCCGCCGCAGGCATCCCGACCCGGCCGCCGGACGGGCCATTGGCCGCGATCGGCCGGTCGTCCTCGCCGTCGGCGGACTTGCCCGCCTTGGAGCTGTTCCACTCGACAAGCGCCTCGGCCATGCGGATGAAATCGTCGAGCTTGGTGACCTCGGCGGCCAGCCTGGCACGGCGCTCCTTGGCGATCTTGATGACGTCGGACATTTGGCTCCTTCCTCAGGGTTGGGACTTGACGTTGATCATGCGGCAAACGGCAACGGTCAGGCGGCGCTCCGGAGCATCCGGGCGAGATCCCAGAGTCGCCGGCGCCGGTCCTCGGGAATTGCGTAATAGGCGCGCACCAGTTCAACCGCTTCATCGTCCGGGCCGGCAGCGGCGACTGTCCGGTCCTGTTCCGCGGGGATGCCGTCGGCGCCTTCGAAGAAATAGGTCACGGGCACGTTGAGCGCTGCCGCAATCTCCCAGAGCCGGCTTGCGACCACCGCATCGGCTCCGACTTCATAACTCTCGATCTCGCCTGGCTGGAACCCGGCCCGTTCGGCAAGCTCCTGCCGGGTCAGGCCCGTCATCCACCGCCGCTGCCGCAGTCTCCGGCCAACCAGCGCATCGATCCGGCGCGGCGAGGGCGTGGACCGTGCGCGCATGCTCACCACAGTCTCGCCGGCGGACGGTACCGCCGGGCCGGCGGGATCGGCCGCCTCCGCGTCGCGGGCGCCGAACGCGCGCCCGGCGATCTCGGCGACCCAGATCACGAGACCGGCAAGCCGCCCGCGCCGGAACATGTGGGAGCGGAGGCCGTCAAACGCAGCCAGAACCCCGTCGCGCAGGCGCGCGACCTGTTCCGGCCTGGCAAGGGAGGTCGAGGTCTCGTCGTAGCGGATCGCAAGCGCATGGGCGCGGGCAGAGAAGGCGCGCCTGCGCGCCACCACGCCGTTTGCCGGGCTGTGGTCCGATCCGGATCGGGCCGCGGCGCCGGCCGGCAGCAAGGCACCCGTCACGGGACGGGCCGGTGCCGGATGCGGCGGTGGCGCGGCGACATCGGGGGACCGCGCCGGCACAGCCCTCTGCCCGGCGCCGGTCAGGCTCACGGCAGGCAGGAGGCATCGGCCCTCGCCCCACTCCCGCAGCATCCGCGCCATCGCAACGAATTCGTTGAGCCTGACGATCTCTGCCTCAAGACGCGCGCGACGCTTCAATGCGACCTCGATCACGTCGGTCATGGCGTACCTTCCGCTTCTTCTTTTTCTGCTCGCGGGTGATTCTATTGGGTTTGCGACCGTAAATAAAGTGCGGAACGCGTGCTCAGGATGCCATTCTTCAACCGGAGCGAGAAGCGCGCCGGCCGGGTGCCGCGAATCCGCTCTCCCGACGGGCGAAAACCACCGGAAAACGGCCATTTGCGAGACTGCGGCGGCGCGTGCGTGTTGCGCCCTGCGGCGCCGGACATCTAAGATCGGGGGAGACCGGAGTTGATCCAGTAACCGTCGCTGAAGGAATTGTGCGTATCGGTGTGTTGCTGCACGAGGCGCGGGCCGGATAGGTTTCCAACCGAAGGGCCGCAATCGCGGGAGCGGGGATGGCCGGATGACGAAACGCAAACCGAAGCGCGCCATGAGGCGGGACACACGATCGGCCGGCACCGGCCAGCGCTGTGCGGGCGACGACGGGATCTGGTCCTTTTCGCTCGACGACGAACTGCTGACGGTCGGCTGGACTGTAACGGCCGAGCCGCCCGCGCGCGCGCAGCCGGCCCCGGCACCGGAGATCACATGGGCGCGGGATGCCGCTGTCGCCCTGCCGCGGGCCCCCGTCACCCGCCCCGCCATCAAAGCACAGCCGAACGCGGCCCCGCGGTCGCAGGCGATGCGCCCGGCAATCTCGGCGACGGCGTTTTTCAGCAGCGATACCATGGTGTTCGAGGGGGACCCGGACCGGGGATGACACAGGGCCGGCACTTCCTTCGATCCGGCACCGGGCCGCTTCTGGCGCGCCTCCGGGAAGCCGCCGATTCGATCTCCAGCCTGGGGCTTGCGCGTCTGCCGGGCGGGGACAGTTTGGCGTTCGGCACGTCCCGTGGTATGCTTTCCGCGAGGGGAGCCGGTCTGCGGCCGCCCGCGGGCTTTCTCGGGATTGGGCCCGCCCTTCCTGCCGCAGCTTCGCCGGCTCAGTGGCGGGGGACAGGCATGGATCGGACCCGTGCCGATCGCAGCGAAGACCAGCTACCGCAGATTCCGCTGCGCCTGCTCGTGGCCGGCTACGGCACCGGCGGGATTGCTGGACTGAGCGTTTTCCTGGGCGGCGAGGGGTGGCTGCAGGCAGGATTGACCTTCTGGCTCGGAGGAGCCATAGCCACTCTGGCCTGGGGCGCCGGTCAGGTCTTCCTGTGCAAACAGCTTCGCCGGCAGGGCCGACGCAAGCCCGCGTCGGCGGAATCCCTGACCCCCGCCGAATAGGGGCGGTCGGCAGATATCCGGGCTCCAGCGCCGGACCTGTCGGCCACGCGCCCAGCTCCGGCCCTGTCCGGTCTGTGCCGAACGGTCAGTTGTCGTTGCGGCCGGAGCAATGCGCGGCGCACCTCGGCGTGGCGCCCTCCGCCCGCGTCATACTAATTCCACAATCCCGGCCGATGGTATCGCTGCGCTACCGAAGTGACTGAAAAATAGCCGAATCTTGAAGGATCTCCGCAGGTGAAAATGGATATCCTGCCGAGAGTATGATATGGTCTGCCTGGCTTGATCGCCCGATCCTCCCGGATCCTGCCGGCGGCCACAGAACACGAGAGACGCATGCTCCGTACCCTTTGGCAGATCCGCAGCCTGCTTTCGCGTCGCGAGCAGAAGCGTTTCACCCTGATTGTCGCGATGATCCTCGTCATGGGCCTCCTCGAAGCGGCGGGCGTCGCCTCGATCTTCCCGTTCCTTGCAGTATTGTCCGATCCGGGTGTGGTGGAGCGCAATGCACTGCTCGCATCGATCTACCGCTTCGGCGAGTTCAAGGACACGCAGAGCTTCCTCGTCGCGCTCGGGATCGGCGTCTTTCTGGTCATCGTGGTGGGACTGACCTTCAAGATGGTGACGTTCTACGCGGTCATCCGGTTTGGCCACATGCGCGCCTATTCCATGAGCTTTCGCTTGTTCCGGAGCTACTTCAGCCAGTCCTACCAGTGGTTTCAGAGCCGCCACACCGCACATCTGGCGAAGAACATCCTGTCAGAGGTCGACGACGTGGTGCGCCGTGCCGTGATCCCAAGCGCGCAACTCATCAGTTACAGCTTCATCGCCCTCTGCATCATCGCCGTGCTGGTCATTGCCGATCCCTTCGTCGCCATCTCGGCCGCGGTTGTCGTCTCGACCTGCTACGCCTCGATCTCGTTCTTCACCCAGAGGTACCTTCTGCGCATCGGAACCGAGTATGTCCGCGCGAATGCGGAGCGCTTCCGCGTGACGCAGGAGGCCTTTGGCGGAATCAAGTATGTCAAGCTGATGGGGCTCGAATTCGAGTTCCTCCAGCGGTTCCAGAAGGCGGCGGTCGAGACCGCGAGCCGACGCTCGTCGCACGACACTCTGAGCGAGTCCCCCCGCTACATCATCGAGGCGCTTCTGTTCGGCGGCATGATGGTTGTCGTGATCGCCAAGCTGATCAGCAGCGGCGGCAATCTGGGTCAGAGCCTGCCGGTGATCGGGCTCTACGCCTTCGCCGGTGCGCGGCTTTTTCCCGCGGCACAGCAGATCTACCGCAGCGTGGCCACCCTCCGGTTCGGCCACGCTGCGATGATCGCGCTCATCAAGGACATGCAGTCGTTGCCGGGCGTGGACGCCATTCCCTCGCCATCGGCCACCAGCGACACCGAGCCGCTCCGACTGCGTCGGTCGCTGGAGCTGCGGAATGTCGGCTTCAGCTATGAGGGCAGCAAGCGGACCGTGATCGACGATCTCTCGCTCGTCATCAAGGCGAACACGACGGTTGCGTTCGTCGGGTCGACCGGCGCCGGCAAGACGACGACCGTCGACATGATCCTCGGGGTGCTCGATCCGGTCCGGGGTGAGATGCTCGTGGATGGCACGAGAATCGACGGCGGCAATGTCCGCAGATGGCAAAACACGCTCGGCTATGTGCCGCAGGACATCTTCCTGATCGACGACACCATCCGCGCGAATGTCGCGTTCGGCGTGCCGCCGGACCAGATCGACGACGGGGCGATCGAGCGGGCCGCCCGCATGGCCGAGCTGCACGACTTCGTCGTGTCCGAGCTCCCCAACGGCTACAGCACCCATATCGGCGAGCGGGGGATCCGCCTCTCCGGCGGGCAGCGCCAGCGTGTCGCCATCGCGCGGGCGCTCTATCGCGATCCGGATCTCCTCGTACTCGACGAAGCCACATCGGCGCTCGACAGCGAGACCGAGCGGGCGGTCATGGATGCGGTGCGCAACCTCGCGCAGGCGAAGACCATCATCATGATTGCCCACCGGCTGAGCACGGTCCGGGAATGCGACACGATCTACCTGCTCGACCGCGGCAAGATCGCCGCGTCCGGAACCTACGACCAGCTCGTCGATCAGAACGCAAAATTCCGGGCGCTGGCCGGCCACCGGACCTGAGCGCCGGCACCTGTCGGGGAGCGCTTCGGTCAGAGGGAAGCGGCGGCTTCGGAGTTTAGGGTGCCGGCCTGCGCCGGTCCGGCGCCGCGCGCCGTCGGCCCTTCGACAAGGAAGCGGTCCTCCAGAGGCGCGATCCGCTCGACGAGCCAGCGCAGCACGAGGACATCCGGATCGCCGAACGGGACGGCCGGATCGATCTCCGAAAACAGCGGTCCCGGCGTGATGCCGGGTGCCATCGGCCGCAGGCGCGAGATGGCCTTGCGCAACAGTCGCGGGCCCTCGGTCAGGAACACCGTGTCGATCGCCGCCCGCGGCGAGAGGCGCAGTGCCCGCGCCAGCGTGGCCGCTGCGTCGGTAAATCTGAGATGACGCAAATGCGTGACTGCGAGCCGCGCCAGCCGCATCGATGCGACCGCGTCGTGGATCCATCCGGGAGTCTCCGGATAGGCGCTGGCATACATCTCCGTTGCGGCAAGCGCCGAGTTTTTCATCCGCATTGCATCGCGCGAGAGTCCCCGGGCCAGGATGCGGTAGCCGGTCAGGAACTCCGGCACGCAGCCGACCTTCCAGCGCCGGGAGATCATGACCTGCAGATGCCAGTCCGCACTGTTGGTCAGTGTCGTGCTGTAGCCGCCGACATCGTCGAGTGCCTCGCGCCGGATCAGGATGGCGCTGCCATTGCCGACGAAGTTCAGCACCAGCGAGCGCAGATAGGTGGCGCCTTCGAACCCGGCGATGCCCTTCTGTCCGGTCACCCGGTCCTGCTCGTCGATGATGCGCGAGGGCGAGTAGACGTACCCGGTGTCCGGGCCCAGCACCTCCATCCGGCGCATGAGCCGCGTGATGCGCTGCGGATGCCAGATGTCATCCGCATCGCACGGCGACACGAACGCGCCGCGCGTCACCCGGAGGGCATGATTGCGGGCGGCGGCAACGCCAGAGTTCGGCTGGCGGATCACCCGGACCCTCGGATCCGCGGCCGCGTGCCGTTCCGCGATCGCGGCGGTCTCGTCGGTCGAGCCATCATCGACGACAACGATCTCGAGGTCGCGCCAGTCCTGGGCGCGGATGCTGTCGAGCGTCGCCGAGACCGTCGAGGCCGAGTTGTAGGCGGGGACAATGACCGAAACCAGCGTCATCGGCGATCATCTCCCAATTCCATGCAGCTTCCGCGCGACCTTCCCGATGCGGCATGATCGCCGCCGCAACCCGCGCCATGCTCCGCAAGACTTCGGCGCATGGGCCGGCAATCCGGGCTCAGGATCCCGTCGCCTCCTGTGCGGCCGGCGGCTCCTCGGCGACCGAGAACCGGTGCCTGCCGCGTCCGAAATCCTTTCCGCCGGACTTCGCCGCGGCGTCTGGCGACACGGTGTCGTCCGAATAGTATGCCATGCTCCGGCGGAGCGCATATCCGGCACCGGTGAAGGTGGCCTTGGCCTGGCGCTTGAGATCAACGCGCGTCAGCGCGAGACCTGCAACCCTGACCCCGAGCAGTTTGAGCTGCCGCACCGCGAGCTCGAGTGCACCTTCGGGCGTATGGTTCCAGCGGCAAGCCATGATGACGGCATCTGCATTCTGGCAGAGCACCGCGACGTCGCTGACGCTCAGCGCCGGCGGGGCGTCGACGATGGTCGTGTCGTAGCGCTCCCTGGCAGCCGTCAGCGTCTCGAGAAACACGCGGCCGGAGAGCAGCCGGTGATCACCCTCGATGACTTCATCGAGATTGAACACCACGAAGCCGTGCTCCTCGATGTCATGGGCCCCAGCCCCGGTGATGCCGAACGCCTTGGAGATGAACTTGCGCCGCAGGTCGGCATCGACCAGAAGCGTCTTACGGCCGCTCGCCGCACTCTTCTGCGCCATCAGCATGGCCAGCGTCGACTTGCCCTCTCCCGGCAGCGCCGAGGTCACGACGATGATCCGCGGGATGCCGTCGAGCCTGTTTCCAAGCGAGATCCACAGCCATCGCACGGCCTCGGCAAGGGCCGAGAACGGTCGCGCACTCATCCAGTCGAGGACTTCGATCGGGCTCTTCGCCTCCTTCACCTCAGGCAGGTTGCCGATCACCGGCAGCCCGCAGCAGCGCTCGACGTCGTCCTCGGTCAGGATCGTGTGGCGGCGGGCGTCCTTGACCAGGAACCCGACCGCCGCGCCCATCGCGCCGACGGCAAAGGCGATCAGGGTGAGCTTGACCTTCTGCGGCGACGACGGCGACGACGGTGCTTCCGCCGCTGAAATAATCCGCGCATCGGCCTCCTGGAATCCGCCGCGTTCGCGGCGTTCCTTCATGCTGACGAGGACCTGCTCGTAGACCACCCGCGACGTTTCCGCATCGCGCTGGAGCTCGCGCAGCTCGACGGCGAGCGCTGCCGAGTGGCCCTGCATCGCCGCGGACTTCTTGAAGTCCTCGACCTTCTGCTCGGCGGCAATCAGCTCGGCCCGCAGCTTCTCGGCCCGGGTCTCGAGGAACGCGATCTCCCGTTCGCTCGCACGCAGTTTCTCCTCGACCTGGCCCTGAAGGTATCTTTCGGCGACCGCGTTCGCGATTTCCGCGGCCCGGACCGGAGACTCCGACGAGGCCACGATCTCGATGACAAAGGAGGTGCCGATCGTGCTGACCGACAGGCGGCTGCGAATCTCGGAGGCCGCGACCCCGAGAAGATCAAAATCGGCCGCGGGGCCGTCTTCCGACGGCGAGAGGAGCTCGGAGATGAACCTGCGCAGCCCGCCGATCGTCCGTTCGACGAGGCCCCGCTCGCGGAGCCAGGGAATGAATTCCGGATCCTTGTCGAGGCCCAGTTCCGCCGCGACTTCGCGCAGCAGCTCCGGCGCGGTCAGAACGTTGACCTCGCCCTGGATCACCGCATCGTTCGCAACCAGATTGCGGGTGACGGTGCGGGGGTCGATGATGTCCGGCGGGAGATTCGCGCGCAGCATCACCTGGCTCGCCGCCGAATAGATCGGCGTCATGTTCACCGTGATGAGGGCCGCCGCCACCGCGGTGGCGAAGGCGATTCCGAAGATCCAGTAGCGCCTCCGCCAGAGGCCGGCAAGCTTGACGAGCTCATCCTTGAACTCGCGCGACTGGAAGCTTTCGCCGACTGGCGGCTCTGCCAGCTCGCCATGCCATGGCCGCAACTTGGTCATACTTCACATCCCCGCGTGACCTCGGCCAGCGAGGACATGTTCCCCGCGGCGGCGCGCGCCACGCCATCGCACCCGGCCGATCCCCCGCCCACATCCGGCCCGGAGGCCGTCGCTGCGCGGCGGATTTTCCCATAATTGCCCATATGTTGAAAGAGGATTCCGGTTTCGGAGTAAAACCGGCGCCCCGCCGCCGGATCCTTGCCGGCTGTCCCCGGGATTCCCTGCAACACCCTTAACTCTCCTACCAGCTCTCCCGGCCAGACTGCCAAAGCCCGCATCGAGACATGTGCAGCGCTCGGCGGCGCCCCCGCTAGTTCTTGGCAGCTTCGAACGACACTTCCACGACATCGCCCGGCTCGAGCCGGTCATCCATCGTCGCGAGGATCTCCTGCACCCCGGCGTCCGTGCTGCGGTGGATGCGCAGCACCAGGCCCTGGCTCATATCCATGACCGAGACCCCGAGCATCGCGAGCTGCTGCTGCAGCGCCGCAATCCGCCCGCTCAGGATGCTGACGTTCAGGTCCGAGGCCTCGATCTGCTGCAGGATAGCGATCTCCCGGTCCGCGAGGGTCTGGCCGATCTGCTGCGCGATCGTCAGCCGGCTCATCTCCGTCGCCGCCGCGGCGTCCTGGGTCTGCAGCACCCTTGTCGCGGAGAACAGCTGGGCCCGGCGGACGTCGCTGACCCGCTGGTTCGAAACGACCCCCTTCTGCAGCAGGGCATTCATCGCATCCATCTCGGCGTTGTCTTCGTGAAGCACCTCGGTTTCCGCCTCGGCGCGGTCACCGAGGAGCTTGATGCGCTCGTCGAGGCTCTGGATCGCGCGGTTCAGGTGATTCACCTGCTCGCTGGTCGCCGAGGTCTGCTTGTCGAGCAGCGCCACCTGCTGGCCCTCCCAGCGGTTCGCGATCGCTTCCGGAAGCTGCGCCGGCTCCGGAGCATCGGCACGGAGATGCTGCAGCTCCTTGCGCAGCCGCCAGCCGACCGCAATCGCGTGGTCCCGCTCGATCACCAGCGCGCGGACATCGCTATCGAGCTGCACGGCCCGCAGGGAAACCGCGCCCGAGCCATCGTCGGCGACCGGGCGGACGGACCCCGACCGCGCCAGAGCCGCGCGCACCGTCAAGCCTGCCCGGAACGGAAACTCGCCGGGATTAGGAACGGCGCCATAGACCGCAATCGGCCGGTACTCCGCGATCGAGACCTGGACATCGTCGTGGCCGATGGTGATCAGTCCGTCAATCCCGTCCCCCGTCACATAGCGATAGCTGCGCCCGTTCAGCCCGAAGGCGACGGTGTCCTGCAGTTCCACGATCGTCTTGTTCTCGGCATCGACGGCGCCGAGATAGGGCAGCACCACGAGCCCGTCGACATCGACCATCGCGCTGACATCGAAGTCCGCGAGGCCGAGCACCCGGAGCCGTATGACATCGCCGCGCTGGAGCTTGTAGGTCGCAATCTCGGCCCCGGAGGCGGGTGCACTCGCAAGCACCACGCCACACATGAGCCCCGCAACGAGACGCTTCATCCTGGTCTCCACCTTCACACCGGCTCCGATCGGTGCACCCTCGCTCCGAGCGCCCATCCCGGAATACCGAAACGCTACTCTCCGCACGCATATTAAACGAAAATACCCGTGGCTTGAAGCGCCAAGCGGCAACTATTTCCCGTGTCGGCTGAAATGTCGCGAATATGGAACGGGCTCACGCTGCTTCAGCGTCTTGCCGCCCCGGCTCCTGCCGGCGCGATGCGAAGGGATCCCTGTTCAGGCCCGGCACCCGTTGCGTTGGTCCCGACGCCCGTCATTGCCCCGGAGGCCGCCAGGGCCGATGCTGATCCCGGGCGTTACTCGCATAGGGTAGCCGATCCGGACCGGCGCAGCCCGACCGGATCAGGCACGACAGGCGACATTTCGGATACACCTGCCGGTCCTTCTGCGGGATGGCGCTGGTCGTTCGCGGCAGATCGGAATTGCAGAATCGTGCTCCCGGGCGTTTATTGTCGTCTCATGTGGACTGCGGTCGCGAGTCTTGTCAGCATCTGCTGCTGTTATCTGGTGCTGCGACAGTTCCGGGAGCTGCGTGACTTCCCGACGCAGGTGCTCCTGTCGGCCCTGATGCTGCGCCAGCTTGTCCAGGCGTTTCCGGACCAGACGGTGCGGATCAGTGTCGGCGGGATGAGCATTCCGGCGCTGGTCTCGATACTCATCGTTCTGGCCTTTCTTGCGGTCATGGACGGCCGCGTCCTGCGTCTGCGTCATTTCGTGCCGCTCTACGGGCTTTTCGGAATTGTCCTGCTCTCGACCGTGATCAACGTTGAGACGGGCGGACTGGGTCGCGTTGCGGCCAAGTGGATCCTCTTCATCGGCATCCTGACTTTGACCTACCGTTCCATTCTCCTCTACGGCCTCCAGAGAACGATGCGGGCCATCCTTTCGACGCTCATCCTCCCGCTGGTGCTGCAGGTGTTCTCGATCGCCCTCGGCACTCCGAAGGCCAACGAGGCAGACGGGTCGGCGAGCTATATCGGCGGGTATTTTCACGAGGCGGTGTTCTCGACCGTGATGGTCGGCTTCACCGTCGCCGCGAGCCTCAGCCGGCCGACCGCTGCCCGCTCGCTGCCGCTCGTCGTGACCGGCTTCGTCTCGCTGCTCCTCGCCAACTACCGGACCTCGGTCATCGCGGGCCTGCCCGTCCTTGCCGCATGTCTCGTCCTGGGCCTGCTGAAGCTCTGGCATCCGCGGCTGCGGTCGGCAGTCGTGATCGCCGGCATCGCCCTGACGGTCGCCGCGGTTCCGGTGATCCTGACGCAGCTCCCCGACCGTTACTCCCAGGTTGCGGATGTGATCGAGGACAGCAGCGCGCTCTCGGAGGCACCGCAGCATCTGGACGATACGGAGCGATACCTGCTGAGCGGCCGGCTCTATATCTGGTCGCACTACCTCGAGGCGCACCGGAATGCCAGTTTCGCCCGCAAGCTGATCGGGTTCGGGCCCGAGGCCTGGGATGGCGTCATGCCGCTCATCGCGCACAACACCTTCGTGTCCTACATCTACGAGTACGGCCTGATCGGGGTGGCCCTGCTGTTGGTCGTGATGGGCTACAACGCCCTGATCGTCTTCCGGATTCCGGACCGCGACCTCCGGTTCCGCCTGCTCTCGGCCCATGCCGGCTTCGCGCTGCTTAATCTCTCCGCAACTCCGTTCTGGTCGAATGAGGGGCTGACGGTCTATGCGATCCTGGTCGCCACGACATGGGCAATGCAGCTGGGAACCGCCCGCTCGACCGCATCCTCGATACGCTCGTCGACAGGTCACTTGCCCGGCCGGATGACCGCGCCGCACAGCCGAAGAGGGTTGACCGAAAGTCGGACACCCGCTCCGTAGCTGAATCGGAACACCCTGCCACGACGGGATGCAGTCGCCTTGCATGCGTCCGCTTGCACCCGCCTCACATCGCGGGCAGAATTCCGAAGGTCTCAACGCTTAGCGGTCACCAGGCACACAAAACATAAAACCATGCTGAAAGTTGCAAAGAAAATCTATCATCATATACTTTTTCTGCTGCCATCAAAGATTGCTGTCGGAATAATGTACTTTCGGAGCTTCCGACGATTCCCGCGCTTATCGGACCCGAAGGACTTCAATGAGAAGGTTCAGGCTCGCAAGTTACGGGACCGCAATCCGCTTCTGAAAACTTGCGCCGACAAGGTTCTCGTCAAAGACTACGTAGCAAAAAAAATAGGCGATGAGCATGTTATTCCAACCATCTGGAGTGGCGAAAAATTTGATCCCGTTGCCGCATTAAGTTGGCCGCTTCCTTTCGTCGTCAAAGCAAATCATACGAGCGGCGACATCTTCTTCGTCCGGTCAAGCGACGAGATGGACATCGCGAAGCTCGAACAGATGTGCAACGCTTGGGTGGCTCGGCCGTATCAACCGCATCTGCGGGAATGGGCGTACCAGCACATCAAGCCGCAGATACTCGTCGAACCCTTCATTGCCCAGAATGGCAAGCTGCCCTTGGACTTCAAGATTTTCGTGTTCAACGGAGTCGCTCGCTACATTCAGGTCGACGTCGACCGCGAGAGCAACCACACACGCTGCTTCTATGATAGAGACTGGCATAAGTGTGACTTCGCCTTGTACTACCCGTTCTACAAGGGCCATGTCGAGAGACCTAAGAACCTGGAAAAAATGCTGAATTTTGCTGAGATTTTGTCAAAGGAATTTAGTTTTGTCAGATGCGATTTCTATGAGGTTGACGGACACATATACTTCGGAGAGATGACGTTTTATCCGGGGGCTGGAATTGAGAATTTCACGCCGCGCGAATGGGATCGGAAGTTTGGCGATCTGTGGACATTTTAGCGTTTGCATGACCACGGCCACGGAATTCGAAAAGACCGGATCGGGCCGGCGAAAGCGCCGGATCGCCTTCGTCATCAACTCGCTCGACGGTGGCGGGGCCGAGCGGGTGCTGTCGATCCTGCTCGGACGCTATGCCGCCGCGCCGGATCTCCTGGACGGCGCCGAGCTGCACCTGGTGCTGCTCGACACCACGGAGGAACGGTACCCGGTCCCGGAAAGCGTCGTCACCCACCGCCTCGGCTCGTCGGGCGGCCTCGTCGGCAGCATCCGCCTGCTCGCCGCCGCCCTGAGGCGGATCCGCCCGGATGCCTCGGTGAGTTTCCTGGCCCGGTCCAACTGCGCCAACGTCCTTGCGTCGCGGCGCCTCGGCATTCCCTGCGTGGTCTGCGAACGGATCAACACCACAAGCCATCATCGCGCCGGGCTCTCCGGCCGCATCAACCGCGCGATCATCCGGCTGCTCTATCCGCGCGCCGATCTGGTTCTCGCCAACTCGGCCGGCATCCGCGACGACCTTGCGGCGAACTACGCCGTGCCCCGGCAGCGCATCGGCGTGATCTTCAACCCCTTCGACCTCGACGCCATCGGCCGCCTCGGCGCCGAGGCGCCCTCGCCCGCTCTCGCCCGGCCCTACATGCTCGGGGTCGGCCGGCTCACGCGGAACAAGAACTTCGCCCTCCTGATCCGGGCCTTCGCCGCGGCCGGAGTGCCGGGCGGCCTCGTCCTGCTCGGCCAAGGCGAGGACCGCGACATGCTCGCCCGCCTCGGCGCGGAAGCGGGGCTCGGCGGCCGGCTGCATCTGCCGGGTTTCGTCTCCAACCCCTATCCGCTGGTGCGCGCCGCAAGCGCCTTCGTTTCCCCGTCGAATGCCGAGGGGTTCCCGAATGCCGTCGCCGAGGCGATGGCCCTCGGCGTGCCGGTGATCTCGACCGACTGCCCCTCGGGCCCGTCCGAGCTGCTCGAGGGCACGGCGCCGCCCGGCGCCGGCGTCGTACAGGCGAAGCACGGGATCCTGGTGCCGGTCGAGGATGCCGCCGCGATGACCGAGGCCATCCGGGCCGTGCAGGCTCCCGGTCTGGCAAAGCACTATTCGGAGGCCGGCCGGCGCCGCATGGAGGCCTTCCGGGCCGACGCCATCGCCGCCGAATTCGCGGCGGCGATCCGCGGCGTGCTGCGCGCCTGACCGCCTCGGCCTTCGTCTGCGGTCCGCGGGCAAGCCGACACGGGCACCGGACAGGCGCCGCATTCTGTGGTATGTATTGGCAGGCAGGTTGTATTGCGTCAGGAGCGAGAGCGAATGTGCGGGATTGCGGGGTATTGGGCCGGTGTGGCGTCGGACCTGGATGGGCTCGACACGGTCGGTCGCGCCATGGCGGCGGCGCTCAGGCACCGCGGCCCGGACCAGCAGACCGTCTGGTGCGACCCCGCCGCCGGGCTCTCCCTTGCCCATTGCCGGCTGTCGATCCTCGATCTGTCGGCAGAGGGCGCCCAGCCGATGCGCTCGGCCACCGGCCGCTACGTGATCGTCTACAACGGCGAGATCTACAACCATCTCGAGATCAGGGCGGCGCTGGCGGCGGAAGGCGCCGCCGACAACTGGCGCGGCCATTCGGACACCGAGACCCTGCTTGCCGCCATCGAGGCCTGGGGAACCGAACGCGCCCTGAAGGCCTCCGCCGGGATGTTTGCCTTCGCTCTCTGGGACCGGGAGCGCGCCAGCCTCACGCTCGCGCGCGACCGGATGGGCGAGAAGCCGCTTTACTTCGGCGCGACCGACCGGGGCCTCGCCTTTGCCTCCGAGCCCAAGGCCTTCGCCGGCGCTCCGGGGTTTTCCTTCGGGCTCGACCCAGAGGCGGTTGCCGAGTTCCTGCGGCTCTCCTGCGTGACCGAGGCGCGCTCGATCCATGCCGGGATCGGCAAGGTCGCCCCCGGCGGCATGGTCACCTTCAGCGATCCGCGGCGCCCGCACGAGGCCCGGCAGTACTGGAGCTTCGAGGAGGTCGTCCGCGACCGGGCACCGGCCAGGCGCGCTCCCCAGGGCGATTTCACTTCCCAGTCCCGGCACTTCGAGGCGCTGCTCACCGAGGTCGTCGGCTCGCAGATGATCAGCGATGTGCCGCTCGGGTCGTTCCTCTCGGGCGGCATCGACTCCTCGCTCGTCACTGCGCTGATGATGGCGAACTCCCCCCGGCCGGTGCGGACCTTCTCGGTCGGCTTCGCCGATGCGGACTTCGACGAATCCGTGCATGCGGGCGAGGTGGCCCGCCATCTCGGCACCGACCACACGGCCTTCACTGTCACCGAGGCGGATGCCCTCGCGGTGATTCCGGATCTGCCGAGGATCTATGACGAGCCCTTTGCCGACTCGTCGCAGATTCCCACCCTCCTGCTCTGCCGCAAGGCGCGCGAGCACGTGACCGTTGCACTGTCCGGCGACGGCGGCGACGAGGTGTTCGGCGGTTACAACCGCTACCTGTTCGGCCCGCGGCTCTGGTCGCGGGCCGCGCGCCTGCCGGTTCCGATCCGCCGCCGGGTACGAGGGGCTGCGGGCCTCCTGCACCGTTTCGGCGGCAGCCGCAACCCGGTCCTGCGCCGGGCATTCGCGGCGGCACGGCTTCCCGCCAGCGCTCTCGGCGATATCGAACGGATCGGCGGCATTGTCAGCGATGCCGAATGCCTCGCCGACATCTATTTCGGCATCGTGCGCATTTTCGACGACCCGAACGCGGTCCTTGCTCCGTCCTGGCAGTCGGCCCCGGCGCTGGCGGGCCTGCCGCACCCGCTGCATGACGACCTGCCCGGGCTGGCGCCGGCCGAGTGGATGATGGCGATGGACAGCGTGAGCTACCTGCCGAGCGACATCCTGGTGAAGGTGGACCGGGCGGCCATGAGCACCTCGCTCGAGACGCGCGCGCCCTATCTCGATGTCCGGGTGGTGGAGGCGGCCTGGAACCTGCCCGTGTCGTCACGCATCGAGGGATCGGTTGGCAAGCGGATCCTCCGCGACATCCTCTATCGCCACGTCCCGCCGGAGCTGATCGAGCGCCCCAAGCAGGGCTTTGCGATCCCGCTCGACCGCTGGCTGCGCGACGAACTGCACGACTGGGCAGCGGCGCTCCTGCACCCCGACCGGCTGCGCGCGGCCGGCGTGCTGGCGCCGGCTCCGGTGCAGGCGCTGTGGCAGGAGCACCGGACAGGCCAGGCCAATCACGGCAAGAAGCTCTGGAACATCGTGATGTTGCAGGGCTGGCTCGAGCATCGCGCCAGCGAGGGCGAGCCGCTCCGCTCGCCGCCGCTGGAGTTGGCGGGAGTTGCTTCCTGATCTGCCGGGGGGCGCGAGGTTGCCCCGTCCGGGTCACGGGAAACGGC
This sequence comes from Limibaculum sp., assembly GCA_039805905.1. Lineage (GTDB taxonomy): Bacteria > Pseudomonadota > Alphaproteobacteria > Rhodobacterales > Rhodobacteraceae > Thermohalobaculum. Next base: position 66,658 of record JBDIVM010000007.1, on the reverse strand, counting down.
AAGGCTGCGCGGCCCCGGAAGCGCCCGGGGGCACGCCGCCCGGCCTGCTCCCGAAGGCACACCGACGAAGGCACACCGAATGATCCCCGACGATCCCGACGCCCAGGCGCGCTTGTTCTACCTGGCGGCTCTGCTCCTGGTCGTTGCCGGCGGGCTGATCCACCACTATCGCGGCCGACTCTCCGCCGCGCTCCAGCATGCCGCTCTCTGGCTCCTGATCATCCTCGGGCTGATACTTGCCTATGACTTCCGGGACCGGCTTGGCCCGGCGCTTTTCCCGGATCTGGCGCAGCAGGCTGGAGCCCAGACCATCTCGCTCCGCCGCGCCAATGACGGGCATTTCCATGCCCGCCTCAAGGTCAACGGCACCGAGATCCGCTTCATGATCGACACCGGCGCGACCGGAATCGTGCTGAGCCAGCAGGACGCCGGGCGGGCGGGGATCGATACCGACAGCCTCAGCTACGTCATTCCCAGCAGCACGGCCAACGGCACGGTGATGGGTGCCGGGGTCGTGCTCGACCGGATCGAGCTCGGCGGCTTCGTCGATCACGCCGTCCGCGCGGTCGTGAACGCCGGCGACATGCAGGGATCACTGCTCGGGATGGCCTATCTGGACCGCTTCCGAAGCTTCAGCGTCGAAGGCGACAGCTTCATCCTGACCCGGTAGGCGGCCGCTCGTCCCCGGCGGGGACCGGCACCGCTCCTAGGGGTTTCCGCCGGTCGATGCGCCGTTCGTGTTGTTGTTCGAGTCGGTTGACCCGAGTGCGACGACCAGCAGGGCGCCGACGATGACGAGGCCGCCGATCACGATCGGGGCGACCGGAACCGTCGAGTTGGCCAGGGCGCGGCCTGCCGTGGGCCCGGGGCTCGGCTTCTGCGCCGCAGGCGTCTCCGACGCCGCCTGGGTGACGGCGGGCGCAACCGCCAGCCATGCCGCCGCCAGGACTGCCACAAGTCTCACTGCCACAAGTCTCATCGTCTGCCTCCTCACCGTTCCCGTTCTCGCCGGCCGGGACCCGCTGCCACGCCCGCTCATCCCCGGATCCGGTTCAGGTTCTCCTGCGCCACCTTGGCCACGGTCGTCTGGCGCCTCGCCGTGCTGCCATCCTGAGCGACCTCACCGATCGGCACGTCCTTGCCGTAGGCGATGGCCGCCTCGTAGTGCTTCGCCGCCATGGCCCTGTCGCCCAGCTGCTCGTAGGCGACACCGATGTTGAGGTTGGCGTAGGCGTTGCCGGGATCCGTGCTCAAGACGCTTTCATATTGTGCCCGTGCAGAGGCGTAGTCCTGCGCGACAATGCTGCTCCAGGCGCTGTCTTCGGCCTCGTTGCCGGTTGTACAACCAGCCAGCAGCAACCCCGCCAGCAGGGGCGCTACACGTCTGCTTGCCTGCATGCTCGTTCTCCCCATCCGCCGGCGCCACCCCTCGTCGCCCCCTTTGCGCCGTTCCGAACGGCCGTCCCGGGTTCGTCCCGCTGCCCACCCGGTGCACTGCCTCACGCATCTGGCCGGTATTGCGCGTCGATACGGAAGTTTAGGTGCAAATTCGTATCAGTTAAAGTGCGATCTTTAGCTAATTCTTTCGCGGCTTCGATGTGTTGCGCACGGTCCGCTTGGGTGCCGGCGGGCCTTTCGCGGCTCCACTTCCGGCGCGCCGCAAACCGAGCTGGTCCGCCAGCACCCGCGGGCGGACCTCCTCGACCGCGCCGGGTGCAAGGTCGCCAAGCTGGAACGGTCCGTAGCTGATCCGGATCAGCCGGTTCACCGTCAGCCCCACCGCCTCGAGCGCGCGCCGGATCTCGCGGTTGCGCCCCTCGCGCAGCCCCACGGTCAGCCAGGCGTTCGCCCCCTGCTGGCGGTCGATGGTGACGCTCATGGGCTGGAACCGCTCGCCATCGACCGTCAGGCCCCGCGTCAGCGGCGCCAGCATCGCATCGGTCGGCGTGCCGTGCACCCGGACCCGGTACTTCCTGAGCCAGCCGGTCGAGGGCAGCTCCAGCCGGCGCTTCAGCTCGCCGTCATTGGTCAGGAGCAGGAGCCCCTCGGAGCTGAGGTCGAGCCGCCCGACCGAGACTACCCGCGGCAATTCGGGCGGCAGCCGGTCGAAGACCGTGGGCCGGCCCTGCTCGTCGCGTGCCGTCGTCACCAGCCCTGCCGGCTTGTGGTAGCGCCAGAGCCGCGGCGCCTCGGCCTCGGGCAGCGGCCTGCCGTCGACCAGGATCCGGTCGCGCGCGGTGACGTTGACGGCGGGGCTTGCCAGCACCGTGCCGTTCAGCGTCACCCGCCCCGCCTCTATCATCCTTTCGGCCTCGCGGCGCGAGGCGACGCCCGCGCGGGCAAGGCGCTTGGCGATCCGCTCGCCTGCCGCGCCATCCCCGGGCCGGCCGCCGGTCCTGTCCCTGCTCATGGCTCCCCTCTATCCCGCGCCGCGCGCCGGCGGAAGGGGCTTGCCCGGCCGGTGCCGCCCGCGATAGTTGGCCGATGCCCCGCTTCACCACCCACATGGCCCGCGCGCTGGCCGAGGCCGAGGCCGCCGCCGCACGGGGCGAAAGCCCGATCGGGGCGGTGATCGCCGGGCCGGACGGCGCGCTTCTGGCCGCCGACGGCAACCGGGTGCGCGAGCTTGCCGACCCGACCGCCCATGCGGAACTCCTGGCGCTGCGCGCTGCCGCGGCGCGCTTCGGATCGGAGCGGCTGGTCGGCTGCGACCTCTACGTGACGCTCGAGCCCTGCCCGATGTGCGCCGGGGCCATCGCGCTCGCCCGCATCCGGCGCCTTTACTACGGCGCGCCCGATCCGAAGGGCGGCGGCGTCGAGCACGGGCCGCGCGTCTTCGCCCATCCGACCTGCCACCATGTGCCGGAGGTCTATGGCGGCATCGCCGAGGCGGACTGCGCGCGCCTGCTGCGGCAATTCTTCCGCGAGCGGCGGGATTGAGCCGCGGGCCGGACGGCCCTACCCTTACCGCCATGGACCGGATCGAGACCGACATCCTGATCGCCGGCGGTGGCATCGCCGGGCTCGCCGCCACCGCGCGGCTGGCGGCGGCGGGGTTCGACGTGACCTGCGTCGATCCGGCCCCGGCCGGCGCCCCCGGCACCGATCTGCGCACCACCGCCTTCCTCGAACCCGCCGTGCAGACGCTGGCGCGCGCCGGCGCCTGGGCCGGGATGGAACGCCATGCGGCCGCCCTCTGGACCATGCGGCTCGTCGATGCCGGCGGCGTGGAGCGTGCGGTGCGCGAGACCGCCGACTTCGAAGCCCGCGAGATGATGGACCGTCCCTTCGGCTGGAACGTCCCCAACATCGCCGCCCGCGCCGCGCTGGTGGCGGCGCTCGCCCGCCAGCCCGGCGCGCGGCTGATCGGCGGGGCCACGGTCACGGATGTGCTGTCGCGCAGCGTCGAGGCGCTGGCCCGCCTCTCGGACGGGCGGCAGATCCGCGCCCGCCTCGTGCTCGCGGCCGACGGGCGCGACTCGCGGCTGCGCGAGGCGGCCGGCATCCCGGCGCGGCGCTGGCATTATGGCCAGAAGGCGCTGGTCTTCGCGGTGACGCATCCCGCCCCGCACAACGGCGTCTCGACCGAGATCCACCGCACCGGCGGGCCGCTGACGCTGGTGCCGATGCCGGACCACGGGGAGGCGCCCTGCTCGTCGGTGGTCTGGATGGTGCCGGGGCCGCGGGCGGCGGCGCTGGCAGCGCTCGGCGACCGGGCGCTGGCGGCGGAGCTGACCGCCGAGACCATGGGCCTCTTCGGCCCGCTGGAGATCGCCGGCCCCCGCGCGGTCTGGCCGATCATCGGCCAGATTGCGGCGCGGCTGACTGCGGGGCGGCTGGCGCTCATTGCCGAGGCCGCTCATGTGATCCCGCCGATCGGCGCGCAGGGGCTGAACATGAGCCTCGCCGACATCGAGACGCTGGCCGGCCTCGCCGAGGCGGGCGGCACCGCCGGGCAGGACATCGGCGGGCCGGAGCTTCTCACCGCCTATCAGCGCCGCCGGTGGCCGGAGATGGCCGCCCGGATGGCCGGGATCGACGCCCTGAACCGCGCCGCACAGGCCGGGGCGCAGCCCTTGCGCGACCTCCGCCGGGCGGGGTTGAAGGCGATCCACGACGTGGCGCCGCTGCGGCACCTCGCGATGCGCTGGGGGCTGGGGGTGCGGTGACGGGGCCTTCTCGAGCGTGAGAAGGGGGTCAAGTCATTGACTTCATGAGATTCGTGGTTTGAGCAGGACTCATGGTCAATGCACGGTGAGGGCCCGCGGGCCGGTCGCAGGGTGCCTGTCCGGCCTGCCGCGCGCCGCGCCGAGGCGGAGAATGGTGGAACAGGTTCCGCACTGCTCACGCCCCCGTCATTTCGCGGACAAGACGGAAGCCTAAATGGTCCCTGCGATATGTTTCCGTTGAGCGGTTGCGGAGGTTCTCGGTCGCCCGCCGCGAGAAATCGGCCCGATCGGCGGTCAGCTCTTCGCCCTGCGCGAACCGCGTCTGCGTGCCCGCCCAGCCGGCATATTCCCATTCGGCTTGCGTCGGCAGGCTATGGAGATCGGCCCCGGCACGGCCTTTGAGCCAGGCCACGTAGTCGAGCGCGTCGAGATAGCAGACATTGATCACCGGGTGATCCGGCCCGAGGGGCACGTATCCCCGGCGAGATCAACATCACCCCGAGCGAGCAGCCGCGCCACCCGGTGGCGATGGACATCCGCGAGTTGGTAGGAAACATCGCCTCCGGGCGCCGGCAGAACCGGGAGCAGGAGGATTCCGCAAACGAGCGCCGCCAGAATCTGTTTCAGGCATGAAGGCATCGATCGTCGCTCGGCAAATGTCCCCTCGGCCTGCCAGCCTCCGGGTCGGACTCTCCCCCGCAAGTGCGATAGGCAACCCGCACCGGAATCGCCAACGAACGATTTGCACAATCAGGAACTCGTGAAACCTGCCCATAACGAACATGAGTAATGGTCGCGCGCACATGCCTGTTTCCAGCGCATCCCACCGATCCCGCACGCTTCGTCGGGAGTGCCTCCGTCGCCCGCCCGTGCCGCCCGTGCCACCTGTCCCTCCGCCCTCGTGCAATACTCGCGGCTCGCGGGTCAGGAGCCGCCGCGACTCGCGGCCAATGCGACACTTCGGTGAAAATCCAGCGCCTTCTTGAGAGCGCGCGGCGGAGTTGCTAGATTTATCCTGTTGGCAGCGCTGCATCACGGGCCCGCGGCGGGCCCGGCAGCCGGACGGATGGAGGTAAAGGATCTGACCCAACAGCTTGCCCCGGGTGCCGTGCGCACCCGCATGCCGAAGCCCCCGATGGGCGCTTCGGACGAGGAGACCGGAAGCCGGGCGCTTCTCAGTCTCGTCACCTCTTCCCTGGATCAGGACGGCGCCGAGGACATCCTCGACATCCCGCTCGCGGGCAAGTCGGCGGTTGCCGATCACATGGTGATCGCGTCCGGCCGTTCGACCCGCCATGTGGCGGCGCTGTGCGAGAAGCTGACCGAAAGGCTGAAGCACGAGGCCGGCCTCCATGCGCGGGTCGAGGGCAAGGAAGCCGCGGACTGGGTGCTGATCGACGCCGGAGACGTGATCGTCCACATCTTCAGGCCCGAGGTCCGCGAGTTCTACGCGCTCGAGAAGATGTGGCTCGCCGCACCTGACAAGGCAGCCCGCCGCGCCTGAGAGCGCGCGCCCCGTGAAGATCACGATCGCCGCCGTCGGGCGCATGAAGCCCGGCCCCGAGAGGATGCTGGTCAACGACTATCTCGACCGGGCCACCCAGGCCGGCCGGCCGCTGGCGCTCTGCCCCTTCGCCGTGAGCGAAGTCGACGAGCGCAAGGCCCGCGACCGGGCCGGGCAGTCGGTCCGGCTGGCCGCCACGGTGCCGGCGGGGGCCGCCGCCATCGCGCTCGACGAGCGCGGCGAGGCGCTTTCGAGCCCGGCCTTCGCCCGGCTGCTGGCCGGGCTGCGCGACCGCGGCGTGCCGGAGACGGTGTTCCTGATCGGCGGGCCGGACGGGCACGAGCCGGCGCTCTGCGACCGGGCCGACCGGGTGCTCTCGCTCGGGCCGATGGTCTGGCCGCACATGCTGGCCCGCGTGATGCTGGCCGAGCAGCTCTACAGGGCGGTCTCGATTCTGGCCGGAGCCCCCTATCACCGCGTCTGAACGCCCCGTTGCGCCCCGGGAGCCGAGCCGCTACATCGCAGACCGATGAGCCGAGGAAGCCGAGGCAGGAGACATGCCGAACCATCGCCCCGTGATCCTGATGGTGCTCGATGGCTGGGGGCTGTCGGCGCCCGGGCCGGCGAATGCGCCCTCGCTCGCCGATACCCCAAACTTCGACCGGATCTGGGCGGCGAGCCCGCATTCCACCCTTTCAGCCAGCGGCACCGATGTCGGGCTGCCGGCGGGGCAGATGGGCAATTCCGAGGTCGGCCACACCAATATCGGCGCGGGCCGGGTGGTGTGGATGGACCTGCCGAGGATCGACAACGCCATCGCCGATGGCAGCTTCGCCGCCAATCCGGCACTGGCAAGATTTGCGGCGCGGCTGCAGGCGGCAGGCGGCACCGCCCATGTGCTGGGGCTCGCGAGCCCGGGCGGCGTCCATTCGCACCAGCGCCACATGGCCGAGACGGCCCGGCTTCTGGCCGCGCAGGGCGTGCCGGTTAAGCTGCACCTGTTCCTCGATGGGCGCGACGTGGCCCCGAAATCGGCGCTGGGGCAGGTGGCCGAGCTCGAGCGTGCGGTCGGCGGGGCGGGCGCGACGGCGACGGTGATGGGCCGGTTCTACGCCATGGACCGCGACAAGCGCTGGGACCGGGTGCAGGCGGCCTTCGCTGCCATGGTCGCGGGCATCGGCGAGCACGCCCCCGATGCCGCCGCGGCCATCGAGGCCGCCTACGCCCGCGGCGAGACCGACGAGTTCGTGCTGCCGACCGTGACCGGCAGAGATGCGGGGATGCGCGACGGCGACGGCATCCTCTGCGTCAACTTCCGCGCCGACCGGGTGCGCGAGATCCTGGGCGCGCTGCTCGACCCCAGTTTCGACGGATTCGACGTCTCGGCGCGCCCCCGCTTCGCTGCGGCGCTGGGGATGGCGGAATACTCGGACCGGCTGAACACGCTGATGGAGACGATGTTCCCCTCGGAGGAGATCGTCAACACGCTCGGCCGCTGGGTCTCGAAGCAGGGGCTGCGCCAGTTCCGGCTGGCCGAGACCGAGAAATACCCGCATGTCACCTTCTTCCTGAACGGTGGCGTCGAGACGCCCGACCCGGGCGAGGATCGCACCATGGCGCCCTCGCCGAAGGTGCGGACCTACGATCTCGCCCCCGAGATGTCCGCCGCCGAGGTCACCGGGGACCTGGTCGCGGCGATCCGCGACCGCTACGACCTGATCGTGGTGAACTATGCCAACCCCGACATGGTCGGTCATACCGGCTCGATCCCGGCCGCCATCGCCGCCTGCGAGGCGGTCGACCGCGGGCTCGGCGCCGCGCTGGCGGCGCTGGAGGAAACCGGCGGGGCGCTGCTGGTCACGGCCGACCACGGCAACTGCGAGGTGATGATCGACCCGGAGACCGGCGGGCCGCACACCGCCCACACCACCAACCCGGTGCCGCTGATCCTGGTCGAGCGCGGGAAAGCGGCGCGGGGGTGGCGGCTGGCGGAGGGCGGGCGGCTGGCAGACCTGGCGCCGACGCTGCTGGCGCTGATGGGGCTGCCGCAGCCACCCGAGATGACGGGGCGGTCGCTCCTGCGGGACCCCGCCCGGTGAAGCGGATTCGGGCGGCCTGTGTCGCACTGGGCGCCCTTTGCCTCTCTGCCCCTGCACGGCCGGATGCCACCGGCGATCTCGTGCATGCCCGCGACATGCTCGCCCGGGCGGGCACGCTGCTCGACGCGGCGCAGGCCGAAGACATGCGCCTCGACGCCCTCGGCCGGGCGGTGACGGCGCACGAGGCAGCCCTGGCGGCGCTGCGGGCGGCACTGCGGGCGCTGACGGCCGAGGAACGGTCGCTGACCGACCGGATCGACGCCGATGCCGGTCGCCTCGCCGCGCTCCTCTCGGCGCTGCAGTCGATCTCGCGCGCCCCCTCGTCGGCGCTGCTCGCCGTGCGCGGCGGACCCCTGGAGGCAACGCGGGCCGCAATGCTCATGGCCGGCGTGACGCCGGAGATCGAGCGCCGCGTCTCCGACCTGACCGGCCGCCTCGACACGTTGCGCGACCTGCGGAGCCGCGAGGAGGAGGCGCGGGACGCGGCGCGCACGGCGCTGGCAGCGCTGCAGGAGCTCCGCGCCGCGACCGCCGACGCGCTCGGCCGCCGCGACCGCGCCGGCCTCGCCACGCGCGGCATGCTGCGGCAACAGGCCGAGAGCGCGCGGGATCGCGCGCGGAGCCTGTCGGATCTCTCCGGGGAGCTTGCGGGCGCGGAAATCCCTCCGGCCGCCGGCGGGCTGCCCGGGCGGGCGCCGCTGCCAGTGGCCGGAGAGGTCACTGCCGGCTTCGGCCAGCCGGACCCCTGGGGCCGCCCCGGCCATGGCTGGTCGGTGACCGCGCCCGCCTTCGCGCAGGTGACCGCACCCTGGGACGGGACCGTTCGCTTTGCCGGGCCGCTGATCGACTACGGGCACATCGTGGTGCTCGAGCCCGCGAGCGGCTATCTTCTGGTGATCGCCGGTCTTGCGCAGGTCGAGCGCGAGGCGGGCGAGGTTGTGCTTGCGGGAGAAAAACTGGGCGATCTCGGTGGCAATCTCCCATCGGATGATGAAATTCTGCGTGATGGTGTGATACAAGAAGGTCCGTTCCGGACCGAAACGATCTATCTTGAGCTGAGGCAGTCGGGAGCCCCCCTGGACCCGGCAGAATGGTTCGAGCCAGTCAAAAGCGAGGCAAGTCGATGATGCGCAAGACGGTGGTCGCCCTGTTAGCGGGCGTGGCGCTGGGCGCGATGATCCCCCAGCTCGTCGCAACAACGGCAGCGCAGGAGAATTCCGCGAAGAAGACCTACGAGTATCTCGACCTCTTCGGCGACATCTTCGAACGGGTCCGTGTCGCCTATGTCGAACCGGTTGACGAACAGAAGCTGATCGAGGCGGCGATCAACGGCATGCTCGCCTCGCTCGATCCGCACTCGGCATATCTGCCGCCCGAGAATTTCGCCGACATGCGCGAGCAGACCAAGGGCGAGTTCGGCGGCCTCGGGATCGAGGTGACCATGGAGAATGGCTTCGTCAAGGTGGTCTCGCCGATCGACGACACCCCCGCGGCGCGGGCGGGATTGCTGTCCGGGGACTACATCACGCATATCGACGGCGAGTCGGTGCTTGGCCTCACCCTTTCGGACGCGGTGGACAAGATGCGCGGCCCGGTCGGCTCGGAGATCAACATCACCGTGACCCGCGAGGGTTCGGAAGAGCCGTTCGACGTCAAGATCACCCGCGACGTGATCAAGATCCGCGCCGTCCGCGCGCGGGCCGAGGGGGATGTCGGCGTCCTCCGCATCACCACCTTCAACGAGCAGACGGCGCAGAACCTCAGGGAAGGGATCGCCGAGATGAAGGAGAAGATCGGCGAAGACAGGATCAAGGGCTACGTCGTCGACCTGCGCAACAACCCGGGCGGTCTGCTCTCCCAGGCGATCGAGGTTGCCGATGCGTTCCTCGACGCCGGCGAGATCGTCTCGACGCGCGGCCGCGACCTCGAAGAGGCCGACCGCGTGAATGCCAAGACCGGCGACCTGACGGGCGGGAGGCCGATCGTCGTGCTGATCAACGAGGGCTCGGCCTCGGCGTCCGAGATCGTCGCGGGAGCGCTGCAAGACCAGCGGCGCGCGATCCTGCTCGGTGCCAAGACCTTCGGGAAGGGGTCGGTGCAGACGGTGATGCAGCTTGGCGACAAGGGTGCAATGAAGCTGACCACGGCCCGCTACTACACTCCTTCCGGACGTTCGATCCAGGCTCTGGGCATCGAGCCGGACATCCTGGTGCAGGAGCGCAAGATCGGCGACGGCGAGGAAGCTCCCGAGACCAACCGGTTCGCCCGGTCGGAAGCGGATTTGCGCGGCCGTCTGGAGAGCGAACTCTCCGACGACGAGCGACGCCAGCTCGAGGAGGAGCGGGCTCGCCACGAAGCAACGGCGAAGCTCCGTCAGGAGGACTTCCAGCTTGCGTTTGCGCTCGACCTCCTCGCCGGGCTCTCGATCTACGACACGCAGGGCAAGTGATGGTCCCAGCGGGGCGGATCGGCAGATGCGCCCCGGTTCCGAGCCACTGACCGATGGCACGCTCCCCGCGCACGATGGCTGTCGATTCGCTGCCCTACCGGCCCTGCGTCGGGCTGATGGTCCTGAATCCTGCGGGACGGGTCTTCGCCGGCCAGCGCATCGACAGCAGCTTCGATGCCTGGCAGATGCCGCAGGGCGGCATAGACCGGGGCGAGACGCCGCGCGAGGCGGCGCTGCGCGAACTGGGCGAGGAGACCGGGATTCCCCCGGGCCGGGTCGAGGTGCTGCGCGAAAGCGCGGCGTGGATTTCCTACGATCTGCCCCGCGACCTTGTGCCGAAGCTCTGGGGCGGCCGCTTCCGCGGCCAGACCCAGCGCTGGTTTGCGCTGCGCTTCGCCGGCAGCGATGACGAGATCAACATTTCCTCCGGCGATCCCGAATTCAGTGTCTGGGCATGGATGGCCCCGGCCGAGCTCATCGACCGGATCGTTCCGTTCAAGCGCGACACCTATGCGCGGGTCTTCGCCGAGTTTGCGGACCTGCTCCAGCGGCGCGCCGAATAGCGCGGACCGGCCGGCGCAGCCCGTATCGGCCGCGGCAGGGCGCGTTCAGCCCGGGATCTGTCCCTGCAGGGCTTTCAGATCGTTGACTTTCTGAAGCGCCGCCTGCTTGCGGCTGGCGATTGCAGTCGCCAGCGCCTGCTCGGCCTCGGCGAGCTTGCCCTCGATATAGCCGCGGTTCACGCTCGCCCGCTCGACGGCCTCCTCGGCCAGCACCGAGACCGTGTTCTGCGAGATCTCGGCAAATCCGCCGGTGACGAAGTAGCTTTCCTCGGCGCTGCCATTGCGGACCACGACGAAGCCCGGGCGCAGATTGGTCAGGAACGGCGCATGGTTGGCCATGGCCGTCAGGTCACCCATCATTCCCGGGATGGTCACCGCCTCGGCCTCGGCCGAGGCGAGCTTGCGCTCGGGGCTCACGAGCTCGAAGGTGAGCGTCTCTGCCATCTCAGTCCTCTCTGCCGGCCAGCGCCGACTCGAACATGGTCGCGGCCTTCTCGAACTTGTCGCGGCAGCCCGGGTTGCAGAACCCGACCACCCGGCCGCGGTACAGCGTCAGGCTGTCGGCCGCGACCGGCTTGCCGGACCAGGGGCAGACCTCGTTGATGCAGTCCGCCAGGTCGAGCGTGCCGGCCGTCGCCATGTCACGCCGCCTCGGCGGCCATCTTGTGGGCCTTGGCAACCGCCTCGTCGATGTCGCCCACCATGTAGAATGCCGCCTCGGGCAGGTGGTCGAACTCGCCGGCGGCCAGCCGCCTGAAGCCGTCGATCGTCTTCTCGACCGGCACCAGCTTGCCGGGCGAGCCCGTGAACACCTCGGCCACATGGAAGGGCTGCGAGAGGAAGCGCTGGATCTTCCGGGCGCGGGCCACGGTCAGCTTGTCCTCCTCCGAGAGCTCGTCCATGCCGAGGATGGCGATGATGTCCTGGAGCGACTTGTACTTCTGCAGGATGCCCTGCACCTGGCGCGCGACGTCGTAGTGCTCCTGGCCCAGAACCTGCGGGTCGAGGATGCGCGAGGTCGAGTCGAGCGGGTCCACGGCCGGATAGATGCCGAGCTCGGCGATCTGGCGGCTGAGCACCGTGGTCGCGTCGAGATGCGCGAACGAGGTCGCCGGCGCCGGGTCGGTCAGGTCGTCGGCCGGCACGTAGATCGCCTGCACCGAGGTGATCGAGCCCTGCTTGGTGGAGGTGATGCGCTCCTGCAGTGCGCCCATGTCGGTGGCGAGCGTCGGCTGGTAACCCACCGCCGAGGGGATGCGGCCCAGAAGCGCCGACACCTCGGAGCCCGCCTGCGTGAAGCGGAAGATGTTGTCGACGAAGAACAGCACGTCGGTGCCGGACTCGTCGCGGAACTGCTCGGCCAGCGTGAGGCCGGTCAGGCCGACGCGGGCGCGGGCGCCCGGCGGCTCGTTCATCTGGCCGTAGACGAGCGCCACCTTCGATTCGGTCAGGTTGTCGAGGTTGATGACTCCCGACTCGATCATCTCGTGATAGAGGTCGTTGCCCTCGCGGGTGCGCTCGCCGACGCCGGCGAACACCGAGTAGCCGCCATGGCCCTGGGCGATGTTGTTGATCAGCTCCATGATCAGCACGGTCTTGCCGACGCCGGCGCCGCCGAACAGGCCGATCTTGCCGCCCTTGGCGTAGGGGGCGAGCAGGTCGACGACCTTGATGCCGGTCTCGAGCATCTCGGCCTCGGTCGACTGCTCGACGAATTCCGGCGCTTCGCGGTGGATCGGGCGGTACTCGGTCGCCTCGACCGGACCCTTCTCGTCGACCGGCCGGCCGATGACGTTGATGATGCGCCCCAGCGTCGCCGAGCCGACGGGAACGGCGATCGCCTTGCCGGTGTCGGTCACCTTCTGGCCGCGCACGAGGCCCTCGGTCGCGTCCATGGCGACGGTGCGGACCGTGCTCTCGCCCAGATGCTGGGCGACCTCGAGCACCAGCCGGTTGCCGTGGTTGTCCGTCTCCAGCGCGTTCAGGATCGCGGGCAGATGGCCCTCGAACTGGACGTCGACGACCGCGCCGATCACCTGGGTTACCTTGCCGGTTGCCTCAGCCATGTCCGTCTCCTTGGGTCGGTCAGAGCGCCTCGGCGCCCGAAATGATCTCGATCAGTTCCTTGGTGATCGCGGCCTGACGCGAGCGGTTGTACTGGATGGTCAGGCGGTCGATCATGTCGCCGGCGTTGCGGGTGGCGTTGTCCATGGCAGACATCCGCGCACCCTGCTCCGAGGCGCCGTTCTCCAGGAGCCCGCGAAAGATCTGCACGGCCAGGTTCTGCGGCAGCAGGTCGGCGAGGATCTCGTCCTCGTCGGGCTCGTATTCGTAGTTGACGGCCGCCCCCGCTTCCTCGTCCTTGCCGGCCGATGCGGGGATCAGGCGCTGCGCGGTCGGAATCTGGCTGATCACCGACCTGAACTCATTGTAGAACAGGGTGGCCACGTCGAACTCGCCGGCCTCGAAGCGGGCGATGATGTCCTCGGCGACCGTCTGGGCGTTGGCATAGCCGACCCGGCGGACCTGGCTCAGGTCGACATGGGCGACGAAGTACTTCGCGTAGTCGCGGCGAAGCTGCTCGCGGCCCTTCTTGCCGATGGTCAGGATCTTGATCTCCTTGCCCTCGCCCAGCAGCCGCTGCGCGTGGCTCTTGGCGAGCCGCACGATCGTCGAGTTGAAGCCGCCGCAGAGGCCGCGCTCGGCGGTGGCCACGACCAGCAGGTGCACCCGCTCGGCCCCTGTCCCGCGCAGCAACTTGGGCGCCGTCTGGCTGCCCCGGGCGGCGCGGGCGAGATTGGCCAGCACATGGTCCATCCGCTCGGCATAGGGCCGGGCCGCCTCGGCTGCCTCCTGCGCCCGGCGCAGCTTGGCAGCCGCGACCATCTTCATCGCGCTGGTGATCTTCCGGGTCGACTTGACCGAGTTGATCCGGTTCTTCAGGTCCTTGAGGCTCGGCATGCGCCCGGGCTCCTCTCCGTCACGCGCCTCAGGCGAAGGTCTTCTTGACGCTCTCGATCACGCCCCTGATCGCGTCGGCGAGGTCGCCCTCGACCTTGCGGTCATTGACGGTGAGGTCATCCAGCAAATCCTGCTTGTTGTTGCGCAGCTCGGCCAGCATCGCCTGCTCGAACCGCCCGATCTGGCCGACCGGCATGTCGTCGAGATAGCCCTGGGTGCCGGCGAAGATCACGCAGACCTGCTCGGCATTGGTGAGCGGTGCGTACTGCGACTGCTTCAGCAGCTCGGTCAGGCGCGCGCCGCGGTTGAGCAGGCGCTGGGTCGCGGCGTCGAGGTCCGAGCCGAACTGGGCGAAGGCCGCCATCTCGCGGTACTGCGCCAGCTCGAGCTTGATCTTGCCGGCGACCGACTTCATCGCCTTGGTCTGGGCCGAGGAGCCCACGCGGCTCACCGAGAGGCCGACGTTCACCGCCGGGCGGATGCCCTGGTAGAACAGCTCGGTCTCGAGGAAGATCTGGCCGTCGGTGATCGAGATCACGTTGGTCGGGATATAGGCCGACACGTCGCCGGCCTGGGTCTCGATGACCGGGAGCGCCGTCAGCGAGCCCGACTTGTGGTCGGCGTTCAGCTTCGCGGCCCGCTCGAGCAGGCGGGAGTGCAGGTAGAACACGTCGCCCGGATAGGCCTCGCGCCCGGGCGGGCGGCGGAGCAAGAGCGACATCTGGCGGTAGGAGACGGCCTGCTTCGAGAGGTCGTCGTAGATGATCAGCGCGTGCATGCCGTTGTCGCGGAAGTACTCGGCCATCGCGCAGGCCGAATAGGGCGCGAGGTACTGCATGGGCGCGGGCTCGGAGGCGGTGGCGGCGACGATGATCGAATAGTCGATCGCGCCGGTCTCCTCGAGCTTCTTCACCAGCTGCGCGACCGTCGAGCGCTTCTGGCCGATGGCGACATAGACGCAGTAGAGCTTCTTCGACTCGTCGTCGCCGGCGGCCTCGTTGTAGACTTTCTGGTTCAGGATCGCGTCGAGCGCCACGGCGGTCTTGCCGGTCTGGCGGTCGCCGATGATCAGCTCGCGCTGGCCCCGCCCGATCGGAATCAGCGAGTCGATCGCCTTGAGCCCGGTCGCCATCGGCTCGTGCACCGACTTGCGCGGGATGATGCCCGGCGCCTTGACGTCGGCGACGCGGCGCTCGCTGGCCACGATGGCGCCCTTGCCGTCGATCGGGTTGCCGAGCGCATCGACCACGCGGCCGAGCAACCCCTTGCCGGCGGGCACGTCCACGATCGCGCCGGTGCGCTTGACAGTGTCGCCTTCCTTGATGTCCCGGTCGGTGCCGAAGATCACGACGCCGACATTGTCGGTCTCGAGGTTCAGCGCCATGCCGCGGATGCCGCCCGGGAACTCGACCATCTCGCCGGCCTGCACCTGGTCGAGGCCGTAGACGCGGGCGATGCCGTCGCCGACCGAGAGCACACGGCCGATCTCGGAGACCTTGGCCTCCTGGCCGAAGTTCCTGATCTGCTCCTTCAGGATCGCGGAAATCTCTGATGCCTGGATGCTCATCACCCGACCTCTCTCATGGCATTCTGCAGCGATGCGAGCTTCGAGCGGATCGAGGTGTCGATCATCTTCGAGCCCATCTTGACGACGAGACCGCCGATGATCTTCTCATCGACGGTCACATTCAGTTTGATCTCGCGGCCGATGGCCTTCTTCAGCGTCGCGACCAGGCTGTCGCGCTGCATGTCGGACAGCGCGCGCGCCGCGGTCACCTCGGCGGTCACCTCGCCGCGGTGCTCGGCCATCAGGCGGGCGAAGATGTCGATCACCTCGCCCAGCACAAAGAGCCGGCGCTTCGACGCCATCAGGCCGACGAGGTTGGTGACCAGCGGCGACAGGCCCATTGCCCCGGCGACAGCGGCCATGGCGCGGTTCTGCTCGTCGCGGGAGTAGATCGGCGACGAGATCAGGGCCCTGAGATCGCCGCTCGCTTCCAGGGCCTCGCCGAGTGAAGCCATGTCGCGCTCGGTCTGCTCGAGCGCCCCGCCCTCGCCGGCGAGGTCGAAAAGGGCGGTCGCATACCGGCCGGCGGCGCTCGACGAAAGGGATGAAGAATCGGACACGTTCCGCCTTCCCGATCTGGCCCGGTCCGGACGGCCGGGCTGCGTTCTCAACACTCAGTTCCGATGAGGATTCCGTTGCCGGACAGGCCCCCCGGTTGGCGCGCCGCTTCGCTATCATAGGGTGCCCGCGCATGCAACACCGTCTGACAGCGCCCGCGCGCCGCGAGACGTTCTGGCCGAGAGGCCGGTGCGTGTGAAGGAGAATCCGGGCGCAGGCGGCGGGCACATCGTCGCAGAACACCCCGTTTCGCAGCGCGGAGTCGCCCTCCGGCAGGTCAGGCCGGGTCGATCCGGCAGGTGTAGCAGGTGTTGGTCGCCGAGCGCACATGGCCATAGGCGACGCGCGGGTCGTCGAAGAGCGCGGCGGCGCCCGCGGCGAGCGCGCCGTTGTCCAGGATCCGTCCGGTGCCATAGGCGATCCGGTCGTTCGCCCCGTAGCCCCTGACGAGATAGGCCGGGCGGCGGGTGAGGACCGGCGGCAGGCCCTCGCCCTCCCAGCGCGGGCAGTCGCGGGCGCAGAGGAAGATCGGCCCGGTCTCCGCATAGGGCTGCAGCACCGGGAACGGCCGGTGGGCGAGAATCAGCATCGCCTCGCCGGCGGGAATGTCGTCGAGACAGTGGCGGCAGGGATTGCCGCCGCCGTCGGAGATGGCGCGCTCGGCCGGCTGGCCGTTCGCGTCGGGTGCGCCGTTGCGCCAGGCGCGGGCGGTCTCGGTCGGGATCGCGGTGAAACGGACGGTGCGGGGCATGGGCGGCTCCTTGCTTCGGACCCCCCGAGGATGGAGCGTGCAGAGGCCGGCCGCGACCCGGATCTTGCGGAGCGCGCCGATGCGTGGCGCCTACAGGAAGCTCTGCGGGTCGATGTCGATCACCACCCGCACCGCCGCCGGCACCCTGACGGCCGCCCGCCATTCCGCCAGCGCCGCCTGCAGCGGAGCACCCTTCGGCGCCTTGACCAGCAGACGCACGCGGACGCGCCCGCGCACCCGGGCGATCGGCGCCGGTGCGGGGCCGAACACCTCCGCTCCCGCCCGCTCCATCACCTGCGCGGCACGGCCGAGGGCGTTCGCCACCTCCCAGACCCTGGGTTCGTCGGTACCCGAGACGACGATCCCCGCCATCCGCCCGTAGGGCGGCGCCCCGGCGGCCTGGCGCGCGGCGGCCTCGGCGCGCCAGAACGCCTCGGCGTCCCCCGAGAGAATCGCCCGCATCACCGGGTGGTCGGGACTCGCGGTCTGGATCATCGCGGTGCCGGGCCGCTCGGCCCGCCCGGCGCGGCCCGAGACCTGATGCAGGATCTGGAAGGTCCTTTCGGCCGCGCGCAGATCGCCGCCATGCAGCCCCATGTCGGCATCGATCACGCCGACCAGGGTGAGCAGCGGGAAGTTGTGGCCCTTGGCGACCATCTGGGTGCCGATGACGATGTCCGCCTCGCCCGCCGCGATGGCCGCGAGGCGAGCCTTCAGCTCCTCCGGCCCGGACATCAGGTCCGAGGACAGGATCTCGATCCGGGCGCCGGGGAACAGGCCCGCCGCCTCCTCGGCCAGCCGCTCGACACCCGGCCCGCAGGCGGCGATGCGGTCGTCGCGGCCGCAGTTCGGGCAGGCGGTCGGCACCGGCTCGGTATGGCCGCACTGATGGCAGAGGAGCTGCGCCCGGAACCGGTGTGTGACCAGCCAGGCGTCGCAGTCGGGACAGCCGAAATGATGGCCGCAGGCGCGGCAGAGCGTCAGCGGCGCATAGCCGCGCCGGTTCAGGAAGAACAGCACCTGCTCGCCGGCATCGAGGCGCGCCCGGGCCGCCGCGGCCAGCGGCTCCGAGATCCAGCGGTCGCGGCCGGGCTGGTCGCGGCGCAGGTCGACCAGCCGGATCCCGGGCAGGGTCGCGGCGCCGAAGCGCTCGGGCAGGTCGATGCGGCGGTACTTGCCGCTGTCGGCATTGGCCCAGCTCTCGAGCGCCGGGGTGGCTGAGGCCAGCACCACCGCCGATCCCTCGATCGAGGCGCGCAGCACGGCCATGTCGCGGGCGTTGTAGAGGACGAGATCCTCCTGCTTGAAACTCGATTCGTGCTCCTCGTCGACCACGATCAGGCCGAGATCCCGGAACGGCAGGAACAGCGCCGACCGGGCGCCGACCACGAGCTGCGCGCCGCCCTCGGCCACCGCCCGCCAGCAGCGCCTTCGCTCGGCCCCGGTGACACCGTGGTGCCACTCGGCGGGGCGGGCGCCGAAGCGGGCCTCGACCCGGGCGAGGAATCCCGGGGTCAGCGCCACCTCGGGCAGCAGCACCAGCGCCTGCCGGCCTTGCGCGACGCACTCCGCCACCGCCTCGAGATAGACCTCGGTCTTGCCCGAGCCGGTCACGCCCTTGAGCAGCGTCGCGGCGAAGCGCCGGGCGGCGATGTCGGCTCTCAGCACCCCGGCGGCCGTTCGCTGCGCCTCGGAGAGATGCGCCCCCATCGCCTGCCCCCACAGCGGCGGGTAGGGCGCGTCGCCCGGCACCTCGCGCGCCGCGAGGCAGCCCGCGGCCGCAAGCCCCTGCACCACCGACGGCGTCACGCCCGCCTGCCGGGCGAGCTCGGCCAGGGGGAAGCCAAGCCCGCCATGTTGCTCGAGAAAACCGATCACCCGGCACCGGGCCGGGGTCAGGCGCTCGGGCCGGGCCGGGGTCAGGCTCCAGCGGGTCACGGTGCGGGGAGGCGCACCGAGCTCGGGCACCCGGGTCGCCAGCCGCAGCATCATGCCGGGCGGCGTCATCGTGTAGTCGGCGGCCCG
Organism: Limibaculum sp.; assembly: GCA_039805905.1. Classification (GTDB taxonomy): domain Bacteria; phylum Pseudomonadota; class Alphaproteobacteria; order Rhodobacterales; family Rhodobacteraceae; genus Thermohalobaculum. The sequence continues at coordinate 48,012 of JBDIVM010000007.1, read as the reverse complement.
GTCGAGGAAGCGCCGCATCGCGTCGGGCAGCGGCGGCACGTCGAGCCGGGCCGTCACCGGCTTCAGACGCGACTCGGCCACGGCACCGCTGCCCGGCCCCCAGACCACGCCGATGACCGGGCGCGATCCGACCTCCACCGCGACGAAATCGCCGGGACCGACCCCCACACCCGCCGGCACCGCGTAGTCGAGCGGCTCGGGAAATGGCAGCGGCACGACGACGCCGACGCGCCGGCCTGTCCGGGCGGACGCGGTAGTCATTCCGCCGGGCTCCTGCAATCCGGGGTTGGCCCGCAGCCCGCGGTTGCAGTAGATTGCCGGCCGAGGCAGCGGCCGCGGCCAGACGCGCGGCACCCCCCGAGCGCGAGGACCCACCCCATGAAATTCTTCATCGACACCGCCGAGATCGACGAGATCCGGGAGCTCGCCGCCACCGGCATGGTCGACGGCGTCACCACGAACCCCTCGCTGATCCTGAAGTCGGGCCGCGACATCGTCGAGGTGACCCGCGAGATCTGCGCCATCGTCAAGGGCCCGGTCTCGGCCGAGGTGACGGCGACCGAAGCGGGCGCGATGATCGCCGAAGGCAGGCGGCTGGCGAAGATCGCCCCCAACATCGCGGTCAAGGTGCCGCTGACCTGGGACGGGCTCAAGGCCTGCAAGGCGCTGACGGATGACGGGCACATGGTCAACGTGACGCTCTGCTTCTCGGCCAATCAGGCGCTGCTGGCGGCGAAGGCGGGGGCCACCTTCGTCTCGCCCTTCCTCGGGCGGCTCGACGACATCAATCTCGACGGCATGGAGCTGATCGCGGACATCCGCCAGATCTACGACAACTACGACTTCAAGACCCAGATCCTCGCCGCCTCGATCCGGACGGTGAACCATGTCGCGGCGGCGGCGAAGATCGGCGCCGACGTGGCCACGATCCCGCCCGCCGTCGTGAAGAAGCTGGTGGAGCATCCGCTGACCGACAAGGGGCTCGCCGCCTTTCTGGCAGACTGGGCGAAGACCGGCCAGAAGATTCTGGGCGAGCGGGCCGCGGAAGCCCCGGAGGCGGTCCGCTGATGACCGATGCAAGGAGTCCCGCGGGCGCCGGCATCAGCCTCGATGGCGAGGAGCGCGAGCTCATCCGCTCGCTGATCCTCGCCGATCCGGATCTGGTCCTGTCCGACGACATGGTGATGCGGGCGCTGCTCGGCTCCTCCGCCAAGGGCGCGCGCAACATCGTCGACCTGCGCGACAAGCTGGTCGAACGGCTGGAACAGCGGCTCAACAAGCTGGTGCGGGCGAACCGCAGCGTGATCGCCGCGGCCTACGAGAACGTGGCCGGCACCCAGCAGGTGCACCGCGCCGTCCTGGCGCTGCTGGATGCGGGCAGCCTCGGCGCCTTCCTGCGCTGCCTGACGCGAGAGGTTCCGGCGATGGTCGGCGTGGACGACGCCCGTGTCTGCCTCGAGGCCGAGATTGACGAGATCCGGCCCGCCACACAGCTCGCCGAGGGGCTCGGCGAGCGCGTCCTGCTCGTGCCCGAGGGTACGATCGGGGAGTACATGATGCTCGAGGGCGAGGCCGAACCGGGCCCGGTGGTCCTGCGCCAGAGCGGGATCGAGGCGGAGATCGTGTTCGGCCGCCCGACCTATGTGCGCTCCGAGGCGCTGCTCAGGCTCGATATCGGCTCCGCCGGCCTGCTGGCGTTCGGCGCCGCCGATCCCGACCGCTTCGGCCCGGACCAGGGGACCGATCTCCTGACCTTCTTCGGCGGGATCGTCGAGCGGCTCCTGACCGGGCATCTCGCGGAAGCGGAATGACCGGGACCGCGCGCGCGCCGGCGATTTCGGCGGGCGCCGCGAGCCTGCTGGGCCGCTGGCTCCAGCAGCTGTCCGCGGTCCGGCAGCGCAGCCCGAAGACGGTCGAGGCCTACGGCCGCGACGTCGCCGGCTATCTCGGCTTTCTCGCGGAGCACCGGGGCGGGCCGATGGGCCTGCGGGCGCTCGGCGGCGTGACGATCTCGGACCTGCGGTCCTGGATGGCGGCCGAGCGCGGGCGCGGACTCTCCGCCCGCTCGCTGGCGCGCGCCCTTTCGGCCGTGCGGGCCTTCCACGGATGGCTCGACTCGGCGGAGGGCGTGGACTGCGCGGCGATCCATGTGGTGCTGAGCCCGAAGCTGCCGGCGCGGCTGCCCCGGCCGGTGCCCGAAGCCGGGGCGCGGGCGCTCATCGGCACGGTCAGCGCCGATGCCGAACCCTGGATCCGGGCCCGCGACCAGGCGGCTCTGACGCTGATCTGGGGTTCCGGCCTGCGCATCTCCGAGGCACTCGGGCTCCGGCAGTCGGATGCGCCGCTCGGCGAGGGGGTCCGGGTCACGGGCAAGGGCGGCAAGCAGCGGGAGGTCCCGGTGCTGCCCGCCGCCCGCGAGGCGGTCGAGCATTACCGCGCGCTCTGCCCGCACGCGGCGGGACGTGGGGCGGCGCTGTTCCTGGGCCTGCGCGGCGGGCCGTTGAACCCGCGGCTTCTGCAGAAGGCGATGGCGGCGGCGCGCATGGCGCTCGGGCTGCCGGCCTCGGCCACCCCGCACGCGCTCCGGCACTCCTTCGCGACCCAGCTTCTTGCCGCCGGCGGCGATCTGCGCGCGGTCCAGGAACTCCTGGGACATGCGTCGCTCTCGACGACGCAGGTCTACACCGCGGTCGACGAGGGCCGGCTGCTTGAGGTCTACGAACAGGCGCATCCCCGCGGCGGCGGCCGGAGCCGAAGCCGGTCGGGCGCGACTACCGGGTAAGCCGGACCGCACGCGAATCGGCCCGCCCCTGCCTTATTCCGGGGGCGGGCGGCGCGGGTGCCGGCCGCGACGGCCCCGCCGGATGCGTATCGCCCGGATGGCGATGCCCGTCGATCTGGACGACCGTTGCATCGCCCGTGGGGGCGCCGGGTGTTCCGGAGCCGGGGAGCCGGCCGGCCTCCCCGATCAGATCGCACAGCGCTTCGGCCAGCGCGCGCGGCAGCACCGGCTTCGCAATGGACGCGACCTGCGGGCGCTTCGAGGCCCCGTGTCCGCCAAGGTCTCCGGCCGCCGACGCCATGACGACCGGGAGGCCGGACAGGCGCGGGTCGGTACCAAGTGCGCGGATCAGATCCGAGGCCTCCGCCGGGGATGCGGTGTCGCTGACAACCACGGCGGCGTGGTGCTTGCCGCCCGCGGCGCCGCGATCGAGCAGCCCGGCGCACTGATCCGGCGTTGCGGCCTCGTCGACATGGACCCCCAGCGCTTCGAGCTGCATGCGCAGCGTGCGCCGGCTCAGGCTGCATCCGTCGATCAGGAGGACGGCTGTCCCGGCCAGCCGGGCCGCAAGCGCGCGGAGTGGCGGAACGGATCCGTCCGGACCCGCCGAGGATCGATCCGCAGCAACGACCGGCAACCTCACGATGAACGTCGATCCGGCCCCGGGCTGGCTTTCGACCCGGATCGACCCGCCCATCCGCGCGACCAGCTCGCGGCAGATGGCAAGCCCGAGGCCGGTTCCGTCGGACCGCCGCCTTGCGCCCGCGCCGACCTGGATGAAACGGTCGAAGATCGCTTCCTGCAGGTCGCCGGGGATCCCTATGCCGGTGTCGGCCACCACAAGCTCGAGAGCACATGAATCCGGCGCATCGGCCGAAGCGGGCACCGCGTGCGCCTCGACCGCAATGCCGCCCGCGTCCGTGAACTTGATCGCATTGCCGACCAGGTTGACCAGCACCTGACGCAGGCGACCCGTATCCCCGCGCAGAACAGGCGGGAGCCGCGGATCGACATAGATTGCCGTCTCCAGTCCTTTCGCCGCTGCATTTCCGTGCAGGAGCGTCGTCACCTCCGCAATCACAGACTCGATCGAGACCGAATCCTGCGCCAGGATCAGGGCGCCGGCCTCGATCCGGGAGAGGTCGAGAATGTCATTCACCAGGGCCAGCAGCGTCCTGCCGGAGGACTCGATGATTTCCACCTGCTTGCGGTGTTCCGGCTTCAGGTTCGAGCGCAGCAGAAGGCTGGCAAAACCGAGAATTCCGCTCATCGGGGTCCGCAGCTCGTGGCTGACGACGGCGAGAAGGTTCTGCTTCGAGACCGCCTCGGCAGCGGCGCGGTCGCGCGCTTCCGCGAGCGCTGCGTGGCGTGCCCGCACCTGCCGGGCCAGCGGCAGGAGGATCGTTCCCAGGGTGACGAAGAGCGCGAGGACCCCGGCGCCCGCAACTCCCAGGATCGACCAGGTGGCGAGCGCATAGGCTCCCGCGATGGCATCCTCCGGTGTCGCCTCCACGCGCCGCAGCGCGGGATAGACCTCGGTTCGTGCGAGCGCGACGATCTCGGCGGCAATCGGGTTTGACGAGGCAGCCCCGCCCTTGCCCGCCGGATCGGCCTCCATCAGCGCCGCGGCGAGAAGCAGGAACCGTCCGGTTGACCTCGCAAGCGGAGCACCGCGGTTTCCGTCGTTCCATTCGCGCAGCATCGACCGCGAGAAGCGTCCCTCGCGCAGCCGGAGGCCGCGGAGCCTGTCCGCGGATTCGAACCCCGCCGCCGATGCAAGGCGGTCGATGCCGCCGTCCCGGCCCGCGTCCGGGAGACATCCGGCGCCGTCGGCCGGAGGGACCGGCGCACCTGAACACACAGCCAGGTAGAGGCTTGCCAGGTCGCCGACAGCGATCCGGAACCTCGCCCGCATCTCGGGCTCCCAGCCGCCGCGCGCCGACATCATCGCAGCGGTGCGCTCGATCTCGCTCACGGCCCCGACCATCCGGCTGAACGCGATCGCAAACTGGCTTTCTGCTGCCTGGGCGCGCAGCATCGGATAGAACAGGCCCGCCGCGGTTCCGAGCCCGAGAAGGATCACCAGAACGGTGGCCCAGATGCGGGTGCGCAGGAACTCGGCGGACAGACAATCATTCATGATCCTGTCGCCTTTTCGCTCGCCGTCAATTGAGGCAAGCCTGCGGGCGAAAGGTTAACGGATGGTAAGCGGTCAGATCGCGGCGCGCAGCGCCTCCATCTGGCGCGCCAGATTGCGCGCGAGCGTCTCGTCCTGCAGCCTGCCATCGGCGCCGAACCGCTCGGATGCGTTTCCGACGGCCACCTCGACCGTGTTCACCAGCCGCACGTCGAACGGGATCAGCATCAGGTAGAGCCCGGCGATCGCCCGCTGCCCGCCGGCATAGCCCGCGGCCGCCGCGACCACGGCCACCGGCTTTCCCGTCAGCGCCACCGGCCGGACCCGGCTGATCCAGTCGAGCGCGTTCTTCAGCACGCCCGGCGGGTTCTTGTTGTATTCGGGCGTCGAGATCACCACCGCATCCGCCGCCCGGACCCGATCGCAGAGCCGCGACACCTCGGCCGGCACGCCCCTGGCCTCGAGATCGGCGTCATAGAGCGGCAGGCGGATGTCGGCGAAGGTGAATTCGTCGGGTGCGAACAGGCGCGCCGCCTCGCGCACCAGCTTCGAATTGAAGCTCTCCGCGCGCAGCGATCCGGAGATCCCGAGAAGCCTGACCATCCGCCCCCTCCCTCTGCCCTTCCCTCCGCCCGTCCCTCCGGGTTGCGGCCAGATGTAAGGCGGCGGGCCGGGCCGTCCAGCCCGGTGCCGCGTTCAGGCGTGGATGGCGCCGTCGCCGCAGGCGAGCGCCGCCTCGCGCATCGCCTCGGAGAAGGTCGGATGGGCGTGGCAGGTCAGCGCCAGGTCCTCGGCCGCGGCGCCGAACTCCATGGCGACGCAGACCTCGTGGATCAGGTCGCCGGCAGACGGGCCGATGACATGGCAGCCGAGGATGCGGTCGGTCCCGGCATCGGCGAGCAGCTTGACGAAACCCTCGGTGGCGAGGTTCGCCTTGGCGCGGCCGTTCGCCATGAAGGGGAACTTGCCGGCCTTGTACTTGCGGCCCTCTTCCTTGAGGCTCTCCTCGGTCTTGCCGACGGCGGCGACCTCGGGGGCGGTGTAGATCACCGAGGGGATGACGCCGTAGTTCACATGGCCGTGCCGGCCGGCGATCTCCTCGGCCACGGCCATGCCCTCGTCCTCGGCCTTGTGCGCCAGCATCGGCCCGGCGATCACGTCGCCGATCGCCCGGATGCCCGGGACACTGGTGCGCCAGTGCGCGTCGGTCCTGATCATGCCCCGGTCGGTCTCGACCCCCACCGCCTCCAGCCCCAGCCCCTTCGTGTAGGGCCGCCGGCCGGTCGCCACCAGCACGACGTCGGTATCCAGCGTGTGCTCGCTCTCGTCCTTGCGGAGCCGGTAGGTGACCTTCAGCTTCGACTTCAGCTTCTCGACCCCCTGCACCGCGGCGCCGAGCACGAAGTTCAGCCCCTGCTTCTTCAGGATGCGCTGGAGGTGCTTCTGCACCTCGCCGTCCTGGCCCGGCGTGATGTGGTCGAGGAACTCGATCACCGTGACCTCGGCGCCGAGCCGGCTCCAGACCGAGCCGAGCTCGAGCCCGATCACGCCCGCCCCGATCACCACCATCCGCTTCGGCGTCTTCTTCAGCTCGAGCGCGCCGGTCGAGGTGACGACCCGTTCCTCGTCGACCTCGACGCCCTTGAGGCTCGCGGGCTCGGAGCCGGTGGCGATGACGATGTTCTTTGTCCTGAGCGACTGGTCGCCGACCTTGACCTCGGTCGCCGAGACGATCTGGCCCCAGCCCTTCACGTAGTCGACCTTGTTCTTCCTGAACAGGAACTCGATGCCCTGGGTGTTCGACCTGATCACTCCGTCCTTGTAGTCGAGCATCTTCGGCACATCGACCTCGACGCCCCTGGCGGCGATGCCCATCCTGCCGAAGTTCTCCTGCGCCTCGTGCACCATCTCGGTCGCGTGCAGGAGCGCCTTCGAGGGGATGCAGCCGACATTGAGGCAGGTGCCGCCGAGCGCGCCACGCCCCTCGACGCAGGCAACCCTGAGGCCGAGCTGGCCGCAGCGGATGGCGCAGACATAGCCGCCGGGTCCGCCCCCGATCACCACGACATCGTACTCGGCCATCGGTCCCTCCATGCGAATCCTGAGCGCGCGCCCCCCCGTGTCTAGCCTGCCGGGGCGCGTTTCTCCACCGCCCCGATGCGGCCCTGCGTCATCATGTTCGAGATGAAGTGCAGGTCCTCGATCGAAGGCGAGACGATGGCGTGCAGCTCGGCGTCCGAATAGCCGGCATGGCGCATCAGGTTGGCCTTCTGCTTCATGTTGGCGCCGTAGAGCGCCTCCATGTCGGCGAAGGTGTTATGGCTTCCCGCGGTGAACCGCCCGGTCTCCTTCACCCGGCGGATGCCGGCGAAGACGCCGTGCAGCCCTTCGATGATCGGGCGGAGCCCGGCGAACTCGATCCGGCCCGGAGGGTCGTAGCGGATGCCGTGGAGATGCAGGTCGGCAAGACCGAGATCCTGCACGAAGGCTTCGGACTCGGCAAAGCTGTCGTTGAAGCGCCCGCTCATCAGCGGCGCCGCCAGCCAGTCGAATGCGGCGAGATATTTCAGCACCACCGCGTCGAGCCGCGAGTCGAAGACGTTGCGCCCGCCGGTGGTCGCCAGATGCACCAGCTGCTCGAGCCGGTAGTAGCGCACCGCGAGATGCAGCAGCCGCGCCAGGTCCATGGGCGACCAGACGCCGTCGAGGTGGATGGAGAGGATGCGCGTTTCGGTCATCGACCGCAACGGGCCGTCACAGATCCATCAGCAGCCGCCGCGGATCCTCCAGCGATTCCTTCACCCGCACGAGGAAGGTCACCGCTTCCTTGCCGTCGATGATGCGGTGGTCGTAGCTGAGCGCCAGATACATCATCGGCCGCGCCACGATCTGGCCGCCCGCCACCACCGGGCGGTCCTGGATCTTGTGCATGCCCAGGATCGCCGACTGCGGCGGGTTCAGGATCGGCGCCGACATCAGCGAGCCGTAGACGCCGCCGTTCGAGATGGTGAAGGTGCCGCCCTGCATGTCCTCCATCGTCAGCTTGCCGTCGCGGGCGCGCAGCCCCAGCTCGGCGATGGCCTGCTCGATCCCGGCAAAGCTCAACGCGTCGGCATCGCGCAGCACGGGCACCACCAGCCCCTGCGGGGTGCCGACCGCCACACCCACATGGCAGTAGTCCTTGTAGACGATGTCGGTGCCGTCGATCTCGGCATTGACCGAGGGCACTTCCCGCAGCGCATGGCAGCAGGCCTTCACGAAGAACGACATGAAGCCGAGCTTCACCCCGTGCTTCTTCTCGAACAGATCCTTGAACTCGGCACGCAACGCCATGATCGCGCCCATGTCCACCTCGTTGTAGGTGGTCAGGATCGCGGCGGTGTTCTGTGCGTCCTTGAGCCGCCGGGCGATGGTCTGGCGAAGCCGCGTCATGCGCACCCGCTTCTCGCGCCCGGCATCGGCCGCCGGAGCGGCGGGGTGCGCCGGAGGGGCGGGCACCGGGGGGGGGGCCGGAGCCGGCCCGGGTGTACGCGCGGCCGCGCCGGAGGCCACGGCCTTCTGCACGTCCTCCTTCATCACCCGGCCGTCGCGGCCAGTGCCGGCGACCTCGCCGGCGGCGAGACCGGCCTCGGCCATCGCCTTCTTCGCCGAGGGCGCATCCTCGGCATCCTTCTTCCGCTTGCCCGGCGCGGCGGCAGGCGGCGCGGCCGGGGCCTCCGCCGTCGCGGCACCCCTGGCAGCCGCCTTCGCGGGCACTGCCGCGGCGCCCTCCGCGATCGTCGCGAGCAGCGCGTTCACACCGACCGTGTCGCCCGCCTTGGCGACATGCTCGCCCATCACGCCCGCCGCCGGCGCCGGGACCTCGACGGTGACCTTGTCGGTCTCGAGCTCGCAGAGCATCTCGTCGACCGCGACCGCCTCGCCCGGCTGCTTGAACCAGTTCGCGACGGTGGCCTCGGTGACCGATTCGCCCAGCGCGGGCACCCTGACTTCGATCGACATCCCTCGGTCCTTTCCCCTCAGATCAGAGCGTCAGCGCGGCTTCGACCAGCGCCTGCTGCTCAGCCTTGTGCCGCGAGGCGAGCCCGGTCGCCGGCGAGGCCGAGGCAGCCCGCCCGGCATAGATCGCCCGGCCTGCCTTCGCACCGATCCGGCCCAGCACCCATTCGATGTTCGGCTCGACGAAGAACCAGCCGCCCTGGTTCTTCGGCTCCTCCTGGCACCAGACCACGTCCGCATTGCTGAACCGGGCCAGCTCGCGGGTCAGGCTCAGCGCCGGGAACGGATAGAACTGCTCGAGCCGCATCAGGTAGATATCGTCGAGCCCGGCCGCATCGCGGGCCTCGAGCAGGTCGTAATAGACCTTGCCGGAGCAGATCACGACCCGCCTGATGCCATCATCGGGGGCAAGCTTGAGGTCGGAGCTGCCCATCTCGGCATCGTCCCACAGCACCCGGTGGAAACTCGACCCCTCGGCCATCTCGGCCAGCGTCGAGACGCACCGCCTGTGCCGCAGCAGCGACTTCGGCGTGAACACGACCAGCGGCTTGCGGAAGCTGCGATGCAGCTGGCGGCGCAGGGCATGGAAGTAGTTCGCCGGTGTGGTGCAGTTGGCGACGATCCAGTTGTCCTCGGCTGAAAGCTGGAGGAAGCGCTCGATCCGGGCCGAGCTGTGCTCGGGGCCCTGCCCCTCGTAGCCATGCGGCAGAAGCAGCACGAGCCCGGACATGCGCAGCCACTTGCGCTCGCCCGACGAGATGAACTGGTCGATCATGATCTGGGCACCATTGGCGAAGTCGCCGAACTGTGCCTCCCACAGGGTCAATGCGTTGGGCTCGGCGAGGCTGAAGCCGTATTCGTATCCCAGAACCGCATATTCCGAGAGCATCGAGTCGATCACCTCGAAGGCCGGCTGGCCCTCGCGCACATGGTTGAGCGGATAGTAGCGCTCCTCGCTCTGCTGGTCGGTGACCGCCGAATGGCGCTGGCTGAAGGTCCCGCGCGTGCAGTCCTGACCCGAGAGACGCACCCGGTAGCCCTCGTTCAGCAGCGTGCCGAAGGCCAGCGCCTCGGCAGTCGCCCAGTCGATTCCGGCACCGGTCTCGATCATCTCGCGCCGCTGCTCGTAGATGCGCTGGAGGGTGCGGTGGGCATTGAGCGTCTCCGGCAGGCCGGTGATCGCAAGCCCGACCCGTTTCAGCGTGTCCATCGGCACGGCGGTCTGGCCGCGCTGGTATTCCCCCTCCGAGGTCTCGAACCCCGACCACCGGCCGTCGAGCCAGTCGGCCTTGTTTGGGCGGTAGTCCCTGCCCGCCTCGAACTCGTCGTTCAGACGCGCCTGGAAGGCGGCCTTCGCCTCCTCGACCTCGCCTGCGGCGATCAGCCCGTCCTCGATCAGCCGCTCGGAATAAAGCTGCAGCGTGGTCTTCTGCTTGCGGATCGCCTTGTACATCAGGGGCTGGGTGAACATCGGCTCGTCACCCTCGTTGTGCCCGAAGCGGCGGTAGCAGAAGATGTCGATCACCACGTCGCGCTGGAACAGCTGGCGGAACTCGGTCGCCACCTTGGCGGCGTGCACCACCGCCTCGGGGTCGTCGCCGTTCACATGGAAGATCGGGCAGTCGACCATCTTGGCAATGTCGGTCGGATAGGGCGAGGACCGCGAGTAGTGCGGCGCCGTGGTGAAGCCGATCTGGTTGTTGACGACGATGTGGATGGTGCCGCCGGTCCGGTAACCCTTCAGGCCGGAAAGGCCGAAGCACTCCGCCACCACACCCTGGCCGGTGAAGGCCGCGTCGCCGTGCAGCAGCACCGGGATCACCGCAGTTCGGTCGTCGCCATAGCTCTCCTGCTTCGCGCGCACCTTGCCGATCACCACCGGGTTCACCGCCTCGAGATGCGAGGGGTTGGCGGTCAGGCTGAGATGCACCTTGTTGCCGTCGAACTCGCGGTCGGACGAGGCGCCGAGATGGTACTTCACGTCACCCGAGCCGTCGACGTCCTCAGGCTTGAAGCTGCCGCCCTGGAACTCGTTGAAGATCGCCCGGTAGGGCTTGTTCATCACGTTGGCGAGAACGTTCAGCCGGCCGCGATGCGGCATGCCGACGACGATCTCCTTCGCCCCCATGGCGCCGCCGCGCTTGATGATCTGCTCCATCGCCGGGATCAGCGCCTCGCCGCCATCGAGACCGAAACGCTTGGTGCCGGTGTACTTGACGTGCAGGAACTTCTCGAATCCCTCGGCCTCGATCATCTTGTTCAGGATCGCCTTTCGACCGCGCTTGGTGAACTGTATCTCCTTTCCGTAGCCCTCGATCCTCTGCTGCAGCCAGGATTTCGGCTCGGGATCCTGCAGGTGCATGAACTGCAGCGCGAAGGTGCCCTGGTAGGTGCGCTTCAGCAGCACCTCGATCTCGCGCATGGTCGCGTATTCGAGGCCGAGCACGTTGTCGATGAAGATCGGCCGGTCGAGGTCCGCTTCCTTGAAGCCGAAGAACTTCGGGTCGAACTCGGGATGGTGCGCGCGGCCGGTGAGCTGCAGCGGGTCGAGATCGGCGCCGAGATGGCCCCGCGAGCGGAACGAGCGGATGTACATGATGGCCCGGATCGAATCGAGCACGGCGGTCCGGAGGTCGGCCTCGGAGATGCCGCCCTTCGGCTCGGCCCTCGACCTGATCTGCCCGGCGATCTTCTTCGCGCCCGGCACCGCGTCCCAGTTGCCGTCGAGCGCGGCGACCACCTCGCCGTTGACCGCCGGCGGCCAGTCCTGACGCGCCCAGGGTGCGCCGCCGGCTTCGGCTGCCACCTCTGCCGGATCGTCGCCGAGCGTCGCGAACCAGGCCGCCCAGCTCGGGTCGACCGCACCGGGGTCGCCCGACCAGCGGGCATAGAGCTGTTCGACATACTGGGCGTTGTGGCCCTGGAGGAAGGAGGAAGCTCGAAGAGGTCCGTTCGGGCTCTGGTCGTTCATTGTGCAACTGGGGGCCTTGCGACCCCCGGTTCCCTGGTGGCGGAGCGCTGGTTGCCCCGGGATGACCCGCGCGGCCCGTCAGGGGCCGCCCGGCGCAGTATTACCCACCGATCGCCTTAAGCAAAGCCTCACCGAGGCTCGCCGGGCTGTCGGCGACGACGATTCCGGCCGATTTCATCGCCTCGATCTTGTCCTCGGCGCCGCCCTTGCCGCCGGAGATGATCGCGCCCGCATGGCCCATGCGCCGGCCCGGAGGGGCCGTGCGCCCCGCGATGAAGCCGGCGACCGGCTTCCTGCGGCCCTTCTTCGCCTCGCCGGCGAGGAACTGCGCCGCGTCCTCCTCGGCCGAACCGCCGATCTCGCCGATCATGATGATCGACCTGGTCTCGTCGTCGCCGAGGAACAGTTCCAGACAATCGATGAACTCGGTTCCCTTGATCGGGTCGCCGCCGATGCCGATGCAGGTGGACTGGCCGAGGCCCGCAGCGGTGGTCTGGGCGACAGCCTCATAGGTAAGCGTGCCCGAGCGCGAAACAATCCCCACATTGCCGCGCCGGTGGATGTGGCCGGGCATGATGCCGATCTTGCAGGCGTCGGGGGTGATGATGCCGGGGCAGTTCGGGCCGATCAGCCTGCTCCCGGACCCATCCAGCGCCCGCTTCACCTTCATCATGTCGAGCACCGGGATGCCCTCGGTGATGCAGACGACCAGCTCCACCCCGGCGTCGATCGCCTCGAGGATCGCGTCCGCCGCGAAGGCCGGCGGGACATAGATCGCGCTCGCATTCGCGCCGGTCGCCTGGCGGGCCGCGGCGACGGTGTCGAACACCGGCAGGCCGAGATGCTCGGAGCCGCCCTTGCCCGGCGTCACGCCTCCGACCATCTGCGTCCCGTAGGCGATCGCCTGCTCGGAATGGAAGGTGCCCTGCGCTCCGGTGAAGCCCTGGCAGATAACCCTCGTGTTTTCGTTGACGAGTACGGCCATGATTCTCTCCCTAGGCGCGCCGGGTTCAACTTTCCTTGAACGGGTTGACGACGGTCACTGAACCGTAGCGCTGCCCGTCGCTGAGGTCTTCGGTGTAGAGGATGCTCGCGCCCAGCCGCTCGGCGGCGGCGACGATGGTGCCGTCGCGGTAGCTGATCCCATACCGATGACATTGGGTGATTGCACCGGCGACGAGATCGTGATCCACGGGGACGACGGTCACATCTCTGAGCTTCTCGATCCAGGAAGAGGCTTCGCGGATGCTGAGCGGCACTGCCGACTTGCGGACCACGTCCACGAAGAACTCGCCGAGCACCTGAGCCGAGATTCCATAATCGCCGGGACTGATGATCTCCCATGCGCGGGCATATTTCGACGGCGCGTCCTCGCGGCCGACCGCCGCATAGACCAGCACGTTGGTATCGACGAATGCCTCAACCGTCATAGAGGCTCTCGCGATCGAAGCGATAGTCCTTGCCCAGCCGGGCCTCGGTCGTCTCGCTCAGCTTGCGCAACTCCGCCATCGCCCGGCGGCCGCGTTCCTTCTGCTGCACCAGCCCGCTCAGGTAGTTCCGGACCATCGCGTTCACCGTGGTCTTGTGCTCGGCGGCATAGACCCGCGCGGCTTCGAGCACGCCTTCCTCGACGGCAAGGGTGATGTTCTTCATGGTACCCTCCGATGGTCACACAGTATATGTGTAACTGCGTGGAGGCTCAAGAACCGCGCCGCACCGCCTTCACGATCTTGTCCGCTGCGTCCGCCAGATTGTCCGCCGCGATGACGTTCAGGCCGCTCTCGTTGATGATCTGCTTGCCAAGTTCCACGTTGGTGCCCTCGAGGCGCACCACCAGCGGCACCTTGAGCCCGACCTCCTTCACCGCGGCGACCACGCCCTCGGCGATCACGTCGCAGCGCATGATGCCGCCGAAGATGTTGACGAGGATGCCCTTCACCTTGGGGTCCGAGGTGATGATCTTGAAGGCCTCGGTCACCTTCTCCTTGGTGGCGCCGCCGCCCACGTCGAGGAAGTTGGCGGGCTCCGAGCCGTAGAGCTTGATGATGTCCATGGTCGCCATCGCCAGCCCGGCGCCGTTGACCATGCAGCCGATCTCGCCGTCGAGGGCGATGTAGTTGAGGTCGTACTTCGACGCCGCGAGCTCCTTCGGGTCCTCCTCGGTCTCGTCCCTCAACTCCACGACGTCCTTGTGGCGGTAGAGCGCGTTCGAGTCGAAGTTCATCTTGCAGTCGAGGCAGACGAGGTTGCCCTCCTCGGTCACAATCAGCGGGTTGATCTCGACCAGCGAGCAGTCCTTCTCGGTGAAGACCCTGTAGAGCGTGTTGATCAGCTGCACGCACTGCTTGACCGCGTTGCCCTCGAGGCCGAGCGCGAAGGCGACCTTGCGGCCGTGGAAGGGCTGGATGCCGGTCGCGGGATCGACCGAGAAGCTGACGATCTTCTCCGGCGTCTCGTGGGCGACCTCCTCGATGTTCATGCCGCCCTCGGTCGAGGCGACGAAGGCGATGCGCGAGGTTTCGCGATCCACGAGCAGCGAGAGGTAGAGTTCGCGCGCGATCGCAGCACCTTCCTCGATGTAGAGGCGGTTCACCTGCTTGCCGGCGGGTCCGGTCTGGTGGGTCACGAGGGTCCGGCCCAGCATCTGGCGGGCGTTCTCGACCGCTTCGTCCGGCGAGCGCGCGACCCGCACGCCGCCCTTATCGCCGGCCTCGGCCTCCTTGAAGCGGCCCTTGCCGCGGCCGCCGGCATGAATCTGGGCCTTGACCACCCAGACCGGCCCAGCGAACTGGTTGGCGGCAGCGCGCGCCTCGGCCACATCGAGCACCGGGACGCCGCGGGAAACCGGGGCGCCATATGCCTTGAGGATCTGCTTCGCCTGGTACTCGTGAATGTTCATGGGCCTGTCATCCTCCCCGAAGCGCAGCGCGCCATCCGGTCGCCGCTTCTGATTTCCGGCACCTCGCGGAACGGGCTGGCCCTCCCCGGCGTCGCCCTCCGCTCGGCACCCGTTTATCGCGCCACCGGATATGCTGCAACTGCGAAGGCGACGCAGATGCCCGCTCGTCAGGGCCTGTGCCGAGGCCTGGGCCTGGTATGTGGCATACCAATGCTAGCAAACCTGGCGGCAAAACGGAAGGGGCGACCGCGGCGGCGCCCCTCTTCGGGAAACCGGGAACCGGCGGCGGCTCAGGCGAGGCCGGGGTCGATGGCCTTGCAGGCGTCGACCAGGCCCTGCACCGCCGAGACCGACTTGTCGAGCATCGCCTTCTCGTCCCTGTTGAGGCTGATCTCGATCACCTTCTCGATGCCGTTGGCTCCGATGACGACTGGAACCCCGACATAGACGCCCTTCAGCCCGTAGGCGCTCTCGACCCAGGCAGCACAGGGCAGCACGCGGCGCTGGTCCTTGAGGTAGCTTTCGGCCATGGCGATGGCCGAGGCCGCCGGGGCATAGAAGGCCGAGCCGGTCTTGAGCAGCCCGACGATCTCGGCGCCGCCGTCGCGGGTGCGCTGGACGATCGCATCGATCCGCTCCTGGTCGGACCAGCCCATCTTGACGAGATCGGGCAGCGGGATGCCGGCAACGGTCGAATAGCGGGTCAGCGGCACCATGGTGTCGCCGTGCCCGCCGAGCACGAAGGCGCTGACATCCTTCACCGAGACATTGAACTCCTCGGCGAGGAAATGGCGGAAGCGCGCCGAATCGAGCACCCCTGCCATGCCGACGATCTTGCGCTTCGGCAGGCCGGAAAACTTCTGCAGAGCCCAGACCATGGCGTCGAGCGGATTGGTGATGCAGATCACGAAGGCATCGGGCGCATGAGCCTTGATGCCCTCGCCCACGGCCTTCATCACTTTCAGGTTGATGCCCAGCAGGTCGTCGCGGCTCATGCCCGGCTTGCGCGGCACGCCGGCGGTGACGATGCAGACATCGGCCCCGGCGATGGCGGCATAGTCGTTGGCGCCGGCGAAGCTGGCGTCGAAGCCGTCGACCGGCCCCGACTGGGCGATGTCCAGCGACTTGCCCTGGGGCACGCCTTCGACGATGTCGAACATCACGACGTCGCCGAGCTCCTTCAGCCCGACCAGATGCGCGAGCGTGCCGCCGATCTGGCCGCTGCCGATCAGGGCGATTTTGCGTCTGGACATCACACTCTCCCCGGATTGTCCTCAGAACACGGCCCGGATGCCGGGGGCGCGGCGCAGTACCGCCCCGGCTCCGAACGCTGGTTGCAGTGCATCATTTGGTCCCGGAAGGCAAGAGCCCGAACGGTCGCGGCATCGGCCCGGCGAAGCCCCGCGGCCGCGCGCCGGCACCGGCTCATCCGCGGGCCAGGTGCGGCAGGCGGGCGCGAAAGCGGTCGGCCCCTCCGGCGATCCGGTCGAGGATGTCGTCGAGTGCCCAGTACCTCTCGGCGAGGTCATGGGGCACGGCGCGGCTGTGCGCGCAGGCGAAGGTTCCGAGCCGGCGGTGATACTCCTTGGCGAGCTTCGGGTACCCCATCGGCTCGCACATCGCGGCGAGCACGAGGAACGTGTCGAGTTCATCCGCGAGTTCCGGATGCCCGCGGCCATGCTCGAAGAGCCAGCGGTAAAGGTCCGGGTGGAAGTTGTTCATGACGCCGGCGAAGCCGTGCCCTCCTGCAAGCATCGCCGGCCAGGCGATGGCGGCGTTCGCGTTGTTGATCGCGAGCGGCGTTCCCCGCGTCAGCGCCAGCCGCCGCCGGACGGTCGCCAGGTCGCAGGACACGTCCTTCAGGAAGGCGAAGCGCCCGCTGTGAGCGCACCATTCCAGCTCGGCGTCGGTCAGCAGCCGGCGGTAGGGCGCGGGGCATTCGTAGAGGCCGAGGACGGCATCCCGTGGCAGTGCGGCAACCAGGTCCCCGATCCGCGCGCGCAGGATGGCGCTGTCCTCGTCCGGAGCGGCGAGCCGGTTGGTGACGAGAACGACCGCGTCGACGCCGGTCGCCGTGATGGCGGCGAGCTCGGCCCTCTGACCGGCAGCGCTGTCCGAGATGTGGCCCGAGGCGACCACCGGCACGCGGCCGGCAACTCTTTCAACCGTGAACCGCGCGAGCGCGCAGCGCTCGGCCAGCGTCAGGTGCTGCATCTCGGAGGACTGGCAGACTGCGAAGAGCCCCTGCGCACCGCGGGCCAGATACCACTCGATCAGCGCCTCGCACCCCTCCCAGTCGATCTCGTCCCGCTCGGTGAACGGGGTCAGCATGACCGGGAAGATGCCCTGAATCGGGAGGCTCATCTGCGGGGATCCTTCGGGCGCGGGCTCAGCCTTCGTAGCCGAACAGGCGCGGCAGGAACAGGGTGAGACCGGGAAAGAGGACGAGGACGAGGAGCGCGGAGCACAGCACAGCGACGAAAAGCCAGATCTCGCGGATGATCGCGGCCAGCGGAATCCGGGTCACCGCGTTGATGACGAAGAGCAGCACGCCGTAGGGCGGGGTGATGAGGCCGATCATGCAGTTGATCACAGCCACGACGCCGAAATGCACCAGATCGACGCCCAGATCGCGGCAGGCCGGAATGAACAGCGGGACGATCACCAGGATGATGGTGGACGCATCGAGGATGCAGCCGAGCGCCAGCAGCAGCAGGTTGACGCCGATAAGGAAAAGCAGCGGATCGACCTCGAGCCCGACGAGCGCCTGCGAGACGCGGCCCGGGATGTTCTCCGAGGCGACGACGTAGTTCAGGATCAGCGCGCCGCCGATGATCAGCCCCACGGCCGCCGAGGACCGGGCGCTGGTCACGAGGATGTCGTAGAAGGCGCGCAGCGACAGCGCGCGATAGAACACGACGGCAAGGATCAGCGCATAGAAGGCGGCAACGGCGGCAGCCTCGGTCGGGGTGGTGACGCCGCCATAGATGCAGTAGAGCAGGATGCCCGGCATCAGCAGGGCCGGACCCGCATCCAGCGACAGCCGCGGCAGCTCGCGCAGCGGCACCGCGCCGTCCGTCGCGAATCCCCGGCGCATCGAAACCCATGCGTTGATCGCCATCAGCACCGCCGCGATCAACAGCCCCGGCACGACGCCGCCGAGGAACAGGAAGCCGATCGAGGTGTCCGAGACCAGGGCGTAGAGCACCATCGGGATCGAGGGCGGAATGATCGGCCCGATCGTGGCTGAGGCGGCGGTGATCGCCGCCGCGTAGCCGGGCGTGTAATGGCCCGACCGAACCATCATGTCGATGATGATCCGCCCGATGCCCACCGCATCGGCCACCGCCGAACCCGACATGCCCGAAAAGATCAGCGAGGCGACCACGTTGACATGCCCGAGACCGCCGCGGAGCCGGCCGACCAGTGCGACGCAGAACCGGAGCAGCCGGTCAGAGATCGTGCCGGCGTTCATGATGTTCGCGGCCACGATAAAGAGGGGCACCGCGAGCAGGATGAAGCTCTGGTAGAGTCCATCCACCAGAACCTTGCCCGCGACGCCGATGCTCTGGCCGGACCCGGCCAGATAGACGAAGGATGCGATCAGGATCGCATGGGCGATCGGCATGCCGATTCCGGCGAGGCCGAACAGCGTCACCAGGCAGAGCACGAACTCCATGCTCATCAGCGGGGTGCCTCGGCTGGAGCGCCGGCATCGTCGGTGCCATGCCGGAACGCGCGCCAGACCTGCAGGAGGGCGCGCGCCGGGACAGCGACGAGGAACACGATGTAGATGACGTAGATATCCCGCATCCGGATCCCGTCGCCGAACAGCGTCGACAGCGTGGCCGTCTTCTTCAGCCGCAGGATATGGAATCGCTCCCATGTAGGGACGACGGATAGGAGCAACCCGATCGCGACGATGAGCCCGGCCGCGATGATGAAGCCCAGCCGCACCGGCCGCGGCGCGGCGAGGTAGAGGATGTCGAAGGTGACGTGGTCGGTCCTGCGCACCACGAAGGAATTGCCCCAGAACACCAGCCAGACCCAGCAGGCCAGACAGAATTCGAGCGTCCAGCCGTAGTTTGCCGGATCAAGCCAGGGGAAGGTGCCGGCAATCCAGGGCGACCGCGCGGCATAGCGGACCGCGACCTGCAGGATGAAGGTCGCGAACATCGCCGCAATCAGACCCGCGGCAACCGATTCCGCGGCAGAGCGGAGAGGGCCCGTCAGGCGGGTCATGCGGCTGTCTCCCTGCGGAATGCAGGCGGCCCCCGCGGCGCCGCCGCGGGCCAGGTGCCCGGCCGCAGGCGCGGGGCCGGATCGCCCCTCACCCCGGGCTGCCAGGTCCGCTCAGTTGCCGAGCGCGTTGATCCGGTCGAGCACGCCCTGCGGCCAGGCGGCGGCGAGGTCGGACTTGAGGTAGGCGGCCTGGACGTGCTCGCGGAATGCCTTCAGGTCGGGCTCGTAGACTTCGAGCCCCTTCTCCTTCAGGAAGGAGACGAGCTCCTCCTCCTTGGCGAGCTGCGCCTGGCGGCCGGATTCGGCCGCGTCCTCGGCCGCCTTCTGCACGGTCGCCTGCTGCTCGGGGGTCAGCTTGTCCCAGACCGCCTTCGAAAAGGCGACATAGTTCAGGTCGACCAGGTGCGAGGTCAGGCTGATCTGCTTCGTTACCTCGTAGAACTTCGAGTCGACGACGGTGGGAAGCGGATTGTCCTGCCCGTCGACCGAGCCGGTCTGCAGCGCGGTGTAGACCTCGGTGAAGGCGATCGGCGTCGGGTTGGCGCCGAGCGCCTTGCCGAGGAACAGCCATGCATCGCTGCCGGGCATCCGGAGATTCACCCCGGCAAGGTCGGCCGGGGTCATCACGTTCCGCTCCGACCGCGGGAAGCGCAGGTTGACATGGCGGCGGCCGAGATACATCACCGCCAGCAGCTTGACGCCAAGCTCGGCCTCGACCTTCTGCTTGAAGGGATCCATCAGCGGATCGTTGAAGACGCGCACCTGGTGCGCCGCGTCCTGATGCACATAGCCGGCGGTGAAGATCGAGAACTCGGGGATGAAGTTGGCCAGCTCCTGCGCCGAAGCGATGGACATCTCGAGATCGCCCGACGCGATCGCCTCGAGCTCCGAGCCCTGGGCGACCAGCGAGGCGTTGTAATGCGGCTCGTAGATCGCAAAGTCCGCGACCGCTGGCCCGAACACGGTCGCAAGCGCGACCGAGCGCCGGTCGGTCTCGGAGGCGGGCGTGGACAGGCGCAGCGTGATCTTGTCCTGGGCGGGCGCCGCAACCGGAGCGAGGCCTGGGGCAAGCGCCAGCGCGCCGGCTGCGGACAGCAGGATCCGGCGGGTGATGGTCAGTGACATGTATGGCTCCTCACTGGATGCTCAAATGCTCTTGCGCCGACCGGAGCGGCGACCGGCCGGCGGATGCTCCTGCCGCCCCGGTCTCGCCGGCGACCGGCGATCTTCGGTCTGGCTGTGCGCTGATTAGCATGCGGCTGGGCCACACGGCAATCGGCCGGCGGGACGCGGCATACCACATCGCCGAACGCCGCCCGTGACGGGCGGGCCGGCGCGCCAGGCGGTTCCGTGGCCGCCCCACCGGGTCAGGCGCCGCGCTTCGGGACGGTCGGCACCCAGCAATACCCATCCGGGTCGAGGAGGAACACCTCGCGCACCCCGTGCGGCTTGTCCGCCGCGCCGGCCAGCACGATGCCGCCGAGATCGCGGGCCACCGCCTCGGCGGCGTCCGGGTCGCGGCCGTAGAGCCTGAGCTCGGCGCCCGCACCCCGTCCCTCGGCCGCCTTCGCGATGCCTGACAGCGGGTGGTTGCGATAGCTGCGGTCGCTGTGGAGCTGCCACACGGCGCCCTGCGCCGTCAGGATCGCGAAGTCCCGCTCCCAGTAGGTGACCCGGGCATCCAGCACCCGGGCCTGGAACCGTGCGGACCCGGCAATGTCGCTGACCAGCAGGTTCAGCCCGATGCCGGGCCCCAGGCTGCGGCCGAAGGCTTCGGGGTCCGGACGGTTCTCGCCCTCGGGCGGCAGGATGTCGTCGCGCATCGGTGTGCTCTCCGGCTTCTGTCGGCGCCATCGTGCCGCGGCACCCGGCGCCGCGCAATATCCTGCCGCGCCGTGTCCGCCCTTGCGCGATGCTGCAGTGCGCCATAGGGTCGGGCGCGATCCGAACCGCACCGGACGAGACCAGGCCATGCCCCAATCCTCGCGCCCGCGCCGTTCCGTCCTCTACATGCCCGGCTCGAAGGGCCGGGCGCTGGAGAAGGCACGGAGCCTGCCCGCCGACGGGCTGATCCTCGATCTCGAGGACGCGGTGGGCCTTGCCGAGAAGGAGACGGCCCGCGGGCTGGTCGCCGAGGCCGTCCGCGCGCGCGGATTCGGCAGGCGCGAGGTGGTGGTCCGGATCAACGGCCTCGACACGCAATGGGGCGAGGCGGATCTCGAGATGGCCGCCTTCGCCGGCCCGGACGCGATCCTGGTGCCGAAGGTCGAGAGCGCCGCGACGGTGCAGAAGGTCGCTAGCCGCCTGGCCACGCTCGGCGCTCCCGAGCGCACCCGGATCTGGGCGATGATGGAGACCCCGCTCGCCATGCTGAAGGCGCCGGAGATCGCCGCTGCCTCGCCGCGCCTTTCCTGCCTTGTGATGGGCACCAACGATCTCGTGAAGGAACTCCAGGCCGAGCATACCGAGACCCGGACCCCGGTGCTGACGGCGCTCGGCCTGTGCGTGCTGGCGGCGCGCGCGTACAAGCTGTCGATCCTCGACGGTGTCTACAACGCGATCGGGGACATCGAGCACCTGCGTCTGAGCTGCGTCCAGGGCCGCGAGATGGGCTTCGACGGCAAGACCCTGATCCACCCTGCACAGATCGCGGTCGCGAACGAGGTCTTCGCCCCCTCGGCGGCCGAGCTCGATCTCGCCCGGCGCTATGTCGCCGCCTTCGGCGAGGCCGAGGTGCAGGGCCGCGGCGTCGCCGTGGTCGATGGCCGGCTGGTCGAGAACCTGCATGTCGCGAACGCGAAGCGTCTGCTGGCTCAGGCGGAGGCGATCGCCGGGCTGCAAGCGGCGAATACCGCGGAAGGGGCGGCCTGATGACGATCCTGATTCTCGGCGTCGCGCTCTGGTGGGTGAGCCACCTGTTTCCGATCCTCTCCCCGCGCCTCCGCGCCACCGCTGCGGCGACACTCGGGGAGACTCCCTACAGGGGGCTCTTCGCTTTGGTCTCGCTGCTGGCGGTCGGCCTGATGGTGGCCGGCTACCGCCATGCGCCGGTGGTCGACCTCTGGTTCCCGCCGGCCTGGACTGTGCACGTCAACAACCTGCTGATGCTGCTGGCCGTCGCGCTGATGGCCGCGCGGAGCTTCCCGAGCCGCCTGCGCCGCAGCGTCCGCCATCCCATGCTGACGGGCGTCAAGACCTGGGCCGCTGCGCATCTGCTGGTCAATGGCGACCTCGCCTCGGTGCTGCTGTTCGGCGGGCTGCTCGGCTGGGCGGTGGTCGCGGTGATCGGCTCGAACCGGCGCGACGGGCCGTGGGTCCGGCCCGGGCCCGGCACGACCGCCGGGGCGGTGCAGCACGCAGCCGCCACGCTCGTGGCCTTTGCGGTGATCGTGGCCATCCATGGGCCGCTGCTGGGGGTCAGGGCGGTTCCGGGCTGAGCGGTCGGCGGCTGGCCGCGACCGGCTGGCCTTCCGGATCGACAGTGCCGCCGCATTCGGCGAGAATGAGCGCGGCGCAGTGCCTGCCGCGGCTGAGTCCCGGCAGACATCCCGCTCCTGCGGCGCCATCGCCCGCAGCGTGACGAACGGAGGAAGCATCCATGCCCGACAGCGTCTACAAGATCATCGAGATCGTCGGCACCAGCAGCGATTCCTGGGAGAAGGCGGCGAGATCCGCGGTCGAGCGCGCCGCGAAATCGCTCCGCGACCTGCGCGTGGCCGAGGTGGTCGACCAGGACCTCGTGATCGAGAACGGCAAGGTGAAGGCCTACCGCACCAAGCTCAAGATCTCGTTCAAGTTCGAGGGCTGAGCTCGCGCGGCGTCCCCGCACGGCACGTCCGCCCTCGGCGTCCGACCTCGATACGCGGCCGCCGCCCTTGCGGCGGGGGTTCATCTGCGCGTAGAAGCGCGCGGTTCAGCAGTCTGCGAGCGCGAGGCTCATGTCCGAGACCGGCAGCAAGGCCAACCCGGGAAATTTCTTCGAGGATTTCCGCGTCGGGCAGCGACTGCGCCATGCGACGCCCCGCACGGTGACCGAGGGCGACAGGGCACTCCACGGCGCGCTCTATCCGGGGCGTTTCGCGCTGCAGTCGTCGGACGAGTTCGCGCGCGCCTGCGGGCTGCCCCGGAGCCCCCTCGACGATCTCGCCGCCTTCCATATCGTCTTCGGCAAGACCGTCCCCGACATCTCGCTCAACGCCGTCGCCAATCTCGGCTATGCCGAGGGCCGCTTCCTGCGCCCGGTCTATCCGGGCGACACGCTCACGACTGCCTCGGAGGTGATCGGCCTCAAGGAGAACTCGAACCGCCAGACCGGCGTCGTCTGGGTCCGCTCGACCGGCATGAACCAGCGCGGCGAGACGGTGATCGAGTACTGCCGCTGGGTCATGGTGCGCAAGCGCGACCCGCAGGCTCCCGCCCCGGACCCGGAACTTCCCGTGCTCGCCCCGGCCGTCGCCGCTGCCGACCTCGCGGTGCCCTCGGGCCTCGACTTCGCGCAGTACGATACCGAACTCGCCGGCTCGCCCCATGCCTGGGACGACTACGCCCCCGGCGAGAGGATCGACCATGTCGACGGCTGCATGCTCGAGGAGGCCGAGCACATGATGGCGACCCGGCTCTGGCAGAACACGGCCAGGGTGCACTTCGACCCGGCGGCGCGGGGCGGCGAGCCGAGACTGATCTATGGCGGACACATCCTCTCGATGGCCCGGGCACTGAGCTTCAACGGCCTCGGCAACGCCCAGTGCATCGCCGCGATCAACGGCGGCTCCCATGTGGCGCCCTGCTTTGCCGGCGACACGCTCTATGCCTGGTCCGAGGTGCTGGACAGGGCAGAGACTGACGTTTCCTCGGTGGGCGCGCTCCGGCTCCGGCTCGTTGCCGTCAAGAACATGCCCGCCGGGGCAATGGAACTGCGCGGGCCGGACGGCAGGCATGCGGCCGGCGTCGTGCTCGACTTCGACTACTGGGCCCTGCTGCCGCGGCGCTGAGGGCGCGGCGGCACCGTCAGCGCATCGCGCTCAGATTGGCGATCAGAAGGTCGCGCTGCTGCTCCATGCGCCGCTGCAGCTTGTGCGCCATGTCCATGTCGGCGCCGCAGATCTCGCGGGCGATCTCGGCGTATTCGTCATGTGCTCGATTCGACGCGTCGGTGACCCCCTGGCGGACGATCCGCGCGATCGCCTCCTTCTGCTCGGACGACAGCGACTGGGCGATAGCCTGGATTTCGCGGGTTACGCGATCGCAGATTCCCGTGAGCGACATGTGCCCCTCCCTGGTTCGGGTTCCGCCGCGGCCTGCGGCCGGATGCCTCCGGGCCTGCCTGCCAAGGTAGGCCGGCGCGTTCCCGCATACAAGCGAAGGGCACGTTCCGCCGCATCGGGCCGGCGCGGCGCAATGCGGAGGGGCACCCGGTCAGTCTCCGAAGACCTCGTCGGGGTCCACGCCCCAGATCGCCGACTTCGGAACCCAGCCGCTGCGGTTGCCCGCGGTAACTTCGCACCAGTCGGGCCGGCATCGCTCGAGCGCCGCGACCACGCCCTGCTCGGCGATGGCCCTGGCAGCGGACGTGTCGGCCGGCTCGGACCGGAGCGCCACTCTTTCCGCCGTCACCAGCGCGGTCCGCCGCGCGGTAAGCAGCGCATGATAGACCCAGCCACCCGCATCGTCGGAGTCGACGATGCGCCGCCAGTGCTGGTACTCGTCGATGATCCGCACGGGCAGCCCGGCGCGCTGGAAAACCCAGTCGATCCGGTAATCGAGGCCGGGGCCGCGCCGGGCATTGACGGTGTCGGCCCGGATCGAGACATAGCGCGGCAGCGGCAGCTTGGTCTCGGCGCCCACGTCCCGCTCGCCGGCACCGGCGGCCGGAGGGGCGATGATGCCCGCGGTGAAAATGCCCGCGACCGCGAGCAATGCCGCAGCCGCACGCATGCCAGGCACGGCCCGCCGCCGGCTGCTCGCCGGGTTCACCGTCACGGGATCTCGCCCACGGAATTTCGCCTCGTGCTCCTGCCTCTCGCCACCGGTTGGTCCGGCCTCGAATTTGGGGCGGCGGGGCCGATTGGCCCTTCAATCGCCGCCCGCGAGAACTTATCACGGGAGGCAGGCCGAAGCGAACAGGGAAATCCGCCCATGCCCCGCAAGCGCATCACCGTCGTCGTCACCCGCAAGCTGCCCGAGGCGGTGGAGACCCGGATGCGCGAACTCTTCGAGGTCCGGCTCAACGAGACGGACACACCGCTGACCGAGGCCGAGCTCGCGGAAGCGCTGCGCACGGCGGATGTTCTCGTCCCGACGCTGACCGACCGGATCGACCAGAAGCTGCTGGCCCAGGCCGGCGAGCGGCTGAAGCTGATCGCGAACTACGGCGCCGGGGTCGACCATATCGACGTCGAGACCGCCCGCCGGCGCGGCGTTCTCGTCTCCAACACGCCCGGCGTTCTGACCGAAGACACCGCCGACATGACCATGGCGCTGATTCTCGCCGTGCCGCGCCGGCTCAAGGAGGGCATCCAGCTGATGCAGTCCGGCGACTGGCAGGGCTGGTCGCCGACCGCGATCATGGGCCGCCGGATCTGGGGCAAGCGGCTGGGCATCCTCGGCATGGGCCGGATCGGGTCGGCGGTCGCACGGCGGGCACGGGCATTCGGGCTGCAGATCCACTACCACAACCGCCGCCGGGTCCACGAGGATCTTGAGACCGAGCTCGACGCGACCTACTGGGAGAGCCTCGACCAGATGCTCGCCCGGATCGACATCCTCAGCGTGAACTGCCCGCACACGCCGGCGACCTTCCACCTGCTGTCGGCCCGCCGCCTCGCGCTGATGAAGCCCGCGGCCTACATCGTCAACACCGCGCGGGGCGAGGTGATCGACGAGAACGCGCTGACCCGGATGCTGGTGAAGGGCGAGCTCTCGGGCGCCGGGCTCGACGTGTTCGAGCGCGCGCCGGCGGTGAATCCGCGGCTGATGGCCCTGCCGAATGTGGTGCTGCTGCCGCATATGGGCTCGGCCACCGAGGAGGGCCGGATCGAGATGGGCGAGAAGGTCATCATCAACATCAAGACCTTCGCCGACGGCCACCGCCCGCCCGACCAGGTGCTGCCCTCGATGCTGTGAGTCCGCCGATGGACCTCGCCTGATGGGAATGGACCTGCGGCAGGCGCAGGCGCGGTGCGCCGGATATCGCAGACGACGCGCCGGTCCAGGCGGAATGGGGCGGGGCGGGCGATTCCGACCGCTTCACCCCGCTACTGGGCGAAATGTTGCTCCACGATGGGGTTGGATGCGTGCGCCATGCCCGTGCGTGGCTGGCGATCGGCGCCGGGCTGATGTAGAAAGGGCCGGACCATACGGGCAGCGAACGAGGTGCCGGTGATACCGGCGCGCGAGAGGTGGGGGGCTTGATCGTGACAGCGGGGCCGCGTGGAGCGGCGCGCGCGGCGCGTCGCAGTGACTGGCTTGAAACGCCCGGCGGAGGCGCCCGATGAAGCGGGGCGTCCTGCTGCTGATCCTGATCGTCGGTATCTGGATCGGCTTCACGATGGGGCAGAGCATCCCCTACATCGACATCAAGCTCCGCTCGAAATACTGGTTCACGCCGGAACGCGCGCTGATCGAGACCGCCCAGTATCCGATCTGGGTCGATTTCGTCGAAGCGCCGCCCGATCCGGGCAGCGGCGGCGCGATGGCGCTCTGGGGCAGCGACGTGCTGGTGGTCACCCGCGAGGGCGGATTCCACCTGATGCGTCCGGACCGTTCCGGCTTCGACCGGCTCGACATCCCGGCACCCTTCGACTTCGGCGCGCTGCAGGACCTGATCGAGCTCTCGGACGAGCGCAGATATGTCGGCGCGAAGGGAATCGAGGTCCGCCGCACGCCCGGCGGATGGGAGCTCTTCGTGGCCCACAACATCGCCCATCCCGATCGCGGCTGCAGCGCGCTCGCGCTCTCGAAGATGCTGCTCGATGGCACGGGGCCCGGCGTCCGTCCCGCCGGACCGTGGCAGAAGATCTTCGAGACCACTCCCTGCATCGAGGCGTCGTTCCGGACCCATCTCGACCAGACCGGCGGCATCCTGGAGTTCGGGTCCGACGGGCGCCTGCTCATGACGGTCAGCGATTTCGGCATCGACAATCACCGCGAGAGCCGTGAGACGATATACCCGAGCGACCCGAACGTCAGCTACGGCAAGCTCTTCACCGTCGATCCGGATACCGGCGAGGCCCGCATCCTCAGTCTTGGCCACCGCAATCCCCAGGGACTCGCGGTCGCGCGGGATGGCACGATCTGGTCGACCGAACACGGGCCGGCGGGCGGCGACGAGCTGAACCGGATCCTGCCGGGCCGCGACTATGGCTGGCCGCATGTCAGCTACGGGTCAGACTACGGCAAGTTCTTCTTCCCGCCGAGCGGCGAGGTCCAGGCACGGCACGAGGGCTACGAGAAGCCGGTCTATTCCTGGGTGCCGTCCATCGCCACGTCCGCGGTCGACGAGATTTCCGGGCCGGAGTTCCCGTTCTGGGACGGCGACCTGATCGTCGGCTCGCTGAGGGCCGGGAAGCTGTTCCGGCTGCATGTCGAGGAAGGGCCGCGGGTGGTGCTGGCCGAGCCGATCGATCTCGACGCACGGATCCGCGATGTCCTAGTGCTTCCGACCGGCGAGATCGCCGCGCTGCTCGACGAGGAGCCCTATCTGGCGATCGTATCGAACCAGGGCGGCGGCGATGTCGCGTTCGATGCGCCAAAGGCGCTCGATGGCTGCGCGAAATGCCACGCGCTCGGTCCGGTGGCGCCGCGTCTCGCGGGGCCCGGCCTCTGGCAGGTCTGGGACCGTGCGATCGGCGCCGATACGCGGCACGCGTACTCACCCGCGCTCGCCGGAATGGGGGGCACCTGGGACGAGGCGTCGCTGCGCGCCTACCTGGCCGATTCCGAGAGCTTCGCACCGGGCACAACGATGCCCTCGCAGGGGCTGTCAGGGGCCGACCTCGAAGCGGTCATCGAGGCGCTCCGGAGCCTGCGGTGACCCGGGCATCCCGGGCCGCCGATCGGGCTTTGCCAAGTGGCAGTCTTCGCGGCTAGGCTCGGCTCCATGTCCGAGCAGGGCGATGCGGATCGGGATCCTTTCCGGCTGTGGCAACAGAGCAGCCGGGCCTTTCTCGATTCCACGGCAATGCCCGAGTCGTTCCGCGAACGCTGTGCCGCGCTCTTCGCCGCCTGGACCCGTTTCGCCCGCACCTATGCGGAGGCCAGCGGGGCCGCGGGGCCGGCCGCGGCAGGCGGGCCCTTCGACCCGGTCAGCTGGATGGATGCGGGTGGCGCCGGCGGTTTCGGCGATCTCTGGAACTGGTTCGGTGCTGGCACGGGCAGCGACCCCTCGAGCGCCGGGCGGTCATTCGTCCACGGGTCGGCCGAGTGGCTCGCCTATGCGGCAGCCCTGGATCGCTACCGGGGCGTGCTGGCAGCGGCCTGGCTCAGGGCCTTCCAGCGTTTCGCCGCCGAACTCGGCAAGTATGGCAAGGCGCCCGACTGGCAGCGCATCCAGCGGCTCTGGCAGAGCGCCGCCGATGTCGAGCTCGACTTGGCACAGCGCTCGGAGGATTTCCTCGACGCCCAGCGCGAGGTGATCCGGGCCCGGCTTGCCCTAGCCGCCGTGCTCCGCAAGCATACCGGCAAGCTGGCGGAGCTCCTCGGCCTGCCGACGCGGGCCGAGCTCGACGACCTGCAGGAGGCCGTGCACGCCCTCCGCCGCGAGCTCCGCGCGCTGCGGCCGCGGCTGGACCCGGAGCGATGACAGGCCCAGCCATCGCGCCCGACCCTGCATCGGTCGCGCGCCGGGTCATCGCGCTCGGCCGTCGCCTTGCCGCGACCAGAGGCGGCGCGACCGTCGAGATCGCCACCACCCCACGCGACGAGGTCTGGCGGGACGGCAAGATCCGGCTCTTCCGGTATCGTCCGCTGGCGGACTCCGGTCCCCGGATCGGACCGCTCCTGATCCTGCATGGCCTGATCGGCCGGCAGAGCATGACCGACCTCGAGCCAGGCCGTTCGCTCGTGCGCCGCCTGCTCGAGGCCGGTGCCGATGTCTGGGTGATCGACTGGGGCAACCCGGGCAGGGGTGACAGGTTCAAGGACTTCACCGACTATGCGGACCACCATCTCGGCGACGCCCTTGCCGTTCTGCGTGCCGCCACGCATGGTCCCGGGGCGGCGCTCTTCGGAATCTGCCAGGGCGGAACGTTTGCGGCGATCCACGCGGCCCGCCATCCCGGCAGCGTTCTCGGACTCGTGCTCGCGGTCACGCCGATCGACTTCCATGCCGACATGCATCCGGCCGCCCCAGGGTCGCCGGCGCGCGAGGGGCTCCTGAACCTGTGGGTGCGCAGCCTCCCTCCCGACCTTCTTGCCGCCCTGGTGGACGAGCGCGGGAACCTCTCCGGGCAGCTGACCGGCGCCTTGTTCCAGCAGCTCGCCCCGGCGCGGACGCTGGCAAAGTACACGTCGGGCCTGATCGAGATCGCCGAGGACGCGGAGGCGATGGAGACCTTCCTGCGCATGGAGAAATGGCTGGCTGACCGGCCCGACCTGCCGGGCGCCGCGGCCAAGGAATGGCTGATCGGCCTCTATCAGGAAAACCGCCTCGTACACGGCACGTTCCGCATCGCCGGCGAGCCGGTCGATCTCGGCGCCATCACCTGCCCGGTACTCAACATATTCGGGCGGCTGGATCACATCATCCCACCGCCCTGCAGCCGGGCCCTCGGGCGGATTCTCGGCGACCGCGACTACGAGGAGATCGAGGCGCCGACCGGCCATGTGGGCGTCTTCGTGTCCGAACGCGCCCGCGACATCGTCGCCCCGGCGATCATCCGCTGGCTTGCCCGCCTCGGTTGAGCGAAATCGTGGCGCGCCGGCATCGCTCGACGCGAAACTGACCGCAGGGTTTGCGTCGCGATGGCCGGGCGCGATATTGTGGGGGCAGCGGCCGAGCGGCCGCACTATATATGCACTGCGCCCCGGAACCCACCGGTCCCGTGACATCGATCCAACAGCGCCGGCGCGGAAGGCCGGCTTGGAGGCTGAATTGGCAGGTGAGACCCCCATGCCCCCGTCGCGCTCCGCGGCGCTGCTCGCGTTTGCCCTCGTGATTGCCGCGCCCGCGACGGCGCCGGCCCAGGGCATGCCGGGCATTTCAGGTCCCTATCTCGCGGCTGAGAGCGCGGCGCGCCGCGGCGACATCGCCGAGGCGGCACGGCTCTATGCCGAGGCGCTGGCACGCGACACCGAGAATGCCGACCTGATGGAACGCGCCATGGTCCAGCAGATTGCCGCGGGTCAGATCGAGCGCGCCACGCCCGTCGCGCGGCGCCTCTCCGGCGCAAGCCCCAACCACCACCTGGGCATGCTCGTCCTTGCGGTCGACGCGCTGAAGCAGGGCGATCCGGCAAATGCCCGCAAGGCGCTCGCCTCCGATCAGCCGGACGATGCGCCCTTCGTCGGCAGGCTGATCGATGCCTGGGCCACAGTCGATGCGGGCGACGTTGCCGCCGCACGCGGCACGCTCGCCGAGATGGAGGAGACGAAGGTTGGCGGCGGTGCGGGCGAGATCGTGGCGGCCTATCATCTCGGCCTGATCGAGGCGGCGTCCGGCAACGACGAGGCCGCTGTCGCGCCGCTTCAGCGGGCCGTCGAGCGGTCAG
This sequence comes from Limibaculum sp., assembly GCA_039805905.1. Taxonomy (GTDB): domain Bacteria; phylum Pseudomonadota; class Alphaproteobacteria; order Rhodobacterales; family Rhodobacteraceae; genus Thermohalobaculum. The sequence continues at coordinate 17,277 of JBDIVM010000007.1, read as the reverse complement.
GCAATGGTACCATCCGGCTCGCGCGGGTCCGCGCCGGCGTACTTGCGCGGCTCGGCCGGATGGACGAAGCCCGGCAGGTCATCGGCGACCGGCTTGCCCTGACGCTCGGCGACAAGCGCCTCGAGATCCTTGCGCGTGAGCTGGAGGCCGGAAAGATTCCTCCGCCCCTCGTGCAGACCGGTGTTCAGGGTGCGGCAGAAGCGCTGTTCGGCGTATCGGGCTTCCTCGCCCGCGGGAACAACACGCTGATCGCGCTCGCCTATGCCCAGCTTGCCGCATATCTCGATCCCGACCTGATCGAGGCCCGGTTGCTGATCGCGGAGCTCCTCGAGCAGTCGGAGCAGCATGACCTCGCGATCGCGGCCTACGAGTCGATCCCGGCCGATGCTCCCGAGGCGCTCGACGCCATGATCGGCCGCTCGGAAGCCTTGCGCGCCGCCGGCCGCGCGGATGCGGCGATCGCCGTGCTGCGCGAGGCGGCGCTTGCCTATCCACAGGCGGTCGAGGCGCATACGTCGCTCGGCGACATCCTGCGCCGGGAGAGCAAGTTCGCCGAGGCGGCCGCCGCCTATGACGGCGCCATTGCACTGATCGGCACTCCCGAGCCGCGGCACTGGCCGCTCTACTACCAGCGCGGCATCGCCCATGAACGCTCGAAGCAGTGGGAGAAGGCCGAAGCCGACTTCCTCAAGGCGCTCGAGCTCGAGGCGGATCAGCCGCTGGTGCTGAACTATCTCGGCTACAGCTGGGTCGAGATGGGCCGGAATCTCGATCGGGCGCGGGAAATGATCGAGAAGGCGGTCGAACAGCGCCCGGAGGACGGCTACATCGTCGACAGCCTCGGCTGGGTGCTCTACCGGCTCGGCGACTTCCCCGGCGCGGTCGAGCAGCTCGAGCGGGCGGTGGAGCTCAGGCCCGTCGATCCGGTGATCAACGACCATTTCGGCGACGCGCTCTGGATGGTGGGACGCCGGACCGAAGCCAGGTTCCAGTGGAAGCGCTCGCTCTCGTTCGAACCGGAGGAGAAGGATGCCGAGCGCATCCGCCGCAAGCTCGCCGCCGGCCTCGACTCGGTCCTCGCCGAGGAAGCGGCGGCCGGCAATCCGGCGGTTATCGGTTCGGGCGGCGCGGCGCCGAATGGCGGCTGAGGCAGCGCGGGCGGAGCTCGCGCGGGCGAAGGTCAACCTCTTCCTCCACCTGCGCGGCAGGCGGGCCGATGGTTATCACCTGCTCGACTCGCTTGCGGTGTTCCCGGCCGTCGGCGACCGCCTTGCGGCGCGCGCCGCGGCGGCGCTGTCGCTCCGCGTCACCGGCCCGTTCGGGCCGGCTCTGGCCGGCGAGCCCGACAATCTGGTGCTGCGCGCTGCGCGTGCGCTGGCGGCTGCGCACGGGATCACGGCGGGCGCCGCCCTGCATCTGGAAAAGCAGCTGCCGGTCGCCTCGGGCATCGGCGGCGGATCGAGCGATGCCGCCGCCGCCCTGCGGCTCCTCTCCCGGATGTGGGGCGTGGCGATCCCCGACGGGCTGGCGCTCGGCCTCGGCGCCGACGTGCCGGTCTGCCTTGCCGCTCCCTCGCCCCAGCTGATGGCAGGGATCGGCGAGCAGCTCGTGCCCGCGCCACCGCTGCCGCCGTTCTGGATCGTCCTTGCCAACCCCGGCGCCGGGGTCGCGACCGGCGCCGTCTTCGCGGCGGTCGAGCGGCGCGAGAACCCTCCCGGGCAGCGCCCGAGAGGCCGGATCGCGACGTTTGCAGACCTGGCCGCCTGGCTCGACTGCCAGCGCAACGACCTGGAGGCGGCGGCAATATCGGTCTGCCCGGCGATCGCGCAGGTTCTGGCGGCGCTGTCGGATGCGCCGCTCGCCCGCATGTCGGGTTCCGGCGCGACCTGCTTCGCCCTGCACGGCGACGAAGCGTCCGCGCGGGCGCAGGCAGACCGTCTGCGGCATGCGGAGCCGGGATGGTGGGTGGTCGCGGCGGCTGTGGTCCCCGGAAAGACGCCCCGGCCGGAAACCCGGGCAACCCGGGACCCGGCCTAGACCCGCTCGATCACCGTCGCCGCACCCATGCCGGAACCGATGCAGAGGGTGATCAGCGCCGTCTCCTTCCCGGTCCGCTCCAGCTCGTCGAGCGCGGTGCCGAGGATCATCGCACCGGTCGCCCCCAGCGGATGACCCATGGCAATCGCGCCACCGTTGACGTTGACCCTGCCATGGTCGACGCCGAATTCCTTGAGGAACATCAGGACCACCGCGGCGAAGGCCTCGTTGACCTCGAACAGGTCGATATCGCCGATCTCCATACCGGCCGCCTTCAGGACCTTCCGGGTCGCCGGCAGCGGCCCGGTCAGCATGATGGTCGGGTCGCTCCCGACCTTGGCCGTGGCGCGGATTCGGGCCCGGGGCTTCAGCCCGAGGCGCCTGCCGGCCTCTTCCGATCCGACCAGCACGGCGGCCGCCCCGTCGACGATGCCGCTCGAGTTGCCCGCATGGTGCACGTGGTTGACCTTCTCGAGCGCCGGATATTTCAGGATCGCCACCTTGTCGAAGCCAGGCATGGTCTCGCCGAGTTCCCTGAAGCTTGGCTTCAGCGCGCCCAGCGTCTGCATGTCGGTGCCCGGCCGCATGTACTCGTCGCGATCGAGGATCGGAAGGCCGTTCTGGTCCCTGACCGTGATCACCGACTTCGCGAAGCGCCCCTCCTGCCAGGCCCCGGCTGCGCGGCGCTGCGACTCGACCGCATAGGCATCGACGTCGTCGCGGCTGAATCCGTACTGGGTGGCGATGATGTCGGCCGAGATGCCCTGCGGCACGAAATAGGTCCTCATCGCGAGATAGGGGTCGACCCCGATGGCAAAGCCGTCCGAGCCCATCGGGACCCGGCTCATCATCTCGACCCCGCCCGCGACATAGAGATCGCCGGCGCCGCCCTTCACCTGGTTTGCGGCGAGATTCACCGATTCGAGGCCGGAGGCGCAGAACCTGTTGATCTGCAGGCCGGGCGCGCGCTCGTCCCAGCCGGCATAGAGCACGGCCGAGCGGGCGATCTCGCCGCCCTGTTCGCCGACGGGGGTGACGCAGCCCCAGATCACATCCTCGACCTGGGAGGTATCGAGGTCGTTGCGGTCGCGCAGCGCGTTCAGCACCTCGGCCGAAAGCCGGAGCGAGGTCACCTCGTGCAGCGATCCGTCCTTCTTGCCCCTCCCGCGGGGCGTTCGGACGGCGTCGAAGATGTAGGCGTCGGTCATCTGCTCTCCTCCGCCCGGGCCGGAACCGGGCACTGACGGCTCGTGATGCGCTGCGGCCCGCTCCCCGAGAGCCCGCCCGGCCGGGTCTCGTGCTCGGGCAGGCCGTCGGCCAGATGCAGCCAGGCGACCCGGCTCTCGACGCCGTAATGCAGCGCAGGGGCCACAGCCGAGGGATCATCGAGCGCCCCCAGCATCAGGTCCACCACGTCGGAGCCCACGGGCGCATAGAACAGCGGCGTGCCGCAGTCGCGGCAGAAGCCGCGCTCGGCCACATCTGAACTCGCGAAGCGCGCCGGGCTGCCCTCGAACACGACCCCGCGCGCCGTCACCAGCGGCGCGAAGGCGTTGCCGGTCGCCCGCTGGCACATCCGGCAGTGGCAGAGGTTTGCGCGTCCGAGCGGCCTTGTCACCCGGAAGCGGATTCGGCCGCACTGGCAGCCGCCCGTCGCGTATGTCGTGCTCTTGGTCACGGGTGCCTCAAAGGCGTGGCGGATGGCCCGGCATCAGGTCGTAGGGATGCTTCCACCGCGGCAGCGCCCGGATGCGCTCACGCCAGGCGACCACATTGGGGAAGTCCTTCTCCCAGTCTACCGGATACTCGTCCACATAGAACATGTAGCCCGCGCAGGAGAGGTCGGCCACCGTCATCTCCTTGCCGACGATCCACTCGCGATCCTTGAGGTGGCCATCGAGCACCCCGAGGGCCGCCCGCGCCCGGCCCTCGAGGAAGGCAATCACGTCGGCATTTCGCTTCTCGGGGGCCACGAAGTTGATCAGGAAGCGCCAGGTGGCATGATAGGAGGTGAGCTTGTGGTTGTCCCACAGGATCCAGCGCAGGATCTCGCGCCGCCCGGCGGCGTCGCGCGGGCCGAAGCGGCCGAACCGCTCGGCCAGATAGTCCAGGATCACGCCGGTCTGGATCAGCCGCAGCTCGCCGTGCTCGAGCACCGGCACCTCGCCCATCTCGTTCATCGCCCGGAACTCGGGCGTACGCGCACCGCCATGGAAGAAGTCGACGAACACCGGCTCCCAGTCGGCGCCGCAGAGCTCGAGCATGAGCGCCGCCTTGTAGGCGTTGCCCGACTGGGCGAAGCAGTGGAGGCGGTATTCGGCCATTCTGGTCTCTCTCTTCCTAGAAGCGGTGCCGGCCATCGTCGGGCTGCGGCAGCGGCCCGTCCCCGATCACGGCCAGGTTGCCCTTGCCCGGGACATAATTCGCCTCGAGCCTTATGCCATCGGGATCCTCGAAGAGCACGGAATAGTAGCCCTTCGCCCAGGATCCATCCTCGGGCGGATGGACGATGGTGGCGCCGATCTCGGCCAGCCGGGCATGCAGCCGGTCGACGTCCCCGGCCGAGCGCAGCCGGAAGCAGAAATGGTGCAGCCCGGCGCGGCGCTGGTCGAACGGCTCGCTGGCATACCGGGGATCGACCGGCGTGATCATCAGGCCGGTGCGCCCGCCGATGCAGTAGTAGCAGCGCGGATCGTCGTACTGCACCGTCATGCCGAAGGTCTCGTGCAGCAGCGCGTGATAGAATGCCCGGCTGGCCGCGAAGTCGCGGACCGAAAGCTGGACATGCGCAATGCCGTTGATGTCGATCATCGTCCGGTCCTCGTACCCCCCGCCGCCAGAACTTCACGTCGCCAGAACGGCCCGCCGTCAGAATGCCTCCGCCGGCAGGTCCATCACCGGCTCGGCGCCGGTTTCGATCCGCGCGAGCTGCAGCGCCGTCTCGGGCAGCACCCGGCTCATGTAGTAGCGTCCGGTCGCGAGCTTTGCCTCGTAGAAGGCGACATCGCCGCGCCCCTCGGCCAGCGCGACCGAGGCCGCCTTTGCCATCTTGGTCCAGGCGAGTCCCATGCAGACATGGCCAAAGAGATGCAGGAAGTCGACCGAGCCGGCCAGCGCCGCGTTCGGGTTCTTCATGCCCGCCTGCATGAAGAACATCGCCGCCGCCTGGAGGTCCTTCGAGGCCCTCTTGAGCGGCTCGAGGAAGTGCCGGGCCAGCGTCAGGTCGTCCTCGTTCGCCCTGATGTAGCCCTTGACGTAGTCGAAGAAGGTCATGATTGGCCTGCCCATCTTCAGCGGCAGCTTGCGTCCCACCAGGTCGAGCGCCTGCACTCCTGTCGCACCCTCGTAGATCATGGTGATGCGGGCATCGCGCACGAACTGCGACATGCCTGTCTCCTCGATGTAGCCGTGGCCGCCGAAGACCTGCTGGGCGAGCGCGGTCAGGCGATACCCCTCCTCGGTCAGGAAGCCCTTCACGACCGGCGTCAGCAGCGACACCATGTCCGCCGCCTTCTCGCGCATCGCCGGGTCCGCATGGCGCTTCTCGGCGTCGAGCAGCATGGCGGTCCAGCAGAGGAAGGCCCGGCCGCCCTCGACGAAGCCCTTCTGGTCGAGCAGCATCCGGCGCACATCAGCATGGACGATCAGCGGGTCCGCGGGCCCCTCCGGATTCGCCTTGCCGGTGACGGCGCGGCCCTGCAGCCGCTGCCTCGCATAGACCGCCGCCGCCTGGTAGGCGGCCGAGGAGATCGCGAGGCCCTGCATCCCGACCAGGAGCCGCGCCTCGTTCATCATGGTGAACATGGCCGCGAGGCCGCGGTTCTCCTCGCCGACCAGCCAGGCGGTCGCGCCGTCATAGTCCATGGCGCAGGTGGCGTTGCCATGGATGCCCATCTTGTCCTCGATCTTCGAGCAGGTGACGGCGTTGCGCGCGCCGAGGCTCCCGTCCGGATTCACGAGGAACTTCGGCGCCACGAAGAGCGAGATGCCCTTGGTCCCCTCCGGCGCGCCGGCGATCCGGGCCAGCACCAGATGGACGATGTTCGCGGCGAGGTCGTGCTCGCCGGACGAGATGAAGATCTTCGAGCCGGTGATCCGGTACGACCCGTCCGGCTGCGGTTCCGCCCGGGTGCGCAGCATCCCCAGATCCGTGCCGCACTGCGGCTCGGTCAGGTTCATGGTCCCGGTCCACTCGCCCGAGACGAGCTTCGGCAGATAGGTCGCCTTCTGCTCCGGGGTGCCGTGGGCGTGCAGCGCCGAATAGGCGCCGTGGGTCAGCCCGGAATACATCATGAAGGCCATGTTGGCCGCGGACTGCATGGCGCCGACGCAGATGTTGAGGATTGCCGGCATGCCCTGGCCGCCATAGGCGGGGTCGCATTCCATCGACGGCCAGCCGCCGTCGCGGAGCAGCGCGAAGGCCTCGCGGAACCCTTCGGGGGTCCGCACCACGCCGTTCTCGAGCCGGCAGCCCTGGCGGTCGCCGGTCTGGTTCAGCGGCGCCAGCACCTCGCGGGCGATCCTGCCGGCCTCGTCCAGCACCGCGCCGGTGAAATCGGGCGTCAGCTCGTCATAGCCGCCGATCGCGGTCTCGGCCTGCACCTTCAGCGCCTCGTGCAGCACAAAGCGGTAGTCGGTCAGCGGCGGATCGTAGGCCGGCATCGTCGGTCCTCCCGGATCGGTCAGCGCCTCGGGCGGCGGATCAGGCGGCCCGCGGGGCCGAGCGCAGCCGCGCCTCGAGCATGGCCTCGCCCTCGCGCATCTGCGCCTCCATGTCGGCAATCGCCTCGTCCAGCGCGTCGCGCTTGGCGACCAGCTCGGCATGATGCCGGCGCGAGGCCTCGAGGATCGCCGCGAGCTGGGTGACTCGGGTCTGGTCGACATCGTAGAGGTCGAGGAGATCCTTCATCTCGTCCAGCGAGAAGCCGAAGCGCCTGCCGCGCAGGATCAGCTTGAGCCGGGCCCGGTCGCGGCAGGTGAAATGGCGTCGCTGCCCATCGCGGATCGGGGCAAGCAGCTCCTTGTATTCGTAGAAGCGCAGGGTGCGCGGCGTGACGCCGAACTCGGCGCACAGCTCGCCGATGGAATAGGTCTCGGAAGTCATGACCGTCCAGGAAAGATGATTCGCTCTGCCAAAGATGTCTGGCGCGGGGTTACGTGCACGTCAACTCTGCCGGCACGGCAACGACGGCGACGTGAAGCGACGTGAGGCCATCGACATAGATTGCCCGCAGGAGATAGGAGAGGTGCAGCGCAAAGAGCGGAGGCGGACACATGGGCGGAACGGAGAACAGGGGCGCTGGCAGGCCCGACCGGTTCGGCAGCCTTCTCGAAGAGGCGGGCGCGGAGGCGCGGGAAGGCACCCTCATCACCGGCCTGCCGTTCGGGCGCGAGATCGGGATGCGGCTGCATCGGGCGAAGGACAGCGTTGCCTTGCTCTCGGTGCCCTATGACGCATCGCTGGTGGGCGACCCGGAGACCGGCGTGCTGCACGGAGGGGTGATCACCGCGCTCCTCGATACCGCCTGCGGCTGGGCCGTGATGGCGGCGCCCGCAACAATCGAGTCGACCGCGACCCTCGATCTGCGCATCGACTACATGCGTCCGGCGACGGCCGGCGAGACGGTCTATGCCCGGGCCGAATGCTACCGCCTGACGCGCTCGATCGCCTTCGCCCGGGCCGTTGCCTACCACGCCGATCCCGCCGATCCGGTGGCGACCGCCCAGGGAGCGTTCATACTCGAACGGGCCGGCGCGGCGGAGGCGGCGGGATGAAGGATCCGGTGACACCCAATGCCGTCCCGCAGGCCGAACGGGACGCGCTCCTCGCCCGGCTCGCCGACTCAGTTCCCTACAACCGCCTGCTCGGGGTCCGGTTCGACCGGCTGGGCGACGAGCTCACCGGGCGGATGCCCTTCCGCGACGGCCTTGTCGGCAACCCGGTGCTGCCGGCGATCCATGGCGGGGTCACCGGCTCGTTCCTCGAGATCACGGCCTTGATGCAGCTGGCCTGGGACCGCATCCTGGCGGCGCTCGAGGCGGGCGGCGACCCGGCGGAGCGGGCGCTGTCGGGAAGGTTTCCGCCCTACCCGAAGACGATCGACATCACCATCGACTACCTGCGCTCGGGCCGCCCGCGCGAGACCTTCGCCCGCGCCACGGTGCAGAAGGCGGGCCGGCGGGTGGCCAACCTCCATGTCGAGGCCTGGCAGGAAAGCCGGGCGCGCCCCATCGCCATGCTGCGCGGCAATTTCCTGATGCCGTGATCGGCATGGGTGCCTCAGCGCCCGCACCGCCAGAACAGCAGCGTCAGCGCAGCACTGATCAGGAGCGAGGTGCCGAGCGGCAGGGAGATGCGCGTATTGCCGCGCTCGAACGCGAAGTCGCCCGGCAGCCGGCCGAGGCCGAGCCGCTCGGCCGCCAGCCAGGCGAGGCCGGCGGCCACGAGCGCGATTCCGAGCAGGATCAGGAGGCGCGCCATGACAGTCGGGCCCCGGCCGTCTCAGCAGGCGGCCGGCCGCGTCTCGGCCTCGAGCCACGCCGAATAGGCTGCGGCGGCCTCGGCACGCAGGCCGAGGATCGAAGGGACCGCGTAGGAATGCAGCGACGTCACCAGCCGCGCGAGGTCGTCGAACAGCCCGGGCCGCGTCTTCAGCAGCAGCGGCACCTCGCGGGCAGTCTCGACCCGGCCCTGCCACCGGTAGCTGCTGGTGACCGGGGCATGGATGTTGGCGCTGGCGGCCAGCTGCGCGGCGAGCGTAGCGGCCGCGATCCGCGCCGCCTCGTCCTCGGAAGCGCAGTTGACCCAGACGCAGAGGATCTCGCCGTGCGGCGAGGGGTTCGTCCGAACGGACGGCATGGGCACCACCTGCGGACAGGTTCAGGCATCCCCCCGTAAGTTAGGGTGCGGCCGGCGCCATCGGAAGGGCGGCGATGGATTTTCCACCCCCGCACCGCTAGGGTGCCCGCAAGCTGCAAGCAGCCCTCCCGCTCCGCAAGTCCGCCATGACCCCCGCCGCCCACGACAGCGCCCCCCGCGACATCACCTATGCCGGCGTCGCCGCCATCGCCCTGCCGGTGGTGCTGTCGAATGCCATGGTGCCGCTGCAGGGGGCGATCGACACGGTGATCATCGGCAATCTGGGCGAGGCGAGCTTCCTCGCTGCCGTGGCGCTGGGGGCGGCCGTGATCACGCTCCTTTTCGTGGTGTTCAACTTCCTGCAGATGGGCGTCGCCGGGCTGACCGCCCAGGCTCTGGGCGCCGGCGACGGACGACGGGCAATGAACACGCTCGCCCGTGCGGGTGCGATCGCGCTCGCGGTCGCGGCCATCCTGATCCTGGCCCGGCTGCCGCTCCGGGCCGGGCTGCTGACGCTCTTCGAGGGCAGCGACGCGGCGAGGAGCCTTGCCGGTGCCTATGTCGACATCCGCATCTGGGGCGCGCCGGCCGAGCTGATGAACTATGCGCTCATGGGCTGGTTCGCCGGCCAGGGACAGACCCGCCGGCTGTTCGAGCTGCAGGCGGCGATCTCGCTCGCGAACATCGCCTTCAATCTCCTGTTCGTGCTCGGCTTCGGCTGGGGCGTCGAGGGAGTGGCGCTCGGGACCGTGCTGGCGGCATTCGCCGGCCTCGGCCTCGGCCTCCGGCGGGTGCGGCAGCGGGCTGCCGTGGTGGCGCCGACCGGCTGGCGCCTCGACTGGTGGCGCATCCTGAACCCGCAGGAGCTTGCGCAGGTGATGGCGCTCAACCGCGACATCATGATCCGCACGCTGCTCCTGACCGGCAGCTTCGCCTGGATGACCCGGCTCGGCTCCCAGCAGGGCGACACCGTGCTCGCGGCGAACGGAATCCTGCTGCAGTTCCTGTATCTCGCCTCACACGCGCTCGACGGCTTCGCGCTCGCGGCCGAGGCGCTGGTCGGCCAGGCGCTGGGGGCCCGGAGCCGGGCGCGGCTGCGCCGGTCCGTGGTCGTGAGCATGGTGTCGGCCGTGGCCCTGGCGGCGGCGATCGCGCTCGTGCTGACGCTGCTCTCCGGCCCGATGATCCGGCTCTTCACCAATGTCGAGCCGGTGCGCGCGGCGGCGCTGGCCCATGCGCCCTGGGCGACGATGCTGCCGCTGGTGGCGGTGCTCGCCTACCAGTTCGACGGCATCTTCATAGGGGCGACCGCCGGGACAGCGATGCGCAACGCCATGATCGTCTCGGCCGGGCTCTTCTTCGCGCTCAGCGCCTGGATGACGACGGCGTTCGGAAATCACGGGCTCTGGGCCGCGCTGTGGATGTGGATGGCGCTCAGGGCGGGGACCCTGGCACTGGCCTATCCGCGGATCGAGGCACGGGCGGAACCGGGCTGACCGCACTTCCCCCTTGCCGGCACCGCGCCAAGCAGCTTTGATGAGGCCGGGCGCCGATCCGGCGCAGCGAACCGAATCCGATGGGAGAGACAGATGGCGATCAAGCGGATCGAAATCGGCGCGCGCATGAGCCAGGCGGTGGTGCACAACGGCACCGTCTACACCGCCGGGCAGGTGGCGCTCCGGGCGCCCGGCGCCTCGATCACCGAGCAGACGAAGGACATCCTGGCGAAGATCGACGAGCTGCTGGCCGCGGCGGGCTCCGACAAGTCGAAGCTGATCTCGGCGACGATCTGGCTGACCGACATGCGCGACTTCGCCGAGATGAACAAGGTCTGGGATGCCTGGGTCTCGCCCGGCAACACACCGTGCCGCGCCTGCGTCGAGTCGCGGCTGGCGGCGCAGCAGTTCAACGTCGAGATCGGTGTCATCGCCGCGGCCGGCTGAACCCTCATGCACATCGTCGTTCTCGGTGCCGGCGTGGCCGGTGTCGCCACTGCCTGGCAGCTCCTGAAGGATGGCCATCAGGTCACCGTGATCGAGCGTGCCGGCGGCCCGGCCGAGTTCACCAGCTTCGCCAATGCGGGGCTGGTGGCGCCGGGGCATTCCTACGCCTGGTCCTCGCCGGCGGCGCCGCGCATGATGCTGCGCTCGCTCTGGCGCGGCGACCAGGCGATCCGCTTCAAGCCGCGCCTGTCGGCGCGGCAATGGATCTGGGTGCTGAAATTCCTCCGCCAGTGCAACGCCGCGTCGGCAAAGCTGAACACCGAGCGGAAATCCCGCTTCTGCGCCTATTCCCAGAAGATGCTGAACGAGGTCGTGCGCGAGACCGGGGTGAAATATGACGGTCTGACCGGCGGCGTCATCTACTTCTACCGCTCGCCCGAAGCCTTCAGGGCCGCTTCGGTCAAGTGCCAGATCCTGCGTGACCAGGGCATCGCCATCGAGGTGCTCGACCGCGACGCCACCGTGGCGAGGGACCCGGGGCTGAAGGGCGCCGCCAGCCAGATCGCGGGCTCGCTGTTTGCGGTGACCGACGAGAGCGGCGATGCCAATCTCTTCACCATCGAGCTCGCGAAGAAATGCGGCGACCGCGGCGCAACCTTCCTCTATGGCACCGAGGTCACCGACCTGCGCACCCGCGGGTCCGAGGTGAGCGCGGTCGTGACCGACAAGGGCGATGTCGTGGCCGATGCCGTCGTCGTCAGTCTCGGGGTCTACAGTCCGCATCTGGTCGAGCGGCTGGGAATCCGGCTGCCTATCTACCCGGTGAAGGGCTATTCGGCGACGCTCCGGATCACCAACCCGGATCTGGCCCCCCGGATCGGCGGCGTCGACGAGGAGAACCTGCTCGCCTACTGCCCGATGGGCGGGCGGCTGCGGCTGACCGCCACCGCCGAGATCAGCGGCTATTCGACCGCGTTCCGCCGCCAGGACTTCCGCGAGATGTTCGCCAGGGCGCAGGCGCTATTCGGCGGCGCGGCGGACTGGGAAACCCCGAAGCTCTGGGCGGGCCTGAGGCCGATGACGCCCACCGGAATGCCCGTGATCGACCGCACGCCCTATGCTAATCTCTGGCTCAACACCGGGCACGGGCACATGGGCTGGACCATGTCGAACGGGGCCGCGCGCATCCTCGCCGACCTCGTCGCCCAGAAGCAGCCCGCCATCGGCCGCGAGGGCCTGACCCTGGAGGACGTGTCGTGAGGGATGAAGCCGCCGCCGGCGCCGCTTGCGAGATGATCGAGCACCTGCCGTTCACCACCGATGCCGGGATCGGCGCGCGGGCGCGGATCGGGCTCGTGGTTCTGGCCTCGGACTATACGATGGAGCACGAGTTCCGCCGGGTCTTCACCCTGCCGGGCGTCGATTACTACGAGGCCCGGATCTTCAACTCGCCGCAGATCACGCCGCAGACACTGGCGGCGATGGGGCCGCTCATCACCGACACGGTGAACCTGATCCTGCCGGGCGCGAAGCTCGACGTGGTGGCCTTCGGCTGCACCTCGGCCTCGATGGTGCTGGGCGAGGCCACGGTCGCCGATCGCATCCGAGCCGCCCGGCCCGAGGCGAAAGCCACCAACCCGATCACGGCCGCCTTCGCCGCCTTTGACGCCTTTGGCGCAAAGCGGATCGCGGTGCTCACCCCCTACCGCCGCGACGTCAACGAGATCGTCCGGAGCTACATCACCGGCAAGAGCTACGAGGTGCCGGTCTTCGGCTCGTTCAACGAGCAGGATGACAGTGTCGTCGCCAGCATCGACGCCGCCAGCATCCGCACGGCGGTCCGCGCCATCACGCGGGGCCGCGAGGTGGACGCCGTGTTCGTCTCCTGCACCTCGGTGCGTCTGGTCGATGCGGTCGCGGAGATCGAGGCCGAATGCGGCCTGCCGGTGACCTCGTCGAACCATGCGATGGCCTGGCACTGCCTGCGGCTGGCCGGCGTGACCGAGAAGCGCCCGGATCTCGGCCGCCTGTTCACGCTGTAGGGCGCGCGCTTCAACGTGGCGCCGGCGCCCTGCCCGCCGGCGCGCCGCCTTTCCCCGCCGCGCCGATGGCTTCGGCAAGAGCGGCCGCAAATCCGGCCACCGTCTCGGCGGCGCCGACGGGATCACCCCCGAGATCGTAGAACCCGCTCATCAGCGCGATGACGCGCGGCACGCCGTCGCTGCCTTCCAGCAGCAGCGGCGCGCCCGAGTCACCGGCCATCGCCGCGCAGCGGTTGAGCAGCAGCGCGCCACCTGTGGCGGACCGCAGCGGACCGCAATCCGGGTCGATCGACAGCACATGCGGCCTGATACCGGAATACCCGGCGAGCGCGACGGGCGCGCCGCCGCCCGGCGCACTGTCGAACGCCCCGGGGTCGAGGGCCAACGTATCGAGCCAGCCGACCTGCTCCCCCAGGGATTCTGCCAGCACCAGGAGCGCCCAGTCGGTTCCGGGGCCGGTGCGGAAGTCGCGCCCCGACGGATCCTGCGCCACGGGCAGGATGTAGCGCTCGCCGGCCGCCGCACCTGCCTGTGCGCCGCGCTGGTAGCCGGCGGCGAAGCGCAGGCTCGCTGCCGGGATCCAGGACTTGCGCGGAAAGCTGTAGAGGCAGTGCGCCGCCGTCAGCACCAGGCGCGGGCCCACGAGCGTACCCGTGCAGTGCTGGCGGAGCCGGAGGCTGGCGAAGTTGACCCGGCCGATGGCACTCCACGGATAGGCGGCGGCGTCGGCGGTGATTCGCTCCCGGACTGCGGCGCAGCCACGGGAGAGTTCTGCCCCCCCGCCACAGAGTGCGTCCCAGGCGGCCAGGAACGGCCGGCCGGTCATCGCGCCGGTGTCCGGAATCAGCGGGCCGTCCGCCCGACCCGGCGCGGCGGCGAGGCCGGCCAGCAGCAGGGCGATCGCGGCAATCCTGAGCCATGCGATTCGTACCATGCCCCCGATCCAACCGTATCCGGTCGGCCCGCGCCACCTCCGCGCGATCCGGCGGGGCTTGCCCGTGCGCCGCAAACGCGCTTCTGCTAGCGTGCCGCCAGCGAGGGTGGCAGGAAGGAGCCGCGCATGGCCGGAACGGAGATGACGATCGAGGGCGGCTGCGCCTGCAGCGCGGTGCGCTACCGTATGACGGGCCGGCCGCTGATCGTGCATTGCTGCCATTGCCGCTGGTGCCAGCGCGAGACCGGCTCGGCCTTTGCGCTGAACGCCATGATCGAGGCCGATCGGGTGCTGCTGGTGCGCGGTGCGCTGGAGATGGTGCTGACCCCCTCCGAGAGCGGGCGCGGCCAGAAGATCTGGCGCTGCCTCGACTGCCGCGTCGCGGTCTGGAGCAACTATCCGGGTGCCGGCGACAAGGTGCGCTTCGTCCGTGTCGGGACCCTCGACACGCCGGATGCGCTGCCCCCCGACATCCACATCTATACCCTCTCGAAGCAGCCCTGGGTGGTGATCCCCGAGGGGACCCGCGCCGTGCCGGAATACTACGACCCGCGCGAGGTCTGGCCGGCCGAGAGCCGCGCCCGCTGGAAGGCGCTGAAGGGATGAGCCGGCACGCGACGCGCCCGTGATGACGGTCCACCTCGCCTTCGACCTGCTTGCGGCCGCACTGGGAATGCTGGCAACGCTTGCCGTCTACCGCTGGCGGCTCGGCGGCCGGGCAGAGGCCGTGCTGGCCCGCGCGGGCGCGGGCTATGCGCTGGCGCTGGCGGCGGGCGCCGCGCTCGGCGGCTATGGGGCCGGCACGCTGAATCTCGCCCTGTCGGGTGTGCCCGGCATCGGCCGGAGCGTCCTCGGTGCGCTGGCGGGCGCGATCCTTGCGGTCGAGCTCTACAAGCGGGCCCGCGGCATCCGGCGCAGCACCGGCACCATCTTCGTCGCCGGCTTCGCGACCAGCATCGCGGTGGGGCGGATCGGCTGCTTCCTCGCCGGGCTCGAGGACCGGACCCACGGCGTCGCGACAGCCTTGCCCTGGGGCCACGATTTCGGCGACGGCATCCCACGGCACCCGGTGCAGATCTACGAGTCGCTCGCGATGGCGGCCTTCCTCGCGGTCGCCCTGGCCGGCTTCGCCCGCCGCGCGCCCGCCTTCATGGAACACGGCTTTTACCTCTGCGTCGGCTTCTACGCGGCGCAGCGATTCCTGTGGGAATTCCTGAAGCCCTATGCCACCATCGCCGGACCCTTGAACCTGTTCCACGTGATCGCCCTCTCCCTCATGCTCTATGCGGCTGTCATGATCGCGCGGAGCCGCCATGTTGCAGCGTAAGGCCGCGCCCTACCTCTTCCACGGGCAGACGGTGTCGCTTTGTGACGTCTGCCTCGCCCCGGTCCCGGCGAAAATCATCATCGAGGGCGACGAGGTGTTCTACCTCAAGCGCTGCCGGACCCACGGGGTGCGCAAGGCGCTGGTCTCGACCGATGCGGCCTATTACCGGCGCTGCCTCGACTGGGTAAAGCCCGGCGACCGCCCGCACGACTTCCAGACCCGGATCGAGTTCGGCTGCCCCTATGACTGCGGCCTCTGCCCGGATCACGAGCAGCATTCCTGCCTGGCGCTGCTGGAGGTCAACGAGCATTGCAACCTGACCTGCCCGGTCTGCTTCGCCGGCTCCTCGCCCGCGCATCAGGGCAGCCGCAGCCTGGCCGAGATCGAGGCCATGCTGGATGCGCTGGTCAATAGCGAGGGCGAGCCGGACCTGCTGCAGATATCGGGCGGCGAGCCGACGCTGCACCCGCAGATCCTGGAAATCCTCGCGCTCACCCGGACGAGACCGATCCGGCACCTGATGCTGAACACGAACGGCGTCCGGATCGCGCGCGAGCCGGACTTCGTGGCCCGCCTCGCCGAGCTGAACCCTGGGTTCGAGGTCTATCTCCAGTTCGATTCGCTGCGGCCGGCCGCCCTCAAGGAACTTCGGGGCGCCGATCTCACCCGGATCCGGCGGCAGGCGCTGGAGAATCTCGAGCGGGCCGGGATCTCGACCACGCTCGTCGCGGTGATCAAGAAGGGTGTCAACGACGGGGAGGTGGGCGCCATCGTCGCGCACGCGCTGGAATGGTCCTGCGTGCGCGGCGTCACCTTCCAGCCGGTCCAGGACGCCGGGCGCAACGAGGGCTTCGATCCTGCACGCCACCGCACGGTGCTGAGCGACATCCGCCGCGGCGTGATCCGCGGCGACAATCCCTTCGGCGAGGCCGACATCATCCCGCTGCCGTGCAACCCGGAATCGATCGCCATCGGCTACGGTCTGCGCCGCGGACGGGAAGTGACACCGATCACCGGGCTCCTGCCGCGCGAGGTGCTGGTGGACGCGCTGCCGAACGCAATCAGCTTCGAGAAATATCCGGAGCTCCGGCAGCGCATGCTCGACTTCTTCTCGCTGTCAAATACCGAGGCGCATGCGGGCGCGCGGCTCGAGGCGCTGCTCTGCTGTCTGCCCGAGGTGCCGGCCCCGGCGGCGCTCGGCTACTCCGACATCTTCCGCATCGCCATTGTCGAGTTCCTCGACGCGCACAATTTCTGCCTGTCGCGCGTCAAGCGGTCCTGCGTCCATTTCCTGACGCCGGAGGGCAAGATCATCCCGTTCGACACCTACAACCTGTTCTATCGCGACGAGGCGGCGCGGGCGCGGCGCGCGGCCTCGCTGGCGGCGGCGGGGTGGCCGGGGCGATGAAGGCCGTCCGCATCCTGATCGGCCTCCTGTTCGCCCTCGGGGCGCTCTTCGCCGGGGGATGCGCGCTCGCCTTCGGCATCCCGGCGCTGATGGAGGGCCCGGAGGGCATGCTGGCCTTCCTGACCCTGCCGGCGCTTGGCCTCGCCACGGCATGGGGCCTCGGCTGGCTGGCCTTGCGGTTCCTGAAGGGTCCGGCCGCGCCGCCCCCGGACAGAAGTTGACGGTGAGGACGGACACATGCACGCGCTGAGGATCGTGTTCGGGGTGATCGCCACCATGGCAGCGGTGTTCGCCGGCGGCTGCTCGCTCGTGTTCGGCGCCGGATTTCTCATCGACGGCGATCAGTACGGGCTGATCATCATCCCGGCCATGGGGCTCGGCGCCGCCGCCGGCCTCGGCTTCGTCGCCCGGCTGCTGCTGCGCAGGCGTCGGGAGACCGGACCCGACTGACACGCCAAGGTCCGGCTTCCCGGCCGCCTCGGAGCAAAGGCCCGCCGCCGGCCTGTGCCCGGCCAGCGGCGTTCTCCGGATGCGCTTCCGGCAGCGGCCGCCCGCGACTGCCGGGGCGGGCGGCCCTGCCGGACGCTGCGCGTCGGCTCCCGCTCCCCTACGGCTTGACCCTCGCCTCCTCGACGGGGTAGCCGAGGCCGCCCTGGAAGCCGTAATTGCCCATGTGGCACTCGTTGCAGGCGGCCAGCACCGGCACCGCCTGCGGCGTGCCGTCGGG
>JBDIVM010000006.1:0-261820 GCA_039805905.1 Limibaculum sp. | reverse complement strand
CGGCGCCGCCGGCAGCGTCATGTCCGCGAGCGCGGCGGCCGGATGCGCCGGCGGCCGCGCATCCGCGGCGGCCGCGGCAGAGAACGCCCCGGTATCGACCGCCGGCAGGGCGGGCGGCTCGGACGCCACGGCCACCGCCGCGGTGTCGGGTTCCGGCGGCGTCAGCAGCCCCGCCGCCGCGGCCGCGCGCCGGTCGCGCGGACCGGTGCCGTCGGCGCAGGGCAGCAGCAGTTCGTGGCCGACCTCGACGCTGCCCTCGTCCGGCAGCAGGTCGCGGTTGGCCTTGAAGATCTCGCGATATTTCCAGCCGTCGCCATAGGCGCGCTCGGCGATCAGGAACAGCGTCTCGCCGCGCTTCACCTTGTGGACCGACGCGCAGGCAGGCGCATCGGCAGGCTCGGCCGCGAATGCGGCGCCCGCAGACCAAACGCCCGCCAGCAGCCCGGCCAGGATCCGCTTGCCGACAGGAAGACCCGCCCGAGCATGCACGGCCGGAACCTCGACGTTCCCGGGCTGTGTCGCGATGCCGACGGTGCTGTCGGCGTCCGGCCCTGTCCGCAGTTTCATCGGTCCCACCCCTTCACGCAACCGTCTCGCCCGCCATGCCGGACTGGATACATCGTCCATAGTGACCCGGATTCGGGCGCATTTCTGGAGGAATGCGACGGTTTGTTGGCACGGCTGAAGAAAGCGCACCTCCGTGGGTGCGGAAGCTTGGCGCGGCCGGGGTTTTCTCGCGGTGGTTGTCCGCAAGCGGCGACACATACGGTATTGCCGCTGTCGGACCCGCCCGCGCCGCAGCGACCCGGGCCGGATCGGCTCGCGCGCCGCCCGACACCCGCGTCTCCGGCATCGGTTCCCGATCTGGTGCCGGTTGAGGGACTCGAACCCCCGACCCCCTGATTACAAATCAGGTGCTCTACCAGCTGAGCTAAACCGGCCCCGGTGGGAGTGATACTTCCCCCGCACCACCGGTTCAAGCGATGCCGGTGGCGCCCCTGGCGCCGCGGCGACGGGCGGACTACTGCTGGATGCCCTGCAGGATCGACTTGAGGTCGAGTCCTCCGTTGTCCTTGTCCTTCTTCTTTTTCCGCTTCTTCTTGCCGTCCTCGTCAGCCTGGCCGGTGGCTGCAGCGGGCTCAGTGGCAGGCGCGTCGGCAGGCGGCTCGCCGCTTGCGCTGCCGGCACCATCCGCCTCGGCGTCCCCGGCGGTCGCCGCCGGCGCGGCCGCCGGGGCTCCGGCATCGGCAGGCGACACCGTGGCCGTCTGCTCCGCGGCCGGCTGCGCGGGGGCCGGTGGCTCCGCCGCCGCCGGTTCCCGGGACGGTTCCTGGGACGGTTCCCGGGACGGCTCCTCCTGCCGCACGGGTCCGGGCACCGCCGGCTCACCGTCGGCCGGGACTGGCTGCAAGGATTCGCCGGTGCCGCCGGTCGCCGGGGACGCGCTCGCCTGCCGGAAGGCATCCGACGGGCGGGGCAGCGGCGCGTTCACGGGCGCCGCCTGACCCGGCTCGGCCACGATCTCGGAGCCAGGACGGGCGTTCTCCTCGTCGGCCGGCGCGCCCGCCGCCCCGCCCTGAGCGGATCCGAGGGCGCCGAGCTGAGTCGCCTCGCCACCGGCGCCCGTCTTGTTGTCCTTCCTGCCATCCTTCTTGCCGTCGCCGCCGCCGAGCGCGCCGCCGAGGATGCCGCCCAGCGCACCTCCAAGCGAGCCGCCAAGCGAGCCGCCACGACCGCCGCCCGGCGTGGTCTCACCCCCGCCCGTACTGCCGCCCCCGGCAATCGTGCCGAGCAACGCACCTGCCGCCTGGCCCGCGTCGCCGCCGATCAGGCCCTTGAACGCCTCGACCGTGCCGTCCGGATTGAGCAGCAGCGCCTGCACGGCGCCAGCGAGGTCGGGCCGGATGCTGGGATTGGCCCAGGTTCCCGTCACCAGGATCGGGAAGATGCCGAGACCGGCTTCGCCCAGCGACCCGCCCTGGCCGGCGAGGCTCGAGACCGCGGTCGGCTCCAGCCGGAGATTCTGTCCCCGGCCGCCGATATCGACGGTGCCGGCGCCTCTGATCCGGAGCAGCGGCCCCAGGAAGGAGAAATCCGAGTTGTGCAGGACGCCGTCGCGGATGTCGAAGGTGCCGCTCACGGCACTGAAGTCGGTGCGCTCCGATCCGCCGGACTGGCCGGTCAGGTTGCGCACGATCGCGGCCAGGTTGATGCCGAGGATCGCACCGTCGGCGAGGTCGAGCGACCCCGCGCCCGAGAGGCTCCGCATCAGCGCGTCCATCGAGCCGCCCCGCCCGGTCGCCCGGATACGGAAGTTCCCGAGTCCCTCGAGCCGCTCGGTCCCCGACAGCGCCGCCAGCAGCGGCCGCAGCTGCACGTTGGCGACCCCCAGATCCGCAGCCACCTCGACCTCGCGGCCGGCCATCAGGGCGATGGTGCCGTCGACGCCGCCGCCATAGGCGTCGAGACGCCGGATGGTGAGGTCGAGCCGGCCGTCTTGCAGCCGGGCATCGATCTCGCTCCGGCCGAGCTCGATCTCGCCGAGATCCACCGCTTCGGCCCGGATCTGGACATCGGCGTCCACGGCGCGCAGCGCGGAGAGATCGAGGGGCGCGGTGCTCCAGCCCCCGTTCCCGCCCGCGCCATCCGGGCCGCCGGTCTGCCCGGCGAAGGCCGAGAGATCGAGCGGCCCCGATTCCAGACGCGCGTTCAGGAGCGGCCGCGCGCCGCCGAGATAGAGGGCGGCGTCGCCCCGGCTCACGGTGCCGATGCCGCGCAGCATCATCGCGCCGAGGCCGATCCGCTCGGTGCCCTTGACGGCGATCCGCGTCTCCAGCAGCAGGCTGTCCGGCATTCCGGCCGGCAGCCCGGCCGGTCTGCCGGTAACCCAGCCCGCGAGCTCGCCCAGGTTCTCGATCGAAAGCCGCAGCGGCCCCTCGGCCGCCCGCGCCGTGCCGAGCCGGACGGGGCCGGTGAAGTTCAGGGCGAAGAGCCCCTCCGAGCGCGCCGCGCCCGCAACGGTGAAGGCCAGCGCGCTGCGCCAGCCGGCCGCCCCGTCGGCCTTGACCTCGAAGGCCACGTCGCGGCCGCGATAGCCGGCACTTCCCCGGGCCGAGACGGCGAGGAGCGCGTCGGTCGCTGCGAGACTTCCCTCGAAACTGGCGGCGCCGAGTTCGGCCAGTTCCTGCGGTGCCGCGCTGCCGGTCGCCCAGGCGACGGCGCCGGGAAGGCTTGCCATGCTTGCCGACATGTTGCCGCTGACGGCGGACAGCGCGCCATCGTCCGCCTGCTGGATCTCGCCCTCGAAGGCGAGCGTTACCGGTTCGCTGGCCAAGGTGAGCTCCAGCGAAATCCGGTCGCCGGCGATCATCGCGGACGGGGAATCGACCACCGCGACGAGCTTCGCCTGCTTGCCGTTCCAGATCCCGGACCCGTCAAGGCTCATGGGTGCGTCCAGCCCCGCGAGGCCGGCCGTCAGGTCCAGCGCCGCTAGCTCGAGCCTCCGTCCGCTCCGCGCGTCGCTGAAGCGGACGGTGCCGTTCGCGATGACCGCCTCCGGCAGCGAGATGCTCGGCGCGCTCCGGCCGCCGCCGCCGCCGCCGGGATCCTCGCCGCCGAAATCCCAGTTGGCCCTGCCGTCGGCACCGATCTCGAGCGCCACGACCGGATCGACGAGGCGCAGCGTGGTCACATTGACATGGCCGGTCAGGAGCGGCAGCAGCTCGACCCCGATCTCGGCGGCGCCGGCGGTCACCATGTCGGGCACCTCGGCCCAGGGAGCATTCGAGAACCGCACCGGGCCGGTCCGCAGACCCAGGACCGGCCAGAACGAGGGTGCGACCTCGCCGCTCAGCACCAGGTCGCGGCCGGTCGCGTCGCGCACCTTGGCCACCGCCAGCGCAACCACATGGTCGCGCGGGATCAGGAAAACCACCGCGCCCGCCATGATCGCGATCACGACGAGGAACAGCGCCAGGACCTTGAGAAGACGCCTCATCGCACCATCCTCCCGGGCTTCGCCCAGGGGCACCACCCCATTCTCGCTGCCCGGCATCTTGCCCGAAATGCCATGTATTTGCGACCGCTTTCCCGCGGCGATGGCTCAGGGGACCGCATCGACCAGCGTCTCACCCGTTTCGCCGGGGCGCGAGCGGTCCATGGTGCGGGTGAGCAGCACGACGGGGGCGAGCCCCACGGCGATGATCGCCAGCGCCGCCGGCCCGGCCTGGCCAAGCTGCTCCAGCGACGCGGCTCCGTAGACTGTGGTCGCCAGCGTCTCGAAGTTGAAGGGGCGCAGGATCAGGGTCGCCGGCAGCTCCTTCGCCGAGTCGACAAAGATCAGCAGGGCCGCGGTCAGCAGCGATCCCTTGATCAGCGGCAGATGCACCCGGGTGAGCGCGCCGCGCCGCGTCTCGCCGAGGGTGCGGGCCGCAAACTCCATCGAGGGCGTCACCCGCCCGAAGGCACCGTCGATGGCCCCGTGGGCGATGGCCGAGAATCGCACCACATAGGCGAACACCACCGCTGCGGCCGAGCCGGTCAGGACCAGGCCGACATTCCAGCCCAGCCGGTCCTCGGCGAAATCGGCGATCCAGTGGTCGAGCGCGGCGAGCGGGATCAGCACGCCCACCGCCAGCACCGCACCCGGCGCAGCGTAGCCGAGCGCGGTCGCCTGCGCCAGCCATCGCGCCGCACCATGCCGCGATGCCCGGGCGCCGTACACCATGAAGACGCCGACGGCGCAGGCGACCACCGCCGCCAGCCCCGCCAGCGCCCCGGTATGGACAATGGCGCGCCAGAAGGCGGGCTCGGCCCACTGGCCGAGATGGCGCGCCGCGTGCCAGGCGACGATCAGAGCCGGAAGCACGAAGCCGGACAGCACCGGAAAGCTGCAGAGCCCGATCACCGCCAGCCGCCTCAGCCGCTTCGGCCGCGCCCGCCGGATCGGCCGGTAGCGCCGCGACATGTGGTGGAACCGCTTGCCCCGCCGGCTGACGAGCTCGAGCGCCAGCAGCAGCAGCACGAAGCCCAGCATCACCAGCGAGATCTGCGCGGCACCGCCCGCATTGTTGGTGTCGAGCCAGATCGAGAACACGCCGCGGGTCAGCGTCGGCACGTTGAAATAGTCGACCGCACCGAAGTCGTTCAGCGTCTCCATCATGGCGATGGCGCTGCCGGCCACCACCGCCGGCCGTGCCAGCGGCAGGCCGACCCGCCAGAACACCCCCCACGGCCCGCAACCCAGCGACCGCCCGACCTCGAGCGCGCAGACCGACTGTTCGCGGAAGGCGGCGCGCGCCAGCAGGTAGACGTAAGGATAGAGCGAGAGCGTCAGCACGAAGCCCGCCGACCAGATCGACCGGATCTCCGGGAACCAGTAGTCCCGTGCGTCCTGCCAGCCGAAGAGGTGCCTCAGCGCCGTTTGCACCGGTCCGGCGTATTCCAGCAGGTCGACCAGCGCATAGGCGCCGATATAGGCGGGCATCGCGAGCGGCGCCAGCAGCGCCCATTCCAGCAGGCGCCGTCCGGGAAAATCGGTCATTACCACCAGCCAGGCGGCGCCGGTGCCGATGCAGGCGGTGCCGAGGCCCACCATCGCCATCAGCATCAGGGTGTTGCCGAGATAGACCGGCAGTGCGTAGCGCACGAGATGCGGCCAGATGTTCTCGGCCGGGGTGAGCGCCATCCAGCCGACCGCCGCGATGGGCATCAGCAGCACCGCCGCCAGCAGCAGGCTGCCGGCCGTCCAGCCGTCGAATGCGGCGCCTAGGCTCCTGCGGACCAGATCCATCGCCTTCCCGGCCCCGTTTCGGTCCGGCCTGACTTAGTCGCCCCGCACGCCGCTGTCCATTCCCCTGCCATTCCCCTGCCATGCCCCTGCCAGTCCCCCACCGGTGCCCGCCGGCCCCGCGGCGCGGAGTCGCCCGCGTTGACCGCCGCCCCGGCCCGCTTTAGGAAGACCCGCAACGCCATTCAGCCGCGAGAGCGCCCAGATGCCTGCCGAGTCACCGGCCGCGACGCCGAAGCCCCGGTCCTTCCAGGAGGTGCTGCTCCGGCTCTCGGGCTACTGGGCCGGTCAGGGCTGCGCGGTGCTCCAGCCCTACGACATGGAGGTCGGCGCCGGCACCTTCCACCCGGCCACCACGCTGCGCGCGCTCGGCCGGCGGCCCTGGGCGGCGGCCTATGTGCAACCCTCGCGCCGCCCGGCGGACGGGCGCTACGGCGAGAACCCGAACCGGCTGCAGCACTATTACCAGTACCAGGTGATCATCAAACCCTCGCCGCCGGACCTGCAGGACCTCTATCTGGGCTCGCTGGCCGCGATCGGCATCGACACGGGCCTGCACGACATCCGCTTCGTCGAGGACGACTGGGAAAGCCCGACGCTGGGCGCCTGGGGGCTGGGCTGGGAGGTCTGGTGCGACGGCATGGAGGTCAGCCAGTTCACCTATTTCCAGCAGGTCGGCGGGCATGACTGCAAGCCGGTCTCGGGCGAGCTCACCTACGGGCTCGAGCGGCTCGCCATGTATGTGCTCGGCATCGACCACGTCATGGACATGCCGTTCAACGCGCCCGACGCGCCGATCCCGCTGACCTATGGCGACATCTTCCGCCAGACCGAGGTGGAATACTCGCGCCACAACTTCGACGCCGCCGACACCGCGATGCTGTTCCGCCATTTCGAGGACGCCGAGCGCGAATGCGAGGCGATCCTCTCCCGCGAGGCGCAGGACCCCCGCACCGGGCGGACCATCGTCATGGCCCATCCGGCCTACGACCAGTGCATCAAGGCGAGTCACGTCTTCAACCTGCTCGATGCCCGCGGCGTGATCTCGGTCACCGAGCGGCAGGCCTATATCGGCCGCGTGCGGGCGCTGGCGAAGAAATGCGCCGACGCCTTCGTCCTGACCGCGGCCGGCGGCGGGTAGGCGCGTGCTGAACCTCAGCCGCCCCCAGATCATGACCGGGTTGGTCGGCCTCGCGATCGCCCTTGCGGCCTATATATGGTGGGACGCCGGCCATGTCGCCTACAAGCCGGTCTTCGCCGAGCGCGTCGAGATCGCGGGGCAGACCTATCCGGTGCGCCGCTGGGAAGGCATCGCCTCGCCCGACGACGACGGCGGGCTGCGCGCCTGCTTCCTGCTGCAGGAGCCGATCCAGGCCCCGCCCGAGCTGAACCCGAAGGTGCCCGAGGCGCCGGTCTGGCTGCGCTGCTTCAACAGCGACTTCATCGCCCGCGCTCTGGTCACCGGCGAGGGAAAGGCGTATGTGGCGGCGCGGAACCGGCCCGAGGGATACGACCTGATCGTCGCCGTGCTGCCGGGCGGGCGCATGTATCTCTGGACGCAGACGAACCGGTAGTGAGGGAGCGGAGATGGCAAAGACCCTGCTGCAGCTTGCCGGAGCGAACCCGGCACCGGCGCACCTGAGCGAGGCGGTGCTGCTGCTGATTGACATCCAGAACGAGTATTTCGACGGGCCGCTGAAGCTCTCCGGGGTTGCAGAGGCCGCCGCGACCGCCGCCGGGCTCCTCGCCCGCGCCCGCGCGCTGGGCACGCCCGTCGTGCACGTCCGCCACCGCGGCCGGGCGGGCGGCGCCTTCGACCCCGACGCGCCGCGCGGGCAGATCCACGCCTCGGTCGCACCGAAGCCCGGCGAGACCATCGTGGAGAAGGGCCTGCCCAACGCCTTCGCCGGCACCTCGCTGGCCGAGGTGCTGGACGGCATCGGCAAGCGCCCGGTCGTGGTCGCCGGCTTCATGACCCATATGTGCGTCTCCTCGACCGTGCGCGCCGCGCTCGACCGGGGCAACGCCTCGACCGTGGCGATGGACGCCACCGCCACCCGCGACCTGCCCGACCCGGCGGGCGGCGACATACCGGCCGATGCCATCCACCGCGCCGCGCTGGCCGCCATGGCCGACCGCTTCGCCGTGGTGGTGCGCGCCGCCGACATCCCCGACTGAGACGCCGACTGAGACCCTGACACAGACCTCGCCCGGACCCTGCCGATGCCCGACCTGCTGCTCGAGCTCTTCTCCGAGGAAATCCCCGCGCGCATGCAGGCCCGCGCCGCGGAGGACCTGAGGAAGCTCGTCACCGACAGGCTGGTCGAGGCGGGGCTCACCTACGCGGAGTCGGCCGCCTTCGCCACGCCCCGGCGGCTGACGCTTCACCTGACCGGCCTGCCGCACAAGACCGCGGCCATGCGCGAGGAGCGCAAGGGGCCGCGGACGGATGCGCCGGCGGCCGCGCTGGAGGGCTTCCTGCGCGCGACCGGCCTCACGATGGACCGGCTCGAGGCGCGTGACGACAAGAAGGGCCAGTTCTGGTTCGCGGTCATCGAGAAACCCGGCCGCCCGGCGGCGGAGGTGATCGCCGAGGCGGTCACCGCGACCGTGCGCAGCTTCCCCTGGCCGAAGTCGATGCGCTGGGGCGACGGCAGCCTCCGCTGGGTCCGCCCGCTGCACTCGATCCTCTGCATTCTCTCGGACGAGCACGGCCCCGAGGTGGTGCCCTTCGCGATCGACGGCATCGTCTCGGGCGACACCACCGAGGGGCACCGCTTCCTGGGGAAGGGCCGCTTCGCCGTGCGCGGCTTCGAGGACTATGTGGCGAAGCTGGCCGCCGCGAAGGTCATCCTCGACCCGGCCGAGCGCATGGCCCGGATCGAGCACGACGCAAGGCAGCTTGCCTTCGCGCAGGGCATGGACCTCGTCGAGGACAACGGCCTGCTGGCCGAGGTCGCCGGTCTCGTCGAGTGGCCGGTGGTGCTGATGGGCGCGATCGGCGAGCGCTTCCTCGACCTGCCGCCCGAGGTGCTGCAGACCTCGATGCGCACGCACCAGAAGTTCTTCTCGGTGCGCAACCCTGCCACGGGCAGGATCGAGCGCTTCGTCACGGTCGCCAACATCGATGCCCCGGACCACGGGGCAACCATCCTTGCTGGCAACGGCCGTGTGCTGGCGGCACGCCTGACCGATGCGCGGTTCTTCTGGGACAACGACCTGCGCAAGGTGAAGGGCAAGGGCGCCGATGGCATGGCGGCGATGGCGAAGCCGCTCGGGAGCGTGGTGTTCCACGCCAAGCTCGGAACTCAGGGAGAGCGCATCGCGCGGATTGCCGCGCTGGCCCGCGAGATCGCGCCGAAGGTCGGCGCCGACCCGGACCTCGCCGAGCAGGCGGCTAACGTCGCCAAGGCCGACCTCGCCTCGGAGATGGTCTACGAGTTCCCCGAACTGCAGGGGGTGATGGGCCGCTACTACGTGCAGGCCGCCGGGCTTCCCGAGGCGGTGGCGACCGCCTGCGAGGCCCATTACCGCCCGCTCGGCCCATCCGACGCGGTGCCGGCCGAACCGGTCTCGGTCGCCGTGGCGCTCGCCGACAAGATCGACATGCTGACCGGCTTCTGGGCGATCGACGAGAAGCCGACCGGCAGCAAGGACCCGTTTGCGCTGAGAAGGGCGGCGTTGGGGATCATCAGGATCATACTCGAACGGGGTATCAGGACCGAGCTTGTTTCCGTCTCCGACGGACATGCGGATCGGGTTCTGGCCACTCTCGCGAGAGTTCTCAGGGACAGTGGCGTTGGAACCGTCGCCATCTCACGAGCAACGAGAAAGTTCAAAGGTCGAGATGTTCGGACTGAAGCTGTCGACCTCCTCTCCTTCCTCGCCGACCGCCTGAAGGTCGCCCTGCGCGACCAGGGCATCCGGCATGACGTGATCGACGCCTGTTTCCGGCTCGGCGGGCAGGACGACCTCGTGCTGCTGGTCAACCGGGTGAAGGCGCTGCAGGGCTTCCTCGACAGCGACGACGGCGCCAACCTGCTCACCGCCTATCGCCGTGCCGCCAACATCGTCTCGATCGAGGAGAAGCGGGACGGGGTCGAGTATTCCGGCGCGCCGGACGCCAAGTTCGCCACCGAGGACGAGGAACGCGCCCTCTTCGCCGCCCTCGACGCCGCCGAACCCGCCATCCGGCAGGCCCTCGCCGCCGAGGATTTTGCCGCCGCCATGGCCGCGATGGCCAGGCTCCGCCCCGTGGTCGACGCCTTCTTCGACAAGGTGACGGTCAACGCCGAGAACCAGATCGTGCGGCGCAACCGCCTCTGCCTCCTCAACCGCATCCGCCAGGTCATGAACCAGGTCGCCGTCTGGGAGGCGATCGCGGGGTGAGGCGGATCAGGAAACGCTCCGGTGGAGCGTTTCCCCGCCGAACGCCCGGAGCGCAGCGGAGGGCCGGGACGAGGCCGCCAAGAAAACGGTCCAGTGGACCGTTTTCAGGCCGAACGCGGAATGGGAAACGCTCCGATGGAGCGTTTCCCCGCGAACACGCGCACCCCTGCATCGCCTGACGTCTCGCCTCGCGCGTCCCGATCGGCTATAAGGGGGCAAAACGAGCAGGAAACCGAGCAGCCATGACAAGATTCCGCAGCCTTGCGCTTGCCGCGCTTCTGGCCGTGGCGGCCTTCCCCGCCGCCGCCGCCGAGATCAGGATCACCGACCCGGCCGACACGGCGCTGGCGATCGCCATCGACGAGGCGGTCAACAACGCCCGCAACGCCATCGCTGCCTGCCGCGACGCCGGCGGCTCGGTCGGGGCCTGCTACTGCGAGAAGAAGGGCGAGATCGCCCTGATCCGGTCCGCCCTCGATTCCGCCCTCGCCGCCCATCCGGACTGGGAGAACCGGGCGCTGACCTTCGAGATCGGCCAGGACGCCTATCGCACGATCCTGCTGAACGCCATCGCCAAGATGGCCGAGCCGCCGAAATGCAACTGACGTGCAACTGACCCGCCCCCGGGCGCGGCCTGTCACCGCGCAGGCTTGTGCACCTGCGAACAGGGGCTGTATGACCCGGCCATGAAGGATGCGCTCCCAGGGATCGGCTGGCTCGGCGAGCACCCGCTGACGCCCGAGGCTCACGGCGAGAAGGCGGCCTGGCTCGGCCGCATGGCGGCGCTCGGCCTGCCCGTGCCGCCCGGCTTCGTCATCCCCGCCGCACTGGTGCCCGACCCCGATGCCGCCCGGCCGCAGGTCGAGGCCGCGCTCGCCGAGCTCGAATTGCGCACCGGCATGGCGCTTGGCGACCCCGACCGGCCGCTGCTGGTCTCGGTCCGCCCCTCGGCCCCGGGTGGCGGCGGCGGCAGCGCCGCCTCGATCCTGAACATCGGCGCCTGCGCCGCAACCCTTCCGGGGCTGGCGCGGCAGGTCGGCGACACGGCCGCGCGCGACCTCTACCGCCGCCTGATCCAGTCCTACGGCACCGGGGCGCTGGGGATCGCCGGCGAGGATTTCGACTATGCGCTGGTCGATGCCATGAAGACCGCGGGCGCCGGGTCCGAGATCGCGCTTTCCGCACCCGATCTCGACCGGCTTGCGGGCACCTTCCTCGCCCTGATCGAGGAGGCCGGTGCGCGCTTCCCGCAGCATCCGCGCGACCAGCTCTTCGGCGCCGTCGCCGCCCTGACCAGTGGCTGGAACAGCCCCCGCGCCCGGCTCCGGCGCACCGCCAGGGGCCATGACGCGGATGCCGCTCTCTCGCTGATCGTCCAGGCGATGGCGCTGGGGCTCGGCGCGGCGCCGAGCGGCGCCGGGGTGGCACATTCGCGCGACGAGGCGAGCGGCGGGCGGCGCCTCTCCGGCCGCTTCCTTTCCGCGGCCCAGGGCGAGGAGGCGCTCATGGGGCTGCGCCCGCCCGCGGCGCTGACCCGGGCCGAGCGCGTGGCCGAGGGGCTTGACGAACCCGCGCTCGAGGAGGTTTGCCCGGACGCGGTCGCCACCCTCGCGGAGGCCGCCGGCCGGATGGAGGCGGAGACCGGCGAGAGCTTCAGCTTCGAGTTCACCGTCGAGGCCGGCCGGATCTGGATCCTGGAGGCCCGCCCCGCCCGCCGCTCAGCCCGCGCCGCGGTGCGGATCGCCGTCGAGCTGGCCGAGCAGGGCGCGATCTCGCGCCAGGACGCGCTCCTGCGAATCGACCCCGCGCTCCTCGACGAGCACCTGCACCCCTCGATCGCGCCCGAGGCCGGGCGCGACGTGATCGGCCGCGGCCTGCCCGCCTCGCCGGGTGCCGCCTCGGGCCCGCTGGTATTCTCGCCGGATGCAGCCGAGACGGCCGCGGCTGCAGGCCGGCCGTCGATCCTGGCACTGATCGAGACGAGCCCCGAGGACATCCGGGGCATGCACGCCGCGCTTGGCGTGCTGACCGTGCGCGGTGGCATGACCAGCCATGCGGCGGTCGTTGCCCGTGGTCTCGGCCGGCCCTGCGTCGTGGGCGCAAAGGACCTGACGCTCGACCGCAAGGCCGGCATTCTGCGCGCGGCCGACGGCCGCAGCTTCCGGGAAGGCGACACCGTGACCGTGGACGGGGCCGAGGGCCAGGTGCTGGCCGGCCGGGTCGAGACCGTCCCGCCCGAGATCACCGGGGCCTTTGCGACGCTCATGGAGTGGGCCGACGCCGAGCGGCGCCTGAAGGTCCGCGCCAACGCCGACACCGGGCAGGACGCCGCCGTCGCACGCGGCTTCAACGCCGAGGGCATCGGCCTCTGCCGCACCGAGCACATGTTCTTCAAGCACGGCCGCATCACACCGATGCGCGAGATGATCATGGCCGAGACCGAGGCCGAGCGGCGGCGGGCGCTCGAGAAGCTGCTGCCGATGCAGCGGGCCGATTTCATCGACCTGTTCGCCGAGATGGCCGGGCTCCCGGTGGTAATCCGAATGCTCGACCCGCCGCTGCACGAGTTCCTGCCCCACGGCGAGGACGAGATGGCCGAGATGGCCCTGTCGCTCGGCGTGCCGGTCGCGAAGGTGAAGGCGCGTGCGCTGGAGCTCACCGAGTTCAACCCGATGCTGGGCCGGCGCGGCTGCCGGATCGGCATCGCCTTCCCCGAGATCTACCAGATGCAGGCCCGAGCCATCTTCGAGGCCGCCTGCGAGGCCGGCCGACGCACCGGCGAGCCGGTCCGGCCCGAGATCATGCTGCCCCTGATCTCGGCAGTGCGCGAGCTCGAGCTCCTGAAACGTCACATCGAGGCGGTCGCTGCCGAGGTCCGGACCGAGCGCGGCGAGATGGTCGACTACCATGTCGGCGTGATGATCGAGACACCGCGCGCCGCGCTCCGCGCCGCCGACATCGCCGACGAGGCCGATTTCCTCAGCTTCGGCACCAACGACCTGACGCAGATGGTCTACGGGCTCTCCCGCGACGACGCCGGGCGCTTCATCCCCGACTACATTGCCCAGCACGTCTATCCGCACGACCCGTTCCAGACGCTCGACATCGACGGTGTGGGCGAGGTGATCCGGATCGCCACTGCCCGCGCCCGCTCGCACCGGGCGGACATCTCGATCGGCCTCTGCGGCGAGCATGGCGGCGATCCGGCGTCGATCGCCTTCTGCGAGGCCTCGGGCTTCGACTACGTGTCCTGCTCGCCCTACCGTGTGCCGATCGCCCGCCTCGCGTCGGCGCAGGCGGCGATTCGGGCGAAACCGCATCTCGGCTGACGCAGGCCCGCCGGCGCGCCGCCCGGGCGGACTGCCGCAAGGCACCGATTCGGACCCGGTTTTCGACTTTCAGCGGGCCGGCAGCTGCAGCTTCGGCCGATTTTGTTGCATATGTGCAACAAAACATGTTGCCAATCGAGCCATCGGCTCAAAAAACTTAGCCGTTGCATCGGCGCAATAGCGCTTCCGGGTTCCGGCCGCGGCGACGCCCTTGCTAAGCATCGCCCATTGCATGTGCGTGATTTGAAGTATGCCGGCTCACGCGGGGAAGGGGGCGCGGAGTTGATCGCTCCGCGTTCGTGGGACGGCCGCCCGACAAGTGTCGATGAGGGAGAAGATGACTGGCTTGACCACGCTGCGCCCGTTGCCCCGGGTCGCTTACGCGCTGATTGCCGCCATGTCCTTGGCGGCGCTGATCGTGCTTCTTGCTGGGACCGACCGGGTCGCTGCCGAAACGCGCGATTGGGATCAGGACCCGTTCCATTCCCTTCGCGCGGCGGTCAGCCACCCGGCCGAGCGCGAGGCGGCGGGGCTGTTCCTGCGGCCGGCCCCCGACCGTTTCCGGCGCGGCATCACCGTCCCCTCGACCGAGATCGCCTGGTCCCCGGACATCCCGCCGACCGCGGTCGGGCTCGGAACGCGCAGCCTGGCCCGCGACCTGGACGGCGCGGGCTCCCGGACCTCGGCCGCCGCTCGCCGGACCCGCGACGATCTCCTCGGCGCCGTGCTCTCGAACGAGGCCGGCCGAGCACCGAGCCCGGAGCAGATCCGGCGCATCGAGATCGGCGAGCGCGACGCCGAGTGGCGCTGCCTGACCGAGGCGCTGTACTTCGAGGCACGGGGCGAAAGCCTCCTCGGCCAGATCGCCGTGGCGGAGGTCATCCTGAACCGCGTCAGCACGGACCTGTATCCGGACTCGGTCTGCGGCGTCGTCAGACAGGGCGAGCAGAACAGGAACGGCTGCCAGTTCTCCTACAAGTGCGACGGCAAGGCCGAACATATCCGCGACCCCGGGAAGTTCGAGGAACTCGGCAAGATCGCCTGGCTCATGCTCCAGGGCGGGCCGCGCACCGTCACCGGCAACGCGACGCACTACCATGCGACCTGGGTCACACCGCGATGGGCCCGCAAACTCGAAAGGACCGCGCGGATCGGCAGCCACATCTTCTACAGGTAGCGGACATCCGGGCGTGCGCGCTCGTCCGGTCACCGCCGGCGAGCGCCGGGGCGCCGCTCGCCACAACGTTTCGCCGCACCCCGAGCAGTCGTTTTGGGCGTCCCTGCGTCGCATGGCGTCTTGCGCTTGGCGGGAATCCTGCGCTGATTGACCCAGATCAATGCCTGCGCCTTGCTGCGCCGCAAAAACGGCATGGGGCAATCCGGGGCGCAGGTTCCGGTGTCACATATGCGGGCATGTGCCGGCCCGCCTTCGGCTGAACGGGTTTCGGGGAACGATCATGGGATCCATCGTCAAGCTGGTCGCCTTCGCGGCCGTCGCGGTCCTCGCGGCGATCGCCGCAAACCGGGGCCACGACCTCGCCTATCAGGTGAATGCGCTCGTCGTGCTGGCCTTCGCGGCCGGGTTCTTCGTTCACGCCATCCGGACCATGGGCACACCCCGTGCGACGGCAACCGGCTATATGGACGACGTGATCCGTGCCGGCGTCATCGCCACTGCGCTGTGGGGCCTCGTGGGTTTCCTCGTCGGTGTGGTGATCGCCTTCGAGCTTGCATTTCCCGCGCTCAATCTCGGCCTCAGCTTCACCAGCTTCGGGCGGCTCAGGCCGCTGCACACCTCGGCGGTGATCTTCGCCTTCGGCGGCAATGCGCTGATCTGCTCGTCCTTCTACATCGTTCAGCGCACCTGCGCGGCGCGGCTCTGGGGCGGGAACCTGCCCTGGTTCGTGTTCTGGGGCTACCAGCTTGTCATCGTGCTGGCGGCGACGAGTTACCTGTTCGGCGGCTCGCAGTCACGGGAATATGCCGAGCCTGCCTGGCACATCGACCTCTGGCTCACCATCGTCTGGGTCGCCTATCTCGCGGTCTATCTCGGCACGATCCTGAAGCGGAAGGAGCCGCACATCTACGTGGCGAACTGGTTCTTCCTCAGCTTCATCATCACCATCGCGATGCTGCACGTGGTGAACAATCTCGCCGTGCCGGTCTCGATCCTCGGCTCGACCAGCTACTCGGCCTTCTCGGGCGTTCAGGACGCCATGACCCAGTGGTGGTACGGCCACAACGCGGTCGGCTTCTTCCTGACGGCCGGCTTCCTCGGCATGATGTACTATTTCGTGCCGAAGCAGGCCCAGCGGCCGATCTACTCCTACCGCCTGTCGATCATCCACTTCTGGGCGCTGATCTTCCTCTACATCTGGGCCGGTCCGCACCACCTCCACTACACCGCCCTGCCCGACTGGGCGCAGACGCTGGGCATGGTGTTCTCGATCATCCTGTGGATGCCGTCCTGGGGCGGCATGATCAACGGGCTGATGACCCTGAACGGCGCCTGGGACAAGCTCAGGACCGACCCGATCATCCGCATGATGGTGATTTCGGTCGCCTTCTACGGCATGTCGACCTTCGAGGGGCCGATGATGTCGATCAGGGCGGTGAACTCGCTCAGCCACTATACCGACTGGACCATCGGGCACGTGCATTCCGGCGCGCTCGGGTGGAACGGCATGATTACCTTCGGCGCGCTCTACTTCCTGGTGCCCCGGCTCTGGAACCGCGAGCGGCTCTACTCGCTCAGCCTCGTCAACTGGCACTTCTGGCTCGCCACCATCGGCATCGTGCTCTACGCGGCCTCGATGTGGGTGACCGGCATCATGGAAGGGCTGATGTGGCGCGAGTATGACGATCAGGGCTTCCTGGTGAACAGCTTCGCCGACACGGTCGCCGCCAAGTTCCCGATGTATGTGGTGCGTGCGCTCGGCGGCGTGCTCTACCTCACCGGCGCGGCGATCATGTGCTTCAACCTGTTGCAGACGATCCGGGGCAGGGTCAGCGGCGAGGCCGCCGGCCGGCCCGCGACCGTGGCAGCCGAGTAGGGGGGCGGACCATGAGCCTCAAGACCAAACACGCCGTCCTCGAGCGCAACGTCACCCTGCTGCTGATCGCCGCGCTCCTGGTCGTGACGGTCGGCGGAATCGTCGAGATTGCGCCGCTGTTCTGGATGCAGAACACCATCGAGAAGGTGGAGGGCGTGCGGCCCTACTCGCCGCTCGAGCTCGCCGGTCGGCAGATCTACATCCGCGAGGGCTGTTATGTCTGCCACAGCCAGATGATCCGGCCGATGCGCGACGAAGTCGACCGCTACGGGCATTACAGCCTTGCCGCCGAGTCGATGTACGACCACCCGTTCCAGTGGGGCTCGAAGCGCACGGGGCCGGACCTCGCGCGCGTCGGCGGCCGCTATTCGGACGAATGGCATGTCGCCCATTTCCGCAAACCGCAGGACCTGGTGCCCGAGTCGGTAATGCCGCGCTATCCCTGGCTCGAGGAGAACAAGCTCGACTTCACGCACATCGCCGACCATCTGCGCACCAACCGGATCGTCGGCGTGCCCTACACCGACGAGATGATCGCAGCGGCCGAGGCCGACATCGGTGCGCAGGTTAACCCCGACGACGAGGGTGTCGACGCGCTGCTGGCCCGCTACCCGAAGGCGCAGGTGCGCAACTTCGACGGCCAGCCCGAGATCACTGAGCTCGATGCGCTGATCGCCTATCTGCAGATGCTCGGCACGCTGGTCGACTTCTCGACCTACGATGCCGCGGCGAACGCGCGCTGAGGAGGCAGGGATGGACACCTATTCCTATCTCCGCCAGCTCGCCGACAGCTGGGTACTGCTCGCGATGATGCTGTTCTTCCTGGGCGCGATCATCTGGGCGTTCCGTCCGGGCTCCGGGGAAACGCACCGGGACAGCGCGAACATCCCCTTCCGCAACGAAGACAGGCCGGGAGTGTGATCCATGGCACAGCACGAGACCACGGAACGCGACGAGGTTAGCGGCACAGAAACCACCGGCCACGAGTGGGATGGTATCAAGGAGCTCGACACGCCCCTGCCGCGCTGGTGGCTGTGGACCTTCTACGGCTGCATCGTCTGGGGCATCGTCTATGTGATCCTGTATCCGGCCTGGCCGCTCCTGAACGCGGCGACCCCGGGCCTGCTCGGCTATTCCAGCCGCGCCCAGCTTCACGCGGCGGTGGCCGAGCACAACGAGGCGCAGAGGGGCATCCTCGACCAGATCGCGGCCACCGACATGGACGCGCTGGTTCAGGATCAGGAGTTGGCCCCGTTTGCCCGCGCCGGCGGCGCCGCGATCTACCGCACCTACTGCTCGCAGTGCCATGGCTCGGGCGCGACCGGGGCCAAGGGATATCCGAACCTCCAGGACGACGACTGGCTCTGGGGCGGCGCGCCCGAGGACATCCGGGTAACGATCGCCCACGGCATCCGCTACGACCAGGACAATGACACGCGGATCTCGGACATGCCGGCCTTCGGGCGCGACGGCATCCTGACGCCCGAGCAGATTGGTGCCGTCGCCGACCACGTGCTCTCCCTCTCGGGCCAGGTCGCCGCGAACGAGGACGGCCGCCAGATCTTCGCCGAGAACTGTGCCGCCTGCCACGGCGAGGACGGCACCGGGATGCAGGAGCTCGGGGCTCCGAACCTCGCCGACGCGATCTGGCTCTATGGCGGCGACCGCGACACGGTGGTTGCGACCATTACCAATGCACGCCGCGGCGTCATGCCGGCCTGGTCGCAGCGCCTGACCGAGGCGCAGATCAGACAGGTGGCGCTCTACATCCACGACCTGGGCGGCGGACAGTGATCTGGACCGGCCGCATCCGGTCATGAGGACGGGGCCCCGGCGACTGCGCCGGGGCCTTTCTCACTCCACAGACGCCGGGCGATGCGGCCGGCGCGGGTCGATCGCGGCCAGCGGACCGAGGTTCAGCCACGCCCGCAGCCGACGACGGGCCTGATGACTTCCGTGCGCCTCGAGCTGTCCGTCCTCCAGTGCCGCAGCCAGCCGAAGGTCGCCACGCACTATCCGGATCATGTCGGGCAGTGTGCAGGCGAGATAGAGGGTCACCTCCCAGCCGGGATCCTCGAGGCACAGCTCGCAGGTGCCATCCCGGTTCACGAACCACCAGAACTTCCGGGCGGCCGGTTGGTCGGTGAACTCGAGACGAACGACCGAACGCCCGGCACCGAAGGCGTCGGCCCGAACCGAGCGCTCGAGACTCCAGATCAGAAGGCCGAGATCGACCTCGTGCTCGGCAAGCTCGCGGCGGGCCCAGCGCTGGCCCCAGACCCCAAGCGCTTCGACCAGCGGAACGAACTCACGCCCGGCCTCGGTGAGCCGGTATCCGCCGCTGTCCGGCCGCTCGACGATTCCCTCGGCCTCGAGTTGCTTCAGCCGACGCGACAGAAGCGAGGGGGACATCAGCGGCACTCCGCGATGCAATTCGGAGAACCGGCTTGCACCGGTCGCAAGGTCGCGGATGATCAGGGCCGTCCAGCGCTCGCAGAACAGCTCGGCTGCCTTCGCGACCGGGCAGAACTGGCCATAGGACTTCATGCGTGCCTCCGTTGCGCAGGATATCCGCAGCCTCCCCGCAGCCCAACTACAGATTCCGGACTCAATGCTGATGGCAGCTGTCGCTTTAGATGGTCCGGCAACCGGATGGAGGCAAGAATGACGAATGCGACAGTGACAAATGGCAGAACCGCGGCGGCAGCGGGTCAGGTCGCCCGCGGCACCGCCGCTGTCTACGAGGAATTCTTCGTCCCCGCGCTGTTCGGCGAATGGGGGCCACGGATCGCCGAGGCTGCCCGGATCCGCTCGGGCGACGTCGTGCTGGATGTCGCCTGCGGAACCGGCGTCGCGGCGCGTGCCGCCGCCGCGCACGGTGCCCGCGTCACCGGCCTGGACCGCAATGAGGGAATGCTGGCCGTGGCGCGCAGGACGGCGCCGCAGATCGGATGGCGGGCGGGGCGTGCCGAGGCTCTGCCGTTCGCCGACCGCAGCTTTGATGCCGTCCTCTGCCAGTTCGGACTCATGTTCTTCGAGGACCGGGTTGCGGCACTGGCCGAGATGTGGCGGGTTCTCAGGCCCGGCGGCCGCCTCGCGTTGGCCGTGTGGGGCGCGGCGGAGGGATCGCCGGGCTACGCGCAGATGATCGCGCTGATCGACAGGCTGTTCGGTGCCCAGGCAGCGGACGCGCTGCGTGCGCCGTTCGCTCTCGGCGACCGGCAGGCACTCGCCGCGCTGCTCGAGGCGGCGGGCATCCGGGGCACGACGATCGAGACGATAGCCGGGACCGCCAGGTTTCCGTCGCTCGACGACTGGGTGCGCACCGATGTGACAGGCTGGACCCTGGCCGAACTGATCGACGATTCCGGCCTCAAAGACCTTCAGGTCGCCGCACAGTGCGAACTCGCGCACCTCGCCGCGGCCGACGGCACCGTGACCTTTGCGGTTCCGGCCCATGTTGCGACCGCGTGCCGGGGCTGAGGCTGCCGCTTGCCAACCCGGCACGACTCTGTATTAGCTGCCGCCACTCGGAGGGAGACCCGCTCATGTCGTTCGAAATCTGGATCGCCTTCGCGCTGGCGAGCGCCGTGCTCCTGGCAATTCCCGGCCCGACCGTGATGCTGGTCGTCTCCTACGCGCTCGGCCGCGGCCGCGAGACCGCCTGGGCGACGGTGCCGGGAGTGACACTGGGCGACCTCACGGCGATGAGCGTCTCACTGGCGGGGGCCGGAGCGGTGCTGGCAGCCTCGGCGACGCTCTTCACGGTGCTCAAGTTCTGCGGCGCTGCCTATCTGATCTGGCTCGGCATCGGGCTCTGGCGGACGGCGCCGGCACGCCTCGCGATGCCCTCGGGCAGCCGCGGCCCGCGCGAGTGGCGGAAGATGTTCTGGCACGCCTACGTGGTGACCTCGCTGAACCCGAAGAGCATCGTGTTCTTCATCGCCTTCGTGCCGCAGTTCATTGTCGCCGGGGCGCCGGTCCTGCCGCAGTTCGCCGCCATGGTCGCGACCTTCGTCGGCATGGCGGCGATCAACACGCTGCTCTGGGCGCTCCTTGCCGGCGAGATGCGCCGGCGGTTCGACCGCCCGGAGGCGCTCCGCGCCATCAACCGGCTCGGCGCCGGATTCCTGATCGGGGCAGGGATGCTCACGGCGCTGGCGCGCCGGGCGGCCTGACGGCTCAGCGGTCCGCCCGGCGGGCTGTCTGGCTGCTGGGCCCGGCGGCAGACGGAATGGCATCGGCGAGCGCGGCGTCTTCCTGCGCGAGGCGATTCCGCCCGAACGACACCGCGAGGGTCTCAGTCAGGCCGGCGATGTCGCAGGCCAGGCTCTGGCGCTCGACGATGCGCCCGTCCGACCTGCGTGCACATCCGCCTGTCTCGTCGTCCCGCGCCAGCTTGCTCTCTGCCGGCGCGATGGCCGGCGCCGCCGCCGGTTCACGCTCTGCCTGCCGCCGCAGCGCCTGGTAGGCGCCTTCCGTGCGGTCGCGAAGCTCCGCGATCACGGCCTGGTCCAGATAGCCGCTTGCCGGGAAGCCCCAGGCCGCCTGGAAATCGCCGATGGCGCTCCGGGTCCGGTGCCCGAACACGCCGTCGAGGCCACTCGGATCGAAGCCGGCGAGGGCAAGCCGCCGCTGCACATCGATCCTTTGCGCCAGGGTCAGCGACAGCGCGAGTTCGGACTCGGCGGTCGGGCTCAGATGCGGCTGGGCCGGAGCCGCGGGGATCTGGAACACAACACTGTCATGGACCTGCGTCACCCCGTCACCAACCTCCAGCGCCTCGTCACGGACGATACCGCCGATCGGCGGGAGAGGCGAGCCGAGCACCGAGATTGCGGCCGTGCGCGCGGCGACCTCGTCGCCGGCCTCGATCTGCAGCGAGTCGATCAGCTCGCGGGCAAGTTCCGGGGTCGGGTCGAGCGCAGGGTCGATCCGCGGCTGATCTGCCTGGGGCGCCGGCGGCAGGCTGACAGGCGTCGCGTCCGCAAACCCGTCCGCGACTCCCGCGGGGGGCTGGGCCGCATAGGCCGGCAGCGGCGGCTTCTGACTGACCGCACCGCTGTCGGCGTTGCCGACGACGGAGGTCGCCGCAAGCGCAAGCGCGGCCCTGAGATCCGTCGGCGGGACATAGGCGGGCGCCGGCACGCTCTCGGCTTTGACAAGTCGCCAGTATGGGTCATTCATGGTGAGGGTCAGGACGAGTGCCACCGAGAGGCCGCCGGCAATGCCCAGCGCGGCAACGGAGCCTTTCCCGGATCCGCCATTCTTGCGCATTGCGGCCTTGGGCCGGGCGGTCACTTCGCCACTCATAACAGACCACATTCACCCCGCGGGTCGCCCCGCAATTCCTCGCCGGTGAATTTTAGCGGGAATAGCCTTTCGAGACAATAAACGACCGAAATTCCGGCCATATATTTATAGTAAACAGTAATATTACCCCAATAAGTGGAAAACTCTCGCGCCGACACGCCTTTTGATCCCGATCAAGACTCCGCACGGCGCGCGGGACCAGTGTATGCTCCGAATGATTCTCAACCACGGAGCGACCGCCAATGCCGGATGCCGAAGCCGCCGAGCCGAGCCTTTATGCCGCCCGGGAGCCCGTGTTTCCGCGGGCGGTGCGCGGATTCTACCGCCGGCTCAAGTGGTGGATCATGAGCATTACCCTGACGATCTACTACGTCACACCCTGGATCCGCTGGAACCGCGGCCCGCACCTGCCCGACCAGGCCGTGCTGGTGGACCTCGCCGACCGCCGCTTCTTCTTCTTCTGGATCGAGATCTGGCCGCAGGAATTCTACTACGTCGCCGGGCTTCTGATCATGGCCGGGCTGGGCCTTTTCCTGTTTACCTCGGCGCTGGGGAGGGTGTGGTGCGGCTACGCCTGCCCGCAGACGGTCTGGGTCGACCTCTACCAGCATGTCGAGCGCTGGATCGACGGCGACCGCAATGCCCAGTTCCGCCTGCTGAAGCAGCGCTGGAATGCCGAGAAGATCGCGCGCCGCGTCGCCAAATGGTCGATCTGGCTTCTGATCGCCATCGCCACCGGCGGCGCCTGGGTGTTCTACTTCGCCGACGCGCCCACGCTGTTCGGCGCTCTCTTCCGGGGCGAGGCGCCTTTCGTCGCCTACGCCACGGTCGGCGTGCTGACCGCCACGACCTTCGTGCTCGGCGGATTCATGCGCGAGCAGGTCTGCATCTACATGTGCCCCTGGCCGCGCATCCAGGGCGCGATGCTGGACGAGAACTCGCTGATCGTCACCTACAAGGACTGGCGCGGCGAGCCACGCGGCCGGCACCGCAAGAAGGACGGCGCCGAGGCGCTCGGTGACTGCATCGACTGCAACGCCTGCGTCGCGGTCTGTCCAACGGGTGTCGACATCCGCCAGGGCCAGCAGATCGGCTGCATCACCTGCGCGCTCTGCATCGACGCCTGCGACGAGATCATGGCCAGGATCGGCAAGCCGCGCGGCCTGATC
Organism: Limibaculum sp.; assembly: GCA_039805905.1. Taxonomy (GTDB): domain Bacteria; phylum Pseudomonadota; class Alphaproteobacteria; order Rhodobacterales; family Rhodobacteraceae; genus Thermohalobaculum. The sequence goes on along the minus strand of JBDIVM010000006.1, from coordinate 238,779 downwards.
GACTACTGCACGCTGAAGGACGACCAGCTCGAGCGCGCCGGCCAGCCGCCGGTCGCGCCCTGGAAGCGCGTGATCCGCCCGCGCACGATCCTCTACACTGCGCTCTGGAGCCTGATCGGAGTCGCCATGGTGGTCGCGCTCTTCGTGCGCGATACCATCGGGCTCTCGGTCGCGCCGGTGCGCAACCCGCTGTTCGTGACGCTGTCCGACGGCACGATCCGCAACGCCTATGACGTCAAGATCCAGAACATGAACGCCGCGCCGCACCGCTTCCGGCTCTCGGCCAAGTCGGACCCGGAACTGCGGATGGACATCCAGGGTCTCGACTTCAACGACTTCGAGATCGCCGCCGACGAGGCGCGCAGCGTCCGCATCTTCCTGCTCGCGCGGCCCTGGTTCGAGATGCAGGATCGTACCCCCGTCGAAATCTGGATCGAGGATCTGGTGACGCGCGAGCGTGCGAGCTACGCGACGGTGTTCCACGCACCGGCCGGGAAGGAGTGACGCGATGACGCTGCACGTGCAACCGAGGCGGCATGCGTCGCCGGTGCACCCGATCACCGGGCGCAAGGTGCTGCTGACGATGGTGGCGGGCTTCGGCATCGTCATCGCCGCGAACCTGACCATGCTGTTCGCGGCGACCGGAACCTTTCCGGGTCTCGTTGTCGGCAACTCCTACGTCGCCAGCCAGGACTGGAATCGCAGGGTCGCGGCCCAGCGGGCTTTGGGCTGGCGCGCGGCGGCGGAATATGCCGGCGGCAGGCTCACCGTGCGGATTGCCGGCCGCGACGACGCACCGGTCGGCGGGCTGGCGGTCAGCGCCACGGTGGGCCGGCCGGCCACGACCCGCGAGGACATCACGCTCGACCTGGCCGGAGAGGGCGGCGCCTATGTCGCTCCGCTCGAGCTCGGCCCCGGCCGCTGGCGCATCGCCCTCGCCGCAACCGGCGCCGGCGGAGTGTCCTTCGAGGCCGGGGCAGAAATCACCGTCGGGAAGAGCCGGTGATGCGTGATGCAGGCGCCGGTCCGATCCTCGGCGGCTGCTGTGCCGACGGGCTGACCGCGGCGGCGGTCGAGGCCCGGCTCGCCTCGGCGGAGCGCTGGGCGCGACCGGTCGAGGGCGGCGGTTCGGGCGTCGACCTCATGGTCCCGGGCATCCACTGCGCCGGCTGCCTCGGCAGGATCGAGGGAGGGCTCGGCAGGGCAGAAGGCATCGTTTCGGCCAGGGTCAACCTCTCGCTGCGGCGCGTGCGCGTCGTCTTCGACCCGGCCGTCACTTCGGTCGCCGCCATTCTCGACCGGCTGGCGGCGCTCGGCTACGAGGCGCGGCCCTACGATGCCGCCGCCATGGCGGGGATCGACCGCGACAGCGTCGGGCGCGATCTCCTGGCCCGTCTCGCGGTCTCCGGCTTCGCGGCAATGAACGTCATGCTGCTCTCGGTCTCGGTCTGGTCCGGAGCCGAGGCGGCGACCCGCGACCTGATGCACTGGATTTCGGCGCTGATCGCGCTCCCGGCGGTCGCCTTCGCGGGCGTGCCGTTCTTCCGCTCGGCCGCGGCGGCGCTGCGCGCGCGGCGGCTGAACATGGACGTGCCGATCTCGCTCGCGATCGTTCTGGCCTCGGCCTCCTCGCTCTACGAGACCGCGCATCACGGTGAGCACGCCTATTTCGACGCCGCGCTGGGGCTGACCTTCTTCCTGCTGATCGGCCGCTATCTCGACCACCGCACCCGCGCGGTGGCGCGCTCGGCGGCGGCCGAGCTGACCGCCCTCTCGGCCCGGGCTGCAACCCTGATTTCCGCGGACGGTGCCCGCGAGACCGTAGCGATCGAGAACCTCGCTCCTGGCGCGCTGGTCGAGGTCGCGCCCGGCGAGCGCGTCCCGGCCGACGGCCGGATCGAGGCGGGCACCAGCGATCTCGACCGCTCGATGGTCACCGGCGAAAGCACCCCCGAGCCGGCCGGGCCGGGCGCCCTGGTCCATGCCGGGACGCTGAACCTCTCCGGTCCGCTCCGGGTCCGCGTCACCGCCGCGGGCGAGGCAACGCTGCTGGCCGAGATCGCCCGCATGATCGAGAGCGCCGAACGCGGCAGGACCGTCTACGATCGCTGGGCCGACAGGGCGGCGCGGGTCTACTCGCCCGGCGTCCACATTGTCGCGGCGTCCGCCTTCCTCGGCTGGCTCTGGGCGACGGGCGACGTGCATCGCTCGCTGACCATCGCCATCTCGCTCCTGATCATCACCTGCCCCTGTGCCCTCGGCCTTGCCGTCCCGGCGGTCCATGCGGTGGCGGGCGGCCGGCTGTTCCGGCGCGGCATCTTCCTCAAGGACAGCGGTGCCCTCGAGCGGCTGGCCCGGGCCGACATGGTGGTATTCGACAAGACCGGCACGCTGACCGAAGGCCGCCCGGCGCTCGCCGCCGGCCCTGCCGCCGGCGACCCGGCCTGGCCGGTCGCCGCGGCGCTCGCCGCCGCCTCGCGCCATCCGCTGGCCTGCGCGCTCGCCGGCGCCGCCGCGGCCGCGGGCGTGATCCCCGCCGCGGTGGTGGAGATCCGCGAGGTGCCGGGCTCCGGCATCGAGGGCCTGCTCGACGGCCGCCGGGTGCGGCTCGGCCGGGCCGCCTGGGTCGGCGCCGCGGCCGGCGAGGCGACCGCTGTCTGGCTCCAGAGCGCCGGTGCGCCGCCCGCCCGCTTCACCTTCGAGGACGCGCCGCGTGCGGACGCCGCCGGGACCTGCGCCGCGCTGCGCGCCCGGGGCCTCGGCCTTGCGCTCTTCTCGGGCGACGCCGCAGCACCCGTGGGGCGTGTGGCCGGCGCCGTGGGGATATCGGACGCCCGCGCCGGAATGACGCCCGCCGGGAAGCTGAGAGCGCTCGAGGATCTCGCCCGGCAGGGTCACCGCGTGCTGATGGTCGGCGACGGCATCAATGACGCTCCGGCGCTTGCGGCCGCCGACGTCTCCATGTCCCCGGTCGCCGCGTCGGATGTGAGCCGCGCCGCCGCGGCGCTGGTCTTCACCGGCGAGCGCCTCGATCCCGTGGTCTTCGCGCTCGACACTGCCCGCATGGCGCGGGCGCGGGCGCTCGAGAACTTCGCACTCGCCGCCCTTTACAACGCCGTCGCCATCCCGGTCGCCATGGCCGGTCTGGTCACGCCGCTGATCGCGGCGCTGGCCATGTCCGGTTCCTCGATCGTGGTGACGCTGAACGCACTTCGGCTCCGGGGGGCCCGATGACGGTCCTCGGGCTCCTGATCCCGGTCTCGATCGGCCTCGGCCTGCTCGGCCTTGTCGCCTTCCTCTGGTCGCTCAGGCACCACCAGTATGACGACATCGAGGGCGACCAGGCGCGCATCCTGTTCAACGAGAAGGACAGCCCGGAAGGCTGATGCCGGCCGCCGCAGGATTCGATTGCTTGTCGCTGCGCTGGCGTGCAGATATCGGGCATGGCCCGGCGTCTTCCCAGCTTGCGCCATTTGATCGAGTCACGAAACGGTTTCGGAGATACCCAGATGAGACGTCGTTCCTTCCTGCGGGCCGCCGCGATCAGCGCCGCCATGTGGTCGGGCCTCCAGGGCATGGCCATGGCCGAGAGCGCCGCCGAGCTTGATGCCGCGGCCGATGCTGCCCTCGAGCGCCTGAAGAAATCCGAGACGGTCACCGACAAGATGATCCACTCGGCCAAGGGCATCCTGATCTTCCCGGAGATCGTCAAGGGCGGGCTGATCGTCGGTGCGGCGGGCGGCAAGGGCGTGCTCCGCGTCGGCGGCAAGACCGACGGCTACTACCGTTCGACCGCGCTCTCCTATGGCCTTCAGGCGGGCGTCGAGAGGTTCGGCTACGTCATGTTCCTGATGGACGAGGCATCTTTGAACTTTCTTCGCGAATCGCACGGTTGGGAGGTCGGAATCGGCCCGCATGTTACCATCGCCGACGAGGGCATTGCCCGGAAGCTCTCAACGTCCACGGTGCAGGAGGGTGTCTACGTCTTCTTCGTCGGCCAGGAGGGGTTCTTTGCCGGCGCCGGCATCGAGGGCACCAAGATCTCGCGCATCGGCGAGTGAGGGCGGCCAGCGGCAGCGCCTAGTCGAAGGCAATTCCTCTGACTAAAGTCAGAGAATGTCCAGCCTGACCGCCCGTGTCCGCAGCTTCAACCGCGCCGTCACCCGGCGGATCGGGGCATTGGATGCCGACTATCTCGGCCGCCAGCGCCCGCTCGGCGAATCACGGCTCCTGTTCGAGATCGGGCGCGACGGCTGCGAGATCAGGCGCCTGCGCGCCCACCTCGGGCTCGATTCCGGACACGCCGCCCGGATGCTGCGCGCGCTGGAAGCCCAAGGGCTCGTCCAGGTCGAGCGATCGCCCGAGGATGCCAGGGTCAGGATCGCGCGGCCGACTGCCCGGGGGCTGAGTGAACTTGCGGTCATCGACCGGCTCTCCGATGACACTGCGGCGGCACTGGTCGCGCCGCTCGATTCGCCGCGCCGCCAGCGGCTTGTCGCCGCCATGACCGAGGTCGAGCGCCTGCTGGAAGCCTCGGCCGTGACCATCGCCGTCGAGAGGCCGTCGAGCGCCGAGGCCCACCGGTGTCTCGCCGAATACTTCGCCGAGCTGGACCGGCGTTTCGAGGCCGGCTTCGATGCGGGGCACGGTGTCGAGGACGAGGCTGCCGGGCTGACGCCACCCGCCGGCTGGCTCCTGCTGGCCCGCGCAGACGGCGAGCCGGTCGGCTGCGGGGCGCTGCGCCGCGACCCGCAAGGCTTCGGCGAGATCAAGCGCGTCTGGGTCACGGGCCGGATGCGAGGCCTGGGCCTCGCCCGGCGCCTGCTGGCGGCGCTCGAGGATCAGGCCCGCGCGGCGGGGCTCGGCGTCGTCCGGCTCGACACCAACCGGGCGCTGACCGAGGCGCAGGCGCTCTACCTCTCCGCCGGCTTTCGGCCGATCCCGCGCTTCAACGACAACCCCTATGCGCATCACTGGTTCGAGAAGTGCCTGGCGTGATCGGGACCATGCGGCCTTTCAGATACCCGCATGCGCGGGCATAGTCGGTCTGGTCCCGAAGCCTTCCTGCAGGCACGCCGATGCAACGCAAATCCAGCAATCCCGACCTGGAGCTGACCTCTGCCGTCCCGGTCGCACGGCCGGAGCAGACCGTGGGCGAGATTCTCGACTCGCTCGCCGGGCAGCAGTTTGACGCCATGGGCTCTGTCTTCGTCGTCGCGCCCGACGGCGCGCTGGCCGGAGTCGTGCCGCTGACCCGCCTCTGCGCGGCGCCGCGCATGTCCGCGCTCGCGGCGCTGATGGATGTCGCGCCGCCCACCATCGCCGTGGGGACCGACCCGGAGGACGCCGCCTCGCTGGCGATCCGCGCGGAGCTCGAGGCGGTGCCGGCGATCGATGCCGCCGGGCGGTTCCTCGGCGCGCTCCCGCCGCGGGCAATCATGCGCATCCTGCGCCGCGAGCATCTGGACGACCTGCACCACATGGTCGGTATCTGGCACCACAGCGAGGAAGCGCGCGCGGCGCTGCTCGCGCCCCCGGTCAGCCGGGCCCGCTACCGCCTGCCCTGGCTGGTGCTGGGCCTGATCGGCAGCATGGCGGCCGCCGGGCTGGTGGCGCAGTTCGAGACGACGCTGCGCGATCATATCGCAATCGCCTTCTTCATCCCGGCGATCGTCTATCTCGCCGATGCGGTCGGCACCCAGTCCGAGGCGGTGGCGGTGCGTGGGCTGTCGCTGACCCGGATGGGGATCGGCCGGCTGCTGGCCGGCGAACTGGCGACCGGGGTGCTGATCGGGCTGGTGCTGGCCGTGCTGTCGGCGCTGTTCGCTCTGGCCGCCTTCGGCAGCCCGGACCTCGCCGGTGCCGTCGGCCTTTCCCTGCTCGCCGCCTGTGCGGTCGCCTCTGGCATCGGGCTGCTGCTGCCCTGGCTGTTCGCCCGGTTCGGCTGGGATCCGGCGCTGGCCAGCGGTCCGATCGCGACGGTGGTCCAGGACGTGATCAGCCTCGTGATCTACTTCGAGGCGGCGGCGGCGATCGTCTGAGGCGGCGTCAGCCGCGCAGGAGCTGCCAGGCCAGTTCCAGGAACTCGGCCATCTCGGCCGGGTCCGGCTCCTGGCCGGTGAAGCTGACGAGATAGGGTTTCAACAGCGAGAAGCGGGTCTCGAAGGGTTCGTTCTCGACCAGCGCGTAATAGCCGATCTGCATGAAATAGATGATCCGCGCGCGCACGAAGGCCTCGGTCGGGGCATAGCCGTGGCGCAGGAACAGGTCGCGGATGGCGGTCACCCGCGCCTCGTCGGCGGCATCGAGCCGGGCGCGGACCTGCGGCGAGCGCCGCGCCCATTCGCGCACCGCGAAGTCGAGCCGGGGGTCGAACCGCGCCGGGTCGATGAAGCACTCGAAGAGGTTCATCACACCGCGGCAGATGTTCCCCGCCGGCCGTGCCGCGTGGTCGAGCACCGCCCGCGTGTTCTGCCGCTCCCAGCGCAGGAGCAGCTGGTCCAGGAGATCACGGCGGCTGCGGAAGTACCAGTAGAAGGACGAGCGCGAGACGCCAAGCTCGCCCGACAGTGCCAGAACCTTCACATGGCTGACCCCGCGCTCGACCAGCACCCGTGCCGCCAGCCCCAGCCACTCCTCGCGCGTGACCTTGACATTCCCCCTCGGGGCGTTGCTGCTCTGCGGCAGGTCGGAAAGCGCGTCCATCGGCGAAACCTACAGGGTCTGGACAATTGTGTCTAGACTTGCCCCCGACCCGCTCATAAGCTCGGTTCCCGTCAGGCTGAGTCCGGCGGGAGGCGGCGATGAAATCCCACTATCGCGTGGTGGTGATCGGCGGCGGCGTGGTCGGCGCCTCGGTGCTCTACCACCTCGCCAGGTTCGGCTGGACCGACGTGGCACTGGTGGAGCGCTCGATCCTGACGGCGGGGTCCTCCTGGCACGCCGCCGGCGGTATCCATGCGCTCAACGCCGACCCGAACATGGCGGCGCTGCAGGCCTACACCATCGACCTTCTCTCCGAGGTTGCCAATGAGTCCGGCCAGGACATCGGGCTCCACATGACCGGCGGCATCACGGTCGCCTCGGCCCCGGCGCGCTGGGAGTGGTTGCAATCCGCGTACCGGGTTTTCCAGACCATCGGTATCGAGGACTGCCACCTGATGACGCCGGAGGAGATCAGGGAACGCTGCCCGATCATGGACGTGACCGGCGTGATCGGCGGCCTATGGGCCGACCGCGAGGGCTACATCGACACGACGGGCGTGGTGCATGCCTACGCCCGCGCGGCGAGGAAACGCGGCGCCGAGGTGATCGAGCACAACAAGGTCGAGGCCCTGCACCAGCGCCCGGACGGCTCGTGGGAGGTCATCACCCAGAACGGCACGATCCATGCCGAGCATGTGGTCAACGCCGGCGGGCTATGGGCCAAGCAGGTCGGGCGCATGGCCGGCCTCGACCTGCCGCTCTCTCCCCTCGAGCACCACTACCTCGTGACCGAGGACATCCCGGAAGTAGCGGCGCTCGACTTCGAGGTGCCGATGACCGTCGACCTCGAGGGCTTCACCTATCTGCGCCAGGACCAGAAGGGCGTGCTGCTGGGCATCTACGAGGTCAATCATAAGCACTGGAACATCGACGGTGCGCCGTGGGACTACGGCTTCGACCTGATCCAGGAGGATTTCGACCGGATCGAAAGAGAGCTCGAGATGGGCTTCAGGCGCTATCCCTGCCTGCAGACTGCCGGCATCAAGCGCTGGGTCAACGGCGCCTTCACCTTCTCGCCCGACGGCAACCCGCTGGTCGGGCCGGTGCGCGGGCTGAAGAATTACTGGCTCGCCTGCGCGGTGATGGCGGGCTTCCTGCAGGGCGGCGGCGTCGGCAAGACGCTGGCCGAATGGATGATCCACGGCGAGACCGAGGCCGACGCATGGCCGCTGGACAATGCCCGCTACGGCGATTTCTGCTCGAACCGCGAATACATCCGCCAGACCACCGGCCAGTTCTACTCGCGCCGCTTCGTGATGACCTACCCGAACGAGCAGCTCTGGGCCGGCCGGCCGCTGAAGCGCGCCCCCGCCTATGACGCGATGACCGCCGAGGGCGCCCGCTGGGGCTGCTCCTGGGGTCTCGAGGTGCCGCTCTACTTCGCGCCGGCGGGCTTCGAGGAGATGCCGACCCTGAAGCGCTCGAACGCCCACGACATCGTCGGGGCCGAGTGCCGGGCGGTGCGGGACACTGTCGGCATCATCGATATCTCGGGCTTCTCGCGCTACGAGGTCACCGGGCCGCGGGCCGGGGCCTGGCTCGACCGGATCATGGCGGGCAGGCTTCCCGGGCCAGGCCGGGCACGACTTGCCCCCATGCTCGCCCGCGACGGGCGGCTCAAGGGCGACCTCACCCTCTTCAACTGGGGCGACGGAACCTGGTGGATCATGGGGTCCTACTACCTGCGCAACTGGCACATGCGCTGGTTCGACGACCATCTCGCCGACGGAGTCGCCGTGCGCGACATCTCGGACGCGACCGTCGGCTTCGGCATCGTCGGGCCGAGATCGCGCGAGGTGCTCGCAAGCCTGACGCACCGGGACGTGTCCGACGCCGCGCTTCCCTTCATGGGGTGCGCGGCGCTGGATGTGGGACTTGTGCGCGCAAGGGTCGGGCGCATGTCGGTCTGCGGCGAGCTCGGCTTCGAGATCAACTGCGCGGCCGCCGAGCACGTCACGCTCTACCGGCTGCTGAAGGAGGCGGGGCAGGCGTTCGGCGCAGTAGATTTCGGCTTCAACGCCATGCTGTCGATGCGGATCGAGAAGAGCTTCGGCATCTGGTCGAAGGAGTTCACGCAGGCCTACACCCCCGGCGAGACCGGGATGGACCGCTGGATCGCCTGGGACAAGCCCGACTTCACCGGCAAGCAGGCGGCGCTGGCCGAGCGCGACCAGGGCGCGAAGCGCCGGCTGGTGACGCTGGAGCTCGCCTCCCCCGAGGCCGACGCCACCGGCTACGAGCCGGTCTGGGCGGACGGACGCCGGATCGGATTCATCACCTCGGGCGCCTATGGCCACTGCACAGCCAAGTCGCTGGCGATGGCGCTGGTCGAGCCGGAATTCGCCCGGCCGGGCACGGCGCTGACCACCCACATCGTCGGGGTCGAGCGTGCTGCGACGGTGATCGCGCCCTCGCCCTGGGATCCGAAGGGCGCGCGGATGCGGGCATGACCATCGCTGTCGGTCGTCTGACCGACCGACCCTGACGCACTGAGGCAGCCGCCACGCCATGACCGAGACCGAGCACAGCACCCGCCCGCACCGCCGCCGCCGCGACGCGCCGGCAGCCGTCCGTGCGATCGACTACGCCCATCTGGCGAACCGGCTGCCGAGGGCCGAGGTCTTCTCCGCCGACCGGATCGCCGCGATCCACGAGACCGCGCTCAGGGTGCTCGAGGAACTCGGGATCCGCGTCCTGCTGCCGGAAGCGCGCGACCTCTACCGCGCCGCCGGGGCGCCGGTCGACGAGGACAGCCAGATGGTCCGGATCGGCCGCGACATCGTCGCCGAGGCGCTCCGCACCGTACCCGCCCGCTTCACGCTCCATGGCGGCGCGCCGGGCCGCGACATCGAGATCGGCGGCGATGCACTCTTCTTCACCGCCGGCGCCGGCTGCCCGAACATCACCGATCTCGACCGCGGCCGGCGGCCCGGGACGATGGCCGACTTCACCGACTTCATCAAGGTGCAGCACGGTTTCGACATCCTGCCGAAGCTCACCGCCTGGGTCGAGCCCCAGGACGTGCCGATCGCCGTCCGCCATCTCGAGACCACCCGCGCCCAGCTCTTGCTCTCCGACAAGGTGCCCTTCGTCTTCGCCCGCGGCCAGGGCCAGGTCGAGGACTGCTTCGCCATGATCCGGATCGCCCGCGGGCTCGACGAGGCCAGCTTCCGTGACCGGCCCTCGACCCTCACCATCATCAACACCAACTCGCCGCGCCAGATCGACAAGCCGATGGCCCGCGGCATCATCGACTTCGCCCTCTGGGGCCAGGTCTGCGTGGTCTCGCCCTTCTGCCTCGCGGGCGCCATGGCGCCGATCACCATCGCCGGCGCGCTGACGCTGAGCCATGCGGAATGCCTGGCGGGGATCGTGCTCGGCCAGCTTGCGCGGCCCGGCGCGCCGATGATGTACGGCGCCTTCTCGTCGAACGTCGACATGCGGTCGGGCGCTCCCGCCTTCGGCACACCCGAGCACATCAAGACCAACATCGCCGCCGGTCAGCTCGCACGCCATGTGGGCATGCCCTGGCGCGTTTCCACCGGCTCGGCCTCCAATGCACCGGATGTGCAGGGCGCGCAGGAGACGCTGCTGGGCCTCTGGGGCGCGCTGCTGGCGGGCGGCAACATGGTCACCCATGCGGCCGGCTGGCTCGAGGGCGGGCTGACCATCTCGCAGGAGAAGTTCATCACCGACATCGAGGCGCTGCAGGTCGTGGCCGAGGTGATGCAGCCGGTCGCCTGCGGTCCCGACGAGCTTGGCTTCAAGGCCATTGCCGAGGTCCAGCCCGGCGGGCATTTCTTCGCCGCCAGGCAGACGATGGAGCGCTACGCCACCGCCTTCTACGAGCCCTTCGTCTGGGACTGGTCCAATTTCGGCCAGTGGGCCGAGGCGGGGTCGCGGACCGCCACCGAGCGCGCCCGCGACATCTGGCACCAGCGCCTTGCCGCGTATGCGCCGCCCCCCGTCGACCCGGGCATGCGCGAGAATCTGGACGACTTCGAGGCCCGCCGGCGGAGCGAGGGCGGCGCCCCGCCGCTCGACTGACCCGGACGGAACCGGGTCCCGGTCCCGCCCCGGCCGGCCCGCGGAGGAGCCGGCCAGGGGCGGGAACGCGGGACCTCGGCCCCTGCCGCCGGATCAGCGCACCAGTGCGTAATGCCAGGCGGGGTTCCCCGGCACGCCGCCGCCGCAGAGGCCGAAATCGTTGTTGGATGACATGTCGATGTTCACCGCCTGCACCGAGATGCCGTGGATGCCGACATTCTTCGAGGTGAACTTCACGTCGCCGCCGGAGACGATCCGGAGTCCGTGCCATTCCCCTTGCGCGGCAATGTGCACATCGCCAGGCGTGTACATCTCGACGCCGCCGCCACTGCTGCAGTAGTCGGCCCGCCCGAGCGTCGACTGCGCCGCCATCGAGATCGCGTCGTTGGCGCCGTCATGTTCCGAGGCCAGGACGACGTTCTCGAGATGGGCGCCCGAGGCCGAATGGACGCGGCAGCTCGCGACGATCACCACGTCCTCCATCAGCACGCCCGGAAGCTGCGTCTGGCCGTTGCAGTTGACGACATAGACCGTCATCGGCACCAGCGTCGCGGGCAGATTCCCGACCGTCTGCTTGACCACCCCGCTCTTGACCTGCCGGTCGCCGGCGCCATCGATGTCGACCATGAAGTCGGGAAGATAGTCCGGGTCGAGGGTCTTGAGCCCGGCGATGATGTCGCCGATCCTCGCGATGTCCTTCGGCCACAGGTCGCCTTCCACCTTGGCATCGCAGAGCCCGGTATTGTTCGTGCAGAGGTTCTGCCGGTCCGGCAGCCAGTCGAGATCCGGCATGCTCACCTGCACTCCCGCCTCGTAGAAATTACCGTTCTGGAGGTCGACGGCATGATCCTGACCGGGGTCAGCGGTCACGTTCTGGCCGTGGATGCAGATGTCGTTGTAGAACCCGTTGTTGCTCCGCATGTCGGTCTTGTTGAGCGCGACGAACCCGTCGTTGAGGCAGCTCGGCACATTGCGCACCGCGACCGCCTCGACGCTGATGTCGAACCGGCTGGCATCGATCCCCACCACGCCCAGTATTGGCAGGAAGGCGGTCGCAAGCGGGTTGTTGTTGCTGCCGTCACGCCGGGTCACTGCGCGAACCGCATTTGGCGCGGCGCCGCCGGCCGCAAAGGTCCGGGTCGCGAAATTCCAGGTTCCGACAGAGACCTCGGCCGGGTTCAGCACCCCGCCATTGACCTGAACGTCCATGTTCTCGGTCGAATAGGCCATCGCCTGGTTGACGACGTCCGCCTGGTCCGAGAGCGAGATCACTCCCGCGAGTGCCGAGGCATCAGCCGTGCCTTGCAGAAGGGTCTGGTTCCGGAAGGCGTCGCTCATGTCGACGGCGATACCGCCGAGTGCGACGTAGAGCATGAACCACATCAGGGACCAAATGGTGTATCCGCCCCGCTCATCGCCGACGAAACGCACAAGAACTCGCGTGAACACGACTCACTCCAAGTAAGAGCTGCACCTCTTTCAGACCAAGTGAACCCACCGAATCGGTTTTTTAATTTTCTTAGTGAAAGGGTACCATACCGATACACGCATGGGTAGAAATTCACGTCCCGCACTCGCGCATGTGGCCCGGACCCGGCCTTTGCGCCGGGCAGCACACGCGGCGGATTCTCCAGGAGTGTCCGGGGAAAGGGAGACGGCCGGCGGGAGTGCCGCCGGCCGTGCCGGATCCGGTCGATTGCGGGGCGTCCGGTTATCGCACCAGGGCGTAATGCCACTCGAACGGGCCTTCGAACACGGCATTCTGGCAATAGGACCAGTCGCCGTTCGAGGTTGCCGTAATGTTGTTGCCCGACTGCGCGGAAATCGCGAACACGCTGTTGTTCGCGGTGAACTCGATATCTCCGCCGGCCACCATCCTGAGGCCGTAGACGTCCGGGCCCGCCGAGACATGCATCGAGGCCGCCGACAGCAGCGTGACCTGGCCCTCGCTCGACCCGTTGCAGAAATCTCCGGTGCCGATCTGAGCGTTCGCCGCGAAGTGGATCGAGTTCTGCGCAAGCGGGTCGTTGCCGTTGCCCACTGCGGTGGTCGCGAGGACCACATTGCGAAGCTGCACGTTGTTGCCGTTGATCTGGCAGCTTCCCGTTATCACGATGTCGTGGATGTCGACGCCTCCAGGGAGGGCTACACCGCTGCCGCCATTACCGCAGCTCGTGAGGTAGATCGTTCCCGGCACGGGCGGGTTCGGGATGGTGTTGGTCGCGACGACGCTGCTCACATAGCTCGGCGCTCCCGGCCCGGGCACCCAGTTCCCGCCCACCTGCACCGCCAGCGCGTTGATCATGCCCATGACCGCCTGCGCATCCTTCGCCCAGAGATCGCCCTCGGCAAGGGCGCCCTCAAGGCCGGTGTTGCAGTCGTTGACGTTCGGGCGGCCGTTCATCATGTCGAGATCCGGCATGCTGAAGATCGTGCCGCTGTCGATGTTGTTGTTGCACTGGATGTCGATGGCGTAGTCGTGGCCGTTGTCCTCGTAGACGTTCTGCCCGTGGACGCAGATATTCGTGAAATGGTTGTTCGAGGTCACGTCGACCTTGTTGTTGGCGACCAGACCGTTCTTGTTGATGCAACCGGGCACGTTCCGGGCCGCGACCGCCTCGACGCTGATGTTGAACCGGGTCGCGTCGATCCCGACCACGCCCAGGATCGGCAGGAACGCCGTCGCCAGCGGGTTCTCGTTGTAGCTGTCGCGCCGGGTCACCGTCCGCACCGCATTCGGCGTCGCGCCGCCCGGGCTGAAGCTGCGCGCTCCAAAGTCCCAGGTGCCGACCGTCACCTCGGCGCCTTTCAGAACCTGGCCGTTGATGCCCGTAGCCATGTTGTTCACGGAATAGGCGAGCGCTTCCGTGACCGCCGCATTCTCGTCCGGAAGCGCGATCACGCCGGCAAGCGCCGATGCGTCGGCCGTCGATTGCAGAATGGTCTGGTTGCGGAAGGCATCGCTCATGTCGACCGCGATCCCGCCCAGGGCCACATAAAGCATGAACCAGGTCAGAGACCAGATCGTGTAGCCACCGCTCTCGTCCTCTATGAAGGACGGCACACTCATACTACGCACAACGCTCTCCCCTTCGTCTGCGACTGGCCGGGGTCACCACCCGGCGGCATCGATGTCAAATCAGCGGAGGCTTCCCCGATCACTCGATCAGGGGTTCCTTCCGCATGGTCACGTCTGCAAGCAACTCCTTGCCGAAGATCGGTTGGAAGAAAAAGCCGAAAACACCGGCCTGTCCCATGCTCAGGGCAATCTGCACGGACACGTTGCCGCCGAACTCCGCATCCACCACATAGTTGCGCTGGCCGAGGAACAGATGATCCGCGGCGAAGTCGCGCACCTGCTGCGGCGTGGTGAACTCCTTGGTCGACATGCGCCGCGCCGCGTCGCGGGCGACGTTCCACATCTCGGACCGCGTGAAATAGATCACGCTGGCGTCCGTGATGATCACCATCACGAAGACAAAGGCAGGGACGAGGGTCACGAACTCGATCGTGACCGCACCGTGCTCGTCCCGAATGAAATCCAGCATGCACCGCATCATGGGACCTCGTATTCGGCGAACCCCGATCGCAACGTCGCACCCCCCTTGGGCGAACGGAGCGAATCGCGGCTCATCTTCAAGTATACGGCAAGGGCGGCCGCCACGCCAAGGTTGATTCAGATTTTCGGTTTAAATTCAATAGTTTCAACGATGAATGGTTGCGGTCTGCAACCGACTCCGCAGAAGCTTTCCTCTCCGGCACTGGACTCTGCTCTCGGGGGGGATCTTCGTGGCGGATCCCTCCGGATTCCTCCCGGGAGCCGCTGTCAGCCGCGGACTACGGGCGTCGGCATCGCCGCCATGTATCCGGTCAAGGCGACGACGCCCTGGCTTCGCCTGTCAGCCGCCGTTGCCGCCGCCGTTGCCGCCGCCGTTGCCGCCGCCGTTGCCGCCGCCGCCATTCCCGCCGCCGCCGTTGCCGCCGCCGCCGGTCGACCCGCCCGTGCTGCCACCGCTGCTGCCGCCGGCACTGGCGATGATGTTCGGCTCGGACCGCATGGCGACGCGGGTCGTCAGGAAGGGAGGAAGCATCTTGTCGATGAACCCGCCGAACGGGATCACCTCGCCGACGGGAACCGAAATCTGAACCGCCATGGTCGTGGCGGCGTCGTACTCGACATTTACCCGGTAGGACAGGTTGCCCAGTCGCTCGAACGCATAGTCCTGCGCGTCCGTGACACTGGGCAGGGCGCCCGACGTCAGCCGCCGCGCGGTGTCGCGCGCCACCGTCGACATCTCGGTATGGGCATAATAGAGCAGGCTCGCATCCGTGATCACGACGATCAGCACGAACCAGATCGGAAACCAAACGACGAACTGGACCGTCTGCGATCCGCGATCGTCCCTGAGAAAAGTCTTGACGCAGTCCATGCGAAACACCCTACACACTCACCGCCCGGCGGTTCGACCGAATCACGCCGCAACTTAAAGTATAAAGCAGTCCGCGCTTTTAATCTAATGGTTGGGATTTTCTCTCTGCCAACCGCCAGAACACGTCCGCAGAGACCGAATTCCCAAATGATGCTGCTATGAAACCTATGAAGTTCACCGCTATAAAATTCACGAAGTCGGATAAATTATTTTAATTATTCGTAGTATTGAAATGCATGATCGTATATTTTGACTTTGTAACAATCTGAAATGTCCCCCGTTTTCCGAACGTCCGGCTCACACTATCGCATTCCGGACCGCCGGGCGCGCGGTGCCCCTGCCGGCCTCTGCGCGACCGATCAGCGGTTGTCGGCACGCCGCCCCAGCGGGATGATCTCGGCCGCATTCCGAACCCAGGCCCGCCCGTCCCAGGCGCCGAGCCACGCGTCCACCGACAGGCCCGCGCCCTCGAGCGACGCCGCGATCCTGTCCCGCGGCGTGAACCTGATCCGCGAGGATGCGGACCACAGCTGCCCCGCGGCCGTCCGGTACTGCGTCCGGTATGTCACGATGCCGGTCTCCGGTTCATGCTCCGCATCGTCCCAGGCCTCGACCGGTCCCAGCAGCGGATGCGCCAGAACCCGGAGGGACCGGTCCGGCGACCATTCCCGCCATTCCTCCGCCGCCGGGTTTCGGCTGTCGAGCACGAACCGCCCGTCCGGAGCCAGATGGGCCGCGATGGTCGCCGCGACCGCATCCTGATCGGCATCGGTCAGGAAGACCTGGAAGGCGTGCCCGGTCATCACCACAAGGTCGAAGCGCTGTCCCAGCCGCAGGTCGCGCGCATCGGCGCGGACCCAGCGTGCCGCAGCACCGCCCGGCCGCTCGCGGGCGACCGCCAGCATCGCGGCCGCGGGATCGACCCCGACCGCCTCCCGTCCCCCCTCCCGTCCCGCCGCCAGCCGCGCCACCAGACGGCCGGTGCCGCAGCCGAGGTCGAGCACCGATCGGCAGCCCCGCGCCAGCGCGGCGCAGTAGTCGAGATCCGGGCCCCAGCCGTTGTCGATGTCGTAGAACGCCGCAAGCGCCGGGTCATGGTAGAGGCGGTCCGGTTCCTCCGCCCTCATCCGGGCTTCACCGCGGCAACGACGTAGTTGACCGACAGGTCGCGTTCGGAGATCCGCCATTCCCAGGTCAGCGGATTGAACACGAAGCCCCGGGCGTCGACCTGGTCGAGCCCCGCGCGCTCCAGCATTGCCGCCAGTTCGGAGGGCAGGATGAATTTCGACCAGTCGTGGGTTCCCTTCGGCAGCCAGCGCAGCAGGTGCTCGGCCCCGACGATCGCCAGCAGGAAGCTTTTCGGATTGCGGCTGATCGTCGAGGTGATCATCAGCCCGCCGGGCCGCACCAGCCTGGCGCAGGCGTCGAGATAGGCCTGCGGGTCGGGGACGTGCTCGACCACCTCCATGTTCAGCACCGCGTCGAAGCTCTCGCCGGCCTCGGCCAGCGCTTCCGCCGTGGTGACCCGGTAGTCGATCCCGAGCCCCATCCGCTCGGCATGGAGCCTCGCCACCGCGATGTTCCGCGCCGCCGCGTCCGCGCCCAGCACGGCGGCCCCGAGCCGCGCCAGCGGCTCGCTGAGCAGACCGCCGCCGCAGCCGATGTCGAGGATGCGAAGCCCCTCGAAGGGGCGCAGGCCCTTCGGGTCGCGGCCATGCTGGGCGGCGATCTGCGACACGGCGTAGCCCAGCCGGCAGGGGTTCATCAGGTGCAGCGGCCGGAACTTGCCACTCGGGTCCCACCACTCGTCGGCCATCGCCTCGAACTTCGCGATTTCCGCCGGGTCCACCCCTGTCTGATCGATTGCCGCCATTCCGGCCTCCGCCGCCGCTCCGCCCACCGCCGCTCCGCCCGCCGCCGCTCCGTACGTCTCGCTCCGCTTGCATACGCCCCCGAGCATGACATAGTTCACCTTCTATCTCACGCCGGCGCCCGCTGCCACGGTGCCGGTCGCCGCAACCCGATCCCGGAGACGACCCCCGTGCTGCAAGGCCCCGACGTCAGGACCGCGCCCCGGCTCTACCCGGCGATCGAGCCCTTCCGGCGGTTCCATCTGCCGGTCGGCGACGGCCATGAGCTCCATGTCGAGATCTGCGGCACCGAGGGCGCGGTCCCGATGCTGGTGCTGCATGGCGGTCCGGGGGCGGGGATCAGCCCGTTCATGCGCCGATTCTTCGATCCCGCGCGCTACATGATCGTGCTGTTCGACCAGCGCGGCACCGGGCGCTCGCGGCCGCATGCCGCGCTCGCGGCGAACACCACGTGGCACCTGGTCGAGGACATCGAGCGCCTGCGCATCCATCTCGGCATCGACCGCTGGCACCTGTTCGGCGGGTCGTGGGGCTCGACGCTGGGGCTGCTCTATGCGCAGCGGCATCCCGGCCGGGTCGCGGCCCTGATCCTGCGCGGCGTCTTCACAATGACACGCGCCGAGCTCGACTGGTTCTACGGCGGCGGCGCCGCGCGGTTCTTTCCCGAGGACTGGGCCGACTTCATCGCGCCGATCCCGCCGGACGAGCGCGACGACCTGGTCGCGGCCTACCACCGGCGCCTCACCGGGGGCGACGAGGCCGAGCAGACCCGCTACGCCCGACCCTGGGTGCGCTGGGAAACCGCCACCGCGGCGCTCCGCCCGACCCGCGCAGGCTTCGTCGATGCCGGCTACGCCCGCGCCTTCGCCCGCATCGAGAGCCATTTCTTCGCCCATGGCGGCTGGCTCGAGGCGGACGGCCAGATCCTGCGCGACATGCCGCGCATCGCCACGATTCCGGGCGTGATCGTGCAGGGCCGCTACGACATGATCTGCCCGCCCGACACCGCGGCGCGTCTCGCCGCCGAATGGCCCGCCGGGGTTCTGAAGCTCGTCGACGACGGCGGCCACGCGCTGTCCGAGCCGGGCATCGCCGCAGAGCTGATCCGGGCGACGGACCGGTTCGCCGGTCTCGGCTGAGACTGAGCCGAATTCGCATCCGTGACGCGGCCCGGACCCTGGCCGGTGGCGCGGTGAAAGCCCGCCGGGCGGGCGCGCCCCACGTCCGGTCGGCCGGTGCGGCGACGGTTCAGCGCAGCGCCGACAGGCCCAGCGCCCGCGGCGAGTACCGGCAGATATCGTTCAGCAGGCCCATCGATGCCGGCCCGCGCTCCGCCCGACCGCCGAGCCTGGCCTCGATGTCGGCCCGGGTCACGCCGGCGTCGGCGAGCAGTCGGTCTCCATGGCCGAGCAGTTCGCGCATCTCGTCGCGGCGTCGCCGCGACGCCAGCCATCCGCGGAGGCGAAGGGCAAGAAGCGTCAGCATGGCGGTCTCCCTTTCCGGTTCGCCCCGGCACCTTTGCGGCCGGGACAGATGACTGCGGATATGGTGTCGGGATGACTTCAGTAAATCAAAATCAATTGACAGATTCGTTCAGCTCTGATGAACACAACCGGATGAAGGACGCCATGTATCCGCCCTCCCCGGGGGCGCTCCTCGACATCGATGTGATGAAGACCCTGGTGGCAATCGCCGAGACCGGCTCGGTCACCGCCGCGGCCATGCGGGTGGCGCGTTCGCCGGGGGCGATCTCGATGCAGGTGAAGAAGCTCGAGGGAACGCTGGGCCGGCCGTTGTTCGCGCGTTCGCGCCAGGGCATGGAGCTCAACAGCGACGGCGAGCGTCTGCTCAGCTATGCGCGCCGGCTGGTCGATCTGCACCGCCAGGCGCTCGACGCTTTCCGCGAGCCCGAACTGTCGGGCGTGGTGCGCGCCGGCATCATCGACGATTTCGGCGGCGTCCGGCTGTCGGAGGTGCTGGCCGCCTTCGCCCGGTCGCATCCGCGCGTCACCGTCGATGTCGTGATGGGACTCGATTCCGACCTCGCCGCCCGGCTCGAGCGCGGCGAGTTCGACTTTGTGGTCCTCACCCCCGGCGGCGACGTGCCCTGGCGCGGCACCGACCGGGTGCTGCATGACGAGCCCCTGATCTGGGCCGGGCGCGACGGCGGCCGCGCCTGGCGCGAGCGGCCGCTGCCGCTCGCCCTCGCCGCACCCGGCTGTGCCTGGCGGCGCGAGGCGGTCGAGGCGCTGGAGCGCGCCGGAATCGCCTACCGGGTCGCCTACATTTCCGAGTTCTACGAGGCCCAGAAGGCCGCAATCGCGGCCGATCTCGCCGTTGCGCCGCTGCCCCGCAGCATGCTCGGCCCGGGCCTGGCCCAGCTCCGCGCCGCCGAGGGGCTGCCGCCGATGGGAAGCTGCCGGATCGGCCTGCGCTTCGGCGCCGAGCCTTCCGCCGCGGCCCGCGAGCTGGCCGAGCGGATCGCCGAGAGCTACGGTGCCCGGACACCGGGCGCCGCATGACCGCCGGGGTGCTGACCGGCCATGTCGTGCTGATCACCGGCGCCGCCGGCACGCTGGGCCGCGCCACGGCCACGGCAGTCCGGGCGGCGGGCGGCACGGTGCTGGCAACCGACCTCGCGGGTCCCGGGGAGGGCGTCGATCTCGCCCATGACGTGACCTCCGAGACCGGCTGGGCACGGGTGATCGCCGAGGCCGGGTCGCGCCATGGCCGGATCGACGGCCTCGTCAACAATGCCGGCATCGCCATCCTCGGCTCGGTCGAGGACACCAGCCTCGCCGACTGGCGCCGGGTGATGGCGGTCAACGCCGACGGGGTGTTCCTCGGCTGCAAGGCCGCCTGGCCGCTCCTGAAGCGGAGCCGCGCCGCCTCGATCGTCAACCTCTCCTCGGTCTCGGGCCTCGTCGGCGGCGCCAACCTCGCTGCCTACAATGCATCGAAGGGCGCAGTCAGGCTCCTGACCAAGTCGGTCGCGCTGCACGGCGCGCGGCTCGACCCCCCGATCCGCTGCAACTCGGTGCACCCGGCCTTCGTCGAGGGACCGATGGTCGATGGCATTGCCGCCGCCGCCCGAGATCCGGAGCGGGCGCGCGGGAAGATGGCCGCCTCGATCCCACTCCGCCGCCTGGCCCGGCCCGAGGAGATCGCCGCAAGCATCGTCCACCTGCTCTCGCCCGCCGCAGGCTTCGTCACCGGCTCGGAAATCGTGATCGACGGCGGGCTGACCGCCGGTTGACGCGGGCCGCCCGCCCGGCGCATGAAACCCCGCTGCCTCACGAGGTGACCCGAGATGCGCGTCCTCTCCTATCTGCTCGCCCGGATGGTCCGCCACGGCACCATGACGGTCACTGGCCCGGACGGGGCCAGCCGGACGTTCGGCGGCGAGGGGCCGGGGCCGGACATCGCGATCCGCGTCACCGACCCGGCGCTGGACCGCAAGCTGATCCTGAGACCCCGCCTCGCCTTCGCCGAGGCCTACATGGACGGCGGCATCGAGTTCACCCGCGGCGGGCTGCGCGAGCTCATGCAGCTCTACCAGGTCAACAAGGCCCGCCGCCGGCGCAGCGCCGCCGAGGCAGGGTGGCGCCGGGGGCTCAGGTTCGCACGCCAGTTCCTGGCTGCGAACAACCCGGTGCGCGCCCGGCGCAACGCGGCCCATCACTACGACATCGGCAACGACCTCTACCGGCTCTTCCTCGATGCCGACATGCAGTATTCCTGCGCCTACTTCCCGCGCGGCGACGAGAGCCTCGACGAGGCCCAGCTCGCCAAGAAGCGCCACATCGCGGCGAAGCTGGTGCTGCGGCCCGGCCAGCGGGTGCTCGACATCGGCTGCGGCTGGGGCGGCATGGCGATCTACCTGGCGCGGACCTCGGGCGTCGAAGTGCTGGGCGTGACACTGGCCGAGGAGCAGCTCCGCCTCGCCCGCGAACGAGCCGCGGCGGCGGGCGTCGCCGACCGGGTACGATTCGCGCTTCTCGACTACCGCAAGGTCGCGGGCGAGTTCGACCGGATCGTCTCGGTCGGCATGATGGAGCATGTCGGCGCCGGCCAGCTCGACACCTATTTCCGCACCGTGGGCGGGCTGCTGAAGCCCGACGGCGTGGCGCTGGTCCACTCCATCATGACCACCCGCTCGCGCAGCCACACCGACCCCTTCACCCAGAAGTACGTCTTCCCCGGCGGCTACGTGCCCTCCGCCTCCGAGACGCTGGCGGCCGTAGAGCGCAACCACCTCTGGCTGCTCGATCTCGAGGTCTGGCGCAGGCATTACGCCTTGACGCTGCGGCACTGGTACGACCGCTTCATGGCGCGCCGCGACGAGGCGCGGGCAATGCATGACGAGCGCTTCTGCCGGATGTGGGAGCTCTACCTGACCGGCTTCGAGGGCGCATTCGAGACCGGCAACCTCGCGGTGATGCAGATTCAGATCGGCCATGCCCGCGATGCGGTCCCGCTTAGCCGTGACTATATGTCCGCCGAGACAGCGCGGCTGAAGGGCCGCGAGGCGGACGGAACCGGGTCCCGGGACCCCGGCCGCTGACGCAGTCGCAGCGGCAGGTCTTGATTTCGACCGGCATCCTGCTCTTTCATGGGGGAGGAACACAGGACTGCCACCCGTGCAATGCCGGCCTCTTGACACATCGTCGCGGCGCGCACGGTCGGGCATCGTTTCGGATCGTCTTGCATCAGGGAGCTGCGCATGCGCATCCTGCCCTGGCTTTTCGATGGCCGGATCCGCCACGGGTCGCTGAGCATGACCGGGCCCGACGGACGCACAAGGACCTTCGCCGGGCCCGAGCCGGGCCCGGGAGTCGGTATTCGCATCAAGGATCCCTCGCTCGACCGGAACCTCCTGCTCAATCCCGAGCTGCGGCTGGCCGAAGCCTACATGGACGGGACGCTGGAGATCACCGCGGGCAGCCTGGGCGATTTTCTGACGCTCTACTGGCTGAACAGCCGCGAGATGCTGCGCAATCCCGTCTTCGCCGGCTGGAGCCGGCTGCTTCGCGCCACGCAGGGCCTGCTGCAACGCAACTCGGTCTTCCGCGCCCGGCGCAACGCGGCCCATCACTACGACATCGGCAACGACCTCTACCGGCTCTTCCTCGATGACGACATGCAGTATTCCTGCGCCTACTTCCCGACCGGGCGCGAGACCCTGGAGCAGGCCCAGCTCGCCAAGAAGCGCCACATCGCCGCCAAGCTGGTGCTGCGGCCCGGCCAGCGGGTGCTCGACATCGGCTGCGGCTGGGGCGGAATGGCGATCTATCTCGCCCAGGTTGCCGACGTGGAGGTTCTGGGCATAACGCTTGCCGAGGAGCAGCTCCGCCTCGCCCGCGAACGGGCACAGGCGGCGGGCGTCGCCGACCGCGTGCGCTTCGAGCTTCTCGACTACCGCGGGGTCGAGGGCGAGTTCGACCGCATCGTCTCGGTCGGCATGTTCGAGCATGTGGGGCGGGACGATTTCGGGACCTTCTTCGCCGCGCTCCGCGACCGGATGGCGCCGGATGGCGTCGCCCTGCTGCACTCCATCTTGGCGATGGATCCGGGGATCTATTCCAGCCCCTTCATCCGCAAGTACATCTTCCCGGGCGGCTATGTCCCGAGGCCGTCCGAAGCGCTGTCGGCAGTCGAGGGTGCGGGTCTCTGGCTGCTCGATTTCGAGGTCTGGCGCCGGCACTATGCCTTCACCTTGCGGGAGTGGGAGCGCCGGTTCCTGAAGAATCGCGAGCGGGCACGGGCACTGCTCGACGAGCGGTTCTGCCGCATGTGGGAGCTCTACCTCGCGGGCTTCCAGCGGTCCTTCGAGATGGGGAGCCTCGCCGTGATGCAGCTTCAGTTCGGGCGCCGGCGCGACGCCGTGCCTCTGACGCGCGACTATCTCGACCGCGAGGTCCGGCGGCTGGTCGCCCAGGAGAGCGAGGCCGCCGCCTGAGCGGCCGCCTTCGGGCTTGCCAGCGGGGCGACTCGGTCTTATATGGGGCGCAACATCGCGGCGGCCTCGCAAGACCGGCGAGACCCCCACCGGGAGTGCGAGGCGGGCCGCGGGGCCCGCTTTTGATTCGTCCCCGGAGAACCCTTCCGCCGCATGACCGACCGCATGCCCGACATGGTCGCCAGGACCGCCACCGACCGCCGCCTCGCCACGATCGTGACGCCGGCGATCGAGGGCATGGGCTTCCGGCTGGTGCGGCTCCGGCTGATGGGCGGCAAACGCATCACGCTGCAGGTCATGGCCGAGCGCACGGACGGCACGATGGAGGTCGAGGACTGCGCCACGCTCTCGCGCGCGCTTTCGGCGCTGCTCGACGTCGAGGACCCGATCGAGCGCGAATACACGCTCGAGGTGTCGTCGCCGGGCATCGACCGGCCGCTGACGCGGCTCGAGGACTTCGCCCGCTGGAAAGGCTGCGAGGCCCGGCTGGAGACCGCCGAGATGATCGACGGCCGCAAGCGGTTCAAGGGCGTCCTGGGCGGCATCGAGGGCAGCAAGGTGCTGATCGCGGTCGAGCAGGGCACGATCGGGCTCGAATTCGGCTGGCTCTCGGATGCGAAGCTCGTGCTCACCGACGAGCTGGTTGCCGAGTCGCTCAAGGCGCGCAAGCGCAGCTTCGACGCATCCGAGTTCGATGAGATCGACACCGACGAGACCGACACCGACATGGAAGACACCGACGGGGAGGCAAGGCCCCCCGCGCTGGAGGAGGACGCCTGAGATGGTCAGTGCCAACCGGTTGGAGCTGCTGCAGATCGCCGATGCGGTCGCCCGCGAGAAGCTGATCGAGCGCGATCTGGTGATCGAGGCGATGGAGGACAGCCTCGGCAAGGCGGCCCGCTCGCGCTACGGGGCGGAGTATGACATCCGCGCCTTCATCGACCGCAAGACCGGCGAGATCTCGATGAGCCGGGCGATGGAGGTCGTGGAAGCGGTCGAGAACCACTTCACCCAGATCAGCCTCGCCGAGGCCAGGTTGAAGAACCCCGAGGCGCAGATCGGCGATTTCATCACCGAGCCGCTGCCGCCGATGGATTTCGGCCGCATCGCCGCCCAGACCGCCAAGCAGGTCATCGTCCAGAAGGTCCGCGACGCCGAGCGCGAGCGCCAGTACGAGGAGTACAAGGACCGCGTCGGCGAGATCGTCAACGGCCTCGTCAAGCGGGTCGAGTACGGCAACGTGATCGTCGACCTCGGCCGGGCCGAGGCGGTGATCCGCCGCGACCAGCTGATCCCGCGCGAGGCCTACCGGGTCGGCGATCGGGTCCGCGCCTATGTCCGCGACGTGCGCGCCGAGGCGCGCGGGCCGCAGATCTTCCTCAGCCGCACCGCCCCCGAGTTCATGGCCAAGCTCTTCGCCATGGAGGTGCCGGAGATCTATGACGGCATCATCGAGGTCAAGGCGGTCGCGCGCGACCCCGGCTCGCGCGCCAAGATCGGCGTGATCTCGTATGACAACTCGATCGACCCGGTCGGCGCCTGCGTCGGCATGCGCGGCAGCCGCGTGCAGGCGGTCGTGAACGAGCTCCAGGGCGAGAAGATCGACATCATCCCCTGGAACGACGACGCCGCCACCTTCATCGTCAATGCGCTGCAGCCGGCCGAGGTGACCAAGGTCGTCATGGACGACGACGCCCGGCGCATCGAGGTCGTGGTGCCCGACGAGCAGCTTTCCCAGGCGATCGGCCGGCGCGGCCAGAATGTGCGCCTCGCCTCGCAGCTCACCGGCTGGGACATCGACATCATGACCGAGGCCGAGGAATCCGAACGCCGCCAGCAGGAGTTCAACGAGCGCAGCCAGATGTTCATGGAGAACCTGAACGTCGACGAGATGGTCGCGCAGCTCCTGGTCTCCGAGGGCTTCACCTCGCTCGAGGAGGTCGCCTATGTCGAATCCGACGAGCTGGCCTCGATCGACGGATTCGACGAGGACACGGCCGAGGAGCTTCAGGCCCGTGCCCGCGAGTGCCTGGAGGAGGCCAACCAGAAGGCCCTTGCCGAGGCGAGGGAGCTCGGCGCAGCCGACGACCTGATCGCGTTCGAGGGGCTGACCCCCCAGATGGTCCTCGCCCTCGCAAAGGCCGGCGTCACAACGCTCGACGAATTCGCCAAGTGCGCCGACTGGGAACTCGCCGGCGGCTTCACCGTGATCGACGGCAAGCGTGTCAAGGACGACGGCATCCTCGAGAGCTTCGACCTCAGCCTGGAGGAGGCGCAGTATCTGGTGATGAAGGCGCGCGTCGCGCTCGGCATCGTCGATCCGTCGGTGCTCGAGCAGGCGGAGGCCGAGGCGGAACCGGAGGGCGGACAGGAAACGGTCGAGGAGGCGGGGCTGGCGTAAGCCTGCCCGATCGGGTATGACGCGGGGCGGCCAGGCGAAGGACCGAACCGAGCCCGAGCGGCGCTGCATTGCGACCGGCAGGAGCGCGCCGGCTGCAGGTTTGGTCCGCTTCGTGCTCGGTCCGGACGGCGAGGTGGTTCCGGACCTCGCGGGGCGGCTTCCGGGCCGTGGCGCCTGGATCTTGGCCGAGCGCGCGCTGATCGAGAGAGCGGTTGCGAAGAAACTGTTCTCGCGCGCCTTTCGGACCCAGGCATCCGCTCCGGCGGATCTGGCAGACCGGCTCGAGGCGCTGCTGGTTGCGCGCTTCGTCGGTGTCATCGGGCTCGCCCGAAAGGCCGGCCAGGCGGTGACCGGCTACGAGAAGGTCCGGGCGCGGCTGCTGAGCGGCGCGGCGGGCGTGCTGGTCGAGGCGCGCGACGGCGCACGCGACGGCCGCGCGAAGCTCGCGCGCCTGGCGCCTGGAGTGCCGGTCCTGGCGGTTCTGGACGCGGCGGAATTGGGTTTGGCTTTTGGCCGCGATTTTGCGATACATGCCGCGCTTGACCGGGGCGGCTTCGCGGATCGCGCGATCATCGAGGCGGCGCGCCTGATCGGGTTGCGGTTTGCCGGCGGACAGGTGGAACACCCGCAGCGCGACGTGGCGCCGACGGGCGACGCAGGACAGCGGGGCGCGGAAGCCCCCGGACAAGGTGACGAATGAGCGACACGAACAGCGGCGACGGCAAGATCGGCGGGCGCGGTCTCGGCGGAAGGACACCGGGCGGACGAAGCTCCGTGCGCCAGAGCTTCAGCCATGGCCGGTCGAAGGCTGTCGTTGTCGAGAAGAAGCGCAAGCGCGTTCTGACCGCCCCGGAAACCGGTGCGAAGCCGGCGGGGAGCGCATCGCTTGGCGCGACCGCCTTCACCGCCAAGCCGAAGGCCGCCTCCGCACCGTCCGCGCCCGCAGTCGAGCCGCCGGCACCGAAGGTCGAGCCGAAGCCGCGCGACGGGCGGGCCGGCAAGATGCTTCGGACCCTGTCGCCCGAGCAGGTCGCGCGCCAGATCGAGGCCCTGAAGCAGGCGAAGAAGGATGAAGAGGTCCGGCGCCAGCGCGAGGCCGAGGACGCAAAGCGGCGCGCCGAAGAGGATGCGCGCCGCAAGGCCGAGGACGAGGCCCGGCAGCGCGCCGAGGCGGAGGTCCGGAAGCCGGCCGAGACCGACGAGCCGCGCGAGGCCGATCGCCCCGCAGCCGAGGCGCCAGAGGCCGAGGCCGAGCCGCGCGTGGCCGCGCCTGCCCGCGACGACCGGGCGCCGGCCCGTGCTCCCGCACGCGCCATTGCCGGAGCCGACGACGATGAAGATCGCGGCCCCGCCCGCGGCCGTCCGGGGGTGGCCAAGAAGCCCGCGCCGTCGCGCGGCCGGAGCGATGACCGCCGCCGCACCGGCAAGCTGACCATCTCGAAGCTCGGCGATGACGATGGCGGGCGCCAGCGTTCGCTTGCCGCCATGCGGCGGCGCCAGGAGCGCGAGAAGCGCCGGCTGTCCGGCGGCCCGATCGAACGGGAGAAGATCATCAGGGACGTGCGCATCCCGGATGCGATCACCGTCCAGGAACTGGCCAACCGGATGGCCGAGCGGGTCGCCGACGTGATCAAGGCGCTGATGAAGAACGGGATGATGGCGACCCAGAACCAGTCGATCGACGCCGATACCGCCGAGCTGATCGTCGCCGAGTTCGGCCACAAGCCGGTACGCGTTTCCGAGTCGGACGTGGAGAGTGTGATCGAGACCGCCGGGGACCGCGACGAGGATCTGCAGCCACGCGCGCCGGTCGTGACCATCATGGGCCATGTCGACCACGGCAAGACCTCGCTGCTCGACGCGCTGCGCAAGACCAATGTGGTCGCCGGCGAGGCGGGCGGCATCACCCAGCATATCGGCGCCTACCAGATCACCACCGATGGCGGGCAGAAGATCACCTTCCTCGACACGCCGGGCCATGCCGCCTTCACCTCGATGCGCGCCCGAGGCGCGCAGGTGACCGACATCGTGATCCTGGTGGTGGCCGCCGACGATTCGGTGATGCCGCAGACCGTCGAGGCGATCAACCACGCCAAGGCCGCCAAGGTGCCGATGATCGTGGCGATCAACAAGATCGACCGCCCCGGCGCCGACCCGCACAAGGTGCGCACCCAGCTTCTCCAGCATGAGGTCGTGGTCGAGGAGATGGGTGGCGACGTGCTCACCGTGGAATGCTCGGCCAAGACCGGGGACGGGCTCGACAAGCTGATCGAGGCGATCCTGCTGCAGTCCGAGGTCCTGGAGCTGAATGCCAACCCCGGCCGCGCGGCCGAAGGCGCCGTGATCGAGGCGAAGCTCGATGTCGGCCGCGGCCCGGTCGCCACTGTGCTGATCCAGCGCGGCACCCTGAAGCAGGGCGACATCTTCGTGGTCGGCGAGCAGTGGGGCCGTGTCCGCGCGCTGATGGACGATCAGGGCAACCGGATCGAGGCCGCCGGCCCCGCGGTTCCTGTCGAGGTGCTTGGCCTGCAGGGCACGCCCGAGGCCGGCGACACGCTGAACGCGGTCGAGGACGAGGCCAAGGCGCGCGAGATCGCCTCCTACCGCCAGCGCAAGGCGCGCGAGGCCCAGGCTGCCAGGGGCACCCGGGCCACGCTCGACCAGCTTCTGGCGCAGGCCAAGGCCGGGGTCGACACCAAGGAGCTGCCGATCCTCGTCAAGGCCGATGTGCAGGGCTCGGCCGAGGCGATCGTGCAGGCGCTCGAGAAGGTCGGCAACGAGGAGGTCAGCGTCCGGATACTGCATTCAGGCGTCGGCGCCATCACCGAATCCGACGTGACGCTGGCCGAGGCATCGCGTGCGCCGATCATCGGCTTCAACGTCCGCGCCAATGCGCCGGCGCGCGAGGCGGCGAACCAGAAGGGCGTCGAGATCCGCTATTACTCGATCATCTACGACCTGGTCGACGACATGAGAAAGGCACTCGAGGGCCTGCTCTCGCCCGAGGTCAAGGAGACCTTCATCGGCTATGCGCGCATCAAGCAGGTGTTCAAGGTTTCGGGCGTCGGCAAGGTCGCCGGCTGCGAGGTCACCGAGGGCATCGCGCGGCGCTCCGCCGGTGTCCGGCTGCTCCGTGACAGCGTGGTGATCCACGAGGGCCGGCTGAAGACCCTGAAGCGCTTCAAGGACGAGGTGAAGGAGGTCAATGCCGGGCAGGAATGCGGCATGGCCTTCGAGAACTACGAGGACATCCGCGAGGGCGACGTCATCGAGATCTTCGAACGTCAGGAGTTCGAGCGCACGCTCTGATCCGGGTCGCTGCGGTCCATCGACCGTTCGGCCCGATGGGCGTCGCGGCGTAACCGTCCGAGGCAACGACATGTCCCGCAGGCATCACGATACCGGCCCCGGCCCGTCCCAGCGCCAGCTCCGGGTCGGCGAGGCGATCCGGCGCGCGCTGTCCGATATCCTGATACGCGGCGAGCACCACGCGCCCGGGCTCGACGGCGTGCCGATCACGGTCGGCGAAGTCCGCTGCTCGCCCGATCTCAAGGTTGCCACTGCCTATGTCATGCCGCTCGGCGGGCGCGATGCCGACCGGGTGCTGGAGGCCCTCGATCATGCCCGCGGCGAACTGCGGCGGCTGGTGACCCGGGCGGTCAACCTGAAGTACTCGCCCGAACTGCGCTTCCGGCTCGACGAGACCTTCGACCGGATGGATGAGACCCGCCGCATGCTGGGCGACAGCCGCGTGCGCCGCGACCTCGACAGCGACTGAACCCGGCCAGCGGTCGGGCTGCCCCGCTTCTGCCCCTGCTCCGGGATCCTGCCCGGACGGTCCCCGGTCAGGCAGAGCGGTAGAGCTTCGTCATCACGAATTCCCGGTGACCCAGCGCCTCGGCCGCCGTGTGGCGCCCGTTGGCGGTGCGCATGATCATCTCGATCAGCGCGTCGCCGGCCTGGTCGATGGTCATCTCGCGGCGCAGAATGCCGGAGACATCCAGGTCCACATGCTCGCCCATGGTGCGCACGGTACGCGGGTTTGCGCTCAACTTGATCACCGGCAGGATCGGGTTGCCGATGACGTTGCCCTGGCCGGTCGGGAAGGTGTGGATCACATAGCCCGCCGCGGCCATCAGGGTCAGGCATTCGGCGGCCGCCGACGAGGTGTCCATGTAGTAGAGCCCCGGACCCTTCGCCGGCGTCTCGGCCGGGTCGAGCACGTCGATGTAGGTCGAGGTCCGGCCGATCTTCTCGAGATTGCCCAGCGCCTTCTCCTCGATCGTGGTCAGCCCGCCGAGGATGTTGCCCTTGGTCGGCTGGCTGTCCGAGAGGTCCGAGGTCTTGTAGGGCTCGATCACCTCGTCCTGATAGGCCTGGAACACCTTCATGAACTTCTCGCCCACCGCCGGCGTGGCGGCGCGGGCCTTGCACAGATGCTCGGCGCCGGTAATCTCGGTGGTCTCGCCGAAGCAGCCATAGATGCCCTGCGGGATCAGCTTGTCGTACATGTTGCCCACCGTCGGGCAGGAGCCGAGCCCCGTGGTGGTGTCCGACTCGCCGCATTTGGTCGAGACCCAGAGCTCGCTGACCGGGCAGGGCTCCTTCTGGAGTTCCGTCGCCCAGTGGACGAACTCCTTGGCCTTCCAGCTCGCAGCCCGGATGGTCTCGAAATCGCCCTTCTGTTCGATCGAGAAGCCGGACACCGGCTTGCCGGTCTTCGCGATGCCGTCGACGATCACCCGGGTCCACTCCGGCTCTATCCCGATCACCACGCAGGCGGCGACATTCGGGTTGGCCCCGGTGCCGATCATCGTGCGGAAATGCAGGTCCAGGTCCTCGCCGAACTGCAGCCGCCCGTAGGAGTGCGACAGCGCCATGGTGCCCTTGACGTTGTTCGCCACCGCCTCGCAGGCGGCGTTCGAGATGTCGTCAACCGGCAGGATGATGACATGGTTCCTGACCCCCACGCGGCCGTTCTCTCGGCGCCAGGCATTCACCATCGTGGTCTTTGCGTCGAAGGCCATGTCACCACCTCTTGGTCTTGAGATTGTGGACGTGCACATGCCCGCCCTTCGGCGCGTCGCCCACCATCCGGCCGATGTCCTCGCCATACTTGATCACGGTGTCGCCCGCCTTCAGGTCGGTCAGGGCGACCTTGTGGCCGATCGGGATGTCGGCGATCGCCTTCAGCCGGAAATCGGAATTGTCCTCGGTAACCACGCCCAGCATCTCGGTGCCGGCGGTCAGCCCCTCGACGACGACGACGCCCACATTGTCGCGCCGGTCGTGGACCAGAAGATGGGGGATGGTCATGGGTTTCCTCTCGGGCGGTTTCTCGCCGTCGTCCTCAGCCGAGTCGCATGTGGAAGTCAACCCGCTCGATGACCGGAATCACCCGTTCCGGTAGACATAGCTGTAGCCGTTGATCGCCGGCACCCCGCCAAGGTGGGCATAGAGCACCTTCGCGCCAGCCGGGAAACGGCCCTTCCGCACCAGGTCGATCAGCCCCTGCATGGATTTCCCCTCATAGACCGGGTCGGTCATCATGCCCTCGGTCCGCGCCACGAGCCGGATCGCGGCATTGGTCTCCTCCGAGGGTACGCCATAGGCCGGGTAGGCGTAGTCCTCCACCAGCGTCAGGTCATCCTCGCCGATCTCGCGGCCGAGGCCAACCAGCGCCGCCGTGTTGCGCGCGATCTCCAGCACCTGCGCCCGGGTCTGCGCCGGCGTGCCCGAGGCGTCGATGCCGATCACGTTCGCCGCCCGCCCGTCGGCGGCGAAGCCGACCAGCATGCCGGCATGGGTCGAGCCGGTCACCGTGCAGACGACGATGTAGTCGAAGCGCAGGCCCATCTCCGCCTCCTGCGCCCGCACTTCCTCGGCGAAGCCGACATAGCCGAGCCCGCCCAGCGGATGCACCGAGGCGCCGGCCGGAATCGCATAGGGCTTGCCGCCCTTGCGCCTAACGTCCTCGATCGCCCGCTCCCAGCTCTCGCGGATGCCGATGTCGAAACCCTCGTCGACGAGCTCGATCTCGGCCCCCATCACCCGGCTCATCAGAATGTTGCCGACCCGGTCGTAGACCGCGTCCTGGAATGGCACCCAGCTCTCCTGCACCAGCCGGCACCTCATCCCGAGCTTCGCGGCCACCGCCGCCACCTGCCGGGTGTGGTTCGACTGCACGCCGCCGATCGTCACCAGCGTGTCGGCGTTCGAGGCCAGCGCGTCCGGCACGATGTATTCGAGCTTCCTGATCTTGTTGCCGCCGAAGGCGAGACCCGAATTGCAGTCGTCGCGCTTGGCGAAGATATCGACCCCGCCGCCCAGATGCGCGCTCAGGCGGGGAAGCCGCTCGATGGCGGTCGGGCCGAAGGTCAGGGGATAGCGTTCGAACTTCGCCAGCATGCCGGGCTCCGCCATTGGTGATTCTCCGGCCTCAGCCTAGCCGGGACGGCGGAGCGGCGCTCGCGCCAATTTCCGGTCTAGGAAAATCGCCGGAATCCGGTAGACAGGGGTGTGCGGCGCGCCGGCCCCGTAGCTCAGAGGATAGAGCGACCGCCTCCTAAGCGGTAGGTCACAGGTTCGAGTCCTGTCGGGGCCGCCAGCCCCCCGCGCCGCCCGGGCGCCGGCAGGCGTTTCGCTGCGGGGCCCTCCCTTGGCGGTGGCGGGCGCGGGGGATTGCCGCTAGCATCCGGCCGGCGCGACGCAGCACTGACGCGGGAAGACAAACCATGACCGGAACGACCCCATGACCGGAATGATCACGCTCACCGCCGCTGGCGGCCACAGGCTCGGCGCCTGGCGCGCACCGGCAAAGGCGGAGGATGCACCGGGGCTCGTAGTGATCCAGGAGATCTTCGGCGTCAACGCCCATATCCGCTCGGTCGCCGACCGGTTCGCCGCCGAAGGCTTCGAGGCCGTGGCCCCGGCGCTGTTCGACCGGGTCAGCACGGGCATCGAGCTCGGCTACGAGGCGGACGACATCGCCAAGGGGCGCGAGATCCGCGCCAGGATCGGGACCGCCGACGCGCTCGCGGACATCGCGGCGGCGGTCGCCCTGCTGCGGGGCGAGGGGCGCAGGGTCGGCGTTGTCGGCTACTGCTGGGGCGGCGCGCTGGCCTGGCACGCGGCGACCGGCCTCGACGGCCTCGCCGCCGCCGTCTGCTTTTACGGCCAGGTCGGCGAGACGGCGGCGGCCACCCCGCGCTGCCCGGTCATGTTCCATTTCGGCGAGACCGACAGCTCGATCCCGGTCGCAGTCGCCGAGACGATGCGCACCGCCCATCCCGATCTGCCGGTGCACGTCTACCCGGCCGGGCACGGCTTCGCCTGCGACGCCCGCGCCTCGTACCATGCGCCGAGCGCGGCGAAGGCGTTCGAGCGGACGCTGGCGTTCCTGCACCTGCACCTGGGCTGATCCGGGGGCGCCGCGTGCCCCGCGGTCGGCAGCCTGCCTTTCAGCGCGGCGAGGGGCGCTGCATCTCCCTCGCCAGCAGATCGTAGGCCGCTTCCCAGGCGCTCTCGGCGCCCTCCGGGAAGTCGGCGCCGAGCGTCTCGCGCATGGTGGCGATCAGCGCCCGGCCCATGGGCCGGAAATGGGCCGGCTTCACCCCGTAGGCGGCATGGCCGGCAGCCAGCCGCGCGAGATAGGGCTTGAGCGCCTCCGGGTCGTCGAACCGCTGCACGATCACGGCGAGCGTGGACATGAAGCGCATGCCCTGGCCCGCCATGTCGGCCCGGAACAGCGCCCTGAGCTCGGGCGCGATCTCGAACAGACGCCGGTAGAACAGCTCGGACGCAGCCTCCACATGCGGCTGCAGGCGCTCGAAGCTCTCGCGGATCAGCGCGATCTCGCGGGCGGACAGTGTCATGGGCAGTTTCTCCTCCGGCGGTCTCGCGCCGCCTGTCCGCCTCGGTGCCACGGCAGGATAGCACGGCGGTCGGCCTTCCCTCGCCGACACATATCAAGCGGGCTGGCCAAAGGGCAAATGTTCCCTTAATGTTCTCGTCCGGTCACAGGATTCGCCGGAGCGCCCATGTCCGACCCCGACGCGACCCGGATCGACGGCAGCCGCCGCCGCGGCCGCGGCGCCGCGGTCAATCCGCCCGGCCGGTTCGAGCGCCTCCGGGCCGAGCCCTGCCATGATGGCTGGGAGATCGACGATGCGCTGCCACCGCTCCGGACCGAGGTCGCCATTGACGCCAGCCGCTCGGTGCTCACCCGCAACAGTTCGCCCGACCTCCCTTTCGATCGCTCGGTCAACCCCTACCGCGGCTGCGAGCACGGCTGCGTCTACTGCTACGCCCGGCCGAGCCACGCCCAGCTCGGCCTCTCGCCCGGCCTCGACTTCGAGACCCGGCTGACCGCGAAACCCGAGGCGCCCCGGCTGCTGGCGGCGGCGCTCGGCAAGTCCGGCTACCGCGTTGCGCCGATCGCCATCGGCACCAACACCGACCCCTACCAGCCGGTCGAGAAGCGCTGGCGGATCATGCGCGGGGTCCTTGAGGTGCTGCGCGACCACCGCCACCCGGTGATGATCACCACCAAAGGGAGCCTGATCACCCGCGACCTCGACATCCTGGGCGCGATGGCGGGCGACGGACTCGCCCAGGTGCAGGTCTCGGTCACCACGCTCGATCCGCAGCTCTCCCGTGCGATGGAGCCGCGGGCCGCCGCGCCGCACCGGCGGCTCGCGATGATCCGGGCGCTCGCCGGTGCCGGCGTGCCCGTCGGCGTCAACCTCGCGCCCGTGATCCCGGCGCTGAACGACCACGAGATCGAGCGGATCCTCGATGCCGCCGCGGCGGCCGGCGCCAGCCGCGCCGGCTACATCACGCTGCGCCTGCCGCTCGAGGTCGGCCCGCTGTTCCGCGACTGGCTCGCCCGGGCCTTTCCCGGCTGCGCCGAGCGCGTCATGGGCCGGGTCCGCGAGCTGCATGGCGGGCGCGACTATGATCCCGCCTTCGGCACGCGCATGAAGGGCGAAGGCGTCCACGCCAGCCTGATCGCCCGCCGTTTCGCGGTCGCCTGCCGGCGTCTCGGCCTCCCCACGGGCGGGCGTAAGCTCCGGACCGACCTGTTCCGCCCGCCACCGCGCCCCGGCGACCAGCTTTCGTTCGGCCTGTGATCCATCTGCCGCATTGACCGCCCAAATCGAGACATTGCCGCGCTGTAACTTATGTCACTGAAGGCAATCTGATAGGCTGTGATCGTTCGAGGTGCGAGCAATTCGGCCGGAAGCGATTATGACGCGCGACAGCATCATGCTTGTGCAGCGGAGCATCCGCGATCTCCTGCCCGAGGCAGACCGGGCGGCCGATGCATTCCTGCAGCTCCTGATCCTGAGCTCGCCGCGCTGGTCGCGGATGGTCGGCGGCGGCGCCGGGCGGCGCGGGCTGCTGGCCGGCTTCGTCTTCGTGGTCGAGACCCTGGAGGACGTCGACCTGATGCGCAGCGGCCTGCGCGCGGTCGGCGCCCGGTGCGAGGCGCTCGGCCTCGACGCGGCGGCCCGTGCGGACCTCGCCGCGGTGCTGGCCGAGGTGCTGGCCGAGTTCCTCGGGCCGGGCTGGACACCGGAGCTTGAATCCGCTTGGGCCGAGGTAACCGGCGCCGTTGCCCGGATCATCGATGCAGCGGACGGACACGGCCGCGCCGCCGCGTGAGACCGGCCCGCGCCGGTCGGCGCGCCTTCATGAGAGATGCGACTTCACGTGCGCGACAAGCTGGTCGAGGACCGCGCTCCAGCCATCGTGGAGCCCCATCTCCTCATGCTTCCTGGCATCGGCGGCAGTGGCGTGGCGCGCGCGCCGTGTAGCGTGTCGAGCTTGTGCCGAGCGCCTCGAGGGAGAGGACGGCGGTGATCGGGAAGGCTGCGCACCCGGCGGCCGCGGTATCGATCGCCACCGGACGAAACCCGGCGCCGGGCGCCGATGTCCAGGCCAGGCGTTCGTTCTCGATCACCTCCAGATTGCAGCCGGGGCTGTCCTCGAGGACCTTCCCCTCCGGATCGAGGATCTGCACATGGAATGCGCCCCCGGACGCACGTCCATCCGGACGACCCGGGAGCCGCAGGGGCGCGGGCACAACCATCTGTCGAGATGCTCCGGCGTCGTCCATGCCTTCCAGACCAGATGACGCGGGACATCGACGACGTGGCTGAGCACGAGGTCGGTTTCAGACAGCGGCGCTCGGTCATCCACGATGGCGCTCCTTCTCCCTGCGGGCGAGCGGATATGGGTCCGGAAGGCGTCTGCCGCGGGCGGCGGCGCCCCCCAAACCCCAGGATTGCGCTCACGCGTCCTTCAGTTCGATGATGATGCCCCCGACGATGCCGGCCGCCAAATTGTAGACGAAGGCGCCGATCACGCCGCCGATGAAGCCGCTGACGGCGCCCATGACCAGCCCGAAGATCAGGCCGAAGAAGCCGCCGGCCATCATGCCGGCCGGGCCGACGCCACCCTCCATCGCGCCGCCCATGCCGGCGTCGATCCCGCCCATCATCCCGCCGAAGACCAGACCGAGCACGCCGATGACCACATAGGCCACGGCAATAATGGCCGCATAGATGATGCCCGTGCGGAGCGGGCTGACCCAGGCGATTTCTTTACGCATGGCTTCGTTTCCTCTTAGACAGGTGTCCGGATCCGTCTCCGGCCAGGGGATCGTGTCATGAAACCGCGCTTCGGACCATCTGCATCAGAGACCGAGGGTGCGTTCGCCGCACCGGGCGCCACGGTCTGCGGCGTCGACGAGGCCGGGCGCGGGCCCTGGGCCGGCCCCGTGGTGGCGGCCGCAGTGATGTCCGGCCCGGCAGCGCTGCCCGCGGGGGTCGACGACTCGAAGAGGCTCTCCGCCGCCCGCCGCGAGGCGCTGTTCGCGGCGATTCGCGCCATCTGCCCGGTCGGCATCGGCATCGCCTCCGTGGCCGAGATCGACGTCCTGAACATCCTGCGGGCCAATGACCTCGCCATGTGCCGGGCGGTCGCCGCGCTCGACCCCGCGCCCGCGGGCGCGCTCATCGACGGCAACCGGGTGCCGCCCGGCTTCCCAATTCCGGCCCGCGCGGTGATCGGCGGTGACGCCTCCGTGCCCCTGATCGCCGCCGCCTCGATCATCGCCAAGGTCACCCGCGACCGGATCATGGACGCGCTTGCCGCGGCGCACCCCGGCTATGGCTGGGAAACGAACCGCGGCTACGGCACCGCCTCCCACCGGGCAGCGCTGGAGCGGTTCGGCGTGACGCAACATCATCGGCGATCGTTCCGTCCCATACACAACATCTTGAGTTCTAAAGTCAAAGTAACAGATTAGGAATCCTTTAGAACATCCTGATTCAAAACAGTTATTGACTGATTACATCCTTTGTCGCATCCTGACTGCGAATCAGAGGTCGGGGGGCCTCGCGGGGGAACCGGGGGCCGGAATGCAGGGCATGAAGCTGGACAGCATCATCGAGGGCGACTGCATCGCGGCGATGTCTGCGCTGCCGGAGGGTTCGGTCGACATGGTTTTCGCCGACCCGCCCTACAACCTGCAGCTGAGGGGCGAGTTGCACCGGCCGAACAACAGCCTTGTGGACGCCGTCGACGACGCCTGGGACCGGTTCGAGAGCTTTCGCGCCTATGACGAGTTCACCCGCGCCTGGCTCACCGAAGCGCGGCGGCTGCTCAGGCCCGACGGCGCCATCTGGGTGATCGGCACCTACCACAACATCTTCCGGGTGGGCGCGATCCTGCAGGATCTCGGCTTCTGGATGCTGAACGACGTGGTCTGGCGCAAGACCAACCCGATGCCGAACTTCAAGGGCGCCCGCTTCTGCAACGCGCACGAGACGCTGATCTGGGCCGCGCGATCGGAGAAGTCCCGGCCCACCTTCAACTACGACGCGCTGAAGGAGCTGAACGAGGGGCTGCAGATGCGCTCCGACTGGCTCCTGCCGATCTGCTCGGGGCCCGAGCGGCTGAAGACCGGCACCGGCGACAAGGCCCATCCGACCCAGAAGCCCGAGGCGCTGCTGCACCGGGTGCTGGTCGGCACGACCCATCCGGGCGACGTCGTGCTCGACCCCTTCTTTGGCACCGGCACGACAGGCGCGGTGGCGCGGCGACTCGGCCGCCACTTCATCGGCATCGAGCGCGAGCCCGCCTATCTGGCCGTCGCCCGCGACCGGATCGGGGCCGTCGTCCCGCATGACCGCGAGAGCCTGCGGGTCACCGCCTCGCGCCGGGCCGAGCCGCGCATCCCCTTCGGCACCCTGGTCGAGCGCCGCCTGCTCGAGCCGGGCGAGGTGCTGGTCTCGGCCAACGGCCGGCATACCGCGCGGGTGCGCGCCGACGGAACGCTGGTGGCCGAGCGGGTCACCGGTTCGATCCACAAGGTCGGCGCCGAGCTCGAGCGGGCGCCCTCCTGCAACGGCTGGACCTACTGGACGTTCCGGCGCGACGGGCACCCGGTGCCGAT
The DNA here is from genome assembly GCA_039805905.1 of Limibaculum sp. Lineage (GTDB taxonomy): Bacteria > Pseudomonadota > Alphaproteobacteria > Rhodobacterales > Rhodobacteraceae > Thermohalobaculum. Next base: position 200,843 of record JBDIVM010000006.1, on the reverse strand, counting down.
CGACGTGCTCCGCCAGCAGCTCCGCGCCGAGATGACCGGCTAGAACTCACGCGTTTCCTGCCCGGGCCGGCGCCTCGGCCCGCACCTTGGGGCCCCCGCAAGGGGGCCCTTCTTTTTTCAAGTGCCGGGATGGTGGTCCATCCGGCGCCCCCCTTGCCCTGATGCGCCCCCGCCCCCCCCTTTTGCGGGGGAGGGAGGGGGGTGCCACGCGCGCCCTCGTCCGGGCGGCCTACGCCCCCGCCGCCGCCAGCCCCAGCCGCGCCGCCTTTCTGAACACTGTCGGCATGGCGGCCAGCGCCGCCTCGACCGCCATCGCGCCTGCGGGAAGCGGGCCGCGGGTCCAGAGCACCGCGAGCCGCAGGTGGAAATGGGTGAAGACATGCCGGACTTCGCCCGCCCCGCGCCAGTCGGCGGCGAAGGGGGGCTCGGGCGCCGGCATCGCCTCGGCCCACTCGGTCGAGGGCAGCGCCAGCATGCCGCCGAGCAGCCCCCGCGCCGGGCGCCGCTCGGCCAGGAGCCGCCCGGCGCCGTCGAGCGCCACGAAGGCGGTGCCATAGCGCACCGGCCTCGCCTGCTTCGGCGCCTTCGCGGGCAGGCTCGCGGCGATCCCGGCCGCCCGCGCCCGGCAGGCCGCGGCCCAAGGGCAGATTCCGCAGGCGGGCTTGCGCGGCGTGCAGACCGTCGCCCCCAGATCCATCACCGCCTGGGCATAGTCGCCGGGACGCGTCTGCGGCGTCAGCCGGGCGGCATGGGTGCGGAGCCGCGCCTTGATGCCCGGCAGCGGGTCGGTCTCGGCATGGAGCCGGGCCATCACCCGCTCCACATTGCCGTCCACCACCGCGGCCGGCCGGTCGAAGGCGATGGCCGCGACTGCCGCCGCCGTGTAGCGGCCGATGCCGGGCAGGGCGCTAAGCTCCGCCTCGGTCTCCGGGAACCGCCCGCCCAGCGCCGCCACGGCCTGGGCGCATCGATGCAGGTTGCGGGCGCGCGCGTAGTAGCCGAGCCCCGCCCAGGCGGCCATCACCTCCCCGGCGGGCGCCGCCGCCAGCGCCTCGACCCGCGGCCAGCGGCGGGTGAAGTCGAGGAAATGGCCGCGCACCGCCGCCACCGTGGTCTGCTGCAGCATCACCTCGCTCAGCCAGACATGATAGGGGTCTGGCCGCAGCCCGGCCGCCCGCGCCGCCGGCGGCACGCGCCAGGGCATCTCCCGGTGATGCCGGTCGTACCAGGCCAGCAGGAGCGCCGCGAGTCGGTCCTGCGGATGGGCGGGCGATTGCAATATTGTGATCCCTCCGGGGCGAGCCTATCTTTCCCTCCGGCCGGATTCCGTCGTAACAGGCGACGGATCGTCTCCTCCCCGGCGTGGAGTGTGACGCAGGAGCGGCCGGCAGGAGCATGGCGCTGGGCACCGAGAGAGACAAGAGCCGAGGCGCGGGCGGAGGCGGGGCCCGGCAGCACGGGCGGCGCGCCCGGGGCTTCGAGCGCCCGGTTGCCACCGTCCACGCGCATCTGCGCGAGGTGGCCGCCCGCCACGGCTTTGCCGAGCCCGAGGTCCTGCTGCGCTGGGCCGAGATCGTCGGCGAGCGCCTCGCCGGCCTCTGCGCTCCGGTGAAGGTGAGCTATTCCCGCGCCCGCGAGATCGGCGCCACGCTGATCGTCCGGGCCGCGGGGGCGAGGGCGGTCGAGGTCGAGCATCTCGCCCCGCGCATCCTCGAGCGTGTGAACCAGTTCTATGGCTACCGCGCGGTGCACCGGCTCAAGATAACCCAGACCACCGGGGCGCCGGGCTTTGGCGAACCCCCGGCCGCGGCCTACCGCTTCGGCGGTGGCCCCGGTGATGCCGAACCCCGCACGCCGGGCCCGGAGGCCGAGGCCCGCGCGGCCGAGCTGACCCGAGGCATCCGGACCCCGGAGTTGCGCGCCGCGCTGACCCGCATGGCCGCCCAGGTGCTGTCGCGCGACGCCGCGCCCGCCTCCCCTTCCCGCCGGACCGATCCGGACAACTAGGAGACGCCGATGCAGAACCACCCGAACCGCCGCGACCTGATGGTGACCGCCGCTGCCGCTGCGGCGCTCGCGCTGCTGCCGGCGGCCGCGCGGGCCGAGCCGGTGATGGGCGATGTCGTGCTCGGCGACGCGAACGCCAAGGTGACGGTCGTTGAATACGCCTCCTTCACCTGCCCGCACTGTGCGGCCTTCCACGTCAACACCTGGCCCGAGTTCAAGGCGAACTACGTGGACACCGGCAAGGTCAGGTTCATCCTGCGCGAGGTCTATTTCGACCGCTACGGCCTCTGGGCCTCGATGACCGCCCGGTGCGGCGGCGAGGCCGGCTTCTACCCGATGGCCGACCAGTTCCTGAAGAAGCAGAAGGCCTGGACTGGCGTTCCAGAGGACCAGATCGGCGTCGAGATCGCCAAGATCGGGCGCCTGAACGGGCTGACCGCCGAGCAGCTGAGTGCCTGTCTCGGCGACCAGGAATATGCACGGAAGCTGATCGAGACCTACCAGTCCAACGCGACTGCAGACGGGGTTACCTCGACGCCGACCTTCGTCATCAATGGCGAGAAGCACTCGGGCGCGATGGCCTATGACGAGTTCGTGAAGCTGATCGACCCGCTGCTCTGAGGCAGGCGGGCTTACCGGCCGGGAGCAAGGGCCGCGAGTTGGCGCCCGGGTTCGCAGGAGCGGCAGCGAATCCGCTCCAGATTTTGTATGGTGCCTGTGGATAACCGCAAGATGCCCGTGCTGGCGCGTTGACATCCCGCCCCCACTTCCCGCAAACTGCGGCCGAAGCGGGGACCGGAGCCGCCAGGGCCCACACCGCGCGAGGCAGGAACGCAAGTCCAAAACGCAAGACCGGCAGGCAGGCCGGGGCAGGGCAGTCAGGGTGCATTTCACCAGGCTCAGACTTCAGGGCTTCAAATCCTTCGTCGATCCCTCCGAACTGGTGATCGCCGAGGGCCTGACCGGCGTCGTTGGCCCGAACGGCTGCGGCAAGTCGAACCTGCTCGAGGCACTGCGCTGGGTGATGGGCGAGAACCGGCCCTCGGCGATGCGCGGCGAAGGCATGGACGACGTGATCTTCAACGGCGCCGAATCGCGGCCGGCGCGGAACTCGGCCTCGGTCGAGGTGCTGATCGACAACCGCGACCGGCTGGCACCCGCGGCCTTCAACGGCGACGACGTGCTCGAGGTCAGCCGCTGCATCACCCGCGAGATCGGCTCCGCGTACACGATCAACGGCAGAAATGCCCGCGCGCGCGACGTGCAGATGCTGTTCGCCGACGCTTCGACCGGCGCGCACTCGCCGGCGCTGGTCCGCCAGGGCCAGATCGGCGAGCTGATCAACGCCAGGCCGAAGGCGCGCCGGCGCATCCTCGAGGAGGCGGCGGGCATCTCCGGCCTCTACCAGCGCCGCCACGAGGCCGAGCTGAAGCTGAGCGGGGCCGAGACCAACCTCGCCCGTGTCGCCGACGTGATCGAGCAGCTCGACACCCAGATCAAGTCGCTCGAGCGTCAGGCGGCGCAGGCCCGGCGCTACCGGGCCATCGCCGAGGAGTTGCGCCGCGCCGAGGCGGTGCTGCTGTTCCTGCGCTGGCGGCTCGCCGACGAGGAGCATGCCGCCGCCGGGCACGGGCTCGCCGAGGGCACCCGTTCCGCCGCTGCCGCCGAGACCGCGGTGCAGGCCGCCCGCCGTGCCCGCGAGGCCGCCGAGGAGGCGATGCCTCCCCTGCGCCAGGAGGAGGCGATTGCCGCGGCGCTGACCCAGCGCCTCGCGATCGAGCGTGACCAGCTGGCCGAGCGCGAGATGCGGGCGCGGGCCGAGATCGAGGCGCTGACGGGGCGCGCCCGCCAGCTCGCCATCGACCTCGTGCGCGAGGAGACGCTGTCCCGCGATGCCGGCGGCACCGTTGCACGGCTCGACGACGAGGAGCAGGCCCTCCACGCCGCCCACGAAGGCCACGAACGCATGCTCGCTGCCGCGCAGGACGCGGCCCGCACCGCCGGCGAGGCGCTGAGCGGGGAGGAGACCGCGCTCGACCGCCTGACCGAGGAGGCGGCGCGGCTGGCTGCCCGCGCCGCCGCCGCCGAACGCCGACGCGACGAGGCCGGCGGCGCGCTGGCGCGAATCGCGGCCGACATCGCCCGGGCCGAGGAGGCCGAGCGTGCCCTCGGTGCCGGGATCGTCCGGGCGGGAGCGGCGCTCGAGGCCGCCGCCGCGGCCGAGACCTCCGCCCGTGCCGATGCCCAGGCCGCCGAGCAGGCGCTCGATGCCGCGGAGGCCGCCCGGGCCCGGGCCCAGATCGCCGAGGCGGAGGCCCGCGCGGCGCTCTCCGAGCTCGAGGGCGAGGTCACTGCGCTCCGCGCCGAGATGCAGGCGCTCGAGCGGCTCCTGGCGCGAGAGGCCGGCGCCAAGGCGCAGCTCATCGACCGGGTCGCCGTCGCCCGCGGCTACGAGGCCGCGCTGGGCGCGGCACTCGGCGACGACCTGCGCGCCGCCGAGCTCGGGCATGGCGCCACCTCGACCGGCTGGGTCACGCTGGCCGCCTATGCGGACAACGCCCCGCTTCCCGCCGGCGCCCAACCGCTCGCCGTGCAAGTCACCGGCCCCGATCTGCTGGCGCGTCGCCTTGGCCAGGTCGGGATTGTGGCCCGCGAGCAGGGCGATGCGCTGCAGGCCGCGCTCCTGCCCGGCCAGCGCCTGGTCAGCCGTGCGGGCGACCTCTGGCGCTGGGACGGCTACCGGGTCCGCGCCAGCGACGCCTCTTCGACGGCGGCGTTGCGGCTCGAACAGCAGAACCGGCTGAAAGCGCTTGCCGAATCGCTGGCGGCCGTCGAGACGCGCCGGGCCGCCGCGGCAGCCGCGCACGAGGCCGCACGGGACGCGCTTGCGCAGGGCACCGGGCACGAGGCCGAGCTGCGTGCGCGCCGCCGCGCCGCCGATCAGGCGCTGGCCGAGGCTGCCCGGGCGCATTCCCGGGCCGAGGCCGAGCTCCAGCTCCACGGGGCCAAGCTCGAGACCCAGCGCCATTCGCTCGAGCTTCGCGGAGCCGAGCGCACCGCCGCCGAAGCTGCCCTGGCCGAGGCCGAGGAGGCGCTCGGAGGGATCGAGGATGTCGGTGCGGCCCGCGCCGCGGTCGAGGCCAAGCGCGGCGAAGTCGATCTCGCGCGCACGGCCATGTTCGCGGCGCGCAGCCGCGCCGACGAGGTCCGTCGCGAAGGGCTCGCCCGGGAGAAGCGTCTCGCCATGATCGCCCGCGAGCGCGCCGGCTGGCAGGAGCGCCTCGAGCATGCCGGCAGCCGCATCGCCGAGCTCGGGCGCCGCATCGCCGAGACTGCGGAGGCACGGGTCGCGGCCGAGGCGGTTCCGGCCGATCTCGGGAAGAAGCACGCGATGCTCGACACCGAGATCGAACGGGCGGAAGTGCGCCGCCGCGCCGCGGCCGATGCCCTCGCCGAGGGCGAGACCCGGCTGCGCACGGTCGAGACGGCCGAGCGCGAGGCCGAACGCGCAGCGTCTGACCGGCGCGAGGCCCGGGCCCGCCTCGAGGCGCGGCTCGAAGGCGCGGCCGGCCGCCTCCACGAGGCGGCGGCGCGCATCCGCGAGGACCTGCAGACCGAACCCGAGGCGCTGCGCGAGACCGTCGGCACCGCCGAAGAGCTGCCGGCCGCCGATGCGGCCGAGGCAGAAGTCACGCGGCTCCGCCGCCAGCGCGATGCCCTCGGCGCCGTCAACCTCCGCGCCGAGGAGGATGCAACGGCAGTGCAGGCCGAGCGTGACCAGATCGGCCGGGAGAAGGCCGATCTCGAGGCTGCCATCGCCAAGCTCCGCTCCGGCATCGGCGAGCTCAATCGCGAGGGGCGCGAGCGACTCCTGCGCGCCTTCGATCAGGTCAATGACAAGTTCTCCCAGCTGTTCCGGCACCTCTTCGGTGGCGGCGAGGCTCGCCTGATCATGGTGGAATCGGACGACCCGCTCGATGCCGGGCTCGAGATCCTCTGCCAGCCGCCGGGCAAGAAGCTCTCCACCCTCTCTCTCCTCTCGGGCGGCGAGCAGACCCTGACGGCGCTGTCGCTGATCTTCGCGGTCTTCCTGTCGAACCCGGCGCCGATATGCGTTCTCGACGAGGTCGACGCACCGCTCGACGACGCGAACGTGGGGCGGTTCTGCGACCTGCTCGACGAAATGGTCCGGCGCACCGACACGCGCTTCCTGATCATCACCCACCACGCCATAACGATGAGCCGGATGGATCGGCTGTTCGGGGTGACCATGGTCGAGCGCGGGATCAGCCAGCTCGTGTCGGTCGACCTGCGAAAGGCGGCCGAACTGGTCGACGCCTGATCGCAGCAGCCTGCGGGCTTCAGTCGATCATGCCGCCGTCGGCGTCCTCGCCCGAGGCGTCGAGCAGCGCCAGGAAGTTCGGCACCCGGACGCGCCGCGTGTCCAGCAGCTCGATCACACCGGCCTTCCGCAGCGCCGTGATCTGGCGGCTGACGGTCTCGATGGTCAGGCCCAGATAATCGGCGATCGCCTCGCGGGTCAGCGGCAGGTCGAAGCTCAGTCCGTCGCTCAGTTCGGCATTCCCGAGCGCCGCCGCGCGGCGGGCGAGGATCACCAGGAAGCTCGAGATCTTCTCCTGCGCGGTCTTGCGGCCGAGGAGCACCATCCAGTCGCGCGCCGCGTCGAGTTCGTCCAGCGCCATCTCCAGCAGCCGCCGCGCGAGCGCCGGTGACTCCTTCAGGACCCGCTCGAACCGGCTGCGGGCGAAAAGGCACAGCCGGACCGGCGTCACGGCGACGGCGTCGTAGGGTGCGACCGGGCGCATCGGACGGCCGATGAAATCCGAGGGGAACATCAGCCCGACCGTCTGCCGACGGCCGTCTGGCATGGTCTTCGAGAGCGCCACCACCCCATCGACCACCGACCCGAGGAACCCGGTCTCCTCGCCGGCCGCGACAATCTCCTGGCCCGGATTGTAGTTGCGGTAGAACTTGATGGCGTCGAGCAGGGCCAGCTCCTGCGGCCCGCAATAGGTGCAGACGGCACGGTGGCGGATGGTGCAGTCGGCGCAACGCTCCTTCGGCTCGCAGGCGATCCGAAGCTCGAGCTTCTGCAGTCCGGGCATTCCCTCCTCCAATCGGCGTCCCCGCTCCCTCGATTGATCTGCGTCAATGCCGCCAGCAGCATTCCTGGACGATCTTCTCCGCCATGACCGACCCTCTCTCGCCTTTCGGCCCGGAATCGCTTTCGCGGAGCGTCCCCCGTTATACCAGCTATCCCACCGCTCCGCACTTCGTTCCGGAGGTCGGCCCCGAGCAATATGAGAGATGGCTCACCGAGTTGCCACCGGGTGCGGCAATATCGCTCTATCTGCACATTCCGTTCTGCGACGAGCTGTGCTGGTTCTGCGCCTGCCGGACGCAGGGCTCGCGGATGTACTATCCGATCACCCGCTACCTTGCCCAGCTCGAGCGCGAGGTCGCCCGCGTCGCCGGGCTGGTCGGCGGGCAGCATCCGGTTTCGCAGATGCACTGGGGCGGCGGCTCGCCCACCGTGCTGGCACCGGGCGACATCCGCCGCCTCGCGCGCCACATGCGTGCGCAGTTCCCGAAGCTGGCCGAGGCCGAGTTCGCGGCCGAGATTGACCCCCGCGACATGACCCCAGAACGCGTGGCGGCCTTCGCCGATGCCGGCCTGAGCCGCGCTTCGGTCGGGGTTCAGGATTTCGACGAGACCGTGCAGCGGGCGATCGGGCGCCAGCAGGGATGGGAGATGACGCGCGACGTGATCGGTTCCCTGCGCGGCATCGGGGTCTCGGGCGTGAACATCGACATGCTCTACGGCCTCCCGCACCAGACGCAGGCGAGCCTCGCGCGCACGCTCGAGCAGGTCATCGGACTCGCGCCGGATCGGATCGCGCTCTTCGGCTATGCCCATGTGCCCTGGATGGCCAGGCGGCAGAAGCTGATCGACGAGGCCGCCCTGCCGGGGCCGGAGGAGCGCCAGGCCCAGTTCGCCCTGGCCTCGCGGATGCTGAAGGACGCCGGCTACACCGCCATCGGCATCGACCACTTTGCGAGGCCCGGCGACAGTCTCGCCCGGGCGCATGGCGACGGCACGCTGCGCCGCAACTTCCAGGGCTACACGGTCGACCCGGCCGAGGCGCTGATCGGCTTCGGTGCATCGGCGATCGGATTCCTGCCGCAGGGCTACGTGCAGAACGAGCCGGTCACAGCAACCTACCAGCTCCGGATCGAGCATGGCGGCCTGGCGGCACAGCGCGGCCGGGCGCTGACGCTCGACGACCGCGTCAGGCGCGACGCAATCGAGGAGATCCTCTGCCAGTTCCGGCTCGACATCGACCGGCTCCGCGCCCGCTACGGCGATTTCGCCAGGCCGCTGGCCGAGACTGCCGGGCGCCTCCTGCGGCAGGCTCCCGAGGGTGCGCTCGAGAGCTGGCACGGCGGTTTCCGCATCGCCCCCGCTTGGCGAAGCCACACCCGGCTGGTCGCGGCCGAGTTCGACGCCTATTTCGGCGCCCGGCCCGCACGGCACAGCCTCGCCCTATAGCGTGCCCGCGCCGGTCTGCCGCGCGCCGTCCGTCCGCACTCAGGGCCAGGTCGCGAAGTCCTCCGGCCGCGGAGACCACTTGTCGCCGCTCAGGCCGTATTCGTAACCCAGATCGTAGAGCGCCTTCATGTAGACGGGATCGAAGGCCTCCGCGGGCTCCATCGTGAAATCGCGCGGGATCGACACGATGCGCAGCGCGATGTGGTCGCGCTGGGCGATGGCGAAGATCTTGTAGATGTCGCCCGTACCGGATCCGCCGATCAGGCTGCTCGCTGCCGCCCCGGCGATCGCTGCCAGACGGGGCTTGACCGGGTCGTAGGGCCTGTCGATCTTGTTGTTGATCACGACGAAGGCCGTGCGGTCGAACCTCACCCCGAGCTTCTCGTCAATCGCCAGCATCGGAAACTGCGGACTGAACAGCATCACCTGCTGGGTGGCGCCGCCGTCCACGTGCATCTCGTCATGGCGCTGCCCGTCTCGCGCCACGACCGGGATCAGCACGGGCGGGAATGCGGCGGGGATCGCCGAGGATGCCTGAATCACGTCGTGGATCAGGCGCTTTGCCATCGGATGGCCGGTCGCGGCAATGGCGCCGATGTTCCACACGACCGGCCGGGCCGCGTCAAGATTGGTCGTTCCGACCATCAGCACCCGGCCCTTGCGATACTCGTCGGCGATCCGCGCCACCACCGCGTCGTCCACATAATGCTCGATCAGCTGCCGGTAGCGGCTCGTATCGGTGAGCGCGGTCCCGCCGGTGAGCGCCGAGAACAGGCTGCGCTGCAGCAGGTCCCGGGTGCGGTAGGCGGTGTAGACCTCCTTCAGCTCGTCGTCATAGTCAGGGCCGAGAAAGGCCAGGACCGCGATGATCGCGCCGGTGCTGATCCCGGTCACGGCCCAGAACTCGGGCCGGTCACCGCGCGCGGTCCAGCCGTTCAGGAGCCCCGCGCCGAAGGCGCCGTCCGGTCCGCCGCCCGAGAGCAGCAGGGCGGCCTGCGGTATCGGCCTGCCCGCGGCGATCGCGTCAGCCCTGGCCTCGCGCAGCAGCCTTATGCGGTCGGCCGCGATCGCCTCGACCTCGGTCTTGTCGAGTTCGTCGCCCCAGGTCCTGAGCAGTGCGCCGGCGATCCCGTATGGGGAGGCCGTGTCGAGATCCTCCTCCGGCACGGGGTTGCGTGCCAGCACCGTAGTGCAGGCAGAGAGCAGCGCCGCGACCAGAAGCAGCGGCAGCGCCGCGAGGCGCGCGCCCCGTCGGCGGTAAGCCGCGCCGGAATGCGCTGCGGCGGTCATCAAGCAATGGCTCAAACCGGAACGTCCTCGGCCAGTGCCGCGGCATGCGGCACGGCGACGCTAGCGTGATCGGTCGCCCCCATCAAGCCGCGCCAGCCGCCTCAGTTCCCGCTGCGGATCGCCCAGACCGTCAGCAGCACCAGGATGATGGCGACAAACTGCGCGATGATCCGCCAGCGCATCAGCCTGTTCGAGAACCGCGCCCCCTCGATACCCTTCCGGGTGCCGGCGCCGAAGCCGATGATGCCCCAGGCCAGCACCCCGAAGGTCGCGAGACAGGCCAGCGCCGCCAGGTAGAACAGGAAGCCCGACATCCGCTCCTCCTCAGCTCCGGGTCAGGACGCCGTCCAGCAGCCGTGTCGGCAGCACCCGCCGGAGCGTCGCGACCATCCACGTCGCCTTGGTTACATAATAGCGCGGTTTCGGCCGCCGGCTCTCCATGGCGTGGATCACCTTCGCGGTCGTCGCCAGCGGGCTCTGCTCGAACGGGTCGGGCGCCGGCTTGTCCTTGTAGAGCCGGGGCTCCAGCGTGTCGCGGTAGAAGCCGGCCCAGACCGAGGTCTCGCGGTCGATCCAGCGCTCGTAATGGGCCCGCGCGTTCTCTCGGATCCTCGTCCGGATCGGGCCGGGCTCCATCAGCATCACGTGGATCAGCGTGTCCCGCAGCTCGAGCCGCAGCGTGTCGGTGTAGCCCTCGAGCGCAAACTTTGTCGCTACGTAGGCCGCCCGCATCCTGAGCGCCGCCAGCCCCAGCACCGAGGAATTCATCAGGATCCGCCCGTGCCCCTGCGCCCGCATCACCGGGACCGCCCGGCGGGTCAGCGCATGCCAGCCGAAGAAGTTGGCCTCGAAGATCTGCCGCATCGCCTGCACCGGCAGGTCCTCGGCCGCGCCGGGAATCGCGTAGGCGCCGTTGTTGAAGAGGGCATCGAGCCGCCCGCCGCCGCGCTCCAGTGTTTCCTCGAAGGCGGCCCCGATCGACTCGGTGTCCTCGTAGTCGAGCCGGAAGCTCTCCAGCCCCTCTTCGCGCAGGCGCTGGCAGTCCTCCTCCTTGCGGCAGGTAGCGAAGACCCGCCATCCCCGCGCGCTGAGCGCATGGGCGGCATGGTGGCCGATGCCGGACGAGCAGCCGGTGATCAGGATGCTGCGCTGCGGCGTTCCGGCCATCTCGCTCTCCCCTTTGCCGCCCCGCCCCCCGCGCGCCTTCCGCCCCTCTTGCGGGGACGGATGGGGAGGGGGGTGCCAGACGCGCCCTCCTAGCCGCTTTTCCCCGCCCGCGCCAGATTCCGCTTGATCGCGGCCCGCGCCTGCCGAAGATCGGCCTGGCAACCGTTGCCGGGGGGACCGCCATGAACCTGCAAACCGCCGATAGGCCGCACGCCGGCGAGCGGAATCCGGCGGCGACCGTGGTGAACTCGTGGAACGAGTGGGATCCGCTCCGCCACGTCATCGTCGGGCGCGCCGACAACGGACACGTCCCGCCGCCCGAGCCGGCACTCGATGCCAAGGTGCCCGAGGATTCGGACATGCGGGGCCAGTGGGGCATGCGCCCCAGGGAGACCATCGACCGCGCCAACGAGCTCCTCGACAACTTTGCCGACCTGCTGAGGAAGCGCGGCATCCGCGTCGACCGCCCGACCCCGCTCGACTTCAGCCAGCCCGTCACCACCCCGGACTTCACCACCGGCTCGATGTTCGGCTGCATGCCGCCGCGCGACGTGCTGCTGACGGTCGGCAACGAGATCCTTGAGGCCACCATGTCCTACCGCTGCCGGTGGTTCGAGTATCTCTGCTACCGCCCGCTGCTGCAGCGCTACTGGCAGGAGGACCCCAACTTCCGCCACGAGGCGGCGCCGAAGCCCCGGCTGACCGATGCCGACTACCGGCCCGACTATCTCTCCGAGAAGATCGGCGTGCAGAAGCGCCTGCAATGGGCGGCGGAGAAGTTCTTCGTCACCACCGAGGAAGAGCCGCTCTTCGACGCCGCCGACGTGCTGCGCTTCGGTCGCGACCTCGTAGTCCAGCACGGCTTCACCACCAACCTCAAGGGCATCGAGTGGCTGCGCCGCCACTTCCCCGATCACCGGGTCCACGCGGTGAACTTCCCCGGCGACCCCTACCCGATCCACATTGACGCCACCTTCACGCCCCTGCGCCCGGGCCTGATCCTGAACAACCCCCAGCGGAGGCTGCCCGACGACCAGCGCGCGATGTTCGCCCGCAACGGCTGGCAGATCGTCGACGCCGCCCAGCCCGCCCACAACAGCCCGCCGCCGCTGTGCTATTCGTCCGTCTGGCTGAGCATGAACGTCCTGGTCCTCGACCCCAAAACCGTCTGCGTCGAGGCCAGTGAGGTCTGGCAGGCCGAGCAGATGGACAGGCTCGGCATGGAGGTCATCCCGGTGGACCTGCGCGACGCCTACGCCTTCGGCGGCGGGCTGCACTGCTGCACGGCAGATGTGCGCCGCGAGGGCGGGTGCGAGGATTATTTCGGGAAAGGATGACGGGGGTGGGTATGCGCACCAGATTCCCACACCACATCTTGTGGTTCGATTGACAAGATCATCAAAATTTGCTCTCCCGCAGCTTTCAGGAGTCTCAATTGAAACGCGACTCACCCTTCGGTCGTTTCTGTATCGCGAAGCGTAAGGACGACCGGCAGCTTTCAATTCAGATGGCGGACGCTATCGGCGTTGGCGCCGGACGTCTGAGTGCAGCAGAAATCGGCGATGGGGCGCCGGAACTCGATTGGCTACCGAGAATTGCAGAATTCCTCGAACTAACGGAACTGGAAGCCAAGAGGCTTGAAAATATTCTGAAGAACTCTGCGCCAGACAATTCTGCGCGCACGCACTATGGCCCATATTCTAGGCCGTGTTGCCGGATTTGATCAAGATGGGTGCGGCTGCGATGGCGACGAACGATCTGCGGTTTCGTGCGGTCTTCTCGCAGCGCAGGGCGATGCGTTTGAAGCGTTTGAGCTTGCCGCCGGCCTGCTCGATGCGGGCGCGTCCGCGATCGGGGGCGGTGGCGAACCGCGCCGGGATCGCCTTGCTGGTGGAGCGATAGGGGATGACCGGAACGGCGCCGCGTTGCCGGGCCAGCGCCCGACTGGCATTGCTGCCATAGTCCTTGCCGGCGACCACGGCGCGGGGCGCCGCGTCGGGACCGAGGTCGATCAGGGTCTCGAATTGCGGACTGTCGGCGGCCTCGCCGCCGGTCATCGCGGGCCTTCGCGCCCCGTGCCGGGACGCAGACCCGGATTACCTCCAGGGCTATCTCCCGGTCCGCCTCGGTCATCTTCGTCGACATCGCCGACGCTCCGATTCGGTCGGCTATCCATCAATCACGCAAATCAGCCCGCGGAACTCCTCGAAACGCTACCTGAGTCAATCCGTCCACCCGGCCTGGAGAGCCCGAACCGTCAGCGGAATGAATCCCGTCCTACAGTCCCCAGATCCGTGGCTCGGCGAATTCCAGCGAGTTGCCGGCCGGGTCGCGGAAATAGATCGAGCGGCCTCCGCCCGGCCATTCGAAGTCGGACTCGATGATGACGCCATGGCTCGCCAGATGCGCCACCCAGCGCTCGATGCCGGCGGCGGTGGCGGCGAAGCAGGCATGGCCCGGGCCGGTCGCCCCGTGGGGTGGCACCGGCAGGCCGCCAGGGCTGGGCGGGCGCCGCGTCGCCTCCGGATCGAACAGCAGCAGGACCTGCCCCTCGGCACGGAAGAACACATGCCGCCCCTCGGCCTCGGCAATGCGCTCGAGACCGAGGACGCGCTCGTAGAAACCGGCCGTCTCGGCCAGGTTCACCGCGTAGAGAGCCGTCTCGAGAATCCGCATCCTGCCTCTCGTCTGGCGGGGTGGGGGCGGAGTGCCGGGCATTGCCACGCAATGAAAGGAGCACGGGCCCCGCGAGCTGTTGCGACTTCATCACAAATCTTTGTCGACGCGTGAAGGGTGATCCAGATCAAGGTGACTGGCAAGCTCGATGACTACCAGCGTCGGACGGTGTGGCACGCGGCCGGAAGTCGCCAGGGCACCGTGACAAGTATGACGATGGAGACGCAAATGGGTACGATGACGATGCGCCTTGGCGGAGCCGCCCTGGCGGCGATGGCCACGCTGGGTTGCGCTCCTGCGGCGCAGGCCGAAGGACCGTTCGGCCTCTCGCTGACGGGCTCGTTCGGCGAGGGCGGATTTTCGAACTATCGCCCGCCGATCACCAACCCGGTGTTCAACGAGACGCCCTTCATCACCACCGAGCTGAAGCCGTTCTACGCCTATCACGACATCCCCGACGACTTCATCACCAATGGCGGCAACGTCAACGTGGTGGGTCTTCAGGCGCGGCTCGCGATCACCGACCGGCTGGGCTTCATCGCCACGACCGACGGCTATTCCTGGGTCAACTTCGACAGCGTGCTGCCGGACGACGACGGCTTCAACGACATCGCCTTCGGGTTCAAGTATGCTCTGATCAGCGATCCGGCGAGCGGCCTGATCGTCACGCCCGGCCTGCGCTACACGGTGCCCGTCGGCAACATCGACAGCGCCGGGATCGATCTCAACGGAATCGACAACGGCTATCTGAATCCCTTCGTGTCCGCCGCTCAGGTCTCGGGTCCGGCGCAGATCCAGGGCATGGTCGGCGCACAGATCGCGCTCGGCGACAGCGGAACATCGAACTTCCTCGCGTCGCTGCACGGCGACTACGAGGTGTTCGACCGCTTCTTCCCGGCGCTCGAGATGAACCTGTTCGTTCCGTTCGACGGCGGCGACCAGCTGCCCAACGCGGCACCGTTCGACAGCCTGACGGGCGCCGACATCCTCGATGTGGGCTCGCACGACCCCGAGACGATCCTGACGCTCGGCGGCGGGTTCCGTTACGGCCTCACCGACAACCTGATGCTCGGTGTCGGAGCCGATGTGAATGTGCTCCAGGACGAGGACCACGCCTATGGCTGGCGCTTCCTGACGGATCTGGTGATCCACTTCTGAGGCGGCACCCGATCCGCATCGCGGGCCGGAGCGACGCGCCCCGGCCCGAACGGCGTGCCCCGCTTCCGCCTGGCGGCTTGTCCGGCATGGCGACTGCCCTAGACTGTCGACCGGCCGGAAGTCGCTCCGGCCCCGACGAGGACGGCGCGGCATGCCGCCCGGAAAGGATCCGCCGCATGAGCTTCTACCCCTCTCTCCCCGGCAAGCATCACCTCTCCGCGCTGTGGAAACGCTTCCCCAAGGGGATCGCGTCGCTGCTGCAGTTGCACGACGACATCCTGCGGACCGGGGAGTCCGAACTCGCGATCGGCGAGCGCGAGCTGATCGCGGTCCATGTCTCGGCGCTGAACGGCTGTGGCTACTGCTTCGCCGCCCATGCCCGCTACGCGCTGGCCTTCGGGATCGAGCCGGCGGTGCTGGGCGAGATGGCGGTCGATACCCGCCACCCCAGCCTGCGGCCGCAGATGGCGGCGGCGCTCGACTATGCCGCGAAGCTGACGCGGGCGCCGGCGGACATGACCCAGACGGATTTCGACGCGCTGCTTGCTGCCGGCTGGTCCGAGGCGGGGATCAACGACATCATCTTCATGACCGCCATCTACGCGATGATGAACCGGATCCTCGACGGCTCGGGCATGAAGGACAACGTCCCGCCGCCCGGCTTCTCGCCCGAGAAGGCGCGCGCCGGACGGTACACGGACATGCTGCGGCTTTATGGCATCGGCACCCCGGCGGAATGACGCGGGGTGCCGGGGGCCCGCCCGGCGGTCAGTACCGGTAATGCTCGGGCTTGAACGGCCCGGTCTGCTTCACGCCGATATAGCTCGCCTGCTGGTCGCTGAGCTCGGTCAGCTTCACGCCGAGCTTCGCCAGATGCAGCCGCGCCACGCGCTCGTCGAGGTGCTTGGGCAGCACATAGACCTCGTTCTTGTACTGACCCGGCTTGGTCCACAGCTCGATCTGCGCCAGCACCTGGTTGGTGAAGCTCGCCGACATGACGAAGCTCGGGTGGCCGGTGGCGTTGCCGAGGTTCAGGAGCCGGCCCTGGGACAGGAGGATCATCCGCTTGCCGTCCGGGAACTCGATCAGGTCGACCTGCGGCTTCACGTTGGTCCACTTGAAGTTCTTCAGCGCTGCGACCTGGATCTCGTTGTCGAAGTGGCCGATGTTGCCAATGATCGCCATGTCCTTCAGCCTGCGCATGTGATCGACAGTGACCACATCCTTGTTGCCGGTCGCGGTGATCACGATGTCGGCGCGGGGCGCGGCCTCGTCCAGCGTCACCACCTCGTAGCCGTCCATCGCGGCCTGCAGCGCGCAGATCGGGTCGATCTCGGTCACCAGGACGCGCGCGCCGGCGCCGCGTAGGCTGGCGGCCGAGCCCTTGCCGACATCGCCGTAGCCGCAGACGACCGCCACCTTGCCGGCCATCATCACGTCGGTGCCCCGCCGGATGCCGTCGACGAGCGATTCCTTGCAGCCGTACTTGTTATCGAACTTCGACTTCGTCACCGAGTCGTTGACGTTGATCGCCGGGAACGGCAGCAGCCCCTTCTGCATGAGCTGGTAGAGCCGGTTGACGCCGGTGGTGGTCTCCTCGGTCACGCCGCGGACGGCGGCGCGCTGCTTCGTGAACCAGCCGGGCGAGGCCACCATGCGCTTGCGGATCTGGGCGAAGAGAACCTCCTCCTCCTCGGAGCCCGGGTCCTTCAGCACGTCCTCGCCGGCTTCGGCGCGGGCGCCGAGCAGGATGTACATGGTGGCATCGCCGCCGTCGTCGAGGATCATGTTGGTGGGCTCGCCGTCCGCCCACTGGAAGATGCGGTCGGTATAGGTCCAGTAGTCGGGCAGCGTCTCGCCCTTGACCGCAAAGACCGGCACGCCCGCGGCGGCGATGGCAGCGGCGGCGTGGTCCTGGGTCGAGAAGATGTTGCAGGATGCCCAGCGCACCTTCGCGCCCAGCGCCACGAGCGTCTCGATCAGCACCGCGGTCTGCACCGTCATGTGCAGCGAGCCGGAGATGCGGGCACCCTTCAGGGGCTGTTTCGGCCCGAACTCGGCGCGGCAGGCCATCAGGCCCGGCATCTCGGTCTCGGCGATCTGGATTTCCTTGCGGCCAAATTCCGATAGGCTGATATCCTTCACCACGTAGTCGGTCATGCCGTGCATATGAACTTCCCTCCAGGGTGCGACGGTCGCAAGCAAGCGGGAGGCGACATAGCATCACCGGGCTTGCTCGACAATGCGAATGGCGCCGATTAGACAGGCGCCACGCTTGCTGAGACACGGGGATCGGGGCGCGGATGGCGGCGCGGGCATGGCAGCGGATGCTCTCGGGGCGCAGGCTCGACCTGCTGCACCCCTCGCCGCTCGACATCGAGATCGAGGACATCGCGCACGGCCTCGCCCGGGTCGCGCGCTGGAACGGGCAGACCACCGGCGACCATTCCTTCTCGGTCGCCGAGCACTGCCTGCTGGTCGAGCAGATCCTGCGCCGGCTGAAACCGAAGGCCGGGCCGGCGGAGCGGCTGGCGGCTCTCCTCCACGACGCGCCCGAATACGTGATCGGCGACATGATCTCGCCCTTCAAGGCGGCAATCGGCCTCGACTACAAGGATTTCGAGAACCGGCTGCTGGCCGCGGTGCATATCCGCTTCGGGCTGCCGTCCGACCTGCCGGCGGCGTCGCAGAAGCTGATCAAGCGCGCGGACCGGCTCGCCGCCTGGTTCGAGGCGACCCAGCTCGCCGGATTCTCGGAGGCGGACGCGGCAAGGTACTTCCCGCGTCCGAACTTCGAGGGCTTCGAGGCGGTCCGCCTGAAGCCCCAGCCGACCAACACGGCGCAGCGCACCTATCTGGCCCGGTTTCGCCAGCTCTATCTCCAGGTTCGCCCGTGATGCGGCCGGTCAAGGTCGAGCTCTCGGCGGTGATCGTGGCACTGGAGGCGCAGGGGGCGGCAGCCCGGCCGGTGGCGCTGACGCCGCAGGGGCCGCAGGGGCGCGACCTGCCGACGGTCGCCTTCGATCCCGACCGGCACCGAACCCTGCACGAGGCGCTCGCCGAATGGGTGGAGGCGCGAGCCGGCATCCGGCTCGACTACATCGAGCAGCTCTACACGTTCGGCGACCCGCGGCGCAGCACGGCGCGCGCCCCGGGCGAGCCGCATGCCGTCTCGATCGGCTACCTGGCCCTCGCCCCCGCCGAAGCGGCGCGGGCGGCCAGCGACTGGACGCCCTGGGCGCACTGGTTCCCGTGGGAGGACCGGCGCGAGGGGGTTCCGGCGGTCCTCGACGAGACCATCCTGCCGCGGCTGCGCGCCTGGGCCGAGGCCGGGCCGGACGGCACGCGCGCAGAGCGGGTCGAGGTGCTGTTCGGGGCCGGCGACGCGCCCTGGCGCGACGAACTGACGCTGGAGCGCTACGAGCTGCTCTACAGTGCTCGGCTGGTGCGGGAAGCCTGGCGCGACCGCGGCGCGGTGCCGCCTGCCGACCTGCCGGCGCTGGGAGCAGCGGCGCCGCGCGACCACCGCCGCATCCTCGCCACCGGCATCGGCCGGCTGCGCGGCAAGCTGAAATACCGGCCGGTGCTGTTCGAGCTGATGGGCGAGACCTTCACCCTCTACGAGCTGCAGCGGGCCGCCGAGGCTGTGTCGGGCGTGCCGCTCCACAAGCAGAACTTCCGCCGCATGGTCGAGCGGTCCGGGCTGATCGAGCCGACCGGCGCGCTTTCGACCCGTTTCGGGGGGCGGCCCGCGGCGGAATACCGCCTGGGCGCCGAGGCCGAGTGGGAGCGGCGCGCGGCCGCGGTCAGGTTCGGCGGCGCGCGGCGGGGCGTCTAGACCAGGAGCCCCTTCCGCACCGCGACCAGGGTTGCGGCGGCGACAACGAGCGCGATGCGCATGTGAACCGGACCGCGCGGTGCGGCGCCCGGCGGCAGGATCCTGTCCTGCCGGGCGTGAAGGGCCACCTGCTGTGCCGCCGGCAGCACCGCCGGCACGGCAGCCCAGCGGCTGCCGCTCGCGAGGAAGATGCCGGTGACGAAGGTCAGGGCGCCGCCCGTCAGGATCCAGCGCAGGGCGTCGGTGTCGCCCTGCGCCCTGCGCGTCTCCCGGGCATTTCGAAGAATCAGGACGCCGCCGATGGCGGAGATCAGGCCATAGAGTCGAAGGGCCATGAGAATGACGGCGGAAATGACGGCGGTCATGGTGGCTCCGGGCGGCTGGTGCCCGAAGGGCATACCCGATCGGGTCCGGGCCGCAATCCCCGCCCGCCATTTCCGGCATGCGGCAACGGCCATTGTGGCGGGTGTCTGCCGGCTCCGCTAGGGTCGGCACTGTCGCGAAGGAGAGGGTTCGCCATGGACTACAAACTTCTGGGCCGTACCGGGCTGAAGGTCTCGCGGCTCTGCTTCGGCACCATGTCCTTCGGGCGCGAGGCGGACGAGGCCGCGGCCGCGGCGATGTATGCCGCCTGCCGCGAGCAGGGCATCAACTTCTTCGACTGTGCCGACAGCTACCAGAAGGGCGGGGCCGAGGAGATGCTGGGCCGACTCATGAAGCACGAGCGCGACGACCTGATCGTCACCACCAAATGCTCTAACCCTATGGGCGGAGACGTGAATGCCCGCGGCGGCAACCGGCGCCATGTCGTCAGGGCGGTGGAGGCCAGCCTGCAGCGGCTCGGCACCGACCGGGTCGAGGTGCTGTTCATGCACCGCTGGGATCCGGACGTTCCGCTGGAGGAAACCCTGCGCGCGCTCGAGGACCTGGTGCGGACCGGCAAGGTGCTGCACCTCGGCGCCTCGAACTACGCCGCCTGGCAGATCGCAAAGGGCCTCGGCATCTCCGAGCGGCGCGGATGGGCGCGGTTCGACGTGATCCAGCCGATGTATTCGCTGGTGAAGCGTCAGGCCGAGGCCGAGATGCTGCCGCTGGCGCGGGCCGAAGGGCTGGGGGTGATCACCTACAGTCCGGTCGGCGGCGGGGTGCTCTCGGGCAGATACGGTCCCGGCAAGCGTCCCGAGGGCGCCCGGATCGCGACCGACAGGACCTACGCCGCCCGCTATTCCGAGGACTGGGTCTACGAGACCGCAGGCGCCTTCGCGGAACTTGCGGCCGAACGCGGTCACCACCCGGTCACCCTTGCGGTGGCCTGGGTGGCCGCGAACCCGGACGTGACCTGCCCGATCATCGGCGCGCGCAATCTGGACCAGCTTCGCCCGTCGCTGGCGGCGCTGGAGATCGGCATGACGTGCGCGTTCCGCGCCGAGATCTCGGCGCTTGGCCGGACCCCGCCGCCGGCGACCGACCGGCTGGAGGAGGCGCTGTAACCGGGCGCGCCGCCCGTCAGCGGGCGTCAGGCCGGCGAAAGCACGTGAATCACCCGGCTCGCGACCATGTCCCGGACCTTGGCGGCATAGGCAGACATGTGCGGGGCGGACGCATGCGCCTTGAGCGCTTCCAGGCTCTCCCATTTCTCAACGACGACAAAGGTGTCCTCGCCGAACCTGGTCTGCAGGCTGCCGACTCCCGCTGCATCGACTGTCGCCTGGTATTCGATGCAGCCGGCCTCGGCGCGCACCGTCGGCACATTGGCACGGAATGCCTCGAGCATCCTGTCACGCATCCCCGGCCGCGCCGTGATGATCGCCAGGACATGGATCGTTCCCATCGGATTTCCCATTCTCGCCACTACCGGGCGAAGCCTAGTCGCACCGCACGCACCACACAACCGCGGGCCCAGGCCCGCTCGGCCGCCCGGCCATCCGCCACCGGATTGCTGCGTGGTCCCGCTTGACCCAGGCAGCCTGATCGCGCAAATGGCGCGAAACCTTGAACGGAGGGACCCCGAAATGGCCGCGATGAAGCTCCTGATCCTGCCGGGCGACGGCATCGGCCCCGAGGTGATGGCCGAGGTCCGCAAGGTGATCGACTGGTTTGCGGCCAATCGTGGCCTTGAGTTCGCCGTCGAGGAGGACCTCGTCGGCGGCGCGGCCTACGACGTGCACGGAAGGCCCCTGTCCGACGCGACCATGGCCAGGGCGCAGGCGACCGACGCGGTGCTTCTGGGTGCGGTCGGCGGGCCGAAGTATGACAGCCTGCCCTTCGCGCTGAAGCCGGAGCGCGGGCTGCTCAGGCTCCGGAAGGAAATGGACCTCTACGCCAATCTCCGCCCCGCGCAGTGCTTCGACGCGCTGGCGGACTTCTCGTCCCTGAAGCGCGAGATCGTCGCCGGGCTCGACATCATGATCGTGCGCGAGCTGACCAGCGGCATGTATTTCGGCGAGCCGCGCGGGATCACCGAGCTCAACGACGGCACAAGGGTCGGCATCAACACCCACCGCTACACCACCGAAGAAATCCGGCGGGTGGCGCGCTCGGCCTTCGCGCTGGCGCGCAAGCGCCGGAACCGGCTTTGCTCGATGGAGAAGGCCAACGTCATGGAGGCCGGCATCCTGTGGCGCGAGGAGGTGCAGTGGGTGCACGACAACGAATACCCCGATGTCGAGCTCAGCCACATGTATGCCGACAACGGCGCCATGCAGCTGGTGCGCAACCCCAAGCAGTTCGACGTGATCGTCACGGACAACCTGTTCGGCGACATCCTCTCGGACTGCGCGGCGATGCTGACCGGCTCGCTCGGGATGCTCCCCTCCGCGAGCCTCGGCGCGCCGATGGCCAACGGGCGGCCGAAGGCGCTCTACGAGCCGGTGCACGGGAGCGCGCCCGACATCGCCGGGAAGGCGCGGGCCAACCCGATCGCCAGCATACTGAGCTTTGCCATGGCGCTACGCTATTCGTTCGACCTCGGCGCCGAGGCGGACTTGCTCGAGGGTGCCATCGAGGACGTGCTGGCCGGGGGTGTGCGCACCGCCGACCTGATGGGCGCTGCGGGCGGTAAACCGGTCTCGACCTCGGAAATGGGCGATGCCATCGTGACGGCGCTGGCGGCGCGCGCCTGACGTGCTATCGGTTGTCGGAGGCGCCGCGGGCCGGCGCGCCCCGGAACCGGAGGCACGGATGTGGAGCGAATTCAACGCCCTGGACTTCGTCGGCGTGGTCGGCTCGCTCATGATCTGCGCGGCCTATCTTGCTATCAGCCTCGGGCGCGTGAACCCCGAGGGCTTCGCCTTCCACGTCGTCAATGCCGCAGGCTCGATCCTGCTGTTGGTGTCGCTTTACTTCCGGCCCAATCCGGGCGCGATCCTGATCGAGGTGTTGTGGCTCGCCATCGCGGGCTTCGGCATCGCCCGGGCCATGGTGAAGCGCCCCTGAACGCCTACCGCGGCAAGGTGACGGTGACGGCCGAGCCGCCCCATCCATGCCGGCTGTCATGGGCCTCGACGGTGACGTCGGTGACCTCTGCCGGGATTGCGACGCCGTCGAGCGAGCGGGTGAAGGGCTGCTCGTCCACATGCGGATGGAGGAGCTCTCGCGTGCCGTAGACCGTGCCGTCCGGGCCGACCACGCGCCAGGCGTCGGCGTAGTGATCCCACCCCGCATCCGCATGGCGCACGGTCACGTCGAAGCTCCAGGCGCCGCCGGACTGCCTTGCCCTGACCTCGAGCACGTCGGCGGGGCCGGCGAGCGCCGGCAGCGCCAGGCACAGGGCTGCCGCGAGAATGACGATGCGCATGTGTGCCTCCACCTGATCTCCGATAGCGGTGCCCGGTTAACCCTGCGTTAACCGATGCCACCCACCGATGGAGCAGTTATCCTCAGACCGGCGCGAGGCGGCAATGGTCACCCGGGCGCACACGGTGGCATTCCTCGGCGTCGAGGCGAGGCCGGTCGAGGTGCAGTGCGCGCTGACGCCGGGCATGCACGCGTTCAACCTGGTCGGCCTGCCCGACAAGGCGGTGTCGGAGTCGCGCGAGCGGGTACGCGCCTCGCTGGCGGCGATCGGGCTTGCCCTGCCGCCGCAGCGGATCACCGTGAACCTCTCGCCGGCCGACCTGCCGAAGGCCGGGTCTCACTACGATCTCCCGATCGCGCTGGCGCTGATGGGGGCGCTGGGCCTGATCCCGCCCGAGGAGCTCGAGGGCCATGTGGCGCTGGGCGAGCTGAGCCTCGACGGGCGGATCCGGGCCGTGCAGGGGGCGTTGCCCGCGGCGCTCGCGGCGGCGGCGCAGGAGCGCGGCCTGATCTGCCCCGAAGGCTCGGGCGCCGAGGCGGCCTGGGTCGGCGCCGCCGAGGTTCTGGCTCCCGCCTCGCTCATTGACCTCGTCAACCACTTCAAGGGCAGGAAGGCGCTGAGCCCGCCCGAGCCGGGGCCGGTCGCGGCGCGCCGCTCGGCTGCCGACCTGATCGACGTGAAGGGGCAGGAGGCGGCGCGGCGCGCGCTCGAGGTGGCGGCGGCCGGCAACCACCACATCCTGATGGTGGGCGAGCCGGGGTCCGGCAAGTCGATGCTGGCCGCGCGGCTGACCGGCATCATGCCGCCCTTGAGCCCCGAGGAGGCGCTCGAGGTCTCGACGATCTACTCGCTGGCCGCGCAGCCTGGCGACGGCACCATCTTCAAGGAGCGGCCCTACCGGGCGCCGCACCATTCCGCCTCGATGCCGGCGATGATCGGCGGCGGCATCCAGGCGAAGCCGGGCGAGATCTCGCTCGCCCACCGGGGCGTGCTGTTCCTCGACGAGCTGCCGGAGTTCGCGCGCCCCGTGCTGGAGGCGCTGCGCCAGCCGATCGAGACCGGCGAGGTGGTGGTCAGCCGGGCCAACGCCCATGTGCGCTACCCGGCGCGCTTCCTGCTGGTGGCGGCGATGAACCCGTGCCGCTGCGGCTACCTCACCGATCCCTCGCGCGCCTGCTCGCGGGCGCCGCGCTGCGGCGCGGACTACGTCGCCCGGCTCTCCGGTCCGCTCGTCGACCGCTTCGACATCAGGATCGAGGTGCCGCCGGTGACGCCCGATACCCTCGCCCTGCCGCCTCATGGTGAGTCCTCGGCCAGGATCGCCCAGCGCGTGGCGGAGGCGCGCGGGGCGCAGGCCGGGCGGATGAACGGATCCAGACTCACGAACGGCGAACTGGAAGGCGAGATCCTCGACCGGGTCGCGGCCCCGGACGCGCCCGGGCAGCAGGTGCTGCGGGCGGCCGCCGAGAAGCTGAAGCTCACCGCGCGGGGCTACCACCGGGTGCTGCGGCTGGCGCGCACGCTCGCCGACCTCGACGGCTCGGACGCCGTGCGCAAGGTCCATGTGGCGGAGGCGGTGAGCTACCGGCGGGCGCTGGGGTGAGCGGCGGCTGGTCCCGGCAATCGGCGCCGACAGCGCTATTCCCCTGCCTGTCGAAACCATGTAAACCCCGCCGGTCCGAATACTCCAGCCAGGGACCAGGGAGATGGGTTACAAGGTCGCCGTCGCGGGTGCCACGGGGAATGTGGGCCGCGAGATGCTGAACATCCTCTCGGAGCGGGAGTTTCCCGCGGACGAGGTGATCGCGCTTGCCTCGCGCAAGTCGCTGGGCACCGAGGTCAGCTATGGCGAGAAGACCCTGAAAACCCGGGACCTGGATACCTACGACTTCAGGGGCACCGACATCGCGCTCTTTGCCATCGGTTCGGGGCCCACGAAGGAATACGGGCCAAAGGCGGCGAGGGCCGGCGCGGTGGTGATCGACAACTCGTCGCTCTACCGCTACGAGCCTGACATTCCCCTGATCGTGCCGGAGGTGAACCCGGACGCGGTCGAGGCCTACCGGAACCGCAACATCATCGCCAACCCCAACTGCTCGACGGCGCAGATGGTGGTGGCGCTGAAGCCCTTGCACGACCGGGCGCGGATCAGGCGCGTGGTGGTCGCCACCTACCAGTCGGTCTCGGGCGCCGGCAAGGCGGCCATGGACGAGCTCTGGACCCAGACCAAGGGGCTCTATGTGCCGGGCCAGGAGGTGGCGCCGAAGAAGTTCACCAAGCAGATTGCCTTCAACGTCATTCCCCATATCGACGTCTTCCTCGATGACGGCGCCACCAAGGAGGAATGGAAGATGGTGGTCGAGACGAAGAAGATCGTCGACCCGAAGATCAGGGTGCATGCGACCTGCGTGCGGGTGCCGGTCTTCGTCGGCCATTCCGAGGCGGTGAACATCGAGTTCGAGGAGCCGCTCTCGGCCGACGAGGCGCGCGAGATCCTGCGCGAGGCGCCGGGCGTCGTGGTCGTCGACAAGCGCGAGCCGGGCGGCTACGTGACCCCGCTCGACTGCGTCGGCGAGTATGCGACCTATGTCAGCCGCATCCGCGAGGATCCGACGATCGAGAACGGGCTCTCGATCTGGGTGGTGTCGGACAACCTGCGCAAGGGCGCGGCGCTGAACGCGGTGCAGATCGCCGAACTCCTCGGCCGGCGCTGCCTGGGGAAGGGCTGAGGCACCGGGGGCCGGGGCCGTTGCGGCGGCGGTGCTATTTCTTCCAGGGGCTCGGGCGGGGCGGCAGGCTCTTGAGATAGGCCGCGATCGCGGCGCGGTCCGCGTCGGTGAGATGCGCGAGGTTCTCCTGCACCGCGATCATCGAGCCGCCGAAATTCTCGAACTCGGGCAGGATGCCGGTCTTCAGCGCGGCGGCGATATCGGCCTCGGACCAGCCGCCGATGCCGTCATCGGAAGGCGTGATGTTCGGGATCGGATCGCCGCCCTCGGGATCGGGGGCACCGGTATAGGCGAACTCCGCCAGCGGTCCGCCGAGCGCATTGCGCGGGGTGTGGCACTCGCCGCAATGACCGGGACCGGTCACCAGGTAGGCGCCGCGGTTCACCTGCGCGCCGGCCTTCGGGTCCGGAACGAACGGCGCGGTGTCAAAGTAGAGGCGCTTCCAGAGCCCGAGGCCGTGGCGCAGGCGGAATGGCAGCGGCAGGGCATGGCCGGGCGCGTCGGTGGCGACGGCGGGCAGGGTGTCGAGAAACGCCTTGAGGTCCAGCACGTCCTCTACCGCCATGCGCCGGTAGGACGCATAGGGGAAGGCGGGGTAGTAATGGCTGCCGTCCGGCGCCACGCCCCGCATCACCGCATTGACGAAGTCGAGATCGCTCCAGCCGCCGATGCCGTGCTCCGGATCGGGCGAGATGTTGGGACCATAGAACGTGCCGAAAGGTGATTTCAGGGCCACGCCGCCGGCGAGCCTGAGCTTGTCGTCGCCCTTCGCCCCCGGCGCCGCGTGGCACGAGGCGCAGCCTGCGGCCCAGAACATGTACTCGCCCCGCATCGGATCGGCGGAATGGGCGGGCAGGTCGGCCGCCGTCAGGCGCGCGGGCTGCGTCAGGAGCCAGAACGCGACTCCCCCTGCCGCGACGGCCAGGCCGCAGCCGATCAGGACCTTGCGCATCATCGCAACTCCCGTGGCGCGGACGGGCAGCGCCACGCGCTGGTCCGCGGTGCGGCCGGGTCAGAAATCCTCGGCGCGGAACGGCTTGTGGCAACCGCCGCAGGTCTTGCCCATCTCGCCCACCGCGGCGGCAAGTTCGGCCTGGCCCTTGCCGGCTTCGGCGGCTACCGTGGCGACGGCGGCGCGCCAGTCGTTCAAAGCCTGCGCAAACTTCGGGAGGTCGGCCCAGATGTCGGCCAGCGCACGGGTCTTGCCCGGGCGGTCGGCCTTCGAGGTGCCCTCGATGAAGAGCCGGCCCACATCGTACTGCGCGATCGCGTTCAGGTTCGCGGCATTCGCCGCGGCCTGCGCGGCGTCGTAGGCTACTTCGCCCTTCGCCATGCCGAACAGCGGCCCGGCCTCCCAGACCACCACCTGCATGTAACCCTGGCGTGCCATGATCGCCTTCTCTCCGGCGTCCGGCTTGTCTTGGGCGGAAGCAATCGCGGGAACGGCGAGAGCCGCAGCGAGTGCGGCGGCATGGGTTAGCCTGGCGAATCTCTGCATTCCCAATCTCCTTCGGGCAGGCGGTTCGACACTGGTTGAGCGACGCTAGCGCACGGAATCGCTCAAGCCAATTCACGAGAAAGTCACTTTGACACTGCCGCCGGGGGCGGTCAGACCGGCGTGAAGCCCTGGCCGTCGCGATAGGCCAGCAGCGCCCCGGTGCCGATCTCGACGAAAGCGCCGTGGAGCGTCAGCAGGCCCTCGGCCACCGCCTCGACGACGAAGGGGAAGGTGCCGAGGTTGCGGAGCGAGGTCAGCACGGCCTCGTGCTCGAGCGCCGACCGGCGGGCGCTGCTCTCGGGCACCATGGCCGCGACATGCGCGTAGCCGGGGCGCAGGATGTCCATCCAGCGGCCGATGAAGCTGGACCTCTCCTCGAGTTCGGGGGCGAGACCGGCGCACATGTCGTGGCAGGCCTGGACGCCGCCGCAGTGCGAGTGGCCGACGACCACGATATGGGCGACCTTCAGCACGTTGACCGCGTATTCGACCGCTGCCGAGGTGCCGTGATGCTTCGGGTCGGGGCTGAAGGGCGGCACCAGATTGGCGACGCTGCGCAGCACGAAGAGGTCGCCGGGCTCGGCCGCGAACATCTGGACGATGTCGATACGGCTGTCGCAGCAGGAGATCACCATGGCGCGGGGCCGCTGGCCCACGGCGGCGAGGCGGGCATACCAGGCGCGGTTCTCGACGAAACTGCGGCCGTGCCAGGCGCGATAGCGATCGACCAGGTATCCCGGCAGCGGAGCAGTCTGGGGAAGGTCGGCGGCGGTCCGGTCGCTCATCATCGGCCTCGTCGGTGGGCGCCGGACCGTTTGCCGGCAGGGCGTTTCCGCATCGCGGGCCGGGCCGCGATTGCAGCCCGCCCCGGCGGCGATTACACCGGAACCCCGGCAGATTTCAACGAAGGGGGGAGCGCCATGGCCCAGATGACGGTGATCGAGATCCGCGCGCCAGGCGGGCCGGATGTGCTGAGCCCGGCGAAACGGCCGGTGCCGGAGCCCGGTGCCGGCCAGGTGCTGATCCGCGTTGCAGCGGCAGGCGTGAACGGGCCGGACGTGATGCAGCGCAAGGGGCTCTACGCACCGCCGCCCGGCGCCTCGGACCTTCCGGGGCTCGAGATCTCGGGTGAAATCGCTGCGGTCGGGGAGGAGGTCCGCCGCTGGAATGCGGGCGACAAGGTCTGCGCGCTGACCAAGGGCGGCGGCTATGCCGAGTACGTCGCGGTCGAGGCGGGGCATGTGCTGCCCGTGCCGGCGGGCGTGGGTCTCGTCGATGCGGGCGGGCTCTGCGAGACCTACTTCACCGTCTGGAGCAATTTCTTCTTCGGCCACACGCCGCCCCCCGGCAGCATCTTCCTCGTGCATGGCGGCAGTGGAGGAATCGGCTCGACGGCGATCCAGCTCGGCGCGGCGCTGGGGCTGCGGGTGTTCGCGACCGCGGGCTCGGCGGAGTCCTGCGCATTCTGCGAATCGCTGGGTGCGGAGCAGGCGATCAACTATCGCGAGGAGGATTTCGCCGAGGCGGTGCGGGCCTCGGGCGGGGCCTCCATGATTCTCGACATCATGGGCGGCGACTATGTGGCGCGCAACTTCAAGGCCGCGGCGACGGACTGCCGGATCGTGCAGCTTGCCTTCCGGGCAGGATCGAAGGTGGCGATCGATCTGATGCCGGTGATGCTGAAGCGCATCACGCTCACCGGCTCGACGCTCAGGCCGCGGCCGGACGCGTTCAAGACGGCAGTGGCGGCCGATCTCGAGGCGCGGGCCTGGCCGATGTTCGCGGCGGGCAGGCTGCGGGCGGTGACCCAGACGGTGCTGCCGCTGGCCGAGGCGGCCGAGGCGCACCGCCTGATGGAGGCCGGCGGGCTGAGGGGGAAGATCCTGCTGGCTGTCTGAGCGCTGCTGCACCTCGGACCGTCCGGGGCTGCGCGGCAGCGCCGTGCAGTCCCCGTCGGGTTCCGGCGGTGCCGGCTCAGGTCGCCGTCCTCGTCCCTGCTCCGAGCCGTCGCCGGATGACGCCGACGAGGGGCAGGAAGATCAGGATGAGCGCGATCACGGTGATCGGACCGGCGATCGGCCGGCTGACGAAGATCAAGGGATCGCCCGAACTCATCAGCAGCGACTGGCGCAGCGACTCCTCGGTCTGCGGGCCCAGCACGATCGCGAGCACCGCGGGCGCCAAGGGGTAGTCGAGCATCCTGAGGAAGAAGGCGCCGATCCCGAAAATCAGCATCAGCCAGACGTCGTGCATGTCCTGCGTCGCGGCATAGCCGCCAACCACCGAGAGCACGAAGATCATCGGCGCGAGGATCGTGAACGGCATCCGCAGCATCCACAGGAACATCGGAATGAACGCCAGGTTCATCACCATCGCCATCAGGTTCGAGACGTAGAGCGAGCCGATCAGGGGCCAGACGAACTCGGGCTGCTCAGCGAAGAGCCGCGGTCCCGGCTGCAGGCCCCAGATCACCATGCCGCCGAGCAGGATTGCAGTGGTGGGCGAGCCGGGGATGCCGAGCGTGATCATCGGCAGCATCGAGCCGGCGGCCGCCGAGTTGTTCGCGGATTCCGGTGCGGTCACGCCGTTGAGCGCCCCCTTGCCGAAGTTCTGCGGGTTCTTCGCCGTCATCTTGGTCAGGCCGTAGGCCATCAGCGCGCCGGGCGTGGCACCGGCCGCCGGCAGCACGCCGACGAAGAACCCGAGCGAGGAGCCGATCGCCATGCCGCGCCAGGCGGTGAAGGATTCCTTCGCCGCGAGCACGATCCGGCGCGCGCCGATCTCGACGGAGGTCATCGAGACGTCGTTGCGGGACGCGTTGATCGTCCACAGCATCTCGCCGATGCCATAGACCCCGATCGCCAGAACCAGGAAGTTGATGCCGTGCATGAAGCCGGTGATCTCGAAGAAGACCAGACGGGGCGCCCCGGAGATCTCGTCGAAGCCCACCGTAGCGAGGACGAGGCCGAGGCAGATCGAGAGGATGGTCTTCGGGATGTCGTCGCCGCCGAGGCCGATGAAGGTGGCGAAGGCGAGCAGCATCAGCGCGAAGATCTCGGGCGGGCCGAAGCTCAGCGCAACATGCGCCAGTGGCGGAGCGAAGGCCGTAAACAGGATGTTGGCCACCGTGCCGCCGACGCAGGAGGCGACCGCCGCCGCGACCAGCGCCTTGTCCGCCTTGCCCTGGAGCGCCAGCGGCCGACCGTCGAATACCGTGGCAACCGCCGTCGATGCTCCCGGTATCCCGAGCGTGATCGACGAGATCGCGCCGCCATACATCGCCCCGTAATAGATCGCGGCGAGGAAGATCATCGCCGTCGTCGGCGGCACCAGGAAGGTGGCCGGCAGCAGGATCGCGACCCCGTTGACCGACCCGAGCCCCGGCATCGCGCCGATGATCAGGCCGATGGTGACCCCGATGATCACTATCATCAGGTTCAGCGGCTGGAACGCGGTCAGGATGCCATCGATCAGATGCGAGAGGATGTCCATCTTTGTCTCCCGGCGGGATCGGCGGGCGGATTGCGCATGCCGGCCCCGGAACGAAGCCCTGGATCAGAGGAAGATGTCGTAGAGCGGGATGAAGAGCGGCTCGAGATAGCCCTTCGGCAGCACGATCCGCATCGCGACATCGAAGAAGAAGAACGTGGCGACCGGCGCCCCGAGCGCGATCGCGAGCGACAGGCCGATCCGGTGCCGGCCGAGGAAATAGAGGTAGTAGAACAGGAACAGCGCCATCGCGCCGTACATCCCGACGATGTGGTTGAGCCCGATCAGCGCCAGGACCCCGCCCCCGACCTTGATCAGCATGCCTATGCCGTGATCGTCGAGGAACCGCTCGCCGGAGCGCGACAGCGGGGAGGCCCGCCGCCACCAGTTCACGGCGATCCAGACCGTGCAGCCCAGCATGACGGCAGCCAGCCAGAACGGCCAGAAGCCGGATCCCGGGCCTTCACCGCTGACATAGGTGATGTTGCTCCATCTGGCGACACCCTCCCATGCCGGCTGGCCGGCCTTCCACATGACGTAGAGCGAAAAGAGGGCCAGCACCCCGGCCGTGATGATCTCAGCGCGACGCATCTGCCGGCCCTCCCCTGGATTGGCTGTCCTTACTCGCCCATGTCCTTGAACAGCTCCTTGTGCCGCTCGACCTGGGTCGCCCAGTAGGCCTTCTGCTGCTCGGGATCGAGCGTCAGCGCCTCGAGGCTCTCGGAGCTGAGATAGCCCTGCCACTCGGCCGAGGCCGCAACCTTGCCGAAGAGATCCTGGTAGAAGGCAGCGGCATCAGCCGACATGCCGGGGGCGCCCACGATGGCACGCTGGTTGTAGTAGCTGAAGTCCTTGCCGAGTTCCTTCACCGTGCGCACGTCCGGCAGGTTCGGCAGCCGCTGGTCCGAGAACGCGATCAGCGGAACGACATCGCCGGACTGGTAGAAGCCGCGAGCCTCGGCCGGATTGTTCACCGTCGCGCCCACCTGCTTGCCGGCGAGATCCTTGGCCACGGCGCCGCCGCCCTTGTAGGGGATGTACTTGACCTTGATGTCGTAGTTCTTCTCGAGCCAGGCGATCACGATCGAGTCTTCCTGACCCTTGCCGGTTCCGCCCATCACGTAGTTGCCGCCCTCGGCCTTCACCGTATCGACCCACTGCTCGAAGCTGGTGATGCCCGAGTCCTTGTGGACCCAGAGGACGAAGGGATCGACCCCCATCATCTGGATGGGCGTGAAGGTCATGATGTCGATGCCGAGGTTCGGCTGGCGCAGCGGCGTGGTGAAGAACGAGTTCAGCGTCACCAGGATCGTGTGATCCGGATCGGATGCACCCTTCAGCGCGATCAGCGCCTCGGCGCCCGACCCGCCGCCCTTGTTGTTCGGCACCAGCGGACGCGGCGACATGCCGTTCTTCTCGACGACAGACTGGATGAAGCGCGCGATCTGGTCCGCGCCGCCACCCGGGCCGGCCATGATGACGAAGTCGATCGGCTTCGTCGGCTCCCAGGCCTGTGCGACGCCGGTCAGCCCGGCGAAGCCGATTACGGCAGCGCTTGCCGCCATCATCAATCGACGTGTGAATGCCATCTCATCCTCCCATGGTTTATGGCACGCTCCCCAGCGATGGGGCGGAACACCCGATGTTCCCTTCCTCCTGCCGCGGGTCTTGTTCAGCAGTATCGAACTGCCGACCGCGTTCTGCTTCTTTTCGTTTGCAGCCCCTTCCCGTGGTATACCACACACCTGATCCTATAAGCGGCGGGTGAAAAATCAACAGAGATCGCCGCCACGGCACGGAAAAAACCGCTTCAGTGCACCATCACGACCGGCATGGTCATATGGTCGACCACGTGCTGGGTTGCCCCTCCGAACACGGTTTCCTGCTCGCGGCTGCGGCTGTAGGCGCCCATCACCAGGATATCCGCCCCGGCCGCCGCCGCGGCCTGCAGGATCACCCGGCCGGGATGGTTCTGCGCGTCGATCCGCTCGCGGCGGGCCGCGATCCCGCGAATCGCGAGGTAGTGCATGAGTTCCTCGCCGCCGGCACCGTCCTCGCCGCCACCGTCGAGCACCACCACCTCGTCTGCCGCCTGGATCAGCGGCAGTGCGAGCGCGACCGCCCTGGCGGCCTCGGTCGAGCCGTTCCAGGCAATCGCGACCCTCCGGCCGATCTGGTCGGGCACCCGGTCCGCCGGCGGGCAGACCAGCACCGGCCGCCCGGTATGGAACAGCGCTGCCTTCAGGGTGTTGAGGCCGAGATTTCGGTCGCGGTCAGGCTTGGCCACCGCCACCAGGTCGGCGAGGCGGCCGTGGCGCCGGATCACGTCCATCTGCTTGCCCTGCTCCTCGCGCCAGCTTGCGGTGGGGCGGTCGCGGGACGGGATGCCGTCCGAGACCAGTTCGATGCCGAGCCGCGCTACCAGGTCGCGGAACATCCCCTGCAGCCTGGCCTCCTCGGCATCTGCAAGCTCGACCGCCTGGGCCGCGATCTGCTCCCTGAGCGCGCGCGGGACCACGACCCCGTAGGGGATCATGTCCTGCGGCCGGGCCCGGCAGTGCACTGCCTCGATATGGGCATTGTGGCGCCGGGCGACCGCGGCGGCGTGGGAGAGGACGTTCTCTCCCTTGCCGTCGCCGCGAACGGGAACCATGATCCGGGCGATCAACATGGTCTATCTCCCTAGAACAGGCCCTCGATCTGGCCTGACTCGTTCAGGCAGATGGTCTCGGCGGCCGGAACTCTGGGCAGGCCCGGCATGGTCATGATCTCGCCGCAGATCACCACGACGAAGCCGGCGCCGGCCGAGAGCCGGACCTCGCGCACCGGCAGACTGTGACCGGTTGGCGCGCCGCGGCGGCTCGGGTCGGTGGTGAAGGAATACTGGGTCTTGGCCATGCAGACCGGCAGCCCGGCAAAACCGGCCTCCTCCCATTCCTTCAGCTGGTCGCGGATCTTCTTGTCGGCCACTACCTCGTCGGCGCGGTAGATGCGCTTGGCGATGGTCTCGATCTTCTGGAACAGGCCCATCTCGTCCGGGTATAGCGGTGCGAACTGCGAGGTGTTGGCCTCGACCAGCCTGACCACCTTGTGGGCAAGGTCCTTGATCCCCTCAGAGCCCTTCGCCCAATGCTGACACAACACGGCGTCGGCGCCTTGGGACGTCACATAGCTCTTCAGCGCGTCGATCTCGGCGTCGGTGTCGGCAACGAAGTGGTTGATCGCGACGATGGCCGGAACGCCGAACTGCTTCAGGTTCTCGAGGTGGCGGCCGAGATTGGCGCAGCCCTTCTGCAGCGCCTCGACGTTCCCCTTGCCGAGATCCTCCTTCTTGACCCCGCCATGCATCTTGAGCGCCCGGATGGTCGCCACGATCACCACCGCCTTCGGCTTCAGCCCGGCCATGCGGCACTTGATGTCGAAGAACTTCTCGGCTCCGAGGTCGGCGCCGAACCCGGCCTCGGTCACCACATAGTCGGCGAGCTTCAGCGCCGTCGTGGTGGCCATGACCGAGTTGCAGCCATGGGCGATGTTGGCGAACGGGCCGCCATGGACGAAGGCAGGGCTGTTCTCGAGCGTCTGCACGAGGTTCGGCTGCAGCGCGTCCTTCAGGAGCACCGCCATCGCCCCGTCGGCCTTGACGTCTCGGCAGGTGACGGGCGAGCGATCGCGGCGGTAGGCCACGATGATGTCGCCCAAGCGCTGCTGCAGGTCCTTCAGGTCGGTGGAAAGGCAGAGTATCGCCATCACCTCGGAGGCCACCGTGATGTCGAAGCCGGCTTCGCGCGGAAAGCCGTTGGCCACACCGCCGAGCGAGCAGACGATCTCGCGCAGCGCCCGGTCGTTCATGTCCATCACCCGGCGCCAGACTACCCGGCGGGTGTCAATGTCGAGTGCATTGCCCCAGTAGATGTGGTTGTCGATCATCGCCGAGAGCAGGTTGTGCGCCGAGGTGACCGCATGGAAGTCGCCGGTAAAGTGGAGGTTCATATCCTCCATCGGCACCACCTGGGCATAACCGCCGCCTGCCGCGCCGCCCTTCATGCCGAAGTTCGGCCCGAGCGAGGCCTCGCGGATGCACACCACGGCCTTCTTGCCGATCGCATTGAGCCCGTCGCCAAGGCCGACGGTAGTGGTGGTCTTGCCCTCTCCCGCCGGGGTCGGTGTCATCGCAGTGACCAGGATCAGGTTGCCGGTCTTGTTGCCCTGAATTGACTGAATGAAATCGGCCGAGACCTTGGCCTTGTCATGGCCGAACGGCAGGAGATGCTCGCCGGGGATTCCCAGCTTTGCCCCGATCTCCTGGATCGGCTTCTTGTTTGCGTTGCGGGCGATTTCGATGTCCGACATGCAGATTTTCCCCGAGTAGTGTTTCCGCGCCATCAGGAGCCGAGCCGCGTGCCCGCGGCGACCCCTGCCTCCGAAGCCCATTCCGCGGCGGGCACCTTGCCCCCGCCCGCGGGCCGGACACGTTTTAGAAGTATTCGCCCGCCGCCCGACTGCACAACCACGCCATCCGCGGACACGGATGCGACCTCGCCGGGCGTGCCGGGGCCCTCGCCCGCGCGGGCGCTGTCGAAGACCTGGACCTCGGCCCCGCCGAGCGTCGTCCAGGCGCCGGGCTGCGGATTGCAGCCCCGGATCAGGTTGTAGACATCGGCTGCCGGCCTTGCCCAGTCGATCGCGGCGTCCCGCTTGCGGCACCAGCTCTCGTAGGTCGCCTTCGACTCGTCCTGCGGCGCGCGCGGCGGGTTGCCGGCGCGGAAGAGATCGCAGACCGTGAGGACGGAGTCGACGCCGGCGGGGAAGATCTTCTTGAAATAGACATCCCCCAGCGTCTCGTCCGGGCCGATCGGGCACTCCCACTGCATCAGGATGTCGCCCTCGTCGAGCCCGTCGGTCGGGTAGAACCACGAGAAGCCCGTCTTCGTCGCACCCCAGATGATCGGCCAGTTGATCGAGGACGGGCCGCGGTGCAGCGGCAGGAGCGACGGGTGGAAGCAGATCGAGCCGAGCCTGGGCACGTTCCGCGCCTCCTCGGGCACGAAGATGATCATGTAGGCCATGACCATCAGGTCGGCGTCCAGCGCGCGCATCTGGTCGAGGGCCTCGCCGTCCTTGTAGTTCGCCGGCTGGAACACCGGCAGGCCGTGGGCGAGCGCGGCCTCCTTCAGCGGGTCGACGGGGCGGCCGTCCTTGTCGGGTGCGGTGTAGACGCCGACCACCTCGTCCCTGCCGGCCTCGAGGATCTTCTCGAGTGCCGCCTTGCCGAAGGCCTGCTGTCCGTTGACGATGAGGCGCATGCCGCCTGTCCTCCCTCTCTCTCTGGCGCCCGGCCCGGCCGGCGCTCGTTCTGTTCCGTGCGGTACGGCCCGGCGCGAGTCGCGCGGCCGCCGGTCATTCCGCCGCGGCGCGCCGGATGTCGCCGACTGCGCCCGAGGCAGCGATCCGGTCGATGTCCTCGGCCGAGTAGCCGAGAACGCCTGAGAGGATCTCGACCGTGTGCTCGCCGAGGAGCGGCGAGCGGACGACCTCGGCCGGGCTGTCCGACATCTTGATCGGCATGCCGACGCTGAGGTAGGGCCCGCGTTCAGGATGGTCCACCTCGACGATGGTGCCGGTTGCCCGCAGCCCCTCGTCCGCCGCGATCTCCTTCATGCTGAGGATCGGGCCGACGGGAATATCGAGCGGATTGCAGATGTCCATGACCTCGAACTTGGACTTGGTCATGGTCCATTTCTCGATTTCGCTGAATATCTCGTTCAGATGCGGCAACCGCGCCTTTGGGGTGGCAAATTTCGGGTCGGTCTTCCACTCGGGCCTGCCGATCACGTCGCAGACCTTCTCCCAGACCGCAGCCTGGGTGATGAAGTAGGTGTAGGCGTTGGGATCGGTCTCCCAGCCCTTGCACTTCAGGATGCGGCCGGGCTGGCCGCCGCCCGAGTCGTTGCCGGCGCGGGGCACCGCGTCTCCGAAGGGAATGCCCTCGCCAAACTGGGAGTACTCGGTCAGCGGTCCCTTCTCCAGCCTTTGCTGGTCGCGCAGCTTGACGCGGCAGAGGTTCAGGACACCGTCCTGCATCGCCGCCAGCACCTTCTGGCCGCGGCCCGTCTTCTCGCGCTGGAACAGCGCAGCGACGATGCCAAGCGCCAGGTGGAGCCCGGTGCCGGAATCGCCGATCTGGGCGCCGGTGACCAGCGGCAGGCCGTCGCGGAAGCCAGTGGTCGAGGCAGAGCCGCCGGCGCACTGCGCGACATTCTCATAGACCTTGCAGTCCTCGTACTTGCCCGGGCCGAAGCCCTTTACCGAGGCCATGATCATGCGCGGGTTGAGCTTCTGGATCACCTCCCAGCCGAAGCCCATGCGGTCGAGGGCGCCCGGGGCGAAGTTCTCGACCAGCACGTCGCAGGCCCTGACCAGCCGGGTCAGGACCTCCTTGCCGGTCTCGTTCTTCGAGTTCAGCTCGATCGACCGCTTGTTGTGGTTCAGCATGGTGAAATAGAGGCTGTCGGCCCCCGGCACGTCCACAAGCTGCTTGCGAGTCGCGTCGCCTTCGCCCGGCCGCTCGACCTTGATGACGTCGGCGCCGAGCCAGGCGAGGAGCTGGGTGCAGGTCGGGCCCGACTGGACATGGGTGAAGTCGAGGATCCGGACGCCTTCCAGAGCTTTCATGTCATTCCCCTGTTCGCTTGAGGGATGTTGTTCTTCTGCCGCCACGCGCCGCGGCGGCGGATCACTTCTTCTTGACGGCACTCTGCGGATTGAGATTGCCGATCCGCCCGGATTCGGTCCCGGCCTGCGGGTCGATGATGGCGTTGACCAGGGTCGGCCTGCGGGACGCGATGGCGTCGCGCACCGCCCGTTCGAGGTCGTCCGGCGAGCGGGCCTCGACCCCGATACCGCCGAAGGCCTCCATCATCATGTGATACCTGGATTCCCTGACGAACACCGTGGTGCCCGGGTCGCGCCCCGTCGGGTCGGTGTCGGTGCCCCGGTAGATGCCGGAGTTGTTGAAGATCACGACGCAGACCGGGAGGCCGTAGCGGCATATGGTCTCGACCTCCATGCCGGAGAAGCCGAAGGCCGAGTCGCCCTCGACCGCAATGACATTCTGGCCGGTCTCGATCGCGGCGGCGATTGCGCTGCCCATTCCGATGCCCATCACCCCCCATGTCCCGACATCGAGCCGCTTCCGGGGCTTCGCCATGTCGATGACCGAGCGGGCGAAGTCGAGCGTGTTGGCACCTTCGTTCACCAGGATCGCGTCCGGGTGATCGGCGATGATCTTCTTCAGCCGGCCCAGCGCGCCGTGGAAATCCATCGGCACGTTGTTGTTCATGAGCTTCGGGGCCATCTTCGCGACATTCGCCGCGGCCTTCTCGCGCACCATGCCCGTCCATTCGGCGGGCGGCCTCGCCCAGCCCGGCCCCATCCTGTCGAGCAGGGCGCCAAGGCACGACTCGATGTCGCCCACCAGCGGCGCGGCGACGGGCTGGTTCGAGTCCATCTCCTTCGGGTCGATGTCGATGTGGACGAAAGTCTTGGAGTGGGGCCTGCCCCACTGCTTGCCGCGTCCGTGCGACAGGAGCCAGTTGAGCCGTGCCCCGATCAGCATGACCACATCCGACTCGGCCAGCACCAGCGAGCGCGCGGCGCCCGCGTATTGCGGATGGTCATCGGGGAGAAGACCCTTTGCCATCGACATCGCGATATAGGGGATGCCCGAGGTCTCGACGAAGCGGCGCACGCTGTCGTCGCACTGGGCGTAGGCGGCGCCCTTGCCGAGGATGATGAGCGGCTTCTTCGCGCTCTTCAGCACCTCGATGACCCGCTCGATGGCGGCCGGCGCCGGGAACTGCGCCGGGGCGGGGTCCACGACCTTGACCAGCGACTTTGCGCCCTCGGCCGCGTCCATGACCTGGCCGAGCAGGCTGGCCGGCAGGTCGAGATAGACCCCGCCCGGGCGGCCCGAGACCGCGGCGCGGATGGCCCGTGCCACACCAGTGCCGATGTCCTCGGCCTTCAGGATCCGGTAGGCGGCCTTGCAGAGCGGCTTGGCGATGGCGAGCTGGTCCATCTCCTCGTAGTCGCCCTTCTGCAGGTCGACGATCTCGCGCTCGGAGGAGCCGGAAATCAGGATCATCGGCCAGCAGTTGGTCGTGGCATGGGCGAGCGAGACGAGGCCGTTCAGGAACCCCGGCGCGGACACGGTGAGGCAGATGCCCGGCTTCCTCGTCAGGTAGCCCGCGATGGCCGCGGCATTGCCCGCGTTCGACTCGTGTCGGAACGAGATCACCCGGATGCCCTCGGCCTGGGCCATGCGGCCGAGATCCGTCACCGGAATCCCGGGCACATGATAGATCGTCTTCACGCCGTTCAGCTTCAGCGCATCGATGACCAGATGGAACCCATCGGTCAGTTCCTGCGTTGCCTCGGCGGTCGGTTCGGGCGCCATGCTCGGTGCCACTGCCATGCGTCTTCTCCCCTGATTCTCGAATGCCGGCGTCAGGCCTCGCCCGCCTGGGCAGGGCCGACGATCATCTTCCAGCTCCGGCGGATATAGTCGTGCAGCCGGAACGTATGCTCACGGACGAGTTCGGCGGCGAGGTCGGCATTCCGCTCCTCGATCGCCTGGATGATGTTCATGTGGTCGACCACCGAACGGTCCGCACGGGCGGTGTCCTGCAGCGCCTTGCGGCGCACCGCCTTCAGGTGGGTGAACAGCCCGTTGGCAATGTCCTGCAGCATCCGGCACCCTGAGAGGCCGAGCACGCAGAGGTGGAATTCGATGTTCGCCTCGGAGTACTCGCTGATCTGCGCCCTGGCCTTGTCCTTGTTGAATGGTGCGGCGATCCGGCGGAGCCGGGCGATCTCGACGTCGCTCGCGCGCCCGCAGGCGATGCGGGCGGCCATGCTCTCGAGCGCCGCCCAGACGGTGATCATCTCGAGGATCTCGTCGAGGCTCTTGCGCTTGATGTAGACGCCCCGGCGCGGTGCGATCTCGACGAATCCCTCCTGCTCGAGCCGCATGATCGCCTCGCGGATCGGCGTGCGGCTGATTCCGAGCCGCTCCGCCAGAGTCCGTTCGTCCATGCGCAGGTTGGTGTCGGGCTCGTAGATGTCCAGATCCATGATGCTGGTCTTGAGCACGTCATAGATGTGCTCCTTCAGGCTGAAGGAGCCATCCACCGGCTTGAGGTCCAGGGTCTTGCCCATGCATTCCTCCCCATCAGCTGCCGATGCCCGCCGCATTCAATGCCGACGGCTGAGAGCCGTGCGCCGGTGTTCGTGGTATACCATGCACCAAGCGCCAGAGAGTCGCAACCGGATTATCCGGGATTCCGGGGCCGGGCAGCCGCATTCCTTTCCGGCACGCGGGATTTCCCCACCGGCCATGGGCCGTGCTATCGAGGCGGCCGCGGCAGCGACATATCCGGAAGGCCGGCATGGACGATTCTTCGGCCGTCACGCCGATGATGGCGCAATACCTGAAGATCAAGGCGGCGCACGCCGACGCGCTGCTGTTCTACCGCATGGGGGATTTCTACGAACTGTTCTTCGACGATGCGGTGCAGGCGGCCGCGGCGCTCGACATCGCCCTGACGAAGCGCGGCAGGCATCTGGGCGAGGACATCCAGATGTGCGGCGTCCCCGTCCATGCTGCCGAGAGCTACCTCCTGACCCTGATCCGCAAGGGCTTCCGGGTCGCGGTCTGCGAGCAGATGGAGGATCCTGCCGAGGCGAAGAAGCGCGGCGCGAAGGCGGTGGTGAAGCGCGAGGTGGTGCGCCTCGTCACCCCCGGCACGCTGACCGAGGACACGCTGCTCGACGCGCGCCGGCACAACTTCCTCGCCGCCTGGGCCGAGGTCAGGGGCGAGGGGGCGCTGGCCTGGGCCGACGTCTCGACCGGCGACCTGGGCGTGAGCGAGACCGGCCGGGCGGCGCTGGGGCCGGGGCTGGCGCGCATTGCCCCGCGCGAGGTGCTGGTGCTTGACGCGGCCTTCGAGGACCCCGTGCTGATGGCGCAGATCGAGGACGCCGGGGCGGTGGCGACGCCGCTCGGGGCCGCGAGCTTCGATTCGGCTGCCGCCGAGGCGCGGCTGAAGGCGCTCTACCGGGTGGCGGCGCTCGACTCGTTCGGCAGCTTC
Source organism: Limibaculum sp. (assembly GCA_039805905.1). Classification (GTDB taxonomy): domain Bacteria; phylum Pseudomonadota; class Alphaproteobacteria; order Rhodobacterales; family Rhodobacteraceae; genus Thermohalobaculum. Next base: position 160,476 of record JBDIVM010000006.1, on the reverse strand, counting down.
ACCCGGCCCGAGCTCGCGGCGCTGGGGGCGCTCGCTGACTATATCGAGCTGACCCAGAAGGGCCGGCTGCCGCTGATGCGCCCGCCGCGGCGCGAGGCGGCGGGCGGCGTGATGCGGATCGACGCCGCGACGCGGCGGAACCTCGAGCTGGCGCGCTCGCTCTCGGGCGCGCGCGAGGGGTCGCTCCTGACCGCGATCGACCGGACCCTGACCGGGGCCGGCGCGCGGTTGCTCGAGACGCGGCTCGCCGCCCCGCTGACCGGGGTGGTGGAGATCGGCGCGCGGCTCGATGCAGTCGAGCGGCTTTCCGGGGACCGGAAGCTCGCCGGGGCGCTCCGCGAGCGGCTCCGCCGGGTGCCGGAGGTCGAGCGGGCGCTGGCGCGCCTGGCGCTCGACCGGGCGGGGCCGCGCGATCTGGCCGCGATAGGGGCGGGGCTGGCGCAGGCGGGCGAGATGGCCGCGGAGCTGGAGGCGGCGGATCTGCCGGCGCTGATCGCCGAGGCGGCCACGGCGCTGCGCGGTCACGGGGAGACGGTCGGCTTGCTGGAGGCGGCGCTGGTGGCCGAGCCGCCGCTGCTGGCGCGGGACGGCGGCTTCGTCGCGGAGGGATACGACGCCGGGCTCGACGAGGCGCGGAAGCTCCGCGACGAGGGGCGGGGCGTGATCGCGGCGCTGCAGGCGGAGTATGCGGCCGAGACCGGGATCGACTCGCTGAAGATCCGGCACAACAATGTGCTCGGCTACTATATCGAGACGACCGCTCGCCACGCGGAGCGGATGCTGTCGCCGCCGCTCTCGGGCAGCTTCATCCATCGCCAGACGCTGGCCGGGGCGGTGCGCTTCACCACCGTGCAGCTTTCCGAGCTCGAGAGCCGGATCGTCAATGCCGGCGCACGGGCGCTGGAGATCGAGAAGCGGATATTCGGCGAACTGCGCAACGCCGTGCTGGCACGCCAGGCCGAGATCGGCGCCGCGGCCCGCGCCATCGCCGCGCTGGACGTGGCGGCGGCCAACGCGGTGCTGGCGGTCGAGGAGCGCTGGACCCGGCCCGTGCTGGAGGCGGGCCGCGCCTTCGAGGTCAAGGCGGGCCGGCATCCGGTGGTCGAGCAGGCGCTGAGGCGCCGGGGCGAAAGCTTCGTCGCCAACGACTGCGACCTCTCGGCGGCGGGCGACGGCCCGGCGCCGGTCTGGCTGCTGACCGGTCCGAACATGGCCGGGAAGTCGACCTTCCTGCGCCAGAACGCCCTGATCGCGATCCTCGCCCAGACCGGCAGCTTCGTGCCTGCCGAGCACGCGCGGTTGGGCGTGGTGGACCAGCTGTTCAGCCGGGTCGGGGCAGCCGACGATCTGGCGCGGGGCCGGTCGACCTTCATGGTCGAGATGGTCGAGACGGCGGCGATCCTGAACCAGGCCGGGCCGGGAGCGCTGGTGATCCTCGACGAGATCGGGCGCGGCACGGCAACCTATGACGGACTCTCGATCGCCTGGGCCACCCTCGAGCACCTGCACGAGGTCAACCGCTGCCGGGGCCTGTTCGCGACCCATTACCACGAGCTGACCGCGCTCGCCGGGCGGCTCTCGAACCTCCATTGCGCAACCGTCGCCGTGCGCGAATGGGAGGGCGAGGTGATCTTCCTGCACGAAGTGCGCCCCGGGGCGGCCGACCGGTCCTACGGGGTGCAGGTGGCCCGGCTCGCCGGCCTGCCCGCGAGCGTGATCGCGCGGGCCCGCGAGGTGCTGGAGCGGCTCGAGGCGAGCGAGCGCGGCGGCGCCGCCGCGCTGACCGACGGGTTGCCGCTGTTCCAGGCGCGGGTGACGCAATCCGCAGCTCCGGCGAGGAATTCAGCCGCCGAGGCGCGGCTGAGGGAGGTGATCCCGGATCACTTGACCCCGCGCGAGGCGCTGGAGCTGATCTATGAGCTCCGGGGGATGCTGCCGGAGGAATGACGTAGGGTGGCGGCGGCGGGGCGGGATTCAGGCCCGCGGCCCCTCCGGCCGGGTCAGGATGAAGATGCTGACCGCGCCCAGCGCCAGCGCCTGCAGGCCCAGCACCCAGGGCCTGACGCCGATCCCGGCCGAAAGCGCGAAGCTGAGCGCGATCGCAGCCATCGCCATGCGCTTGGCCGGGCGGCGGATGGCGCCGTTCTCGTGCCAGTCGCGGATCGGTGGTCCGAAGCGGCGGTGGTTCAGGAGCCAGTCATGCAGCCGCCGCGAGCCGCGGGCGAAGCAGAAGGCGGCCAGCAGCATGAACACCACGGTCGGCAGCAGCGGCACGAAGGCGCCGACGATCCCGACCGCGACGAGGACCAGCCCGCAGGCGTTCCAGAAGAGCCGCGTCATTCCAGCAGCTCGGCAAGCACGCGGTTGAGGACGATCCGGCCCGCGGGCGTCGCCGCCAGTCTGCCCTGCTGCCGGACCAGCAGCCCCCCGGCCTCCAGCGCCGCGATCCGCTCCTCCGCCAGCGGTGCGCCGGCGAGCCGGTGGTACCGTGCCGGATCGGCCCCCTCCGAAAGCCGGAGTGCCATCAGCATGTACTCGGTCGCCTGGTCGGGCGGCGCGATGGCCGCCTGCTCGACGATGGCGTGCCCCGCCTCGCCGGCGGCCCGCAGCCAGCGGGAGGGGTCGCGGGCGGTCACCGTGGCGACCCGCACGTCATCGGCGCCGGTCAGCCGGCCGTGCGCGCCAGGGCCGATGCCGGCATAGTCGCCATAACGCCAATAGACGAGGTTGTGCCGGCTCGAGGCTCCCGGCCGGGCATGGTTCGAGATCTCATAGGCCGGCAGGCCGGCAGTCTCGGTCATCGCCTGGGTCAGCCCGTACATCTCCGCCGCCACCTCGTCGGCGGGAACCTTCAGTCTGCCGAGATCATACAGCTCGCCGAAGCGGGTGCCCGGCTCGATGGTGAGCTGATAGAGCGAAAGGTGGTCCACGGCCATCGTCAGTGCCTCGGATAGCTCGCGCTCCCAGTCGGCCACGGCCTGCCCCATGCGGGCATAGATGAGGTCGAAGCTCACCCGCGGGAAGGCCGCGCGCGCCACGTCGAACGCCGCCGTCGCTTCGGCGGCGGTGTGCTTCCGGCCGAGCGCGCGGAGATCGGCGTCGCTCAGCGCCTGCACCCCGAGCGACAGCCGGTTGACGCCGGCAGCCGCATAGGCGCGGAACTTCGCCGCCTCGGTGCTGGTCGGGTTGGCCTCGAGCGTGATCTCGGTTTCAGGCGCAATGTCCCAGAGCCGCGCCGCCTCGCCGATCAGGGCGCCGACGGTCGCGGGCTCCATCAGGCTCGGCGTGCCGCCGCCGAAGAAGACCGTGTCGAGCCGGCGCGGCCCGGTGAGCGTCCGCATGTGGCGCATCTCTGCGACCAGGGCCTGGCGCCAGGCGGCATGGTCGACGCTGCGCGCGACATGGGAATTGAAGTCGCAATAGGGACATTTGGCGAGGCAGAACGGCCAGTGCACATAGAGGCCGAAACCGCCCGCCCGCCAGTCCGCCAGGGGACCGGCGCTCATCGCGTCTTCCAGACCCCCCAGGCGACCCAGGCGAGCCCGCCTGCGCCGCCGGCCAAGGCGAAGAGGTTCTGGACGAGAATGCCGACCAGCAGGACGGCGCCGAAAGCCGGAATCAGCCAGTTCGCATTCCGGCGCGCGAAGGCGTTCCGATCGGGCTTGTCCATCGCTCAGGCTCCGAAGCAGGCGGCGGCGAGCTGGCGGAAGGCATCCGCCCGGTGACTGATCGCATGCTTTGCGGCAGGTTCCATCTCGCCGAATGTCATCAGATGCCCGTCGGCCACAAACATGGGGTCGTAGCCGAAACCCTTGTCGCCCCGCGGCGGCCAGACGAGATGCCCCGCACAGCGCCCGAGGAACATCTCGTCATGCCCGTCCGGCCATGCCAGCGTCAAGGCGCAGATGAACGCGGCACGCCAGGGCGTGGGCGCGCGGAGCGCTTCGAGGCGCTCCCGGACCCTGTTCATCGCGTGGCCGAAATCGCGGCCTGCGGGCGTCTCGGCCCAGCGCGCCGAGTGGATGCCGGGCGCGCCGCCCAGCGCCTCGACGGCGAGGCCGCTGTCGTCGGCGAGCGCCGGCAGGCCGGCAGCCGAGGCTGCGGCATGGGCCTTCAGCCGGGCGTTGCCCTCGAAACTGGTCTCGGTCTCATCCGGCTCGGCAAGCCCGAGTGCGGCGGCGGAGACGGCCTCGACCCCGTAGGGCCGGATCAGCTCGCCGATCTCACGCACCTTGCCCGCGTTGTGCGAGGCGACGACGAGCCTCCTCTCGCGGAAGCGCCGAGTCACCCCAGCGCAGCCTTCTGCGCCGCGACCAGCTCGGCGATGCCCTTGCGGGCCAGCGCCAGCATGTCGTGGAATTCCTGCTCGGAGAAGGTCGCGCCCTCCGCCGAGGCCTGCACCTCGACCATGCCGCCCGTGCCGGTCATCACGAAGTTCGCGTCCGTGCCGGCATCCGAGTCCTCGGCATAGTCGAGATCGAGCACCACCTGCCCGCCATGCACCCCGCAGGACACGGCGGCGATGTGCTGGCTGATCGGGTTCTCGATGCATTCCTTTGCCGCCACCAGCTTCTCCGCTGCGAGCCAGAGCGCCACCCAGCCGCCGGTGATCGCCGCAGTGCGCGTGCCGCCGTCGGCCTGCAGCACGTCGCAGTCGATCACGATCTGCCGTTCGCCCATCACCACCCGGTCGGTCCCGGCCCGGAGCGCGCGGCCGATCAGGCGCTGGATCTCCTGGGTGCGGCCGGACTGGCCGTTCTTCGCCTCGCGCCGGGTCCGGGTATTCGTGGCCCGCGGCAGCATCCCGTATTCCGCGGTGACCCAGCCGAGCCCGGAATTGCGCAGGAAGGGCGGCGCCTTCTCGTCGATCGACGCCGTGCAGAGCACATGGGTCTCGCCGAAGCGGATCAGCGCCGAGCCTTCGGCGTGGCGGTTGACCCGGGTCTCGATGGTGACGTGGCGCATCTCGTCGACGCGGCGGCCCGAAGGGCGCATGGTAATCTCCGTGTTTCGGCAAGCTCGCAGCGGTTTCAATGGCCCGGGTGTGTTTAGCGGCCATCGCCCGGTCCGTCCAGCGCTGCACCGGGCGATGCCGCAGAATTGACCGGGGCAACCGGGATAATTAGGTGTAGCGCGTGACAATCGGGCATGGGACAGCGATAGCCGGGTAAAGGATCGGGTCATGGCAGTGCCAGCGCCGAGCCTCGATGACCTGAACGAGCGCAGCCGCGAGATCTTCCGGCGGCTCGTGGAGACCTACCTTGCCACCGGCGAGCCGGTCGGCTCGCGCACGCTGTCGCGCGCGGTGGCGATGAACCTCTCGCCGGCCACGATCCGCAACGTGATGCAGGACATGGAGGAGCTGGGCCTGCTCGGCAGCCCGCATGTCTCCGCGGGGCGGGTGCCAACCCAGCTCGGGCTGCGGCTCTTCGTCGACGGGGTGCTCGAGATCGGCATGATCTCGCAGGATGAGCGTGACCAGATCGAGCGGTCGCTGGTCGGCAGGGACGACGATTTCGGCGCGCTGCTCGACGAGGCCGGCTCCCTGCTCTCGGGCCTGTCGCATTGCGCAAGCCTGGTCTTCGCACCCAAGAAGGACGCACCGATCCGGCATGTGGAGTTCATCTCGCTCGGGCAGGATCGCGCGCTGGCCGTGCTGGTGACCGAGGACGGCACCGTCGAGAACCGGGTCTTCGAGCCGCCGCGCGGACTGACCCCCTCGTCGATGCGCGAGGCGGCGAACTTCCTCAATGCCCATCTTCTTGGACGGACGATCACCGAAGCCCAGGCGGTGATCTCGCAGCGCATCGAGGCGGCGCGCACCGAGCTGGACGCGCTGGCCGCCGCGCTGGTGGAGCGCGGCGCGGCGCTCTGGTCCGAAGGCGTCGCCGGTCCCCCGGAGCGGCTGATCGTGCGCGGCCGAGCCAATCTGCTCGAGCCGCTTCAGGGCGCCGAGGAGGTCGAGCGCATGCGCCGGCTTTTCGACGACCTCGAATCGATGCGCGATATCGCGCAGCTGCTCGATCTCGCCGAGGGGGCGGATGGCGTGCGCGTGTTCATAGGCTCGGAGAACAAGCTGTTCTCGCTTTCCGGCTCGTCCCTCGTTATCTCGCCCTATACGGATTCGAAGCGGCGCGTGATCGGCGCGATCGGGGTGATCGGCCCGACCCGGCTGAACTACGGCCGGATCGTTCCGATCGTGGACTACACCGCCCGGCTGGTCGGCAGCATGATGACCGGCAAGGGCAGCGAACTGAGAGGCAGCTGATGGCAGACGAGAACGCGCCGAAGCCCGGCGAGGATGTGGCGGGTTCCGCATCGTCCGACCTTGCGCAACCCGAACCGGCCGGGGCGAGCGCAGAGCCGGCCGGGACGGCTGCGCCGTCGCCGGAACAACGGACGCCGGACCCTGGCGCCGATGCCGATGCCGCGCGGCTGGCGCAGCTCAGCGCGGAGAATGCCGAACTCAAGGACCGGCTCCTCCGGGCGCTCGCCGAGGCCGAGAACGTGCGCCGCCGGGCCGAACGCGACCGCAAGGACGCCGAGACCTATGCCGGAACCCGGCTCGCCCGCGACCTCCTGCAGGTCTGCGACAATCTCGACCGGGCGCTCGGCCATGTGGACGAGGCCCTGAGATCCCAGGCCCAGGGCTTCATCGAGGGGGTCGAGCTGACTCAGCGCGAGCTCCTGAACGCCTTCGCCAAGCACAAGATCGAGAAGGTCAGCCCGGACACGGGCGAGAAGTTCGATCCCAATCTGCACCAGGCGATGTTCGAGGCCCCGGTCCCAGGGGCGGTGCCGGGCACGGTGATCGAGGTGCTGCAGGCGGGCTTCACCATCGCGGGCAGGCTGCTGCGCCCCGCCCTGGTCGGGATCGCCCGCGCCGCTCCGCAGGCGCCGGCCGGCGTCGACGCGCCTTCGGAGACCGCCGCAAAGGAATAGATCCGCCACGAGGGCGAGGGGGAGGAGGGATCCATGCCGGTCGCCACGGAATCCAGGCTGCGCGAGATCTACGGCGCGCCGTCGCCCCGCGCGGCGGCAAAGCAGATCGACCGGCTCGACCATCACTGCCGCGCCTTCATCGCGGCGAGCCCCTTCCTGCTGATGGCGACCGGCCACGGCTCGCGGCTCGATGTGTCGCCGAAGGGCGACCGGCCGGGCTTCGTCGTGGTCGAGGACGACACGCATCTGCTGATCCCGGACTGGCCCGGCAACGCGCGGATAGACGGCATGCGGAACCTGCTCGTCAATCCCGGCATCGGTCTGATCTTCCTGATCCCGACGGTTCGCGAGACCTTGCGGATCAACGGCACCGCGACGATCCATGACGAGCCCGCGCTGCTCGCGCCCTGCGCCCACCGGGACCGGTTGCCGCTGACCGTGATCCGCGTCGCGGTCGCAGAGGTGTTCCTGCACTGCGCCAAGGCCTTCCTGCGCTCGCGGCTGTGGCAGCCGGAAGCTTGGCCGGCGACGCGCCCGGTCTCGCCGATGGGCGAGATGATCCGCGATCATGCCGGGATCGACGGCCCGGCGGAGAGCGACGAGGCGACGATCGCGCGTTACCAGAAGGCGCTCTATTGAGGGGCGCCGATGGTCAGAGAAACAGCCCGAGCACCAGGCCGATGGCGGAGCAGGCCAGCACCACATGCCCGGCGTCGATCCACCAGAGCGCAACCGGGCGGCGCGCAAAGGCGTAATTGGTCAGAATCCAGGGCGCGACGAAGAACAGTCCCACCCCGAATCCCCCGATCAGCCCGCCGCCGATGCCGGTGACGCCTGCGCTCGCAAAGATGTGGCGCATCAGACCGGCGGTCAGGAGGCTTGCCAGAAAGCCGATGAAGAAGGGCAGCGGCGAAGGTTGTGCCTTCGCCTCCGCCGCGGTCAGACCGACCGCCGCCATCCACCGGCCGCCGTTGATCATATACCAGAAGGCGCCGCTGCCGAAACCGGCCGCCGCCGCCAGCATCACCGCAACAAGCTGCATCCGAGGCTCCACAGGGTACGCGGCGATACTATACCGTTTCAGGCGCTTCGCACCACCCGCAGCGTGACGTTGATGCGCCCGCCGCCCGGCAGCAGGTCGCCTTGGCCGAACAGCACCCGGTCGATGCCGTGATAGGCGAGCCGTGCGGAACCGCCCATGACCACCACGTCGCCGGAACGAAGCACCGTGCTGGTCGTCGGGTCGCTGCGGACGCTGCCACCCATGCGGAAGCGCGCGGGGTCTCCGAGCGAGATCGAAACGACCGGCGCGGCGAAACCGGCCTCGCCCTCGTCCGCATCCCTGTGGAGGCCCATGCGGGCGCCCGCGCCATACCAGTTGATCAGACAGCAGTCCGGATCGCCCTCCCAGCCGGACACCGCCCGCCACGCCGCCAGCACCGCGCCGGGGATCGCCGGCCAGGGCCGCCCGGTGTCCGGGTGAAGGGCCGCATAGCCGTAGCGGCCGCGCGCGATCACCCAGCCGAGCCGCCCGGCCGATGTCATCCGCACCGACATCGGCTTGCCCCAGGGTGTCACCGGGGTCACCAGCGGCGCCTCGGCGATCACGGCGCGCAGTGCCGCGACCATTGCCTCCTGCGCGGAGCGGCCGAGATAGCCGCGCAGCAGCCGGAAGCCGCCCGTCATCTCGCCGGTCTCCATTCGGCCCCCTTCCGCTGTTCCGCATTGCCCGTTGCCGCCGCCGGGGCTATCGTCCCCTTCCCAGAGCAGTCTCGCACAGACGACAGAAGGGGACATCCCTGCCATGTTCACGCGGCATCTGCCGGCCCTTGCCCTGATTCTCGCAACCGGCGCCTGCCTGGAGCAGAAGAGCTCCTACGAGCTCGCCCCCGCCACGCCGGCTGTCGCCGCGCCGGCTGCCGGCAGCATCGCGGTGGTGACCATCGACGCCAGGCCCTATGTGCTCGACGGCAGCAAGTCGGAGGAATTCATCGGCACCGACCGGGGCAAGTACAGCAACACGGTCGATGTCGAGACCGCCTCCGGGCGCCCGCTCGCCGACGAGGTGACCGATCTCGTCGTGCGCGCCTATGCGATTCAGGGCGCGCAGGCGGTGGCTGTGAGCCTGCCGGACAAGGGCGATGAGGCAGCGATGCTGGCCGCGGCCCTAGCCCAGGGCGAGAAGGTGGTGGCGGTGACCATCCGCGAATGGCGGACCGACGCCTACACGAGGGTCAAGGTGTCCTGGAATCTCGAAGCCGCGGTCTACGACGGAGCCGGCACCGCGCTGGGCCGCAGCGCGACCCAGGGCGCGGCGCCGATCGGGGTCACGAATCTCGCGGCAGACAGCAGCGGCGTCGCCGGGCAGGAGCTGACGCGCCGGGTGGCACAGCTGCTGAACGAGCGCCGGATCACCGATGCGCTGAAGTGAGTGCGGTTCCGGAACCGCCGGCGCCGCGCTGCGCGGAATGCACGAATCCCGGGCAAATCCGCGCGATCTTTCGCTCGGCGCGGTGTTGCAGGGTTCCGGGGCGCTGCCTATATAGCCGCCGGAACGGAACCTTGAACCTGATGTGACAACGGGTAGGCAGCCCGGGGGCCGAAACCGGACCCGGCAGCCGAACGCCAGAAAAGGGAAGCAGGCATCATGTCGAAAGTCATCGGTATCGACCTCGGAACCACCAATTCCTGCATCGCGATCATGGACGGCAAGCAGCCGAAGGTGATCGAGAATGCCGAGGGCGCCCGCACCACGCCGTCGATGGTCGCCTTCACCCAGGACGGAGAGCGCCTGGTCGGCCAGCCGGCCAAGCGCCAGGCGGTGACCAATCCCGAGAACACTCTCTTTGCCGTCAAGCGGCTGATCGGCCGGCGGCATTCGGACCCGATGGTCGCCAAGGACAAGGGCATGGTCCCATTCAAGATCATCGAGGGCAAGAACGGCGATGCCTGGGTCGAGGCCCGCGGCGAGAAGTACAGCCCGAGCCAGATCTCGGCCTATGTGCTCCAGAAGATGAAGGAGACTGCCGAGAGCTACCTGGGCGAGACGGTGACCCAGGCGGTGATCACGGTGCCCGCCTATTTCAACGACAGCCAGCGCCAGGCCACCAAGGACGCGGGCAAGATCGCCGGGCTCGAGGTGCTGCGCATCATCAACGAGCCGACCGCGGCAGCGCTCGCCTACGGCCTCGACAAGAAGGAGGGCGAGACCATCGCCGTCTACGACCTCGGCGGCGGAACCTTCGACATCTCGGTGCTCGAGATCGACGAGGGCCTGTTCGAGGTGAAGTCGACGAACGGCGACACCTTCCTCGGCGGCGAGGACTTCGACATGCGCCTGGTCGAGTACCTGGCGGACGAGTTCAAGAAAGAGCAGGGCATGGACCTGAAGAAGGACAAGCTCGCGCTCCAGCGCCTGAAGGAAGCTGCGGAGAAGGCGAAGATCGAGCTCTCCTCCAGCGCCCAGACCGAGATCAACCTGCCCTACATCACGGCGGATGCGTCGGGCCCGAAGCACCTGACCATGAAGCTGACCCGCGCCAAGTTCGAGCAGCTGGTCGACGACCTGATCCAGAAGACCATCCAGCCCTGCAAGAACGCGCTGAAGGACGCCGGCATCTCGGCGGCCGACATCGACGAGGTGGTGCTGGTCGGCGGCATGACCCGCATGCCGAAGGTCATCGAGACGGTGAAGAAGTTCTTCGGCAAGGAGCCGCACAAGGGCGTGAATCCGGACGAGGTCGTGGCGATCGGCGCCGCGATCCAGGCCGGCGTGCTGCAGGGCGACGTCAAGGACGTGGTGCTGCTCGACGTCACGCCGCTGAGCCTCGGCATCGAGACGCTGGGCGGCGTGTTCACCCGGCTGATCGACCGCAACACCACCATCCCGACCAAGAAGTCCCAGGTGTTCTCGACCGCCGAGGACAACCAGTCGGCGGTGACCATCCGGGTGTTCCAGGGCGAGCGCGAGATGGCGCAGGACAACAAGCTCCTCGGCCAGTTCAACCTCGAGGACATTCCGCCCGCCCCGCGCGGCATCCCGCAGATCGAGGTCACCTTCGACATCGACGCCAACGGCATCGTCAACGTCTCGGCCAAGGACAAGGGCACCGGCAAGGAGCAGCGGATCACCATCCAGGCCTCGGGCGGCCTCAGCGACGCCGATATCGAGCGCATGGTGAAGGAGGCCGAGGCCAACGCCGAGTCCGACAAGAAGCGGCGTGACCTGGTCGAGGCGAAGAACCATGCCGAAAGCCTGATCCATGCGACCGAGAAGTCGCTCAAGGATCACGGCGACAAGGTCGGTCAGGACACCCGCGACGCCATCACCGCGGCGATCGGCGCGCTGAGGCAGGCGGCGGAAGGCGACGACGCCGAGGAAATCAGGGGCAAGACCCAGACCCTGGCCGAGGCGTCGATGAAGCTCGGCGAGGCGATCTACAAGGCGCAGGAAGCCGAGCCTGCCGCCGCCGGCGACGGTGACGTAAGCAAAGCGACCGATGAGGACCGCGAGAGTGTTGTCGACGCCGAGTTCGAGGAGGTCGACGACCGCAAGAAGCCCTGATCCGGAGGAGTCCGGATCGATGCGCCGGGAGGCCGAATCGGGTGAGGTCATGCGGGGGGCGCCGGCTGCGGTGCCCCCGAATGCATCGGGCGAGCGGGCGGAACCGACGCCCTCAAACGGCCGCTGGCGCTGGTACGCATGACCGGATATTGCGGTATCGGGCAGTTGAACGCCTTCGCGCGGAGTGCCCCGGCAACGGGGCGGCCGCCGGGCGGGACGGCGGACTGGGGCAGGGTGCATGGCGAAGCGTGATTTCTACGAAGTGCTGGGTGTCGAACGCGGCGCCTCGGCGGAGGAGATCAAGAAGGCCTATCGCCGCAAGGCAAAGGAGCTGCATCCCGACCGCAACAAGGACGACGCAACCGCCGAGGACAAGTTCAAGGAGGTCAACGAGGCCTACGACATCCTGAAGGATCCGCAGAAGAAGGGTGCCTACGACCAGTTCGGCCATGCCGCCTTCGACGCCTCGATGGGCGGCGGTCCGCGCGGCCCGGCCGGCGCCGGACCGCAGGACTTCAGCAGCGCCTTCTCGGATGTCTTCGAGGACCTGTTCGGCGATTTCATGGGCGGGCGCGGGCGCGGCGGCCGCGGGCGCGACGGCTTCGTCCGCGGCACCGACCTGCGCTACAATCTGCGCGTCACGCTGGAGGATGCCTATTCCGGCAAGCAGGTGACGATCTCCGTCCCGGGCTCGGTCAAGTGCGACGCCTGCTCCGGCACCGGCGCCGAGGGGGGCGCGCAGCCGCAGACCTGCCCGACCTGCGGCGGCCATGGCAAGGTGCGCGCCCAGCAGGGGTTCTTCACCATCGAGCGCACCTGCCCGACCTGCGGCGGGCGCGGCCAGATCATCAAGAACCCCTGCCGGGTGTGCGGCGGCCAAGGCACCGTGCGCAAGGACCGCACCCTCAACGTCTCGATCCCGGCCGGGGTCGAGACGGGCACACGCATCCGGCTCGCCGGCGAGGGCGAGGCCGGCAAGCGTGGCGGGCCGCCGGGCGATCTCTATATCTTCATCGACGTGGCCCCGCACGAGATCTTCGAGCGCGAGAGCCTGAACCTGCACTGCCGGATCCCGGTGCCGATGACCACCGCGGCGCTCGGCGGCGAGATCGAGGCGCCGCTGCTCGACGGCGGCCGCACCCGGGTCAAGGTGCCGGCGGGTGTGCAGTCGGGCAAGCAGCTGAGGCTGCGCGGCAAAGGGATGCCGGCGCTGCAGCGGGCAGGGCAGCAGGGCGATCTCTATATCGAGCTGATGGTGGAGACGCCCGTGAATCTGACTCCGCGCCAGAAGGAACTGTTGCGCGAATTCGAGCAGCAGAAGGCCGACAACAGCCCGGAAAGTCAGAACTTCTTCTCGAAGGTCAAGGGCTTCTGGGACAGCATGACGGGCTGAGAGCGCAGGGCGCGAACCATCCCGCCCTGCCCCGGCGGCTCCGATCGGCGGCAGCAGTCCCGCCCTACAGGGCCTTCACCGCGATCTTCTTCGTCCCCTTCCGCTCCTCGCCGGCCTTGGGCACGGTGATCTTCAGCACGCCATTGGTGAAGTCGGCCTCGACCCGGTCGCCCTGGGCGTCCGCCGGCAGGCGGAAGGTGCGCTGGAAGCGGCCGTATTCGCGCTCGGAGAAGAAGTAGCCCTCGCCCTCCTCCTTGCGCTCGGAGCGCTTCTCGCCCTTGACCGTCAGCAGGCCCTCGTCGAGCGAGACGTCGATGTCCTTGGCATCGACGCCGGGCAGCTCGATGGTGATCTCGTATTTCGCATTGGTCGCCTTGGCCTCCGAGCGGGGCGCGAACCAGTCCGCGATCCGCTCGCCGAGGTGCCGGAACGGTTCGTAGATGCTCGGCCACCAGCCGGGGCTCTGGGTCTTTTCCACCATGTGCGTGCTCCGTCCTTGGAAATGCAGGGATACCCGCAAATGATGCCGCAGAGCCGGAGGACGGGCATTGACCGGCGTCAAATCCCGGCCTTTCCCGCCCCGCGCAAGGCTGTTAATCAGGCGCGGAACCCAGGGAGGCGCCCATGTCCGACATCCATCCGGTTCCGGTCGCGGTCGCCGGGGTCTCGGGCCGCATGGGCCAGATGCTGCTGCGCGCGATCGCCGAGCGCAGTGACGTGGCGCTGGCGGGCGCGACCGAGCGGCCGGGGCATCCCTGGATCGGCCGCGACCTCGGCGAGGCGATGGGCGGCGCGGCGGGGGGTGTGGTGGTCTCCGACGACCCGCTGCCGGTCTTCGCCGGGGTGCGGGCGGTGCTGGACTTCACCAGTCCCGCCGCCACGGTGGCGCATGCCGAGATTGCGGCGCAGGCGCGGCTGGTGCATGTGATTGGCACCACCGGGCTCGGCGGGCCCGAGCTTGCCCGGATCTCCGCCGCCGCGCGCCATGCCACGGTGATCCGGGCCGGGAACATGTCGCTCGGCGTCAACCTCCTGACCCTGCTGACCCGCAAGGTGGCCGAGGCGCTGGACGCCGACTTCGACGTCGAGATCGTCGAGATGCACCACCACCACAAGGTCGACGCGCCCTCGGGCACCGCGCTGATGCTGGGCGAGGCGGCCGCCGCGGGGCGCGGGGTCAGACTCGGCGAGGTCGCCGACCGTGCCCGCGACGGCCATCCCGGCGCGCGGCGGCGCGGCGACATCGGCTTCGCGGCGCTCAGGGGCGGCGACGTGGTCGGTGAGCATGACGTGATCTTCGCCGGGCTCGGCGAACGGATCGTGCTGCGCCACGTCGCCACCGACCGGATGATCTTCGCTCGCGGCGCGGTCAGGGCCGCGCTGTGGGGCCAGAACCGCAAGCCGGGCGAATACAGCATGATCGATGTGCTTGGACTCGGCTGAGCCGGACGCGCCACCGGACCCATGACCGAGGACCGTGCGCCAACCCTGCATCTCATCAAGCTCTGCGTCGGTGTCGACGCGGTGGAGGAGCTGCTGGAATGGCAGGCGCAGCGCGGCGCCGAGCGGGTGGCGGCCGGGCAGGATCCGCGGCCGCGCCACGTCACCCGGATGTGGCCGAAGCGGGAGGCCGAGCTCCTGGCCGGCGGCTCGCTCTACTGGGTGATCCGGGGCGTGATCCGGGTGCGCCAGCGCATCCTCGGCCTGCAGGAGGTCACCGGCGAGGACGGCATCCGCCGCTGCGCCATCGTGCTTGATCCGGAGCTGGTCACGACGGCGCCCCGGCCGCGCAGCGCCTTCCAGGGCTGGCGCTACCTGAAGGCAGCCGACGCGCCGCCCGACATCGGCACCGCGCCGGGCGACGATCCCGACCTGCCGCCGGCGCTGCGCGAGGCGCTGGTGCGGTTCGGTGTGCTCAGGGGGTAGCCGCTGCTCAGGGCGTCGGCCGCGCCGGCAGCGACCTCAGATAGCCGACGATCGCGCGGGCATCGCTGTCGGACATGCCCGCATAGAAGGGATATCCCATCGGCCCCGCCATCGGACTGCCGTCCGGGCGCCTGCCGGTGCGGATCATCGCGATGACCTCGTCATCGGTCCAGCGGGCCAGCCCGTCCGGATCGGGTGTCAGGTTCGCAGACACCGAAAGGCCCCACGGGCCGTCGAAGACCACGCCGCCGGCACCGAGCCGGTTCGCGAAGTCGGGACGGCCGTCGACGAACGGCGTATGGCACTCGATGCAATGCGCGACCGGTCCCGCAAGATAGGCGCCGTACTCCGCCGTCTCGCCTTCGGGCACTGCCCCGACACTGCCGACGGGCGGGCCATAGCCCTCCGGCAACGGAATGTTGAAGGTCGAGCGCGGCACGGTGCTCTCGACCGGCGGCACGCTGCGCAGATAGGCGACGATCGCCTCCACGTCCCGGTCCGATATCCCCCGGTAGAGCCCGATCGGCATCGGCGGCCCGATCACCGTGCCGTCGGGGCGGATGCCCTCGCGGATGGCGCGGATCAGCTCGGCATCGGTCCAGCCGCCGATCGCCGCCGGCGTGATGTTCGGCGCCCAGGCCTCGAACTCGGGCAGCTTGATGACGAAGCGGCCCGCGAATTCCTGCCCGGGCACCGGTCCGTCCGGCCCGACCGGCGAGTGACAGTTGCCGCAGGCGGCCACATGGCGGACGAGATAGGCACCGCGTTCGAGCGCGGTCTCCCCGGCAGATGCCGTCGCCCCGGCCAGCACGGCGGCCGACGCGACAAGCGTCGCGACAGTCTTCACAATCATTCCCCCCGACTAAAGTCCAGCGACAAGGTCAGTTGCCAAAATTCGGCCGTGAACCGGCGCAGCATACTGCCGGCTCCCGTTTCCCTGTCAAGCCGATTGCGACAGAGCCGGCCTCCGCCGGCCGGCCCCTAGCCCTTGTAGCCGCCCATCGCACAGATGATCTTCCACTCCGCAGCGGCCACCGGCACCACCGAGAGGCGCGACTGGCGGATGAGGGCGAAACCGGCGAGGCGGGGGTCGGCTCTGATGTCCGCGAGGGTGACCGGGTTCGGCATCGGCGCGATCGCGCGGATGTCGACGCATTCCCAGCGCGGGTCGTCGGTAGTGCTGTCGGGATGGGCGAATGCGCAGACCTCGACGATGCCGACGACGCGCTTCTCGTCGACCGAGTGGTAGAAGAAGCCCCTGTCGCCGAGCTTCATCGCCTTCATGTTGTTGCGGGCCTGGTAGTTGCGGACCCCGTTCCACTCCTCGCCCGCCGCACCCTTCCGGACCTGGTCGTCCCAGCTCCATGTGCCCGGCTCCGACTTGAACAGCCAGTAGGCCATGTCTCGCTCCGTCTCGCCGCGTCGCGGACCCTGTGGCCCCCTCTCCCCTTGTGGGGGTGGGGGAGAGGGGCCATTCGCGCCCTCGGTTCCTCTTACCCTCCGAGCGCCGCCATGGCCATATCGGCCACGGCCTCCGGGCTGCCTTCGGCGGTGAGGCGCCGCCAGCGGATCGTGCCGAGGTCGTAGCCGGACTGCGTCTCGACCACCCCTGCGGTGGCGTCCGAGGCATCCGCCCCCCGCGCCGTCACCCGAGCCTTCAGCCGGTCGAGCGGTGCCTCGAGCCAGAAGCCGTGGAACGCCAAGCCCGCGCCGGCGGCGAGCGCGGCGGCACGATCGCGCTCGGCCTCCTTCAGATGTGCCGCGTCGAGGATCACCGTCGCGCCGCCGCCGAGCGCCATGCCCGCCCGCTCGAGCATGGCGCCATACACCCGGTCGGAGACCTCGGGCGCGTAGGCGTCTGCGGGCAGGCGCTGGGTCTCGGCCACCCCCCACAGCCCCTTGCGGATCGTATCCGAGCGCAGCATCACCGCGCCGAGCCGCCCGGCCAGCACCCAGGCGAGCGTCGACTTGCCCGAACCCGAAAGGCCGCCGACCGCCACCAGCCGGGGCGGCGGGGCCGGGTCGAGATAGCGGATCGCCAGGGCAAGGTAGGCGCGGGCTTCCGCGGTTTCGTCCGCGCGGTCCGGCACGGCGCGGCCCGCCACCGCGAGCGCGGTCACCTTGGCGCGGATGCCGGCGCGGCAGGCCTTGAAGAAGGGCAGGAGCGCGAGCCCCCCATAGGCGGTCTCCACCTCGGCGCCGGGCTCGGCCGCCATCCGCTCGGCCCAGGCATTGAACACCTCGGTCGCCAGCTCGCCATGACCGCGGTGATCGAGGTCCATCAAGAGGAAGGCGAGGTCGTAGAGCGGATCGACGTTGGTGAAGGCCTCGTTGAACTCGATGCAGTCGAAGGGCGCCGGGCGACCCTGCCAAAGCACGATGTTGCGCAGGTGCAGGTCGCCATGGCAGCGCCGCGCCTGGCGGCGCGCGGCGAGGCCGTTCAGCGCCGCGGCGCGGGCCTGCACGGCGGCCGAGAAACGCGCCACGGCGTCCTCGCCCAGCACCTCGGCGAGGTCGGTCAGCTCGTTGGTCTCGCGCCCCGCGAAGGCGGGAAGCCGGCCCATCCCCGCGCGGCGCGGCGCGGCCTTGTGCATTCCGGCGATGGCGCGGCCGGTCTCGCGCATCAGCGCCGGCGTGAGGCGCCCAGCGGCCGCCATGCGGTCGAACAGGTCCTCCTGCCGGAAGCGCTGCATCACCACCAGCGGCTCCGCCTGCTCCGGCAGGTCGTCGCCGGGCGGGATCAGCCGGAACCCGCCCTCCGCGGCAGAGATCCCGCCAACGCCGATATAAAGGCCCGGTGCGGTGGCACTGTTCCAGTCGATCTCGCGCCGCGCGCAGTCGCGCCGCCGGGCGCGGGTCGCGTAGTCGAGCCAGCCGTAATCGACCGGGCGGCGCAGCTTCCAGGCACGCTCGCCGGCCAGCACCACCGCAGCGGTGTGGGTGTCGATCCGCCGCGTCGCCGGCCCGCCATGGGTGGCGGGGTCGGCGAGGAATGCCGCCATCCGCTCCCACTCGGTCCCGGGCGCCGTCATCGGCTCAGCCGACCACCTTCTTCCAGGCGCGGATCTCGACGCTGCGGAAGAGGCCGGCCTTCGCATAGGGGTCGGCGGCGGCCCAGGCCTCGGCGGCGGAGCGCTCGCCCTCGTAGACCAGCAGCGAGCCGCACATCTCGCCCTTGTCGTCGAGGAACGGCCCGGCCATCACGATGGCACCGTCCGCACCCCTGATATGGGCAAGATGCGCGTCGCGGTTGGCCTTGCGGATTTCCAGCGCTCCGGGCTTGTCGAGGCAGATGATGGCATGGAGCATGCGCGTTTCCTTCCGTTCATTCCCGCTTCAGCGGGCGTCCCATGAGACTGTCCACCGCCTCGGGCACGGTGATCGTGCCCGCGACCAGCGCGGCCACCACCCCGGCGACCGGCATCTCGACCCCCAGCCGCGCCGCCAGTGATGCCACCGGGGCGGCGGTGGCTGCGCCCTCGTAGGTGCGGCCGTCGCGCGCGAGTTCGGACGGGGGTACGCCCCGGCCGAGCGCGAGTCCGTAGGCGAAGTTGCGCGACTTCGCCGACGCCGAAGTCAGCGCCAGGTCGCCGAGGCCGGAGAGCCCGCCCAGCGTCTCGGCACGGGCGCCGAGCGCGGTGCCGAGCCGCACCATCTCGGCGAAGCCCCGAGTCATCAACGCCGCGCGGGCGCTCTCGCCCAGCCTCGCGCCGATCGCGGCGCCGCAGGCGATGGCGATCACGTTCTTGACCGCGCCACCGATCTGCGCGCCGGTCACGTCGTCGGTCAGATAGGGGCGCAGCGAGGGTGTGGCCAGTGCGCGCTGCAGCCTCTCGCCCAGCGCAGCCTCGGCCACGGCGAGGGTCACGGCGGTGGGCAGGCCCGCGATCAGGTCGTCGGCGAAGCTCGGCCCGGTGAGGATGGCGGCCGGGTGGCCGGGGGCGGCCTCGGCGGCGACCTGCGACTGGAGCTTCAGCGTGCCGCGCTCCAGCCCCTTGGCGGTCAGCACCAGCGGCACCCCGGGCGGCAGCGACGGGGCGCGTTCTGCCAGCACCGCGCGGGTGGCCTGTGCGGGGATCGCGGCGATGACGATCGTGGCCCCCGCCAGCGCGCCGCCGCTCTCGCCGCGCCGCCAGAAACGGATCGCGGCGCCGGCATCGCCCAGCGTGCGGCCGAGCGCGGTTCCCCACGCGCCCTGGCCCAGGATCGCGATCGCACCGCTCATGCCTTGGCTCCCTTGCGGCCGGCGCCGAGGATCGGCTCGGCGGTCCGGTCGAGCGGCCAGCGCGGCCGGGCGACCACCGGTGCGTCGGCAATGCCCGCGGCACACCGTTCGATCCCGGCCCAGGCGATCATCGCGGCGTTGTCGGTGCAGAGCTCCAGCGGCGGGGCGACCACGCGGAAGCCCGCGGTCTCGGCGGCCGCGGTCAGCCCCGCGCGCAGGCTCCGGTTC
Source organism: Limibaculum sp. (assembly GCA_039805905.1). Classification (GTDB taxonomy): domain Bacteria; phylum Pseudomonadota; class Alphaproteobacteria; order Rhodobacterales; family Rhodobacteraceae; genus Thermohalobaculum. The sequence goes on along the minus strand of JBDIVM010000006.1, from coordinate 141,198 downwards.
GCCGCCACCCCGCCGGCGACCGCGATCACGCGGCCGGCGAGGCCGGGATGGTCGGCGGCGAAGCGAATCATGGCGCGCCGCGCCTTCTCCGACAGCGCCTCGCGCACCGCCTGCTGGAACGAGGCGCAGATATCCGCCACATCGCGGCGGTAGAGCCCGCCCTGCGCCGCGGCAAGCTCGTCGCGGGCGCGCACGGCAGCGGTCTTCAGCCCCGAGAAGCTCAGATCGCATCCCGGCCGGTCGAGCAGCGGGCGGGGGAAGGCGAAGCGGGCGGGGTCCCCCGTCTCCGCCCACCTTTCCACCTCCGGCCCTCCCGGGAAGCCGAGGCCGAGCATCTTCGCGGTCTTGTCGAAGGCTTCGCCCGGCGCATCGTCGATGGTGCCGCCGAGCCGGCGGTAGTCGCCGAGCCCCTCGACCGCGATCAGCTGGCAGTGCCCGCCCGAGGCGAGCAGCAGGAGATAGGGGAACTCCACCCCGTCGGTCAGCCGCGGGGTCAGCGCATGCCCTTCGAGGTGGTTGATCCCGATCAGCCGCAGGCCCGCGCCGGCGGCGATGCCCTGCGCCGCCATGACGCCCGCCAGCACGCCGCCGATCAGCCCCGGTCCGGCGGTGACCGCGATGCCGTCCAGCGCCGCCAGTGCGATCCCGGCCTCGTCCAGCGCCCGGCGCGCCACCAGGTCCAGCCGCTCGGCATGGGCGCGGGCGGCGATCTCGGGCACCACGCCGCCATAGGGGCCGTGCAGGTCCTCCTGGCCGAAGATGGCGCTCGACAGGATGTCGCCGGGACCGTGCGCCCGGCCGCCGACGACGCGGCCGCGCACGACCGCCGCCGCGGTCTCGTCGCAGCTCGACTCGATGCCGAGGAGTGTGATCGTGCCGTCCATTCGCCAGGGCCGCCGTTCCGGGACCGGTTCCGCCGCATTGCCTGCGGCCACCGGCCCTCTTAGTAAGGGCGGCTGAGGTCAGCAGAAAGGGCGAAAATGACCGCACCGCTCCCGCGCATCGACCGGCCGCTCCGCATCGGCACCCGCGGCTCGCCGCTGGCGCTGGCGCAGGCGCAAGAAACGCGGGACCGGCTGATGGCCGCGCACCGCCTGCCCGGGGCGGCCTTCGCGGTGACGGTGATCCGCACCACCGGCGACCGCGTGACCGACCGGCCGCTCGGCGAGATCGGCGGCAAGGGGCTGTTCACGAAGGAGATCGAGGAGGCGCTGGCCGCCGGCGAGACCGACCTCGCGGTGCATTCGATGAAGGACGTGCCGACGGTGCTGCCCGCGGGTCTGACCATCGCCTGCCTGCTGCCGCGCGAGGATGTGCGCGACGCCTTCGTGAGCCTGCGCCATGAAAGCCTCGCCGCCATGCCGGCAGGCGCGGTGGTCGGCACCTCGTCGCTCCGCCGCCGGGCGCAGCTGCTGCACCGGCGCCCGGACCTCAGGGTGGTCGAGTTCCGCGGCAACGTGCAGACGCGGCTCCGGAAGCTGGAGGAGGGCGTGGCCGACGCTACCTTCCTCGCCTGCGCCGGGCTGAGGCGGCTGGGGAAGGCCGACGTCATCCGCGCCGTGATCGAGCCCGACGAGATGCTGCCGTCGGTGGCACAGGGCGCCATCGGCATCGAGACCCGCGCCGACGACTGGGCCACGATCGGGCTCCTGACGCCGATCCATGACGACCCGACCGGCATCCGGCTCGCGGCCGAGCGGGCCTTCCTCGCGGCGCTCGACGGCTCGTGCCGGACCCCGATCGGCGGGCTGGCGGAGATCGAGGGCGATGTGCTGAGGTTCCGCGGCGAGATCATCCGGCCCGACGGCAGCGAGCGGCTGGAGGCCGCGAGGCACGGACCGCCTGCAGATGCCGCCCGCATGGGCCGCGACGCGGCCGAGGAACTGCGCGCGCGCGCCGGGCCGGGCTTCTTCGACGTCTGAGATGCGCGTCCTCATCACCCGCCCCATCGAGGAGAGCCGCGCCCTGGCAGAGACGCTGGAGGCCGAGGGCATCGAGTGCCTGATCTGGCCGCTGACCAGGATCGCGCCGGTGGTCCACGAGCTCAAACTGCCGCCGACCGCACAGGGCTTGCTGTTCACCTCGGCGAACGGCGTGCGCGCGCTCGCGGCGCTGATACCCCGGCGCGACCTGCCGGCGCTCTGCGTCGGTGGCGCCACGGCGGCGGCGGCGCGGCGGGCGGGGTTCCTCAACTGCTTCTCGGCCGAGGGCGACGCGCAGGCTCTGGCCGGCCTCGCCCGGCGGAGCGGCATCGTCGAGTTCTTCCACCCGCGCGGGCGCGATACCGCAGGCGATCTGGCGGGCTGGCTCGCGGAAACGGGGCAGCGGGTGACCGAGGCGGTGCTCTATGAGGCGCAGGAGACCGGCCCGCCTCCGGCCCCGGTGGCCGCCGCGCTGGCCGCGGGCATGGTCGATCTCGTCGCGGTCTGGTCGCGGCGCAATGCAGCGATCCTGGCTCGGTATCTCGCCGAATCGCCCGCGAAGCTGGCAGGGACGTCGCTCCTCGCGATCTCGCCCGCGGCGGCCGCGCCGCTCGCGGGCTGCGGATTTGCCCGCATCGAGATCGCCGAATCGCCGAACGTCGCCGCCATGCTGGTGGCGATCCGGACGGCACATGCTGCATTGCGGCAGAAATAGCCCGCCGGTCATTGCAATTGGTCCGGCGGGCTTCGTAGTCTAGAGAGGATCCGGTGAGTCTCCGGCGGCGACGGGAAACGATGAGGTGACCCTGCGATGATCAAGCCGAAGGACCCCGACCTGCTCGAACCGATCGACACGGAACTGGGCGCAAAAGCGGCCCAGGAAGCGACCGCCGGCCCGGATGCACGGCCGGGCGACCGGCTGGCTCAGGGTGCCGGAACCGGTGACGGCGGCGGGCGTGGGCCGGCCGGGGAGTTTCCCGACGAGGGACTGCAGGATCCGGCGGATGATTCGGCGGAACATGTGGCAGCGGAAGATGCCCATGCGGAGCACGGGGGCCGCAGCCTGGCCGCCACGGCGCTCATGGCCCTGGTCGGTGTCCTGGTGATCTCGGGTCTTGCGCTCTGGGCCGCCCCGAAACTCGCGCCGCATGTGCCGGCGGCGGTCGGCAAGTATCTCATGCCGGGTCAGGCCGACCTCGAATCGCGCCTCGCCGCGATGGATCAGGCGCTGGCCGAGGCCGGATCCAGGGCGGCGGCTGATGCTGGGGCGCTCTCGGGTCAGATTGCGGAGCTTGCGCAGCGTGTCGCCGCGGCCGAGACCGCCGGCGCCGAGGCGCTGACGGTAGCCGAGGCCGCATCCGGTGCCGCATCGGCGCTGGCGGAGCGGCTGACGGCCGTCGAGAGCGAGAATGCCGCCCTGCGGGCCGAGCAGGCGGCCGTATCGACGGCACTGTCCGAGGCCGCCTCGGGCGCCGGTGCCGGCTCGCCCGAGCTTGCCGCTGCCATGGCGGCGCTGAGCGAGCGGATCGAAAAGCTCTCGGCAAGAGTGGAACAGCGCCAGGGTTCTGCGGACTTCGATGCCCGCATCGACGGGCTTCTGAAGCGGATCGAAGCTGCGGAGGCGACCGCCGCCGCGGCGAGGAGCGCCCAGGACGAAACCCTGGGCGAGGTTTCGAGCGCCATCCGCGAGGCGTCGCTGCGCGCCGCCCTCGCAGCGCTGAGCGGCCGGGTCGCCGGGGGCGGACCCTATGCGGCGCAGCTCGGGGACGTGGCGGCCCTCGCGGGCACACCTGCCCCGGAGGCGCTGGTGCTTGGGGCCGAGAGCGGCCTTGCGACCGCCGCAACGCTTGCGGCCGCCTTCCCGCCCGCTGCCCAGGCCGCGGTGCGTGCCGACGTCCAGGCACAGTCGGGTGGCGGCATCAGCGCGCAGGTGTTTGGCTGGCTGCGCGCGCAGGTGACCGGCCGGCCGACCTCCGAGCAGGCGGGAGACAGCGTCGGCGCGATCGTCTCGCGCGTCGGCGCCCGGATCGAGGACGGGGATCTGGACATGGCCCTGGCCGAGGCGGAGACGCTGCCGGACCATTCCCAGGCGGCGATGGGCGACTGGCTTGTGCGGCTGCGCGGCACCGTCGCGGCCCAGGCGGCGCTCGAGAGCTGGCTGGCCGAGATCGGCGCCGGCGGTTGAGCGGGAGGACACCACCATGCTGATCTCCGCAATCCGAATCGCACTCTTCCTGGTCCTGGTCTCGGCCGGGATCTGGGGCATCCACCAGCTGATCGAGGCCAGGGGCGGCATCACCGTGAACCTGGCGGGGCACGAGTACTACTTCAGCCCGATTGCCGGTGCCGCGCTGGCGCTCGCGGGCTTCGTCGCGCTGTGGATCGCGCTGAAGGTCGCCGGCGTGCTGCTGGCGGTGCTGCGCTTCATTGCCGGGGACGAGACCGCGATCAGTCGCTACTTCGATCGCTCGCGCGAGCGGCGGGGGCTCGAGGCGATGGCGCGCGGCCTTGCCGCCGTGGCGGCAGGCGACGGCAAGGCGGCGCGCCACAGCGCCGAGCGGGCCGAGCGCCTGCTGCGGCGGCCGGAGCTGACCCGGCTCCTGAACGCCCAGGCGGCGGAACTGGTGGGTGACGGCCTGCGGGCCGATACCTATTACCGGGCGCTGGCCGAGGACCCGGAGACCGCCTTCATCGGCGTACGCGGGCTGCTGAACCGGGCGCTCGAACGCAAGGATGACGACCGGGCGCTGAAGCTTGCCGAGACGGCGGCCACGCTGCGGCCCAAGGATTCATCGGTGCTCGACACGCTCTATGCGCTGCAGAGCCGCAAATTCGACTGGGCCGGTGCCCGCAAGACCCTGGACTCGCAGCGCCGGGCCGGATTCCTGCCGAAACCCGAGGCGAACCGCCGCGATGCCATGCTGGCGCTGGCTCAGGCCGAGGACGCCGAGGAGGCCAGCGAGCCCGACCACGCGCGCAAGCTGGCGCTGGACGCAGCAAAGCTCGACCCGGAGAATGCCGATGCGGTGGCCGCAGCGGCCCGTCATTTGGTCAAGGCCGGGTCGAAGCGCGCGGCGGCGAAGCAGATCATCGACGCCTGGCGCCGGAAGCCGAGCCCGATCCTGGCGGCCGCCTATGCGGCGATCGAGCCGGAGGAGAGCGCCCACGAGCGCCGCCTGCGATTCGGCAAGCTGCTTGCGGCGTTCCCGTCGCATCCGGAAACCAGGATGCTGGCGGCGGAACTCGCCCTGATGACCCGGGACTGGGCGGGCGCCCGCAAGGCGATCAGCGACATGAAGGAGGATGAGCCGTCCGCCCGGAGCTGCACTATCCGCGCCGCGATCGCCCGCGGCGAGGGGGCGCCCGAGGCCGAGGTGCGCGGCTGGCTGGCGAAGGCGCTTGAGGCGCAGGGCGGCGAGTCCGGCGGCGCCGACATGCGTCACGTCGCGCTGCTGCCGCTCCTGATCGGTGGCGAGGACGCACCGGAAGCCGGTGTCGAGGAGGCCGACGAGATCGAGCTTACCGCCGCGATGGCAGGAGAGGCGCCGGGGAAGACTGGCGCGGACCGCACGGCTGCACCAAGCGCGGCCTGACGGAACCTGCCTGGCCGGGTGCGCGTTCCGGGGCGCGAATCGGGCGGAGCAGTGGCCCGGCGCTGCCTGCGGCTTCGATCTGATTTCTCGATCCAGGCACGCAGGTCCGCAACCGGCCCACGCAGCGTCATCTGACCGAAAGGCGTCATGGTGCCGCCTGCGTGACTCGAACACGCGACCCTCGCATTACGAATGCGATGCTCTACCGGCTGAGCTAAGGCGGCGACGCGAGGCACCGTTTAAACGATCGGGCGGAGACGTGCAAGGCGATTGGCCCGTGCTGCCGCGGCGCAGCGCAGGGGATTGCGCCGGTCCCGGCGGCACCTATAAATCGGCAGGCGCCGTGACGCCGGGCCGTGCCAGCGCGGGAGGGACGGGCATGAATGACAGGCTTCCCCATGAGAAGGGCTTCCACGTCTCGTGGGAGCAGATCCACCGCGACAGCCGGGCTCTGGCGTGGCGGCTGGACAAGCAGGGGCCGGGCAAGGACGGCACCTGGCGCTCGCTGGTGGCGATCACGCGGGGCGGCATGGTGCCGGCCTGCATCGTGGCCCGTGAGCTCAATATCCGCTATGTCGACACCATCGGCGTGAAATCCTACGACCACCAGAACCGGGCCGAGGCGCGGGTGATCAAGGCGCCCGATCCCTCGATCGGCGACGGCGAGGGGGTACTGATCGTCGACGACCTGGTCGACACCGGCAAGACGCTGGAGGTGGTGCGCAAGCTCTATCCGAAGGCGCATTTCGCGACGGTCTACGCCAAGCCCAAGGGCAAGCCGCTGGTGCAGACCTACATCACCGAGGTGAGCCAGGATACCTGGATCTTCTTCCCCTGGGACATGGCGCTGCAGTATGTCGAGCCCTATCGGGGAACCGCCTGACCCGCCGACCGCCCGGCCATCGCGGGACGCCCGCTGAAGCGAAGAGGATCCCGCCGATGACCGCAGGCATGTTCGACCTGACCGGGCGCCGCGCCCTGATCACCGGGGCCAGCCGGGGGATCGGGTTCGCCATCGCCCGCGGGCTGGCCGGGGCCGGCGCCGGGGTGGCGATCAACGGGCGGAGCCCCGAGACCCTCGCCGCGGCCGCCGCCGCGCTGAGGGAGGACGGCGCCAAGGTGTTCGAGGCGCCCTTCGATGTCACCGAGCGCGCCGGGGTCGATGCCGGCATCGCCCGGATCGAGGCCGAGTTCGGGCCGATCGACATCCTGGTCAACAATGCCGGCGTCCAGATCCGCGCGCCGCTCGAGGAGCTGGCCGATGCGGACTGGCACGCGCTGATGGCGGTGCAGCTCCATGCCCCCTACATGGTCGGCCAGGCGGTGGCACGGCGGATGATCCCGCGCCGCCGCGGCAGGATCATCAACATCTGCTCGGCAACCACCCGGCTCGTCCGCCCCGGCATCGCTCCCTATGCCACCGCCAAGGGCGCGATCGGCAACCTCACCAAGGCGATGTGTGCCGACTGGGCGAAATACGGGCTGAACGTCAACGGCATCGGGCCGGGCTACTTCGCCACCGAGCTGACGCAGCCGCTGGTCGACGACCCCGCCTTCACCGCCTGGCTCGAGCAGCGCACGCCGCAGGGGCGCTGGGGCCGGGTCGAGGAGCTGGCGGGGGCGGCGGTCTTCCTCGCCTCGGATGCTGCCGGTTTCGTCAACGGGCATGTGCTCTATGTCGATGGCGGCCTTACGGTAACGCTGTGACGGGGCGCGGCACAGAGCTGCTTCTGGGCGCGGTCGCGGACGACTTCACCGGGGCGACGGACCTCGCCTCGATGCTGACCCGCGGCGGGATGCGGACGGTGCTGAAGCTGGGTGCCCCGGCGCCGGGAGAGGCGGTGCCCGAGGCCGAGGCTGTGGTGGTGGCGCTGAAGTCGCGCACCGCGCCGGTGGCCGAGGCGGTGGCTGAGAGCCTCGCCGCCTGGCGCTGGGCGGCGGCGGCGGGCGCGCGGCAGTGCTACTTCAAGTACTGCTCGACCTTCGATTCGACGCCCGCCGGCAATATCGGCCCGGTGGCCGAGGCGCTCATGGCCGAGACCGGTGCCCGGCAGACGGTGTACTGCCCGGCCTTCCCGGAGAACGGGCGCACCGTCTACCAGGGCAAGCTGTTCGTCTTTGACGAGCTCCTGTCCGAGTCGGGGATGCGCAATCACCCGCTGACGCCGATGACCGATGCCGACCTGCGCCGGGTTCTGGCGGCACAGCTTTCGGTCGGCGCACAGGTGGGGCTGGCTTCCTTCACGACCGTCGAGCAGGGGGCCGAGGCGATCCGGGCGCGGCTCGAGGCGCTGGCCGCCGGAGGAGTAGCGCATGTGGTGGTCGACGCGCTGACGGACGCGCATCTGGCGGCGCTGGGCCGCGCCTGTGCCGGGATGGCGCTGGTGACGGCGGCATCCGGGCTGGGGCTGGCGCTGCCGGAGAACTTTGCCGCCGGAGGGCTGCTGGCCGGGGGGGCGGCGGACGCGCTGCCGGCGGTCGGCGGGCCGGTGCTGCTGCTCTCGGGCTCGTGCTCGGCCGCAACCAACGCTCAGGTGGCGCGCTGGGAGGCGGACGGGCGCGCGGTGCTGCGGCTCGATCCGCTGCGGTTGGCCGAGGGCAGCCAGAGCGCCGAGTCCGCCCTTGAGTGGTGGGCTGCGCGGGCCGGCGCCCCGGCGCTGGTCGCCGCCACGCAGCCGCCCGAGCGCGTGCGCGCGGCGCAGGAGCGGCTGGGGCGTGCGCGCGCCGCAACGCTGGTCGAGGAGACGCTGGCCGGGATCGCGCGGGGCGCGCGCGGGCGCGGCGTGCGCCGTTTCGTCGTCGCCGGGGGCGAGACCTCGGGGGCGGTGGCGCAGGCGCTGGGGGCCGGGCGGCTGGCGGTCGGCCCCTCGATCGCGCCGGGCGTGCCGTGGTGCGCGACATTGGGGCCCGAGCCGGTGGCGCTGGCGCTGAAGTCGGGCAACTTCGGCGCCGAGACCTTCTTCGCCGATGCGGTGAGGACGGCGCCATGAACGCTGCCGAGGCGAAGCTCCGCGAGGAGATCTGCATCCTGGCGAAGTCGCTCTTCGACCGGGGCTATGGCTGCGGCGCGTCGGGCAACATCTCGGTGCTGACCGAGGCCGGCATGATTGTCTCGCCGACCAATTCCTGCATGGGCCGGCTCGACCCGTCGCGGCTCGCGCTGGTGGGGCGGGACGGGTCGCACCGCTCGGGGGACGCGCCGTCGAAGGAGGCGTTCCTGCACCTCGCGATGTATCAGGAGCGGCCGGAGATGACGGCGGTGGTCCATCTGCATTCCACCCATTCGGTCGCAGTGTCGTGCCTCGCCGACCTGGACCCCGAGGACGTGCTGCCGCCGGTCACGGCCTACCACGTCATGCGTGTCGGCAAGCTGCCGCTGGTGCCCTATTTCCCGCCGGGCGACCGGGCGCTGGCCGAGGCGGTGCGCGAGAAGGCGCGGCATCACCACGCGATGCTGCTGGCCAATCACGGGCCGGTGGTCGCAGGAAGGTCGCTGGAGAGCGCGGTCTACGCCGCCGAGGAGCTGGAGGAGACGGCGCGGCTCTATCTGATGCTCCGCGGCGAGCGCACCCGGTTCCTGACCCAGGCACAGGTCGCGGACCTCCGGGTCAGGTTTCCGGGCTGACCCGGAGGGTTGCGGGACGGCCCGGCTGCCGCCGGCCCTAGCTTTCGTCCGGGCAGATGTTCGAGGGATTCAGCCCCGTATGCGGGATGATCTTGACGAAGCGGGGGCGGCTGACCAGCACCGATCGCCAGACCCTTTCGCCAAGGCCGACATTCAGGAAGTAGGGCTGCCAGCGGGCCTCGACTTCGGTCAGGATGACCGAATCCTGCGGTGCCATCTCCGGCAGGGCCTCGACCGGAATGTCCTCGTCCTCGAGCGCCGCCGGCGGGATCGTGTCCGCGCTGCTGTTGCTGTAGGACCAGAGCACACGATGCTGGCCGTCCTCGAAGCAGATGCTCGAGATTCGCAGCGACCGCCGGTCAAGATCCGCGGCCATCATCTTGTCCTGCACGGCATAGAGATAGGCCATGTCGGTATCGTCGACGGCGTCGTGCCGGCTCATGATGTCGCTGACCGCATAGGCGATCTTGGCCGTCTGGCTGTTCGAGTGGAACGCGTCCCAGAAGGCGATACCTCCGGTGGTGAGGAACAGCAGGAGCGGCATCACGATCATGAACTCGATCGAGATGCTGCCGCGCTCGTCCCGGGCGAATGCACCGGAGAGACGGGTGAACGGGCTCTGTAGCATGATCAGGCTCCTCGTCACGCAGGCTCATTCATGAAGGCGGTGTAGGCGACCATCTGGAGACCGCCGGAACTGTCCTTCTGCAGGCCGAGCGTGATGCCGAGGCCGGGAAAGATCGGGTCGACGATCATGCAGGCGCGCACGAACATGATCCGGTTTCGACCGCCGGGATTGAAGGTGAGCGTGGGCTCGATCTCCCCGGTCCGGTCGATGCAGTTGGCCTGGTTCTGCGGGTAGGCGCTGTCGATGTCGAGCTCGACCACCTCGAGGATGAGGTCGCGCTCGCAGTTGACCAGGATCGCCGAGTTGTCGCAGACGAGCGTCTTCAGCTTGTCGTGGTCCATGGTCGGGTCGATGCCGAGACGCAGGTCGCGCGCGGCAATGTCGAGCCCGCGCTCCAGCAGCACGACGCGCGTCGCAATGAAGCCGGTCTCGAAGATCGTCAGCACAAACCACATCAGCACCGGGAACACGATCACGAACTCCATGGTCGCGTTGCCAGCCTGATCGGCGAGGAAGCTCCGGAGGTTTCTCAGCATCTTGGTTGTCTCACCCAAACAGGTTGCAGCCGCCGCGGCTCAGTTCGTGAGCTTGAGGTTCACGATCTCGTCGGCGATGTTCGCAAAGGCGGTGGAAATCTCGACACCATTGACCAGGTAGAAGGTCGAGGGCGACGAGGCGCAGTCACCCAGCGCCGCTTCGGCGAGAGGCTGGCCCGCAAGCTCGAATCCGATGGTGTAGACGGTCGAGTTGAAGCCGAGCTTGCTCTGGTCGCAGATCTGCTTCAGCACCACATCGCCGGCGCCGGTCATCCCGTTGTCGATCAGCGCGAACTTCTCGCCGCTCTTCGGCGCATTGGTGTCCCAGTACGACGGAGTGTGCTGGGCATAATCGCTGTCGTGGATCATGTTCAGCTTGGTGTTCTGGCCGTCCGACATGACCACGGTGATCTTCCGCACGCTCGGGTCGGTCCAGTCGTTCGGCCAGCCGGCGAATTCCGGGGCGAGATCGCCCGCCGCGATCATTGCGTCGACGACCGGGCGCGACGAGGGGTCGAGCAGCGCCGTGCCCCACTTCATCCCCATATAGGTCGCGGTCCAGGATTCGGTCCCCAGGGCATCGATCGCCGCCTTCAGGGCCGTGGCGTCGTTCGAGAACGGCGTGATCGCGTTCCGGATCAGTGGGCAGCCGTAGCGCCGCGACGCGCCGCTGCCGCTCTCGATGAAGTGCTGGCCCTGGCGGTAGGCCGTGCCTGGATTGACCGGCATGCCCGTGGTGTCGAAGTCGAGATCGCGGTAATCGAAGCAGCTCGAGAAGTCGTGGTGCCGGTCGAGATTGTAGACATCCGCCATCTCGCGCGGCAGTGCCACCTGCTCGGAGAAGGGCACGATCGAGATCAGCGTCTGGGCGCCGTTGTCCGCCGACAGGACGGTGTCGAGGAAGTCCTTGGCGGCGACCTTGAGCTGGGCGATCTTGGTGCCGGGCGACGACGTCGAGTTCCAGCCCATCGAGCCGGACACGTCGAGCACCAGGGTGATCTCGAGCCGGGGAATTGCCTGGATCGCCCCGGAGTTCACCGTGACGTCCATGGTCGTGATGCCCATGAGGCGGAGGAAGATCGTCTCCATCGGCTCGGTCGCCGAGGCGACGATCGAGCGTCCGCCGCCTGTCTCGGTCATCGCCGCATTGATCTGGAAGCCACCGGGCGTGAAGTTGCGCACGGCCATGTAGTCGGCGATCAGCGCCACGGCCTGCTCGTCCAGCGTCAGCGGCCCGTTCGGATCATAGCTCTGGTTCGTGTTGGTCGCCGCGAGAACGCCACGGTCGAGCGCGTCCTGCAGGTCGGCACGCGCCAGCTCGTAGCGCTGGTAGTCCACCGCCATGCCGCCGGCGACAAGCAGAAGGATCATCAGGATCAGGACGAAGATCGTGATTCCACCGGTCTCGTCCGAGGCAAAACGGCCCAGCCGACTCGCACGATACGCGGAAACCCGCCCGGTACGGGCAATGACTTCGAGAAGGGTCATGACGCACCCCCACCACGCTACACTACAAACATCCACCACCGTTCATGGAATAGCAAAAATTCTAATATAGCGCAACGACAAGTTGAGAAGGTTTCTCTTCAATACCCCGATAGGACGATTTTGTGAGGGTGATCAGCGCAGTACCGCGAGTCTTGGTTTTGTAAACATGAGTAGGCATTGATACCTATTCAACCGATGGTTGAGCGTATACATGACGCCGCGGGCAGTCCGGCGCCGTTCGGGCCGTGCGCCGGCCGGTTGCAAGTCCGCCGGGAAACCGCTCAAAAGGGGAGTGCGGCGCCTGCATTTCGCGGGCGGATGCGCGGGGCGGCCCGGAAAGGAGCACCGATGGCCAATTCGGCGGATTTCCGCATCGCCGTGTTTCCCGGCGACGGCATCGGCGCGGAGGTGACCGGGCCGACGCTCCGGCTGATCGAGAGCGCAGCGGGTCGGACCGGCGGGTTCTCGCTCACGCCGGAGCATTGCCCGGCCGGCGCGGCGCATTACCGCGACCACGGGGTGGCGCTGCCGAAGCAGTCGCTGGCCACGGCGGCGAAGGCGGATGCGATCCTGCTGGCCGCGATGGGGCTGCCCTCGGTGCGCTACCCGGACGGGACCGAGGTCGCGCCGCAGCTCGACCTGCGCTTCGAGTTCGGGCTCTATGCCGGCGTGCGGCCGATCCGGGCGATCCCCGGCGTGCCGGTTGCGCTGGCCGACCCGCGGGCGCGGGACATGGACTTCGTGATCCTGCGCGAGTCGACCGAGGGGCTGTTTGCCTCGCACGGGCGGGGCGAGGTCACGGCGGACCGCGCCACCGAGACCCTGGTGCTGACGCGGGCCACCACCGAGCGGCTGCACGACTTCGGGCTCAGGCTGGCGGCCGAGCGGGCCGCGGCGGGCGGCAGGGGCCGGGCGAGCTGCGTCGACAAGGCGAACGTGTTCCGGGCCTTCGCCTGGTTCCGCGAGATCTTCGATGCCCGCGCCGGGGCGTTTCCGGGCGTGCGGGCCGACCACCTCTATGTCGATGCCTGCGCGCTGATGATGGTGACGCGGCCCTGGGAGCTCGACGTGCTGGTCACCGAGAACATGTTCGGCGACATCCTCTCGGATCTCGGCGCCGGGCTGATCGGGGGGATGGGCTACGCGCCCTCGGCCGATATCGGCGACGAACATGCGGTGTTCCAGCCCTGCCACGGCTCGGCGCCGGACATCGCGGGGAAGGGCATCGCCAACCCGACCGCGATGATCCTCTCGGGCGCGATGATGCTGGAGTGGCTAGGGCGCGAGAAGGGGGTCGCCGAGGCGGCCCGCGCCGGGGCGCTGATCCGCCGGGCGGTGGATGCGGCCTTCGCGCCCGGCACGCTCAGGACCTGCGAGCTCGGCGGCACGGCCGGCACGGCGGCGGTCTTCGCCGCCGTCGGGGCGGCGCTGGAGCGGGCCGAGGCATGAGGGGGGCGTGAGCGGGGCGGGGCTTCTCAAGCTTGAGAAGGGGGTCAAGGTACTGAAATCAAACGATTTCACGAATCTGAATGTGAGAGAGCATGTGTGAGAGCCTGTGCGCGGGAGGGGGTGGCGGGCGCCGCAATCATGCCTCGCCGGCGTCCACACCCGCCATGCCGGGCAACCTTCAGGCGGCGAAGCGCGCGCTCGGGCGGGCGAAGGTCGGAAGGTAAAAGTATGATGTGAGATAATGAAGTTTTATATTCCGTTTCAGACAGATGTTCTTGTTACGGGAGGCGGAAACTAATTCCTTGACGAATCCGAAGCGGTTTGCACATCGTTTCCGCGACAGTCGAACATAGCGACATTGCCGGAGGCGCTGAAGATTGGCGCCCCGGAGCAGGAGACTGGCATTAAACATTGTGTTGACAGCTTTGGAGCCAGCGACGCAAGCGCAGCCTGCGCCCCGGCGCACCGCTGCGGCAATGCGCGACGCGGCCGGGAACGGCGCCCGATCAACCGGCCCTGCCGCCGTGACTGACGACCAGAGGGGAAACGGCAAGAACGGTGGGCTCGAAGAACCCACCCTACGGGCTGTAATGCGCAAGACATTAGTCATGATATCCATTGCGATATTATTGACCGTGCCTCCGAAAAATGCTATTTCAGATCGCGGACCAAATCTCAATTTTGTTGATGAGATAATAAAAATTGATGACGATGGATCAATATACTTCTCGAACATTAACCATCGATTCCGTCTTGCGTATGTACGGCCAGATGTAGGCGCGATGCGAGACCTCCTCCTGGGCAAGACGACAAGATGCTGGACGATTAATATTTGGGGGCACCAAAAGGAAGAGGCTTTTCCAATATTATGTGCATCTTATACTGTTCTTTGTGAAAGGATTATTGAAACCCCTTGTGACACAAGTCGTCCAGTCTGGGAGCTTATCCCGTTTAAATGGCGAACTCTGGAGAGTTATTTGGGGGGTCAAGGGCACGCAACGTATATCTGTGAGCCGAATCAAAGATACCGCAAGGAATGCCGCTAGAGCCAGTTGAAAGGGATTGCGATGCTACCTTAGTCTATAGCTGATAAAATATTTATCGATCCCTACTTTTTTGAGCAGCCTGCCGGGCCTGGAGGTTTATCGCAAGGTGATTTGATATTTGATGCATTAGGCACGATTTATAATAGCGGAACTACTGGCAAAGATCTGCTCGACAGCATTCTGCAAAAGCAGGGGAATTTGAAGTTTTTCTTTTCTCCAGGCGTGCTTGGAGCTGCAGACGAGGCGTTGATGGAGGTATATCTTGATATTGACACGATAAACGATACCTCCTTTGTGGGGAAAGACGGACTAATATACGAATTCTCTGTTGCGCGTATATTGGCGCACGAAGTTATACATGTATTAAAAGGGCTGTCGGACACAGATCCCAATTTGATCTTTATTGACAATTTTGATTTCCATGGAGATACGGAAAATCTTACAAATAAAATAATGCAAGACTTGGAGTTAGAACAAAGCTCTGGTTATTTTTTCAGTGTCCCTAACGCAACGATACCAAACTATCCAAATGGCTTGGTCAACGGAGAGACTGTAAATATCGACAACACGTTTATCTGGGACCAACGAGTGCTCGCTGGCTCGTTCAAAATGCCAGAAACGTCGAATTCAAACGATATAATTGTTGGCAGTTTTTTGAGAACGAGATTTTCGGCGCCGGAGGAGACGACTTTCTTCATGGCCTAGAGGGCGATGACACGTTGAATGGTGGTGACGGAAATGACTTTGTCGCTGGCGGCGAGGATAATGATACGGTTTTCGGGTCGGATGGAAGCGACTACCTTGACGGAGGCGAACACACCGATCCCGGCGGCGACACGCTCACCTACGAGAATGTCGGCCGGGTCTCGGTCACGATCAAGACGCCGGGCGATGCCGGCAATCCCACCGTGTTCCAGGCGGAGGGAACGGGTGTCGGCGGCGCCTGGACGGACGAATTCCTGAACTTCGAGAGCGTGCTTCTGACCCTCGGCTCCGATGTTCTCGGCGTCACCGCGCTCCCCGTCGACATCGGGGGAACGAAATTCGACGCGCTCTCGAGCGATGACGGCCCGGATGCCG
This sequence comes from Limibaculum sp., assembly GCA_039805905.1. GTDB lineage: Bacteria > Pseudomonadota > Alphaproteobacteria > Rhodobacterales > Rhodobacteraceae > Thermohalobaculum. Next base: position 125,831 of record JBDIVM010000006.1, on the reverse strand, counting down.
GCGACACCATCGACCTCTCCGCCGCGGCTGCCGGCGGCTCCGGTGCCCTGGTCGAGCTGAAGGAGGCGAACGAGGCCGGAACCCTGACGTTTTCCGGGCAGCAGATCGAGGTCCTGAACTTCGAGAACGTCATCGGCTCGCCGGATGCCGACGACATCACCGGCAACGGCGCGCAGAATCGCCTGGCAGGCGGCGAAGGCGCCGACATCCTCCGGATCGGCGGCCGGAACGACACCGAGGCAGGCGGCCCCGACATCATCTGGGGCGGGGCGGGCGCCGACCAGATCTATGTCAGCTACGACCAGGGCGTCGGGGGCGCGACGGTCGAGGCGAACCTGCCGGCGAATCTCGGCATCCTGGCCATCCGGATCGACGGGCTGACCAACGAGAGCTTCACCTCGTTCAGCCTCGGCGACCTCGGCCTCGGCCCGAATTTCAACTGGGACGCGATCGACCTGGTGCTGGTGAACCCGGACCCGACGGACGAGATATGCCGTGTGCAGACCTTCGAGTTCGAGGGCGAGGTCTTCGAGGACCTCCAGCGGCTCGGCACCGTCACGGTCGACAACAACGGCGAGCCGCGGGAGCTCTGGGACTACAGCGGCGGCAATGTCGAGACGGTCACCTTCCTGCCCGAGGTCAACGGGCAGCAGGTCGCCTCGTGGGACTTCCTCGATCCCGGCAACCCGGCGCAGCGGCAGGTCCAGGCGGTGTTCGGCCCGTTCGATTCCCCCTTCCCCGACCCGGCGACGCTGAGGCCCGTGGAGATTGCGGAATGGTTCATCCTCGGCGCCGAGATCCACGGGGATGCGATCGTCGTTCCGGAAGGCCAGCAGATCAAGCTGACGGCGGGCGATGACACCGCCGAGACGCCGGCGCTCACTATGGTGAACGACGCGGTGCTCGGCAGCGGCGGCGCGGATAGCTACGACGGCCTCGGCGGCATCGACCAGGTCAGCTACAGCATCTCGCCCGGCGCGGTCACCGTGTCGCTCGCCGCCGGGACCGGCAGCGGCGGCCATGCCGAGGGCGATACGCTGATCAGCATCGAAGCGGTCCGTGGCTCGGGCTTCAATGACGGCCTCTTCGGCGATGCGGGCGCGAACCTCTTCGCCGGCAATGCCGGCGACGACTTCATCGCCGGCGAGGCGGGCGACGACGTGCTCGACGGCGGCGAGGGCGCGGACCAGATCTTCGGCGGCGCGGGGGCGGACATTATCGGTGGCGGCGCCGGCGGCGACACGCTCGCCGGCGGCGAGGGGACCGACCGCCTGGCCGGGGACGATGGTTTCGACTTTCTCGCCGGCGGCAGCGGCAATGACGAGCTCTATGCCGGCCTCGGAAACGATGTCCTGCGTGGCGGTGCGGCGACGACATCGTCCATGGCGAGGACGGCAACGATACGGCCGACTTCGGTGATGGCACGCTTGGCGTTGCCGCGAACCTCTTCGATGAAGTGGCGTCCAGCGCCGATCTCGGCAACGACACGCTCTGGGGCATCGAGAACCTCGGCGGGTCGGGGCTCGACAGCTTCGTCTTTGCCATCGGCGACGGCATCGACACCATCCACGACTTCGACAATGGCGCCGAGCTGATCGATTTCTCGGCGAGCGCGCTCGGCTTCGGCGACCTCGCCATCGGCGACGACGGCGGCGGGAACGCGACCGTAGACTACGGCGCCGCCGACCGGATCATCGTCATCGGTGCCGCGGGCGGCATCGACCAGTCCGATTTCGCCTTCGCCACCGTTTGAGGAGAGCGGTCCTGCCGCAATCTCGGCCCGGAACAGGACATACTCGGAAGACCGGCGAGTTTCATCAACTGGCCCGGCGGCCGGGCGCTTGCTCCCCCCTACCGCCCCGCCGCCTCCCGTGCCAGCGCCTCGATCCTCGGCCAGTCGCGGGCGGCGATGGCGTCGGCCGGGGCGGGCCAGGAGCCGCCGACGCAGAGGACGTTGGGGAGGGCGCGGTAGGCGGCGGCGTTGGCCCGGCGCACCCCGCCCGTGGGGCACCAGGCGATGTGCGGGAGCGGTGCGGCAAGTGCGCCGAGGGCGGGGGCGCCGCCCGAGGCCTCGGCGGGGAAGAACTTGAGCGTGGTCCAGCCGCGCTCGGCGAGCGCCATCGCCTCGGAGGCGGTGGCGGCGCCGGGCAGCAAGGGCAGGCCCGCCGCCTCGGCCGCCGCGACCAGCGCCGGCGTCGCGCCGGGCGAGACGCCGAAGCGGGCGCCCGCGGCCTTGGCCGCCGCCACATCCTCGGGCCTCAGCAGCGTGCCCGCCCCGATCACCGCCTCGGGCACCCGGGCGACCGCGGCGCGGATCGCCTCGAGCGCGGCAGGGCTGCGGAACATGATCTCGATCACCTTGAGCCCGCCGGCGGCGAGCGCGCGGGCCAGCGGCGCCGCGTCCTCGGCGCGTTCGAGCGTCACCGCGGGCAGCACGACGGCGCGCCTGCAGAGCGCCCGCATCTCGGCCGAAAGCTCAGGTGCCGGCATGGGTCACCTCCCCTGTCAGATCCGCCATTGCCGCGCGCGGGATGACGGCGCCCCTGTGCGCCACCACCCGCGCGCCGAGCTCGCAGCCCGCCCGCGCCGCCCCGGCGGGCGGTCGCCCGGCGAGACGGGCCGCCAGATAGGCGGCGTTGAAGGCATCGCCGGCGCCGGTGGTGTCGACCACCCGCGCGACCGCGGGCGCCGCGACCGCCACCGCCGCGCCCCCGGCCCTGACCGTGGCGCCCGCGGCGCCGGCCCGGGCAACCACCTCGGGGCAACGGGCCAGGGCGCCGCCGCCCTCCGGGAACAGCGCCGCCTCCTCGTCCGGGCTGGTCAGCGCGATGCCGGCCGCCGCATAGGCGCGCGCGATCCACGCCGCCGCCCCGGCCGCAGGCCAGAGCCGGGGCCGGTAGTTGGGGTCGAAGGCGACGATGGCCCCGGCGGCGCGGGCCGCGGCGGCGGCGCCGATGAGCCGCTCGCGGCCCGGCTCCGGCAGGATGGCGAGCGAGATGCCGGAGAAGTAGACGAGCCGGGCCCCCGCCATCGCCCCGGTCCGCATCTGCCAGTCGCCGCGGGTGAAGAGATCGCGCGCCGGGGCCTCGCCGCGCCAGTAGGTGAAGCTGCGCTCGCCCGCCGCATCGGTGTCGATGGCGTAGAGCCCGACGGTCGCGCCCGGCACGGTCTCGACCAGCGAGCAGTCGATGCCCTCGGCCTCCCAGGCCGCGCGCATGGCGGCCGAGTGGCGGTCGTCGCCGAGCCGGGTCACATAGCCGACCCGGCCGGGGCCGATGAGCCGCGCCAGGTAGAGCGCGGTGTTCAGCGTGTCGCCGCCGAAGCCGAGCCGGTAGCCCCCCGCGCCGTCCCCCGAAAGCTCGGCCATGCACTCGCCGATGCAGAGGACGCCGCAGTGGACATCGGGGGTCATCGCGCACCCATCAGTAGGTCGCCCGGCCGCCGGAGATGTCGAAGACGCCCGCAGTGGTGAAGCTCATCTCCGCGCTCGCGAGCCAGGCCGCCATCGCGGCGATCTCCTCGACCAGCACGAAGCGGCCGCGCGGGACCTTCGAGAGCATGTAGTCGATATGCTGCTGCGTCATCTGCTCGAAGATCGCGGTCTTGGCGACCGAGGGCGTGATGCAGTTGACCGAGATGTCCTTGCCGGCGAGCTCCTTGCCGAGCGACTTCGTCAGCGCGATCACCCCCGCCTTCGAGGCGGAATAGGCGCAGGCGTTGGGATTGCCCTCCTTGCCGGCGACCGAGGCGATGTTGACGATCCGGCCGTAGTTGCGCGCGGCCATGCCCGGGACCACCGCCTTGCAGCCGTGGAAGACGCCGGAGAGGTTGAGGTCGATCACCCGGCGCCATTCCTCGACCGGATAGTCGGCGAGCGGCGCATTCACGCCCGAGATGCCGGCATTGTTGACCAGGATGTCGATCCGGCCCATCTCGGCCTCGGTGCGGGCGGCGGCGGAACGCACCGCGCCCCAGTCGGTCATGTCGACGCCGACATAGGCGACCGGCCCGCCCGCGCCGTTGCCGCCCAGCTCGGCAACCGTCGCCTCGGCCCGCGCCCGGTCGTGGTCCCAGAGCGTGACGCGGGCGCCGCTGGCGAGCAGGCGCTCGGCGATGGCGCGGCCGATGCCCTGGGCGCCGCCGGTGACAACCGCCATGCGGTCCGCAAGATCGATCCTGTTCATGATTGCCTCTTCCTTGACCGCGCCGAACGGGCGCCGCTAAACCGTTTTAAGGATGCCCCGGCGCGGAAGGCAACGCGCATCGCGGGGAAAATCCCCGAAAGGACCGGCGATGACCAAGGACACCCGCGCAAACCGCGAGCTGCGCAGCCAGGAGTGGTTCGACAACCCGAACAACCCCGGCATGACCGCGCTCTATGTCGAGCGTTACCAGAACCACGGCTACACGAGGGAGGAACTGCAGTCGGGCCGCCCGATCATCGGCATCGCCCAGACCGGCTCGGACCTCGCACCCTGCAACAAGATCCATGTCTTCCTCGCCGACCGGGTGCGGGCCGGCATCCGCGACGCCGGCGGGGTGCCGCTGGAGTTCCCGGTGCATCCGATCCAGGAGACCGGCAAGCGGCCGACGGCGGCGCTCGACCGTAACCTCGCCTATCTGAGCCTCGTCGAGGTGTTGCAGGGTTATCCGATCGACGGGGTGGTGCTGACCACCGGCTGCGACAAGACCACGCCGGCCATGCTGATGGGGGCGGCGACGGTGGACCTGCCGGCCATCGTGCTTTCCGGCGGGCCGATGCTCGATGGCTGGTGGAAGGGCGAGCTCGCCGGCTCCGGCACCGTGATCTGGGAGGCGCGCCGGTTGCTCGCCGAGGGGGCTATCGACTACGACGAGTTCATGAACCGGGTCTGCGCCTCGGCGCCCTCGCTCGGGCATTGCAACTCCATGGGCACGGCCTCGACCATGAATGCGCTGGCGGAAGCCCTGGGCATGAGCCTGCCCGGCTGCGCCGCCATCCCGGCCCCTTTCCGGGCGCGGATGGAGATGGCCTATGCCACCGGCAAGCGCATCGTCGAGATGGTGCGGGAGGACCTTCGCCCGTCGGCGATCCTGACCCGGAAGAACTTCGAGAACGTGATCCGGGTCAACACGGCGATCGGCGGCTCGACCAACGCGCCGCCGCACATCCAGGCGATTGCGCGCCACGCCGGGATCGCGCTCGGCATCGAGGACTGGCAGGAGCAGGGCTATGCGCTGCCGCTCCTCCTCAACATGCAGCCGGCGGGCAAGTATCTGGGCGAGAGCTTCCAGCGCGCCGGCGGCGTGCCGGCGGTGATGGGCGAGATGCTGGCGGCGGGGCTGCTACATGGTGATGCGCTGACCGTCAGCGGCAGGACGGTGGCCGAGAATCTCGCCGGCGTGCGGAGTGCCGACACCGACGTGATCACGACGGTCGCCGCGCCGCTGCGGAAGAATGCCGGCTTCCTGGTGCTGCGGGGAAACCTGTTTGACTCGGCGCTGATGAAGACCTCGGTGATCTCGGACGACTTCCGTCGGCGCTTCCTGTCGAAGCCGGGCTCGGAAGGGGTGATCGAGGCAAAGGCGGTGGTGTTCGAGGGGCCGGAGGACTACCATACGCGGATCAACGACCCCGCGCTGGGAATCGACGAGAACACCATCCTGTTCATCCGCAATGTCGGGCCGGTAGGCTATCCGGGCTCGGCCGAGGTGGTGAACATGCAGCCTCCGGACGCGCTGTTGCGGGCCGGGATCAACCATCTGCCGACGGTCGGCGACGGGCGGCAGTCGGGCACCTCGGAGAGCCCCTCGATCCTCAACGCCTCGCCGGAGGCGGCGGTCGGCGGCGGGCTCGCGCTGCTGAAGACGGGCGACCGGGTGCGGCTCGACATCCCGAACCGGCGGATGGACGCGCTGGTGCCCGAGGCCGAGTGGGAGGCCCGGCGCCGGGCCTGGACGCCGCCCGAGCTTCCGAACCAGACGCCCTGGCAGGAGATCTACCGCAAGAACGTCGGCCAGCTGGCCGAGGGTGGATGCCTGGAGTTCGCCACCGGCTACCGGCGGACCTCGCGGCAGCTGCCGCGGGACAATCATTGACGAGGTCAGGGTCCCGGCTCAGGGCCCGGACCTGGCCGTAGCAAGGGGGGGACCATGCACGTCATCATCATTGGCGGCGGCGGCATGATCGGGCAGAAGCTGGCGCGCACGCTCGCCGGGCGCGGGCGGCTGAAGGGAAAGGACATCGCCGGGATGGTGCTGGCCGATGTCGTGGACCCGGCGCCGGTCGAGGCGCCCTTCCCGGTTTCCTGCCGCAGGCTCGACATTACCGACCGGGCGGCGGTGGCCGCAGCGCTGGCCGGGGGCGCGGACGTGATCTACCACCTGGCGGCGATCGTCTCGGGGCAGGCGGAGGCCGAGTTCGACCTCGGCATGGGGATCAATCTCTGGGGCTCGCTGAACGTCTTCGAGGCAGCGCGCGCACAGGGGACCTGCCCGGTGGTGGTGTTCACCTCGTCGATCGCGGTCTATGGCGGCGAGATCAGCGAGCCGATCGAGGACTGGACGCAACTGAACCCGCAGACCTCCTACGGCATGCAGAAGGCGGCGGCGGAGCTGTTGCTGAACGACTACTCGCGGCGGGGCTTCCTCGACGGGCGGGCGCCGCGGCTGCCGACGATCTCGATCCGGCCGGGCAAGCCGAACAAGGCGGCCTCGGGCTTCATGTCGTCGATCTTCCGCGAGCCGCTGCAGGGCCGGGAGGCGGTCTGCCCGGTCGGGCCGGACTATCCGCACTGGTACCTCTCGCCCCGGCGCTGCATCGAGAACCTGATCCATGCGGCCGAGGTTCCGGCTGCCGACTTCGGCATGAACCGCGCCTTCGCCCTGCCGGGGCGGACGCACCGGATCGGCGACATGGTCGATGCCATGCGGCGGGTGGCCGGCGACGGGCCGGCGCGGCTGATCCGCTGGGAGCCGGATCCGGCGGTGCAGAAGATCGTGCTGGGCTGGAAGGGGTTCTTCAATCCGCAGAAGGCGCTGAAGCTGGGCTTCCGGGCCGACGACAGCTTCGAGGACAACATCCGCTTCTTCCTCGAGGACGACATCGAGCGGTAGCATGTGCTTCGGGATCCCCGTCCGGCACCTCACCCGGGGGGCGCTGGATCTGGCAGGCGCCGCGGCTTACACGACCGGGGTCAGCAACGGGCTGCCGGCGAAATGGGCGGCGAGGTTGCCGACCACGAGGTCGGCCATGGCGTTCCGCGTCTTGACCGTGGCCGAGCCCTGATGCGGCGAGAGCACCACGTTGTCGAGGCCGAGCAGCACCTCGGGCACACGCGGCTCGTCGGCGAAGACGTCGAGCGCCGCGCCGCCGAGTGCACCGGACTGCAGCATCTCGACCATCGCCGGCTCGTCGACCAGCGAGCCGCGGGCGACATTGACGAGGCAGCCCTTCGGCCCCAGCGCCTCCAGCACCCTGCGCGAGACGATTTTCCTGGTCGCGGCGCCGCCCGGCGCGATGATCACCAGCCAGTCGACGTCGCGGGCCATGGCCTCGAGGTCGGCGTAGTACTCGTAGGGCTCGAAGGGCTGCTCGGTGCGCCCGTGATAGGCGACGCGCATCTTGAAGGCCTGGCAGCGCCGGGCGATCTCCTTGCCGATGCGTCCGAGGCCGAGGATGCCCACCCGCTTTCCGGTGAGCTCGGCGGTCAGCGGGTAGCCGCCTTCCAGCCAGAGGCCCTCGCGGACATGGAAATCTGCCTGCGGGATGCGCCGGCAGAGCGCGATCATCAGCCCGAGCGTCAGCTCGGCCACCGCGTCGTTCAGGACATCGGGCGTGTTGGTCACCCGCACGCCCCGTGCGCGGCAGGCGGCGACATCGACCCCGTCATAGCCGACCCCGAACGATGCGATCAGCTCGAGTCCGGGCAGCGCCTCGATCAGCTCGCGCGGGGCCTGTCCGTTGGTGACGATGGCGCGGATGCCGGGCGCGGCGCTGGCGAGCAGGGCGGGCCTGTCGGCGGCATCGAAATAGCGGTGCACGGTATAGGCAGCTTCGATCGCCTCGGCGATCCGTCCCATCAGGGGCGTGGCCTGCAGGATCTCCGGTCTGGTCAAGGGCGGGTCCTTTCACGATTTTCAGCGCCAGGGGGCAAATTGGTGCATTGACCTTACCGGTCGCGCCGCACCATAGTTTCGGCAAATCAAAACCGGAAGCCCAATCCGGCGGCCGGATACGGCAATGCGGGGAGAGATCAGCCCATGGCGTCCGTCACCATCCGCGGCGTGCGGAAGTCGTTCGGCACCGCCGAGGTGATTCACGGCGTCGACATCGACATTGCCGATGGCGAATTCGTGGTTCTGGTCGGACCGTCCGGCTGCGGGAAATCGACGCTGCTGCGCATGATCGCCGGGCTTGAGCCGATATCCGGCGGCGAGATCCGGATCGCCGACCGGGTCGTCAACAACCTCCCGCCCAAGGCGCGCGACATCGCCATGGTGTTCCAGAACTACGCGCTCTATCCGCACATGAAGGTCTTCGACAACATGGCCTTCTCGATGAAGCTGCGCGGCGCGCCGCGGTCGGAGATCGACGAGCGCGTGCAGAAGGCGGCCGAGATTCTGGGGCTGACCCCGCTGCTCGGGCGTTATCCGCGCCAGCTCTCGGGCGGCCAGCGGCAGCGCGTGGCGATGGGGCGCGCGATCGTGCGCGACCCGCAGGTGTTCCTGTTCGACGAGCCGCTGTCGAACCTCGACGCCAAGCTGCGCGTCGCCATGCGGGCCGAGATCAAGGCGCTGCACCAGCGGGTGGGCGAGACGACGATCTACGTTACCCACGACCAGATCGAGGCCATGACCATGGCCGACAAGATCGTGGTGATGCAGGGCGGCAATGTCGAGCAGATCGGCGCGCCGCTCGACCTCTACGACCGGCCGGACAACATCTTTGTCGCCGGCTTCATCGGCTCGCCGGCGATGAATTTCCTGCGCGGGCGCGCCCGGCGCAGCGGGGGCGCGGCCGTCATCACGCCCGAGGGCGAGACGATCCCGGCCCCGGACGTGCCGGGGCTCGAGGACGGGCGCGAGGTGGTGCTGGGGATGCGGCCCGAGCATCTTACGCTGGCCGAGGGAGACACGGGGTTCGCCGCAAGGGTCGTGGTGACGGAGCCGACCGGCTCGGAGGTGCAGGTGCTGGCCAAGCACGGCAGCGACGACGTGGTTGCCGTGTTCCGCGAGCGGTTCATGCCGGCGCCGGACCAGGTGATCCGGCTCAGTCCCGACCTCGCCCATGCGCATGTGTTCGATGCCGCCACGGGGAATGTGCTGCGGGCGTGAACGGCAGACGCCGGCGGAACCGCCGCCGGCCGGTGAAGCGATCCGCCGGGATGGGCCCGGCACACAGGGAGGAAGACATGAGGATTGACAGACGTTCGCTCCTGAAGGGCACGGCGGCATTCGGCGCCGCGATGCTGGGCGCAGACCTGATCGGCCGGGCCAGGGCCTGGGCGGCGACCGAGCTGAAGTGGCAGCCGGAGTCCGGCGCAAAGCTTGAGCTCCTGCGCTGGAAGCGCTTCGTGCAGTCCGAGGAGGACTCGTTCATGAAGCTCGTCGACGCCTTCACCAAGGCGACCGGCGTGCCGGTGACGGTGCTGAGCGAGAGCCTCGACGACGTGCAGCCGAAGGCCTCGGTCGCAGCCAATGTCGGTTCGGGCCCGGACATGTTCTGGGGCCTCTACTCGCTGCCGCACCTGTTCCCGGACCACTGCCTCGATGTGACCGACGTCGCCGACTACCTCGGCGGCAAGTACGGGGGCTGGACCGAGCCGTCGAAGGTCTACGGCCAGTCGGGCGGCAAGTGGATCGCCATTCCCGTCGCCTACAACGCCAACCTGATCAACTACCGCATGTCGGCGATCAAGGAGGCCGGGTTCAGCGAGCTGCCGACCGACCTCGCGGGTTTCCTCGAGCTGACCAAGGCGATGAAGGCGATCGGCAAGCCCTCGGGCATGGCGCTCGGGCACGCCTCGGGCGACGGCAACGCCTGGGTGCACTGGTGCCTGTGGGCGCATGGCGGCAATCTGGTCGACGCCAGCGATCAGGTGATCATCAACTCGCCCGAGACCGAGGCGGCGCTCAACTATGCCAAATCGCTCTACGAGCACTGGATTCCGGGCACCGCTTCGTGGAACGACGCCTTCAACAACAAGGCGATGCTGGCCGAGGAGGTGTGGATGACCAACAACGGCGTCTCGATCTACGCCGCGGCCAAACGCGGTGCCAACCCGGCCGCCGATGCCGACGCGGCGGCCAAGGCGGCGGCGCCGAAGATGGCCGCGATCGCCGAGGACGTCTATCACGGCCTCTGGCCGATCGGCCCGGTCGGCAAGCCGACCGAGTTCCACATCTGCTACCCGCTGCTGGGCATGTCCTACACCAAGAATCCGAATGCGGTGAAGGCGTTCATGCAGTTCATGATGGAGATCGACAACTTCGGGCCGTGGGCGGAAGGCGCGGTCGGCTATCTGACCCAGGCGCTGAATGCCTACGAGACGCTGCCGTTCTGGGAGGCCGATCCGAAGATCACCCCGGCGAAGTTCGCCTCGACGCGGACGCTGACCGCCGGCCATCTGGGCTCGGTCGGCGAGAAGGCGGCGGCGGCGCTTGCCGACTTCATCGTGCTCGACATGTTCGCCAATGTCTGCTCGGGTCGCGAGACCGCGGCGGGCGCAATGAAGATGGCCGAGCGGCAGGCCAAGCGGCTCTACCGCTGAGGCCTGATGCCAGGGTGAGGCCCCTCCCCCCGCACGGGGGGGAGGGGCACGAACAGGGTGCTGCGGGCACCCTGCACGCGAAGGGCCGATGGGACCGACCGATGACCGACGCCACTGCCAGCGCCGTGCCTTCGATATCCGCCTGGAACCGGCTGCGGACGAACCGCAACTGGCTCGGCTTCTGGTTCATGATGCCAACAGCGGCGTTCCTGGTCCTGTTCCTCGCCTATCCGCTGGGCCTCGGTGTCTGGCTGTCGTTCACCGACACCCGGATCGGGCGGGGCGGCGAGTGGATCGGGCTCGAGAACTACGCCTGGCTCTGGGATGACGACGTCTTCTGGCTGAGCGTGTTCAACACCCTGCTCTACACGATCGTCGCGAGCGCGGTGAAGTTCGGCGTCGGGCTCTACCTTGCGCTGCTCCTGAACCGGCACATGCCGTTCAAGGCGATCATCCGGGCGGTGGTGCTGATCCCGTTCATCGTGCCGACCGTGCTCAGCGCCATCGCCTTCTGGTGGATATTCGACACCCAGTTCTCGATCCTGACCTGGATGATGCAGGGGCTGGGGCTGATCGCCCCGGACTACCAGGTCAACTGGCTCGGCGAGGCCAACATGGCGCGGGGCTCGGTGATCTTCGCCAACATCTGGCGCGGTGTGCCCTTCATCGCCATCACGCTGCTCGCCGGGCTGCAGACGGTGCCCGGCTCGCTCTACGAGGCGGCGGTCATCGACGGGGCGACGCGCTGGCAGATGTTCCGCCATATCACCTATCCGCTCCTGACGCCGATCATCGCCGTGGTGATGACCTTCTCGGTCCTGTTCACATTCACCGACTTCCAGCTGATCTGGGTGCTGACCCGGGGAGGGCCGGTCAACGCCACCCATCTGATGGCGACGCTGAGCTACCAGCGGGCGATCCTCGGGGGCTATCTGGGCGAAGGCGCGGCGATCTCCACCGCGATGATCCCGTTCCTGCTCGCCGCGATCATGTTCTCGTGGTTCGGCCTGCAGCGGCGCAAGTGGCAGCACGGAGAAGGCAATGACTGACGCCACCGTCGCCGGCAAGGCCGATTTCCGCGAGGGGATGGAGTATCTCGAGACCCGTGGCAGCCGGCTGGTCACACTCTGGCTGCCGCTCGGGATCATCATGCTGGTGCTCCTGTTCCCGTTCTACTGGATGGCGCTGACCTCGATAAAGCCGGACAACGAGCTGATCGACCTCGATACCTTGAACCCGCTCTGGACCTGGCATCCGACGATCAAGCATGTCCGGATCCTGCTGTTCGAGACCGCCTATCCGACCTGGCTCTGGAACACGATGTATGTGGCGATCTCGGCCACCATCCTGTCGCTGGTCGCCAGCACGCTCGCCGCCTATGCGATCGTGCGCATCCGCTACCAGGGGGCAGGCTTCGTCGGCGCGGCGATCTTCCTCGCCTATCTGGTGCCACCCTCGATCCTGTTCATCCCGCTGGCGACGATCATCAACAACTACGGCCTGTTCGACAGCCCGCTGGCTCTGATCCTGACCTATCCGACGATCCTGATCCCGTTCTCGACCTGGCTCCTGATGGGCTATTTCAAGACCATCCCGTTCGAACTCGAGGAATGCGCGCTGATCGACGGCGCCTCGCGCTGGCAGATCCTCACGAAGATCATCCTGCCGCTGGCGATACCCGGCCTGATCTCGGCCTTCATCTTCTGCTTCACGCTGTGCTGGAACGAGTTCATCTACGCGCTGACCTTCATTTCCAACGCGAACAACAAGACCGTGCCGGTGGCGATCGTCACCAACTTCACCGATGGCGACGTCTACCGCTGGGGCTCGATCATGGCGGGGGCGCTGGTGGGCTCGCTGCCGCTGGTCGTGCTCTATGCCTTCTTCGTCGAGCACTATGTGGCGGCGATGACCGGGGCGGTAAAGGAATAGGCGATGCGGGTCGGCTTCATCGGTCTCGGCGCGATGGGCCGGGGCATGGCCTCGGCGCTTCTGGATGCCGGGCACGAGGTGGCGGGGTTCGATGTGAGCCCCGCGGCGCTCGACTGGCTGGAGGGACGGGGCGGGCGGCGCGCAGACAGTGCGGCGGCAGCCTGCGACGGCGCCGGGGCGGCGGTCCTGATGGTGGTCAACGCGCAGCAGGCCGAGGCGGCGCTGTTCGGCGAGGGCGGCGCGGTCGAGGGGCTGCCGGGGGGGGCGCTGGTGCTGTCCTCGGTGACGATGCCGGCGGAGGCGGCCGCCACGATCGGCGCCCGCGTCGAGGAGGCGGGGCTCTGCTATCTCGATGCGCCGGTCTCGGGCGGCACGGCCGCGGCGGAGACCGGAACCCTCACCTTCATGTGCGCCGGGTCCGAACCGGCCTGGGCTGCGGCGCAGCCGCTGCTGGCGGCGATGGGGAAGAGCATCTTCCGGCTCGGCGACCGGCCGGGGCCGGGCTCGACCATGAAAATGGTCCACCAGCTGGCGGCCGGCTGCAACCTGGCGGTGGCGGCCGAGGTGATGAGCTTCGGGACGCATCTCGGCCTCGATCCCTCCCAGGTGCTCGAGGTGCTGAACGTCTCGGCCGGCGGGTCGTGGATGATCGCCAATCGCGGTCCCAGGATGCTGACCGAGGGCACCGAGGCAAAGTCGGCGGTCGACATCTTCGTGAAGGATCTCGGCATCGTGCTGGACGCGGCGCGGGCGGCCCGCTTCCCGGTCCCGGTCTCGGCCGCGGCGCTGCAGGTGTTCCTCGGCGCCGCGGGAGCCGGCTTCGGCCGGCATGACGACAGCCAGGCGACCCGTTTCTACGAGGGGCTGGGAGGCAGGAAGGTGCGGCGCGAGGGCTGAGCTCGCCCCCACATGGGGGACGGGCCGGCCGCTCGTCAGCCGCCCGGCCCCTGCCGCGCCGTCTCAGGCAGCCAGGTCGCGAGTTCGGGCCAGAGCACCAGCACGCCCACCATCAGCACCATGATCAGGAACATCGGCAGGGCGGTCTTGGCGATGTAGGTCATCTGGTATCGTGTCATGCCCTGCAACACGAACAGGTTGAAGCCGATCGGCGGCGTGATCTGCGCCATCTCCACGACCACGGTCACGAAGATGCCGAACCAGATCATCGAGAAGCCGAGCTCGCGGAAGGCGGGGATGTTCACCATCGGCTCGATCACCGCCATGGTCAGCACCACCGCCGAGATGCCGTCGAGGAAGCAGCCGATGACGATGTAGAACAGCGTCAGCGCAACGATCAGCGTGATCACCGGGAGCCCGAGCGCGGCGATCCACTCGGCCAGCGCGCGCGGCAGCCCGGTGAAGCCCATGGCGAGCGAGAGGAACGAGGCCCCCATCAGGATGAAGGCGACCATCGCCGAGGTTGCGGTGGCGCCGAGCAGGCTCTCGGTGAAACTGGCCCATGTCAGGCTGCGCTGGGCGGCGGCGAGGAGGAGGGCGCCGATCACGCCGATGGCGGCGGCCTCGGTGGGCGTGGCGAGGCCGGTATACATCGAGCCGATCACCGCGAAGACCAGCAGCAGCACCGGCCCGAGGAAGCGCGAGTTCCAGAGCTTTTCCCGGAGCGGCATCGGCGGCTCGGGCTCGGGCCGCTGGTCCGGCCGGACGTAGTGCCAGGCGGCGATGTAGCCCATGAACATCGTCGCCAGCACGAGGCCCGGGATGATCCCGGCGATGAACAGCTTGGTGATCGATTCGTTGATCGTGACCCCGTAGACGATCAGCGTCAGCGAGGGCGGGATCATCAGTCCCAGCGTCGCCGCGCCTGCCAGCGTGCCGATGGTCATGAATTCGGGGTAGTTGCGCCGGCGGAGCTCGGGGATCGACATCTTGCCGACCGTCATCAGCGTGGCGGCCGACGAGCCCGAGACGGCGGCGAAGATGGTGCAGCCGACCACGTTGGTGTGCAGGAGCCCGCCCGGCAGTCGCGCCATCCAGGGTGCGAGGCCCCGGAACATGTCCTCGGAGAGACGGGTGCGGAACAGGATCTCGCCCATCCAGATGAACAAGGGCAGCGCGGTCAGCGACCAGCTGGAGGACGAGGTCCAGATCGTGGTGATCATCGCGTCGCCGGCCGGGCGCGAGGTGAAGCCGGTGACGCCGAAATAGGCGACCCCGATCAGCGCCAGTCCGACCCAGACCCCGGAACCGAGCAGGAAGAACAGGATGAACAGGAACATCGCGGTCTTGACGATGACCGAGGCGGCAAAGCCCTTGAAGAAGGCGACCGGCACGTAGATGGCGATCAGGAACAGGCCGGCCATGACGTAGCGGGTCCGGCGGTTCTCGCCCGGCGCGTCCTCCCAGTCGCGCTCGCCCTCGACGCCCTTGTGCTCGCTCAGCAGCAGCCGCAGGAACTGGTCGATCAGCGTCAGTGCCAGCAGGCAGGCGCCCGCCGACATCAGGAGCTGGGGGATCCAGACCGGTGTCGCGTCCAGCCCCTGGCTGACGTCCTTCAGCTTGTGCGACCAGTAGGTGCCCCTTACCGCGTAGCGGGCGAAGAACACGGCGATCACGGCGCCCACCCCGTAGCACCAGATCTCGGCATGGCGCCGCCAGCCGCCCATCATGGTCAGGGCCAGGTTGACCCGGATATGGGCGCCGCGGTTCATCGCGTAGGCCAGCGCCATGAAGCTGGCACCCGCCATGGCATAGCCGGCATAGTCGGTGGCGCCGGGAAACACCTGCCCGGTCCAGCGGGCGATCATCTGGGCGACAATCAGGCCGAGGATGGCGATCAGGAACAGCGCGCCCAGCACGCCGCCGGCGAGGTAGATGGCGTCGAGGACGCGCCGGAGCGTGCGGAGCATCGCGAACCCGCCGGAATGGGGTGAGGGGCGCGGGTGCCCCCGCCCGCCTCGGGCGGACGGGGAGCGCGCCGCGCGGCGAGCCTACTGCGCCTTGAAGGCGTCGATGATCGCCTTGCCGTCGGCGCCGGCGGCGGCGGTCCATTCGGCCGACATGGTCTCGCCGATCTTGTTGAGATCGGCCTGCAGCTGGTCGCTTGCCTTTTGCACCTTCATGCCGTTGGCCGCGAGGCCCTTCAGCGTGAAGTCGGTGTAGTTGACCGCGCGCCAGAGCCCGGCATAGGCGGCGAGCTCGGCGCAGCCGCGGATCGCGGCCTTGTGCGCGTCGGAGACGCCGCTCCAGACATCCTTGTTCACGAAGATCGAGTTGCGCGGCATCCAGGCATCGACCTCGTAGAAGTTGGTCAGGTGTTCCCAGACCTTCATGTCGTAGCCGGTGGCGCCCGACGAGATCATCGACTCGGCGACGCCGGTGGCGAAGGCCTGGCTGA
The DNA here is from genome assembly GCA_039805905.1 of Limibaculum sp. Taxonomy (GTDB): domain Bacteria; phylum Pseudomonadota; class Alphaproteobacteria; order Rhodobacterales; family Rhodobacteraceae; genus Thermohalobaculum. The sequence goes on along the minus strand of JBDIVM010000006.1, from coordinate 109,793 downwards.
TCTCGGCCGCCTCGATCTGCACCGGCAGCATGCCGGTGAGCTCGGCGAGCCGCGCGGTGGCGGTATTGTAGGAGCGGAACTTGACGCCGGCCATGTCGGCGACCGAGTTCACGTCCTTCTTGAAGTAGAGGCCCTGCGGCGGCCACGGCACGGCGTAGAGCAGCACCAGGTTCTGTTCGTCGAGGATCTTCTCGATGGTGGGCCGTGCGGCGGCCCAGAGCTTCTCCGAGGCCTCGAAATTGGTGGCGAGGAAGGGCACCGAGTCGATGCCGAAGATCGGGTTCTCGTTCTGGTGCGCGCTCAGCAGGCGCTCGCCGATCGGCGCCTGTCCGGTCTGCACGGCGCGCTTGATGTCGTTGCCCTTGAACAGCGAGCCGTTGCTGTGGACCGTGATCGTGATCGCGCCGTCCGTGCCGGTGCCGACGCAGCTCGCGAAGGCCTTGCCGGTCTGGGTGTGGTAGTTCGTCTCGGGATAGGCCATCGGCATGTCCCAGTTTTCCGCCTGCACCGCCCCGGCGGCGAGGACGAACCCGGCCGCGAGCCCGAACATTTTCCTCATGGAAGTCCCTCCCTGTGCGTTCTTGCGTGGTCAGCTTCGGTCGAAACGGTCGACCCTGTAGGGGGCGATGTCAATATTCGGCTTGCGGCCCGCGATGAGGTCGGCGGTCATCCGCCCGAGGCGCGCGCCCATGGTAAGGCCCAGATGCTGGCCGCCGAACGCGAAATAGACCGACGGTGCCTTCGGCGAGGGGCCGAGCAGGGGCAGGCTGTCGACGGTGGAGGGGCGGCGGCCCATCCAGGTTTCCTCGCCCTCCCAGCGGAGATCGGGGTAGAGCTCGCGGATGCGCTTGCGGATGCCCTCGACGGGGGCCTTCAGCGGCGGGCCGTCGATGCCGCCGAGGTCGACGGCGCCGGCGAAGCGCAGCCCCTCGTCCATCGGCGTGACCGCGATCTTGGCGGCGACGAAGGAATAGGGCGAGGGCGGCCTGTGCGAGGGGTTCTTCAGCATGACGTGGTAGCCGCGCTCGGCCTCGAGCCGCGCCTCGTGGCCGAGCTTCCGCGCCAGCCGCCCGGACCAGACGCCGGCGGCCAGCACCACCCGCTCGGCCTCGCGCAGCGCGCCGCCGGCGAGCCGGACCGCGGCGTGCCCGCGGTCGGTCGGCACGATGTCGGCCACCTCGCCCTGCAGGAAGACGCCGCCCTCGCGCTCGAAATGCGCGGCGATGGCGGCGACGTAGGGGCCGGGCGCCGTGATCCAGCCCGAGCCCTTGATCGCGGCGGCGAAGCCGAAGCCCGGGCCGATCTCGGGGTCGTGTTCGACCAGGCGCTCGCGGTCCCATTCCTCCCAGGTGGTCCCGTGCTCGCGGCGGAGCGCGAAACCGAAGGCATCGCCCTCGAAGGCCCGGCGGTCGGGGTAGATGAACACGTAGTCGCCGCGGCGGAGGAACCGGTCCGCCCCGGCATCCCGCGCCAGCGCCGCGTGCTGGTCGACCGAGTCGCCGATCAGCGCCGCCATGCCGCGGGCGATCTCGGCCACCTTGCCGCGCCTGCCGTTCCAGAGGAAGCGCAGGAGCCAGGGGGCGAGCTTCGGCAGGTAGCTCCAGCGCAGATAGAGCGGCGAGGCCGGGTCGAGCAGCATGGCCGGGGCCTTCCAGACCAGCCCCGGCACCGAGACCGGCACCACGCCCGAGGTCGAGACGATCCCGGCATTGCCATAGGAGGTCTGCGCCGGGTCGCCCGGCCGCACCCGGTCGATCAGCGTCACCGCATGGCCGTCGCGGCGGAGCCACTCGGCGGCCGCGACCCCGGTGATGCCGGCCCCGACGACGATGATTTTCATGGTGGCCCCCGCATTCGCCAACCCCGCTGCGCGGCCGGAAGGCCGGCCGCACAGGCGCCCAATGTGCGCAGGTCCGGCGCGAAGGTCGATAGGGATTCTGGGCGCGGGCGCGGATTGCCGGGCGGCAGGGCCGGGGGCGAGGGGTCCGCCGGGCCGGGTTGGCGCAAGGCTGCTCAAGATGGAGTGGGGGGCGGGGCGCGGATTTCATTGGGAGATCGAAAAGTGAGGGTGTGAGAAAGGGGTGTGAGCAGGGGGGTAGGGTACGCATGAATGCGCAGCCGACGGTTGCTGGTCGGCTCCGAGCCCAAACTTGACGTCGCTCGAGTGGACATGCTTCCCCTACCAATGCGAGGGGTGACATCCGTAGGAGGCGAAGCGATGGGTGCAGGCGCAATGGACGGCGTTCCGCTGTTGCTCGCCGCCGCCGAAGTGATTGCAAGAAAAGCCAAAGAGCAGAGATTGGAAACACAAAAGCTCATGGACGAGCCGCAGGGAGGGCGGACCGTCCTCGTCAACAGCTTACGAATTATCACTGTCCAGATCGAGGTAGCCGCAGTCGGTATCTTCTCTCTCTTCGAGGCTCGCATGCAGCACCACATGCCGGATAGATCGTTTTTTAGAGAATTACGGAAACAGCTTATTGAGGCCGATCAGCCATATCTCGCAGATCGCCTCTACCAATACTATCTCGCAGTAAATATACTAAAGCATGGGCGCGGCAAGAGCTATGAGGAATTGCTTGCTGCTCCCAATCTTCCATTTGCGATAAAGCGACCAGAGGACGAATTTTTTGAGGAGGGCGACATCGCGGAGCCCGAGGCACTAATCGACTTCAGAGCTGTCGGTTTCTTCGATGGACTGATTGAGACGCTTAGGCAGGCCTACCTATTTCTTGAAGGCAATTGAGCAGCCTTGGTTGGCAGTGGGTTCTTCTGCTTCACGCCCGTTGTTACCCAATCGGAAAGCTCAACCGCGTATGGCATAGGAGCGACCTCTCCGCCGTTCAATCCTGTCGTACTTCTCGTTGACGACAGGAGCGGGAGTCGCGATTAGGCTCCTAATGTTCTCTCCACCACGCCCCCCTCACGCCACCCACTCGCTCACCGGCGCCGCTGCGTCCTGCAGGGGCTCGGCGATCACGTCGACGAGCGTCGGGCCGTCGTGGGCGAGGGCGTTCTTCAGCGCGCCCTCGAGCTCGGCCGGGTCCTCGACGCGCCAGCTTTTCACCCCGTAGGCGGCGGCGACCGCGGCGTGGTCGGTGCGGGTGAAGTCGACCGAGTAGTAGCGCGCCCCGAAACCCGATTTCTGGCCGGCCTTGATCCAGCCATAGACGCCGTTCGCGAACACGACCGCGGTGATGGGGAGGCCGAGGCGGACGATGGTCTCGAACTCGCCGATGCACATGCCGAAGCTGCCATCCCCCATGGCGGCCACGACCTTCGCGCCGGGACGCCCGACCTGAGCCCCCACCGCAGCCGCGAGCGCGTAGCCGAGCGCGCCGTGCGCCCGGTTGGTGATGAAGGTGCGGCCTGGGCGGCGAATGGTGTAGTAGGCCGAGAAATAGGGGCAGGGCGTGCCGGGGTCGGCGCAGACGATGGCATCGGCAGGCAGCAGGCGGTTCAAGGCAGCGATCACCCGCTCGGGCTTGATCGGGCGGGCGGTGCTGGCGGAGAGCGGCCCGAAATGCGCCTGCTTCGCCGCCTTCGCCGCCGCCACGGCCCGGCCGGCGGCGCTGTGTTCGCAAAGCGCGAGGATCGCGCGCTTCCCGCGTTTCGAGCCGGTCTGCCGGGCCGGCGCGGCATCGACCATCCCGTCGAGCGTCACCCCGGCATCGGCGCAGATCGCGAGGTCGGTCCGGTAGCTCGCGCCCAGCACCGCCGGATCGGAGTCGATGTGGATCACCTTCACTCCCGGCGCCGGCGAGCGCCAGCGCTCGGTCGTCACCGACCCGGCCCGGCAGCCGATGAAGACGACGAGATCGGCGGCGTCGACCACGGCCCGGGTCTCGGGCCGGCCGCCATTCGAGCCGACCACGCCGAGGCAGAGCGGATGCGTCTCCGGCAGGCTGCCCTGGCCGCTGACGGTCGTCGCGACGGGCACGAACAGCCTCTCGACGAGGTGCTCCAGCGCGGTCTCGCCCCCGGCGAGGACCACCCCGCCGCCGCAGATGATCAGCGGCCGCCGCGCCTCGCTGATCATGTCGACCGCGCGTTCCACGTCGCGCGGGTCCGGCGCCGCCCTGAGCGCGGGGAAGCTGCCGAAGCGGGGATCGGCCCAGATCTCGTCCTCGGGGACGGGGGCTTTCTGCACGTCGAAGGGCAGGCAGAGATGCGCGGCGCCGGGCCGGCCGGTGGTCATCTCGCGGAAGGCGCGCCGCACCATGCGGGGGAGCGTCGCGGCGGCGCCCAGCGTGCCGTTCCACTTGGTCAGCGGCGCGAACAGCGCCTGCTGGTCGAGCTCGGTCAGCGGGAAGCGGCCATGCGCGGTGGTGGCGACATCCGAGGTGATCGCCAGCACCGGCACCGAGCTCTCGTTGGCCTCGACCAGCCCAGGCAGGATGTACGTCGCGCCGCCGCCCGATGGCCCCTCGCAGACCCCGACCCGGCCGGTGATGCGGGCATAGGCGTCGGCCATGTAGGCGGCATGCCGCTCGTCGCGGGTCAGGATGTGGGTCATGCCGTGGTCGAGCCGCGCCAGCGCGTCGTAGAACGGCAGCGAGGTGTCGCCACAGAGGCCGAAGATGTGCTTCACCCCGTGGCCTGCCAGCAGCCGCACCATCGCTTCGGCGCCTGTCGCCTGATTCCGCCTCTCGGTCATCGCATTGCCCCCTTGCGCGGGCCCGACGCTCGGCCGAATGTCGGGACCGAGTCAAGGGCAGGGAGAGAAGCCGGCATGATTGCCGAGGGCGGGAAGGCGGTCTACGGCGCATCCATCGGCATCCTGATGCTGGAGGCGCGATTTCCCCGCATTCCGGGCGACATGGGCAACGCGCTGAGCTGGCCGTTCCCGGTGCTCTACAAGGTGGTACGCGGCGCCTCGCCCGACCGGGTGGTGCGGCGTGGCGCCGAGGGGCTGCTCGATGCCTTCATCGCCGCCGGGCGCGAACTGGTGGCCGAGGGGGCGGACGGGATCACCACCAATTGCGGCTTCCTGTCGCTGTTCCAGCCCGAGCTCGCCGAGGCGCTGGCGGTGCCGGTCGCGACCTCGTCGCTGATGCAGGCGCCGATGATCCAGGCGATGCTGCCGCCGGGGCGGCGGGTCGGCATCCTGACCGTCTCGGCGGCGACGCTGACGCCCGGGCATCTCGCCCGCGCCGGGGTGGCGCAGGGCACGCCGGTCTGGGGCACCGAGGGGGGACGCGAGTTCACGCGGGTGCTGCTCGACAACGAGCCTCGGCTGGACGTGGAGGCGGCGCGCGACGATCTCGTCACCGCGGCGCGCGACTTCCGTGCGGCGCATCCCGATCTGGGCGCGATCCTGATGGAATGCACCAACATGGTGCCCTATGCGGCCGACGTGCGGGCCGCCACCGGGCTGCCGGTGTTCTCGGTCCACAGCTTCGTCTGCTGGTTCCAGTCCTCGCTGGTGCCGCCGCGCTTCCCGGCGCCCTGACCGCGCCGCCGTCCGCGAAAGGCCCCTCCCCGCACGCCTCAGGGACGGCAGGGAGGGGGAGAGCCCGCCGGCGGCGCTGGAAGGGGGAGGACTTGCGCCGGTGGTCTCCGGGCGACCGGGCCGCGACGCCGGCGCCCGGAAAGAGAGGCCGCCCGGTTGCCCGGGCGGCCCGACAGGGATCGTTCTGTCAGATCGCGCCGCTGCTCATCTGGCTGGCGATGTAGTCGGCCTGCCGGATCGCCAGCGCCACGATGGTCAGCGTCGGGTTCTCGGCCGCCCCGGTGGTGAACTGGCTGCCGTCCGAGACGAACAGGTTGGAGATGTCGTGCGCCTGGCCCCACTTGTTGACCACGCCGTCCGCCGGTTTCCCGGACATCCGGTTGGTGCCGAGATTGTGCGTCGAGGGATAGGGCGGGGTCGGGAAGGTGCGCACCGCGCCGACCGAGTCGTAGATCGCCGCGCCCTGCCGGTAGGCATGGTTCCTCATCGCAGCGTCATTGGGGTGGTCGTCGAAATGGACGTTCGGCACCGGCATCCCGTACTGGTCCTTGATCTCGGCGTGCAGCGTGACCGCGTTCGTCAGCTGCGGCATGTCCTCGCCGACGATCCAGAGGCCGGCCATGTTCTCGTAGCCATCCATGGCCGAGGAGAACTCGCGGCCCCAGGCGCCGGGATCGAGGAAGGCGGCCATGAACGGCAGCCCGATCGACAGGGTCTCGAGCTCGTAGCCTCCGACGAAGCCGCGCGAGGCATCGAACCGGGCCTCGTCCTGCACGATGCCGGCCATGGTGGTGCCGCGCCACATGCGCACCGGCTGCGGGAAGATCGCGTAGACCGAGCCGGTCATGTGCCGCATGTAGTTCCGGCCGACCATGCCCGACGAGTTGGCGAGCCCGTCCGGGAACATGGACGAATGCGAGTTCAAGAGCAGCCGCGGGCTCTCGATCGAGTTGCCGGCGACGCAGACCGCGCGAGCGGCCTGGCGCTGCCGGTTGCCTTCCTTGTCGGCATAGACCACGCCGGTGACCCTGCCCTTGTCGTCATGCTCGATCAGCAGCGCATGGGCGCGCTCGCGCACCTCGAGATGGCCGGTCTTCTCGCCGGCCGGGATCTCGGTGTAGGCGGTCGACCACTTGGCGCCGAACTTGCAGCCCTGGAAGCAGAACCCGACCTGGTGGCAGGCCGGCCGCTCGTCGCGCGGCTGGCTGTTGATCGCCATCCGGCCGGTATGGACCTCGGTATAGCCCAGTGCCTTGGCACCGGCCTCCAGCACCTTGAAGTTGTTGTTGCCGGGCAGGCCGGGAATGCCATGGGTGCGGGTCACGCCCATCTTGTCCTCGGCCTTGTCGTACCATGGCGCCATCTCGGCGGCGTCGATCGGCCAGTCGAGCAGGTTGGCGCCCGCGACGTCGCCATAGGTGGTGCGGGCCTTCCACTCGTGCTCCTGCAAGCGCAGCGAGGCGCCGGCCCAGTGCACGGTCGAGCCGCCGACCGCCTTGACGATCCAGGCCGGCAGTCCGGAGAAGTCTCTTGCCACCCGCCAGGTGCCCGAAGTGGTCCGGGTGTCCGTCCAGGCGAGCTGGCCGAAGCTCGGCCATTCGTCGTTGATGTAGTCGTCGGGCAGGTAGCGTCCGCCGGCTTCCAGCGCCACCACGTCGATGCCCTTCTGGGCGAGCTCGTTCGCCAGCGTGCCACCGCCGGCGCCGGTGCCGATCACCACCACCACAGTGCCGTCGTTCAGGTCATAAGGCGCAGCCATGGCCCGATCCTCCCCTGTCTCACAGCCACGCGATGTCGTCGAAGCCGCGCTCGAGATAGCCGCCCTTGGAGAAGGACTCGCCCTCGTATCCGAACAGCGGCCAGACCTCGTGCTGGTTGTAGAGGCCGACGACCAGCCCGCCGCGGATGGTCTGGAAGAAGGGCGTCGTCTCGATGCCGCGCAGCAGCGCCACTCGCTCGACCTCCCAGCCGGTGCCGAGATAGGAGCTGGCGCCCTTCTCGCGGGCGGCGGCGTCGAGCCCGGCGACGCCCTCCTCGATCATCGCCTTGAACGCCGCATCCCCGGCAGCCTTGTCGTCATGGCCCTTGACGGCGACGGCGTAGTACATGTCCGCGACGCGGTCGTGGGGGTAGATGTCGCGCGCCATCTGGATCAGGGTCGCCATCGTCTCGGGGCTGAGCGCCTTGAGCTCGACGGCCCAGGCGTCCTTCGCATGGGCGAGGAATCCCGCCCCGGCCACGAAGGCGGCGCCGAGCGCCGTTCCCCGCTGCATGAGTTCCCGGCGGGTCAGTCCGCGCGGGCTGGCTGTCTCGGTCATCGTCATCCTCCCGTCTTCGCCGGCCGGTGCCGGTCGTGCCGCGCGCGCCGCCGGGCGCGCGGGGTCATCTGTATCTGCCGTGCTTCTGCAGCACCTCGATCCTGTAGCCGTCGGGGTCCTGCACGAAGAAGAACCGCGCCATCAGCCGGCCGTCGCGATTGAACTCGACGATGTCGCGGGCATCGAGGCCCTCGGTGCGGAACCGGGCATGCTCGGCGTCGAGATCGTCCACCGCGAAGGCGATGTGGCCGTAGCCGGTGCCGAGCTCGTAGGGCCTGGTGGTACCCTTGTTGATGGTGAGCTCGAGCTCGAAATCCGCTTCCGGGTTGCGCAGGTAGACCAGGGTGAAGCTCTCGAAATCGAACCGGTCGGCGACGCCGAGCGCGAAGGCGCGCTGGTAGAAATCGACGGAGCGCGCTTCGTCGAGCACGCGGATCATCGAGTGGATTGCCTTCGCCACGTCCGGCTCCCCGACAATTGCATCGACGGGGAGGTTACGACTCGCGGCTGCGCGGCGGGTGTTAGCCGGTTACTACTCGGCAGCCAGCCGCGAGAGCGGGGCGAGGTGCGCCGCCCGGTTCAGGTGCACGAGGCAGGCGCAGCGCAGCAGCGAGGTGAAGTTGCGCGCCTCGCCGTGCAGTTGCAGCACCTCGGCATGGAGCTTCGAGATGAACTGCGGCACCGAGAGATGCTCGGCCCCGGCGATCTCGTCGAGCACGCTCCAGAACGCGCGTTCGAGCCGGATGCTGGTGGACTGGCCGTTGAGCCGGAGCGACCGTGTCTCGCACTCGTAGGTCGCGGGGTCCTGCCCCGCGAATATCTGGCACATGACGGTTCCTCCCTTTTGGTCAAAATTATTGGCCGGAACCGGCTGGCGCGCAACATCCAATGCTGTCGATGCCCGGCGGTTTGCGGGGAGGTTCGGGCGGCCTGGGTCCGTGCAGCCGCCGCCGGGCCGGTCTCAGCGGCCGCCCTTCTTCGGCCGCGACAGCTCGCGCCAGAAGTCGTAGGCGGCAAAGCCGACGCAGAGCGCGACGACGAGGATCAGGTCGATCGAGCGCACGAACCAGGGCACCACCGTGATCGAGAGCGTGAATGTCGCGAGTGCCGCCAGCGCCAGGATGCGGTCGGTCATGCGGGTTCCTCCCGGGAAAGGGTCTGCACCAGCCAGCGGGCGGTGCGCAACAGGCGGGCGTCCTGGCCGTGGGAGCCGACGAGCTGCACGCCGACCGGCAGGCCCTTCGGGCCTGTCAGGAGCGGCAGGGTGACGGCCGGCAGGCCGCAGAGGGTCCAGAGCCCGCAGAAGATCGGATCGCCGGTGGCGGCGAGCCCCTCGGGCGCCTCGCCCGGCGCGGCCGGTGTGACGATGGCGTCGAAGCGGTCGAAGACCGGGCCGAGCGCGGCGCGCAGAACCCCCCGCATGTCGCGCGCCATCAGGTAGTCGGGTGCCGGGAGCCTGCGGCCGGCGGCGACCAGCTCGCGGATCTTCTCGCTGGTCTGCTCGGGGGCGCGGTCGATGTAGTGGCCGAGGTTGCGGGCCATCTCGGCCGCCATGATGGTGCCGACCCAGCCGGCGGCGGCGGCGAAGGGGCCGGGCAGCTCGACATCGTCGCAGGCCGCGCCGAGCGCTGCGGTCAGCTCGGCGAAGGCCTCGCGGGTCGCGGGCTCGGCGCGTTCCCAGTAGGGTGTGCGCACGAAGGCGAGCGCCGGGGTGACCGGCGGCGCCGAGAGCGCCGTGGCCATGAGCGGGCCGGGATCGGTGCGGGCGTCGGCGTCGGCGCCGTCCGGCCCCATCATGAGCCCGGCCAGCGCCGCATCCTCGACGGTGCGGGCGAAGACGCCGATGTGGTCGAGGCTGCCGGCCACCGGCAGCACACCGGTGCGCGGGATCGCGCCGAAGCTGGGCTTGAAGCCGACCGCGCCGCAGAACGAGGCCGGGCGGATCACCGAACCGTTGGTCTGGCTGCCGAGCGCGAAGGGCACCATGCCGGCGGCCACCGCCGCCGCCGAACCCTGCGACGAGCCGCCGGGGGTATGGGCGGGGTCGTGCGGGTTCCGGGTCTTGCCCGGGTGGTAGTAGGCGAACTCGGTGGTCACGGTCTTGCCGAGGATCACCGCGCCTGCGGCCTTCAGCCGCCGGACCACCGTGGCGTCGGCGGCCGGCAGCCGGCCGGCATCAATGGGCGTGCCGTTCTCGGTCGGCATGCCCTCGACGTCGATGATGTCCTTGATGCCCACGGGTACGCCGTGCAGCGGCCCGAGCGGCATCCCCGCCGCCCGCCGCCGGTCGCGCTCGCGGGCCTGGGCGAGCGCCCGGTCGCGGTCGAGGAACTGCCAGGCCTGCACCCGATCCTCGGCCTCGTCGATGCGGGCAAGGCAGGCCGAGACCAGCTCCTCGGAGCTGATCCGGCCGGCCGCGATCTCGTCCGCCGCCGCGCGGGCGGTCAGGTTTGCCGCCGCACTGATCCTGCTTCCCTCGGCCACCGGTCCGCGCCCTAGCCGTAGACGAGGCCGGGGAGCCAGAAGGCGAGCCCGGGGAAGATGTAGAGCAGCGCCATCGCCAGGATGACCATCGCCAGGAAGGGCATGCAGCCCCGGAAGATCGATGTCAGCTGTACGAAGGGGGGCGCGATGCCCTTGAGATAGTAGGCCGACATCGCCATCGGCGGGGTCAGGAACGAGGTCTGCAGGTTCAGCGCCACGAGAATCCCGAAGAACAGCGGGTCGACGCCGAAATGCGGCAGCAGCGGCAGGAAGATCGGCACGAAGATGATGATGATCTCCGACCACTCCAGCGGCCAGCCCAGCAGGAAGATGATGATCTGCGCCATGATCAGAAAGGCGAGCGGCGAGATGTCGAGCCCCCGCACGAACTCGCCGATCACCTGGTCGCCGCCGAGATAGGAAAACACCGACGAGAAGGTCCAGGAGCCGACGAAGAGCCAGCACACCATCGCCGTGGTCTTCATGGTCAGGTAAACGGACTCGCGAAGCCGCTGCCAGGTCAGCGACTGGTAGGCCGCCGCGAGAGCGATGCCGCCGAGGGCGCCGACCGAGGCGGCCTCGGAAGGTGTCGCGAGGCCGAAGAGGATCGTGCCGAGCACGGCGAGGATCAGCACCGCGAGCGGCAGGAACGATGTCGCCAGCATGACCAGCAGCCGCCCGAAGGGGATCTCCGGCACGTCCTCGGGCCGCGGCTTCGGGGCGATCGTCGGATCGATCATCGCCCGGCCGATGATATAGACGAGGTAGAGGCCGGCCAGAAGGAAGCCGGGAAGCAGCGCGCCGGCATAGAGCCGCACGATCGAGACGCCCGACGAGGCGGCATAGACGATCAGCATGATCGAGGGCGGGATCAGGATGCCGAGCGTGCCGCCGGCGCAGATCACGCCGGAGGCGAAGCTCTGATCATAGCGCGCCTTCAGCATGGCAGGGAAGGCGAGGAGCCCCATCAGCGTCACCACCGCGCCGACGATGCCGGTGGCGGTGGCGAACAGCGCGCAGGTGATCAGCGCCGCGACCGCCATGGCGCCCGGCACCTTGCGCGCCGCGACGTAGAGGGTCGAGAACAGCCGGTCGACGATGTTGGCGCGCTCGACGATGTAGCCCATGAACAGGAACAGCGGCACCGCGGTCAGCACGTCGTTCTCCATGACCGAATAGGTCTGGTTCACGAACAGGTCGAAGATGCGGTTGTTGAAGAACCCCTCGACCCAGGTCTGCCACTGGGTCCAGGCATCGGCGCCGTCGGCCACGGCGCGGTCGTGGCTGCGCCACATCCGGCCGGCATCGAAGTAGGCATAGTAGCCGAAACCGATGCCGAGGGCCATCAGGGTGAACGCGATCGGAAAGCCGAGGAAGATGACCAGGATGAAGAGCCCCAGCATGAACAGGGCGATCTGCGGATCGGACATGGTCAGTCGCTCCCCCGGGCGATCTTCTCGGCATGGTCGATGTGGCCCGCCGCGGCCTCCTTCAGCAGGACGTCCTCGAGCTCCTCGACATCCTCGTCATGCGCCAGCCATTCGCCGGTGCGGATGCAGTGGATGCAGCGGCAGACCTGGGCGATGCCCTGGATCACCAAGAGCAGGCCGGCCATCACGATCACCGACTTGAACTGGAACACCGGCACGCCGGCCGGCGAGTTGACGCTGACCTCGACGAAGCCCCAGGACCGGGCCGCATATTTCCACCCTGTGATCACCAGGGCGAGGATGCCGGGGAAGAAGAACAGGAAGTAGAGGACCAGCTCGACCCAGGCCTGGGTGCGCGGCCGCCAGAGCCGGTAGATGAAATCGCCCCGCACATGGCCGTTGCGCGAGAGGGTGTAGGCGCCGCCCATCATGAACAGCGTGCCGTACATGATGTAGGAGAGATCGAAGGACCAGGCCGTCGGCGCGTTGAACATGTAGCGCACCAGCACCTCGTAGCCGGTGCCGATGGCCATGACCATGATGGTCCAGGCAAAGGCCTTGCCGAACCAGGCGGAGACACGGTCGGCAAACTGGATGTAGCGGATCATGGCGGACCCGTCCCCTCCTGCAGATCGGCCCGGCGGCGCTGTCGCGCTGCCGGGCCGCAGCTTAGCACATCCGAGCGGCGGTCAGAGCTTCACCTTGCCCGGGAAGTAGTGCTCGTAGGCGAGCGCGTAGTCGGGCGAGTTCATCAGCTCGTAGAACACGGTCCGCTCCACCCAGGCGCGCTGGCTGTCCATGCACCGTTTCATGAATTCGTCCTGCTCCAGTTCGGGGATCAGCTCGTCCCAGGCCTTGAGCTCGGCGTCGAGGATCTCCGTCGAGGTCCGCAGCACGGCGACGCCGTGTTCCTTCTGCAGCTTCTGCAGGTCGGACGAATAGACGTCGAGAGCGAGCGCCGTGTTCGCCATGGTGATCGCCTCGACGCCGACCTCGAGGATCGCCCGCACATCGTCCCCGAGCCCGTCGAAGAAGTCCTTGTTGAACAGGAACTCGAAGGATTCAGAGGCCTGATGATAGGACGAGAGCAGATAGTTCTTCGCCACGTCCTGGGCGCCGAAACGCATGTCGGACGTGGGGTTGTTGAACTCGAAGGCGTCGATCACGCCGCGCTCCATCGCCGGCACGATCTCGCCGCCCGGAAGTTGGGCCACGCTCATGCCCATCTTCTGCATCAGGTCCGCTGCCAGGCCGACGGTGCGGTACTTGAAGCCCTGGATCTCGGCGACCGTGGTGACCGGGTTCTTGAACCAGCCGAAGGGCTGGGCCGGCATCGGGAAGCCGTAGAAGCCGTAGACGTTCAGCCCCATGATCTTCTGGGTCAGCTCGGCGTAGAGCTCCTTGCCGCCGCCCTGGTAGAACCAGGCCAGCATGTTGAGCGCGCTGCCGCCCCAGACCGGGCCGGTGCCGAACAGCGAGGCCGCCTTGTGCTTGCCGTACCAGTAGACGGGCACGGTGTGCGAGGCGTCGAGCACCCCGTCATTGACCGCGTCGAGCACCTGGAAGGCCTTCACCACCGCGCCGGCGGGCAGCAGGTCGAACTTCACCCGGCCGCCCGACATCCGTTCGACACGGCTCGTGTACTGCTGCGCCATCTCGTGGAAGATGTCGGACGCCGGCCACGAGGTCTGCATCTTGATGGTGAGCGGGCTCTGCGCGAGCACGGCCGGAGCCGCGAGGCCCGTGGCCGCTGCGCCGCCTGCAAGCAGGCCGCCCTTCAGGAACCTCCGGCGCGTGGCCGAAGCCGCATTCGCGGAAGTCGTTGCTGGGGAATTCGTCATGTGCTTCCTCCCTTGCTGCACATCGCAGGATCGCAGGGTGACCGAAGACCGGTCCCGGCATGTTGCCCGGGTTGTCCGGCGCCTTATCGGCCGCTTCACTCTCCCGTATGCCCGCGCCTGCCGCTGCCGGCGCGGCTGCATTTCGGCAGGGGCAGGTTATCAGGCGCGGCCGGAAAGGCGAGTGGTCAGGAATACAAACCAGTTCAAAACGTTCAATCTGCGGGACGTTTTCCGCATTGTGGAAGCGGCCGGGCCACGCGATGCGCGGGGGCGACGCGCGCGGGTTCCGCGCAGGCCGGATCTTGCGCTGTCCGGGTGTCGGCAGCCGTCGCCCGGCCGGCGACTGCCACCGGCTGCGCAAGTCCCCGTGTCCAGGATGGCGGGCGCGCACCTCTCCGGCGGATCAAGTTTCATCGAATTCTCGGCGACTCTGATCCGAATTGGGACGGTCTCAACATGTTGTGTTTACAACACATTAACCATCGAGACTGATCCTCTGGCTGCGGGGCCGGCATCCCGTTCGAGCAGGAAAACGAGGACAGAAAAATGGTGAGCGGGGCGCGGGTGAACCCGGAGCAAGACCGGATTGGCGAGGTCATGAGCGCGGTTCAGCTCCCGCTCGAGAACGTCGAGTTCGCGCTCGACCAGTACCTCCTGTCGCATGGCCAGCGCCTCGACACCGAGACCAGGGTCCTGCTCGCCGGCGTCCGCGACTGTGTCGGCCGCGTTGTGGTCTCGGCGCGCCGCCTGGCACGACCCGAGCGGTCCGAGACGGTGGTGATCGGTCTCGCGGCAGGGTCGGGCACGCTGCTGTCGGCCTGAGCCGAGTCCCGCGGCCCGCGACATTCGCCCGGCTTGCTGAACCGGCTTGCATCGCGGTGCGGTTCCGCTATTGAGCCGGGCGTCATCCCGCGCACGGAGCCTCGCCGATGTCCCAGACTGCGCCCGTCCAGCCCGTCCGGCGCGTCCTGCTGGGCGTCGACACCGGCGGCACCTACACCGATGCGGTGGTGCTGGACGAGGTGCGGGCCGCGCTGGGCCCGTCGGCGCTGATCGCCAAGGCGAAGCGGCTGACCACCCGCGACGACCTCGCCCGCGGCATCGGCGCCGCGATCGCGGCGGCGATGGAGGCGGGCGGGGTCGCCGCGCCTCAGGTGGCGATGGTCTCGCTCTCGACCACGCTGGCGACCAATGCGCTGGTCGAGGGCAGTGGCGGGCGGGTCGGCCTCGTCATGATCGGCTTCGATGCGGCGGATGCCATGCGCGCCGGGATCGCGGAGGCGCTCGGGCGTGATCCGCTGATCCTGCTGCCGGGCGGGCACGGGCCGATGGGTGACGAGCAGGCGCCGCTGGATCTCGGCCCGCTGGGCCGATGGCTGGCCGATGCCGATGCCGACGGCTATGCGGTCTGCGCCTATTTCGCCGTGCGCAACCCGGCGCACGAGATCGCGGCGCGCGACTTCATCCGTGCCCGCACCGGGCGGCCGGTGACCTGCAGCCACGAGCTTTCGCCGAAGGTCGGCGGGCCGAAGCGGGGGCTGACGGCGCTGCTCAACGCCCGGCTGATCGGGATGATAGACGGGCTGATCGCCTCGGCCGGCCGGATCATGGAGGATCTCGGCATCGTCGCGCCGCTGATGGTGGTGCGGGGCGACGGGGCGCTGGTCTCGGCGGCCTTCGCGCGCGTCCGCCCGATCGAGACGATCCTCTCCGGCCCCGCGGCGAGCCTGGTCGGCGCCTCGTGGCTGACCGGTCGGCCCGACGCGGTGGTCTCCGACATCGGCGGCACCACGACCGACATCGCGATCCTCGCCGGCGGTCGGCCGCGGCTCGACCCGCAGGGGGCGAAGGTCGGCGGCTGGCGCACCATGGTCGAGGCGGTGGGGATGACCACCCACGGGCTCGGCGGCGATTCGGAGGTGCAGGTGAACCCGGTCGGGCTGACCACGCGCCTCCTGCTGGGGCCGCGCCGGGCGATCCCGGTCGCGCTGCTGGCCGCCGAGCACCCCGCCCTGGTGCACGAGACGCTGGACCGCCAGCTGGCCGCCGGGGTCCTGACCGATCTCGACGGGCGGTTCCTGATCGCCCCCGACCTGCCGCGCCCGACCGGGCTCGCGCCCGGCGACGAGCAGGTGCTGGACGCGCTGGCCGGCGGGCCGAGGTCCGCGGGCGAGGTGCTGCGCACGCGGCTGCTGAGGACGGCGCTGAAGCGGCTGGTCGGGCGCGGCCTGGTCATGGTCTCCGCGCTGACGCCGACCGACGCCGCCCATGTGCTGGGCATCCACGGCGAGTGGGATGCCGGGGCGGCGGAGAAGGCGGCGCGGCTGTTCGCCCGGATGCGCGGCAATGACGGCCGCGCGGTGGCCCCCGGCCCGCGCGAGCTGTCGCAGCGGATCGTGGATGCGCTGATCCGCCGCTCGGCCGAGGTGGTGCTGGACGCGGCGCTGGCCGAGGACGGCTTCGAGCAGGCCGAGCCGAGCCGGAGCTTCCTCGCCCGGGCAGCGCTCGACCGCCATTCCGGGCTGGTGCGGCCGCGGCTGGCGCTGGGCGTGCCGCTGATCGGCCTCGGCGCCTCGGCGCCGACCTACTATCCGGCGGTCGCCGCAATGCTCGACGCCGAGAACGTGGTGCCCGGGCATGCCGACGTCGCCAACGCCATCGGCGCAGTGGTCGGGCGGGTCAGGATCGCACGGACCGCCACCGTCACCTGCCCCGCCGAGGGCCGGTTCCGCGCCCATCTGCCGGAGGGTGCCGAGGACTTCGGCAGCATCGAGACGGCGCTCGAGGCGGCGGGCCGGGCGCTCGAGGCGACCGCGCGTCGCGACGCCGCGGCCGCCGGGGCGGCGGAGGTGCATGTCACCGTCGAGTCCGATATCCGCGACGCCGAGGTCGAGGGCAAGCGGATGCTCGTCGAGGCCACCGTCACCGCCACCGCCATCGGCCGCCCGCGGCTGGCCGAGCCGGAGCCGGGGCACGGCCTGCCGGCGGGCTTCGCCGACGTGTGAGGCCGCCCGGCGCTGGCGGCCGCCTTTCCCCGGGTGCAACTCGGCGCTACAACTCCGGCCGGGAAGTCCATGCCGGCAAGCCGGTGCCGTTCTGGGTGAGGGAGTTCTGATGGTCTGCATTGCCGCCGCCGCCTACCCGATCGAGTTTCTGGGAAGCTGGGCCGCCTATGAGGCGAAGATCGCCGCCTGGGTGGGGGATGCGGCATCGAAGGAGGCCGAACTCCTGGTGTTCCCGGAATGGGCGGGGCTGGAGCTGGCGACCTTCGACGGGCGCGAGGCGGCTGCGGATCATGGCCGGGCGATCGACGCCCAGACCCGCCATCTGGCCCGGGCGGACGCGCTGCATGCCCGCCTCGCCGCCGAGCACGGGGTGCATGTCCTCGCCGCCAGCGCGCTGGTGCGGCGCGAGGACGGACAGGCGGTCAACCGGGCGCGGCTGATCACGCCCGAAGGGGCGGCCGGCGTGCAGGACAAGCTGGTCATGACCCGCTACGAGCGCGAGGTCATGGACATCCGGCCCGGCCGCGAGGTGCGGGTGTTCGATACGGCGCTGGGCCGGATCGGCATCGCGATCTGCTACGACGTCGAGTTCCCGCTGATCGCCCGGGCGATGGTCGAGGCGGGGGCGGAAATCATCCTGGCGCCGTCCTGCACCGAAGCGGCGGCCGGCTACTGGCGGGTGCGGCTCGGCGCGCAGGCCCGCGCGCTCGAGGGGCAGTGCATCACCGTGCAGGCGCCTACCGTCGGCCGTGCCGCGTGGAACGAGGCGATCGGACTCACCACCGGGGCGGCCGGCATCTACTGCCCGCCGGACCGCGGCTTCCCCCCGACCGGTGTGCTGGCGGCGGGCGGGACCGACACGCCGGGCTGGGTGATCGCGGAGGCCGATCTCGGGCAGATCGCCGAGGTGCGCCGCGACGGCGGCGTGCTGAACCTCAGCCACTGGCCCGAGCAGGAGGACGGCAGGCTCGGTGCGCTGGCGGTGAGCGACCTGCGCGCCGGCGCCGCGAGCCGCGCGGCGGCGCAATAGACCGGCGGGGAGGGCTGTGCTCTCCTACCAGCACGCCTATCACGCCGGCGGGCCGGCCGACATCCACAAGCATGTGGCCCTGGCGGTGCTGCTGGCGCATCTGACGCGCAAGCCGCGCGCGATCTCCTATCTGGAAAGCCATGCGGGGCGGGGGGTCTACGACCTCCGCGGGCCGGAGGCGGCGAAGACCGGCGAGGCGGCACGCGGCATCGGCCGGCTGGCGCCGGGCGAGGGGCCGTTCTGGCGGGCGCTGGCCGCCTGCCGGGCGCGTTTCGGGGCCGACAGCTATCCCGGCTCGCCGCTGATCGCCCGGGCGCTGACCCGCCCGCAGGACCGGCTGCATCTCTGCGAGCTGCATCCGGCCGAGCATGCGGGCCTGAAGGCGGCTCTGGCGGGAGAGGGGGTCGCGATCCATCGGCGCGACGGGCATGAGGGGCTGCCGGCGCTCTGCCCGCCGGTGCCGCGCCGCGGGCTGGCGCTGATCGACCCGAGCTACGAGGTGAAATCCGAATACGCCGCGGCCGCGCGAACGGCGCTGGCCGTGCTGCGCCGATGGCCCGAAGGCGTGGTGACGGTCTGGTATCCGCTCCTGCCCGAGGACCGCCACGCCGCGCTGGCCGGGCCGCTCGAGGCGGCGGGGGTGCCGGGCACGCTGCGTCACGAGGCGGCGTTCCGCGATGTGCCGGAGCGGGGGATGACCGGCTCGGGGCTGATCTTCCTGAACCTTCCGCATGGGGCCGCGGCGGCGCTGCGCGAGGGCTGGGCCGGCTGCGCGGCGCTGTTCCGGGATGCCTGAGCCTCAGCCGCCCGCGACGACCCGCCGGTAGATCTCGGGATCGGTCGCGCCCTCGGTTCCGATCAGCAGCACCCGCGACGAGGTGTCGAGTTCCATCGCCGCGCGCAGCCCTGCGTTGCAGCATGTGGCGATCAGCGCCAGTGGACCCGCGGCCGAGCACTCGCCGGCCTCGATGTTGCCGCCTCCGGCCGCGCCCGAGGCGAGCATCCGCATGGTCGCCGGGACCGGTGCGTCGGGGATGGTGACGAAATGCGACGCGGCGCGGCGCAGGATCTCCCAGGCGAGCAGCGAGACCGCGCCGCAGGAGAGGCCTGACATCATGGTCTCGTGACGGATCCGGACCGGGGTGGCCCGGCCGCGCCGGGCGCTGGCGAGGACGCAGGCGGCATGCTCGGATTCGACGATGACGAGGCGGGGCCGTTTCTCGCCGAGCTCCATCCAGAACCGGATCGCCATCGCCGCCGCGAGCCCGCCGACCCCGGCCTGGATGAAGACATGGGTGAAGGGCTCGCCCGCCTGCTCGATCGCCTCGCGGGCCAGCAGGGTGTAGCCGGCCATCACCTGGCGCGGGATCTCGAGATAGCCCTCGAAGGAGGTGTCCGAGACCATCTGCCAGCCGTTGCGCGCCGATTCCTGGGTGCAGATGCGCACCGCGTCGTCGTAGCTGCCCTCGATCCGCACCACCTCGGCGCCGAGCGCCTCGATCGCCTTCGCGCGGCCCTCGGACACGGCCGCATGGATGTAGACGCGGCAGCGGCAGCCGCCGAGCTTCGCGCCCCAGGCGACCGAGCGGCCGTGATTGCCGTCGGTCGCGGTCGTCACCGTGATCGCCTTTCCCCGCTCGCCCGCGCGCCCGGCGCGGATCTCGGCGGTCGAGAGCCCGAGCCGGTCGGCCATCAGGCGGATCACCGCATAGGCGCCGCCGAGCGCCTTGAACGAGCCGAGGCCGAAACGCTTGCTCTCATCCTTGTAGAGCACGGCCGAGAGGCCGAGCGCGCCCGAGATCCGGTCGAGGCTGAGGAGCGGGGTGGGCGCATAGCCGGGCCAGGCCCGGATCTCGGCGATCGCCGCATCCGAGAGGGCACGCGGGAACAGGGCCTCCAGCCGGGAAGGATAGGCACCGGGCACCGGCGTGCTGGCCAGGTGGTCAGTGATCTTCGGCGGCTGACGGTAATGATTCAGCGGCATTCCGTCGTCCTTGTTTTCAATGCCTCCTGCCTAGAGGGTCGCGGCGCCGCGGTCCAGAGGAAATCCCCCGCACGGGGCCGGAGGCGGCGGGCGATGGCCATGACGGGGCCGCCGGGTGTAACAGTTGCGGCGGCGAGGCCATGGAGGAGACGCGGCATGGAGCGGGTCACCGGCGGCTGCCTGTGCGGGAATGTCCGGATCGTGGCGTCGGGGCGGCCCTGGCGGGTCGGGCTCTGCCACTGCCTCGACTGCCGCAAGCATCACGGGGCGCTGTTCCACGCCTCGGCGGTGTTCCCCGCGGATGCGGTGACGGTCGCGGGCGAGACCCGCGCCTATGCCGGGCGGCATTTCTGCCCGAGCTGCGGCTCGCCCGTCTTCGGGCGGAGCGGCGACGAGGTCGAGGTGAACCTCGGATCGCTCGATGCCCCGGACCGGTTCCGGCCGACCTACGAGCTCTGGACCATCCGCCGCGAATCCTGGCTGCCGCCGTTCCCCCTCGCCCGCCGCTACGACCGGGACCGGGAGGGAACCGGGCGGGAGGAGGGGTAGGGGCGGGCGGACGGCGCGACGGCGCGGTTGCGGGGCGAGGATCATCTGTAGGGTGCGTGCAAGCACGCACCGTCTGGCTGCGACGTGGGATGGTGCGTGCAATCCCGCATCCTACGGAGCGTTGACCACCGTCGAGCGATGCTCGCCGAATGCCGACCTACCGCCGCCCGCGCGTGCCCGGCGCCACCGTCTTCTTCACCGTCGCGCTTGCCGGGCGCGGCTCGGACCTGCTGGTGCGCGAGATCGGCCTCTTGCGGGCGGCCGTGCGGGCGACACGGGCGGAGCGGCCGTTCGGCATCGACGCCTGGGTGGTGCTGCCGGACCATCTGCATTGCGTCTGGGCGCTGCCGGAGGGGGACGCGGACTTCTCGACGCGGTGGGGCGCGATCAAGGGGCGTTTCTCGCGGTCGCTGCGCGGGGCCGGGTTCGCGGGTAGGGCGGGCTTCAGCCCGCCAACGCAACCCGCCCCACCGCGAGTCTGGTCGGGGAGGAATGGCGGGCTGAAGCCCGCCCTACGGGTCGCCAAACGCGAGGCCGGCATCTGGCAACGGCGGTTCTGGGAGCATCACATCCGCGACGACGAGGACTTCGCCGCGCATGTCCGATACTGCCACATCAATCCCGTCAAGCACGGTTTCGTCGAGCGGCCCGAGGATTGGCCGTATTCGTCGGTCGATCGGGAGATCGCCGCGGCGCGGCGGTAGGGTGCGTGCTTGCGCGCACGCTACGGCTTGCATACGCTATTATAGGGGGTGAAATTTCCAGTGGAGCCACGTGCAGATGGTTCAGTCAGTCGATCGTACCAGGGAAGCGTTCGCCAATGATCTCAGCGTTTACCGCCGACTCAAAGAATCCGCTGAGGTATTGGCGCGAGGTGAAGGACGGAAAGCTGGTCGTTTGGACATGGTCAAAGCAATCCTCAGGCCAATGAGGGCGAGTGATTTTCCTAGTGACCTTCGGAAGGTATTCGAGACAATCGAAAAGATGCTTGCGCCCGGCAATGGCAAAAGGAAACCTTCATTTAAGGAGTTCAGTGCGGCGGTTGTGAAATTGTATGGTGAGGTCTGTTCAGCGCGGGGGCAATATGGAGTTTAGAGTTAGCCGCGTAGCCGCGCTCGGAAAGCGCAGGACTCGCTCGTAGAGGGGGTTGCCCGCGACGAATTTGATTGAACAGGAGTGGCGAGGTGAAGCTCGCACAACGGCTCGCTATGAGATAGGCATCAATTAATGATACCATACAAACACCACGAATCAGACAGTGGATTTTGTCACTTTGCCTCTACTAGGCCAATGATATGAACAAGTTAACGATTTCGTCACCGTCGGTTGCGCTTCTGGTCTTCGGCATTCTCATTTTCTTGTTACCGTCAAGTGCTGTCGCGCAGTCTGATTGGGTGACGGTCAGAAACGCCGAATTTTCCTTTCGGTTCATTCATCCCAGCGATTGGAGAGTCGCGACACCACGCGGACAAAATGTGCGCTACTCCATAGATGTACCCGACGGGGAACCATTCGGGAACTGCAATATTGTCGTCCGGCGCGTGCCCGAGCTTAAAGACTACACCCAAAGGGAACTCAACGATGATTTGAAGAGCGCGTACACTGAGAACGACTGGCGCGACCTCATGGGTGACAAATTTCCCGACATGAGGGTTATTGAAGCACGAACCACAAGAGTCGATAACCGCCCTGCCCAGTACGCTGTGCTCGAATACAGCTATGAGGCCGTCACGGTGAAAGTGTTCGGTCGGAGCATGAACATCTTCACGGCAAGCCCGGGTCTAATATGGCATTTCAGTTGCATGGCGGGAGGCAATTCCTGGCGCCGAGCGCATCAAAGCTATGCACACTGGGAGACTGCTTTCGTCCGCATCCTTAGCTCTCTTGTATTCGAAGAGTGACTGATCATTGGCATCGTAGTCGGAATCGTGTGATCTGACCGCTGAATCACCTCTCAAACTTCCTGTACCTGATCCGCTTCGGCTCCACCGCGTCCGGCCCCAGCCGGCGCACCTTGTCCTGCTCGTAGTCCTCGAAGTTGCCCTCGAACCATTCCACATGGCTGTCGCCTTCGAAGGCCAGCATATGCGTGCAAATCCTGTCAAGAAAGAAGCGGTCGTGGCTGATCACCACGGCGCAGCCGGCGAAATCGACCAGCGCATCCTCGAGCGCGCGGAGCGTCTCCACATCGAGGTCGTTCGTCGGCTCGTCCAAGAGCAGCACGTTGCCGCCCGAGCGCAGGAGCTTCGCGAGGTGCACCCGGTTGCGCTCGCCGCCCGAGAGCAGGCTCACCTTCTTCTGCTGGTCGGTGCCCTTGAAGTTGAAGGCGCCGCAATAGGCGCGGCTCGGCATCTCGGCGTCGCCGAGCCTGACGATGTCGAGCCCGTCCGAGATCACCTCCCACACGGTCTTGCCCGGGTCGAGGTCGTCGCGCGACTGGTCCACATAGGCGAGCTTCACCGTGTCGCCGAAGGTGATGGTGCCGGAATCGGGCTGCTCGGCCCCGGTCAGCATGCGGGCGAGCGTGGTCTTGCCGGCGCCGTTCGGGCCGATCACGCCGACGATGCCGCCGGGGGGGAGCGAGAAGGTGAGGTCGTCGATCAGCAGGTTCTCGCCATAGGCCTTGGAGAGGTGCTCGACCTCGATCACCTTCTGCCCGAGGCGCGGCCCGCGCGGGATGATGATCTGGGCGCGGCCCTCGCGCTCGCGTTCGGAATGGCTGGCGAGCTCGTTATAGGCGTTGATGCGGGCCTTCGACTTGGCCTGCCGGGCGCGGGGGCTCTGGCGGATCCATTCCAGCTCGCGCGAGAGCGTGCGCTGGCGCGCCTTGTCCTCGCGCGCCTCCTGCTCGAGCCGCTTCGCCTTCTGCTCGAGCCAGCTCGAATAGTTGCCCTCCCACGGCACGCCGCGGCCGCGGTCGAGCTCAAGGATCCAGCCGGTGATCTGGTCGAGGAAGTAGCGGTCATGGGTGACGACCAGCACCGTGCCCGGATACTCGATCAGGTGCTTCTGGAGCCAGCGGATGGTCTCGGCGTCGAGATGGTTGGTGGGCTCGTCGAGCAGCAGCATCTCGGGCGCTTCCAGCAGCAGCCTGCAGAGCGCCACGCGTCGCCTCTCGCCGCCCGAGAGGGTCGCGACCGCGGCAGTGTCCGGCGGGCAGCGCAGCGCCTCCATGGCGACATCGACCTGGGAATCGAGGTCCCAGAGGCCCTTCGCGTCGATCTCGTCCTGGAGCCGCGCCATCTCGTCGGCGGTCTCGTCGGAGTAGTTCATGGCCAGCTCGTTGTAGCGGTCGAGCTTCGCCTGCTTGGCGGCCACGCCTTCCATGACGTTGCCGCGCACGTCCTTCGTGGCGTCGAGCGCCGGCTCCTGCGGCAGGTAGCCGACCCGGACACCCTCGGCGGCCCAGGCCTCGCCGGTGAAGTCCTTGTCGAGCCCGGCCATGATCTTCAGCAGCGTCGACTTGCCCGAGCCGTTGACGCCGACGACGCCGATCTTCACGCCGGGCAGGAAGGAGAGGCGGATGTTCTCGAACACCTTCTTGTTGCCATAGGCCTTCGCGAGCCCGTCCATGTGGTAGACATACTGGTAGGAAGCCATGATGCGCCTTTGGTCTCGCCCTGAAGTTCCGGTCGGGGGCTGATTTAGCCGCTCGCCGGCGGCGGCGCAACGCGGGGCGGGCGGGTCGTCAGTGCTGCCCGGCGCCTGCGCCCGGCTCGACCCTCAGCGAGCGCCAGAGCGACAGCGCCAGGAAGTAGAACGAGGCCCCGACCCAGAGCCAGAAGAACATCGGGCTCGCCTCGCGCGCGCGCTCGCCCTCGGGGTGGATCAGCACCAGCCGGAACGAGGTCGCGGCCCAGAGCACGGTCACAGGGATCGTAACCTTGCGCCAGTCCCTGACCCGGAACGGGTGGACGTATTTCCACGGCACGAAGGTCAGCACGCAGCAGACCACGATCACGGTCAGGTTGGTCCACGGCCCGGTCTGCAGCACGTGGAAATACAGCACCACGAGGTTCCAGAGCGCCGGGAAGCCGACGAAGTAGTAGTCATGCGACTTCATGCCCAGATTGGCGAAGGTGTAGCAGGACACCGCCATGACCGCCGCGGCCGAGACGGTCGCCCACCCCTGGGGCACGAAGTCGAACCAGTAGATCATCATCGCCGGCACGGCGACGTAGTTGAAATAGTCGATGACGTTGTCGAGCGTGGCGCCGTCGAACTGTGGCGTCAGCTCGCGCACCTTGACGCGGCGGGCGAGTGTGCCGTCGATGCCGTCGACGAACAGCGCGAGCCCAAGCCAGATGAACACCGCCAGCTTGTCGCCGTCGAGAATCGCGAGGAGCGCCAGGAAGCCCAGCACCACGCCCGAGGCGGTGAAGGTGTGCACGGCCCAGGCGGCGGCGACCTGCTTTCGGTGGTGTTCCCCGGCTTTCTCGTCCACCAGGCCATCTCCCCGTGCGTGGCGGCTCCCGTGCCACCCGCGCCGGGAGTCTAGCGCGTCGGCCGCCGCGTGGGAACGGTCGCGATGTGTGCCGCCGCGAATTTGACGCGCAGCCGGACCGGCGCCACCGCACGGCGCCGTTGACAGCGGGCCGCGCGGCAAGGCGAAGTGCGCGGAACCGCCAGCCTCCGGAGAGCCCGCTTGTTCCACCGCGGACCCATCGCCATGCCCGGCCAGCGCATCGGACTGCTCGGCGGCTCGTTCGATCCGCCGCATGCGGGCCATGTGCACATCACCCGCTGGGCGCTCAGGAATCTCGGACTCGACCGGGTCTGGTGGCTGGTCTCGCCGGGCAATCCGCTGAAGCGGCGCGGCCCGGCCGAGGTCGAGCGCCGGCTCGCCGCCTGCCGGGCGCTGATCCGCGACCCGCGGGTGGTGGTGACCGATATCGAGCGGCACATCGGCACGCGCTACACCGCCGACACGCTGGCGAAGCTCGTCCGCCGCTATCCCGGCGTTCGTTTCGTCTGGCTGATGGGGGCCGACAACCTTGCCGGCTTCCACCGCTGGCAGCGCTGGGACTGGATCATGGCGAACTTCCCCGTGGGCGTGCTGGCGCGGCCGGGCGAGCAGGTCCGCGCCGGGCTCTCGCCCGCGGCGCGGCGCTTCGCGCATCTGCGCATCCACCAGGGCGGAGCGACGCTTCTGGGGCGGGGCGGGGCGCCACGCTGGGCGCTCCTGACCGGGCCGATGTCGCCCGTCTCCTCGACCGAGATCCGGGCGAGGGGCGAGTGGCCCTGAACCGGCGGCGACCGGCTTTACATTTCTTTACCTGGCGGAGAAACGCCCGCAACGGCCGCCGCCCAGATTGCGTGCATCGCCGGTCCGGCCCATCCGGGCGGCCGGCGTCGATCCCGAGACAAGGAGCGGAAAGATGCAGGAGACGAACGAGACCACCCCGACCCGCGCGGTGCACTATCCGAAGCGGCACGGCCGCAACCTGGCCCTGCTGGTGACCGCCGCGGGGCTCGCGGCCGGCGGGTTCCTCGCCGTCCAGGCGATTGCCGGGACCCAGGCGTATCGGCATGTGCAGGCGGCGGCCTTCGACGATGGCGGCTGGCGCGGGCGCGACCACAAGCCGCTGGCGGAGATGTCGGAGGCCGAGGTCGCCGACCATGTCGAGCGCATCGTCCGGCATGTGGCGATCGAGATCGACGCCACCAGAGAGCAGGAAGACCGCATCCTTTCGCTCGTCGGCGGCCTCGCGGCGGACATCAAGCCCCTCGCCGAGCGGATGCAGGCGACGGGGGGCGAGCTCAGCGGGCTCCTGACGGCGACGACGGTCGATCGCGCCGCGCTCGAGCGGCTGCGGGCCGCGCGGCTTGCGGAGGCCGACCGGATCAGCAAGACTCTGCTCGACATGATCGCCGAAGTGGCCGAGGTGCTGACGCCCGAGCAGCGCGCGACGCTGGCCGAGATGATGCGCGAGCGCCGCGAGGCGCGCGGGCACCGCAGGCGCGGGTGAGGCCGCGCGCAGCCGGGCAGGCGGGAGCATGAGCGAGCGGATCCTGCTGATCGAGGATGATGTAAGGCTCGCCGGGATGGTCAGGGACTATCTCGGCGGGTTCGGCCTTGCGGTCAGCGCCGCCGGCAGCGGGGCCGAGGGCCTCGCGATTCTGGCGGCACGCCACTTCGACGCGGTGATCCTCGATCTGATGCTGCCCGACATGGACGGGCTCGAGGTCTGCCGGAGGCTCAGGGGCGAGAGTCGGGCGGGCGGCAATGTGCCGGTGCTGATGCTGACCGCGAAGGGCGATCCGATGGACCGGGTGGTGGGGCTCGAGCTCGGTGCCGACGACTACCTGCCGAAGCCCTTCGAGCCGCGCGAGCTGCTGGCGCGGCTGCGCGCGATCCTGCGCCGGGGTCGGGGCACCGGCGAGGCAGGCCGGGCGCCGGTGCTGCGTTTCGGCCGGCTCGAGATCGACGGCGGGGCGATGGAGGCGCGGCTCGACGGGCGGAGCTGCGCGCTGACCGCGCACCAGTTCCGGCTGCTCGAGGTCATGGCCCGGGCGGCGGGGCGGGTGCTGAGCCGCGACTATCTGATGGACCAGTTCCGGGGCACGGGCCTCGAGGCGTTCGACCGCTCGATCGACGTGCACGTCTCGCGCATCCGGGCCGAGATCGAGGACGACCCCCGGCACCCGCGCCGGGTGATCACGGTGCGGGGGGCCGGCTATGTCTTCGCCCAGCAGCAGGACTGAGGCGGGATGCTGAGGCGGCGGCTCTACCTGCAGATCTACGGCGCCATCATCGGCAGCCTGGTGCTGGTGGTGGTGCTGGCCGCACTGCTCTGGAACCTGTTCGACCGCAACGAGCGGTTCCGCGAGACCCTGGCGGTGACCGGCGGGCTCGCCTTCCGCGAGCTGCCGGGGCCGGCCGAGCCCCGGCAGCGCCAGCGGGAGGCGATCGGCGCTCTGGCGCGCGAGCTCGATATCGACATCACCCTCTACGACCGGGACGGCACCCTCGCCGCCGCCAGCGGGCCGCCCGGCCCGCCCCCCCCGGCGCTGGCCCGCGGCCGCGGCTGGCAGCGAGTCCATGGCACGCCGGCCTGGGCGCTGCGGCTGCCAGACGGGCGCAGCCTGGTCGTCGATCTCGGCCGGCACGGGCCGCGACAGCCGCTGCGCAACTTGTTGCTGCTGCTCGGCTGCGTTGCGCTGGGTGTGGCGCTCGGCGCCTATCCGTTCGTCCGCCGGCTGACCCGGCGGCTGGAGCGGCTGCAGGCCGGGGTCGAGCGGATCGGCGCCGGCGACCTTGCGGCCCGGGTCGAGGTCGAGGGGCGGGACGAGGTGGCGCGGCTCGCGGCCAGCTTCAATGACGCCGCCGCCAAGGTCGAGAAGCTGGTCGGCGCCCACCGCATGCTGCTCGCCAATGCCTCGCACGAGCTGCGCACGCCGCTGGCGCGGATCCGGCTGGGCATCGAGATGCTGAAGGCCGGCGATCCCGGCCGGCGGGCGGCGCTGGAGCAGGATATCGCCGAGCTCGACGGGCTGATCGACGAGATGCTGCTGATGAGCCGGCTGGATGCGGGGGCGGCGGCAGATCTCTCGCAACCGGTCGATCTGGTGGCCCTGGCCGCCGAGGAATGCGCGCGCTATCCCGGCTGTGCGCTGGAAGGCTCGGCGCCCGCGATCCGGGGCGACCCGGCACTGCTGCGCCGGATGCTGCGGAACCTGCTCGAGAACGCCTCGATCCATGGCGGTCCGCCGCTGACGGTCGAGCTGGCCGCGACCGGCGGACAGGCGATGCTGACGGTGCGGGACGGGGGCACGGGCATCCCGCCCGCGGAGCGGGCGAAGGTGTTCGAGCCGTTTTACCGCGCCGCGCACCGACAGAACGTGAGGGGTTACGGGCTGGGCCTGCCGCTGGTGCGCCGGGTGGCCGAGCTGCATGGCGGCTCGGCCGAGGTCGTCGACGGCCCCGGCTCGGCCGTCCGGGTCACGCTGCCGTTGCGGCCACGCGACGCCGGGGTGGATGCGGCGTGATGGTTGCGCGACGCCACCGGTTCTGCGATTCTGTGCCCGAACAGGGTGTTCGGGGACAGTTCGGGGACGGGATGGTTCTGAACCGGAGGGGAGTCCTTGCGGGCGGCGCGGTTGCCGTCGCCCTGCTGGTCGGCGCCGCAAGCGCGCCGCCGATCCCGGTGCCCCGCCCCGAGCGGGTGGCCGAGGCGGCGGCCGTCAGGGCGGCCGCGCCCGACGTGCGGCGCTACCATACCGGCGTCTCGGGCTGGATTCTGGCCGATCTCGACACGGGCGCGGTGGTGGACGCCCACGAGGCCGACCGGCCCTTTGCGCCGGCCTCGGTGGCGAAGCTGCCGACTGCGTTCTTCGCCCTCGACCGGCTGGGGCCGGAACACCGCTTCGAGACCAGGCTCATGGCCACCGGTCCGGTCCGGGACGGCAGGATCGAAGGCGACCTGATCCTCGCCGGCGGCGGCGACCCGGAACTTGATTCCGACGACCTGATGGCGCTTGCCTCCGCACTGGCCGGGCAGGGCGTCCGGCAGGCGGCCGGCCGATTTGTCGTCGATGGCAGCGCCGGGCCGCATCTGGAGGCGATAAGCGAGTCCCAGCCGGTGGAAGCGGCCTACAACCCGGCGCTCTCGGGTCTCAGCCTCAACTTCAACCGGGTGCGGCTCAAATGGGACGCGCGCGGCAAGTCCCGGCTGCTCAGGCTTTCGGCGACGGCCGAGCAGACCGATCCCGAGGTCAGCGGCGTGAGGGTGGCGCTGGCCTCGACGACCAATGTGCCGATGTTCTCCTACCGCCAGACTGACGCGGACGAGTTCTGGCAGATGAACCCGAGCGGCTTCCGGGGCGAAGGCGCGCGCTGGCTGCCGGTGCGCCGGCCCGAGCGCTATGCGGGCGAGGTGTTCCGGGTGCTTGGCGGCGAGCGGGGCATCGCGCTCGCCGCGGCGGAGCCGGGGACGGTGCCGCCGGGCGCGACGACGCTGGCGGTGCACCGGAGCCGCGAGCTCCTGCCGATGCTGCGCGCGATGCTGCGGCATTCGACCAACATCACGGCCGAACTCGTCGGATATGCCGCCAGCCGGGCCGGGGGGGCCGAGGTCCGGACGCCCGCCGGATCGGCGGCGGCGATGAACGCCTGGGCATCGCAGGTGGCCGGCTTCCCGCTCGGCGACGAGGGCTTCCGTCTGTCGAACCATTCCGGGCTCTCGACCGAATCGCGGGTCTCGCCGCGCCGGCTCGTGGAGCTCTTGACCGCGGTTGCACGGCGCGAGCCCGCAAGCGAGGCCGCCGGCGGTCTGCCCGAGCGGATCGCGATGCTGCTCAAGGATTACAGCGTCGCGGCGAAGAGCGTCGATCTCGACTACAAGAATCTCGACATCGCTGCCAAGACCGGCACGATGGACTATGTGCGCGGGCTCGCGGGCTATATCGTAACCCCCTCGGGGCGGCGCTTCGCCTTCGCCATCTTCTCGAACGACATCGACCGCAGGCCGGAGGGCGAGATCGAGCGCATCGACGAGCGCTGGATGGCGCGGGCGCGCGAGTTCGAGCGCGGCCTGATCCGGAGCTGGGTCAAGCGGCTGGAGAGCTAGGGGACCGACCATGCCGCCAATCACCGACAGAACCCCGGTCGCCTTCCGCGACCCGCTGCCGGCGGCGTGCGACACGGTCGTGATCGGCGGCGGCATCGCCGGCGTCGCCACGGCGTATTTCCTGGCCCGACGCGGGGTGCGGGTCGTGCTCTGCGAGAAGGGCCGGGTCGGCGGCGAGCAGTCCAGCC
This sequence comes from Limibaculum sp., assembly GCA_039805905.1. GTDB lineage: Bacteria > Pseudomonadota > Alphaproteobacteria > Rhodobacterales > Rhodobacteraceae > Thermohalobaculum. The sequence goes on along the minus strand of JBDIVM010000006.1, from coordinate 79,943 downwards.
GCAACTGGGGCTGGGTGCGCCAGCAGGGCCGCGACGCGGCCGAACTCCCGATCATGATCGAGGCCAACCGGATCTGGCGCGGACTCGCCGCCGAGACCGGCGAGCGGAACCTGGCCTTCACCCAGGCCGGCTGCCTCTACATCGCCGATACCGAGGCAGGCCGGGCGAAATACGAGAGCTGGTACGAGCATGCGCGGCAGTACCAGCTGGGGACGAGGCTGCTGACCCCGGCCGAGCTCCGGGAGCGTTACCCGAACATCCGCGGCAACTTCACCTGCGCGATGATCACCGAGACGGACGGCCGGGCCGAGCCCTTTGTCGCCATTCCGGCCTTCGCCCGGGCGGCGCAGCGGGCGGGCGCGGCGGTGGCCGAGGACTGCGCGGTCCGCACCCTCGACATCGAGGGGGGCCGCGTCGCGGGCGTGGTGACCGAGAAGGGAAGGGTAAAGGCGGCGCAGGTGGTGCTGGCCGCCGGCGCCTGGTCGACCCATTTTGCCCACAACATGGGCGTGGACCTGCCGCAGCTCGCGGTGCGCTCGACGGTCGCGCGCACCGCGCCGGCACCGGATGTCTACGGGCCGAACATCTCGACGCCGGGGATCACGCTGAGGCGGCGGGAAGATGGCGGGTATTCGGTGTCGTCGGGGGACCTCGCCGAGCACTACCTGTCGCGGAAGTCGTTCCGGTATGCGGTGAAGTTCCTGAAGCTGCTGCGCGCCTCGGCCCGCGACGTGCGGGTGAAGCTCGCCGCGCCGAAGGGATATCCGGGGGCCTGGGGTTCGCCCACCCGGTGGAGCGCCGACGAGGTCAGCCCCTTCGAGCGCATGCGGGTGCTGAACCCCGAGCCCTCACCGGTAGTGATCCGCCGGATCGAGGAGCGGCTCGGCAGGCGCTTCCCGGACCTCGCCGGGGTGAAGCTGGCCGAGGCCTGGGCCGGCATGATCGACGTGACGCCCGATGCGGTGCCGACGCTCGGCGAGGAGCCGGGGCTGCCGGGGCTCTGGTATGCGACGGGCCTCAGCGGGCATGGCTTCGGCATCGGGCCAGGCGTGGGACGGGTGATGGCCGACCTGCTCGCGGGGCGCGACCCCGGCCACGACCTGACCCGGTTCCGGCCCTCGCGCTTCTTCGACGGCAGCGAGATCGTGCCCGGCCCCTACTGATCCGCTGCGGCGGGTTTGACCGGGCGCCGGAATCGCCTAGGCTCCCGCAGGGCAGGGCCAGCCGGAGGATCGCGCATGACCGCGACGATGAAGCGCCTCGACCACGTCAATGTCCGCACCGCCAGACTCGACGCCATGGTCGAATGGTATGGCCGCATTCTGGGGATGCATCCGGGCAAGCGGCCCGGCTTCCCCTTTCCCGGCGCCTGGCTTTACGCGGACGGGTTTCCGATCGTCCATCTGGTCGGGGTCGAGAAGGCGCCCGGCGCCGATGCCGCAGACGTGCGGCTCGAGCACTTCGCGCTCTCGGCCGCGGGGCTGAAGGCGATGCTGGCGAAGCTGGAGGCTGAGGGCGAGCGCTACCGGCTGAACCCGGTCCGGGATGCCGGCGTGCTGCAGGTCAATGTCCGGGACCCGGACGGGAACCACATCCATGTCGACTTCCCGCTGGCCGAGGCCGAGGAAATGGATATTTGACCCGCGGCCGCGCCACGCTACCCTGCTGAGCCGCGTGCGGCAGACGGATCGCGATGCATGACCAGCCTTTCCAGCCATCTCCGCCCCGGCGACCGGATGCCGGCGCTGTTCGTCGGCCACGGCAGCCCGATGCACGCCATCGTCGACAGCGATTTCAGCCGCGGCTGGGCCGAGATCGGCGCGGCGCTGCCGCCGCCGGCAGCAATCCTCTGTGTCTCGGCGCACTGGATGACGCGGGGCACGACGCTGGTCCATGTCGGCGCCAGGCCCGCGACGATCCACGACTTCGGCGGCTTCCCGCGCGCGCTCTACGAGCAGCAGTATCCGGCTCCCGGCGCGCCGGAACTGGCCAGGGCGACGGTCGATCTGCTGGCGCGGCACCATGCGACGTTGAGCGAGGAATGGGGCCTCGACCACGGCGCCTGGTCGGTGCTGATCCGCATGTTCCCGAAGGCGGAGGTGCCGGTCTACCAGCTGTCGCTCGATCTCTCGCGGCCGGCCGGCGAGCACTATGCGCTGGCGCAGGACCTCAAGGCGCTCCGCGGCATGGGCGTTCTGGTGGTCGGCAGCGGCAACATCGTCCACAACCTGCGCACCATGCGGCCGGGCGGGGCGCCCCATGACTGGGCGGTGGAGTTCGACCGGCTGGTGGCCGAGGCGATCGCGGAGCGCCGCTTCGGCGCCGTCGCCGAAATGGAGGGGCCGCTGATGCGGGCGGCACACCCGACGGTCGAGCACTTCCTGCCGCTGCTCTATACGCTGGCGGTGGCCGACGAGGACGACGAGGTCAGCTTCTTCAACGAGGGCATCGACCTCGCCTCGGTCTCGATGCGCTCCTGCCTCTTCGCCTGATCTCAGGGCGCGGCCAGTGCCCGGAGCACCGGGCAGGGATCGGCCCCCGCGGCACAGCCGCCGACGCGCTCCGCCAGCGCGCCTTCGAGATCGCGGAGCCGGCGGATCCTCCGGCGAACGTCCCAGAGATGGGCCTCGGCGATGACCTTGGCCTCGGCGCAGGACGCGGCGCCGTCCCCCGCAAGCGCGAGCAGCGCCGGGGCATCGGCAAGCGGGAAGCCGGGTTCGCGGCAATGCCCGATCAGGCGCAGCCGGGCAATATCCTGCGCGCCGTAGTCGCGGCGGCCGCTGCCGGTGCGCCGTGGCTCGGGCACGATGCCGGTGCGCTCTTAATAGCGGATCGTCTCCACCGCCACGCCGCTCCGACGCGAAGCCTCGCCGATCGACGCCATGCCCGCCGCCTCCCGTCCGCCTCCTCGCGAAATCGTGCGTTGATCCTGTAGTCGCTACAGGATGCATCATCCCGGCACAAGCGGGCAGCTCGGTCGGGCGCGGCCCCGGCATGCGCAGCACGGAGGAAATTATGGATGATCGACGACTGCTCGGGACCGGGATCATCGGATCGGTCGTGGTCGCGGTCTGCTGCTTCACGCCGGTCCTGGTGATCCTGCTCGCCGCCGCGGGTCTGGCGGCAGTCACCGGATGGCTCGATTATGTGCTGCTGCCCGCCCTCGCCTTCTTCCTCGGACTGACGGGATACGCCCTGTGGAAACGCCGCTGCGCCCGATAGAGACACGCTCGACCATCACCTGCCCGGACTGCGGCCATGCCGAGACCGAGACGATGCCGGCCGACGCCTGCCAGTGGTTCTACGACTGCAAAGGCTGCGGGGCAGTGCTGAGGCCCAAGCCCGGCGACTGCTGCGTGTTCTGCTCGTACGGAACCGTGCCCTGCCCGCCGGTCCAGGCCGGGCGAGGGTGCTGCTGACCGCTTCCTGCGCCAGGCCCCGCGGCCTCGCGGTTCCCCTCGTCTTCGAAGGTGCGGTGCAAGACGTGTCCGCCCTGCCAGTCCCGGCGGCCGCAGGGCGCCGCCTGACGCAGGGTCCTGGCGAAGCTGCGGGCGCCGTTCAGGCATGCGGCGTGGTGCGCCGCCGCCGCAGGATCACGGATTCGTGTTGGTTCCGTGAGATCCCGATTGACAAGCGCTGGCCTGCGGCCCTCAGGATCAGGCCGCACGTCTCGCCGCCCGCTCGCCCCTCGTGCCAGAAATGCGAATGGCCGGCTGGTGGACGGGAATGGCGCGGGCGCGCTTGGGACAACAAGCTTTTATCGCTCGAGGGGAAAATGAGACAGTTGATGCTGCGGACCAGCGCGATTGCCCTGGTCGCAGGCTTCTCGACCACCGCATCGGCGGCGGACTGGGAAGTGAAGGTCGGCGGCTACATGGAGCAGTTCGTCGCCTATGCCAACTCCGACGTCTCGGTGGCCTTGCCGACGGGCACAGCCACGACGGCCGTCATTGGCTCGTCCGGCGGCGACTTCGACGGGATCGACTCGAAGCAGGATTCGGAAGTTCACTTCCTGCCGTCGATCACCCTCGACAACGGCATCACGATCGGCGCCGACATCCAGCTCGAAGGTTTCCAGAGTGGCGACCAGATCGATGAGTCGAGCATGTCCATCGACGGTTCGTTCGGCCTCATCGTGCTCGGCTCCGAGGCGTCGGCCGGCTACCAGATGAGCTACGCCGCGCCGGACGTGACATTCATCAACGTCAACTCGGGCTCGACCACGGCGTTCATCCCATGGTCTGGGTCCGGCGCCGGCGCCGACATCTTCTACGGCACGCTCGGCAGCACGTTCATCGAGAACCTGGTGCTCGACAACGCGCAGCGCTTCACCTATTACACGCCGCGCTTCGTCGGGTTCCAACTGGGCGTCTCCTATGCGCGTGACAACCTGCAGGACACGAACGCCCAGATCGACTGCGACACCAGCGCCTGCGACTTCTTCGACGTCGGTGCCAACTACGTGAACTCGTTCGGCGACTTCGACGTCGCGGTTTCCGGGCGCTGGGGTGTCGCGAACGCGCCGGCCGGCTCGAACCCGGACATCTGGGCGGCGGGCATCAACCTCGGCTTCGCCGGATTCACGATCGGCGGCTCCTACGCCGAGCAGAACGATGCCGGCGTGCAGGATGGCCAATCCTGGGACGCGGGCGTCAGCTACTACACCGGCCCCTGGGGGTTCTCGTTCACCTATTTCCACGGTGAGAACGTCGATGACGATTGCGGCGTGCTCTGCCTCGGCAACAACGACGAGGAAGTCGACCAGTACCTGATCGGCGCCAGCTACGCCCTGGCCGAGGGTGTGGATCTCAATGCCTTCGGCGCCTATGTCGACTTCGAGGGCGCGGCCCTGACCAGTGGCGGCACCACGGACAAAACCGAGATCGACGGCTGGATCCTGGGCACGGGCATCAAGATCAGCTTCTGATCCCTGGCGGCACGATCGGGCGCGGGGTGCGGGAGGCCGCCCCCGCGCTTCGCATTTCCCGCCGTCAGAGCCTTGGGAAGAACAGCCCCGCGGGCGAGAGGGTGAATATCTCGCAGCCCTCCTCGGTGACTCCGACCGTGTGCTCGAACTGGGCCGAGAGCGAGCGGTCGCGGGTGACGGCGGTCCAGCCGTCGGCCAGCGTCTTGGTCTGCGGCGCGCCCAGATTCACCATCGGCTCGATGGTGAAGAACATGCCGGGCCTGAGCTCGGCCCCCTCGCCCCGGCGGCCGTAGTGCAGGACGTTGGGCGCGTCGTGGAACACCCGGCCGATGCCGTGGCCGCAGAAGTCGCGCACCACCGAGCAGCGCTCGCCCTCGGCGTAGGTCTGGATCGCCTGGCCGATGTCGCCGAAATGCGCGCCCGGGCGGACCTCGGCGATGCCGCGCTTCAGCGCCTCGTGGGTGACCTCGATCAACCGCACGGCGCGCCGGTTCGGGCGCCCGGCGGCGTACATGCGCGAGGAGTCGCCGTGCCAGCCGTCCAGGATCACGGTCACGTCGATGTTCAGGACGTCCCCGTTCTTCAGCGCCTTCGGCCCGGGGATGCCGTGGCAGACCACGTGGTTGATCGAGGTGCAGATCGACTTCGGGAAGCCGCGGTAGCCGAGCGGCGCCGGGGTGGCGCCGTGCCGGACGATGAATGCGTGGCAGATCTCGTCGAGCTCCTCCGTGCGGACGCCCGGCGCCACATGGGGCCCGATCATGTCGAGGCACTCGGCTGCCAGCCGGCCGGCGCGGCGCATCCCCTCGAAATCCGCCCGGTCATAGAGCCGGATGCCCTCGGTCGTCCGCCGCTCGCTGCCGGTGCGCATCAGCGCCAGTGCTCCCATCAGCCGTCCCATCAACCCCTAATGATCGATCGGAACCGGGCGATCAAGGGTGATTCCGGCGGGCGAGATGGCACAGGCCCAGGCCATCGCCTCGACGCCGGCCGCACGTGCCTGGCCGAAGGCCGCGGCATAGCCGGGGTCGATGTCGGCCGCCAGTGCCATGCGGGTGCAGTCGGTGCGCTGGATGCAGTAGAGCATGACGGCTCGGTGCCCCGCCCGGGCCACCACGCCCAACTCGTCGAGATGTCTGGCGCCGCGGGCGGTGACCGAATCCGGGAACTCCGCCAGCCCCGGTGCGCGCATCAGGTGGACGTTCTTGACCTCGACATAGGCGCTGGGCAGGCCCTCGCCGCCGAGCAGGAAATCGACCCGGCTGTTCCGGCCATAGCGCACCTCGGGGCGGACCTGCGTGTAGGCGGCCAGACCGGGCACCCGGCCGGCCCGGAGCGCCTCGCCGACGACCCGGTTCGGCACGGCTGTATCGATCCCGACCCAGTGGCCGTCGAGCTCGACCAGCCGCCAGCCGTATCCGAGCTTGCGTGCCGGGTCGTCGTTCGGCTCGACCCAGACACGGGTTCCGGGCATGTTGAGCCCGAGCATGGCACCCGGATTGGCGCAGTGTGCGGTCACCGTCTCGCCACTTGCCAGTTCGATATCGGTGAGAAAGCGCTTATACCGGCGCAGGAGCCGGCCGGGCAGGAGCGGGCGGTCGAAGATCATGCCGGTCAGGGTAACCCGGACCGGCAGGCGAGGCAAAGGGGGGTGAGGGATGGGGCAGGCAGCAGGCGCACCCGGCGCGGCGATGCTGGTGATCGGCGACGAGATCCTGTCGGGGCGCACCCGCGAAGCGAACGCGCACCACCTCGCGGGCGTGATGACCGAGCTCGGCATCCGGCTCGAGGAAATCCGCGTGGTGCCGGACCGCCACGAGGCGATCGTCGTGGCGGTGAACGAACTCCGCGCACGGGTCGACTATCTCTTCACCTCGGGCGGCATCGGACCGACCCATGACGACATCACCGCGGATGCGGTGGCGGCCGCCTTCGGCGTGCGGATCGGCGTGCGGGATGATGCACGGGCAATCCTCGAGGCCTATTATGCCTCGACGGGGCGCGAGCTGAACGAGGCGCGGCTCCGGATGGCACGCATCCCCGACGGCGCCGAGCTGATCGAGAACCCTCTCAGTTACGCGCCGGGCTTCATCCTCGGCAACGTGCATGTGATGGCCGGCGTTCCCGCGGTCTTCAACGTCATGCTGGAAGGGCTCAGGCCGCGGCTGAAGGGCGGGCCGCGGCTCCTGAGCCATGCCTTCCGGGTCGAGGCGCCCGAGGGCGATCTGGCCGGGCCGCTGAGGGCGGTGGCGGAGGCCCACCCGGCGGTCGCGATGGGCTCCTACCCGTTCTACGGCCTCGGGCCGGGCGCGACGCTGATCCTGCGCGGCACCGACCGGATTTTGCTGGCCGCTGCGGCGGGGGCGCTGCGCGACGCGCTGTCCGCGCTGGCAGTGAAGTTCTCCGAGACGCCGCCGAACGGAGGGCCCGCCGGCTGATGGGCGGCGGTTTGACGATCTTCGACTGCGATGGCGTGCTGGTCGACAGCGAGGACACCTGCAACCGGGTGCTGGCCGCCGACCTCGCCGGCCTCGGCTACGCGATCGGCCTCGCCGACTGCATGGCCCGCTTCGTCGGCAAGTCGATGGCGGCGGTGCAGGCCGAGCTCGAGGCGGCTCCGGGGCTCCGTTTCCCGCCCGGCTGGCCCGAGGCGGTGCGGGCGCGGACCATCGCGGCGCTGGAGCGCGAGAAGGTGCCGCCGGTGCCGGGCGTGCGGGCGGTGATCGAGCGCCACCGCGCCGCGGGGCGGCCCTATTGCGTGGCCTCATCGGGGCGGATCGAGAAGATGCGGGCGACGCTCGGCGGCGCGGGGCTGACGCCGCTCTTCGACGAGGCGGTGCTGTTCTCCGCGACCATGGTTGCCCGCGGCAAGCCGGCGCCGGACGTGTTCCTGCACGCCGCCGCGGGGATGGGCCACGTGCCCGCCGACTGCACCGTGGTCGAAGACAGCCTGCCCGGCATCCATGGCGCGCGCGCTGCCGGCATGCGGGTGCTCGCCTACTGTGCCGCGCCCTATTCGGACCCGGCCGCCTGCCGGGCGCTGTGCGCGGAGGTGTTCACCGACATGGCGGCGCTGCCGGGGCTCTTGGGGCTGGAGGGCTGAGGCCGCGGCTCTTCAATGCGCCTCCGCCCAGCTTGCGCCCTGGCCGGCATCGACGACCAGCGGCACGTCGAGATGCACCGCCGGGTGGGGTGCGCCTTCCATGACCTCGCGCACGACCGCGGCGGTCGCCTCCGCCTCGGCCTCTGGCACCTCGAACAGCAGTTCGTCATGGACCTGGAGCAGCATTCGGGCCGGCAGCCTCGCCCTGGCCAGCGCGTCGGGGATGCGGATCATCGCGCGGCGGATCACGTCGGCGGCGGTGCCCTGGATCGGCGCGTTGATCGCCGCGCGCTCGGCGAAGCCGCGGCCGGGACCCTTCTGGTTGATGTCGGGGGTGTGGATGCGCCGGCCGAACAGGGTCTCGACATGGCCCTTCTCGCGGGCGTGCTCCTTGGTGGCCTCCATATAGCCGCGGATCCCGGGGAAGCGCGCGAAATAGGCGTCGATGAACGCCTGCGCCTCGGCCCGCGGGATGCGGAGCTGGTTTGCGAGGCCGAAGGCCGAGATGCCGTAGATCACCCCGAAATTGATCGCCTTGGCGCGGCGGCGCACCATCGGGTCCATGCCCTCGATCGGCACGCCGAACACCTCGGAGGCGGTCATGGCGTGGATGTCGAGGCCATTCCGGAACGCCTGCTTCAGGGCGTCGATCCCGGCCATGTGGGCAAATATCCTGAGCTCGATCTGGCTGTAGTCGAGCGAGAGGATCACGTTGCCCTCGCCGGCGATGAAGGCCGAGCGGATCTGGCGCCCCTCCTCGGTGCGGACCGGGATGTTCTGGAGATTGGGGTCGGTCGAGGCGAGTCGGCCCGTCGAGGTTGCCGCCAGCGAGAACGAGGTGTGGACGCGCCCGGTTTCCGGGTTGATGTGGAGCGGCAGTGCGTCGGTATAGGTCGATTTCAGCTTCGAGACCTGGCGCCAGTCCAGCACACGGGCCGGCAGTTCGTGGCCCTCGGCGGCGAGGGTCTCGAGCACGTCGGCCCCGGTGCCCCAGGCGCCGGTCTTGCCCTTCTTGCCGCCCTCGAGCTTCATCCGGTCGAACAGGATCTCGCCAAGCTGCTTGGGCGATCCGATGTTGAACCTGTGCCCGGCGAGGCCGTGGATCTCGTCCTCGAGCCGGGCCATGGTCTGGGCGAAGCTGTTCGAGAGCCGCGCCAGCACGTCGCGATCGACCAGGATGCCCGCCATCTCCATCTCGGCCAGCACCGGCACCAGCGGGCGTTCGAGCGTGTGGTAGACCGTCGAGACCCGCTCGGCGGCCAGCCTGGGGCGCAGCGTCTCCCAGAGCCGGAAGGTGATGTCGGCGTCCTCGGCGGCGTAGGTGGCGGCCCTGTCGAGATCCACCCGGTCGAAGGTGATGGCGGTCCTGCCCGAGCCGATCAGATCGCGGATCGGGATCGGACGGTGATGGAGATGGCGCTCCGAAAGCTCGTCCATGCCATGCCCGCCCTTCCCGGAGTCGAGCGCGTAGGAGATCAGCATGGTATCGTCGAAGGGCGTCACGTCGACCCCGTGGCGGCGCAGCACCTTGAGATCGTACTTGATGTTCTGGCCGATCTTCAGCACCGCCGCATTGCCCAGCACCGGCGCCAACGCCTTCAGCGCGTCCCCGAGCGCCATCTGGCCCGGCGCGCGCTCGACCCGGCCCAGGAGATCGCCGTCGCCGGTGGTATGGCCGACCGGCACATAGGCCGCGCGGCCGGGTGCCGTGGCCAGCGCGATGCCGACGATTTCCGCCTTCATCTCGTCGAGCGAGGTGGTCTCGAGGTCGATGCAGAGGAGGCCCCTCTCCGCCGTCGCCGCGACCCATTCCGCCAGCGTCCCGGCGTCGCGGATGGTCATGTAGGCGCTCCGGTCGATGGGGGGCATCGCGCGCACGGCGCCCGGCCCGTCGGCTTTCGCCGGGTCCGCCGGCCCGATGGCCGGCGCGGCAGCCGCGGGCGCTCCGGACGAGCCGATCACCGGCGGCTCGACGCCGAGCGTCTCGGCGATGCGGTTGGTCAGGGTGCGGAACTCCATCCCCGCGAGGAAACCCAGCAGCCTGTCCGGGTCGGGCTTGTGCACGACGAAATCGCCGATCGGCTCCACGCCCGGCACGTCGTCCTTCAGCCGCACCAGCTCGCGCGAGAGGCGGATCTGGTCGGCCTTCTCCAGCAGCGTCTCGCGCCGCTTCGGCTGCCGGATCTCCGCGGCGCGCGCCAGAAGCGTGTCGAGGTCGCCGTATTCCCGGATCAGCTCCGCCGCCGTCTTGATGCCGATCCCCGGCGCGCCCGGCACGTTGTCGACCGAATCCCCGGCCAGCGCCTGCACGTCGACCACCTTCTCCGGCGGGACGCCGAACTTCTCGCGCACCTCGTCCGGGCCGATCGCGGTGTTCTTCATCGGATCCATCATGTCGACGCCGTTGCCGACGAGCTGCATCAGGTCCTTGTCGGAGGAGACGATGGTCACCGTCGCCCCCGAACTCGCGGCCTGCCGGGCATAGGTGGCGATCAGGTCGTCGGCCTCGTAGCCCTCCATCTCGACCGAGGGGATGCCGAAGGCCCGCGTCGCCTCGCGGATCAGCGGGAACTGCGGCACCAGGTCCTCGGGCGCCGGCGGGCGGTGGGCCTTGTACCCGGGGTAGAGGTCGTTGCGGAAGCTGCGGCCCGAATAGTCGAAGATCACGGCGAGATGCGTCGGTCCGCCGGTGCCGAAGCCCATCAGCATCTTCTGCAGCATGGCGCAGAAGCCGGCGACGGCGCCCACGGGAAGGCCATCGGACTTGCGCGTCAGCGGGGGCAGTGCGTGGTAGGCGCGGAAGATGTAGCCCGAGCCGTCGATCAGGTAGAGGTGATCGCCCTTTCCGATCCCGGCTGGCTTCTCCGCGTCCATGCGCTCAATGGTCCGAGGCCGCACCCGGCTTCAGCACGAACCGCTTGTCGCAATAGGGGCACTCGACGAAGCCCTCCTCGCCGATGGCGAGCCAGACCCTGGGATGGCCGAGCGCCCGGCCGCCCCCGTCACAGGCGATGCGGCGGGTGGTGACTTCCTCGGTTTCAGGGGCTTCGATGGCCATGGGCAGGGCTCCGTCTGGGCAGGGTCGCGCGCCGGCTGCATCGGGCGGGCTCGGTTGACCGGCATTGGCGGCGCATGATAGCGATCCCGTCTCGCCGGGCAAGCCGTCCCGGCCCTCCCGGCCACGGAGTCCCCCGCCCGGATGCCAGAGAACGCCATCGAGGTCCGCTCGCTCGTGAAGACCTATCCGGGCATGCGTCGGAGCGGGCCGCGGCAGGCGCTGAAGGGGATCGACCTCGACGTGCCCGCGGGCTCGATCTTCGGGCTGCTGGGGCCGAACGGAGCCGGCAAGTCGACCTTCATCAACATCCTCGCGGGGCTGGTCATCAGGACCTCGGGCACGGTCCGGATCTGGGGCTTCGACCAGGATCGCAACCCGCGCCACGCCCGCGCCGCCATCGGCGTGGTGCCGCAGGAACTGCACATCGACCCGTTCTTCACGCCGCTTCAGTCGCTCGAGGTGCAGGCCGGGCTTTACGCCGTGCCGAAGGCCGAGCGGCGGTCGATGGAGATCCTCGCGCGCGTCGGCCTCACCGGGCAGGCCCATGCCTATCCGCGCTCCCTCTCGGGCGGCATGCGCCGGCGGCTGCTGGTGGCCAAGGCGCTGGTGCACAATCCGCCGGTGCTGGTGCTCGACGAGCCGACGGCCGGGGTTGACATCGAGCTCCGGCGGCTGCTCTGGGACTATGTGCGGGAGCTGAATGCGGGCGGTACGACGGTGATCCTGACCACGCACTACCTCGAGGAGGCCGAGGCGATGTGCGGCCGGATCGCCATCCTGAACCATGGCGCAATGGTGGCCTGCGAGGATACGCCCGATCTCCTCGCACGGCTCGACGCCAAGACGCTGCTGCTGCGGCTGGCCGCCCCGTGCGCGGCGCCACCGGGTCTCGGCCCCGATGTCACCGCGCGGATGCGCGAGCCGGACCTGCTGGAGCTGACCTATTCGCGCAGCCGCGCCAACGCGCCCGCGCTGGTGGCCGCGGCCCAGGCGGCGGGGCTGGAGATCGCGGACATCTCGACCGAGGAGCCGAAGCTCGAGCAGGTGTTCCTGTCGCTGACCGCGCGGACGGCCGCCGAGCAGGATTCAGGTCGCTGAGGCTCCGGATACCGGCGCGAGCAGCCGGCGTGCCGCGATCGTGACATCCTCCCGCAGGAAGGTCCGCGCATCGTCGGCAGGGAGATCCGGCGGCGGGGCGTCCGGGTTGCGCCCCTCCGCCCGCCAGCCCCGGTCCTTCCAGCGTTCCCAGAGGGCGAGGTCGAGCGGGTTCCCTGCCAGGATGCGCGCCCTGAGCGCCGGGTCCAGCTCCGCCTCGGTGACGGCCGGCGCATGAGTGACGTTGCGCCGCACCGCCTGCCCGGCGACCCCGAGTTCCCCGGCGATGCCGGCGATCAGACCGTCAGCCTGCCGGACGTCGCCGACGAACCAGAACCCTCGGAAGTGCGACTCCAGGAACGCCAGCCGGCCGCGCGAGGACAGGCGGTAGAGCGCCGGGAAGCGCAGCTCGAAATAGTGGTTGAGCAGGAACCGGCTGACCGGGTTGCGCCGCTGCGCCGCGTACCAGTCGGCGAATCCGGGCGGCCTCGGGCCCGCGCCGGCGGCGTGCCGCGCGACGCGGAAGTTGTAGAGCGACAGGTGGAAGCCGACGGGGTCGCGCAGCAGCACCGACTCGCGGATCTCCGCATCCGGGAACCGCCGCTTCAGCGAGACGCCGAGCGAGTGGCCGGTGACCAGCCGCAGCCCCGGCAGGCGCGGGTCACCCGGGCGCAGCGCATGGCGCTCGCCGATCAGCACGCGCAGCGGATTCCGCCAGCGCGGCGCGCGCAGGAACCCCTCGCCGAGTGCGGCGCGGAAATGGGTGTCGATCGTCATCCCGGCGCATTTCGGGACGTGGAGCACGAAATGGACGATGCGCTGGCTCACCGGCTGCTCCGCGACCGCGGCTGTCATGTATTGCACCATGATCGGGGTCGGGTGGCGGGACAAGCTCCAGCCTGCGATGCCGCCTTGCATTGCCCAGCGCCCCAAGCGAGATTGCGCCGCGCCGGCGGCGGAAGGAGAGAGCGATGAGCTACAGCTACGACGACCAGAACATCTTCGCGCGGATCCTCCGGGGCGAGATCCCCTGCAGGAAGGTGCTGGAGACCGAGCATGCACTTGCCTTCCACGACATCCAGCCCCAGGCGCCGGTGCATGTGCTGGTGATCCCGAAGGGCCGCTACGTCAACGCCGACCACTTCGGTGCCGAGGCCTCGGAGCCCGAGGCGGCGGGCCTCGCGCGGGCGGTTGCCGAGGCGGCGCGGGTCACGGGCGTCGCCGAGTCGGCGGGGGGAAATGGCTACCGGCTGATCGCGAATACCGGCGAGCATGGCCGGCAGGACGTGCCGCACTACCACCTGCACATCCTCGGCGGCGAGAAGCTCGGCCGGATGCTGCCGAAGCGCGAGGGGTGAGCGCAAGGTGACCGGAGACGGCGCGCTGGTCCTGTTCTCCGGCGGGCAGGACAGCGCCACCTGCCTCGCCTGGGCCTGCGACCGGTTCGAGATGGTCGAGACCGTCGGCTTCACCTACGGCCAGCGTCATGCGGTGGAGATGGACCAGCGGCCGGTGTTCCTCGCCGCCTTCGCCCGCGGGTTCCCGCAATGGGGCGCGCGGCTCGGGTCCGACACGGTGCTCGACATCGCGACTCTCGGCCAGATTTCCGAGACGGCGCTGACCCGCGACACCGGGATCACCATGACTGCAGCGGGCCTGCCCTCGACCTTCGTGCCGGGGCGGAACCTGATCTTCCTCAGCCTCGCCGCCGCGCTCGCCTATCGCCGGGGAGTCAGGCACATCGTGGCCGGGGTCTGCGAGACCGACTATTCCGGCTATCCCGACTGCCGCGACGACACCATCAAGGCGATGCAGGTGGCGCTGAACCTCGGCATGGAATCGCGCTTCGTGCTGGAGACGCCGCTGATGCGTATCGACAAGGCCGGCACCTGGGCGCTGGCCGAGCGGCTGGGCGGCGACGCGCTGGTCCGCCTGATCCGCGACGAGACCCACTCCTGCTATCTCGGCGATCGCGAAAGGCTGCATGGCTGGGGCCGGGGCTGCGGCACCTGTCCGGCCTGCGAGCTCCGCGCGCAGGGCTGGGAGCGCTACCGTGCCGGCCGGCCCTGATGCCCGCGGCGCGGATCGTCCGGGCCCACGGCTCGCATCTCTATCCCGGTGCGCAGGTCACGCTGGAGGGCAGGGTGCCGGAAATGGCCGCGCCCTGCCTCGTCGAATTCGCCGATGGCGCGGTGGCTGCCGGAAGCCTGGCACCCGGCGATGCGGCCGGCGCGATCCTCGAGACGGCCCCCTACCGCACTGCGGCCGGAACGGCGATCCCGGAGAAGCGGTGGCTGCTCGCGCCGGGCCCGGCGGACGAATGGCGCGTAGTCCGGCGTGTCGAGACGCTGCAATGGCTTTGAACGATTGGTCAAAGCGCCTATCTAACGGGAGCCGCGCGGGGGCCGCGGTGCCGGCGGGAGAGGGTCTGGTTTCATGCTGTTTCTCGAACTTGCCGCCGGGATGGCGCTCCTGATCGCCGGCGGGGACTGCCTCGTGCGCGGGGCGGTCACCTTCGCCGTCTGGCTCAGGGTCTCGCCGCTGCTGATCGGCCTGACGGTCGTCGGTTTCGGGACCTCGATGCCGGAGCTGGTCACCAGCCTGCAGGCCGCCTTCGCCGGCTCGCCCGGCATCGCCATCGGCAATGTGGTCGGCAGCAACACGGCGAATATCCTCTTGATCCTCGGGCTCGCCGCGGTGCTGGCGCCGATCCCCGTCGCCCGCCCGGCCTTCCTGCGCGACGGCACGGTTGCGGCAGTGGCGGCCCTCGTCTGCCTCGGGGTGATCCTGACGGGAAGCCTGTCGCGGGCGAGCGGGCTGATCCTGGTCGCGATGCTGGCGGGCTACATCATCTGCGCGGCCCGCAACGAGCGGGCGAGCCAAGACGCCGAAAACCCGCGGGGCGAATCGGTTGCGGATGGCCGGAATGTGCCGGTGGCCGTCGCCTTGGTCGTCGGCGGGCTGGTGGCGACGATCCTTGGCGCCCGGCTGCTGGTGGGGGGCGCCGTAGAACTGGCAGCGCTCGCCGGGGTGTCGGACGCCGTGATCGGCCTGACCGTGGTCGCGGTCGGCACCTCGCTGCCCGAGCTCGTGACTGCGGTCGTGGCGGCCTGCCGGCGCCAGCCGGACATCGCCTTCGGCAACGTGGTCGGCAGCAACATCTACAACGTTCTCGGCATCCTCGGCGTCACCGCGGCCGTGCACCCGATCCCGGTGCCGCCCGAGATCATCCGCTTCGACATCTGGGTGATGCTGGCCGCCACCGCCGCGCTGACGCTGGCCGCGGTCACCGGCTGGCGCGTCACCCGGACCGAGGGCGCGGCGATGCTGGCCTGCTATGGCGCCTATCTGGGGGTGCTGGCGGCGGGGTGAGACTGCCTCAGCCGATCCGCCCGCGGTTCCCGCCCACCTGGCCCCGGTGCAGCAGCATGTGGTCGGCGAGCACGCAGGCCATCATCGCCTCGCCCACCGGCACGGCGCGGATGCCGACGCAGGGGTCGTGGCGGCCCCTGGTGACGATCTCGGTCTCGGAGCCGGCCTTGTCGATGGTGCGCCGGGGCGTCAGGATCGACGAGGTCGGCTTGACCGCGAAGCGCACCACCACGTCCTGCCCCGACGAGATGCCGCCGAGGATGCCGCCGGCATGGTTCGAGAGGAACCGCGGTCCGTCATTGCCCATGCGGATCTCGTCGGCATTCGTCTCGCCGGTCAGCGCCGCGGCGGCGAAGCCGTCGCCGATCTCGACGCCCTTGACCGCGTTGATCGACATGCAAGCGGCGGCGAGGTCGGCGTCGAGCTTGCCGTAGACCGGCACACCGAGCCCCGCCGGCACGCCGCGCGCGGTCACCTCGATCACCGCGCCGGTCGAGTTGCCGGACTTCCTCAGCGCGTCGAGATACTCGGCCCATTCCGCGGCTGCCTGTGCGTCCGGGGTCCAGAACGGGTTGCGCCCGATCTCCTCCCAGTCCCAGCGCGCCCGGTCGACGGGGTGTGGGCCCATCTGCACCATGCAGCCGGTGATGGTCAGCCCGGGCGCCAGCGCCTTCAGCACCTCGCGCGCCACACCCCCAGCCGCCACCCGCGCCGCCGTCTCGCGCGCCGAGGATCGGCCGCCGCCGCGGTAGTCGCGGATGCCGTACTTGACCCAGTAGGTGTAGTCGGCATGGCCCGGGCGGAACTTCCCGGCGATCTCGCCATAGTCCTTCGAGCGCTGGTCGGTGTTGCGGATCATCAGCTGGATCGGGTGGCCGGTGGTCTGGCCCTCGAACACGCCCGAGAGGATCTCCACCTCGTCGGCCTCGCGGCGCTGCGTGGTGTAGCGGCTGGTGCCCGGCTTCCGCCGGTCGAGCCAGTGCTGCAGCATCGACGCATCCAGCGGAATGCCCGGCGGGCAGCCGTCGACCACGGCGCCCAGCGCCGGCCCGTGGCTCTCGCCCCAGGTGGTCACGCGGAACAGGTGGCCGAAGGTGTTGAGCGGCATCGGGGTCTCTCGCGGCCAGGCGCAGCCTTTCTAAGCAAGCCGGCGCCGCCTCGCCAGCGCGATCCGCCGGCGGCCGCGCCCGTCAGACCCCCGCCCGCCGGGTGGGGGGGGCAGGTGCCAGGTCGCTGGCGCGCCGCTCAGGTCTTGCGCTTCACCGGGGCCCAGAGCGCCTTGTTGGTGAAGTAGAGCAGCACGGTCAGCAGGATCAGGAACAGCACGTTCCGGAAGCCCGACTGCTTGCGATCGACCATCTGCGGCTCGGCGGCCCACATCAGGAAGGCGGCGACGTCCTCGGCCATCTGCTCGACCGTCGCCTCGGGGGCGTGCCCGGCATCGTGGCCCTCGCCGCCGCCATGCATCTGGTACTCGACGGCACCATCGGTCAACGGCGGCGGCATCGATATCTTTCCGCCCGGGAAGGCGTGGTTCTCGTAGAGCACCGCGCCTGCCTCCTCGATCTCCTCGCCGGTATAGCCGGTCAGGACCGAGAAGATGTACTCGCCCCCGCCCATGCCCCGGAAGAGCTGGTTCAGCCCGAGCCCCGTCGGGCCATGGAAGCCGGCCCGGGCCTTGGCCATCAGACTGAGATCCGGTGCGCCGGCGCCGGCATTGGCCGGGAAATGGTCGAACGGTTTGCCGGGGCGGGTGTCGCCCGGCTCGCCCTCCTCGTCCGCCACCTCGTAGAGGGCGGCGATCGCCTTCACCTGATCCTCCGGGAAGGCCGGGCCCGATTCCGAGCCCAGCGACCGGAACGAGACGTATTTCAGTCCGTGGCAGGCGGCGCAGACCTCGTGGAATACCTGGAAGCCGCGCTGCAGCTGGAGCCGGTCGAAGGTGCCGAACGGGCCCTCGTAGCTGAAGGCGACGTCCTCGATGTGGGATTCGCCGCCCGCGGCGAGCGCCGCGCCCGGGACCGCCATTGCCGCCGCCAGGAGGGCGGGGATGATGCGCGTCGTGATCATCTTCTGTCTCCTCGCCTCTCAGGGCTCACTCGGCCGCGGTGGCGGCGGACTTCGGCGGGTAGTGGGCGTCGAAGTCGGCCTCGATGGTCTCGGGCAGCGGCGCCGGTTTCTCGACCAGGCCGAGCCAGGGCAGGATCACCAGGAAGTAGGCGAACCAGTAGGTGGTGCCGATCAGCGAGATGGTCGGCACCGGCTCCTCGGGCGGCTGGCCGCCGCACCAGGTAAGGACCAGGAAGTTGAGCACGAAGAGCCAGAAGAACCAGCGGAACATCGGCGAGCGGTAGCGGCCCGAGCGCACCCGGCTGGTGTCGAGCCACGGCACGAGCGCCATCACCAGGATCGAGCCGAACATCGCCAGCACGCCACCCAGCTTGCCGTTGATCGGCAGGATCTGGATCAGCCAGACATCGTCGGTGATCGCGCGCAGGATCGCGTAGTAGGGCAGGAAGTACCACTCCGGCACGATATGCGCAGGCGTCACCAGCGGGTTCGCCTCGGTGTAGTTGTCCGGGTGGCCGAGATAGTCGGGCATGAACCAGACGAAGACGGCGAAGACCGTCAGCACGAAGCTGAGTGCATAGAGGTCCTTCACCACGTAGTAGGGCCAGAACGGCAGGGTGTCCTTCTTCGCGATCTCGAGCGAGTCGCGGCGCACCTCGACCCCGGTCGGGTTCGAGTTGCCGGTGGTGTGGAAGGCCCAGATGTGCACGGCGACCAGCGCAGCGATCACGAAGGGCAGCAGGTAGTGCAGCGAGAAGAAGCGCTGCAGCGTCGGGTTGTCGACCGAGAAGCCGCCCCAGAGCCAGGTCACGATCGGCTCGCCCACCAGGGGGATCGCCGAGAACAGGTTGGTGATCACCGTGGCGCCCCAGAACGACATCTGCCCCCAGGGCAGCACGTAGCCCATGAAGGCCGTCGCCATCATGCAGAGATAGATCAGGATGCCGATGATCCAGGTGATCTCGCGCGGCGCCTTGTAGGAGCCGTAGTAGAGGCCGCGGAAGATGTGCAGATAGACCGCCACGAAGAACAGCGAGCCGCCATTGGCGTGCAGGTCGTGCAAGAGCCCGCCGCCGATCACGTCACGGTCGATGTGCTGGATCGAGGCGAAGGCCATGTCGACATGCGGGGTGTAGTGCATGACCAGCACGATGCCGGTCGCGATCTGCAGCACCAGGCAGAAGGTCAGCACGATGCCCCAGACCCACATCCAGTTCAGGTTCTTGGGCGTCGGGATCATCAGCGTGTCGTACATCAGCGCGACGACCGGCAGGCGGGCGTGCAGCCAGCGCTCGAAGCCGGTCCCGGGCGTGTAGTGCTCGTGCGGAATGCCGCTCATGGTCGTTCCCCCTCAGCCCAGCCTGATCACGGTGTCGGAGACGAACGCCGCCTGCGGGATCGCCAGGTTCTCCGGCGCCGGCCCCTTCCGGATCCGGCCGGAGGTGTCGTAGTGCGAGCCGTGGCAGGGGCAGAACCAACCGCCGAACTCGCCGGCGCCGTTGCCGAGCGGCACGCAGCCGAGATGGGTGCAGACCCCGATCATCACCAGCCACTCGCCATTCTCGTCGAGCGCGCGGTTCTGGTCCGAGGCGTTGGCGCCGGGCCTGTTGACGTTCTCGGCCCTCCGGTCCTTCAGGTCTTCCAGCGGCACCGCGCGCGCCTCCTCGATCTCCTCGGCCGTGCGGCGGCGGATGAAGACCGGCTTGCCTCGCCACTTGACGCTGATCTGCGTCCCGGCCTCGACGCCGCTCACATCGACCTCGATCGAGGCGAGCGCGAGCACGTCTGCCGACGGGTTCATCTGGTCGATCAGCGGCCAGACTGCGGCCCCCACCGCTACAGCACCGGCCGTGCCGGTGGCAATGTAGAGGAACTCCCGCCGGGAATCGCCCCCGTGGCTGTCTGCCTGAGACACGTCCGTCTCTCCCCTTTCTCGGCCCCCTGCGGGGCATGATCTTGCATGCGCGGAATCTTTTCGTGGCGTCCCCGTCCCGCTACGATGCGCCCCTGCCTAGCCATGGCGATCACCATGGTCCAGCGGACAACGCGCCGCACATCCCGAGCAGTTGGAGGGCTTTTTGCAAAACCGGAGGCCGATAAGCAAGCCCGATCATGCGGGAACGCACCTCGCGCTCTATCAGCCGGAGATTCCGCTCAATGTCGGGGCGATCCTCAGGCTCGGCGCCTGTTTCGGCATGCCGGTGCACGTCATCGAGCCCTGCGGATTCCCCTTCGGCCCCCGGGCCTGGCGGCGGAGCGCGATGGACTACGCCGCGCTGGCCGAGCTCCACCGGCATGATTCGTGGGCAGATTTCCTGGCCGGCCGGCCGGCCGGCCGGCTCGTCGCCATGAGCACCAGGGGGGCGGTGCGGCTCTGGGACCTCGTGTTCCGGCCGGGCGATACCATCCTGCTCGGCCCCGAGGGGTCCGGCCTGCCGGACACGGTGCGCGATGCGGCAGACGCAAGCGTGGCGATCCCGCTGGTGCCGGGGGTGCGGTCGCTGAACCTGGCCATGGCGGCCGCCATCGCGGCGGCCGAGGCCGCGCGGCAGCTGGCCGCGCCCTCTCAGCCTTCGCGCGTGAACCGGTAGACGCGCGCCGGGGGCATGTTGGCCCAGATCCGGCGCGAGACCGTCCAGCGCAGGCCCAGCGCCTCGCGCACCTCGCGGGCAACCGAGGCGCGCCAGCCATAGGTGAACTGCACGAAGACGCCACCCGGCCGCAGCAGGCGGAAGGCGCCCGCAAGGATCTCGTGCTGGGCCGCAGCCGGAATCGACAGCATCGGCAGGCCGCTGATCACCGCGCCGGCGCCCGCGGCCGGCAGCACGTCGAGGTGGCGGGCGTCGAGCTGCCGCACCGCGACCCCGGGGAAGCGCACGCGCAGCAGCTCGCAGAACACCCGGTTCGACTCGATCACGGTCAGATCGCCGGGCGCTATGCCGCGGGCGAGGATCGCGTCGGTGATCCGGCCGGTACCGCCGCCGAGCTCGATCACCGGCGCGTCGGCGGGCGTGAGGCCCTCGGTCATCGCCCGGGCGAGGGCGGGCGAGGACGGCGCCACGGCACCCGTCCGGCCGGGCCGCTTCAGCGCCTGGCCAAGGAAGAGCCCGAGCCCGGAACGGCCCGGGTGCCATCCGCGAACGCGCCTCGGCGCCCGGGTGTCCCTGCCGTCCGGCACGGTCATTCAGCGGCCTCCGCGACCAGGAACCCGCCCGATTGCCGGGCCCAGAACCCTGCATAGCGGCCACCGCGGGCCAGCAGGTCGGCATGGCTGCCCTGCTCGACGATGCGGCCTTCGTCCATGACCACGATGCGGTCCATGCGCTGGATCGTCGAGAGGCGGTGGGCGATGGCGATGACGGTCTTTCCCTCCATCAGCCGGCCGAGGGTGCCCTGCACCGCCGCCTCGGTCTCCGAATCGAGCGCCGCCGTCGCCTCATCCAGCACCAGCACGGGCGCGTCCTTCAGGATCGCGCGCGCCAGTGCGATGCGCTGGCGCTGTCCGCCGGAGAGCTTGACCCCGCGCTCGCCGAGGCGCGCCTCGTAGCCGGTGCGGCCGCGCAGATCCGCGAGGTCGGCGATGAAGTCATGCGCTTCCGCCTCGCGCGCCGCCTCGATGGCGGCGTCGCGGCCCGCATCGGGCCGGCCGTAGAGGATATTGTCGAGGGCGGAGCGGTTGAAGATCGCCGCCTCCTGGGTGACGGTCGCGATCTGGCGCCGCAGCCCGTCCTGGGTCAGCCCGCGGATGTCGGCGCCGTCAAGCGTGATCCGACCCTCCTCGACATCGTGCAGCCGCAGCAGCAGCGCGACGGCGGTCGACTTGCCGGCGCCCGAGCGGCCGACGAGCGCCACCTTCTCGCCGGGCCGGACGGTGAGCGAGAAGCGGTCGAGCCCGCCCTTCTCGCGGCCGTAGCGGAAGCTGACGTCCTCGAACCGGATCTCGCCCCGCACCGGCCGGGGCTCGGCGGCGCCGGGCGCGTCGGTGATCGCGTGCGGGCGCGTGAGCGTGCGCACCCCGTCCTCGAGCACGCCGATATTGGCGAAGATGCCCATCGCCGTGAAGCTGATCCAGCCTGACATCTGCGCGAGCCGCGTGGCGATGAGCCCGGACGCGGCGATCAGGCCGGGCGTCGCGTGTCCTTCCTGCCAGAGCCAGAGCGCCGTGGCGACGAGCGCGACGGGGAGCAGGCCGGAGAGAAGCCCGAGCCAGGTGCGGAACAGCCATGTGATCCGTCCGAACTCCAGTGCCGTCTCGCGGTAATGGCGCAGTGCCCGGGCCGCCGCCGCCTCCTCGCGTGCCGCATGGGCATAGAGCTTGACCGTCGCCATGTGGCCGAGGCTGTCGACGAACTGCCCGGCGACCACGGACTTGGCGTCGGCCCGGTTCCGGGCGCGGTCGCGGATGCGCGGCAGGTAATGGGTCACCAGCCCGAGATACACGGCGAACCAGAGCAGCAGCACGAGGCCCAGCCGCCAGTCCGCCCCCTGCAGCAGCACGAAGGCGGCGACGACCGAGGCGATCCCGAAGACGACCGCGTTCAGCGTCTCCTGCACGATGTCGACCAGGGCGTAGGTGGACTGGATCTCCTTCTGGCTCAGCCGCCCGGCGAAGTCGTCCTCGAAGAAGCGGAGCGACTGGCCCAGCAGATGGTGGTGGATGCGCAGCACGCCCATCGGATAGAGGCCGGGCATCAGCGAGCGGCTCGTCATCGCGCTGTTGAGGCTGAAGAGCAGGGGCCGGAGGATGAGGAAGAAGACGGCAATGCCGCCGAGGAGCAGGGCATTGTCGGCAAAGAACCCGTCTGCCGGGGCGGCTGCCGCGAGATCGACTACCCAGCCGACGAAGAGGGCGCCAAGCACCTCGGCGGCTCCCGCGAGAACCGAGAGGACGGCCAGGAGCCAGATCGCGGGCCCCGCCCCCCGGAGCGCCCAGCGGCCATAGGCCCAGTTGGTCCGCGGCGGCGGTCCGCCCGCCGGGGCGAAGGGGTCGTAGAGGGTCTCGAGGCGCTTCATTCCGCTGCCGCCGCCTCGACGTCAGCGGCGATGAACCCGCCCGACTGGCGCGCCCAGAGCCGCGCATAGAGACCGCCGGCCTCCAGCAGCGCCGCATGGCTGCCCTGCTCGACGATCCGGCCCTGGTCGAGCACCACGATCCGGTCCATGCGCTGGATCGTGCTCAGCCGGTGGGCGATGGCGATCACCGTCTTGCCCCGCATCAGCACCTCGAGCGAATCCTGGATCGCCGCCTCGATCTCGGAATCGAGCGCCGAGGTCGCCTCGTCGAGGATCAGGATCGGCGAGTTCTTCAGGATCGCCCGCGCCAGCGCGATCCGCTGGCGCTGGCCGCCGGAAAGCCGGACGCCCCGCTCGCCCACATGGGCGTCGAGCCCGCGCCGGCCAAGCTGGTCGGCAAGACCCGGGATGAACTCGTCGGCCCGGACCTTGCACGCGGCCTCCCGGACCTCCTCCTCGGTGGCCTCCGGCCGCCCGTAGAGGATGTTGTCGCGGATCGAGCGGTGCAGGAGCGACGTGTCCTGCGTGACCATCGCGATCCGGGCACGCACGCTCTCCTGCTCGCAGGCGGCGAGATCCTGGCCGTCGATCAGCACCCGTCCCTCGTCCGGATCGAAGAAGCGCAGCGCGAGGTTCACCAGCGTCGACTTGCCGGCGCCCGAGGGCCCGACCAGCCCGACCCGCTCGCTGCCGCGGATGGTCAGGTCGATGCCGACCACGCCCCCGCCTCCGCCCCGGCCGTAGCGGTGGGTGACATGCTCGAAGCGCACCTCGCCCTTCGTCAGCGTCAGCGGCCGGGCTTCCGGCCGGTCCTTCAGCCGGAGCGGCTGGGACATGGTCTCCATCCCCTCCTGCACCGTGCCGATGTTCTGGAAGAGGGTGGTCAGCGACCACATGATCCAGTCGACCATGCCGTTGAGCCGCGTCACCAGCGCCGCGGCCGTGGCAACGGCACCGACGGTGATGGCCCCGGCGCTCCATAGCCAGACCGCATAGCCGACGACGCCGCCGACCAGCAGCACCGAGAGGCCGGACAGCGCGACGGTCAGCCAGGTGTAGAGCCGCGTCTGGGCCGCGAAGGTCCAGCGGAAATCCTCCAGCGCCTCACGGGCATAGGCCTCCTCGCGCTCGGCATGGGCGAAGAGCTTCAC
The DNA here is from genome assembly GCA_039805905.1 of Limibaculum sp. GTDB lineage: Bacteria > Pseudomonadota > Alphaproteobacteria > Rhodobacterales > Rhodobacteraceae > Thermohalobaculum. The sequence goes on along the minus strand of JBDIVM010000006.1, from coordinate 56,154 downwards.
CGTCTGGATGTTGGTGTAGCTGTCGACGATGCGGCCCGCCAGCACCGAGCGCGCCGCGGCCACGTCGCGGCTGCGCCGGGTGATCACGGGGACGAAGCCGATGGCGATGGCGACGAACCCCGCGAACCAGAGGACCAGCGGCAGGACGAGGCGCCCGTCGGTCTCGGCCAGCACCGCCGCCGCCCCAAGCAGATAGACCAGCGCATACCACATCTCCTGCGCCATCTGGTGCACCGAGTCGTTGAGCGCGGGGGCAAGCTGGATCTGCTTGTTGGCGATCCGCCCGGCGAAGTCGTCGGCGAAGAATCCCAAGCTCTGGCGCAGCATCTTGCGGTGCGTGCGCCAGCGGATCAGCGCCCCCATCGGCGCGTAGAAACCCTGGGACGAGACCAGCGACTCGGCGATGCGCACGAGGGGGCGGAAGACGAGCACGATGCCGATCATCAGGAGCAGCGGCCCCTTGTGCTCGGACCAGAGCGTCTCCGGGGTCGCCGCCGCAAGGATGTCCACGAGCTGTCCGGCGAAGCGCAGCATCAGGGCCTCGGAGACGGCGAACAGGAAGCCGAGGACCATGGTCCAGCCGAGCACCCATCTCGCCGGGCCGAGGAAGCGCAGATAGAACGGGATCAGCCGGTCCGGGAACTCGTCTCGGTCGTCATATTGCTGGTAGGGGTCGATAAGGTTTTCGAAGTATCGGAACATGGGGCCTTGGGGTTGTAGCGGCGTGTGCGTCGGGAGGGCCGGACGTCGGGCGGGCCGCGCGGCGTCTGTCGCTCATGGCGCACCGGTCATCGCGGGACGGTGCCGGCACGATCGGGCGGCGGCATCGCGTCCTCCCGGCTCCGCGACGCCGGATGTAGCGCGAACGGAGGCGCCGGTCGAGGCGCAATTCCCTCAGCCGGCCTCCACCGGGCCGCCGGGCCGGCCGCCAAGCCCGCCGCAGAGCTCGGCGATCCAGTCCGCGACAACCCGGTTCCGAGGAAGATCGGCGGTGTCCGGATGCGCGATCAGCCACAGTTCCCGGGCGGGGGGCGTGCCGGGGCACCGGTCCAGGTCCGGGGGCGCCAGGCCGATCGGCACGGCGGCGCGGACCGCGCCCCGCCGGGCGAGGGCGATCAGGGTCTCGGCATCCGCGACCCGGACCCGCGCGTCGCCTCCCGGCTGGGCGCCGGTCCAGCGCGCCTGGGGCAGGTCGTCCATCTCGCCGATGTAGCCGGCCCACGGGGCGTCAAGCCCGCCGAACACTCCGTAGTGCAGCGTCCCGACCCGCCGGCACCGTGCGGTCGCCTCGCGCGCCGGTCGCGCCAGCCGCAGCGCGATGTCCGCTTCCCGCCGGGTCAGCGAGTAGTCCCGGCGGTCCGGGATCAGCTCGAGGATCAGGCCCGGATGGCGCGCGAGGATCGCCGGCGCCGCGGGGGCCAGCAAGCGGTTGACCACGATCGGCACCGAGGTCACGCGAACCCTGCCCTCGACGCGCGTCTGCCGCGTGGTCACCGTGGCGAAGGCCCGTTCCGCCGCGCGCTCGGCCGCCTCGGCCGCCGGCAGCAGCGCCGCGCCAGGCTCGGTCGGCGACAGCGCGCCGCGTCCGCGGTGGAACAACGCGGCCCCGATCCGCCGCTCGGCCCGGCGCAGCCGGCGCGAAACCGTCGTCGGGTCCAGCCGCAGCCGTTCCGCCGCCCCGGCGAAGCTGCCCGCCCTGGCCAGCGCCAGGAACAGGCGCAGGTCGTCGAAATCCGCATCCTGCATTCTCGCCGTCCATATCTGCGAAATCGCCGAATCCGGCGGCGGAATCGCAGGCTAGCCTAACGCCGGGCAGAATGGGAGGCACGGATGCCGTTCGCGATCCTTTTCGAGGACAATGAAGACAAGGCGCCGATGCGCCAGCGCCACATGGCAGACCATCTGGCCTTTCTCGAGGCCCATGCCGGCGAGGTTCTGGCCGCAGGGCCGCTGCGGGACGGGAGCGCCGCGGCCGGCGGCCTCTGGATCGTCGATGTCGCGGACCGGGCGAGCGCGGTGCGTCTTGTCGCGGCAGACCCGTTCTGGCCAACCGGGCTCAGGCGCTCGGTCCGGATCCTCGAATGGTCGCGCGTCTTCGCCGATGGGCGGCGCCTGATCGACCTATAGCGACGCCTTGCAGCCGGCAGCTCCGGCCCGCTATGTCATGGCCGCAATATGTCATGGCCGCGATGCAATCGCGGTCACGGGCGGGAAAGGGCGACATGGCGAACGGCGACATGGCGAGCGGCGACATGGCGAGCGGCGACATGGCGAGCGGCGACATGGCGAGCGGCGACATGGCGCTGCAGAAGCGTCGGGCCAGCGCGTGGTTCGCCGGGCTGCGCGACAGGATCTGCGCGGCCTTCGAGCGGCTGGAGGACGAACAGGCGACCGGTCCCCATGCCGGCCTGCCCGCCGGGCGGTTCGCACGCAAGGAGACAGCGCGCGCGGGCGAGGGCGAGGGCGATCAGGGCGGCGGCGTCATGAGCGTGTTGCGGGGCGGCCGCTGCTTCGAGAAGGTGGGGGTGAACGTCTCGACGGTCTACGGGCGTCTCGGCGCGCAGGCGCAGCGCAGCCTGACCGCGCGCAGGGAGATCCCCGGGCTGGCGGACGACCCGCGCTTCTGGGCCTCTGGCATCTCGCTCGTCGCCCATATGCGCTCGCCGAAATGCCCGGCGGTGCACATGAACACGCGGATGTTCTGGACCCCGCAGGCCTGGTGGTTCGGCGGCGGGTCCGACCTCAACCCGATGGTCGAGGTGGCCGGGGATACCGCCTTCTTCCACGAGACGCTCAAGGCCGCCTGCGACCGGCACGACTCCGGCTACTACCCACGCTTCAAGGCCTGGGCCGACGACTATTTCATGATCCGCCACTGGCACGAGCCGCGGGGCGTGGGCGGCATCTTCTACGACGACCTCTGCACCGGGGACTGGGAGGCGGACTTCGCCTTCACGCAGGACGTGGGCCGGGCCTTCCTCGACGCCTTCCTGCCGATCACGCGCCGCCACATGGCCGAGGACTGGACCGAGGCCGAGCGCGAGTGGCAGCTGGTCAGGCGCGGCCGCTACGCCGAGTTCAACCTGGTCTACGACCGTGGCACGAGGTTCGGGCTGGAAACGGGCCACAACCCCGAGGCGGTGCTGATGAGCCTGCCGCCGGTGGCGAAGTGGCCGTGAAGGAAACGGGGGATGACATGACCACGAAGGGAACCGCACTCGTCACCGGCGCCTCGTCCGGCATCGGCGCCGGAATCGTGCGCCGGCTGGCCGGCGATGGCTGGACGGTGCATGCGCTGGCCCGCCGGGCGGACCGGCTGGCGGCGCTGGCGGCGGAGACCGGCTGCGTGTCGCACGCGCTCGACGTCCGCGACGGGGCGGCGCTGGCGCGGCTGATGGCGGGCCTCGCGCCGGACCTCGTCGTCAACAATGCCGGGCTGGGTGCCGGCATCACCGGGCTCGCGACCGCGACCCGCGAGCAGATCGCGCAGACGATCGACACCAACGTCACCGCCGTGCTCGACCTCCTGCGCCTCACCATCCCGGGGATGACCGCGCGCAAGCGCGGGCACATCGTCAACATCGGCTCGATCGCCGCGCTCTATCCCACGGTTTCGGCGATCTATGGCGGCTCGAAGGGGGCGGTCCGGCTGATCAGCCAGAACCTGCGCATGGAGCTGCGCGGCACCGGCATCCGCGTGACCGAAATCTGCCCCGGCCGGGTGACGACCGAGTTCTACGACGCCTCGGTGCCCGACCCCGAGCTCAGCGCGAAGCTGAAGCGCACCGGGATCCGCGAGCTGAGCCCCGACGACGTTGCCGGCGCGGTCGCCTATGCCGTCTCGGCGCCCGCCCATGTCAGCATCGCCACCATCGAGCTGCATCCGGTCGAGCAGAGCTATGGTGGCGTCAACTTCGATTACCTCGACTGGGGCGACCGCGAAGGGGAGCCCCGGGAATGATCGCGATCATCTTCGAGGTGACGCCTGCCGAGGGTCGCCGGGCCGCCTATCTCGACTGGGCGGCGCGCCTGCGCCCCGAACTCGAGAAGATGGATGGCTTCGTCTCGGTCGAACGGTTCGAGAGCCTGACGACGCCGGGCAAGCTCCTCTCGCTCAGCTTCTGGCGCGACGAGGCAGCGGTGGCGCGCTGGCGCAACCATGCCGGCCACCGCGAGGCGCAGGCGGCGGGGCGGGGCGGGATGTTCGCCGATTACCGGCTGCGGGTGGTGAGCGTGATCCGGGACTACGGGCCGCGGGACCGCGCCGGGGCGCCGGCGGACGCGCCGCGCTAGCCGGGATGCGCGAGAAATCGGGAGGGGCGCGCATGTCCGGCTACGCCATACTCGGCTGGGGGTCGCTGATCTGGGACCTCGACGATCTCGCCCCGCATGTGCGCGGCGGCTGGGAGATGGGAGCGGGCCCGGTGCTGCCGATGGAGTTCACCCGCGTGAGCCCGAAGCGGAAGCGGGCGCTGGTCGTGTGCCTCGATGCGGTGCACGGGACCGGCTGCGCGACCAGCGCGATTCTCTCCACGAAGGCGGAGATCGGCGCCGTGGTGGCCGATCTCGCCGCCCGCGAGCGGGCCCCTGCGGAGCGGATCGGTGCGGTCTGCCGGCCGACCGGCCACCGGCAGGGGTCGAGTTCCGAGGTGGCCGGGCGCGTCGCCGACTGGTGCGCCGCGCGCGGGCTGGCGGGGGCGGTCTGGACCGACCTGCCGTCGAACTTCGCGGAGGAGCTGGGGACGGGCTTCTCGATCCCCCGCGCCCTCGCCTATCTGCGCACGCTCGCGGGCGAGAGCCTCGACGAGGCGGTGCGCTACATCGAGAACGCGCCCGCCACCACCGACACGCCGCTGCGCCGTGCGCTCGGCAGCGACGACTGGTGGCTCGGCGAGGCGCGGCGGCTGGGGCTGCGCTGAGGCTCAGGCGCCGAGCACCAGCCAGAGCCCGCTCGCGGCCAGGAGCAGCGCCATCGTGACGTTGAAGGCCCGGAGCTGCGGGCCATCGCCCAGCATTTTGCCGATGCCGGCCCCGAACACGGTCCAGCCGTTGCTGGAGGTGATGCCGGCGAAGGCGAAGACGGCGGCGGCGAGCAGGGCGTCGATGACCGGGTCGATGCCGCTCGCATAGGCGGCCGAGACGCTGGTCGCCATCACCCATCCCTTCGGATTGATCCACTGGAAGGCCGCCGCCTCGTGGAATCGCAGCGGTCGCGACCGGCGTTGCGCCCTTGCCGCCCCGGCCGTGCCGATCCGCCAGGCGAGCCACAGCATCACGCCGAAGCCCGCCCAGGCGAGGCCCGCCTGCAGCGCCGGCGAGCGCTGGAAGATCTCGCCGAGCCCGAGCGCGATCAGGAACACCATCAGCGGGAATCCCAGCGAGACGCCGAGCGCATGCGGCACCGTGGCCCGCCAGCCGAAGGTCGCCCCCGACGAGGCCAGCATCATGTTGTTCGGCCCGGGCGTCCAGGTGGTGGCGAAGGCATAGCCCAGGAGGGCGATCAGGATCTGCGGGTCCATGGCGGCGTCCGGATGCATAAAAGGTCAGTCTTAATGACCTTTGACCGCAACTTCCCGCAGAAGCGCCGCCCTGTCCAGCGCAAAGTCGCTGGCGAGCCAGCGCACCCTCGCGGCCGCCATCGCGGTGCCAACCGCCGGGCCGGGCTTCATGCCGGCAGCAATCAGGTCCTGCGCCTTCAGCGGGAAGCGGGCTGCGAGGCCGCGCGCGATCTCGGCCTCGAGCCCGGCGAGCAGACGCGGGTCGCCGGCGGCGGCGGTCAGCAGCGCCATGCCGCGCGCCGCCCGGGCACCGTGGCCGTGGGCGGCGGTGGCGACGGGCAGCGGCTCGGCGGCGAGGCCGTGCAGGGCCGCCAGAGCCTTCGCCTCGGCCCGGCTCAGCCTGAGCGCGCCGCAGGGATCCTCGCCGCCGAGCGCCGCGAGGCGCACCAGCCAGTCGGGGTCGGCGCCCGCCTCGCCCTCGGCGTGGACCAGCGGCGCCAGCAGCGCCGGATCAGCCCCGGGGAGGCAGCGGCCGAGGATGCCCGCGGCCGCCATCGCCGCCACCGCCGGCGACGGGTCGGGGGCGGCGAGCAGCTTCCGCATCTCGGCTCCGATCCGCTCGCGGGCGAGGCGGCGGAGCCCGTCCGCCATCTCTGCGCAGGCGGCGAGCCCCTCGGGTTCGATGCCGTCGTCACCGCCGTACCAGGCGGTGAAGCGGAAGAAGCGCAGGATGCGCAGGTAGTCCTCGCGGATGCGGTCGTGCGGGTCGCCGATGAAGCGCACCCGGCGGGCGAGCAGGTCGGGGAGGCCGCCCAGCGGGTCAACGATCCTACCGTCCGGCCGGGCATAGACGGCGTTCATGGTGAAGTCGCGCCGCGCCGCGTCCTCGGCGAGCTCGGTCGAGAACCTGACCGTCGCCCGCCGCCCGTCGGTCTCTACGTCGGCGCGGAAGGTGGTGATCTCGTAGCCCTCGCCGTCCGAAACCGCCATCACCGTGCCGTGCTCGATGCCGGTCGGCACCGCCCGCAGCCCCGCCGCCTCGATCCGGCGCGTGACCTCCTCCGGCACCAGCGGGGTGGCGATGTCCACATCGGTCACCGGCTGGCCGAGCAGGGCGTTGCGCACGCAGCCGCCGACGAACAGCGCCTCGCCGCCGAGCGCCGCCACCACCGCGCGGAGCCCCGTCCGGCCGAGCCACTCCGCCTCGATCCGCATCATCCCGCTTCCCGTCCGCCCAGCACCGCAAGCCGGTCGCTCAGGCCCTTCAGCATCCCGGCCGTCGCACCCCAGATGTAATGGTTGGACCAGGACATGGCGTAGTAGTAGCGCCGGACACCGGTGCGATCGTGCTGGTGGCGCTGCCGGTTGGCCGGATCCATCAGGAAGTCGAGCGGCACCTCGAACACCTCGTCGACCTCGGCGGGGTCGGGGCGGGGCTGCCAGCCGGGGTCGATCACGCCGACGAACGGCGTGACCCGGTAGCCGGTCGAGGTCAGGTACTGGTCCAGCGTCCCCAGCACCTCGACCTGCCGGGGCGCGAGCCCGACCTCCTCCTCGGCCTCGCGCAGCGCCGCGGCCAGCGCGGTGACGTCGGCCTCGTCGACCCTGCCGCCGGGAAAGGCGACCTGACCGGCATGGCGGGCGAGATGCCCGGCCCGGCGGGTCAGGACGACGTTCAGCGTCGCGCCCCGCGCGATCAGCCCGCACAGCACCGCCGCCGGTCGCTGGATGTGGATCCGGAGCTGGGCTGCCTTCACCTCCGGGTTCAGGTCGAAGTCGGACCGCTCGCCGAGCGGCGGCATCGCGACGGCGGCCCGGATCTGGGAGAGGGTGAGAGGCATGGGGGTTAGATGCATCACCCGCAGCCAGGGTTCAAGCAGATTGCCCCGCCAGGCTTGCCCGGCGGCCGTGCCGGTGGGACAATCGGGCCGGATCCGGGGACGGGGCGCGATGACGGAGATGGCGGAGCGGCAGGGGGCGGCGGATCCGCCGGCAGGGGCACAGGCGCGGCGCCCGGCCTCGGCCGTCGGCGAGGCGACCGGGCTGGTCGGCGTGGCCACCGGCGGGCTCTTCGTCGCGGTCTCGCTCGGCAGCGACATCACGCCCGAGATCCCGGCGCTGCTCTTCCTCGCGATCCTGACCGGGTCGATGGCGCTCTGGTCGGTGCTGGTCGAGCGCGTCCACCGCAACCCGACCGCCGGGCTCGACTTCTCGGCGCCCCGCCCGGTCGGCGACACGCTGGCCAGCACGCGGGTGAAGCTTGCCGGACTCTTCGCCACCTGGGCAGTCATCGGACTCGCCTATTTCGCGGTCCGCACCTACCGGGCCCCCGAATACGAGTTCTATTTCGGCGTCCTGATCTTCCTCGCGCCGGCCCTGGTTCTGGCCGCGCTGGCCTATGTGTTCCAGATCGACCGCTACATGCGCGAACCGCGCGACGCCCTCTGGCATGCCGGGCAATGGGTGCTGCGGCGGCCCTGCGATCCGGCACAGGTTGCCGAACACTGCCGGGCCTGGGCGATCAAGGCCTTCTTCCTGGCGCTGATGGTCGTCGACATGCCGGGTCAGCTCGGCTTCGTGATCCGCCCGTCGCCGGCGGAGGCATTCGCGGACCCGGTGAGCTTCGCGCTCTGGGCGGTCGAGGTGATGTTCCTGTTCGATGTCAGCTATGCGCTGCTGGGGTATGTGGTGACCCTGCGGGTGCTCGACGCGCATATCCGCTCGTCGAATCCGCACCTGGCGGCCTGGGTGTTCGCGCTGGTCTGCTACGCACCCTTCCTGGTGATGGGCACGGGCGGCCCGCTCGACTATCGCGGCGGGATCACCTGGACCGGCTGGCTCGCCGGCAGCGAGCCGGGACTGGCGCTCTGGGGCGGGGCGCTGGTGGCGCTCTCGGGCATCTACGCCTGGGCGACGGTGATCTTCGGGCTGAGATTCTCGAACCTGACCCATCGCGGCATCCTGACGAACGGGCCGTTCCGCTTCTTCAAGCACCCGGCCTACCTGACCAAGAACATCTTCTGGTGGATGGTGTTCATGCCCTTCCTGTCGCAGGCCGGGCCGGCCGACGCGCTCCGGAACTGCCTGATGCTCATGGGGGTGAACTTCATCTACTACATGCGGGCCAGGACCGAGGAGTGGCACCTGATGGAGGACCCGGACTACCGCGCCTACAGCGCCTGGATCGCCGAGCACGGGGTGTTGCCGCGACTCGGGCGGGCGGTCTCCGGGCGGGCGGTCTTCGGGCGGTGGGGCACCTAGCGGATGGGCTCGGAGCATAGCCGCCTGGTCGCGTACCGTCGGCGTTGGAGCGGCGCTGGGCGTTCTCGCCCTCGCCGGGGCCTGCCGGCCCCGGAACGCGACGGCTTCGTCTGGGTGCACGAGGTCGGGACCGGTGCGATCGTCGCCGGATCGGCTCCGCCGGGCTTCCGCTACACCTGCGAGGTTTCCACCCCGCCCCTTTATGCCGATTGCCGCGAGAAATAGGCGACGCGGCGCCGGCCTCAGCCCTGCATCTCGGCCGACGGGATGATCGGGAAGAACGTCCCGCCCGAGCGCAGCCCGAACCAGCGCAGCCCCTCCACCTCGCAATGCACGCCGATCTCCACCAGCCGGTAGAAGCTCTTGCGGTCGATCAGCGCCTCGAGGCCCCGCCGGACATGGACATAGGGGCTCGGCTCGCCCGTCTCCGGGTTGCGGACCACCCGGATCGGGTTCGCGGGCCCGGCCTCGGTGAAGTCGCCGACATTGGTCTCGAACACCAGTACCTGCGCCGGGCCGGGGTTCACGACCCGGAAATCGACGGCGACGAAGGGGGCGTCGTCGACGCGGATGCCGATCTTCTCTACCGGGGTCACGAGGTAGTACTTCCCGTCTTCGCGCTTCAGCACCGAGGCGAAGAGCTTCACGAGCTCGATCCGCCCGATCGGGGTGCCGAGATACCACCACATGCCGTTGCGCCCGATCCGGATGTCGAGATCGCCGCAGTAGGGCGGGTTCCAGAGATGCACGGGCGGCGGGCCCTTGCGCCCCTTCGTCGCCTGCGACACCGCCCTGGCCAGGCTGTCGGCGGCTCCCGGATCGGGCCGGGTGCCGGATGTCCTCGCCTCCGGGTCGGTCGGCATCGTCATCACGCACCTTTTGCAATTCGCGCAGCGATCCTAGCTTATGGTAAGCATAGGATCGCCATTTGACAGCCCCAAGGCTATAAGAAGGGACAGAAGAGGCCATGACAGATCCGGTCGAGCAGATTGAGCAGGCAGGAGAAACCCTGCACCGCGTCCGCGAGCAGGTCGCGCGTCGAATCGTCGGCCAGTCCGCCGTGGTGGAGCTGGCGCTCACCGCGATCCTTGCGGGCGGTCACGCGCTGGTCGTGGGCGTGCCGGGCCTCGCCAAGACCCGTCTGGTCGACACGCTCGGCACCGTGCTGGGGCTCGACACCAACCGCATCCAGTTCACCCCCGACCTGATGCCGGCCGACATCCTGGGCTCCGAGGTGCTGGAGGAGGGGCCTGACGGCAGCCGCGCCTTCCGCTTCATCGAGGGCCCGGTGTTCACCCGGCTGCTGATGGCCGACGAGATCAACCGCGCCAGCCCGCGCACCCAGTCGGCGCTCCTGCAGGCAATGCAGGAGCGCGAGGTCACGGTCGCCGGCCGGCACCGCAAGCTGGCGCGTCCGTTCCATGTGCTCGCCACCCAGAACCCGATCGAACAGGAGGGAACCTACCCGCTGCCCGAGGCGCAGCTCGACCGCTTCCTGCTGCAGATCGACATCGACTATCCGAGCCGCGACGAGGAGCGCGACATCCTGCTCAGCACCACCGGGGTCGAGGAAGCTATCGCCGAGCCGGTGCTGGACGCGGAGCGGCTGGTCGCGCTGCAGCGCCTGGTGCGCCAGGTTCCGGTGGGCGAGCGGGTGGTCGAGGCGATCCTGGACCTCGTCCGCGCCGCCCGGCCCGACGGGCCCGAGGCCGCCGAGGCCGCGCGCGCGCGCCTGGCCTGGGGCCCGGGGCCGCGCGCCGCGCAGTCGCTGATGCTCGCGGCGCGCGCGAGGGCGCTGCTGACCGGGCGGCTCGCGCCCTCGGTCGGCGATGTCGCCGCGCTGGCCCGTCCCGCGCTGACGCATCGCATGGCGCTGACCTTCGCCGCGCGGGCCGAGGGGGCGACCATCGCCTCGGTGATCGACGAGTTGCTGTCCGGGACGGCGCTGGAGGAAGCGGCCTGATGTCGGGCTCTGCGGCCGGAGCGCGGGTGCGCGACAGGGCGGGCTGGCTCCGCCGCGACGCCGAGCGCATTTCCGGCACGCTGCCGCCCTTGCTCGTCGAGGCCGAGCGGCTGGCCTCCAGCCTCGCGACCGGCGTGCACGGCCGGCGCCGGGCAGGCATGGGCGAGACCTTCTGGCAGTACCGCGCCGCCCATCCGGGCGACCCCTTCTCGCTGATCGACTGGCGCCGCTCGGCCCGCTCCGACCGGCTCTATGTGCGCGAGATGGAGTGGGAGGCGGCCGAGACCGTGATGGTCTGGTGCGACCGCTCGCAGTCGATGGAGTTCAAGTCCGGCCCGGTGCCGCGCAGCAAGGCCGAGCGGGCGTCGCTGCTGGCGCTGGCGCTGGGCGTGCTGCTCGCGCGCGGCAGCGAACGCTTCGGGCTCCTCGGCACCGAGGCCGAGGAGCCGCGCACGGGCGAGCGCCAGCTCATGCGCTGGGCCGGGATCCTCAGCGCCGGTCCGGACCTCGAGGCCGATTTCGGCATGCCTCCGCAGATCGCCATGCCACGGGTCGGCCGGGCGGTCTATCTCTCGGACTTCATGGGGCCGGCCGATGCCGTGCTGCCGGCACTCGGCGCCGCGGCGGGGCAGGGGATCGCCGGCATCTACGTGCAGATCCTCGACCCGGTCGAGGAGGACTTCCCCTTCGCCGGCCGCACCCGCTTCGAGAGCGTCGGCCGCCAGGTGCGCCACGACACCGACCAGGCGGGCGCGCTGCGCGCGGCCTATCTCGCGCGCCTGGGCGAGCGGCGTGACGCCCTCGCGGCCATCGCGCGGCGCGCGGGCTGGCAGCTTATCCTGCACCGCACCGACCAGAGCCCGCGCCGGGCGCTCCTCCAGCTCTACGCGGCACTGGGAGGGATGTGATGTCCAGCCTCGGCGCGCTCGGCTTCGTCAATCCGCTGCTGCTGACCGGGCTGATCGCGCTGCCGATCCTCTGGTGGCTCTTGCGCGCCATCCCGCCGAGCCCGAAGCTCGAGATCTTCGCCGGGGTGCGGCTGCTTCTCGGGCTCGATGATCCGGAGCGGCAGGCGGCAAGGACGCCGTGGTGGCTGCTGCTCCTGCGCTGCCTTGCGCTGGCGGCGGTGATCGTCGGCTTCGCCGGGCCGGTGCTGAACCCGGGCGCCCGGCTTGCGTCGCAGGGCGACGGTCCGGTGCTGATCCTGCTCGACCAGGGCTGGGCCAGCGGCCCGGACTGGCCCGTGCGCAAGGCCGCGGCGCTGGCGGCGGTCGACGAGGCGGCACAGGCGGGGCGCCCGGTGATCCTCTGGCAGACGGCCGCGGGCAGCGCGCCGCCGGTGCTGGCCGCCGCGGCCGCCCGCGCCGTGCTGGAGGCGGCGGTGCCCTTGCCCTGGGCACCCGACCGTGCCGCGGTGCTGGCGGCGCTCGAGGCGGGCGCCGTCCCGGACCCGTCGGAGTCCGTATGGTTCCATGACGGGCTCATTCACGACGGGTCCGCAGATGGCGCGGCCACGGCGGCGCTGGCCGCCCGGCTGGCGGCCGCGGGTCCGCTGCGCCTCGTCGGCCCGGTGAGCCCGGCCCGCGCGCTGACGCCGCCGCGGCTCGAGGACGGGCATGTGGTCGCCGAGGTACTGAGGGCCGACGGCAGCGCGCCGGCCGCAACCGCGGTGATCGCCTACTCCGCTGCTCCCGGCGAGCCCGAGCGACGGCTTGGCGTCGCACCGGTCAGCTTCGCTGCCGGGGAGCTGGCCGCTGTCGCCCGCTTCGACCTGCCGCCCGAGCTTCTGGAGCGGATCAGCCGGATCGCGCTGGCCGAAGGTGCGAGCGCCGGCGGCGCCGCGGTCGCCGATGCTGGGCTCAGGCGCGTCACCGCGGCCATCGTCGACCTCGAGGCCGAGTCCGTGGCGCCCTCGCTGACCTCAGCGAGCCACTATCTGCGCCAGGCCCTGACACCCTGGGCGGAGGTTCGCATGGCGGCGCTGGGCGATCTCCTGGCCGACCCGCCCCCGGTCATCGTGCTGGCGGACCATGGGGACTTCAGCGGTCCCGAGCGCGAGGCCCTGACCGGCTGGGTCGAGGAGGGCGGCCTGCTGATCCGCTTCGCCGGGCCGCGGCTCGCCGCCGCCGTCGGCGAGGGCGGCTTCGGAACCGGCGCCGTGGCCGAGGACAGGCTGCTGCCGGTGCGGTTGCGCCGGGGCGGCCGGGTGCTGGGCGGTGCGCTGGCCTGGGGCGCGCCGAAGGCGCTCGGGCCATTCGATCCCGAAGGACCGTTCCGCCGCCTCGTTCCCCCGGCCGAGGTCGATGTGCGGACCCAGGTGCTGGCCGAACCCTCGCCCGATCTCGCGGGCAGGGTCTGGGCCACGCTCTCGGACGGCACGCCGCTGGTGACCGCGGCGCGGCGCGGCCAGGGCCATGTCGTCCTGTTCCACGTCTCGGCCGATGCCGAGTGGTCGTCGCTGCCGCTTTCCGGTCTCTTCGTCGAGATGCTCGGCCGGCTGATGGCGCTGGCGCCGGGCCGGGTGCCGGAGACGCCGGGCGACGAGGAACTGGCCGGTACGCTCTGGCGCGGTGAGCTGATGACGGGTTGGGACGGGCGGCCGGCGCCCGCCTCGGATCTCGGCGAGCCGGTGCCGGGCGAGCGTCTCGCCGGCGGCGAGGCGGGGCGCCTGCTGCCGCCCGGGCTCTACCGCCGCGTCGCCGCCGCGACGCGCCCGCCGGGTGCGGCGGAGACCGTGGTGGTCAATCTGTTCCGGCCGGGCGACCGGCTTGCGCCGTTCCCGCCCGCGCCGGCCGGCGCCGTTGCCGAGACGCTGGGCGGGGTGGAGACGCGCCGCTTCGGACCGCGGCTCATCGCGCTCGCCGTGGTGCTGGGCGCGATCGACCTCCTGGCGACCGTCTGGCTTTCCGGCCGGCTGTCGCTCCGCCGCCGCGCCGCCGCGGCGGCGCTCGCCGTCCTGCTCGCTCCTGTGCCCGGGGCGCGGGCCGAGATTCCGGTCGAGCGTGCGGTTGCCGCTGCCGCCGAGACGACGCTCGGCTATATCATCACCGGCGAAAGCCGGACGGACGAGATCTCGGAACGCGCCCTGGTCGGGCTCGGCAACGCCCTCTCCGAGCGCACTGCGGTGGAACCGGGCCCGCCGATGGGGGTCGATCCGGCGACTGACGAGCTGAGCCTCTTTCCGGTGCTCTACTGGCCACTCTCGAACGCATCGCTGCCGGACGCGCAGGCGCTCGAGCACCTCTCGCGCTATCTCTCCGGCGGAGGCATGCTGGTCATCGACACGCAGAGCGGCGCGACCGGGCTTGGCGCCGCGTCGGGTGTCGACATGCGCCAGATCGCCCGGGCGCTGAACCTTCCGGCACTGGCGCCGGTCGACACCGGCCACGTGCTCAGCCGGAGCTTCTATCTGCTCTCGTCCTTCCCCGGGCGCTGGCGCGGCGGGCGGGTCTGGGCCGAGGCGCCGCCGCCCGGCAGCGAGCGCCGCGTGGCCGAGCCGGACCTGCCGCAGTTCGACCGGGTCGACGACAATGTCTCGCCGGTCGTGGTGGGGTCGGCCGACTGGGCGGCGGCCTGGGCGGTCGACGCGCAGGGCCGGCCGATGTTTCCGGTGGGCCGTTCCGGCGACAACCAGCGCGAGATGGCGATCCGCTTCGGGATCAACGTCGTGATGTACGCCCTGACCGGCAACTACAAGTCCGACCAGGTACACGCGCCGGCGGTACTGGAACGGCTGGGGCAGTGAGGGCGGCATGGACTTCGGCCTGACCTTCCTTCCGGATGTCGGCTGGCGGGCCATCGCCGTGCTTGCAGGGCTCGTCGGCCTCGGCACCGGGATCGGGCTCTGGCGCGGCCTGCCCGGATGGGGATTGCGCGGCCTCGCGTTCGGGTTGCTGGTTCTGGCGCTGGCGGGGCCGCAGTTCACGCGCGAGGAGCGCGAGGGGTTGACGAACGTCGCCTTTCTGGTGGTCGATCGCTCGCAGTCGACCGGCCTCGAGGACCGCACCGCGCAGATCCGGGCCGCCGAAGCCGGGCTGCGCACGGCGATCGAGGCGCTCGACACGCCCGCGAGCCCGCTGGAGCTGCGCACCGTCGAGGTGGGTCCGGACGACAGCGGCGAGAACCGCGGCACGCGGCTGCTTACCGCCCTTGACGAGGCCGCCGGCCATGTGGCGCCGGGACAGATCGCCGGCGCGATGCTGCTGACGGACGGCCAGATCCATGATGCGGGGCGGATCGCGGGGTTTCCCGCCCCGGTCCACGCGCTGATCGCCGGAGAGAAGGAAGGGTTCGACCTCGCGATCGAGGCGACCGGCACCCCCGCCTTCGGCATCGTCGGCGAGAGCGTGACCTTCAAGCTGCTTGCCCGCGCCCATGGCGGGGCGGCGGTGCCGCGCCTGGAGGTCGAGGTCTCGGTCGATGGCGGGCCGCCCCGGCGAATCAGCGTGCCCGTCGGTCAGGAGACCGAGATCGGCGTCGACATATCCCATGGCGGTCCGAACGTGGTCGACTTCCGGCTGCCGCCCAGGGATGGCGAGCTGACCGAGCGCAACAACCGGGTGATTGCGGCCGTGACCGGCGTGCGCGACCGGCTCAGGGTCCTCCTGGTCTCGGGCGAGCCCTATCCGGGCGGCCGGACCTGGCGCGACCAGCTGAAATCGGACCCGACCGTGGACCTGATCCACTTCACCATCCTGCGCCCGCCCGAGAAGCAGGACGGCACGCCGGTGCGCGAGCTCTCGCTCATCGCCTTCCCGACCCGCGAGCTGTTCCTGGAGAAGATCGACAATTTCGACCTGATCGTGTTCGACCGCTACCGCTGGCGCGGCGTGCTGGCGACCGCCTACCTGGCGAATGTCGCGCGCTATGTCCGCGACGGCGGCGCGGTCCTTGTCGCCTCGGGGCCTGCCTTCGCCGGCGCACAGAGCCTGAGCCGCACGCCGCTCAGCGACATCCTGCCGGCCTCGCCGACGCTCGAGGTGTTCGAGACACCCTTCCTGCCCAGGGTGACCGAGATCGGCCAGCGCCATCCGGTGACGGCCGGGCTTGAGGAGGCGGCCGGGCTTGGTCCCGAGGGTCCGCGCTGGGGCCGCTGGCTGCGACAGATCGAGGTCACGCCGCTCTCGGGCAATGTGGTGATGAAGGGCCATGGAGACCGACCGCTGATGATCCTCGACCGCGTCGATCAGGGGCGGGTCGCGCTGGTGGCCTCGGACCATGCCTGGCTCTGGGCGCGGGGCTTCGAAGGCGGCGGGCCGCAGTCCGAATTGCTGCGCCGGCTCGCCCACTGGCTGATGCGCGAGCCCGAGCTGGAGGAGGAGGCGCTGTCCGCCCGCGTCGACGGGTCGCGTGTGCTGGTCGAGCGCCGGACGCTTGCCGCCGAGCCGCCCGGCCCGATGCGCGCCACGGCGCCGGACGGGAGCGAGACCCGCGATCTCAGCTACGAGCAGGTCGGCCCCGGCCGATGGCAGGCGCTGCTGGAGGGTGCATCCGAGGGGCTGTGGCGGTTCTCCGACGGCACGCTCGACGCGGTGGCCGCTGTCGGCCCGCCGAGCCCGGCGGAATACGCCGACCCGCTCGCCACCGGCGATCTGCTGGCGCCGCTCGCCGAGGCGACCGGCGGCGCGGTGCACTGGCTTGGCGACGGGGTGCCCGAGGTCCGGCTGGTCGGCGACGGGCGCCGGGCGCATGGCCGGAACTGGATCGCGCTCCATGGACGCGACGCCTACCGGGTGACCGGCGTCAGGCTCACACCCCTGCTGCCCGCATGGCTGGCGGTGCTGGCGGTCTCGCTCCTGCTGCTGGTCGCCTGGCGGCGGGAGGGACGGTGACTCCGGCGGCCGCCGCGCGAACCGGTCAGGCCCCGATCTCGGTTCCCGCCCGCAGACCCTCGTAGACGGCCTCCTCCGCGGTGCGCGGGGCGAGGCAATCGCCGATCAGCCGGATCTCGGGCGCGAGGCCGGCGATCTCGTCGCGCAGGCCGTCGGACGCGGCGGCGCCGTGGCAGATCACCACCGTGTCGGTCTGGTCCACGACCACCGGCGCCTGCGTGACCGCGTGCCGGAAATAGGCCGACTCCGCGTCGGCACCGAAGAAGCGCAGATAGGGGATGACCCGGACCCCGAGGCCGTGGAGCACGCCGTTCCAGTGGTCACGCAGGTAGATCTGCAGCGCGTTCCCCGGGACCGGGGCATCGACCGCCAGCGTCACCGCCGCGCCGTTCCGGGCCAGCAGTTCGGCGAGGCCCATGCCGACCCAGTCTCCGCGCCAGTCCGACACCACGACGCGGTTGCCGACATTCGCGCCGCCGAGAACGCTCCAGGCGTCGATCACATGCGCGCCCTCGCAGGTCTCGGCCGGAGGCATGTGCGGCCGCGCGCCGGTCGCGAGGATGACGGCGTCGGGGGCTTCGGCCGCGACGAGCGCGCGGGTCACGGGCGTGCCGGTGCGGATCTCGGCGCCGGCGAGCCTGGCCTCGCGGGCGAGGTTGGTCGCGAGGCCGCCGAACTCGGCGCGGCCGGGCAGGAGCTGCGCCAGCAGCACCTGCCCGCCGGGCGCGGGGCCGGATTCGCAGAGCACGACCGCGTGCCCGCGGGCCGCCGCCACCGCCGCCGCCTTCATGCCGGCCGGCCCGCCGCCGGCGACGAGGACCCTCAGCCGGCGCTTTGCCGGGGCAGGGCGGCCGTAGCGCTGCTCGCGCCCGGTCTCGGGATGCTGGATGCAGGAGATCGGCGTTCCGGCGTGGAGGTGGCCGATGCAGGCCTGGTTGCAGGCAATGCAGGCGCGGATGTCGTCGATCCGTCCGGCGCGCGCCTTGGCCGGCATCTGAGGATCGGCAATCAGCGCCCGGGTCATGCCGCACATGTCGGCCTGGCCGGCGGCGAGGATCGCCTCGGCGACCTGCGGCTGGTTGATGCGGCCGGCCAGGAACACCGGCCTCGCGAGCTGGCGCCGCAACTCTCCGGCCGGCCTGGCGAGATAGCCCGCCGCGATCGCCATCGGCGGCACGACATGTACCGAACCGCCAAGCCCGGCCATGGAACCGGCCGTGAGGTTGAAGTAGTCGAGGGCGGGCAGGGCATCCAGGGCGCGGCAGGCCTCGGCCACCTCGCCGGCGGTAAGGCCGTCGATCTCCATCTCGTCGACCGATATCCGGAGCCCGAGCGCGCCGTCCGGCCCGATGGCAGCGCGCGCGGCCTCCAGCGCCTCGCGCAGGAAGCGCAGCCGGCCCGCCAGGTCACCGCCATAGCCGTCCTCGCGCCGGTTGACGCGGGGGTTGAGGAACTGCGCGGGCAGCATGCCGTGGCTGGCGGTGATCTCGACCCCGTCGAGACCCGCCGCCATCAGCCGGCTTGCGCCGCCCGCATAGCCGGCGACGATGTCCTCGATCTCGGTCACGCTCAGCGGCCGGGGGATCGAGCCGAAGCGGGCGTCGCGGACTGCCGAGGCGGAATAGGCCGGGAAGCGCACCCCGTCTTGGATCCGGGCGTTCACCCGGCCGGGATGGGACAGCTGCCCGAACAGCAGCGTGCCGTGAGGCTTCACCTGTTCGGCGACCCGGGCATAGCCCGCGACCGCGGCCTCGCGGCTGACGTCGAGCACCGGGCCGTCGCTCAGGGCCGTGTGGTGCATCCGGGCGGCCTCCATGATCAGGAGGCCGGCGCCCCCGGCGGCACGCGCCGCGTGATAGGCGGCCATGCGCTCCGAGGGAGCGCCGTGCTCGACCATGTTCGTCTGGTGGCCGGTCGAGAAGATCCGGTTCGGGATCACGAGGCCGCGGATCCGCAGCGGCGTGAACAGATGCTCGAAGCTCATCGGGTCCCTTCCCCTGATCTGTGGCGGCCGATCCGCGGCGGCGCGCGGGCCCGCCCGGATGCTCTCGGGCGGGAAAGCCGCGATCTTGCGCGAGAGACCTGTCCCGGCGCAATCCGCGAAGGGGCGCAGCAGGGGCCGCCCCTTCCCCCTGGCGTCCGGTGCGGCTAAACCTCGCCCCCGATCGCAATGCACGGAGCGCAGATGCCGCGCAAGCACAAGGGCAACCGGGTTGACGGCTGGGTGGTGCTGGACAAGCCCGCCGGCGTCACCTCGGTCAGGGCGCTGTCGAAGGCGCGCTGGGCCTTCGGTGCCGGCAAGGCGGGGCATGCCGGCACGCTCGACCCGATCGCCACGGGCGTTCTGGCGATCGCCTTCGGCGAGGCGACCAAGACCATTGGACTGGCGCAGGAGGGGCCCAAGACCTACCGTTTCGCCATCCGTCTTGGCCAGGCCACCACGACCGACGATTCCGAGGGTGCGGTGATCGCGACCACGGACCGCCGCCCGACGGACGACGAGATCCGGGCGGCGCTGCCCGCCTATGTCGGCGACATCGCGCAGGTGCCGCCACAGTTCTCGGCCGTGAAGGTCGAGGGCGAGCGCGCCTACGACCTCGCCCGCGAGGGAGTGGAGATGAACCTCGCCGCGCGGCCGCTCCGCGTCGAGAGCCTGCGGCTGATCGCCAGGCCCGACCCCGACCATGCCGAACTCGAACTCGTCTGCGGCAAGGGCGGCTATGTGCGTTCGATCGCGCGCGACCTCGGCCGCGACCTGCGGTGTCATGCCCATGTGACGATGTTGCGCAGGCTCAAGAGCGGGCCGTTCACGCTCGATCGCGCGATTTCCTTTGAAAAGCTCGACGAGATACGCCATATGGGCGGCGCTGACTACCTGCTGCCGGTCTCGACCGGGCTGGACGACATCCCGGCTCTGGCCGTTCCGGCGGCGGCAGCGGCCCGGCTCCGTCAGGGGCAGGCCGTCCCGGTTCCGGCCGTGGACCTCGACTATGGGGATGTCGCCTGGGCCAGCCTCGATGGGCTGCCAGTGGCGATCGGCACCTACAAGGCGGGGATGCTGCAACCGGACCGGGTGTTCAACCTGGGCAACTGGAAAACGGAGACCCCCGATGTCGATCACCCCTGAGCGCAAGGAAGCGCTGATCAAGGAACACGCCACCAGGGAAGGCGATACCGGCTCGCCCGAGGTGCAGGTCGCGATCCTGACCGAACGGATCACCAACCTGACCGAGCACTTCAAGAGCCACGCGAAGGACAACCACTCGCGGCGCGGCCTGCTCAAGATGGTGTCGCAGCGGCGCAAGCTGCTCGACTACGTCAAGGCCAGGGACGAGGCGCGCTACAGGACGATCATCGAGCGCCTCGGCATCCGCCGCTGACGAAATCCGGGCGCGTGCCTTGAGGCGCGCGCCCCGCCACATCGGAGGGGCCGGCCCGCGCGCCCCGTGCCTTCCGCCCCGGGACTCGGGGCACCGGCCAGAAGCGCGGCTTCACGTCCGTTCGTTTCCTCCCATGACCCCGGGTTGAAGCGTTGGGATAAGCGAAACGGGGGTCCATCCCGGGAGGGATGCAGCGCGGGCGGGGCCATCCGGGCACCGTCCGTCAGGAAGGAAACCGAATGTTCAATATCGTACGGAAGCAGATCCAGTGGGGCGGCGAGACGCTGACGCTGGAAACGGGCAAGATCGCCCGCCAGTCCGACGGCGCGGTGGTAGCGACCCTCGGCGAGACCACGGTGCTGGCCACCGTCGTCTACGAGAAGAAACCGAAGCCCGGCTTCGACTTCTTCCCCCTCACCGTCCACTACCAGGAGAAGTATTACGCGGCGGGCAAGATTCCGGGCGGCTTCTTCAAGCGCGAGGCGAAGCCGACCGAGAAGGAGGTGCTGACCTCGCGGCTGATCGACCGGCCCATCCGGCCGCTGTTCGCCGAGGGCTTCAAGCACGAGACCCAGGTCATCGTCACCGTGCTGAGCCATGACCTCGAGAACGACCCCGACATCCTCGCCATGATCGCCGCCTCGGCGGCGCTGACCCTTTCCGGCGCGCCGTTCCTCGGCCCGATCGGTGCCGCGCGCGTCGGCTTCGTGAACGGCCAGTACGTGCTGAACCCGCGCGTCTCCGACATGAACAAGCTCTCGGAGAACCCGGAGCAGCGCCTGAATCTGGTCGTCGCCGGCACCAGGGATGCGGTGATGATGGTCGAGTCCGAGGCCTACGAGCTCTCCGAGGACGAGATGCTGGGCGCGGTCGTCTTCGGCCACGAGCAGATGCAGCCGGTGATCGACCTGATCATCGACCTCGCCGAGTCTGCGGCGAAGGAGCCGTTCACCTTCGAGCTGCCCGACCGGTCAGCGCTCCTGGCCAAGGTGCGCAGCCTTTGCGAGGGCGCGCTGACGGATGCCTTCGCGACCACCGACAAGCAGGAGCGCCAGACCAAGATCGCCGCCGCGAAGGATGCGATGAAGGCCGGGCTGACAGAGGAGGAGGCGGCCGACACGACCGCTGTCGACGACTGCTTCAAGAAGGTCGAGGCCGGTATCCTGCGCGGAACGGTGATCGGCACCGGACGGCGCATCGACGGGCGCGACCTCGTCACCGTGCGCCCCATCGTCGCGGAGGTGGGCGTGCTGCCGCGCACCCACGGCTCGGCGTTGTTCACCCGCGGCGAGACCCAGGCGCTGGTCGTGACGACGCTCGGCACCGGCGACGACGAGCAGATCATCGACGCGCTCGAGGGCGACTGGCGCGAGCGCTTCCTGCTGCACTACAACTTCCCGCCCTATTCGGTGGGCGAGGCGGGCCGCATGGGCCCTCCGGGCCGGCGCGAGATCGGGCACGGCAAGCTTGCCTGGCGGGCGCTGCAGGCGGTGCTGCCGGCGGCGACCGACTTCCCCTACACGATCCGGCTGGTCTCGGAGATCACCGAGTCGAACGGCTCGTCCTCGATGGCCACCGTCTGCGGCTCGTCGCTGAGCATGATGGATGCCGGCGTGCCGCTGAAGGCCCCCGTCGCGGGCGTCGCCATGGGCCTCATCCTCGAGGCCGACGGCAAGTTCGCGGTGCTGACCGACATCCTCGGCGACGAGGACCATCTCGGCGACATGGACTTCAAGGTCGCCGGCACCGAGCGCGGCGTCACCTCGCTGCAGATGGACATCAAGGTCGCCGGCATCACCCCCGCGATCATGAAGCAGGCGCTGGCCCAGGCGAAGGACGGGCGCATGCACATCCTCGGCGAGATGGCCAAGGCGCTGAGCGCGGGCCGGACCGAGTTCTCGGTCCATGCGCCCCGCATCGAGACCATGCAGATCAACCCGGAGAAGATCCGCGAGGTGATCGGCTCGGGCGGCAAGGTGATCCGCGGCATCGTCGAGGAGTCGGGCGCCAAGGTCGACATCAACGACGACGGCGTGATCAAGATCGCTTCGCCGGATGCGGCGGCGATCGAGAAGGCCCGCGAGCTGATCAACTCGATCGTCGCCGAGCCCGAGGTGGGCCGGATCTACAAGGGCAAGGTCGTCAAGATCATGGACTTCGGCGCCTTCGTGAACTTCTTCGGCAAGCGTGACGGCCTCGTCCATGTCAGCCAGATGACGTTCGAGCGCGGCGCCAACCCCAAGGACCTCGTCAAGGAGGGCCAGGAGGTGCGGGTCAAGCTCATGGGCTTCGACGACCGCGGCAAGGTGCGGCTCTCGATGAAGGTCGTCGACCAGGAGACCGGCCAGGAGATCAAGCGCGAGAAGGCCGAGGCGGACGCCGAGGGCTGAGGCCCCGGACTCTCGCGGGAGAATGGGACGCCCCGGCCACATGGCCGGGGCGTTCTGCATTCCATTCTCGTCCAGGGCAGCCGTGTGTCCTCGCGCATTCGACGCCCTGCTCCCCCGGCGGACGCTCGGCCATGCCGCTCGTCCCGGCCCTGCCATGAACACGCATTCGTGCCATCGACTGGAGGAATGAATGGTTTCGGAGGATCTCGACGCGATGGACCCGCACCCCCATTTTGCGGACCGGCCGATCCCCGAGCAGGTTGCACTTGGCGACTTCCGGCTGACCATGCTGACCGAGGCGGATCTGGACGACGACATGGCGGCCATCGGCGAGAGCATCGACGAGCTCGAGGGAATCTTCGGTGTCCCCTGGCCGCGCGGACTGACGCGCGAGGCTGACCACGCCGATCTCGTGCGGCACCGCTGCGAATTCGCCGCCCGGCGCGCCTTCGCCTGGGTGATCCGCGATCGCGCCGGCGCCTATCTGGGCTGCGCCTACGTGCGGCCCTCTCTCGACCGGCCCGGCTCCGCGAGGGTTGCGCACTGGATGCGGTCGGGTGCGAAGGCGCATGGTCCGGCCTTCGCGGCGCTGTTCCACGAATGGCTGCGCGGGCCGCTCTGGCCGCATATGGAGATGACGGTCATCTCGCACCCGTAGCGCCACGCCCGCCCGCACCCCTCACATGTTCGGATAATTCGGCCCCCCGCCGCCCTGGGGCGTGGTCCAGGTGATGTTCTGGCTGGGGTCCTTGATGTCGCAGGTCTTGCAGTGGACGCAGTTCTGGAAGTTGATCTGGAACCGCGGGTTCGAGCCGTCCTCGTCGCGCACCACCTCGTAGACCCCGGCCGGGCAGTAGCGCTGCGCCGGCTCGGCGTATACGGGCAGGTTGACTGCGACCGGGATCGCGGGATCGGTCAGCTTCAGATGCGCCGGCTGGCTTTCCTCGTGGTTGGTGAAGGAATAGGCGACATTGGTCAGCCGGTCGAAGCTGAGGACGCCGTCGGGCTTCGGATAGTCGATCGGGGCATGCTCGGAGGCCCGCCCGGTCGCGGCCGCATCCGTCTTGCCGTGCGTCCAGGTGCCGAGCGGGTTGAAGCCGAGCAGGTTCGCCACCCACATGTCGAACCCGCCCAGCGCCAGCGAGGCCCACATGCCGAGCCTGGACCACAGCGGCTTGACGTTCCTCACCTTCTTCAGGTCCTTCGCGATCGGCCCGGCGCGCACCGCGGCCTCGTAGGCGGCAAGCTCGTCCGCGGCGCGGCCCGCCTGCAGCGCCTCCCAGGCCGCCTCGGCGGCGGCGATCCCCGAGAGCATCGCGTTGTGGTTGCCCTTGATCCGCGGCACGTTGACCATGCCGGCCGCGCAGCCGAGCAGCGCCCCGCCCGGGAAGGTCAGCTTCGGCAGCGACTGCCAGCCACCCTCCGAGATCGCGCGGGCGCCATAGGCCACCCGCTTGCCGCCCTCCAGCACCCCGGCGATCAGCGGGTGATGCTTGAAGCGCTGGAACTCCATGTAGGGGTAGAGGTGCGGATTGGCGTAGTTCAGGTGCACCACGAAGCCCACATAGACCTGGTTGTTCTCGAGGTGGTACATGAACGACCCACCGCCGGCATTGCGCCAGAGCGGCCAGCCCATGGTGTGGGTGACCTGGCCGGGCCGGTGCTTCTCGGGCCTGACCTCCCAGAGCTCCTTCATGCCGAGGCCGTATTTCTGCACGTCGGAGCCGGCATCGAGGCGATAGCGGGCGATCACCTGCTTCGCCAGCGAGCCGCGCACGCCCTCGGCCAGGAACACGTATTTGCCGTGCAGCTCCATGCCCGGCTCGTAGGCGTCGCCCGGCGTGCCGTCGGCGTTCAGTCCGAACTCGCCGGCGACCACGCCCTTCACCTCGCCGGCCTCGCCGTGGACAAGCGCGCTCGCCGCCATGCCGGGGAATATCTCGACGCCCAGCGCCTCGGCCTCGGCCGCCATCCAGCGGCAGACATTGCCCATCGAGACGATGTAGTTGCCGTGGTTGTCCATGAGCGGCGGCATCAGCAGGTTCGGGAGCCGCATCTCGCCATGCTCGCCGATGACGTAGAACCGGTCCTCGGTGACGGCCGTGTTCAGCGGCGCGCCCTTCGCCTTCCAGTCCGGGATCAGCGCGTCGAGCCCCGAGGGGTCGAGCACCGCGCCCGAGAGGATGTGCGCCCCGACCTCGGAGCCCTTCTCCAGCACCACCACCGAGACGCCGTCGCCGCCAAGCTGCTTGAGGCGGATCGCCGCCGCCAGCCCCGCCGGGCCGGCCCCGACGATGACCACGTCGTACTCCATCGACTCGCGTGCCGTATCGGCCATGGCCATCCCCCGGCTTGCCCGCCGCGCGGAATTCCGGCGCATGCGGGCGGTTTCCAGCTTGCGCGGAGATGTATCGCGCGGTTCAGATCGAGGTCAACGCGAACGCGACACCGGGCGGCGCATCCGCGCCGCCGGTGTGAAGGGAGAGGACGCAGGAATGCACGAGCTGATTCGAATGACCGCCCGCGAGGTGGTGGCCCGGCTGAGTGCGGGCGAGGTGAGCCATGCCGAGGTGCTCGATGCGCTCGAGGCACGGGTGGCGGCAGTGGACGGGAAGATCAACGCGCTCCCCACCCTCTGCTTCGGCCGGGCGCGGGCGCAGGCGGCGCGGATCGCCGCAAAGCCGGTGGCCGGGCGGGGCGTGCTCGGCGGACTGCCGGTGCCGATCAAGGACCTCGAGCTCGTCGCCGGCGTGCGCTCGACCGAGGGCTCGCCGATCTATGCCGACCGGGTGCCGGAGACCTCCGACTACATCGTCGAGCGGATCGAGGAGCGGGGCGGGGTGATCTACGCCAAGTCGAACACGCCCGAGTTCGGCGCCGGGGCCTCGACCTTCAACGAGGTGTTCGGGCGCACGCACAACCCCTGGAATCTCAGCCGCTCGGTGGCGGGCTCGTCGGGCGGGGCCGGGGCGGCGCTGGCCTCGGGCCAGGCCTGGGTGGCTCAAGGGTCCGACATGGGCGGGTCCTTGCGCAACCCGGCGAGCTTCTGCGGCGTGGTCGGGCTGCGCCCGTCGCCCGGCCGGGTGCCGAAGGGGCCGGGGGCGGATGCCTTCGGCACGCTCTCGGTCAGCGGGCCGATGGCGCGCAACGTCGCCGACACCGGGTTGCTGCTCGACGCCATGGCCGGGCCGCACCCGCACGACCCGCGCGCGCAACCGGACAACACGGGCTTCCGCGCCGCCGCCGAGGCGCCGCGCGTGCCGAAGCGCGTCGGCTTCTCGCGCGATCTCGGGGTAACGCCGGTCGATCCGGAGGTCGCCGCGGTCTGCGAGGCTGCGGCGCGCCGCTTCGAGGCGATGGGCGCCGTGGTCGAGGAGGCGAGCCCGGACTTCTCCGGGGCGCATGAGGCGTTCCAGACGCTGCGCGCCGTCTCCTTCGCCACCGGGCATCTGGCGCATTACGAGGAGAAGAAGCACCTGCTGAAGCCGGACGTGGTCTGGAACATCGAGAAGGGCTTCGGGATCACCGGCGCGGAGGTCGCGCGCGCCAATCGCATCCGGGGCCGGATCACCGAGAGCCTGGCAAGCTTCTTCGAGCGCTATGACCTCCTGCTGGCGCCCGCCACCATCACCGCTGCCTTCCCGGTCGAGTACCGCACGCTCACCGAATGCGCCGGCGTGAAGTTCGAGACCTATATCGACTGGCTGGCGATCGTCTTCGCGGTGACCCTGACCTCGGCCCCGGCGCTGTCGCTGCCCTGCGGTTTCACCCGGGCCGGGCTGCCGGTGGGGCTGCAGATGGTCGGCCCGCTCCGGGGCGAGGCGCAGCTCCTGTCCCACGCCGCGGCGCTGGAGGCGGAGCTGGGGCTGGAGCTGGGACCGATCGACCCGAGGGAGGGGAGCTGAGCCGGCAAGCTGACCCCCGTTCCCCACGCCCGCGATTCCGTCTACCTTCGGCCCATGGCGGACTCACCTGGACATGTGCAGGCGCTTCTCGATGCCCTCGCCTGGCAGGTGGAGTTCGGCGCCGACGAGGCCATCGGCGAGGTGCCGGTCGACCGGTTCGCCGAATCCGCGGCGGCCGATGCCGCCCCCTCGCGGGCGGCCGCGAGCGCCTTCGCCGCAGCGCCGCGCGGGCGGGCAGCCGCCACCGGTGCCGCGCCCGACGCGCGGCCCGGGCAGGACCAGCGGGGCCCCGAGGCGCCTGCCGAGGCGGCGAGCGCGCGGGATCTGGCCGCGGCAGCCACGACGCTGGAGGAACTGGCCGAGGCGATGCGGGGTTTCGAGGGCTCGCCCCTGAAGATGGGCGCGCGGAACTTCGTGTTCGCCGACGGGCTTCCCGGCGCCCGCGTCATGGTGATCGGCGAGGCGCCCGGTGCCGAGGAGGACCGGATCGGCAAGCCCTTCGTCGGCCGCGCCGGGCAGCTCCTCGACCGGATGCTGGCCGCGATCGGCCTCGCGCGCACCGCCCCCGCGCCCGAGGACGCCGCCTACATCGCCAACATCCTGCCCTGGCGGCCGCCCGGCAACCGCACCCCGAGCGATGCCGAGGCGCTCCTGTTCCTGCCCTTCATCGAGCGGCACGTCGAGCTGGCGCAGCCGGACTTCATCCTCGCCCTCGGCAACACCGCAACCCGGGCGCTGCTGGGGGCGACCGCCGGCATCAAGCGGCTGCGCGGCCGCTGGGTGCGCCACGAGCCCACGGGGCTGCCGCTCCTGCCGAGCTTCCACCCGGCCTATCTGCTGCGCCAGCCGGCCGACAAGCGGCTCGCCTGGCGCGACCTGCTTTCCCTGCGCGCCGCGCTCGACGGCGCCGGACCGGAGGTCTGAATGATCGTCGACTGGACCACGCTCCTCGCCTTCGCTCCTGCGGCCCTGGCGCTGAACCTGACCCCGGGGGCGGACATGCTGTTCTGCCTCGGCCAGGGCCTGCGCGGCGGACCGCAGGCGGCGATGGCGGCCAATCTCGGCATCGGGGCGGGCTGCGTGTTCCACCTGCTGGCGGCGGGACTCGGTCTTTCGGCGCTGCTGGTCGCCGCGCCCTGGCTGTTCGACGCGATCCGATGGGCGGGCGTGGCCTATCTGGTCTGGCTGGCGATCGGCGCGCTGCGCAGCCCGCTCGGCGGGCGCGAGACCGCGCCGATCCGGACCTCGCGCGCCTTTCGCGACGCGGTGACGGTCAACGTGCTGAACCCGAAGGTGGCCCTCTTCGTGCTGGCTTTCCTGCCGCAGTTCGTCGATCCCGCCCGCGGCCCGGTGCTGCTGCAGTTCCTGACGCTCGGCGCGGTGCTGATCGCCGGCGGCCTCGTGGTCAACGGCGTCGTCGGGGTGTTTGCGGGCGGGATCGGCCGGGCGCTCGCCCGCTCGGTGCGGCTCGAACGCGCATTGCGCATCGCCTCGGCCGGCATCTTCATGACCCTGGCCGCGCGACTGGCGCTCGACGCACGCCGCTGAGCGCGGACGTTCCCGCCAAGGAGGAGAACCCATGAGCCGCATCGACGAGAGCCGCGAGTTCGTGCCCGTCAACATCGCCATCCTCACCGTCTCCGACACGCGGAGCCTGGCCGAGGACCGCTCGGGCGACACGCTGGTCGCGCGGCTGACCGAGGCCGGGCACCGGCTGGCCGACCGGGCCATCGTGACGGATGACCGCGAGAGGATTGCCGCGAAGCTGCGGGAATGGACGGGCCGGCCGGGAATCGACGTGATCATCTCCACGGGCGGCACCGGGCTGACCGGGCGCGACGTGACGGTCGAGGCGCACCGCGACGTCTACGAGAAGGAGATCGAGGCCTTCAACGTGGTCTTCACCCAGATCTCGATGGCCAAGATCGGCACCTCGGCGGTGCAGAGCCGGGCCTGCGCCGGCGTCGCCGGGGGGAAGTACCTGTTCGCGCTCCCCGGCTCGCCCGGCGCCTGCAAGGACGCCTGGGACGCGATCCTGAAGCTGCAACTCGACTACCGGCACATGCCCTGCAACTTCGTCGAGATCATGCCGCGGCTCGAGGAGCACAAGCGGCGGAAATGATGCGACGATGAACAGTCGGTTAACCGGCGCCGTGACAGTCTGGCCTGTCAACCGGAGGACCGTCATGTTCCAGAGCCACGCCGCCGTGCCCGGGCCGCCGGCCCTCGACGCCGCCTATCTCGCGCGGCTCGGGGTGCTGCTCGGGGACGCCGCGCTGGCCGAGATGCTCGAGGACGGGCTGCTCGAGCTGGCCGACCGGCTGTCGCGGCTCAGCGATCTCCGGGCCGCCGGCGATCGCGACGGACTGGCACGGCTCGGCCACGATCTCGTGGGCATGGCCGGGCATCTGGGCCTCGCCGCGCTCTCCGCGGCGGCTGCCGAGATGAACCGCGCCGCGCGGTCGGGCGTCGGCGGCGAGGCGGCGGCGCAGGCAGCCGCGCGCAGCGCCGAGATGGCCGGGCGCGAGGCGGAGCGGGCCCTGCGCGCCCATCTCGGGAAGGGCGCGCCGGAGTGACTGCGACGGACGGCTTTGCGTCGGCGCGCAGGTCGCGCTAGGCTCGCCGGCAGAACCCGGGCAGCGGGCAGGGCGACAGGCAAGCGGAGCACCCCATGAGCGAAGGCAGCGCATCCGACGGCACCCGTGCGGCCGGCCCGGCAGTCCCGGTCCGCATGGTCGCCGCCGAGGATCTCGAGACGACGCTCGCCGGTCTCGCGCCGGCTGAAGCCGCCTGGGCGAGGGCCAACGGCTTCAGGGCCGCCCCGGGCAGCGCGCTCGCCCTGCCCGGCGCGGGCGGAAGGGTCGCCCGCGTGCTCGTCGGCCTCGGCACCCCGGCGCAGCGCCGGCGCGAGCGCCTGCATCTCGGCGCCTTCGCCCGCGTCGCCCCGGCCGGCGTCTACCGGCTGGAGGGAGACCTCGCGCCAGACGAGGCCGAACAGGCGGCGCTGGCCTGGATGCTGGGCCGCTACCGCTTCGACCGCTACAAGGGCGGCAGGGATGACAACGGAGCCGGCGGCGAGGCGGACCTCGCGACACCCGCGGGCGTGGATGGCGGCCGGGTCGGCCGCATTGCCGAGGGCGTCTTCATCGCCCGCGATCTGATCAACACCCCTGCCAGCGACATGGGGCCGGGAGCGCTCGAACAGGCCGCCCGCAGGCTTGCCGGACGGCACGGGGCCGTCGTCACGGTCACCGAGGGCGACGCCCTGCTGGAGCAGAACCTGCCGATGATCCATGCGGTCGGCCGGGCCGGGCCCGAGGCGCCCCGCCTGATCGAGCTCCGCTGGGGCCGGGAGGGCGGCCCGGCGGTGACCCTGGTCGGCAAGGGGGTCTGCTTCGACACCGGCGGGCTCGACATCAAGCCATCCTCGGGCATGGCGCTGATGAAGAAGGACATGGGCGGCGCGGCGACCGCGCTCGGCCTTGCCCACATGGTGATGGCGGTCGGCCTGCCGGTCCGGCTGCGCGTGCTGATCCCGGCGGTCGAGAACTCGATCTCGGCTGAGGCGATGCGGCCCGGCGACATCCTGCGCTCGCGCAAGGGGCTGACCGTCGAGGTCAACAACACCGATGCCGAGGGGCGGCTGATCCTCGCCGACGCGCTGGCGCTGGCGGCGGAGGAGTCGCCGGCGCTGATCGTCGACCTCGCCACCCTGACCGGCGCGGCACGGGTGGCGCTGGGGCCGGATCTGGTGCCGTTCTACACCGACGACGACGGCCTTGCGGTCGAGCTGGCCGCTGCCTCGGCGCGCGCCGCCGACCCGCTGTGGCGGATGCCGCTCTGGCCCGGCTACGAGGGCGACATCGAGCCCGACATCGCCGATCTCGACAACGCGCCGGCGGGCGGCTTCGCCGGCTCGATCACGGCAGCGCTCTTTCTGCGGCACTTCGTCGGCGGGGTTCCCTGGGCGCATTTCGACATCTACGGGTGGACGCCAAAGGCCCGCCCGGGCCGGCCGAAGGGCGGCGAGTGCCAGGCGGCGCGCGCCGTGTTCTCGGTGCTCGAGCATCGCTATGGTGGCGCATGACGCCCGCCGACCCGCGTCTGACGCCGGCCCGGCCCGACCTCGCCGCGGCGCATCTGAGGGATCAGGTTGCCGCCGGGCGCTATGCCGAGCCGGTGGCGATGACGGTCCGCGTGCCTCTGGCGCCCGTCACCGCGCGGCCTGAAGCCCGGGCGCCGATGACCACCGAGCTGCTGTCCGGCGAGGACTTCGCCGCCTATGAGCAGCAGGACGGCTGGGTCTGGGGCCAGGCTGCGGCGGACGGCTATGTCGGCTACATCCCCGCCACCTGCCTCGCTCCGGCCGGCCCGGCTCCGACGCACCGCGTCCGGCAGCCCATGACCCATGTCTACCCCGAGCCGGCGGTGCGCGCCCGGCCCGCCGGCTGGCTGCCCTATGGCGCGCGCGTGGCGGCGGGAGACACGGGCGGGGCGTTCGCCGCGCTTGCCGGCGGCGGCTTCGTGCCGGCCCGCCATCTCGCCCCGC
The DNA here is from genome assembly GCA_039805905.1 of Limibaculum sp. Lineage (GTDB taxonomy): Bacteria > Pseudomonadota > Alphaproteobacteria > Rhodobacterales > Rhodobacteraceae > Thermohalobaculum. The sequence goes on along the minus strand of JBDIVM010000006.1, from coordinate 25,377 downwards.
TCGACGCCCCCGCCGCCGACTGGGTGGCCGAGGCTGAACGGTTCCTCGGCGTGCCCTATCTCTGGGGCGGGCGGTCGTGGCACGGGATCGACTGCTCGGGGCTGGTGCAGGTCGCGCTGCAGGCAGCGGGGATGCCCTGCCCGCGCGATTCCGACATGCAGGCGGCCGCGCTCGGCCAGACCCTGCCCGCGGGCACGGCGCCCCGGCGCGGCGACCTCGTGTTCTGGAAGGGCCATGTGGGCATCCTGCTCGACGGCGTGCGGATGCTGCATGCGAACGGATGCGCGATGGCGGTCACGGTCGAGGATCTGGAAGCCGCAAAGGCCCGGATCCTCGGCATCGGGGAAGGGTCGGCCACCCGCCACGCCCGCCTCGACGCGATGCCCGGAGGCGGCTAGACTTCGCGCCAAACGAGAAACGCGAGGCAGGACGATGAGGTTTGGCGCAATGGCGGCTGCACGGTCGGCCCTGTGCGGCGCGGTGCTGCTGACCGCCGGCTGTGCCGGCGCGCAGAGCGAGGCGCCGCTGCCAGCGGCGAAGCCGGGCGCGACCGGAGGCGGAGGCAACCCGGCGGTGCCGGCCGAGGACTTCGCGACCTGGAAGGCGGGCTTCCGCACCCGCGCGCTGCAAGCGGGCATCCGCGGCGAGGTGTTCGATGCTGCCTTCGCCGGCGTGACGGTCAACGAGCGGGTGCTGGAGCTCGACCGCTACCAGCCCGAATTCACCCGCCCGATCTGGGACTATCTCGACAGCGCCGTCTCGGAGAAGCGCATCGCCGACGGCCGGGTCAACGCCGCCGAGCGGCGGGCCCTGCTGACCGCCATTGCCGACCGCTACCAGGTCGATCCCGGGGTGATCGTGGCGATCTGGGGTATCGAGAGCGCCTACGGCGCCAATTTCGGCGACATTCCGGTGATCGAGAGCCTGGCGACTCTCGCCTATGAGGGCCGCCGCCGCGACTTCGCCGAGCAGGAGCTGATCGCGGCGCTGCGGATCCTGCAGAACGGCGACGTGACCCCCGGCCGGATGATCGGCTCCTGGGCCGGGGCGATGGGGCATACCCAGTTCATCCCGACGAGCTTCGAGGCCCATGCTGTCGATTTCGCGGGCGACGGGCGACGCGACGTGTGGAGCGCCGACCCGTCCGACGCGCTGGCCTCGACGGCGAGCTATCTGAGGCATTTCGGCTGGCGGCGGGGCGAGCCCGCGGCGATTCGGGTCGCACTGCCGGCGGGCTTCGACTATACGCTTGCCGACGACGAGACCCGCAAGACGCCTGCCGAATGGGAGGCGCTGGGCGTGCGCCGGGCGGGGGGCGGCGCGCTGCCGCCGTCGGACAGCGTCACGCTGCTGCTGCCCGCCGGTGCCAGAGGTCCGGCCTTTGCCGCCTATCCGAACTTCCGGGTGATCAAGCGCTACAACAACGCCACCTCCTATGCGCTGGCCGTGGCTCTGCTGGCCGGGCAGGTGGATGGCGGCATGCGCTTCGGCCAGGGCCCGGCGATGGACTGGCCGCGCATGGACCGGCCGCTGAGCCGCGCCGAGACCGAGGAGCTGCAGCGCCGCCTGACCGCGCTCGGCTATGAGACCCAGGGCATCGACGGCATCGTCGGGCCGAACACGCGCGCCGCGATCCGCGGCTTCCAGTCGACGCAGGGGCTGGTGCCGGACGGCTATCTCTCGGCCTCGCTGCTCGAGCGGGTGCGGGCTGCCGCGGGGGGGTGAGGAGGAGCCGGGGATGGAAGCCGCCGGCCAGAAACGCCTGAACGTCGCCGCCGGGATCGCCTCGATCGCGGTGGCCGTCATTCTGGCCGGCGCGAAGAGCTGGGCCTGGGCCGCCACCGGCTCGCTGACGGTGGCGGCAAGCCTGATCGATTCGGCGCTCGATCTCCTGGTCTCGGTCGCCAACCTGGCCGCGATCTTCTATGCCGCCAGGCCGGCCGACGAGGACCACCGCTTCGGCCACCATTCGGTCGAGGACATAGCGGCCTTCGCCCAGGCGGTGATCGTGGCCGCCGCCGCGGCGATGCTGGGCTGGCGCGGCATCGCCCGCCTGCTCGAGCCGCAGCCGCTGGCCTCCGAGGGCGCCGGCATCGCGGTGATGGTGTTCTCGGTCGCCGTCACCGGCGGGCTGGTCTGGTTCCAGCGGCGGGTGGCGCGGGCCACCGGCTCGAAGGTGGTGGCGGCGGATTCGCTGCATTACCTCTCCGACCTCCTGCCCGCGGCGGGCGGCATCGTGGCGCTGGGGGCCTCGGCGCTGTTCGGGGTGGTGATCCTCGATTCGCTCTTCTCGCTGGTCGCGGCGGCGGTGCTGATCCGCGGCGCCTGGAAGATCGGCGGCTGCGCCTGGGCGGCGCTGATGGACCGCCAGGCTCCGGCCGAGGTCGAGCGCCGGATCGCCGAGACGGTCGCCGGGTTCCCCGAGATCCGCGGCTTCCATGACCTCAAGACCCGCGTCTCGGGCACCCGCACCTTCGTCCAGCTCCACATCGATCTCGACGGCCAGCAGTCGCTCTACGAGGCCCACGAGATCGGGGCGCGGCTCAGGCTGGGGATCCTCGAGGCAGTGCCCGGCTCCGATGTGCTGGTCCACGAGGACCCGGTGATGCCGGACGGGGCGGTACGGTGATCACGGCCGGGCGCGCGGCCCCGGCGATGTCGCGTTAGGGCGGGGCAAGGTCGCTCGGACCCTAGCCCGGGCTTGCGCTTGCCGCGAGAGTGCGCCCAACCTACCGCACTCAGGACTGATGGGGACTCACCATGAAGACGCATGCACGGGTGGTTGTCGTGGGCGGTGGCGCGGTCGGCTGCTCGATCGCCTATCACCTTGCCAGGGCCGGCTGGGACACGGTGCTGCTGGAGCGGGACGAGCTGACCAGCGGCAGCACCTGGCACGCCGCAGGGCTGCTGCCGCTCTTCAACATGAGCTACGCCACCACCCACATCCACGACTACAGCGTCAAGTTCTACAAGACGCTGGAGGCCGAGACCGGGCTGAATGCCGGGTTCAGCGTGGTCGGCAATCTGCGCATGGCGCAGACCGAAGCCCGGATGGACGAATACATGCTCTACGGCTCGGTCGCCGAGACCGCGGGCGTCCCCTTCGAGTGGCTGACGCCGAAGGACATCAGGGACCGCTGGCCGCTGGTCCGGACCGAGGACCTGAAGGGCGCGATCTTCCACCCGACCGACGGCTACATCAACCCGGCCGACGTCACCCAGGCGATGGCCAAGGGCGCCCGGCAGCGCGGCGTCGAGATCGTGCGCAAGGCCCAGGTCGACGGCTTCGAGCGGGTCGGGGCCGAGTGGCTGGTCAAGGGCCGGATGATGGCCGAGCGCGGCGCAACCCTCGTGCCGACCGAGGAGACCTTCGCGATCCGCTGCGAGCATGTGGTCACCGCTACCGGCAATTACGCCCAGCGCACCGCGGCGATGATCGGCTGCTATATCCCCGCGATCCCGGTCGAGCACCAGTATGTCGTCACCGAGCCCGACCCGGCGCTGGTCGAGTGGCGCAAGTCGAACCCAGAACACCCCGTGCTGCGCGACGCCGACGCCAGGTGGTACGTGCGCGAGGAGCGCGGCGGCTGGATCCTCGGGCCCTACGAGCGGGGCGCTCCCGCCCGCTTCATCCACGGCGTCCCGGACAGCTTCCGGGCCGATCTCTTCCAACTCGATCTTGACCGGATCGAGCAGGAATACGCCTCGATGATCCACCGCATCCCCTCGTCCGAGCATTGCGGCCTCAAGGACGACTTCAACGGCCCGATCTGCTATACGCCCGACGGCAACCCGCTGGTGGGGCCTGCCCCCGGCGTCGACAACTTCTGGTTCGCCGAGGGCTTCTCGTTCGGCATTACGGCGGCCGGCGGCACCGGCCACTACCTCGCCCAGCTGATGACGACAGGCGAGGCCGAGATCGACATGTGGTCGCTCGACCCGCGCCGCTACGGCAAGTGGGTCAACCGGGAATACGCCGCCCGCAAGAACGAGGAATGCTACGAGCATGTCTTCATCCTGCACCACCCGGACGAGGAGCGCGAGGCCTGCCGGCCGCTGCGCACCGCGCCCTGCTATGACCGGGTCAAGGCGCGCGGCGCCCAGTTCGGGCAGGTGAACGGCTGGGAGCGGCCGATCTACTATGGCCCGCTCGACGCACCGGCGGACTTCGACCACCACACCCGCAGCTTCCGCCGCGGCGGCTGGTGGCAGTATGCGGTCGACGAGGCGAAGGCCGTGCGCGAGGGTGCGGGCATGTTCGACGCCACCGCCTTCACCAAGCACATGGTGAAGGGGCCGGGCGCGACCCGCTTCCTCGACTGGCTGACCTGCAACCGGCTGCCCCGGATCGGGCGCACCAACCTGACCTATGCGCTGACCGACGCCGGCACCATCCGCACCGAGCTGACCATCGTGCGGCTGGCCGAGGACGAATACTACTGCGTCACCGCCGGTGCGGCGCAGGCCTATGATTCCGACTACCTGACGAAGGAGGCGGAGAGGAAGCGCGCCGGGTTCGGCTGGATCGAGGTGCAGGACGTCTCGACCCAGTGGGGCGTCTTCGCCATCGCCGGCCCGAAGTCGCGCGAGGTGCTGCGGCCGCTCGTGGTGGATGCCGAGCCGGAGACGGCGCTCTCGAACAGGCGCTTCCCCTGGCTCTCGGCGCAGAAGCTCGACCTGAAGATGTGCCCGACCATGGCGATCCGGGTCGCCTATACGGGCGAGCTTGGCTGGGAGCTGCACCATCCGATCGAGATGCAGAACTACCTGTTCGACCGGCTGATGGAGGCGGGCGAGCAAGCCGACATTCCTGGGGGCCTCAAGCTCTGCGGTGCGCGGGCGCAGAACTGGCTGAGGCAGGAGAAGTCCTACCGCGCCTTCGGCTCGGATCTGGGCCGCGACGCGACGCCGCTCGAGGGCAACCTGCACCGCCTCGTCGACATGTCGAAGGAGTTCAGGGGCAAGAAGGCGATGGCGGAGACCGGAATCCGCGCCTCCTGCGTCACGCTGCTGATCGACGGCCCCCCGGACGCCGACCCCTGGGGCAAGGAGGCGCTGCTCCTGGATGGCCGCAAGGTCGGGCGGCTGACCTCGGGCGGCTGGTCGGTGGTGTTCGGCCGTCAGATCGGCATCGGCTATGTCGAGCCGGGGCTGGCGAAACCCGGCCAGAAGCTGAAGGTCCGCATGCTGCGCGCGCTCTGGGACGCCGAGATCGTCGAGGAGAGCCCCTACGACCCGAAGAACGAGACCATCCGCAAGGACGGCTGAGGGGCGGCGGCCCTCAGCCCCTCATTTCCGCCGCCGCGCCCGGTGGCCGCGCGACGCCGGTCACGACCTCCCCCGGCCGCTCCCGCCATCGCGCCGGTGAAAGCCGGAACTCGCGCTTGAAGGCGCGGCTGAATGCCTCTTCCGAGCCGTAGCCGACCGAATGCGCCACCTGCGCGATCGAGCGCCTGGTCTCGCGCAGCTGCTGGCGCGCCGCCTGCAGCCGCCAGTAGGCGAGGTAGCGGCCGGGCGGCATGCCGATCAGCCCGGTGAACCGTTCGACGAAGGCGCTGCGCGACATGCCGACCTCGCGCGCCAGCCGGTCCGTGGTCTGGCGCGCGCTGATGTCGCGGTGCATCAGCGTCAGTGCCCGGCCGATCTGCGGGTTGCCGAGCCCGTGCAGCCAGCCGGACCCGGTGCCGTCGAGGGTCGCAGCGTATTGCCGCACCGCCTCGACCAGCAGCACCTCCGCGAGCCGCGACATGACGCCCGATGAGGCGAGACGCCCCTCGGCCAGCTCGCTCGCGGCAAAGCGCACTGACGCCTCCACCCACTCGCGCGACGTGCCCGCGCGAAGGTCGAGCCTGAGCGCACGGGGCAGGGCCGAGAGCAGCGGGTTGCAGGTCTCCTCGCTGCCGAGGAAACCGCAGACCAAGTGCGTCTCGGCACCGCCGCCGCCGTGCCGCACCCGGGCGAGGCCGCCATCCGGCGCCGGCTGGACCAGGCTGCTGCCCTGCACCGGCTCGATCCCCGGCGCGCTCGCGAGCACATGCGCGTCGTTGCGCGGCAACAGCACGACCTCGCCCGCATGCATCTCGATCGGCGGCTCGCCCTCGACGCGGAGAAGGAACCGCCCCTTCAGCACGACATGATAGAGGATCAGCTGCGCCGGATCGGCCAGGAAGGGCCGGCAGTCCTCGGCCGTCAGCTCCGAGATCACGGCCCAGGGCTCGGTCAGCCGGACATCGAGGAACACGCCGCCCGTGAGGCGGACGGACCGGAGCACCTCCGTGAGTGCATCAGGCATCGGCATGCCTCCCCTCCGATCCGGACGGACGATCAGGCAATCCGGCGGTGCGATCATTCACGCGCGACCGCGCCCCGGCTATCGCCTCGTCCGCGGACGGCCGGCGAGGCGCCGGCCGTCCGTTCCTGCCCGGATGTCGGCATCCGAACAAGGAGGGCGCCGACTCGGGCAGATCATGAAATTGTCCGACTTCAGGAGTTACCAGATGACCACCGTTTTTGCGACACCCGACTATACCGCGATCAAGCATCGTCAGCGGGCGATGTGGGCCACCGGCGATTATGCGATCATCGGAACGACGCTGCAGATCGTCGGAGAGCAGCTGTGCGAGGCCGTCGACCTCAGGGCGGGCGAGCGCGTGCTCGACGTTGCCGCCGGCAACGGCAATGCCACGCTTGCGGCCGCCCGGCGATTCGCCGACGTCACGTCCACCGACTATGTCGAGGCCCTGCTCGACCGCGCGCGCGAGCGCGCCGAGGCCGAGCGGCTGCGCGTCAGGTTCCGCACCGCCGACGCCGAGGCGCTGCCCTTCGGGGACGGCAGCTTCGATGTCGCGCTCTCGACCTTCGGCGTCATGTTCACGCCTGACCAGGAGACCGCGGCACGCGAGCTTTCCCGCGTCACGCGCCCGGGCGGGCGGATCGCGCTGGCCAACTGGACGCCCGAGGGCTTCATCGGACAGCTGTTCCGCACCATCGGCAGGCATGTGGCGCCGCCGGCCGGAGTGAAATCGCCGGCGCTCTGGGGCACCGGGGAGCGGCTTGCCGAACTCTTCCCGGGCCACCGTGTGCGGGCGCAAAGGCAGACGTTCAACTTCCGCTACGCGTCGGTCGGCCACTGGCTCGAGGTCTTCAAGACCTATTACGGGCCGACGAACCGCGCCTTCGCGGCGCTCGACGCCGAGAAGCGGCAGGTTCTCGAGGCCGAGATCGCAGCGCTGATCGGGCGGATGAACCGCGCCGGGCCCGAGGCGCTGGTCGTGCCGAGCGAATACCTCGAGGTGGTGATCACGAAACCCGCCTGAGCCTGGCGGCGGACGGACCGAAAGCGGCGCCCTTCGGGGCGCCGTTGCCATCTCAGCGGCCGGGCCTTGCGGGAACGCGGCCTTCCGCGACCCCTCCCTCCCCGGCTCGGCCCTCGCCTGGCACAAAAAGCGCCGGGTGCGCCAAGGAATGGCCTCCCCCATGCGTCGGAAGGGGCGTATGCCGGGGGACGGATGCTGCAGCAGAGGACCGACGAGGGGCTGGCGCGGGACGCCGCCAACGGGGACCGGGAGGCGTTCGGCGAGCTTGTCGGGCGCCATTACGGGCGGATTCTCTCGCTGGCGCACCGGCTCCTCGGCAACCGGGCCGAGGCCGAGGATCTGGCGCAGGACGTCTGCGTCGGGCTCGCCGGCAGGATCCGGAGCTTCCGCGGCGAGGCGCGGTTCACCACCTGGCTCTACCGCGTGGTGCTGAACGCCGCCCGCGACGCGATGCGCCGCCGGGCGACCCGGGGCGCCGCGCATCTGGGCTTCGCCGAGGCGGATGCGCTGCGGCGCGAGGGTGACGCGGTGCGGGCGCGCGAAGCCGCCTGGCTCCGCGAGGCGCTGGGCGGCCTCGGAGAGGACCTCCGCGAGACGGTCGTGCTGGTGCTGGACGCGGAGCTGACCCATGCCGAGGCGGGCAGGGTGCTGGGTGTCAGCGAGGGCACGGTGGCGTGGCGGATGCACGAGGCGCGCAAGGTGCTGCGGGCGCTGCCGCGCGAGGATTGGGCGAGATGACCGAAGAACTCGACAGGCTGAAGCAGGCGCTCGACGCCACACGGGCAGAGCCGGACCCGGCGGCACGGCGGCGCGCCGTCGCGGCGGCGCTCAGGGCGTTCGACGGGGAAACCGCACGTGCCTCCCAAGGATCGGCGGCGGCGGTGCGTCCGAAGGTCAGCGGGGCGGGATGGCCCGCCCGGATCCTCGGAGGACTGACCATGCATCTCCCGACACATGTTCCCCTGCCCAGACTGACCCCGGCGCTGATGGGCGGCGCCAGCCTCGCCGTGATCGCGATCGCCGTGCTGGCCGTGCGCGAGATGCCGCGCGAGATCGAGGCGCCGCAGGGCGTTCCGCCGACGGCCGTCCGGACCGAGGCGGCCGCGCCGCAAGCCGCCGCAGGCAGGAGCGGGCCGGTCTTCGCCGGGAAGGAGAGCCTCGCCAGGCGGGAGGCGGATCTCGCGGGCAGCCTGGCTTCGGATACGCCGGCGGCAGAGGAGCGGACCGGCGCGCGCGTCCGCCGCGGCCTGATGCCGGCCCCGGCAGAGGCGTATCTCCCGGATGGCCGGTCCTCCACCCTGTCGAAGGGTCTGACCCTCGCCGCCCCTCCGGCGCCGGAGCTGGAGGGGCAGTCGCGGACCGCGCCCGCCACCGCCATGCCGGCGCTTCCCGACCAGATGGTGCAGCCGGGCTACCGCGAGCAGGGCCGCGACCGGTTCGCCGAGTTCGAGGACAGCCCGGTCAAGGTCGCCGCCGAGGTGCCGGTCTCGACCTTCTCGATCGATGCCGACACCGCCTCCTACAGCTTCGTCCGCCGCGCGATCATGGAGGGCCTCCTGCCCGAGATGGACGCGGTCCGGGTCGAGGAGATGATCAACTACTTCCCCTATGACTATGCCGGTCCGGCCGACCGCGGGACCCCGTTCCGGGCCGACGTGCAGCTTGTCCCGACACCCTGGAACGCCGGCACCATGCTGATGCGGATCGGGATCAAGGGCTATGCGCTGGCCGAGGCCGAGCGGCCGCGGGCGAACCTCGTGTTCCTGATCGATTCGTCGGGCTCGATGGACGCGCCCGACAAGCTGCCGCTGCTCCTGAACGCGTTCCGGCTGATGCTCGATGCGCTCGATCCGGACGACACGGTCGCGATCGTCACCTATGCGGGCGCCGCCGGGACGGTGCTCGAGCCGACTCCGGTCGCGGAGGCGGACCGGATCCTCGCCGCCCTCGACCGGCTCCATGCGGGAGGCTCGACGGCGGGCGCCGAGGGCATCCGGCAGGCCTACCGCATGGCCGAGGCCAGTTTCGATCCCAAGGGGGTGAACCGGGTGATCCTGGCGACCGACGGCGACTTCAATGTGGGGATCACCGATACCGGCGATCTCCGGGGCTTCGTCGCGCGCGAGCGCGAGAAGGGCGTGTTCCTGTCGGTGCTGGGCTTCGGCCGGGGCAACCTCAACGACGAGCTGATGCAGGTGCTGGCCCAGAACGGCAACGGGCAGGCGGCCTATATCGACACGCTGGGCGAGGCCCGCAAGGCGCTGGTCGAGGAGGCCGGCTCCGCCCTGTTCCCGATTGCCCGGGACGTGAAGATCCAGGTCGAGTTCAACCCGGCTGCCGTCGCCGAATACCGGCTGATCGGCTACGAGACCCGGGCGCTGGCGCGCGCGGACTTCAACAACGACCGCGTCGATGCCGGCGAGATCGGCTCGGGCCATACGGTGACGGCGCTCTACGAGATCACGCCCGCCGGCTCGGATGCCCGGCTGATCGACGCGCTGCGCTACCGGCCGGCTGCCGAGCCGGAGGCGAACCCGGCCGAGGTCGCCCTCGTGCGGATCCGCTACAAGGCGCCCGAGGGCGGCGCCAGCCGGCTGATCGAGCGCCCCGTCACCCGGGCCGACCTGGCCGGGCTCGACGAGGGCAGGGCGAGGGAGACCCGCTTCGCCGCTGCGGTGGCCGCCTTCGGCCAGCTGCTGCGCGGCGGGCGCCACACGGGCAGCTTCTCCTATGACGACGTCGCCGCGCTGGCGCAGCCGGCGAAGGGCGACGATCCGTTCGGCTACCGGGCCGAGTTCCTGAACCTGGTGCGGCTGGCGAAATCCGCCGCGGCGCTGGAACCGCTCAGATAGCGCCCGGCCTGCGCCGGAACCCGCGCCCGCCTGCCCCTCTCCCCCGGGAGAGGGGCGTCTTGGCGTAGCGATCAGCGCAGGGTCAGCCGCAGCCCCGGCAGCGGCAGGCCCTCGACGAGGGTCTGCCAGACCTCGCCCGGCGCCACGTCGAAGGCCCGGGTCACGGTGCCGGTGGTCACGATCTCGCCGGCAGCGAGCGGCGGCGCGTCGGGATCGGCGGCGAGCTGGGCGACAAAATGGCGGAGCGCGGTCAGCGGCCCGCCGAGCACGGCGCCGGCATGGCCCAAATCCATCGCCTCGCCGTTGCGCCTGATGGTGATGGTGAAATCCGCGAGCGCTGCCCGCCACTGGCCGGCCTCGCCCGGTGAAACCGGGTGGCGCGGCCCCAGCAGACAGGCACCGTGCATGCCCGCCCCGGCGACCGTGTCCGGCGCCCGGAACCGCCAGCCGGGATAGACCGACTGCACCATCTCGAATCCGTGCGCCACCCAGCCGACGCAGCCCAGAAGCGCCGCCTCGTCCATCCCCGGCTCCGGTGCGCGGGCGAGGCCGAAGGCGATCTCGGGCTCGATCTTCGGCTCGGACAGCCGCGCGCAATCGAACGCCGCGCCTTCGGGGGCGACATCGCTGACCGTGGTGTCGTACATGTCGCCCCAGATCGGCGCATCGACGCCGAACTCGGGCCAGATGTTGCGGTTGGTGAAGCCGAGCTTGCGCCCCGCCGGCCGCTCGCCGCGCGCCTCGCGCAGCCGCCGGAGCGCCGCCGCGGCCCGGTAGGCGGCGGGCAGGTCGAAGCCGGGAACGCGCTCGGTGAAGGGCGCGATCTGATCCCGCCCGTCGAGAGCGGCAAGAACCTCTGCGGCGATCGCGACCTCGGTCTGCATCCCTGCCAGTTTCTCCCTGCCGTCTGCTGTGCCCGGCAGACTAACCACGGATCGCCGGCGGGTGGAAGCGGAACCGTCGCGGCGCGGCCCGCGGCCCCGATGGGCCGCGATCCAGGCCACGCGGAGTTGATGGCGGCGGCGGATGACTTTCGGCGCCGCGCGGCCACGATACCCGCCCGGCAGCGGGCCGGTGCGGCAGGAGGCAGCGGAGGCACGACCCATCGACGGACTGGCAGCGGAGCGGCACGCCGTGAGCGGTGACGGGCGGGAACCGCCGATCCTGGCGCAGAAGCATCACCGCTCGCCCTCGGCCTTCACGCCCGAGAACCTCTTGCGCGGGGCCCGCCGCCAGAACGGCGCGGCGCTCGCGCCGGTCCACGCCGTCTGCGTGCTCGACCCGGACAGCGACATCGTGCGCCGGCTCAGCGCCGATGGGCGGGCGCGGCGGCATGACGGCTGGGTCTGCTACCGCGCCGAGCTCAACGTCTTCGACGAGGCCGGCCTGACGATCGGCATCGTCGGCTGCGCGGTGGGCGCGCCCTTCGCGGTGCTGGTGGCCGAGGAACTGTTCGCCTCGGGCTGCGAGCTCCCGATCAGAGTGACCTCGTCCGGCCAGATCGCGCCGCTGCGGGAGCTGCCCTATTTCATCCTGATCGACCGCGCGCTGCGCGACGAGTGCACGAGTTACTACTACCTGCCGCCGGCCGACTGGAGCGAGGCCCCGGCGGACCTGCCCGACCGGCTCGACGGCGCCTTCACCGATACCGGTGCCGCCGACCTGCGCGGGCCGGTCTGGACCACCGACGCCCCGTTCCGCGAGACGGCGGCGGCGATCGAGGTGATGCGCCGGCGGGGTTTTCTCGCGGTCATCGCCTGCACCGCACGGTGGCTGAGGCCGTGATGCCCCGGTACGTGATGCTCCGATATTTGCGCCGGTAGGCGACCGGGGTCAGCCCGGAGCGGCGCTTGAACACCCGGCGGAACGAGGTCGGGTCCTCGTAGCCGACCGCGCCGGCGATCTCGTCGATTCCGGTGTCGGTCATCTCCAGCATCTGCTTTGCCTCCTCGATCCGCAGCGCCTGCACATAGTCGATCGGATGGTGGCCGGTGGCAGCCCGGAACCGGCGCGCGAAGGTGCGCGGGTTCAGGCCCGAGCGCTCGGTCATCCGCCGCACCGGGTTGTCGATGGCGTAGTTCTCGGCGATCCAGCCCTGGCAATCGCCGATCACCGCGTCGCTGCCATGGCTGTGCAGGCCGAGCGCCATGTAGGGAAGCTGACCCTCGTCGTGTGTCGCCAGCAGGAACACCTTGGCAGTCTCGATCGCCTGGCGCTTGCCACAGAACCGGGCGATCAGCCACAGGGCCAGATCCTGCCAGGCGGTCACGGCGCCCGCGGTGACGATCCCATCCTCGGCGCTGGAGAGGCAGAGCACCGTGTTCGCGCGCATGGTCACCTCCGGATAGCAGCGCCGGAACAGGTCATCATATGCCCAGTGCGCCGCTGCCTCGCGTCCGTCCAGGAGCCCGGATTCGGCGAGCACCAGCGAGCCGGAGCAGACTGCGCAGATCAGGGCGCCCCGCTCGTGAACGGCTCTGAGCCAGGCGATCTCGGCCGGATACTTGCCGTGCGGCGGGCGGTTGACCGGCGTGTACATGTCGCACACCAGCACCGCATCGGCGCGCTCGATCTCCGAGATGTGGTGGTGCGGCTCGACCACCACATTGCCGATACAGCGGAACGGCCCCGGCTGCGCCGTGACGATCCGCACGTCCAGAAGCTCGGCGCCCGGCGTTCCCAGCGTCATGTCGGGGAATACCGCGCCGACCGAGAACAGGACATCGTAGAGCCCGTAAAGCACGGACGGCGAGGTCTCGGGAGCCGCCAGTATCGCGATGACCGGCCTGGTGCCTTCAGCCATCCCTTTCCCCCTTACGGTGGTGGCCGCGCTGTCCATTATGGCCTCTTTCCGACCCCTTCGCCGCTCGTTGGGGGCCGGCATGGGCGCTAGGGTCTGGCTTCAGCGAACCTTGCGGGAGGAGATTGACATGAAGATCGCGACCGGATTGGCCGAGCCCGACCCCGCCGCCGCGGCGGTCGATTGTCTGAGGTCGGCCCTGGACGGGGCCGTCATGCTGCCGGGCGAGGCCGGCTACGACGCCGCCCGCGCGGTCTGGAACGCCATGATTGATCGCCGGCCGGCGCTGATCGCACAGCCGCGGAGCGCCGCCGGCGTGATCGCTGCCGTGCGCTTCGCCCGGTACCGCGGGCTCGCGGTCGCAATCAAGGGCGGCGGGCACAACGTCGCCGGGCACGCGGTCTGCGACGGAGGGCTGCTGATCGACCTCTCCCGCATGCGCTCAGTGCGCGTCGACCCGGCGGCGCGCCGCGCCCATGTCGAGGGCGGCGCCACCTGGGGCGATGTCGATCGCGAGACCCAGGCCTTCGGGCTCGCCACGCCTGGTGGGCTGATCTCGGACACCGGCGTCGCCGGGCTGACGCTGGCGGGCGGAATCGGCTGGCTCCGCAGCCGATACGGCCTCTGCATCGACAACGTGGTCGCCTTCGACGTGGTGACCGCCGCGGGCGAACTGGTGCGGGCCAGCACCGACAGCCACCCAGACCTATACTGGGCATTGCGCGGCGGTGGCGGAAATTTTGGCGTGGTGGTGAGTTTCGAGTTTGCGCTGCATCCCGTGGGTCCGACCGTGATGTTCGCCGCCCCGATCTATCCGCTGAGCGCCGGCGCGGGGCCGATCCGGTTCTGGCGCGACTTCCTCGCCGACAAGGGCGATCGCATCGGCTCGCTGGTCGAATTCTCGACCGTGGCCCAAAGCCCGGACTTCCCGGAGGAATATTGGGGCTAGCGCTGCTACACGGTCGCCGCTGTCTGGGCCGGGGATGCCGACGAGGGGGAAAGGGCCATGCAGCCCCTGCGCGAGCAAGGCGACCTGGTCACCGACTTCTCGGGCCAGATGGCCTATTGCGACGTGCAGAAGCTGTTCGACACGCTGATGCCCAAGGGCCAGTACCGCAGCTACTGGAAGTGCCACTACCTCGCCGACCTTCCTGACGCCATGATCGACGCAGCGCTTGCCATTGGTGCGGCGGCGCCGTCGGCCAAGACGCTGAGCTCACTCTGGAACATGGGCGCCGCAACCATGGCGGTACCGGCCGACGTCACCGCGATCGGCGACCGGTCGATGAGATGGATGTATTCCATCGACTCGGTCTGGCCGGATCCGGGGGACGATGAGCGCAACATCGGCTGGACCCGCAAGGCCTGGGAGGAGACCCGGAAGTTCTCGCAGGCGGGCCGACTCTACCTGAACTTTGCCGGGCATGGCGAGGACGGCGAGGCGCTGGTGAAGGATGCCTACGGCAGGAACTACGCCCGGCTGTCGGCGGTCAAGGCGAAGTACGATTCGGGCAACATGTTCCGGTTCAACCAGAACATCCGGCCCGCAGCCTGACGGCCGGGCGACCCCTTCCCGCCGCGGGGGCAGGCGGGAAGGGGTTCAGTGGCGATTCCGCTTGTATTGGAGCCCCGTGCCGAGACAGGTCGGAGGCCCTCGCCCGCCCCTCACCCCGCCCGGACCATCGCCGCCGCCTTCTCGGCGATCATGATGGTCGGCGCGTTGGTGTTGCCGGAGACCAGCGCCGGCATGACCGAGGCATCGACCACCCTGAGCCCGGCGATCCCGTTCAGCCGCAGCGATCCGTCGACCACCGCATCCGGATCGATGCCCATGCGGCAGGTGCCCGAGGGGTGGAAGATCGTCGCCCCCACCTCGCGGGCGCGGGTCAGGATCTGTTCGTCGGTGGTGTGCTCGGCGCCGATGCTCTCCTCGCGCGCGACGTAGCGCGCCATGGCCGGGGCGGCAGCGACCCTGCGGGCGACCTTCACCCCGCCGACGATCGCCTCGCGGTCCTCGATGGCGTCGAGGAAGTTCGGCCAGATGCCGGGATGCGCCGCCGGGTCGGGCGACTTGATCTCGATCCGCCCGCGGCTCGCGGGCCGCAGGTGGCAGACGCTGGCGGTGAAGCCCGAGAAGGGGTGCAGCCCCCTGATCCCCAGCCCCGGCCGGTCGGTCGAGAGCGGGAAGAAGTGGAACTGGATGTCCGGGTGCTCGACATGCGGCCGCGAGCGGGTGAAGAGCCCGACCTGCCCGGCGCCGATCGACATGGCGCCGCCACGGGTCAGCGCGAACTCGGCGGCGATCCGCGCCTTGCCCCAGAGGCTCCGGAGCTCGTCGT
This sequence comes from Limibaculum sp., assembly GCA_039805905.1. Lineage (GTDB taxonomy): Bacteria > Pseudomonadota > Alphaproteobacteria > Rhodobacterales > Rhodobacteraceae > Thermohalobaculum. The sequence continues at coordinate 10,070 of JBDIVM010000006.1, read as the reverse complement.
TGAGCGTGATCGGCTCGGTGCAGCGGTAGTACATCCGCACCTGGAAATGGTCCTGCAGGTGGCGGCCCACGTCGCGCCGCTCGAGCCGGACCGGGATGCCGGCGCGCTGCAGCACCTCGCCAGGCCCGATGCCGGAGAGCTGCAGGATATGCGGCGAGCCGATGGCGCCCGCGCAGAGCAGCACCTCGGCGGCCGCCCGCACGGTGACGCTCTGCCCGCCCTGCCGGTAGGTGACGCCGGTGGCGCGCCCCTCGGACAGCCCGATCCGCTCGACCAGCGCCTCCGTGCGGACCTCGAGATTGGCCCGCCGCCGCGCCGGCCGCAGATAGCCCTTCGCGGTCGAGCAGCGGAAGCCGTTCTTCTTGGTGAGCTGGTAGTAGCCCACCCCCTCCTGCGCCGGGCCGTTGAAGTCGTCGTTGCGCGGGATGCCCGCCTGCACGGCGGCCTCGATGAAGGCCTCGCAGAGCGGGTGCTTCATCTTCAGGTCCGAGACGCCGAGCGGCCCGCCGGTGCCGTGGTAGTCGTCGGCCCCGCGCTCCTGGTCTTCGGCCTTGCGGAAGAAGGGCAGCACGTCGTCCCAGCCCCAGCCGGTCAGCCCGAGCTGTCGCCAGTGGTCGTAATCCGCCGCCTGGCCGCGGATGTAGACGAGGCCGTTGATCGCGCTGGTGCCGCCCAGCACACGCCCGCGCGGCCAGGGCATCCGGCGGTTGGCGGTGCCCGGCTCGGGCTCGGTCTCGAAACACCAGGAGAAGCGCTTGTCCCAGACGGTCTTGAAGTAGCCGACGGGGATGTGCAGCCAGGGGTTCGTGTCGGCGCCCCCGGCCTCGAGCAGCAGCACCCGTGCGCGCCCGTCCTCGCTCAGCCGGTTCGCCAGCACGCAGCCGGCCGAGCCTGCCCCGATGATCACGTAGTCGAAGGTCTCCGGCTCCACGTCGCCCCCCATCTCTCCCAATGCCCGCCGGAGAGGCGGGCCCTGCACCCAGTTAAGGGAAATCGGGCGCCCGGCGGAAGGGGTGGTGTGCAATCAGATAGCCGCGCAGCCAGTCTCAGGTTCAGCGACCTGTCCAATCGCCCGCGGAAGGCGTATCGGACGTACGAGGCAAATGTCCCGGATGCGCCATGCGCTGACGCCCGGCGCTGGCCTGTTGTCCCGTTGCGGCGAGGTGGTCACTTCGTCCAGCGCGTCCATGCCACCCTCCCGCCCTTTCACTCTTCACGGCGCATTCCGCCGCATCGCGACATAGATGATGGCGGCGGGCCAACAGATGATCAGCCAGAACCAGAACCAGCCCCAGGAGAACGGCTTGTGCTGCCCCTCCCGCTCCGCGGGACTGTATCCGGCGCGCCGCTGCCTGTCCTCGACAATCCCGGCCACCGGAATGCGCATGGACGTCGACACGGATCCGGACCATTCGGAATGCCCGCCCAGATCGCCAACCACCATCACGCCGTCTTTGTCTCGCTGGGTCACGGTCAGCCACCGGTCAAGCCGTGCAGAAGGGCTGTGACGAGAGAGCCGGCGACCATTACGGTGGCTACGGAGGCTGTCCATGCCAGAAAGGCGAGAAGAACTGCGCCACAGTGTGACATCAGCCTGCCGACGGATCGAGGCCGACTTCGCGGTATATGGACGTAATCATGGGTGCCCATTGCACACATATTCACAGGCCCGCAGGGAGCATCACGGGCCAATACTTGGAGACGAGCGCTGGCCAGAGCATTGAGAGTCGGTGCCAATAAATTGGGATTTTAGGCCAATTGTGCCAATCTCGACGATGAAATGGCGCCCGAATTTGCGATCGGGACTTCCTCATCGCGCGCCGGTATCGGCTTCGGCATCGAATCGTTACCCGATTCCGAGAGCTTGCCTCGGCTGGCCCGATGTCGGTCTCGCGCCCCCCGCCCTCAGAACCCCGCGCCCCGCGCCGCCACCGGCCAGACCGCCTCGACGAAGGCGCCCTCCCAGCCGAGCCCGCGCACGCCCACATACCAGTCGTGCAGGTTGACCGTCGGGTCGCAGTGCCCCGGCACCAGCAGGAGCTTGTCGCCGAGCGCCAGCTTCTCGTTGGCATCCCCGATGGCGAGCTTGCCGTGCTCGTCGGAGGCGCCCTCGTAGCTCAGCCCCGCCCTTCCGTGCAGCCCCGGCGGGCCGCTGTCGAAGGCCAGCGCCTTCAGCCCGGCATCGAGCACCGCCCGCTTCGCCGCCGGCAGGCTCATCACGGTCGAGAGCACGAACAGTGCCTGCTCGAAGGCATGGACCGGCTTGCCGTCCTCGCCGAGGTTGCGGCCATAGTCGGCATCCATGAAGACGTAGGAGCCGGCCTGCAATTCGTTCCAGACGCCACTCGCCGCCTCGATCTCGTAGGTCCCCGTCCCGGCCCCGCCGACGGTGCGGCAGTCGAGCCCGGCGCCCGCCAGCATCTCGACCGCCTGCCGGGTGATCCAGGCCGCCTTGCCGATCGCCGCCCGGCGCTCGGCGGCGCTGCGCAGGTGCTGGGCGGCGCCGTGATAGGCCTGGAGCCCGGCGAAGCTCAGCCCCGGCAGGGCGTTCACCGCCTCGGCGAGCAGCACCGCCTCGGCGGCCGAGGAGACGCCGCAGCGCCCGGCGCCGACATCGATCTCGACGAGGACGTCGATCTCGGCCCCGAATTTTTTTGCCGCCGCCGAGATCGCCCTGGCGTTGCCGGCATCGTCGACGCAGACCCCGACCCGGGCGCGGCGCGCGAGCAGCGCCAGCCGCTCGAGCTTGCGCGCGCCGACCACCTGGTTCGTGACCAGCACGTCCTCGACCCCGCCCTCGACCAGGATCTCGGCCTCGGAGACTTTCTGGCAGCAGACCCCGACGGCGCCGAGCGCGATCTGCTGACGCGCGATCAGCGGGCTCTTGTGGGTCTTGGCGTGGGGCCTGAGCCGTACGCCGGCCTCGCGCGCCGCGTCCGCCATGCGGGCGAGGTTGCGCTCGAAGGCGTCCAGATCGACGACCAGTGCCGGCGTGTCGATCTCGTCGAAGCGCATCCCGGGGACGGCGGGAGGGGGCGGGGCCATGGCGCGTTCCTGTAGGTCGGGCGGCCGGAGACGCCGAGATTACCGGGTTCCCCCCGAACCGCAAGCCGCTGCGGTTGATTCCGCCACGCGCGGACACTAGGAGAGTCCCGTGATCCCGGGCGGAGAGGTGACAGATGGCGACGAGCGACCCCAACCTGCTGGTCTCGACCGACTGGCTGGCCGAGCGCCTGCACGCACCGGACATCCGCATCCTCGATGCGAGCTATTACCTGCCCGGCGACACGCGCAACGGCCATGCGCTCTACCGGGAAGCCCACATTCCCGGGGCCCGGTTCTTCGACATCGACGAGATCGCGGATTCCCACTCGCCGCTGCCGCACATGCTGCCGCCGGTGGAGAAGTTCGTCTCCCGCGTCCGCGCCATGGGCATCGGCGACGGCCACCGGGTGATCGTGTACGACCAGCTGGGCCTGTTCTCGGCGGCGCGCGTCTGGTGGACCTTCCGGGTCTTCGGCCATCAGGACGTGGCGGTTCTGGACGGCGGCCTGCCGAAATGGCAGTCGGAGGGTCGCCCGGTCGACGACGAGGTGCCCGACCCGCGCGAGCGCCACTTCACCGGCCGGCGCAACGCCGCGATGGTGCGCGACGTGACCCAGATCGCCGGGGCGGCGAAGCTCAGGGCCGAGCAGATCGTCGATGCCCGGGCGCCGGGGCGGTTCCGCGGCGACGAGCCCGAGCCGCGCGCCGGGCTGCGCGCCGGCCACATCCCCGGCTCGAAGAACGTCCACTATGCCAGCCTGCTGAATCCGGACGGCACCATGAAGGACATCGAGGAGACGCGCGGCATCTTCGAGGCTGCCGGGGTCGATCTCGGCCAGCCCATCGTCACGTCCTGCGGTTCCGGCGTGACCGCGGCGATCCTGACGCTGGCGCTGCACCGGATGGGGCATACGCGCAACGCGCTCTATGACGGGTCCTGGGTCGAGTGGGGCGCCTATCCGGACCTGGCGGTCGAGACCGGGTGACGCCATGGCGCCGCGGCCGCCCGTCCGGACCATCGACTATGTCGTCACCTATCTCGAGATGACGGCGCGTCCCGCGGCGCCGCTCCCGCCGATGCCTGTCGGCCCGGCGCTGGCGCTGATCGGTGCGTCCGATCCGCCGCCGGGCTACTTCCTCTATCTCTACGGGGCGGTCGGTGCCGCATACGAATGGACCGACTGGATTGACCGGCCGCGGTGCGAGCTGGAGGCGTTCCTCTCGGACCCGAAGGTCGAGCTCTTCACCCTGATGGTCGACGGCTGGCCGGGCGGCTTCTTCGTTCTCGATACCCGCGAGACGGGGCGCTGCGATCTGGCCTATTTCGGGCTGGTACCGGAGGCGATCGGGCGGGGCCTCTCGGTCTGGCTGCTCGCGACCGCCGTGCATATGGGCTGGGACCGGATCGGGTCGGGGCGTTTGACGGTCAACACCAACACGCTCGACCACCCCCGTGCGCTTGCGCTCTACCAGCGGGCGGGATTCGTGCCGGTGGCGCGCGAACGGAAGACGCGGCGGGCGAGCCGGTCTGGCCGGCCGGCGGCAGCGAAGGGCCTGCCTCCGGATCGCGGTGGCGCGGCCTAGCCTGCCGCCTCGAGAATCGCCGGCGGCGTGTCGCCGGACGTGCCGGCGCGGCGTCCCGCGAAGGCAACCATCGCCGCATCGAACTCGTCCCAGACCGGCACGCCGTTCGGCTCGGCCATGCCGCGCCGGCGCCGGGCATCGAAGGTATGCCAGAGTCCGTAGTCGCCGATCGCGCGCGCGTTCCTCCGTGGCGACCGGATGGTCGGGTAGACGTTGATGTCGAGGAAGAAGGGGCGGCCGTCCCCTGCACGCCGGACGAAATCGACCGCGAAGTACTGCAGCGACAGCGCGTCGGCGATCAGCCCGATCTGCGCCCGCTCCTCGGCCGTGAGCGCGAAGCTGTAGTCAATCGCGGTCATGGTGCGGTTGCAGACGTTCCAGACCGGCCCGATGAAGACCTCGCTGGGCCGCGACGTGCCGACGAAATGATGCGCGCGGTACCGCCGGTAGAGCCCGTCCGGGCCGCGCGAGTCGACAAACTCGAAGGCCCTGTAGCCCTCGCGCGGGCCGTCATAGACGGTGCCGACCTTCGCCACGCCCTGCAGGTCGAGGCGCTTGTACACCGCCTGGGTCACGCCCAGATCGGCCTCGGTCAGCTCGTGTTTCGGAACGCTCACCCCGGCGCGTTCGAGCCGCCGGAATGCGTCCGGTTCATGGTAGGCATTGTAGCTTGCCGGCGGATTGATCACGGGCGTTCCCGGCGCTGCCGCCGCGGCGATGCGGGTTTCGATCGCGCGCACCTCGTCCGCGCGCAGCGGATCCTGCGTATAGACCCAGACGATGTCGGCGCGCTCCAGCCCCGCGTTGACCGACGCGGTGCAGCGCCGGCTGTTGGCATTCACGGCCCAGGCGGTGATCGGAGCGAGGTCGGTGCGGCACCGCGCGCACTGCAGGAAGACGATATGCAGGTCGCGCTGCAGCCGCCGCTGTGCCCGGACGCGGCGCCAGGTGAGCGGCCCGGCACCGAAGCCGATCCGGCTTTCGGGGACAGGGGTCAGATACCAGAACCACTGCAGGAACAGGTCCTGCGCCGTCAGCGGGAGGTCGCGCGCATGGCGCCTGAGCGCATCGCGCAGCTTCAGGACCAACCCGCGCCGCGGGGTCGTCAGCGTGCCAGACCCTGAGCCGCTGCCCGCGTGCCGTTCGGTGTTGCGGACAGGAGCGGGGATCAGCTGCGCCGGAACATACAGGTCCGGCCCGGACAGGGATGACCGCACGGAAATCGTCATCAGGTCACCGACACGCAAAAGGCACACATGCCACAGCCACCCCTCGATCCCACGCGATCCCGCGGGACGCCCCAGTGCGTATCTTGCATTCCCCCGGGTTCTGCCGAGGATGAGGCCCGATACAGCGACTCACGGGAGACTATCGGGGATATGTGGCGTCTTTCAGGCAAAGGCACCCGATGACGGGCGCAGCTGGATTGCCACCAGCCGCCGGAATCCGTAGCCGCCGGAGTCTCTCCCGCGCATGCCGTCCGGAGCCTGCCGCCGGCCGCGCCCCGGTCTCTTCGGTGCGCCCGGCGAGGATCCCGCGTTGAGCCCGCTGCGCCGGCGCTTGCCCGGTCTCGGCCCGATTGCGGCGCTGCTCCTGCTTGCCGCATGCGTGATGCCGGGCGGGCAGCCGCTCGATCCGGAAGCCGCGGCAGCGGCAGCGGCGGCCGAGGAGGCGGCGATGAACCGCCAGCTCGCCGAGGTGCACCGCAATCTCGCGCAGACGCTGGAGGAGGCGGGCGAGACGGAAGCCGCGGTCCAGGACTACAAGGCCGCAGCGGAGCTGGATGCCTGGGCCGTCGAGCGGACGGCGGTGGATCTTTCTGGCACGCCCATCGGCGATCTCGAGCGGATCTGCGAGGATGGCGCCGGCAAGGGCGACCCGGCCGAGGCCGTTGCCCGGGCCTGCACGCTCGCGATCAGCAGCGGCCGCCTGCCTGTAGACCGGCTGGCGGTGATGCTGGGCCGGCGCGGCGTCGCGCGGCTGGAGCTCGGCGAGACCGAGCCGGCGATGGCGGATTTCCGCGAGGCGCTCATGCTCGATTCGAGCGATCCCGACATCCTCGTCGCCCGAGGCCGGGCGCAGGAACTGTCCGGCAATGTCAAGGGCGCGCTCGCGGACTACAGCCTGGCGCTTCTCCGCGCGCCGAACCGCAGCGATCTGCGGTTCGCGCGGGCGCGGCTGCGGGCGAGGTTCGGCGACAACGCGGGCGCCGCGGCCGACTACGACCGGATCCTGTCCGATGCCGAGCTGATGGCCGCGCATCCGGAGGCCTATCGCGAACGGGCTGCGGTGCATTGCCGGCTGGGCCGGAGCGAGGCCGCGGAGATCGGCTGGCAGGTCTGGGCCGACACCGATCCGGGCGGGCCGGACTATGTGCGCGACATGCTGTTCGCGCGCGGTTACCTGCGCGGACCGGGGGCCGGCGCCCTCGATGCCCGCGAGCAGGCGGCGCTGCGCGCCTGGATCCGGGCAGGCTGCCCCACGGGCGATCCGGCGGCCGGATAGCCCTGCCGCGGCACTTGAGGTTGCCTGTTCGTTCACCCACGGACGGCATGAAACGCGCGTCAATCCCCAAAATCTGGCCGGCGCCTGAATTTTTCCGTTGACCTGTCGCGTGGCTGTCATACAGTGGTGGTCGCAGGGGCTGATACCACAATATATGGGGTGGTGCCTCTGAGGTGCGGGGGGCCAGAAGCCAGCACCCAGACAGTTCGGAATGCTGACCCAACCGGAGGCCGGGCCTCTGGAGAGGTGGCGCCGTGCCGCCAGCGAGGCAGCGGGCCGCCATGCGGGCGCGGAAGCGAGGGACGGGAGAGAGATGAGGATCGAGCGCCGGTTCACCGAAGAAGGCAAGTCACCCTACGCCGCCATCGCCTTCCGCGAGGCGACGTCCGAGATCCGCAACCCGGACGGCTCGGTGGTGTTCCGGCTCGAGGGTTTCGATGTGCCGCAGGCCTGGAGCGCGGTCGCGGCCGACGTGCTGGCGCAGAAGTATTTCCGCAAGGCCGGCGTCGCACGCCGCCTGAGGAAGGTGAAGGAGAAGGGCGTTCCCGAATTCCTGTGGCGCTCGGTGCCCGACGAGAAGGCGCTCGCCAAGCTGCCCGAGGCCGGGCGCTTCGGCGGCGAGACCAGCGCGCGGCAGGTGTTCGACCGCCTCGCCGGAGCCTGGACCTACTGGGGCTGGAAGGCCGGCTACTTCTCGGCCGAGGCCGATGCGCGGGCCTACTTCGACGAGATGTGCTACATGCTCGCCCGCCAGATGGCGGCGCCGAACTCGCCCCAGTGGTTCAACACCGGGCTCCACTGGGCCTATGGCATCGACGGGCCGAGCCAGGGCCACTACTACGTCGACTTCAGGAGCGGCGAGCTGGTGAAGTCGCAGTCGGCCTACGAGCACCCACAGCCCCATGCCTGCTTCATCCAGTCGGTGCAGGACGACCTCGTCAACGAGGGCGGGATCATGGACCTCTGGACCCGCGAGGCGCGCCTCTTCAAGTACGGCTCGGGCACCGGCACCAACTTCTCGCTCCTGCGCGGCGAGAACGAGCGGCTGGCGGGCGGCGGCAAGTCATCGGGCCTGATGAGCTTCCTGAAGATCGGCGACCGGGCGGCAGGCGCCATCAAGTCGGGCGGCACCACCCGGCGCGCCGCCAAGATGGTGATCTGCGACATGGATCACCCGGACATCGAGGCCTTCGTCAACTGGAAGGTCAAGGAGGAGCAGAAGGTCGCCTCGCTGGTCGCCGGCTCGAAGCTGCACGAGCGGCACCTGAACGAGATCTTCGCCGCGATCCGCTGCTGGGACGGCGCTGGCGAGGGCGCTCTCGACCCGAAGGCCAATCCCGCGCTGAAGGCGGCGATCCGCGCCGCGCGCATGGCGGCGATCCCGGAGACCTATGTGAAGCGCGTGCTGCAATATGCGGCGCAGGGCATAACCTCGATCGAGTTTCCCGTCTACGACACCGACTGGGACTCGGAGGCCTATGTCACGGTCTCGGGCCAGAACTCGAACAACTCGGTCCGCGTCACCGACGCCTATCTGCAGGCGGTCGAGGCGGACGGCGACTGGACCCTCACCCGCCGCACCGACGGCAAGGTGGCGAAGACCGTGAAGGCCCGCGATCTCTGGGACCAGATCGGCCACGCCGCCTGGGCCTGCGCCGACCCCGGCGTGCAGTTCCACGACACCATCAACGACTGGCACACCTGCCCGGCTTCGGGGCCGATCCGCGCCTCGAACCCCTGCTCGGAATACATGTTCCTCGACGACACGGCGTGCAACCTGGCGTCGCTGAACCTCCTGACCTTCCTGCGGGACGGCGCCTTCGACGTCGGCGCCTACGAGCACGCGGTGCGGCTCTGGACCGTGACGCTCGAGATCTCGGTCACCATGGCCCAGTTCCCGAGCCCGGAGATCGCCCGGCTCTCCTACGAGTTCCGCACGCTCGGGCTCGGCTACGCCAATATCGGTGGGCTCTTGATGACGCTCGGCCTCGGCTACGACTCGGATGCGGGCCGCGCAATCTGCGGCGCGCTGAGCGCGATCCTGACCGGCGTCTCCTACGCCACCTCGGCCGAGATGGCGGCCGAGATCGGCGCCTTCCCCGGCTACCGGAAGAATGCCGGGCACATGCTCCGCGTCATCCGCAACCACCGCCGCGCCGCCTATGGCGAGACCGCCGGCTACGAGCGGCTCCAGACCCTCCCTGTGCCGCTTGATGCGGCCAACTGCCCGGACGCGCTTCTGATCGAGCGCGCCCGGGCCTCGTGGGACCGCGCGCTCGAGCTCGGCGAGAAGCACGGCTACCGCAACGCCCAGGCGACCGTGATCGCGCCCACTGGCACGATCGGCCTCGTCATGGACTGCGACACCACCGGCATCGAGCCCGATTTCGCGCTGGTGAAATTCAAGAAGCTGGCCGGTGGCGGCTACTTCAAGATCATCAACCACGCGGTGCCGAAGGCGCTGGAGACGCTCGGCTACGACGACGCAACGATCCGCGCCATCATCGACTACGCGGTCGGCCATGGGACGCTCTCGGGCGCGCCCGGTGTGAACGTCGACAAGCTGGCGGCGCGGGGCTTCGGCGAGGCCGAACTCCGCAGGGTCGAGGACACTCTGGCCACCGCCTTCGACATCCGCTTCGTATTCAACCAGTGGACGCTGGGGCTCGACTTCTGCACCGGCGTGCTCGGGCTCGACGAGAAGAAGATGGCGGAGCCCGGCTTCGACCTGCTGCGCGCGATCGGCTTCACCGCGCGCGAGATCGAGGACGCCAACACCTTCGTCTGTGGCACCATGACGCTCGAGGGGGCGCCGGGGCTCGAGCCCGCGCACCTGCCGGTGTTCGACTGCGCCAATCCCTGCGGGCGGATCGGCAAGCGCTTCCTCTCGGTCGAGAGCCACATCCGGATGATGGCGGCGGCGCAGAGCTTCATCT
>JBDIVM010000005.1:0-327066 GCA_039805905.1 Limibaculum sp. | reverse complement strand
CCTCGTCGCCGCGGCCGTCATCACCGCGACCGTGATCGCCGTGGCCGCCCTCGTCGCCGCGGCCGTCATCACCGCGACCGTGATCGCCGTGGCCGCCCTCGTCGCCGCGGCCGTCATCACCGCGACCGTGATCGCCGTGGCCGCCCTCGTCGCCGCGGCCGTCATCACCGCGACCTTCATCGCCGCGACCGTGATCGCCCTCGTCGCCGCGGCCGTCATCGCCGCGACCCTGATCGCCTTCGTCGCCGCGGCCGTCATCGCCGCGACCGTGATCGCCCTCGTCGCCGCGGCCGTCATCGCCGCGACCCTGATCGCCTTCGTCGCCGCGGCCGTCATCACCGCGACCTTCATCGCCGCGACCGTGATCGCCCTCGTCGCCGCGGCCGTCATGGCCGAAAGTATCGTCCTGGTCAGCTGCGGACTTGGGGTCTCCCATTGGGTTGCCCGATTGTGCCATGGCAAGCGTCCGCATAGCGCAGTCAGCTGTGCCGTTCCCGCACAATGCAAGATAGTTGTCGACTCGATGATAAGCGGCGGTAGAACCGCAGCCTGTCAGTAGAGCCGTCATCATCGAGAGTAACCCTGCTAGAGCAGTAGACCGAACAAAGTTCAATCGACTAACGTCGCAGAAGGCGCGCTCGTGATTGTTCGCGATGGCTGCGGCATAACAGCCGTGCGCTTTTGAAGTGATCGGGAGATTCCTACGCGTCACACACTGGTTACCCACGTTATTCCCCTAGTTGGTATAGGTTGATCGGAGGACTGCCTTATCGAAACAATTCGGGGCATAATCACGATTAGAATTAGAAAAATTTAAGGCACAACAAATTATCTAATACAACCATAACGGGAAGTAACCATGAGAAATCAACTTTTTGGTTTTTTTAGCGCTTCGGATCCTCTTCAACGCGCATGGAATGCCGCTGTGACTTCATTTGCAGCGAAAGGTCTTGGTTGGGAGAAGCATGAAAGAGCGCGTGAGCTGCCATTGGGCCGCCTGCCAAGCCAGGGCATTCGTGGGCGCCATCCGCCAGCAGCTACCCCGTGCGCGACTTGCATAGGATTGGGGTCAGGAAAGCACGCAGGTCACTGACGAGGCTATGCGCGTGGATCGCCGGCAGCGGCAGAGATAGCGCACTCAGTACCGTCTTCATGCGTTCGAGATCGGTCGGGTAACGCATCACCCTCCACTCGATCGCGACCATGTGGCCTAGCGTCAAATGTGCCCACATGCGCCGTGTGCGTCACAACATGATCGGTGCAAATTACGTTTGTAAATCACGCGTCATTTACTAACAATGCTACTGTGATATAATCTCAGCTGCCAATGAAAATATCGAAAAAATTTTAATATTTGAATATAATAGTCCAATTATACTTATAATTACACTAACAGTTACGCCAAATACACAATCAATCATGGTTACATCGTAACTGTTGCTCTCACTTTCAAGGACTCGGTTTGCCATATTGATTTCCTTCTCGGCATATTAGATCTGCGTGTTGGGAGGGTTTCCCCCCGCCCGAAGGCGGGGTTACTCGTTTTTCAATGGGGTCCGCTTGGGTTCGATGCGGCGCCGCCCAATTACGTGGCGAAAACTACGGACGTTCCGACACTTGGTGTTTCGGCCTGCAGCCGCGACCGTAGGACGCCTAAGAGACCAGCCTCAATCGCGAGTACCGCCAGCATAGCGCAGTACCCCACTGAGAGACTCTCCACGAGGGTGAGACCGCCGATTGAACTGAGCGCCGCACCCGATAGAAATCCAGTGGCAAGTGCAATGGAAAGCATTCGCATCAGTGGCGGCCCGTTAACTTCGCGCTTAGGGCGCGTGAAGTCGCCGCCCTGAGATGCAATTGCGGAAAGACCGAGAGAACCGTGATTGAGGTTGGCGTCGTGTTGCATTTTATTCCCCACTCTGAGCACTACGAGACCAAGCATTAATTTTGGTCATATCGACAATATTGAAGCCATAAATGTAAACAAAATGTCTGAAAAATGATGAATAGGACAAGATTACGTTAAATTATCTTATCGTATATTAAGCGTATTAATAGTATTTATTAAAAACGGTTGCTAAATAATATTAAATATATGCTGTTAAAACATACACATAGAGATCTTCGTTACTAATCTTATGGCTGCGAAGTGACCCCACGGCGCTGCGTTCCATGCCGACAGAGGAGTCGATGACCAAGAAGCGGCCGCTCGTCGCCGACTCTGGGGGGCGTTGTATTACTTTGAGATTATTCCGGGTGTATTACTGGGTGCGCAATACAACTTTAGGTTTAGTAGCGAGATGAAACGAAAACACTTGCCGAGCGTTGCGCGGTGATGCGCAGTGTTTATGTTTAATTTACCGTAGTGTTGGACGCTCGGAATGCCAACAGTCAGCGCGAGGATCCAACAATGAGCGACGGAGCACGTGACAGTTTCGCGGAGAAGATTCTGGATTTGCGAGATGAAGCCGCGATGAACGAGCTCCATCCCGTCGCTGAATACCTAGATAAAGCCTTTGCAGAATTGGAGAGGAGCGTTGAATGTTCCTATATGCCTGCTGAGGGTCGCGCACTTTACGATCTCGTTATGATGGAAATGCTGGAATTAATAGAGAGCAAGGACAATGTTTTTGTGTTTCCAAGCAGTAGAGTCCGGCGTATTATTTTGTCCGATGATCAGATCAAAAAAATGGACCCCGGTGTCGAAACTCAATAATCTGGGTATGAACGCCACTAAGCGAACGTCCTGTCGGATCGTTCGACGTTGGATGCGCGGTTGTGTCCAAATCACTCTATCTGGATGAACTGTGAGGGAACCTAGTAGCGGCAAAATCCTTTCGGTGATTACGCTCGGTCGCTGCGCTCGAAGCGCTCGCGGCCGATATCGCCCGGCTCGCTGCCGCGGGAGACGCGGCGGCAGCGCGCGACGCGCGCGTGCGGTTCGAGGCGGAGGCCGAGCGCGGCCGGGTAAGGCTCGGCTTCGAGACCGAGCGGCTCAGGAGCCAGGCGGCATCGGTGCGCGAGAGCATCGCCGGGCTCGAGCGGAAGCTCGACGAGCAGTCGAAGGCGCTGGTGCAGCTCCGCCAGCTGCAGCGCGAGGCCGAGGCGAGCCGGCTGATCTACGAGTTCTTCCTCTCGCGCCTCAAGGAAACCTCGGTGCAGGAGGGCATCCAGCGCCCGGACGCCCGGATTCTGACCGAGGCCGAGCCGCCCGGAGCGCCGTCGTCGCCGAATCGCGGCATGACGCTCGCGGCGGGTGGCGGATCGGGCATTGCCCTGGCGCTGGTGCTGGTGTTCCTGGTCGACCGGCTCAACATCGCCTTCCGCACCACAGACGAGCTCGAGCGGCGCACCGGCCAGGCGGTGATCGGCACGATCCCGATGGTGCCCGTCTCGCGGCAGCGGGCGATCCTGCAGTACCTGGTGGAGAAGCCGACCTCCAGCTTCGCGGAATCGGTGCGCAACCTGCGCACCTCGATCCTGCTGGCGAATGTCGACAGTCCGCCGCAGGTGATCATGGTGACCTCGTCGCTGCCGGGCGAGGGAAAGACCACGGTCTGCGTCTCGCTCGCACAGATCAGCGAGGCGCTGGGCAAGCGGGTCCTGCTGGTCGAGTGCGATATCCGCCGCCGCACCTTCCGGTACTGCTTCGATCTGCCCGACGGGGGCGGCGGGCTCCTGTCCGTGCTGAGCGGCGCGCGGCAGCTCGACGATGTGATCCATGTCGATCAGGCGACCGGGCTTCATGTGCTCCCCGGCGAGGAGAGCTCGGTCAACGCCGCCGACATCTTCTCGTCGCACCGGTTTGCCGAGTTCATCGGGGAGATGCGCCGCCACTACGACTTCATCTTCATCGATACCCCGCCGGTGCTCGCGGTGCCCGATGCCCGCGTGATCGCAAAGATCGCCGACGCGGTGATCTACTGCGTCCGCTGGAACCGGACGGCGCGGGAGACCGTGGTCGAGGGGTTGCGCTTCTTCGCCCAGATCAATGTGCGGATCGCCGGCATGGTGCTGAGCCAGGTGAACGTCAACAAGATGGCGCGATACGGCTACAGCGGTTACGGTTACTACCGGGGCGCGGCCCGCTACTACAACAACTGACGATCCGGCGCGGTGCGATGCGTGCCACGACCCGCAGGAGAGACCGTTGCTGAACCTGTTCCGCAACCGGCGTCAGAGGGAGCCCGGAACCGGTCTGTTCGCGCCGCCGGAGACCGCGGGGCTGACCTACGCGATCGGCGATGTACACGGCCGGCACGACCTGCTCGGGCGTCTGCTCGAGCGGGTGGTCGAGGAATCCGTGCGGCGCGGCATCTACCCGAAACTCGTGCTGCTTGGCGACTACATCGACCGGGGCGAGCACTCGCGCAACACGATCGACCTGCTGATGGCGCTCGGCCGGATCGCGGAGATCGAGACCGTCTTCCTGATGGGCAACCACGAGCACATGCTGCTGCGCTTCCTGGGCGATCCGGCGACCGGCAGCCAGTGGCTGAAGCATGGCGGGCTGCAGACGCTCCACAGCTACGGCATCGGCAACCTGCCGGGCGACCTGCGCGACCGCCGCGAGGGCGCCCGGCTGCGCGACCGGCTGGCCGCGGCACTTGGCCCGCATCTGGGCTTCATCGAGGGGCTGGCCATGTCGCACCGGGACGGCAACGTGCTGTTCACCCATGCCGGTGCCGACCCCGCGCTGCCGCCGGACGCGCAAGATGCGGCGACCCTGCTCTGGGGCAGCGAGCGGTTCCGGGAGGAACGGCGCGGCGACGGAATCTGGGTGGTCCATGGGCACTATGTGGTCGAGCAGCCGAGCGCCGCGCAGGGCCGGATCTCGGTCGACACCGGCGCCTTTTACTCGGGCCGACTGACCGCCGCCCGGATCGAGGGCGGCGCGGTCTCCTTCGTCACGAGCTGACGCCCGGGCCCCGTCAGTTGCCGAACGTGTTGGCGGCGGTGAGGAAGATCTGCGGCAGGATCTGGGATACGACCCGGTTCCAGCTCGTGACCGGCTGCTCGGCGACGAAGGCGACGTCGTTCGGCCGGATCTCGAAACCCGTCGCGACCACCAGGTTCACCGCGTTCTCGGCGTCCAGACGATAGGCGGTGACGCTGCCGTTCGACTGCGGGCCGGCGGCGGCACGCAGCACGTAGATCTCGCTGTAGTCCGCTGTGTTGATGTTGATGCCGTCCTCGGTGAAGAGCAGGTCGGCCAGGGTCATCGTCCGCTCGAAGGGCAGCGCGACGCGGCCCGGCTTGCGCACCTCGCCGGCGCGGTAGGCATGGTAGCGCTCGACGGCGCCGAGCTCGACCCGGTCCTTGAACAGCTGGCGCTCGTCGGCGAGGCGCTGCTGTGCCGCCTGTTCGCGCTGGGCGCGGATCGATTCGGCCTGGAGCGCGAACTGGGTGCCCTGGAGCAGCTCGGTGCGCAGCCTGATCTGCTCGTCGAAATACCGTTGCGCCTCGGCGGCGTTGTATTCACTGCCGACATGGATGCTGTCGCCGTCGCGCAGCACCACCTGGCGCGCTGCCGGGTCCGACAGGAAGCGCTCGAGCCCGATCTGGTAGGCGTTGCCGTCGCGGAACAGCCGCACGCTGGAGACCGATGGGTCGGCGGCGACGATGCCGCCAGCCAGGTCGATCGCCTCGTGCAGGTGCAGCGGCTTCAGCGTGATCGGCAGCAGCTTCGGGTCGCCCACCATGCCGCCTACCGAGATCCGCTGGGAATTGAACTCCGCGATCTCGAGCGAGAAGGAGGGGTCGATCCGGGCCGCCACGAGGGCGCGAAAGATCTCGGCCTCGGCGTCCTGCAAAGTCATCCCGGCGACCCGGACCCGGCCGGCATCGGGTACGGCGATGGCGCCGTCGTCCTGCACGATATAGCCCTGCCGCTTCGACTGGGCGCTGATCAGTCCGGGCAGGTCGTCGAGGCTTGCCGGCTCGTTGACCGACAGGAGCAGCACGTCGGCAATGCCGATCCGGTAGGGTGCCGGCTCGGTCTGCGGCGGCAGCGCGTCGGGAATTCGCCTTGGCCGGGGCGTCGCGACCGCGGTCGCGGCCGGCAGGGCCGGCAGGGCCGGAACGCCGGCGCTTCCCGCCGCCTGGGCCGCGCCGGGCTGGAAGGCGAGGGGCAGGCGGGCAGGAACGTAGGGAGTGAGATTGGCGGCGGCGGCCGATTCGTAGGTGAGCGGCACCACCCTGACGTCGAGCTCGGTCCGGTAGGCCTCCCCGAAGGTCTCGCCCACATGAACCGCGGGGGCGGTGTAGATCACGCCGCAGCCGGCGAGGCCGAGCAGCAGCGCCCCGCAGAGCGTGACCCTGACCGGCACCGGGCCGGCCCCGCCCGTCGGCTCTGACATGATTCCCTCCCTGCGGCCCCAGCCTGCCCGGAAGCCTTCCTAGCACTGGTGCCGGCGGGCGTTAAGCCTGATATGCGTGGGCCGGCAAGGCATGCCGGAGGGACGGCAGATTCGCGCGATCGAGGACATACCGTCACCCAGTTTCGGGCCGCGTCGCGGCGGTGCCATGATTGACATGGTGGTGCTGCACTACACCGGCATGGACAGCGCCGGGGCCGCGCTCGCCCGGCTCACCGACCCGGCCGCCGAGGTCAGCGCGCATTACCTGATCGGAACCGAGGGGCGCGTCGTCCGCCTCGTGGCCGAGGACATGCGCGCCTGGCATGCGGGGGTCGCCCGCTGGGGCGCGGTCGACGACGTCAACTCGCGCTCGGTGGGGGTCGAACTCGTCAATCCCGGCCACGCGCTTGGCTACACGCCCTTCCCCGAGCCGCAGATCGCGGCGCTCGAGGAGCTGCTGTCGGGACTGCTCGCGCGGCACCGGATCGCCCCGGAACGGGTGGTCGGCCATGCCTGCGTGGCGCCGGGGCGCAAGTCCGATCCCGGCGAGAAGCTCGACTGGCGGCGGCTGGCCCGCAGCGGTCTGTCGGTCTGGCTCGATCCGGACCGGGGCCGGGACGGGCCGGCCGACCCGGCACGGTTCCAGGCGGCGGCGGCGTGCTTCGGCTACCCCGCCCCGGCGAGCGGTGAATGGTGCGCGCAGACGCTGGCGGTCTGGCGCGCCTTCGCCATGCGGTTCCTGCCGGCCCGCGCTGCCGACGGACCCTCGGCCGGCGGGATCGCCCATCTCGAGCGGCTCGCGGAGCGGTGGCCCTGCATGGCCTGACCGGGCCGGTCTTGACCGCGTCGCCGGCGGTCCCTAGGTGGGAGGTGCGGATGGCCGGATGGCCGCGCCCGGGCCTTCGGGCCGGGCGAGGAAAGTCCGGGCTCCACGGAGGCACGGTGCCGGGTAACCCCCGGCGGGGGAGGGGGCAACCCCGAACCCCAGGGAAAGCGCCACAGAGAACAGTCCGCCGGAGTCTCTCCGGCAAGGGTGAAACGGCGGGGTAAGAGCCCACCGCGCCCCCGGCGACGGGGGCGGCACGGCAAGCCCCACCGGGAGCAAGGTCAGATAGGGACGACAGGGCTCCGGCCCGCGGCCGCCTCCGGCCGGTCGTCCGGGTGGACCGCTCGAGGCCGCGGGCGACCGCGGTCCCAGATGAATGGCCATCCCCGCGCGGGCCCCAGGGCCCGAGGCGGGACAGAACCCGGCTTACAGGCCATCCGCAACCGGTTCTCACGATGAAGAAGGGGTCGCATCCGGTTCCGGATGCGACCCCTCACAAAATGTAGCCGGGTGGGTTGCCCATCCCACCCGGCCTTTCTGGCCCCGTAAAACCTGGAACCTGTGCTGTGTACGCATGCCTGCACAGAGGGAGTGGCTGTGCAAGCAAGGGTAGTAAACCATAAAGTGGGAGCGAGTGGAAGAAAAATTCTTGCAGTGGGATTGTGTGGTGGGCTATATACTGATTCAGAGGCGCCCGCCGATAACAAAAACACTGGGCAGTTTCATACAGGCATCGGCGGGCGCCCCGACAGACTTTGGTCGACAGACTTCAGGCGTGACAAAGGCGGCGGACAACAACCGGACACAAGGCGGGGTCAAGCCGGACTGAGGGACAGGGGGCGGACTGTCAGGCGAAAGGCCCGGTCCGCCCTTTCACGTTCAGGGGCCCCGTCGCAGCCAAACCGGTGGCGGGGGAACGCGGCGGGG
The DNA here is from genome assembly GCA_039805905.1 of Limibaculum sp. Classification (GTDB taxonomy): domain Bacteria; phylum Pseudomonadota; class Alphaproteobacteria; order Rhodobacterales; family Rhodobacteraceae; genus Thermohalobaculum. The sequence continues at coordinate 318,954 of JBDIVM010000005.1, read as the reverse complement.
TAGCGTGTGACGGCGTCGAATCACTTCATGGGAAAATCGACCCACAGGGTGGACGCGAAGGGTCGCGTTTCCCTGCCCGTGGAGTTTCGCCGGGTGCTCGACAAGGTCGGCTCCGCCAATGTCGTGATCCTGCCGACACTGCAGCACAAGCAAGCACATATGGGCCTCTCGGAGGCGGGATACGACAAGGTCGTCGACCAGGTCGATGCGATGAAGCTCGATCCGGAGGCCCTGATGGCGCTGCGCTTCCGGGTGATCGCGGGGGCGCATCACATCCCGATCGACGATGCCGGCCGCATCGTCCTCTCCCGCGAGCTGCGCGAGCAGATCGGGATCGACGGCGACGCCCGGTTCATGGGCCTTGGCTCGACCTTCCAGATCTGGGAACCGGGGCGCTGCGACGCCTACATCGCGGCGCATTCCGAGAATGTCGGAGAACTGGTCGGGCGCATCGATTTCGGAAGGCTGCACGGATGAGCGGGCAGGCGCCAGCCGGACAGACCGCCCCTGCGCATGTACCGGTCCTGCTCGAGGAGGTCATGGCAGCGCTCGAGCCGATTCGCGGCGGGACCTTCATCGACGGGACCTTCGGCGCCGGTGGCTACAGCCGTGCATTGCTGGCGCGGGGCGCGGCGCAGGTGATCGGGGTCGACCGCGACCCGGATGCCCTCGCTGCCGGGACCGCGCTGGCGGCAGCAAATCCCGGCCGGCTGACCCTGGCAGAGGCCGAGTTCGCGGCGCTCGACCGGGTCGCGGCCGAGCATGCCCGGGCGCCGGTCGACGGCATCGTCCTCGACATTGGCGTGTCGTCCATGCAGCTCGACGAGGCCGGGCGAGGGTTCTCGTTCCTGCGGGACGGGCCGCTCGACATGCGCATGTCGCAATCCGGGCCGTCGGCCGCCGACCTGGCGAACCGGGCGCAGGAGCGCGATCTGGCCGACATCCTGTTCCATTTCGGCGAGGAGCGTGCGGCAAGGCGCATCGCGCGGGCGATCGTGGTGGCCCGGGCCGCGGAGCCGGTCGCGACCACCGGGTCGCTGGCCGGGATCGTCGAGGCCTGCCTGCCGCGCCCGCGGCCGGGGCAGATCCATCCGGCGACCCGCAGCTTCCAGGCATTCCGCATCGCGGTCAACGACGAGCTCGGCCAGCTCGTGCGGGCGCTCGGGGCGGCCGAGCGGGTGCTGGCACCGGGAGGCAGGCTGGCGGTCGTCACCTTCCATTCGCTCGAGGACCGGGTCGTGAAGCGGTACTTCCAGTTCGCCTCGGCCGAAGCTGCACAGGGTTCGCGCCACGCGCCGGCGGCCGTGGCAGTACCCGCGCGCTTCGAGCGCCCGGCAAAGCCCGTGGTCGCCGGCCCGGAGGAGGTCGCGCGGAACCCGCGCGCCCGCTCGGCCCGGCTGCGATGCGCACGGCGAACGGCTGCCCGGCCGGTGGCTGCCGACCCGGCGCAGCTTGGTGTGCCGAAAGCGCCGGTTGCGGCCGAGCTGGCTGCGCGGGGATGGCGATGAACCGGATCGGCTTTGCCCTTGCAATGGTCGCTGTCGTCGGCATGGCCGCCTGGGCCTACCACGTCAACTACCTCACCAAGACCGCGCTTACCCGCATCGAGGCGCTTCGCGGCATGATCGCGGCCGAGCGCGAGGCGCTGGAGGTGCTGCGGGTCGAATGGGCCTATCTGAACGCGCCGGGGCGGCTGAGCGCGCTGGTCCGCCGGCACCGTGGCGAGCTTGGTCTGGTACCGCTCTCGCCGGCCAACTTCGACGAGGTCGCCTCGATCCCCTATCCGGCCGTCGCCGAGCCAGCCGATCCGGTGGCTGAGCCGGGGACCGCCGGGCCTGTTGCGGCGACCGCGCAGGCGGGCATGGCCCAGCTTGCCGCGGCCCAGTTCGCCCCGGTTCCCGCACCGCGGCCGGGCGGGAGGCTGCGGTGAGCCCCGGCGCCGCGGCGCCGTTCCGCCCGGCGGGCATCCGCATCCCTGCCGCCCGTGCGGGCGCGAGCACGCGGCCGCGGGACGACTGGCGGCTGATCCTGGTGATGGTTACCTTCGTGCTGGCCTATGCGGCCGTCGGCCTGCGCATGGGGCTGATGGCGATGGCCGAGCCGGCCGAACCGCAGCTCGCCCGTGGCGAGCGCGTGCCGGTCAGGGGCGAGATCACAGACCGCAGGGGAAACCTGCTGGCCGCGAACCTGCCGGCCTACTCGCTCTACGCCAATCCCCGCGAGATCAAGGACCCGGACGAAGTGGCGCGAAAGCTTGCCGGGATCTTCCCGGACCTGGACGCGACGGCGCTGCGCGAGAAGCTCGGCTCGGGCTCGTCCTTCGTCTGGATCAAGCGGCCGATCGGGCCGCGCCAGCGCCAGGCGGTGCTCGACCTCGGCGACCCCGGCCTGAAATTCGGCGCGCGGACGATGCGGATCTACCCGGCCGGCCGCAGCGTCGCACACATCCTCGGCAGCGTCCGGGCCGAGAGCGAGGAGGTCCGCTTTGCCGATTTCGTCGGCGCGGGCGGCATCGAGGGTCATTTCGACAGCGCGCTGCGCGACCCCGGGCGCCTCGGCCGGCCGCTCGAGCTCTCGATCGACCTGACCGTGCAGGAGGCCCTGCGCGAGGTGCTGTCTGCGGGCATGAAGGAATACTCGGCGAAGGGTGCCGCGGGCGTGCTGTTGGACGTCCACACCGGCGAGGTTCTTGCGCTGGTCTCGCTGCCGGATTTCGACCCGAACGAGGAGCCGAAGGCCTTCCGCGGCAAGCCCGAGCAGGATCCGCGGTTCAACCGGGCGGTGCAGGGTCTCTACGAGCTCGGGTCGACCTTCAAGGTGCTGACCTCGGCCATCGCGCTCGACACAGGGCAGGTGCGGCCCGATTCCATGCTCGAGACCGGCGAGCCGCTGGTCTTCGGCCGCTTCCGCATCCGCGACATGCACCGGATGCCGCCGCAGCTCAGTGTCACCGACACGGTCGTCAGATCGTCGAATGTGGGTGCGGCGCGGCTTGCGCTCAGGGTTGGCACGCAGCGCATGAAGGATTATCTGAAGCGTCTCGGGCTGTTCGAGCCTCTCCCGCTGGAGCTGGCCGAAGCCACGCGCGCGGCGCCGCTGCTGCCGCCGAAATGGACGGATCTGTCGACGGTGACCATCTCCTTCGGCCATGGACTGGCCGCCTCGCCGCTGCACCTGGCGGCCGCCTATTCCGCGATCGCCAATGGCGGGCGCCGGGTGCGGCCGACCCTGCTCAAGGGCGGGAGGGAGCCGGGCGAACGGGTCTTCTCGGCGGAGACCTCGGCACAGATGATGCGGATCATGCGCCAGGTCGTGACCCGGGGGACGGCACGCCTGGCCGACCTGCCGGGCTATGAAGTGGGCGGCAAGACCGGAACCGCGGACAAGCCGCGGCCCGGCGGGGGGTATCACGCCGACCGGGTGCTCGCGACCTTTGCAGCGGTGTTTCCGACCTCGCAGCCGAAATATGCGCTGGTCGTCTCGCTCGACGAGCCTGTCGATCGCTCGGGCAAGATCGCGAAGCGCGAGGCGAGCCGCACGGCCGTGCCGGTCGCCAGGACGGCGCTCGAGCGGATCGCGCCGCTCCTCGGCATGCGGCCCGGGCCGATCGACGCGCCCGCGCGGGTCGCGACGATCGCGACGGCCGGCCAATGACGGGGCTGGCAATGGCAGAGACATCAGCCACTTCCGGCGCGACGCTTGCCTCGCTCGGGCTGGCCGGATGCGAGAATGCCGGCCCGCGGCCCGACCCGGCGCTGCCGGTCCGGGGCCTCGCCGTGGACAGCCGCCGGGTGGGCCCCGGATTCCTGTTCTTCGCCATCCCCGGAACGCGGCTCAACGGGGCCGCATTCGCCCACTTCGCCGTGCGCCAAGGCGCCGTGGCGGTGGTCGCGACCCGGGAAGGGATCGAGACCGCGCGTGCCGGGATCGGTGCGCTGCCGGTGCCGTTCCTCGTGGCCGACAATCCCCGCGCGCTGCTGGCCCGGGTCGCGGCGCGGTTCTACGGCGCCCAGCCCGAGGTGATGGCGGCAGTGACCGGCACCAACGGCAAGACCTCGACCGCACATTTCCTACGCGAGATCTGGGCCGCGGCCGGCAAGCGCGCCGCGGCCTTCGGCACCACCGGGGTCGAGGGTGCGGGGTTCTCGGAGCCCGCCTCGCACACCACGCCCGAGCCGATCGCGCTGCATGCGCTGCTGGCGCGGCTGGCGGCAAAGGGCTGCACCCATGCCGCGATGGAGGCGTCGAGCCACGGCCTCGCCCAGCACCGGCTGGACGGGGTGCACCTTGCGGCGGCGGCGCTGAGCAACATCACCCGCGACCACATGGACTACCATCCGACGCACGAGGACTATGTTGCCGCCAAGCTGCGCCTCTTCACCGAGGTTCTGCCCGTTGGCGGCACCGCGGTGCTGAACGCCGATGAGCCTGAGTTCGGCAGGTTCCGCGACGCCGCGGCCGCCCGCGGCATCCGGGTGATCTCGGCGGGACGGGCGCCGGGAGCCGACCTGACGATCGTCGCGACCCGGTTCGGTGCGCAGGGAACCGAGGCCCGGTTCCGCTGGAACGGCGCCGGGCATGACGTCAAGCTGAACCTTGTCGGCAGTTTCCAGGCGGCGAATGTCGCGCTGGCCGCGGGCCTCGCCATCGCCACGGGGATCGCGCCAGCGGATGTCTTTGCCGCGCTGCCCCTGCTCACGGGCGTTCGCGGCCGGATGGAGCTGGTTGCGCGGCGGTTCAACGGCGCGGCCGTCTATGTCGATTACGCCCACACACCCGACGCACTGGCGACGGCGATCGACGCACTGCGGCCGCACTGCCCTGGCCAGCTTGTCGTCGCCTTCGGGGCGGGCGGCGACCGGGACCCCGGCAAGCGCCCGCTGATGGGGGCGGCGGTCGCTCAGCGCGCCGACATCGCCATCGTCACCGACGACAACCCGCGCAGCGAGGATCCGGCCCGGATCCGCAGCGCGGTGCTGAAAGCCTGTCCCGATGCCTACGAGATCGGCGACCGGGCCGCCGCGATCCTCGCGGGGATCGACATGCTGAAGAATCCGGGGGACTGCCTGCTGATCGCCGGCAAGGGCCACGAGGAGGGTCAGGAGATCGCCGGCGTGAAGCATCCCTTCGACGACGCCGAGCAGGCACGCGCTTCGGTGACCGCGCTCGACGGGCTCGAGGCGGGGCGGGGGCTGCGGCGATGAGCGCTCCGCTCTGGACCGCTGCGGCGGCGGCCGCTGCCACCGGCGGTGACATCCGTGGCGGCTGGCCCGGCGTCGCGGGGATCTCGATCGATACGCGGAGCCTCGGCGCCGGCGAGCTCTTCGTGGCGCTCGCCGGAGAGAGCCGCGACGGCCACGATTTCGTCGCCGCGGCGCTCGCGGCCGGGGCCGGTGCCGCCATGGTCAGCCGGGTGCCGGACGGTCTTGCGGCAGGTGCGCCGCTGCTCGTCGTCGGCGACACGCTCGCGGCGCTTGGCGCCCTCGGCGCGGCGGCGCGCGCGCGGACCCGGGCGAAGGTGATTGCGGTCACCGGCTCGGTCGGCAAGACCTCGACCAAGGATCTGCTGCGGCAGATGCTGAGCGGCAGCGGGAAGGTGCACGCCGCCGAGAAGAGCTACAACAACCACTGGGGCGTTCCACTGACGCTCGCCCGGATGCCGGCGGACACGGACTTCGCGGTGATCGAGATCGGCATGAACCATGCGGGCGAGATCGCGCCTCTGTCTCGGCTGGCCCGCCCGCATGTGGCGCTGGTCACCACCGTCGAGCCGGTGCATCTGGCCCATTTCGCCTCGGTCGAGGAGATCGCCGACGCCAAGGCCGAGATCTTCGCCGGGCTGGAACCGGGCGGGACGGCGATCCTGAACCACGACAACCCGCATTTCGACCGCCTGGCGGCACAGGCGGGCGGTGCACGAGTCCTCACCTTCGGCACGGCACCCGGCGACGACCTCGTGCTGGATCGGGCCGCGATCGTCGGGCAGGCGACGGTCGCACATGCCCGCATCCTGGGCCGGCCGGTCACCTTCAAGCTCGGCGCGCCCGGGGTGCATTTCGCGCTCAACGCCGTTGCCGCGCTCGGCGCCGTCGTGACGGCGGGCGGCGACCTGGCGCGGGCGGCGCTGTCGCTCGCAGACTGGGAGCCACCCGCCGGGCGGGGCGCGCGCTGGCGGGTTTCCCTCGGTCCCGCCGGCATGGACGGCGAGATCACGCTGATCGACGAGAGCTACAACGCCAATCCGGTCTCGATGCGCGCGGCGCTGGCGGTGCTGGCGGCAAGCCCGGTTAAGGACGGCATCGGCCGGCTGGCGCGCGGGCGGCGGATCGCCTTCCTCGGCGACATGCTGGAGCTCGGCCCGTCGGAGACCGCGCTCCATGCCGGGCTCTCCGGGCTGAGCGAGCTTGCCGGGATCGACCAGATACACCTGGCCGGCCCCAGGATGAAGGCGCTGCACGCGGCGCTGCCCCGGCCGCAGCGCGGGGAATGGTTCGAGGACAGCGGGAAGCTGGCCGAGCGGGCGCGGAAGGTGATTGACGCCGGGGACGTCTGCATGGTGAAGGGCTCGCTCGGAATGGCGATGCGCCGGGTGGTCGATGCGATCAAGGCGCTGGGCGACGCGCGGCGGGGCCGCGCGGGCGACGAGGAGTGACCGCGGATGCTCTACCACCTGCTGACCCCGCTCAGCCAAGGCGGCGACGCCTTCAACCTGTTCCGCTACATCACCTTCCGCTCGGGCGGCGCCTTCATGACGGCGCTGATCTTCGGCTTCCTGTTCGGCAAGCCGATCATCAACTGGCTGAGACGGATGCAGAAGAAGGGCCAGCCGATCCGCGATGACGGGCCGCAGCGGCATATCGTCGAGAAGGCCGGCACGCCGACCATGGGCGGGGTGATGATCCTCGGCGGGCTCCTCGTCTCGACCCTGCTCTGGGCCCGGCTCGACAACGGCTTCGTCTGGATCGTGTTCCTGGTGACCTTCGGCTTCGGCGCCATCGGCTTCGCCGACGATTTCCTGAAGGTGCGCAAATACACGCACAAGGGGGTGCCGGGACGGGTGCGGCTGGCGCTGGGCTTCCTGATCGCGCTCGGTGCCGCGGTCTGGGCGACCTCGCTGCAACCGGCCGGACTCCAGCACATCATCGCCATGCCGGTGCTGAAGAACGCGATGATCCAGGCCGGGATCCTCTACGCCCCCTTCGCGATGCTGGTGATCGTGGGCGCCGCCAATGCGGTGAACCTGACCGACGGACTGGACGGGCTGGCGATCATGCCGGTGATGATCGCCGCCGGCTCGCTCGGCATCATCGCCTATGTCGTGGGCCGTACCGACTTCACCGAGTACCTTCAGCTTCACTACGTGCCGGGTACCGGCGAGATCACGGTGTTCTGCGCGGCGCTGATCGGGGCAGGACTCGGCTTCCTGTGGTTCAACGCGCCGCCGGCGATGGTGTTCATGGGCGACACCGGCTCGCTGGCGCTTGGCGGGGCGCTCGGCGCCATCGCGGTCGCCACCAAGCACGAGATCGTGCTGGCAATCATCGGCGGGCTCTTCGTGCTGGAGGCGGTGAGCGTCATCGTCCAGGTGGCGAGCTTCAGGCTGACCGGCAAGCGGGTGTTCCGCATGGCGCCGATCCACCACCATTTCGAGCAGAAGGGCTGGGCCGAACCGACCATCGTGATCCGCTTCTGGATCATCTCGGTGATCCTGGCGCTGGTCGGGCTGGCAACCCTGAAGCTGAGATGATCCCGGTCCGCGCATATGCCGGCCGGAGGGTCGGGGTTCTGGGGCTTGCCCGCTCCGGCCTGACCGCCGCCCGGGCGCTGACGGCCGGGGGCGCCGAGCCGGTCTGCTGGGACGACAGCGAGGCGGCGCGGGCGGCGGCGGAGGCCGAGGGGTTCGCGGTCGCCGACCTTGCGCGCGAGCGCGAGGTCGCGGGGATGGCGGTGCTGATCGTCTCGCCCGGCATCCCGCATCTCTATCCGCGCCCGCATCCGGCGGTCGAGGCGGTGTGGGCGGCGGGGGTGCCGGTCGACAACGACATCGGCCTGTTCTTCCGGGCGCTGGCGGAAGGCGAGACCGGCGATGCGGACGGCCCGGCGCCGAAGGTTGTCGCGGTCACCGGATCGAACGGCAAGTCGACCACCACGGCGCTGATCCACCACATCCTGAAGGCCGCCGGGCGGCGCACGCAGATGGGCGGCAATATCGGCCGGGGGGTGCTGGATCTCGATCCGCCCGGGCCCGGCGAGGTGGTGGTGCTGGAGCTGTCCTCGTACCAGACCGAGCTGGCGCGGACGCTGGCCCCGGACGTGGCGGTGTTCCTGAACCTCTCGCCGGACCACCAGGACCGGCATGGCGGCATCGGCGGCTACTTCGCCGCCAAGCGGCGGCTGTTCGAGATCGGTGCGCCGGAGCGGGCGGTGGTCGGGGTCGATGAGCCGGAGGGGCGGTATCTCGCCGCGATCAGCGACGGGCCGGTCACCGTGTCGGTCAAGGCACGGCCGAGGGGCGAGGGCTGGTCGGTGTTCATGAGCAAGGCCCACCTCGCGGAGTGGAAGGGCGGCAGGCAGGGCGGTGCCATCGACATGCGGGGCGCCGTGGCGCTCAAGGGCGAGCACAACCACCAGAACGCCTGCTGCGCCTATGCCGCCTGCCGGGCGCTGGGTCTGGGTCCGCGGCAGATCGAGCCGGGGCTCCTGGGCTTCCCGGGCCTCGCGCACCGGATGGAGCTTCTGGGCGAGGCAGGGGGCGTGACCTTCGTCAACGACTCGAAGGCGACCAATGCGGACGCCGCCGAGAAGGCGCTCAGGGCCTATGAGCGCATCCGCTGGATCGCCGGGGGGCGGCCCAAGGAGGGCGGAATCGAGGCGCTGCGCCCGCTCTTCGGCCGGATCGCGCGGGCCTATCTGATCGGCGAGGCCGAAGCGGCGTTCGCCGCGACACTCGGCGATACGGATCACGTCCGTTGCGGGACGCTGGACCGTGCGTTCGCGGCAGCGGTGCGGGACGCCGAACCGGGGGAGGTGGTCCTGCTGTCGCCGGCCTGTGCGAGTTGGGACCAGTTCGCCAGTTTCGAGGCGCGGGGCGATGCGTTCCGCGCCCTCGTCGCGCCGCTTCTCAGGCAGGAGGCCGGGTGATGACGGATCTGACCTTCCGCGCCATGGGCCCGCAGGAGCAGTTCGAGACCTCGATCGTCGGCGCCTGGCGGCAGTCGGTGGACCGCTGGGCCTTCGGGGCGCTCCTCGTGCTCGGCGTGCTCGGAGTGGTGCTGGCGCTCGCCGCCTCGCCGCCGCTCGCCCACAAGAACGGGCTCTGGACCTACCACTACGTCGTACGCCATGTGGTCTTCCTGGTGCTGGCGCTGGGGACCGTCGCCGCCATGTCGATGTGCCCGGTGACCCTGGTCCGGCGCTGCGGGATCATGCTGTTCGCAGGCGCCATGGCCGCGACCATGCTACTGCCCGTGCTCGGCACCGATTTCGGCAAGGGCGCGACCCGCTGGTATTCGCTCGGCTTCTTCAGCCTGCAGCCGTCCGAGTTCCTGAAGCCGGGCTTCGTGCTGGTCTCCGCCTGGATCATCTCCGGCTCCTACGAGCGGTTCGGCCCGCCGGGGCGGACGCTGACCGGGCTCCTCGCGCTCGGGATCGCCGCGATGCTGGCGATGCAGCCCGACTTCGGCCAGGCCGTGCTGGTGCTGGCGGTCTGGTCGGCCATGGTCTTCGTCTCCGGCGCGCCGATCCTCGCGCTGCTGGCGCTCGGCGGCGCGATCGGCGCCGGCGGCGCGCTGGCCTACACGAAATCGAGCCACTTCGCCGGGCGGATCGACGGCTACCTGGCCGAGGAGGTGGATCCGCACACCCAGCTGGCCTATGCACACTCGGCGATCCAGGAGGGGGGCCTGTTCGGTGTCGGTGCGGCGCAGGGCTCGGTCAAGTGGACCCTGCCGGATGCGCATACCGACTTCATCATCGCCGTGGCTGCCGAGGAGTACGGGCTGATCCTGACCCTGATCATCATCGGCCTCTACCTCTTCATCACGCTGCGCTCGCTGGCGCGGCTTGCGGAGGAGCGCAATCCGTTCATCCGGCTCGGCGGGACGGGGCTCGCGGTGCTGTTCGGGCTCCAGGCCTTCGTCAACATGGCGGTGGCGATCCGGCTCCTGCCAGCCAAGGGCATGACGCTGCCCTTCGTCTCCTATGGCGGCTCGTCGATGCTGGCGGCGGCGATCGGGCTCGGTGCCCTGCTGGCCTTGACCCGCACGCGCGCAGGCATGGACATGCCGGAGCCGCGGAGCCGGGTGTGAGCGCGCCGCTCCTGGTGATCGCGGCCGGAGGGACGGGCGGACACATGTTCCCGGCGCAGGCGCTGGCCGAGGAAATGCTGGGGCGGGGTTGGCGGGTGCGGCTCTCGACCGACGAGCGCGGGGCCCGTTACGCTGGCGGGTTCCCGGCGGGAGTCGAGCGGCAGGTGGTCAGCGCCGGCACCTTTGCGCGGGGCGGGATCAGCCGCCTCCTGGCGCCGTTCCAGATCGCCGCCGGCGTGCTGACGGCGGTGCTGCGGATGCGGCGCGAGCGCCCCGACTGCGTCGCCGGCTTCGGCGGCTACCCGGCCTTCCCGGCGATGGCTGCCGCCTGGCTGCTGGGGAGGCCGCGGCTGATCCACGAGGCGAACGGGGTGCTTGGCAAGGTGAACGAACTCTTTGCGCGGCGCGTCGACCGGGTGGCCTGCGGGGTCTGGCCGACCAAGCTGCCGCAGGGCAGCCGGGCGCTCCACACCGGCAATCCGGTGCGCGCCGCGGTGGCGGCGCTGGCCGGTGCGCGCTACCGGCCGCCGGTGCCGGGGCAGGCGGTCGAGGTTCTGGTGATCGGCGGCAGCCAGGGTGCCCGCATCCTCTCGCAGACCGTGCCCGGCGCCCTTGCCGCGCTGCCGGAGGCGCTGCGCGCTCGCCTGCATGTCGCGCATCAGGCCCGCGACGAGGATGGGGAGGCTGTCGCTGCCGCCTATGCTGCGGCTGCGATCGATGCGACGGTCCGGCCTTTCTTCGACGATGTGGCGCGGCGCCTGGCGGCGGCGCAGCTCGTGATCTCGCGCTCGGGCGCCTCGTCGGTGGCCGACATCGCCGCGGTGGGCCGGCCCGCGATCCTCATACCGCTCGCCATCGCGAGGCGCGACGAGCAGACCGCAAATGCCAGGGGGCTGGCCGAGGCCGGCGCCGCGGTCGTGCTGGCCGAGCGGGAGCTGACACCCGGCCGCCTCGCCGCCGAGGCGGGTGCGATCCTGACCGATCCGGGCCGCGCCGCGGCGATGGCGGCGGCAGCGCTGTCGCAGGGCAGGCCCGATGCGGCCCGGCGGCTCGGCGACCTGGTCGAGGAACTTGCCGCCGGGGCAACCGCCTGATACCCCGCCGCCGTCCTGCAAGAGGAGAGCCCCATGAACCCCCCGACCGCGCTGCCGCTCGATATCGGCCCGATCCATTTCGTCGGCATCGGCGGGATCGGGATGTCGGGCATCGCCGAGGTGATGCTGAACCTCGGCTACACGGTGCAGGGCTCGGACATGAAGGACAGCCCCATCGTCGAACGCCTGCGCGGGCTGGGCGCGAGGGTCACGATCGGCCACGACGCCGCCAGTCTGGGCGCGGCACGGGTGGTGGTGATCTCGTCGGCGGTGAAACGCGGCAATCCGGAGCTCGATGCCGCGCGCGAGCGGGCGCTGCCGGTGGTGCGCCGGGCCGAGATGCTGGCGGAGTTGATGCGGCTGAAGTCGAACGTGGCGGTCGCCGGAACTCACGGCAAGACGACCACGACCTCGCTGGTCGCGGCGCTGCTCGATGCCGGCGGCGAGGATCCGACGGTGATCAATGGTGGCATCATCCAGTCCTACGGCTCCAATGCGCGCATGGGCGAGGGTCGCTGGATGGTGGTCGAGGCCGACGAATCCGATGGCACCTTCGTCAAGCTGCCGGCGACCATCGCGGTGGTGACGAACATCGATCCCGAGCACATGGACCATTACGGCTCGGTCGAGGCACTGCGCGACGGATTCGAGGCCTTCGCCTCGAACATTCCGTTCTATGGCGCGCTGGTGGCCTGCATGGACCATCCGGAGGTGCAGAGCCTGATCGGCCGCATCACCGACCGGCGGGTTGTCACCTACGGCTTCTCGCGGCAGGCCGACATCCGGGCCGAGAACGTGCGCTATGCGGACGGGCGGATGCATTTCGATGCGGTGCTGCGCGGCAGCGCGGGAGAGGAGCGGCACGAGGGGCTGAGCCTCGCCGTTCCGGGCGAGCACAACGTGCTGAACGCGCTGGCCGCGATCGGGGTTGCGCGCGAACTCGGGATCGGCATGGACGCGGTGCGCCGGGGCCTTGCTGCGTTTGCCGGGGTGAAGCGCCGCTTCACCCATGTCGGCGACTGGAACGGTGCGCGGATCATCGACGACTACGGCCATCATCCGGTCGAGATCGCCGCGGTGCTGAAGGCGGCCCGGACGACGACCGAGGGCCGGGTGATCGCGATCCATCAGCCGCACCGCTACACCCGGCTGCACGACCTGTTCGAGGAATTCTGCGGCTGCTTCAACGACGCGGACGTGGTCGGCATCACCGATGTCTATGCCGCGGGCGAGGCGCCCATCGAGGGCATCAGCCGGGATGCGCTGGTCGGGGGGCTGCGCGCCCACGGCCACCGCTCGGCCCATGCGCTGAAGGCGCCGGAGGGCCTGGCGGAATTCGTCGCCGGCCATGCCGGTCCGGGCGATCTGGTTGTCTGCCTCGGGGCGGGCACGATCTCGGCGTGGGCCCATGCGCTTCCGGGCGAGCTTGCCGCGCGCGGCGGCTGAGCGGCAGGGAGCGCCGATGGCTGCTGCTCGTCCCGGGCTGAGACGGCGGATCGGGCTCGGGCTGCTGACGGCCTATGGCGTCGGCGTCATGGTCGGCGCAGGGATCTACGTGCTGGTCGGGGTCGTGGCCGGCCATGCCGGGATCTGGGCACCGCTCGTCTTCGTGCTGGCGGCGCTGATCGCCGCTCCGACCTGCCTGACCTATGCGGAGCTGGCGGGACGCATCCCCGAGGCGGCGGGCGAGGCGGCATACGCCCTTGCCGCGACCGGTCGCCAGGGGCCGGCCCTGACGACGGGGATCGGGACGGAAATCGTTGGCGTGGTCTCTGCCGCGGTCGTGCTCCAGGGCGGGGTCGGCTATCTGCGGGCACTGGTTGACCTGCCGGACGGGCTGCTGATCGCGGCGGTCGGCGTCGGCCTGGGAATCGCGGCGGTCGTCGGGGTGCTCGAATCCCTCGCGCTCGCCGCCGTCTTCACCGCGATCGAGATCCTGGGGCTCCTGATCGTGATCGGCGCTGGCGCAGCCGGACCGGCCGCCGTGCAAACCGAGGCGGCACTCGCATTCGTCCCGGCGGGGCTGGCGGCGGGTGGGATGCTGGCCTTCTTTGCCTTTCTCGGCTTCGAGGACATCGTCAACATGGTCGAGGAGACGCGCGAGCCGTCCCGCACCGTGCCGCGCGCCATCTTCCTTGCGCTCGGCGTTACCACGCTGCTCTATGTGGCCGTCGCCTGGGCGGCGGTGCGGGCAGTGCCGGTCGAGCAGCTGGCTGCAAGCCGACAACCGCTGGCGCTGGTGTTCGAGACGGCGAGCGGGCGGTCGGCGGATTTCCTCGCCGCGATCGCCACGGTCGCGGCACTGAACGGCGTGCTCGCCCAGGTCGTGATGTCGGCGCGGGTGCTCTATGGCCTCGGGCGCTTTTCCGCCGCCTTTGCGCCGTTCCACCACGCCGCCCCCCGCTTCGGAACCCCGGTGCTGGCGACGGTCGTGGCGACGGGGGCGGTGATCGCGCTGGCATTGACCGCGCCGCTGTTGGCCCTGGCGGAGATCACCTCGATGGTGCTGCTCTGCGTCTTCATCGTGGTGAACGCGTCGCTGATCGCGCTGAAGCGGCGAGGCCCGGCGCCTGTCGGCGCCTTCGTTGCGCCCGCATGGCTGCCTTGGGCGGGTCTCGGCGGCTCGGTCCTGGCGCTGATATGGTCGGTCGCGCAATGACCGGCGCCGGGCTGATCGACCGGCTCCCCCCGGTCCGCGGCCGGCTGACCGCGGCGGCGCCGCTCGCGCCCCTCGCATGGCTTCGGGTCGGCGGGCCGGCCGAGGTGCTGTTCCAGCCCGCTGACGAGGACGATCTTGCCGGCTTCCTCGAAGGCTGTCCGCCGGACGTCCCGGTGACCCCGATCGGGGTCTGCTCGAACCTGATCATCCGCGACGGTGGTATCCGCGGCGTCGTGGTCCGCCTCGGCCGGGGCTTCAACGCGGTCGAGGTGCGGGACGGCCACCGGCTGGACGCTGGCGCGGCGGCGCTGGACGCCCATGTGGCCAGGCGGGCTGCCGAGGCAGGGATCGCCGGGCTCGAATTCCTGCGCACCATCCCGGGAGCCATCGGCGGCGCAGTGAAGATGAACGCCGGCTGCTACGGCAGCTACATGGCCGATGTGGTTCGGGAGGTCACGGCCGTTGGCCGCGGTGGCCAGCGCCTGCGGCTGACCGTGGAGGAGGTCGGCTTCGCCTATCGCTCGTCGGCACTCCCGGACGACAGCATCGTGACCGGCGCCGTGCTGCAGGGGCGGCCGGGCATTGCCGCGGAAATCGAGGCGCGGATGCAGGAGTTCGTCGCCCGGCGCGAGGCCAGCCAGCCGGTGCGCGAACGCTCCTGCGGCTCGACCTTCGCCAACCCCGCCGGCCATTCCTCGACCGGCGAGCCCGGCGACTCGATGGAGCTCAAGGCCTGGAAGCTGATCGAGGATGCCGGCTGCCGCGGCCTGACGCTCGGCGGCGCGAAGATGAGCGAAATGCACTGCAACTTCCTGATCAACACCGGGAACGCGACGGCAGCCGAACTCGAGGCCTTGGGAGAGCTGGTCCGGGCCCGGGTGAAATCGCAGTCCGGGGTGGATTTGCGCTGGGAAATCCAGCGCATCGGCGCTATCGTGAGCCGATAACAGACCGCATAGGCGGCAGCGGCCGAATCACCCGCCGGATCAACGGGCGGGAGCGGCCGGGATAGGTGGGGCGCGGATGTCGAGCAGGACATTTCCCCGCGTCGTGGTGCTGAAGGGCGGCCTTTCGGCCGAGCGCGAGGTCTCGCTCGTCTCCGGCCGCGAATGCGCAAACGCACTGCGCCGTGCGGGATACGAGGTGACGGAAATCGACGCCGGACGGACGCTCGTCCGGGACCTGGATGATGCCAGGCCCGACGCCGTGTTCAACGCACTTCATGGCCGCTGGGGCGAGGATGGCTGCGTGCAGGGAATCCTCGAATGGCTCGGCCTTCCCTACACCCATTCCGGCGTGCTCGCCTCGGCGCTGGCGATGGACAAGATCCGAACCAAGGAGCTCTACCGGGCCGCCGGGCTGCCGGTGGCCGAGAGCCTGGTCGCGTCGCGCGCCGAGATCCTCGCCGGCCACCCGATGCCGCCGCCCTATGTGGTGAAGCCGGTCAACGAGGGATCGTCGGTCGGCGTCTACATCGTGCACGAGAACGCCAACGGTCCGGCACAGATCGGCGAGGACGGACCGGCGCAGATGATGGTCGAGCGGTTCGTGCCCGGGCGCGAGATGACGGTGGCGGTGATGGGCGATCGGGGGCTCGCCGTCACCGACATCATCGCGGCGACCGGCTGGTACGACTATCACGCGAAATATTCCGCCGGCGGCTCGCGCCATGTGGTTCCGGCCGCGATCCCGGCCGACGTGACCGAGGCCTGCCTCGCCCACGCCCTTGCGGCGCACCGGGCGCTCGGCTGCCGCGGGCTCAGCCGCACCGATTTCCGCTGGGACGAGCGGCGGGGCCTCGAGGGTCTGGTGCTGCTCGAGACCAACACCCAGCCCGGCATGACACCGACCTCGCTGGCGCCGGAACAGGCGGCCCATTGCGGGATCTCGTTCGAGGAGCTGTGCGACTGGCTGGTGGGGGATGCGTCATGCGGGCGGTGAGCGAGCCGCGCGACGGGCCGCAGGCCGGCGGCCGGCGGGGGCCGGGACCGTCAAAGTTCATCTACCGGCTGCGGCGCGCCTGGGCGAAGCCCCTCACCCGCAATGCCGTGCTGGTCTATCTGCCGCTCGGTGCCCTGGCTGTCGCCGGCTGGCGGGTGGTCGCCGACGACGCCATGCGCGGGCAGATCGAGGCGTATGTCGCGGCGCTGGCCGAGCGCGTTGCCGCGCGGCCGGAATTCGCGGTCAAGGGCGTGGTTGTCACCGGCGGGAGCGCGGCGCTGAACGCCGAGGTCAAGCGGACCATCGGAGTGATTCCGGGCATGTCGTCGCTGAAGCTCGATGTCGAGGAACTGCGCCTCCGCATCGAGGCCCTCGGCGCGGTGAAGCGGGCGACCGTGCAGTTCGACCCCCAGGGAATCCTGGGGGTCGGCGTGGTCGAGCGGATTCCCGCCGCGCTCTATCGCCGGCCGGACGGCACGCTGGTGCTGCTCGACGACGGGGGTGTCGAAATCGGCCCGGCAGGTCCCCGGGCGGATCATCCGTCGCTGCCCGTATTGCTGGGCGAGGGGGCAGCGGCACGGGTGCCGGAGGCGCTGGAGCTGATCGCTGCCGCCTCCGACATCCTCCCGCGGCTGCGCGCCCTGGTCAGGGTGGGCGAGCGGCGCTGGGACTTCGTGCTCGATCGGGGGATGGTGATCAAGCTGCCGCAGCACGGCGCCGTCGAAGCGCTGTCGCGGGTCATGGCGCTGCACTATGGCGATGAACTCCTCGACCGCGGAGTCGCCGTCGTCGACATGCGGGTTCCGGAGCGACCGGCGCTTCAGATGACGCCGGAAGCGGCCGAGACCTACCAGATCAGGAAGGCGGTTGCCTTGCTCGGGGGAAAGGATACATGAACTTCGCAGAACTCATGCCGTTCCGGAACATGCGCGCGCGGCTGCATGCCGCGGTCAAGCGCGGGCGGCTCGCGGTGCTGGACATCGGTTCCTCGAAGATCACCTGCCTCGTCCTGAAGCTCGACCCGGCGCGGCTCGGTGACGCGGGTCGGAGCGACCGGCTCGGGACCAGCCTCTTCGGCGCGATCGAGGTGGTCGGTGCGCGCACCGTCCAGTCTCGGGGCGTACGGCGCGGCGAGATCGTGGACATGGACGAGGTCGCCCGGGCGGTCCGGCTGGCGCTGTTGAACGCCGAGAAGATGGCCGCGCCGAAAGTCGACCGGGTCGACCAGGTGATCGTTTCCTTTTCCGGCGGACGCCCGAAGAGCTATTCGACGACTGCCGAGGTCGAGACCGAGACCGGGCAGATCACCGAGCGGGACATCTCCAACGTCCTCGGTGCTTGCCCGGAGCCCCCCGTCGGCGACGGACGCCAGATCCTGCACGCCCAGCCGGTGGAGGTCACCGTCGAGGGGCAGGGCGGGATCACGGACCCGCGGGGAATGACCGCCGAGCGCCTGGCCGTGGCGATGCATGTGCTGACGGTCGACTCGCGCCCGCTCGCCAACCTCGTCGAGTGCATCCGGCAATGCGACCTCGATCTCGCCGGCGTGGTGGCCGCGCCCTATGCGTCCGGGATTGCGGCGCTGGTCGAGGACGAGCAGAGGACGGGGGCCGTCTGCATTGACATGGGCGGCGGCGCGACGTCGCTCTCGGTATTCCTGCGCGACCATCTGATCTGCGTCGATCAGGTCCGCTTCGGCGGCGACCATGTCACCAGCGACATCGCCGCCGGACTGCTGATGCGCTCGGCCGCCGCCGAACGGATCAAGACGCTCTATGGCGGCGTGGTCCCGACCGGCGCCGACGACCGCGATCTGATCGAGGCGCCGCGCATCGGCGAGGAGGACGTCCCGAATCGCCGGCAGATCAGCCGGGGCATGCTGATCGGCGTGATCCGCCCGAGACTTGAGGAAACCTTCCGGCTGCTGCGTCAGCGCCTGCTCGAGCTCGGGGTCAGCGACATGCCCGGATGCAGCCTGGTGCTGACAGGTGCTGCATGCCAGATGCCGGGTGTGGACGAGATGGCAACCCGCATCCTGGGGCGCCGCCCGCGCATCGGCCGGCCACTCCGGATTTCGGGTCTGCCGCAGTCACTTTCGGGACCGGATTACTCCACTGTCGTAGGTCTGGCGACCTATGCCCTCCGGCCTCATGACGAGCTCTGGGACTTCGACGCGCCGCGGCCTCTCTCGGCCCGCGGAAGGGCGACGGAGATGCTCCGCTGGCTGAAAACAAGCTGGTGAAATCCCGCGTGACGTGCGCAGGTCGATGGGTTAGTTTGTGAAAAAACAAATCGAGCAGAAGGCAGCGAACGGCAGGCTGTCGCCAAAAATGAAGAGGCAGGAAAATGGCACTTAACCTACATCAACCCGAAGACCATGATCTGAGGGCGCGGATCACGGTGTTCGGCGTGGGCGGCGCCGGCGGGAACGCCATCAACAACATGATCGAGAAGAAGCTGCAGGGAGTCGAGTTCGTCGCCGCGAACACCGATTCCCAAGCGCTTTCCCATTCCCGGGCGTCGCGGAAGATCCAGCTCGGTACCGGGGTGACGCGCGGACTCGGCGCCGGCTCGAAGCCCGAGGTCGGGCTCTCGGCCGCCGAGGAGTCGATCGAGGAGATCATGAACCACCTCGACGGCACGCACATGTGCTTCATCACCGCCGGCATGGGCGGCGGCACGGGCACCGGTGCGGCGCCGGTCGTGGCGCGGGCGGCCCGAGAGATGGGCATCCTGACCGTCGGTGTCGTGACCAAGCCGTTCCAGTTCGAGGGCGCGCGGCGCATGGCGCTGGCCGAGGCCGGCGTGGCCGAGATGCAATCTGTCGTCGACACCCTGATCGTGATCCCGAACCAGAACCTGTTCCAGGTCGCCTCCGAGCGCACCACCTTCGTCGAGGCCTTCATGATGGCCGATGACGTGCTCTATCAGGGCGTTCAGGGCGTTACCGACCTGATGGTGCGTCCGGGCATGATCAACCTCGATTTTGCCGATGTCCGCTCTGTGATGGAGGAAATGGGCAAGGCGATGATGGGCACCGGCGAGGCCGACGGCGAGACCCGCGCCATCGACGCCGCCGAGAAGGCGATCGCCAACCCGCTCCTCGACGAGATCAGCCTGAAGGGTGCCAAGGGCGTGCTGATCAACATCACCGGTGGCTACGACCTGACGCTGTTCGAGATGGACGAGGCCGCCAACCGCATCAAGGAGGAGGTCGATCCGAACGCGATGATCAAGTTCGGCTCGGCCATCGATCCGGACATGGAGGGCCGGATGCGCGTGTCGGTCGTTGCTACCGGCATCGACGTGGAGAACGCGGTGCAGCGCCCGCCGCTGGAAAGCGCGCCGCGCCGCCGGCCCCAGGCAACCGATCCCGGCATGATGTCGGCGGTACGTGCGGCGCAGCGGCGGCCGGAGCCGGCAGCCGAACCGCAGCGCCCGGCCGCCATGCGCACACGCGAGCCCGAACCCGAGCCGGAAGCCGAGATCGCCCCGGAGCCGGCACCGCAGCCGGTGGCGGTTGCCCAGCGGGCGCCCGAACCGCAGCGCCCGCACGAGCGGCGCGGCGCAACCACCCCGACGCCGGACGAGATCCGCGCCCGGGCGGAGGAAGTGCGCCAGCGCGCGATGGCGGCGCGGGCCCGCCGCGAGGCGGCGCCTTCGCAGCCGCGCGTCATGATCGACGACGAACCGGAGCTGTTCGACACCGACCGCGCGTCGCCGGAGCCGCGGCCGCGCAGCGAGCCGAGCCTGATCGCGGACCCGATGCCGGACCGGCGCAGTGTGGGCGAGCAGGAAAGCCGCCTCGCCTCCGGCGCGCGGTCGGGCCTGTTCGCGATCAACAAGCTGATCCACCGCGTTGCGGGCAGCCCGTCCGCCGAGTCGCGTGCGGAGCGCGCTTCAGATCCGTCTCGTGCGCAGGACGGCGATGAGGACGAAGGCGAGATCCCGGCATTCCTGCGCCGACAGGCAAACTGACGACTATCGGCGCGACAGAGTACGACCCTCTTCATCACCTCTCGGCCGCCTCCGGGCGGCCTCTTTTTTGACGCTGCCCTGCTGGCGACGCTCAGGGAGCCGGTCGCAAAGCGTCATAAAGATTGATTTGAGACCGTTCTCCGCCAGCCGGTAAACACCTCGTGAAGGTGTGTATGGCCGGTTCGTCGGCGCCTTGCCGACGACAGGTTCCCAGCAGTGGGACGCAGGCGCAGATGTTCAGGACGGTCGCGAAGGCGGTGGAATTCCGCGGCGCGGGCCTGCATTGCGGGCTGCCGGTTGCGGTGACGGTGCTCCCGGCGGCCCCGGGTGCCGGACTGTCCTTTGCCGGCCGAGGGACCGGAGGCAATGGCGTCGCTACTCCGGCCCGCTATGACCGGGTGGTCGAAACCCGTTTCCGGACCTCGCTCGGATACCATGACGGCGGTCGCGCCGGGACGGTGGAGCATCTGCTCGCGGCGCTCTGGGGCTGCGGAGTCTCGGATGCCGCGATGCTGCTTGACGGGCCGGAGGTGCCGGCGCTCGACGGAAGCGCGGCCGGGTTCGTGCGCGGCCTGATCGCGACGGGCTTCCATGATACGGCCGGCATGCGCCGCGCGATCCGAGTGACCGAGCCCATCGCTGCACGAATGGGCGAGCGCATGGCCTCGCTGCTGCCGGCGGCGCGGCCGGAGATGGCGTTCACGGTGGAGTTCGACGAGCCGGCCATCGGATCGCAAAGCCGGGAGATGGTCCTGACGCCGCAGGCCGTGCTCGATGAGCTGAGCGACAGCCGGACCTTCGGTCTGCTCGCGGACGTGCAGACTCTCCGCGCGATGGGGCTCGCACGGGGCGGCAACCTTGGCAACGCCATCGTCGTGCACCGCGGCCGCATCCTGAACCGGGAGGGCCTGCGGCATGCGGACGAGTTTGTGCGCCACAAGATGCTCGACGCCGTCGGCGATCTTGCGCTGGCCGGTGCCCCGATCATCGGCCGCTATGTCGGGTTCAGGGCCGGGCACGAAATGACGAACCTGCTGCTGCGCGAGCTCTTCGCCAGACCCTCGGCCTGGCACTGGTGCGAGGCGCCTGCGGACGTACTTCCCCCGGCGATCCCGGTGGCGCCCGCCCACACGATCCGGGCGGTGCCGGCGGCGGTCTGAGCGGCGAAGGCTGCGCACGGCAGGGCCGACCATGCCCCCTTTCCGAAGCGGCGGCGGATGACTATTCTGCGCCGCGCTGCACCATGTGCCCGTCGGGCGGGGTGCCGTCCGCGAACCGGAGGAAAAGACGGATGACCACCCCCCGCCTGCTGCGCCCATTTGCTGCCCTCGCCGTCGCATTGGCGCTTGCAGGCTGTTCGGGACCCACGAGCAAAAAGGAAGAGTTCGAGCAGCTGCCTCCGGGCGAGATCTTCCAGATGGCCGAGGAACAGCTCGCCGATGGCAATCCGGAGCAGGCGGCCCAGACCTTCAGCGAGATCGACCGCCTCTACCCGTTCTCGCAGCTTGCCAAGCGGGCGATCATCATGTCGGCCTTCTCGTCCTACCAGGCCGGCGACTACAGCGCTGCCCGCGCGTCGGCCCGTCGCTACCTCGACCTTTACCCGTCCGACAAGGATGCCGCCTACGCCCAGCACCTGATCGCGCTCAGCTACTACGACAACATTGTCGATGTCGGCCGCGACCAGGGCACCACCGAGCGGGCGCTGCAGTCGCTCCGAGAGGTGGTGAACCGGTATCCGGACAGCGAATTCGCCCGCGATGCGCAACTCAAGATCGACCTGACCCTCGATCACCTGGCCGGCAAGGAGATGGAGATCGGCCGCTACTACCTGAAGCAGGGTCACTATCAGGCGGCGGTCAACCGGTTCCGCACCGTTGTCGACAAGTACCAGACCACGAGCCAGGTGCCCGAGGCGCTGCATCGCCTGGTCGAGGCCAATCTGGAGATCGGCCTGGAACGGGAGGCAATCGCCGCCGCAGCCGTTCTCGGGCACAACTACCCGGGCTCGGCCTGGTATGCGAACAGCTATGCCCTGCTGACCGGCCGCAACGTTCTGCCCGCGGGCGAGGATGCGGACGGCTTCTTCGAGCGGGTGTATCGCCAGGTCATCCTGGGCAAGTGGCTCTGAGCCGCGCCGGGGGTACGGGGCCGGATGCTGCACAGCCTCGAGATCCGCAACATCGTGCTGATCGAGGCGCTGCGGCTCGAATTCCAGCCTGGGCTGAACGTGCTGACCGGCGAGACCGGCGCCGGCAAGTCGATCCTGCTGGATGCGCTGGGTTTCGCGCTTGGCCGCAGGGCCGGGCGAGACCTGGTCGGGGCAGGGGGAGCGCAGGCCTCGGCAACCGCGGTGTTCGAGATCGGCGCGGAACATCCGGTGCTGGCCTTGCTGGCCGATCTCGGGATCGAGGCGGCGCCGGGCGAGCTTGTGCTGCGCCGGGTCGCCGCGCAGGACGGGCCGGGGCGCTGCTTCGCCAACGATCAGCGCGTGAGCGCCGAGGCATTGCGCCAGATGGGCGAGTTCCTTGTCGAGGTGCATGGCCAGCATGACGATCGCGGCCTGCTGAACCCGCGCGCGCACCGCCCGCTGCTCGATGCCTTTGCCGGTCTCGGACCCGCCCTCGCCGAGACACGCCGGCTCTGGTCGTCCCTGCGCGATGCCGAGGGCGCGCTTGCCGGGGCGCGGTCCCGACTCGAAGCTGCCGCCGGCGATGCCGATTACCTGCAGCACAGCCTCGACGAGATCGAGAAGCTTGCCTCCGCGGTCGGCGAGGATGCCCGCCTCGACGGCGAGCGCCGGCTGATGCAGGCCGCTGTGCGCATCCGCGACGAGGTCGCGCGCGCTGCACAGGCGCTCTCGGCCGACGGCGGAGAGGGCGCACTGGCCGGGGCGCTCTCCTGGCTGACGCGCTGCGCGGGCAGGGCCGAAGGCCTGCTCGACCAGCCGATCGAGGCGCTCGACCGGGCCATGGCCGAGCTTTCCGAGGCCCAGCGGGGCATCGCCGATGCGCTCGATCGGCTGACCTTCGATGCGGGCAGGCTCGAGACGGTCGAGGAGCGGCTCTTCGCGATCCGCGGCCTCGCCCGCAAGCACAAGGTCGCGCCCGACGCGCTGCCGGAGCTTGCCGCACGATTGCGGCAGCAGCTCGCCGAACTCGACCTCGGGGGCGAGCGGATCGCCGGGCTGGAGCAGGAGGTCGCGGCCGCGCGGGCCGCCTATGACACGGCCGCGCGCAAGCTGAGCGGCGCGCGCGCCGCGGCGGCGCGGAAGCTCGACAGGCTCGTGACCGCGGAGCTTGCGCCGCTGCGGATGGAACATGCCCGCTTCCGGATCGCGATCGCCGCGGGCAGCCCCGGACCGGAAGGGACGGACGAGGTCGGCTTCACCGCGGCGATCAATCCCGGCGCGCCGGAAGGCGCGATCGACCGCATCGCATCGGGCGGCGAGCTGTCGCGCTTCCTGCTGGCTCTGAAGGTCTGCCTCGCCGCCCGGACGCCGGGGCTGACGATGATCTTCGACGAGATCGACCGCGGCGTCGGCGGTGCCACGGCGGACGCGGTCGGCAAGCGGCTCGCACGCCTCGCCGAGGGGGCGCAGGTCCTGGTGGTGACCCACAGTCCGCAGGTCGCCGCCCGCGGCGCCCACCACTGGCAGATCGCCAAGACCACCGATGGCAGGGTGACCCGCACCGTGGTATCCTCGCTCGGCCCGGAGCGGCGCGTCGAGGAGATCGCGCGGATGCTGGCGGGCGAGAAGCTGACGCCCGAGGCGCGATCGGCCGCCCGGGCGCTGATGGAGAAGGCGGGCTGAACATGCTGGGCGACGTGGTGCGCACAGCGGGCCAGGGTGCGAGCGATGCGGCCGGCGCCGGGCTCAACATGGTTGCCGGCAACTATATCGGCTTCATGCTGAGCCCCTGGGGGCTCCTGTCGCTGGTGGCGGTATTCCTGCTGATCCGCGGGATCAGATAGGTCTGTCGGGCAGGCCTGCCGGCGCTCAGTTCCCCGGCAGCATCTTGCCGGGGTTCAGAATGCCCTGCGGGTCGAGGGTGCGCTTGATGTCGCCCATCACCGCCCAGGCCGGCCCGTGCTCGGCCGCCATGAACTTGCGCTTGCCGATGCCGACGCCGTGCTCGCCGGTGACGGTACCGCCGAGCCGGATCGCGCGCTCGGAGATGCGGGCGCCGAGGCGCTCTGCCTCGGCGCGTTCGGCCGGGTTGTCGCGGTCGATGAGGATCGCGAGGTGGAAGTTGCCGTCGCCCACATGGCCGACGAGCGGCGCGATCAGGGGGCTCCCGGCGAGGTCGGCCGCCGTCTCGCTGATCGCCTCGGCGAGCCGCGAGATGGGGACGCAGGCATCGGTGATGTAGCCGCGGGTGCCGGGCCGGAGCATGAGCTGGCCGTAATAGGCGTTGTGCCGCGCGGCCCAGAGCCGGGTGCGCTCCTCGGGGCTGGCGGCCCACTCGAAGCCGAGGCAGCCATGCGCGCGCGCGATCTCGCCGAACGTCTCGGCCTGCTCTGCGACCGACGCCGAGGTGCCGTGGAACTCCAGGAACAGGGTCGGGCTCTCGGGCAGGCTGAAGCCTCCATAGGCATTGAAGCCTTTGATCGTCAGGGTGTCGAGGAGTTCGATCCGCGCCATCGGGATGCCCATCTGGATCGTCTCGATCACGGTCCGGACCGCGCTCTCGAGATCGGGGAACGGGCAGGTCGCCGACGAGATCGCCTCCGGCACGCCGTGGAGACGGAGGGTCAGCTCGGTGATGATGCCGAGCGTCCCCTCGGAGCCGACGAACAACCGGGTCAGGTCGTAGCCGGCCGAGGATTTCTTCGCCCGGCTGCCGGTGCGGATCACGCGGCCGTCGGCCAGCACCACCTCGAGCGCCAGCACCGCCTCGCGCATGGTACCATAGCGCACGGCGCAGGTTCCCGAGGCCCGCGTCGCCGCCATGCCGCCGACCGAGGCATCGGCCCCCGGATCGACCGGGAAGAAGAGGCCGGTATCGCGGACATGCTCGTTGAGCTGCTTGCGGGTGATGCCGGGCTGGACCACCACGTCCATGTCCTCGGCATGAACGGCGAGCACGGCATTCATCTGCGAGAAGTCGAGGCTGATGCCACCCTGCACCGGGATCACCTGGCCCTCGAGCGAGGTGCCGGTCCCCCAGGGCACGACCGGGCAGCCATGGGCGTTGCAGGTGCGCGCCACCAGCGCCACCTCATCCGTCGAATGCGGCCAGATCACCGCATCGGGCGACCGGGGCATGTGGTGCGATTCGTCGTGCCCGTGCTGCTCGCGCACCGCCGCCGCCCGGCTCAGCCGGCTGCCGAAATGCGGAGCCAACTCCGCGATCGCCGCCTCGATCATCATCGCCACCTCTCTTGATCCCGGTCCGGATAAGCTGATCTATAAGCGCTGGCAACCGCAAGCGAGGACAGAATGGCCGATACCCGCGAGGCCCTGGCGGCCGCCCCGATCCGGACCCGGCCGCGGCGGGTGGAGTCCGGCTGGATCGACTACAACGGCCACATGAACGTGGCCTATTACACGCTCGCCTTCGACAGGTCGCTGGACGAGATCTTCGACGAGACGCTCGGCATCGGCGAACAGATGGTGCGTGAGGCGCGCATGGGTCCGATGGCCCTGCAGACCCAGATCCATTACCTTGCCGAGCTTCTGGAAGGCGACGCGTTCGCCTGCGATTTCCAGCTTCTCGATGCGGACCACAAGCGGATCCACTTCTTCGTGACCATGATCAATCTCGGGACGGGCGCCGCGGCGGCCACCTATGAGAGCCTGACGGTGAACGTCGATCTCGAGGCCCGGCGTTCGGCGCCGTTTCCGGATCGGGCACGGGCGCGGATCGCGCGGCTGCTCGACGCGCATTCGGCGCTGCCGCGGCCCCGGCTTGCAGGGAATCCGCTGGGCATCCGCCGCAAATCCTGACTTGCCGCTTTCCCTGCCGGGGTGCGCCGCTTAGGGTGGCAGCCGGGATTGCGCTGTCGGCCGCAGGGAACATGCCGGGAAACGGGAAAGGCCGGATCGCCAGACGCTTCCGGGCGGGTATGCTGCGGATGCGCCGCGTGATGACGAAGCCCCGGCTGCAGAGCGACCTGATGCTCTGGCCGGTGGCTCTGTTCGTCGGCATCGGGACCGGATACCTGGTGATCCTGTTCCGGCTCGCCATCGCCCGTCTCGAGCAGACATTCTACGGCGCCGACGACGTGATGATCCACAGTGCCGCGGCGCAGCTGCCCTGGTATGTGGTGCTGATGGTGCCGGTCCTGGGCGGGCTCACGGTCGGGCTGATCCTCAGCATCTTCACGCGCGACGGCCGCGCGCGCGGCGTGGATGCGGTGATCGAGGCCGCGGCGGTGCAGGGCGGCCGGGTCGGGCGCCGGGTCGGGGTCGCCTCGTCGCTGGCCGCGGTCGTCACGCTCTCGACCGGCGGCAGCACCGGGCGGGAGGGGCCGGCGATCCATCTCGGCGCGGTTCTCGCCTCGTTCGTGTCGCACTGGCTGAAGGCGCCGGCGATCTCGGGCCGGAGCATCCTGGGCTGCGCCGCGGCGGCTGCCGTCTCGGCCAGCTTCAACGCGCCGCTCGCGGGGGCGCTCTTCGCCCTCGAGGTGGTGCTCCGCCATTTCGCGCTGCATGCCTTCGGCCCGATCGTCATCGCCTCGGTCGCCGCGGCGGTGGTCAGCCGTATCCATCTCGGTGACGTCACCGAGTTCACGCTGCCGGTCCACAGCATCGCGTTCTACGGCGAGATCCCCGCCTTCATGCTGCTGGGTGTTCTTTCGGGCTTGATCGCCGTGGCGATGATTCGGAGCCTGTTCTTCGCCGATGGAATCGCCGACCGCATGCAGACGGCGGCGGGCATTCCGGATGTCCTGCGTCCGGCAGTGGCGGGGGTGCTGCTCGGTCTGATCGCGCTGGAATTTCCCCACATCATCGGCGTGGGCTACGAGACGACGACACTGGCGCTCACGACCAGGCTGGCATTCGTGACCGCGGTGGTCTTCGCGGTGGTCAAGGTCGCGGCAGTCGCGATCACCTATGCCGGGCGGATGGGCGGCGGCGTCTTCTCGCCCTCGGTGATGCTCGGGGCGCTGGCAGGCTCGGCCTTCGGCGAGGTGGCGGTGCAGCTCTTTCCGGCCGTCGCCGGCAGCCAGGGACTCTATGCACTCGCCGGGATGGGCGCCGTGGCGTCGGCTGTTCTCGGCGCGCCGATTTCGTCCACCCTGATTGTCTTCGAGCTGACCGGCGACTGGCAGGCCGGGATCGCGGTGCTGATCTCGGTCTCGCTCGCCTCGGTGGTTGCGGACCGGCTGGTGGCACGATCATTCTTCCTGACCCAGCTTCACCGCCGGGGGCTCAGGCTCTCGGACGGGCCGCAGGGCTATATCGCCGCGACCATGCCGGTTGCCGGCCTGATGCGCCTGCGGGGAGCGGAGGACTGTGCCTCGGACACCGCCTGTCAGGCGATGATCGACCAGGGCGTGTTCCTGAACAAGGACGACAGCCTGGCCAGGGCGCTGCCGATGTTCGACACCCTCCAGGGCCGCTTCCTGCCGGTGATCGAGGACCGGGACGACGAGGAGGCGCCGCCGGAGCTGCTCGGTGCCGTGTTCCATGTCGATGCGCTGACCGCCTACAACCGGGCGCTCGAGGAGGAACTGCGCGAGGAGCACGCCTGACGGCCGGCAGCCCGCCGGGGTGCCCGCCCGTTGACCCGGATCAATGCGCGCCGGAACCGACGAGGCAGGCTCGGACCAGCGCGGGCGAAGCGGGGGCGGCATGACCGGCCGGTTCAGAAGGATCGCGGGAGCCGGGCTCTGGGCCGGGCCGGCCGCAGCAGTTCTGGTCGGTCTCGCGCTGCCGTCGGACGCGCTGCCGCCCGAGGGCCGGATCGTGGCGGCGACGGCCGCGCTGATGGCAGTCTGGTGGGTTACCGAGGCCTTGCCGCTGGCCATGACCGCGCTGGTACCGGTGGCCGTGCTGCCCGTCGCGGGGGCCAGTCCGCTCGAGCGGGTCGCGGCCGCCTATGCCGATCCGCTGATCTTCCTGTTCCTCGGCGGGTTCCTGATCGCCCGTGCGGTCGAGGAGTCGGGCCTGCACCGGCGGATCGCGGTCCGCATCCTGGGACTCGCCGGCCGAAGCCCGGCCGGGGTCATCGCCGCGATGATGGCGGCGACCGCGTTCCTGAGCCTCTGGGTCAGCAACACGGCGGCGGCGATGGTCATGGCGCCGATCGCCGCCTCTCTCGCCGCCGCGCGGCCGGGCGGTTCGACTGCCGGGAGCGGCTTCTCCCCGGCCCTGATGCTGGGCACCGCCTACGCGGCGACGATCGGCGGCATGGGCTCGATCATCGGGACGCCGCCGAATGCGCTCTTCGCCGCCTACATGCGGGAGGCGCACGGCGTCGAGATCGGCTTCGCCGCCTGGATGGCGGTGGGCCTGCCGGCGGTCCTCGTGCTGCTGCCGCTCGCCTGGCTGGTGCTGACGAGGCTCTGCTTCCGGATCGGCTCGGGACCGATGCCGCTGCTCCCGGACGCCGGAATCCCGATGTCGCCACACGAGCGCCGGGTGGGTGCGGTGGCGGTGGCTGCGGCCTGCGGCTGGGTCCTGCGCCCCGCCCTCGAACGGCTGCTGCCGGGGGTCGCCCTCAGCGATGCCGGGATCGCGGCGATCGCCGCTATCGCCCTCTTCATCATTCCGTCGGGCACGGGTGGCCGGCTGCTCGCATGGGACGAGGCGGCGCGGCTCCGCTGGGATGTCCTGATCCTGGTGGGCGGAGGCCTCGCGCTGGCCGCCGCGATCTCGGAGAGCGGCGTCGCGGCCAGGATCGGCAGTGCTTCCGGCGCCTTGGCCGGCCTGCCGATGCCGGTGCTGGTCGTCGCGACCGCGCTCGTGATTGTCGGCCTCGGCGAGCTTGCCAGCAATACCGCGATGGCGGCGATCTTCCTGCCACTGGCCGGCGCGGCTGCGGCGGGGCTCGGCCACGATCCGGTCGCCTTTGCCCTGCCGGTCGCGCTCGCGGCCTCGATTGGCTTCATGCTGCCGGTCGCGACGCCGCCGAATGCCATCGTGTTCAACCACCCCTCGGTCACCGGCGCCCGGATGCTGGGTGCCGGTGCGCCGCTCGACCTGATCGGCGTCGCCGTGGCCGTGGCGGCTGGGATGCTGCTGGGGCCGCTCGTCTTCTGACGCGGTTCAGATCGCCTCGACCGTCGCCTTGTCCGTGTAGAAGGCGAGGTAGCCGGCAATCGCGGCGGCGGCTTCGAGCGGCGCCTCGTAGGACCAGGCGGCATCGCGGATCGGGCCGGATTCGGCCGCGATGTGGTAGTGCGTCGCCACGCCCTTGTGCGGGCAGGCGGTCCGGGTCTCGGACGGATCGAGGAACGCCATGCCCACATCCTCGCGCGGGAAGTAGGCCACAGGCGGATAACCCTCCTCGCGCAGGATCAGCGCCCGGGCAGTCTCGGCGATCACCGCGCCGCCGGCGCGGACCACATGGACGCCGGTGCCCGGCTCGATGGTGAACTTTCTCGACATGCTGGACATCTCCCCCGCGGTGCCGGGCGGCCGCTCCCATTCCATAGGCCGATTCCGGCGCGAGCGCGAGTCCCGCAACCGGATCAGCCGAGCGGCGCGCAGGCCCTGGCGAGCCAGGCGCGCGCCGCCTGATCGAGGTCCGGGCCGATTTCCGCGAGCACCCGGGCATGGTAGCTATTGAACCAGGCGACCTCGCCGGCATCGAGCAGGTCCGGCGCGATCAGCCGGCGGTCGATCGGCGCAAGCGTCAGCGTCTCGAAGCCGAGCATCGGCCGCTCGCCGCCCTCGGGCACGGCAGCCTCCGTGACTGCCAGGAGATTCTCGATGCGGATGCCGAACCGGCCAGCGGCGTAATAGCCCGGCTCGTTCGACACGATCATGCCGGGCTCGAGCTCGGCGTCGCCGCCGCGGCGGCTGATCCGCTGCGGACCCTCATGCACGTTGAGGTAGGCGCCGACGCCATGCCCGGTGCCGTGGTCGTAGTCGAGGCCGTCGCGCCAGAGCGCGATCCGCGCCAGCGGATCGAGGTCGCGCCCGGCAATGCCCTTGGGCCAGCGGGCGCGGCTGAGGGCGATCATGCCCTTCAGGACCAGCGTATAGGGCCGGATGGCGGCGGGGTCGGCCGGTCCGATCGGGACCGTGCGGGTGATGTCGGTGGTGCCGTCGCGATACTGCCCGCCGGAGTCGACGAGCAGGAGCTCGCCCGGCCCGAGCTTGCGGTTCGAGGTGCGGTTCACGCGGTAGTGCACGATGGCGCCGTGCGGGCCGGATCCGCAGATGGTGTCGAAGGCGATGTCCTCGAGCGCCCCGGTCGCCGACCGGAAGCCTTCGAGGGCGGTGACGACATCGATCTCGGTCAGTTCCTCGCCCCGCGCTACCGCCTCGTCGAGCCAGTGCAGGAACCGGCAGACCGCAGCGCCGTCGCGCCGGTGGGCCGCGCGCATTCCGGCGATCTCGGCGGCATTCTTCCGGGCCTTGGGCCGCACGCAGGGATCATCGCCCCAGAGCAGGCTTGCCTCGGCCTGCTCGAGGCGACTTGCGATCCAGAGCGGGCAGCTTCCCTCGTCCACCAGCACTGTCTGCCCCGCGAGCCGGGCGAGATCCGGCCCGAGCCGGTCCGGCGCGGCGACGGTGACCTCGCTGCCGAGATGTGCCCGGACGGTGCCATCGAGCTTGTCCGGGACCATGTAGAGAGAGACCCGGCCGTCGGACTCGACCAGCGCGAAGCCGAGGACTACAGGCGAGCGCACGAGGTCGGTGCCGCGGATGTTCAGGAGCCAGGCGAGGCTGTCGGGCCGGGTCAGCACCGCGCAGCCGGCGCCCGCTTCGGCCACCAGTGCCCCGATCCGCTCCCGGCGCCGGGCGGAGCTTTCGCCTGCAAGGTCTTCCGGGTGAATCCGGACGGCGCCGGACGGCGGGCCGGGCCGGTCGCTCCAGACCCGGTCGACCGGGTTTTCATCGAGCGGCACCAGCGCCGTGCCGCTCAGCGCAGCGGCCTTCGCCAGGCGGTCGATCTCGGCCTTGCCATGCAGCCAGGGATCGTAGCCGATACGCCCGCTCCGCCCGAGCGCGCGCTCGAGCCACTTCGCCGGTGGCGTCTCGTGGCTCGGCACGATCTCGAACGCCCCGGTGTCGACCTGCTGTGCCGCCTGCAGGGTGTAGCGGCCGTCGACAAACAATGCCGCGCGGCCGCGCAGCACGACGGCGATACCGGCCGAGCCGGTGAATCCGGTCAGATAGGCGAGCCGCTCGTCGCAGGGCGCCACGGTCTCTCCCTGATGGGCGTCGACGCGGGGGACCAAGAAACCGTCGACACCGAGCCGGTCAAGTTCGGTACGGAGCGCGGCGAGGCGTCCGGCGCTGGCATCCTTCTGCGACGGCTCGTCGAACGACTGGAACATCTGCGGCCCCCGGCTCCTGCTCTGGAGGGCAGAGTGACCCTGCGGCGGAATCCGGGCAAGCGGGAAATCGGTGCCGGCGCTCCTGGCGCCCGACCCTGCGCTGTTGCGCCCTAGCCTTTCTGCGGCCAGGCCATCCAGGCCGCGGCGCCGTTCGCGAGTTCGCCGGGCTCGAAGCCGATCAGCACGGCGATGCGGTTCCCCGCGGAGTCGGTGGCGTAGATGCGCTCGGCGACCCGACCCCGGCGGAAACCGACGGGAACGCTGAATCCGGTGAAGCTTTGCCCCGTCGCGGTCAACTCCACCACGACCGATCCGTCAGCGCTCCGGATCACCCGGGCGACCGTGCCGTTGAGGTCCCGGAGCAGTGCCGGGTGACCGGGCTCCTCCTCGGCGACCAAGAGGAGATCGAGGCCGAGTGCCGGCGCCTGCATGCGGGCGGACGTGCCGGTGGCATAGGCCGTGTCCTCACGCGGAACCAGCAGCAGGTCGTCGAGCGCCATGATCCGGCAACCGCAGCCGCCGGCGTCCGCGGGCAGCCGGTCGAGGCAGGAGCGGAGCGCCCGGACCGCAATGTCAGCCGGCGCGGCGCCCGGCGCCCCGGCAACCGCGGCGACGGCCGGGCAGTATTCGGGGGGCATCCCCCTCGCCAGAGCGCGTGGCGGGGCGGCGGCGAGAAACTCCAGCCCGGTGCGGGTCTCCGTCAGGAAGGGAAGTGCATCCGCAGCGACCCGCCGCGACAAGCCCCGCGCAGCGAGACCGGCGCGGTCGATTCGGCTTGCGGCCCTCTCGGCAACTGGTAGATCAACGGGCGACAGCACCGCGATGACCGGCGGCCGATCGACCACGATCATGGTCGCGCGATGGAGGTCTTCGACCATCGGCTCGCGGACGGAGCGGGAATCCGGTGCAGATGCGGTGCATGCGGCGGCCGCGAGGAGCGGCAGTGCAACTGCAGCGAGCATGCGCTTCATCGTGAACCTGCCTCCGATTTCATGCCCGGCGATCTAATTGCTGTCTGCAACCGAATCGGCCGCATTTTTAGTTTGAGGCGCAAGCGTGGCAGAAATATAGTGGTAGTTCGAAATGGTGCGGGTAGACTCGTGGGTGGTATGTTGAGCGAGACACAGACGGGAACCGGCAGCGCCGTTTGGGGCCAGGTCAAGTGGTACGACTCCGTGAAGGGATACGGGTTCGTCGTGCCAGAGGGCGGCGGACCGGACATCATGGTACACGCATCCTGCGTGCGTGCGTTCGGCAAGATGACCCTTGCCGAAGGATCGAAGATCTGTCTCCTCGCGGCCCGCGGGCAGCGCGGCCTGAATGCCCAGGAAATCCTGGAGGTCGATGAGTCCGAGGTCCCGGAGGCGCATGGCTTCGCCGAACCGACCCGGCCGACCGAGTTTCTCGGTCCCGAGGTCCAGGCCGGCCCGCTTGTGCCCGCCCGCGTCAAATGGTTCGACAAGCAGAAGGGCTTCGGCTTCGTCAATGTCTTCGGCCAGCCGGACGACGTCTTCGTCCATATGGAGACGGTGCGGCGTTGCGGATTCCAGGATCTCTCCAGTGGCGAGGGCATGGCGGTGCGCACCTTCCGCGGCCCGCGCGGGCTCATGGTCGCCGAACTCCGGCTCTGGGAAGCCGCTGTTGACGCCGGCAACGACGATTAGCGCCGGCGTTCCGACTTTCCTGACCCTGGCGGCCGCCGCCCTGTCGGCCGGCGTGGCCGCCGGAGCCTGCGCGCCGGACCGGATCGACGTCCTGCTTCCGGCAGGAGCGGCCGGTTTCTCCATCGAGATTGCCGACGATCCGGCCGAGCAGGCGCGCGGCCTGATGTTCCGTCCGGCCCTGGCTAGGGATGCCGGCATGCTCTTCGTGTTCGATCCGCCCCGCCCCGCCAGTTTCTGGATGCGGAACACCATGATCCCGCTGGACATGCTGTTCGTCGACGACAGCGGCCGGGTGGAAAGCATCGCGGAGCGCACCGACACCTATTCGCAGCGGGTGTCGGAGTCCGCGGGGCCGGTCCGGGCGGTGCTCGAGATCAATGGCGGACTGTCGCGCCAGCTTGGCATTTCCCCCGGGACTCAGCTCCGCCATCCCGCCTTCCGGAGTGCGGCGGAGGAGGCTCGCTGCGGCGAGTGACACTTCGTCAGGCGCCGCGGATCCTGCCAGCCGCCTTGTGGCGCAGGACAAGTTGCGATAGTGCGTGAGCCCGTGTGCTGGCGGGGCGTAGCGCAGTCTGGTAGCGCGTCGGTTTTGGGTACCGAAGGCCGGGAGTTCGAATCTCCCCGCCCCGACCACACAGCCAGGGCCGGACCGTGCGCATCCCCAGACCCGCAAAACGCTGAAGGGCGGCTCTCCCCACCAGAGCCGCCCTTGCGTGCGTTGCGTGTGTTGCGCCGTGTGTGTGATCAGAAGGTCGGTCAGACGGGGCAATTTGTAAATTAAATCTTAATAAACACAATTAAGATCATCTAATAGTTAAAAAATGAATGAGGCAGACTACAGAGATCGGATGATCACTATTGATTGAAGTGGCAGAAATTATGCAATCACAGGTTGTCAAAATTGTCTGAATATGGCGGAGGTTTGGCGACATGATGGAGCTGGGAGCGGATTCCAGGACAGAAGAGGGCAATGGCGTCTGGCCGATTTGTCGCACATGATGGCCCGCCGAGGCTCCCCTGCCGCAGGCGGCGGCCGATATCCGAGGCTGGAACCACCCCATCGAGCGATCGACTCGGCCCTTCGGCCCGACTCACCGGCCGGCTTCATCGTGCGCGCCTTCGGGTGGCACGAGCAGCGCTTCGAGCTCGCGCCTGAGATCGGCTGGCAGCGGGGCGGGCCGCCCGGTCGCCCTGTCGACATAGACATGGATGAAGTGGCCGGATGCGGCCGCTCGCCCGGCGCCCTCGCGGAAGATCGCCACGCCGTAGCGCACCGATGAGCCGCCGATCCGCTCCACCCGGAGCGCGCCCTCGATCCGGTCCGGAAAAGCAAGCGGGGCATGGTAGACACACTTCGTCTCGACAACGAAGCCGATGGTCCGGCCCTGATGGATGTCGAGCACGCCCCGCTCGATGAGATGGGCGTTCACCACCGTGTCGAAGAAGGCATAGTACTGGACGTTGTTGATATGGCCGTAGAGGTCGTTGTCTGCCCAGCGCGTGGTTATCGGGCGGAACGCCCGGAAGTCCGCGCGGGCCGGCGGCAGGGGTTTCACGCGCGCCGCGCGGCCCGGTCGCGCCGCATCTTTTCCGGCTGGCCGGTGTCGTCGGGATCCACCTTGGGCGCCTTCTCCGCGCCGGTATGGGCGGGTGCGCCGCGCTCGCGGTAGGGGGTGCGGTTGAAATGTGCCCGGTAGCACTTGGAGAAATGCGAGGGCGAGGTGAAGCCGCAGGCGAGCGCCACGTTGATCACAGACATGTCGGTCTGCAGCAAGAGGTTGCGCGCCTTGTCGAGGCGGAGCTCCATGTAGTAGCGCTTCGGGCTGCGGTTCAGGTAGCGGCGGAACAGCCGCTCGAGCTGCCGGGTCGACATGTTGACCGACTTCGCGAGTTCCGAGGGGCTGATCGGATCCTCGGTCGAGCGCTCCATCTTCTGGATGATCGAGACGAGCTTGGGGTGCCGAACCCCGATCCGTGCCGGGACCGAGAGCCGCTGCTCGTCCGCCTCGGTCCGCAGCGGCGTATGCACCAGCGTGTCGGCGACCAGCGATCCGAGGTCGGGCCCGTGCTCGTCAGCGATGATGTGCAGCATCATGTCGGCGGCCGAGGTTCCCCCGGCGCAGGTGAAGATCCCGTCGTCGATGCAGTAAAGCAGGTTCGAGAGCTTCACCTCGGGAAATTCCTCGGCGAAGGAGGCGTGGTTCTCCCAGTGGATCGTGCAGCGCTTCCCGTCGAGCAGTCCGGCGCGGGCCAGCACATGGCTGCCTGTGCAGACAGCACCGATTCCGGTGCCGCGGCGCGCCTGCTTGCGCAGCCAGGTCAGCACCGGTTTCGAGGATGCCCGCTCCAGCCCGAACCCGGTGCAGACGACGATCGATGCCTCGCGCGGGATGTCCTCGAGCCCGCCATCGACCTGGACGATGACGCCGTTCGATGCGGTGGCAACCTGGCCGCCCTCGGACACCAGACGCCAGCTGTAGAGCGGCCGTCGCGCCATGCGATTGGCCAGCCGCAAAGGCTCCAGCGCAGCGGCAAACGGCATCATCGAGAACATCTCGCACAGGAGAAAGACGAACTCGTGGGTCTTTGTGGCGCTCGCAATCGGCGCGTCGCTCATGGGTTCCGTCCTGGGGTCGCGATTGCTTGGGCTCGCCATTGCAGGGGCACGGCCGGTCGGGCTGAGCCCATCCGGTCAGAAAACGACATTGACGCCGCTTCCGTGCTCTCGTCAAGCAGGCCGCCGCCGACTCCGGCTCCTGCGACCGGCAGCGGCATCGGGACTGGAATGCGCATTCCCGCTGGGCTATAGGGGCGGCATCGGAACCTCGGAGATCGCGCGATGACCCGGAACTGGACCAGGAGTAGCTGGCGCACCCACGAAGCGCTGCAGATGCCGGTCTATGCGGACCAGGCAAGGCTTGCTGCCGTCACGTCGCGGCTTGCCACCTTCCCGCCGCTCGTCTTCGCGGGCGAGGCCCGGCGCCTCAAGGCGCTGCTCGCCAATGTTTCCGAGCGCAAGGCGTTCCTGCTCCAGGGCGGCGACTGCGCCGAGAGCTTTGCCGAATTCGGGGCCGACGGGATCCGCGACACATTCCGGGTACTGCTGCAGATGGCGGTCGTGCTGACCTTCGCGGCCCGCGTGCCCGTGGTGAAGGTTGGCCGCATGGCCGGTCAGTTTGCCAAGCCTCGCTCGGCTCCGACCGAAAGGATCGGCGATGTGGAACTGCCGAGCTACCGCGGCGACATCATCAACGACATCGCCTTCACCGCCGAGGCGCGCGAGCCGGACCCCGAGCGGATGATCCAGGCCTACATGCAGTCGGCGGCGACGCTGAACCTCCTGCGCGCCTTCGCCACGGGCGGATACGCCGACCTGCACCGGGTGCAGGCCTGGAACCTCGACTTCACCCGCGGCTCGGTCGAGGTGGAGAAGTACCAGGAGCTCGCGCGGCGGATTTCCTCGGCGGTCGATTTCATGGACGCCTGCGGCCTCGACCCGGAGACCGAGTCGAAGCTCAGGACCGTCGAGTTCTACACCAGCCACGAGGCGCTGCTGCTGCCCTACGAGGAGTCGCTGGCGCGGGTCGACTCGACCACGGGCCAGACCGTCGCCGGTTCGGGGCACATGATCTGGATCGGCGACCGCACCCGCCAGCCGGGCAGCGCCCATGTGGAGTTCTGCCGCGGCGTCCTGAACCCGATCGGCCTCAAATGCGGCCCCTCGCTGACGCCCGACGACCTGCTGCGGCTGACCGACGTCCTCAACCCGCAGAACGAGCCTGGGCGGCTGACGCTGATCTGCCGCACCGGCGCCGGCAATGTGGGCAAGCATCTGCCGCAGTGGATTCGCGCGGTCGAGCGGGAGGGCAGGAAGGTCGTCTGGTCCTGCGACCCGATGCATGGCAACACGATCAAGTCCGAGTCCGGCTACAAGACCCGCCCCTTCGAGCGGGTGCTGGCCGAAGTGCGCGAGTTCTTCGAGATGCATGCCTCCGAGGGCACCTATGCCGGCGGCGTTCATTTCGAGCTGACGGGCAAGGACGTGACCGAATGCACGGGGGGGATGCAGCAGCTCACGCCGGCAGATCTCGCGGATCGTTACCATACGGCCTGCGATCCGCGGCTGAACGCGAGCCAGGCGCTGGAGCTTGCCTTCCTGCTGGCGGAGGAGCTGGAGGCGGTCGTCCCGCCGCAGCGGCAGGCGGCGTTCGGCTGAGAGCCCGGGCGGTGGCGCAGGTCCTGGTGCTGACCGCCCCGGCCGGCCGGGGGCTTTCGGGCGCCGACATCACCCGTGCCGCCGCGGCGGCAGGCCAGCGCACGGGCGAATGCCGCCGGCTCGGGGCCTCCGCCGCCGAGGTGGCATGCGCCACGGCGCCCGATCTTGCCGCCGCCCGCGCGGCCCTGCCGGGCGTCGATGTGAACGCGGTGCCGGCCGAGGGACGGCGCAAGCGCATCCTGATCGCCGACATGGACTCGACAATCATCCCGGTCGAGTGCATCGACGAGATCGCCGATTTCGCGGGGGTGAGACCGCAGGTTGCCGCGATCACCGAGCGGGCAATGGCGGGCGAGCTCGATTTCGAGGGAGCGCTGCGGGCGCGCCTTTCCCTCATGAGGGGCTTGCCGCAGCAGACGCTCGCGCGGGTCCATGCCGAGCGGATCAGCCTCAACCCCGGCGCCCGGGTCCTGGTCCGGACCATGGCGGCGCACGGCGCCCATACGGCTCTGGTCTCGGGCGGCTTCACTTACTTCACCGAGCGGGTTGCCGCGGCGGCGGGGTTTGCCGAGAACCGGGCGAACGAGCTTCTGTTCGAGGACGGACGACTCTCGGGGGCGGCGCGCGAGCCGATCCTGGGCAGGGCGGCAAAGCTCGACGCACTGGGCGAGATCGCAGCGGCCCGCGGTCTTCGCCCGTCCGACGTCCTTGCGGTCGGGGACGGCGCCAACGACCTCGCCATGATCGAAGCGGCGGGTCTGGGAGTCGCCTGGCGGGCGAAGCCGGTGGTGGCGGAGCGGGCCGATGCCGACATCCGCCATGCGGAGCTGACGGCGCTGCTGCACCTGCAGGGCTTTGCCGAGGACGAATTCGTGCTCGACTGAGCCGGCCGGCCCGCTACCATTGTCGGGGCCGGGTCGCGCATGAGGGATCGGTCGCCGTCCGGTGATCCGGACGCGCGGCACCATGTCCAGGGCGACCCGCCCGGCTGCGACGCAGGAGGAGGCCCATGCACTACATCCGGAAGCCGCGCTGGCGGATCAGCGAGAACGAGGTCACGCCGGAGGTGGCGTTCTGGAGCCGGCGAAGCTTTCTTGCCACTGCGGGCGGGCTGGCCGCGTCGGCCGGGCTGGGGGCCGCGATTCCGGGCCGGCCCTTCGGGCCGCATCTCGCCGCCGCCGCGACCCCGGGAAGCGCGTTCGCACCGGTGCCGTCGCAGAACCCGGATTTTGCTGATGCCGGCCGGCCGGTCACCGACGAGGAGACCAACTCGACCTACAACAACTTCTACGAGTTCGGGTCGCACAAGCGGATCTTCGAGGCGGCGCAGGCGCTGAAGACCGATGGTTGGACCATCACCGTCGACGGCATGGTCGGCAAGCCCTTCGAGATCGGGGTCGAGGACCTGATCGCCCGGCTCGGGGCCGAGGAGCGCATCTACCGGCACCGCTGCGTCGAGGCGTGGTCCATGGTGGTGCCCTGGATCGGCTTGCCGCTGCACCGGTTGCTGGCGCTGGCGGAGCCGCAGGCCGGGGCCAAGTATGTCCGCTTCGAGTCGTTCCTCGACCCGGATACGGCGCGGGGTCAGCGGCAGGTCTGGTATCCCTGGCCCTATGTCGAGGGCCTGACCATCGACGAGGCGGCGAACGATCTGGCGCTGCTCGTGGTCGGGGCCTACGGCAAGGTGCTGCCGAAGCAGTTCGGCGCGCCGCTCAGGCTGCACCTGCCCTGGAAATACGGGTTCAAGTCGGTCAAGTCGGTCAGGCGCATCAGCGTCACTACCGAACGGCCGGTGAGCTTCTGGGAGGAACTGGCGTCCGACGAGTACGGGTTCTGGGCAAACGTCAATCCGGCGGTCCGCCATCCGCGCTGGAGCCAGGAGACCGAACGGGTGCTCGCTACCGAAGATGTGATCCCCACCGTCCGGTTCAACGGTTATGAGGAGGAGGTCGCGCATCTCTATGCGGGGCTGGAGCAGGAGCTTGGCGACCGGCTCTGGCGATGACGATGTGGCCGGCGGCGACCAAAAAAAAGCCGGACCAAGCGGCCCGGCCTAGTTCAACAGGGAGGTATCACAACCTGAAGCGCAACTCGGAAGCGGCGCTTCGAGAAATGATCTAGTATGCGGACTCGGGGGCCGCAAGGCGCCGCTCCGTCACAGGGGCGAATAGCCGCTATGCGTTGGTTGCAACCCTCGGCGCAACCATGCTGCGCCGATTGAACATCTCGACCTCCCGGATCATGAAATCACGGAAAGCGAGCACGCGCTGCGACCGGCGCAGCTCCTCCGGATAGACGATGTAGACGGGGAATGGCGGGCTGCTCTCCTCGGGCAGGATGTTGACAAGCTCCGGATAGTCGCGGGTCACGTAGTCCGGCAGGGCGGCGACGCCGAGACCGTTGATCGCCGCCTTCAGCACACCGAAATAGCTGTTGATCATCAGATGCGCGCGCCGCTGCGGGTGGACGTGCTCCCGCAGCCAGTCGGACGCCGTGTTCGGCTGCGGCGCGCTCGGGCTGAACGAGATGATCCGGCGGTCGGCAAGCTCATCCATCGACGTGGGAGTGCCCGCGGCCTCAAGATAGGACTTCGCGGCATAGAGCCGCATCCGCACTTCCATGAGCGGCCGCCGGATCAGGTCGGCCTGTTGCGGGCTTGCCATGCGGATCGCGACATCGGCCTCGCGCATCGGCAGATCGAGGATCGTCTCGGTCAGGATCAGGTTCACAGAGAGGTCCGGATGGGCCTCGAACAGGCGGTGCAGCCTCGGTGCGAGCCACAGGGTGCCGAAGCCGGCCGTTGCCGTCACCCGCAGATCGCCATGCACCTCGTCCTTCGAATCCCTGATGCGCGCCGCAGCCATGTTCAGCCGCTTCGTCATCGAGAGCGTCGCCTCGTAGAGCAGCTCGCCCTGCTCGGTCAGCAGCAGGCCGCGCGCGTGGCGATGGAACAGCGTTGTCTGGAGTTGCTCCTCGAGGCCGCGGATCTGGCGGCTGATCGCCGACTGGCTGAGGTCGAGCTGCTCGCCCGCATGGGTCAGGCTGCCCGCATCGGCGACCGCATGGAAAACCCTGAGCTTGTCCCAGTCCATCTCAAACGCTCCTCGCCGGTCGCTTCCGGTCACCCGCCCGGCACCAGGGGCACACCGCCCTGAGCTGCCTATCCAAATTAGCTATGGATATAAGCTCCGCGGGGAATTATCGCAGTCAAATGCGACAAACGAGACAACTGATTTGCATTCTTGCCTCCGCCGTCGCGCTTGTCGTGCTCGCATGGACGCGCGGCGAGGCAGGCGCCGAAGAGCTGTCCGGCACCTATTACGGCGTCGAGGGCGCGGCAGGGGCGACGATCGAGATCGTGCCAAGGGGCGGTGGTTTCGACGGCAGCTTCCGCGACGCCGGGGGCCGGAAACAGGCGTTCCGCGCAGATCGCGCCGGCGAGAGCGCCGAGGCCGTGCTCGACATGGACGGGCGAACGGTGCTCGTGCGTATCGAGCCGCTGCCCTTCGGCGCCAATGTGGCGATCATTCCCATCCTGGCGGGCGGCCAGCTCGATATCGCGGCGGGGCGGGTCGAGACCTTCGTGCGGAGCGATCTGGAGCTGCCAACCCCCGGCCCGGACTACATCGATGCGCCGGGCACCGATACCGGCCGGATCGCCGGCAACGGGTTCCTGGCCTCCTACGAGTTCTGGAGTCCGACCGGCGTCCGCAACGGCTATGTCTCGCTGCCCGACCGGTTCCAGACGCTGATGCGGATGTTCCCGGCGGTGCAGCTCGACGTGATCTGGAAGCTCTGCCTCGCGCCGTCGTCCGACCGGGCGCTGTCGATTGCGCTGCGGGCGCAGGGCGTCACCTGCAAGGAGGTGCTGGACGGGATTGCCGGGATGCAGCGCAG
Source organism: Limibaculum sp. (assembly GCA_039805905.1). Lineage (GTDB taxonomy): Bacteria > Pseudomonadota > Alphaproteobacteria > Rhodobacterales > Rhodobacteraceae > Thermohalobaculum. The sequence continues at coordinate 277,738 of JBDIVM010000005.1, read as the reverse complement.
CGGCAGTTTCAACCGCTACAAGGCGGAGGTCGCGCAGCAGCGCGAGACGCTGCGCATTACGGTGCGCTGCGCCGACCGCTATCCGGAAAGCAAGGAGACATGCGACCGGGCCGCACGCGATCTGAGCGCCCAGGCGGTCGCCCTGGAAACCGCGGCGACCGTCCTGGAGCGCTATCGCTGATTGCGTGCGGCCTGGTCCGCTCTAGTGCCTCACCCCGTCCAGTTCGATCCGCGAGGCCCAGCCCTCGATCATCTCGAGAGCGGGGCGCAGCGCCTCGCCCTTGCGGGTAACCCGGTACTCGAGCCGGCGCGCGCCGGCGCGCACGGGGCACTTGACGAGGATTCCCTCGTCGACCAGCTTCGACAGCCGGTTCGACAGGATGTTGCGGGCAACGCCCAGACGATTCTGGAAGTTGTCGAAACGGGTGGTGCCCTGCAGGGCTTCCCAAACGATCAACAGACTCCAGGAATCACCAATCTGGCGCGCAGCACTTGTCATCCCGCACGATTCGATATGCGTAACCTGATTCACGACTACTCCCTCTCACGCTACACGAGCCATCCCACTCCGCTACGAAAACACTCACGGCTTGGTTTTCTTCCAGAACCAAGGCGAAATTTTTCCCCGAGAAAGGCAGAAATAGGGCGTTGGCCCGGAACGGCTCTGGTAAGGTCCGGGATCGAACGAGCAAAGCGCGCCATTGCCGGATGCCGGCCGGGCCGCAGCGACGCAGCGGGTGAGGGGCGGAAGATGCGGATGGGTATCGCGGGCAAGCGGGTGCTGGTGACCGGTGCTTCCAGCGGTCTCGGCGCCCACATGGCGCGGATGCTCGCGGCAAATGGCGCCACGGTGGCAGCCGCGGCCCGCCGGGTCTCGGCCCTCGAGGCGCTGGCGCGGCAGGGCGACGGCCGCATCCTGGCGGTGGCGATGGATGTCACGGATCAGGACTCGGTTGCCGGCGGCGTCGCGCGAGCCGCCGAAGCGCTTGGCGGGCTCGACGGACTGGTGAACAACGCCGGCATCGCCTGGGGCGGCCGGGCAATCGAGATGCCCGAAGCGGAGTGGCAGCAGGTGATTGACACCAACCTCTCCGGTGTTTTCCGGGTCGCGCAGGCGGCGGCGCGGGTGATAGCCGAGAGGGGCGGCGGGGCGATCGTCAATACTGCCTCTATCCTTGGACTTGGCACCGGGGCGGGGGTCGCCGCCTATTCCGCGTCCAAGGCGGCGGTCGTGCAGCTGACGCGCAGCCTGGCGCTCGAGTGGGCGCGATACGGGATACGGGTCAATGCCCTCGCCCCGGGCTACTTCCCGACCGACATAAACGATGCGTTCCTCGCGGGACCGGCAGGCGACGATTTGCGGCAGCGGATTCCGATGCGGCGTTTCGGCCGGCCGGAGGATCTCGACGGCCCGCTGCTGCTGTTCCTGGGGGATGGGGGCGCCTATATTACCGGGGTGACGCTTCCGGTCGACGGCGGACATCTGGCCCGGCCGCTCTAGATGGATTCGGGACGAGTCAGGCCCGGATCCAGAATGCGGCGGCTGCCGTCCGGTCCGACGGCACGCGGGCGCACGGAGCACTTGCCAGAAAGGTCATAGACGCTTACCTTTAATCGGAGGCGTGAATCGCACCGATTGCCGCTGATGCGGGGAGAGGACGCATGGAACTTCGCGATGTGCGGCTGGCGGACCGCTATGATCTGGCCAAGTCGCCGGTTCTCCTGTCCGGCACTCAGGCCCTGCTCCGCGCGACGCTGATGCAGCATGCCCGCGACGTCGCCGCAGGCCTCGACACCGCCGGCTATGTCAGCGGCTATCGCGGTTCACCGCTCGGCGCCGTCGATTCGGTTTTCCAGTCGGCCGGCAGGTTCCTGGCCGAGCACAACGTGAAATTCCATCCCGGCCTCAACGAGGACCTTGCCGCCACGGCCCTCTGGGGCACCCAGCAGGCCGAGTTGAGGGGCGAGGGCAGGTATCAGGGCGTCTTCGGCCTCTGGTACGGCAAGGGGCCAGGCGTCGACCGCTCCGGCGACGTGTTCCGCCACGCGAACTTCGCCGGCACGTCGCGGCATGGCGGCGTGCTGGTGGCGATGGGCGACGACCACACCGGCGAGAGCTCAACCACGCTGCACCAGTCCGAGCTGGCGCTGATGGACGCGATGATGCCCATCCTTTCGCCCGCTGGCGTGCAGGAGCTGATCGATTGCATGCTCTACGGCTGGGCGCTCAGCCGTTTCGCCGGCGTCTGGGTCGGCATCAAGGCGATGAAGGACACGGTCGAGGCGACTGCGGTGGTCGACGGCGACCCGCACCGGCTGAAGATCGCCATTCCCGAGGACTTCGAGCTGCCGCCGGACGGCCTCAACATCCGGCTTCACGACACGCCGCATCTGCAGGAAGCGCGGATGCACGACTACAAGCGCTTCGCCGCACAGGCCTTCGCACGCGCCAACAACCTCGACCGCGCCGTGCATGGCGGGCCGGGCGCGCGGATCGGGATCGTCTCGTCGGGCAAGAGCTGGCTCGATACCGTGCATGCGCTCGAGATCCTCGGGCTCGACGACGCGGCGATGCGGCGCATCGGGCTTACAACCTTCAAGGTCGGCATGGTCTGGCCGCTGGAGACCGTGCGCCTGCGCGAATGGGCCAGGGGGCTCGATCTGGTGATCGTGGTCGAGGAGAAACGGGCAGTCATCGAGACCCAGCTCAAGGAGGTGCTGTTTAGTGCTTCCGAGCGCCCCAGGGTGATCGGCTGGAAGGACGAACAGGGCAAGGTGCTGTTCTCGGTCAAGATGGGGCTCGACCCGGTGCAGGTCGCCCGCGGTCTCGGCCGGGTCCTCGAGGCCGAGGGAGCCGGCCACGCCGCGCTGGGCGAGCGCCTGTCCCGGCTCGAGACCCTGACCGAGGCGGGCAACGCCCCGCAGCTCGCCGAGCGCACGCCGTGGTTCTGCGCCGGCTGCCCGCATAACAGCTCGACGGTGCTGCCGGAGGGCGCGCGCGCCTATTCCGGTATCGGCTGCCACTACATGGTGCAGTGGATGGACCGAGAGACGCTGGGCTTCACCCATATGGGCGGCGAGGGCGCGAACTGGATCGGCGAGGCGCCGTTCTCGAAGCGCGGCCACGTGTTCCAGAACCTCGGCGACGGCACCTACAATCACTCAGGAATCATGGCGATCCGGGCGGCCGTGGGCGCCGGCGTCAACATGACCTACAAGATCCTCTACAACGACGCCGTGGCGATGACCGGCGGGCAGGCCCATGACGGCGGGCTCCGCCCCGACCGGATCGCCCGCGAGCTGCTCGCCATGGGGGTCCGGCGGGTCGTGGCGGTGGTGGACGGGAAGGAGAGCGTGCCGTCGATGCCGCCGGAGGTGCCGGTGCGGCCGCGCGAGGAGCTGATCGCGGTCGAGCGCGAGTTGCAGAAGGAAGAGGGCGTGACCGCGCTCCTCTACATCCAGACCTGCGCCGCCGAGAAGCGGCGGAGGCGCAAGCGCGGAACCTTCCCGGACCCGGACAGGCGGGTGTTCATCAATCCGAGCGTCTGCGAGGGCTGCGGCGACTGCGGCGTGCAGTCGAACTGCGTTGCCGTCCTGCCGCTGGAGACATCCCTCGGCCGCAAGCGCCGGATCGACCAGTCGGCGTGCAACAAGGATTTCTCGTGCCTCAAGGGCTTCTGCCCGAGCTTCGTCACCGTCGAGGGCGCGGTACCGAAGGCGCGCTCGGCCGCGGATTTCACGCTGCCCGCGCTGCCCGAGCCCGAGATTCCGGCGCTGACCCGGCCATGGAACCTGCTGATCACCGGTGTCGGCGGCACGGGGGTCGTGACGGTCGGCGCGCTCCTGACCATGGCGGCGCATCTGGAGGGGAAGGGCGCGAGCGAGATGCAGATGGCCGGCCTTGCCCAGAAGGGCGGGGCGGTCACGATCCACTGCCGGATTGCGCCGCAGCCCGGCGACATCAACGCGATCCGGATCGCCGCCGGCGAGGCCGATGCGGTGATCGGCGGTGACCTGGTGGTGACGGCGGCACCGAAGACCCTGCAGGCGATGGAGCGCGGCCGGACGCATGTGGTGTGCAACAGCCACGAGATCGTCACCGGCGAATTCACCCGCAACACCGAGTTCCGGCTGCCCGTGGCCGGGCTGAAGTTGGCGCTCGAGCGCCGGGTCGGGACAGAGGCGCTGACCATGGTCGAGGGCAACGCGCTGGCCGAGAGCATGCTCGGCGACGCGATCTATGCGAATGTGCTGCTGCTCGGCGCAACCTGGCAGGCGGGCATGGTGCCGCTCTCGGCGGCGGCGATCCGCCGGGCGATCGAGCTCAACGGCGCCGGCGTCGAGGGCAATCTCCGGGCCTTCGAGATCGGCCGCTGGTCGGTCTCGCACCCGCTCGATGCGCGCGGCGCGGTCACCGCAGAGGTCCCGGCCGCCGAAACGCTGAAGCAGAAGATCGAGCGGCGGGCGGAGTTCCTGACCGGCTATCAGGGCCGGCGGCTCGCGAAGCGGTACCTCCGCCTCGTCGGGCGCGCCGGGGAAGCCGAGCAGGCGAGCGGCGCCACAGGCTTTGCCGAGGCCGTTGCGGAGGGATATTTCAAGGTCCTCGCCTACAAGGACGAGTACGAGGTGGCGCGGCTGCATACCGAGACCCTCGATCAGGCCCTCGCCGAGGCCTTCGACCATGTCGGCCGGGTCACCTACCACATGGCCCCGCCGATCCTCGGCCGGAAGGATTCCGAGGGCCGCCCGGTCAAGTCCGAATTCGGCCCCTGGATGGCGCGCGCGCTCAGGATCCTCGCCCGGTTCCGCTTCCTGCGCGGCACGCCCGTCGACCCGTTCGGCTACTCGGCCGAGCGCAGGATGGAGCGGCAGATGATCCGCGACTACCAGACTTTGCTGGGCGAGGTGATCGGCAGGCTCGACCGGTCGAACGCCCCGATCGCCGCCGAGCTGGCACGGCTGCCGCTGCAGGTGCGCGGCTTCGGCCATGTCAAGCTCGCGAGCGCCGAGCGGGCGGCCGAGGAGCGGGCCGTGCTGCTGGAGCGGTTCCGCTCCGGCGCGGCAGCGGTGCCACAGGCGGCGGAGTAGAGACGCCTCAGCCGCCCGCCCCGCCGAGGAAGGCAAGCCAGGCGGTGATCGTGCCGAGCGAGAGGACCGTGCCGAGGATCACCGCGCTTGCTGCGGTGCCGACGGCGCGGTCGTACAACGCCGCGAAGACATAGCCGTTCACGCCCGGCGGCATGGCGGCCATCAGCACCGCGGCGCGGACGAAGGGCTCGGGCAGGCCGAAGACCTGCGCGGTCATCAGCCAGGCGAGCGTCGGGCGGGCGATGAGCGAGAAGGCCGAGATCAGCAGCGCCTCGCCGGTTTCCGCCTTGAGCGCATAGCGCGTCAGGATGCCGCCGAGGCCGAACAGCGCCACCGGGAGTGCCGAGCGCGCCACCATCGCGACGGCCTCGTAGAGGACCGCGGGCAGAGGGGCGCCGGCAACATTCGCGGCGAGCCCGAGCCCGAGCCCGATCATGAGCGGGTTGCCTGCAATTGCCCGTGCCGTGCGGCCGCTCGCGCCCGCCATTCCGGCGCCGTCCTTCTTCAGCGTCTCCATGGCAAAGATGCCGACCGTGTAGAAGATCGGCGCGTGGAAGGCGATCAGCGCGAACATGGCCGACATCGCCGCCTGGTCGAAGGCGCGCTGCATGATCGGGATACCGAGCAGGACCGAGTTGCCGAACATGGCCGAGAAGCCGACCGAGACCGCCTCGCCGGGGCGCCGCCCGAGCAGGAAGCGAGAAATGAGACCCGCTCCGGCGAAGCAGGCCAGCGACGCGCCATAGAATGACGCCATGTGGTCGAGCCGCATCGCAGTGCCGAGCTCGAGGTCGTACATTGCCTTGAACAGCAGGCAGGGCACCGCGAAGTTCGTCGTGAACTTCATCAGGACGTTGACGCCATCGTCGGGGAACAGCTTCAGCCACACCGCGCCATACCCCGATCCGACGACCAGGAAGACCGGCAGGACGATTGCGAGGAGGGTCGGGACCAGGCTCACAGCGGATATTCCAGCACCAGCCCGTCATGGGCCGGGTGGACATTGGCCGGGGTCGCGGCATCGAGCGCGGCATAGTCGATGTCGACATGGAGGTTGGTGAGGAAGGCCCGGGGCAGTGCCGCCCGGGCGATCCAGGCGAGCGCCGTCCCGACATTCACATGGCTCACATGCTCCTTGTAGCGCAGCGAGTCGAGGATCCAGCAGTCGGCACCTTCGAGCGCGGCCCAGGCGGCGTCGCTCATGTCCTTGATGTCGGGCGTGTAGACTACCGGACCGATCCGGAAGCCCAGCGCCTCGATCTCGCCATGCGGCACCGAGAAGGGCTCGGCGGAAATGACGCCGCCGGCGCCCGTGACGGTGACCGGGCCATCGATCCGGCAGAGGTCCATGATCGGCGGGTAGTTCGAGCCGGGCGGGGTCTCGAAGACATAGCCGAAGCGCGCGGTCACGGTGCGCTCGGTCGCCGCGTTCATCCAGGCGGGGAGCCGCGAGCGGCGGTTGAAGACCACCATGCGCAGGTCGTCCATGCCGTGGACATGGTCGGCATGGTCGTGGCTGAGGATCAGCGCATCGAGCCAGCCGACCCCGGCCGTGATGAGCTGGTCGCGCAGGTCAGGGCCGGCGTCGATCAGCACGCTGGTCTGACCCTCTGCCCCGATCCGCTGCACGAGGAGCGCACAGCGCCGGCGGCGGTTCCTCGGGTTCGCCGGATCGCAGGCACCCCAGTTCGGGCCGGACAGCCCGATCCTCGGCACACCGCCCGACGAGCCGCAGCCGAGGACGGTAAATCGCAGCATTCCGCTCATCAGGCGGAATCTCCGGTGCTGCCTGTCCGATCCGCCGCGCGGGCGAAGAGCCGGTCGAAATTGGCCGAGGTGGCGGCGCAGAACTCGTCGTAGCCGATGCCGAACAGTTCGGCGCCGACCCGCGCGGTCAGCGCTGCAAAGGCGGGCTCGCAGCGCTGGCCGCGGTGGGGCGGGGGCGCAAGGTAGGGGCTGTCGGTCTCGACCAGGATGCGCCCGAGCGGCACCGTCGCGAAGATCGCCCGGAGCTCGGTTGACTTCGGGAAGGCAGCGATGCCGGACATGGAGAGGTAGAAGCCAAGGTCCAGAGCCGCCTCGGCCAGCGCCCGGCCGGAGGAGAAGCAGTGCATGACGCAGGTGAACGCGCCGGCACGGTGCTCCTCGGTCAGGATCCGGGCCATGTCGGCGTCGGCGTCGCGCGAATGGATGATCAGCGGCAGGCCGGTCTTGCGGGCGGCCTCGATGTGCAGCCGCAGGCTCTCCTGCTGTGCCGCCTTCGACTCGCTCGTGTAGTGATAGTCGAGCCCGGTCTCGCCGATGCCGACCATCAGCGGGTGCCGGGCGATCACCGCCAGCGCCTCGACCGTGGCCATCGGCTCCGTCGCGACATTCATCGGGTGGGTGCCGCAGGCGTAGAAGATGCCGTCATGGCCCTCGGCGATGGACCGGGCCTGCGGCTCGGAGCGCAGCCGGGTGCAGATCGTGACCATCCGCATCACCCCGGCGCGGCGGGCGCGCGCCATGACCGCGTCCAGTTCCCCGGCAAGCTGAGGGAAGTCGAGATGGCAGTGGCTGTCGACCAGCCGGGGGGCTGTCATGGGCGGGATGTCCTCGCTCGCTCGGGCCATCAGGCCGCGTTGCGGGCCTTCGCAAGGGTGGCGTCAAGCTCGAGGAAGGTATCGATGATCGTCTGGGCGGGGTCAAGATTCACCGCCCGGGCATGGCGGGTGGTGGCCGCGATGCGGGCTACTGCCTCGGCCCAGAGCGCGGCCTGCGCCGGCGCCCGGGCCACATGCGCCATCAGCGCCGCCTCGCCCGGGCCGGCCTCACCGTCATCCGTCCCGGTCGCCGCACGGCGGGCAAGCCTGCCGGTCAGGGTGAGGGTGAGGCGCCCGACCAGCTCGTATACCGCTTCGGCGCCGCGGCCTCCGGCGGTCTCGGCGAGGGCGACCATCGCAGCGCGATCGATGCCCCGGCCCTCCTGCATCAGTGCAACGATCCTGCCGTAAAGAGCGACGCCGCCTCCGGCATCGAGGCGCAGCGCCTCGCCGACCGAGCCGCCGCAGAGGAGCGTCATCGCCTCCGCCTCGTCCGGCGCGATTGCGGCGCCGCACTGGTCGAGCGCAGCGGTCAGGTCGTCGGCGCCGAGCGGGCGCAGCTCGAGCGTCCGGCAGCGTGAGCGGATGGTCGGCAGCAGGGCCGCCGGCGCGTGGGCCACGAGCAGCAGCGCGGTGCGCGGCGGCGGTTCCTCGAGAACCTTCAGGAGTGCGTTGGCGGCCGAGACGTTCATCTCGTCGGCGGCATCGACGATCACGGCCCGCCAGCCACCGTCAGCGGCCGAAAGCTGCAGGAATCGGCGCACGGCGCGCACGTCCTCGACGGAAATCTGGCTGCGGAGCCTTCCGGTGCGCTCGTTGACCTCGCGCCTGAGCACGGCGAGGCGCGGCTCGCTGCGCGCCCGGATGCGGGCCGCGACGGGGCAATTCCCGGGCGCATCGAGAGTTGCCGGCGGCGGCGCGGGAATGCCGCCGAAGAGTCCGCCGGCCTCGACCGGCCCCCCGGCGATCAGCGCCCGGGCGACCCGGTAGGCGAGCGTTGCCTTGCCGGTGCCGCGCGGCCCCCGGAGAAGCCAGCCGTGATGCAGACGCCCCTCGGTCCAGGCAGCGAGGAAAGCCGCTTCGGCCGCACCTTGTCCGAACAGGCGCCGGGTCTCGCGCGGGTGGGGGTAGCCCGGGACCCGGTCCGGCTCGGGCGCGTCGGTCTCGGCCGTCACGCCCGCAGCCCGAGCGGGCCAGCGACCGCGGCCCAGACCGACGCCGCGACCTCGGACTCCGGCAGCGAGGCGTCGAGGACCCGGCATCGCGCCGGCTCGGCCGCGGCGATCGCGCGGAACTCGTCGCGGAGCCGTGCCTGGAACTCCAGCCCCTTGCGTTCGAACCGGTTCTCGTGGCCGTTGGAGGATCGGCCACCGGCGCGCGCCGCCGCGGCGGCGGGGTCGAGATCGAGGATCAGGGTCAGGTCCGGGTCGAGGCCGATGGCGAGATCGTGCAGCCGGTCCACCAGCGTGCGGCGCCCGGCCGCGCCAGCGCCCTGATAGGCGCGGGTGGAATCGACGTAGCGGTCGCAGATCACGACCGCGCCGCGGGCGAGTGCCGGTGCGATCACGCGCTCCACATGGTCCCGCCGCGCGGCGGTGAACAGCAGCATCTCGGTCTCCGCCGACCAGCGCCCGGGATCACCCTCGACCAGGAGCCGCCGGATTTGCTCGGCGCCGGGAGCGCCGCCGGGCTCGCGGGTCTCGACGACCTCCCGCCCGGCCGACCGTAGGCGTGCCGCGAGAGCCCGCACCTGGGTCGACTTGCCGGTCCCGTCGATCCCCTCCAGCGTGAGGAAGAAGCCGCGCTCCGCCATCTGCCCTTCATCCCTGCCACGCGGCCAGAACCCGGTCGATCAGGAGCCTGGCCCCCGCCTTGAGCCTCGGCAGGACTCCGCCGCGCTCGACGGCGCCCATGGCGACCAGCGGCACGCTGACCGGGGCGACGTCGGGCAAGGCGATCTCGATGCGGCCGACCTCCTGGCCGGCGGCGACCGGGGCTTCGACCGGCTCGGGGATATGGAGGGTCACCGCGGCCTTGTCGAGCAGCCCGTAGGGCACCGTCACCACGACATCTCGGGCGGGGGCGAGCGCCACCCCCCCATCGCTGCCGACCCAGACTTCGGCTTCGGCGAGCTTCTCGCCCGCAGTGTAGAGCCGCGCCGTGGTGAAGGCCCGGAACGCCCAGCTCATCAGCCGCTCCGCTTCCTGGCTGCGCTGCGCCATGCTCTCGAGTCCGGTCAGGACCAGCACGATCCGCCGCCCGTCGCGCTCGGCCGAGGCCACGAGGCCGTAGCCGGCCTCCTCGGTGTGGCCGGTCTTCAGCCCGTCGGCCGGGAACTCGCCTCCGAGCAGCGGGTTGCGGTTCTGCTGGGTGATGCCGTCCCAGGTGAATTCCCGCTCGGCGAACATCCCGTAATGCTCGGGGTAGTGCTCGATGATCCTCTCGGCGAGCGTGGCAAGGTCGCGCGGGCTCATGACATGGGCCGGGTCGGGCCAGCCGGTCGCATTGGTGAAATGCGAGTTGGAAAGGCCGATCTCGGCCGCCCGCTGGTTCATCAGCGCCGCAAAGGCCTCCTCGGTTCCCGAGATCGCCTCGGCCAGCGCCACCGCCGCGTCGTTGCCCGACTGGATGATCACGCCGCGCAGGAGGTTCTCGACGCTGACCACCTCGCCGGAGCGGACGAACATCTTCGAGCCGCCCATCGCGGCCGCCTTCTCGCTGATCCGGAAGGTGTCGTCGAGCGCCACGCGCCCGTTCTCGAGCGCCTCGAACACCAGATCGATGGTCATCAGCTTGGACATCGAGGCCGGGGGAACCGAGGTGTCGGCGTCCTTGGCGAGCAGGACAGCGCCGCTCGTCAGGTCGACGACAATTGCCGCGCGGGCCGGCGTGGTCTGGGTCTGCGACGGAGCGGGAGCGGCCGGCAGCCAGAGAAGCAGTGCGGTGGCGAGCAGGGGTGCAGCGGTTCGTCCTGGCATGGTCCTCACCTGTTGCGGGGTCGGCATCAGCCCTTGACGGGGATCGCGTCTGACGGGCCGATCTCGCGGACGGTCGCCAGCGCCGCATTGCGTGCGGCGACGCTCCCGAAGGGGCCGACGACGACACGGGTCAGCCCGCGCTGGCCGGCCGGGAGCGCCAGGGCCTCGGCCGGGAGTCCCCTGCCGCGCAGCTCGGCCACCAGCCGGGTAGCGTTTTCCGGGTCGCTGAAGATTCCGGCCTGGATGTAGGGCATCCCGTCCGTGATGGCCCCGGCGGCGCCCGGTTCGGAAACCGGCTGTTCCGTCGTCGCGGTCGGCCGGTCGAGCGCCGCAAGCCGGCGCGGCGGGGCGGCCGGGGCCGCGTCCGGCGCAGGGGCGCTGCCAACGGCGCCGAGCGCTCCGGCGCCGCCTCCCGTGTCCGCCTGTGGCGCCATCCGCGCACGCGGTTCGCCCGGGTGGCCAGATCCAGAGATGGACGCGGCGGCCGGCTGCTCCTGCGCGCGCTCGAAGGAGGCCGATGCGGGATCCGCAGTCGCTTTGGTGGCCTGCGAACCTTGCTCTGCGGGGATCGCGCCGGATGTTTCCGCGCCGCTCGCAGCGGCGGCTGTCAACTCGGATGCTCCGTCAGCGGGAGGCGGCGCGTCGCCAGCAGTCCCGGAGCCGTCTGGAACGCCTGCTTCGCCGGCTGCCGGGTCGCCCGGGCCGGTGGCTGCCTCGCTTCCCGGACCCTCGGCGCCCGCTTGCGAAACAGCCGCCGGTCCAGCGCGGACAAGTGCCACGACGGCGACGGGAGTCTCGGTATCCGGAGCAATTCCCAGCTTCCCGGCAGCCTCGGACGAGATCGCGACCGCCGGTCCGTCGCGGTTCGGGTCGCGCCGGAACATGGCGCCGTCGACCTGCGCGCCGGTCTGCAGATTGGTCAGCCGCACCCGGCGGGCTCGGTCGGCCAGGGGATGGGCGATCCACACGCCCTGCATTGTGGGCAGCCCGTCCCAGACGGGGGCCAATTCGGCGGCAAAGGAATCCGGGTCGGGAACGAGCGAGGGGTCGATGTCGGAGACGGCCCCCGCGACCAGCCGCAGGACCGGGGCCGCCCCCGGGTCGTCCACCCCGGCCGACGATGCGGAAGCGAGATCGGCCTGCGACGGCTCGGGCGCGGCCAGATCACTGACGCAGCCCGCAAGCGCGATCGCGCCGCAGAGTGCCGCCAGCCTCCTGCCAAGCGCCTGACCGGCGGATCTGCCGCTGTTCCGCATGGCTCCTGCCTTCCGCGGCCCTGTCTCTTGTGCTGCTCCGCTGACCGCCCCGTCAGTCTACCGGGTGCGGTGCTGGAAAGGAAGCGCCGCATCGCCGGGCACCATGCGGGGCGCCGGCTGGACCGGGCTGGGTCGCACCTGTATGTGTGATACGCCGGAAGGGTGGCAGAGTGGTCGATCGCGGCGGTCTTGAAAACCGTTGAACCGAGAGGTTCCGTGGGTTCGAATCCCACCCCTTCCGCCAGCGCGCGCATTCCATGGCGGAGAGAGCGGGATTCGAACCCGCGATACCGTTGCCGGTATACACGCTTTCCAGGCGTGCGCCTTCGACCGCTCGGCCATCTCTCCGACGCGGCGGACGCTATATCGGCGGTCCCGGAATCGCAAGCGCCGCCGGAGCCCCGCGACGGGCGTCCGCTTGGCATCGCAGCGGCGCGGCGTTAGCGTCACCGGGTCACCGAAGAGCCGGGGGTTCCATGCTCCGTCTGCTCGCCCTGTCGTTCGGACTTGCGGGTCTGGCCGTTCTTCTGGCCGACCTGGCCGGCAGCATGCTGCGCGAGGGCGCTCCGCGGCTCGAGCCGCTGGGTGTCTGGTGGGCCTGGCTCCACCGTGAGAGCCTGCTGCTGCTGCAACCCGCGATCGAGCGCCACCTGACGCCGCTGATCTGGGACCCCGGGGTGCAGACGCTGCTGGAATGGCCTGCGGCCCTCGATCTTCTGGGGCTTGCCGCCCTGTTCGGGCTCGGCGCGTTGATGTGGCGCCGGGTCCGGACCCGGCGGACCGCCGGCACCCGGCGCTGATTCACCCGGCTTTCACCTTTCTCCGTTACCGCTCTGGCCGGTGAGCCCGCGCGACGCGGGCGTCGCTCCTTGCCCGCCGGCCGCGCGCCGTCCGGGAAAGGAGACGATCATGCAACATGCCTTCCGTCGCTGGGGCAGTGGCCTCGCGGCCCTTCTGCTCCTCGGTCTTGCCTCCGCCTGCGGCCAAGGCCGCGAGCCGGCCTACGACGCCGCGCTTGCGGGCGAGCTGACCCGGCTGACAGCCGTCACCCAGAGTCTGTTCCAGGACCTCGCCGCGCAGCCGCCCGGCGCCTTCGAGTCGCGCGAGCCGCGCTACCGCGACCTCGCAGCCCAGGCCGATACCATCCGGCTGATGGCCGAGGCGCGGGGCTCGGCCGTGCTGCCTCCGCAGGGCCTGCCCGGGCTGCTTGCCCGGAGCGGCGCGGCGCTCCCGCAGCTGGCCGAAGGCCTGCCCGGGACGGAGCGGCTGGCGGAATACGACGATGCGACGCCCGCCTACATGGCCGACTACCTGCGCAATCTGCGCAAGCTCGAGGCCGAGGACCGTTCCGCCACCGGCGATGCCGTGGCGCGCGTCGCCGCCTACGAGGCCGCGCTCGAGCGGCACCGCCAGACCGTCGCGGCCTATCTTGCCGCCTTCCGTGTCTGGCAGGACGGGGCCGGGCCGCGTCCCGCAGAGCCGGGGTCCGCACCGCGGGCGCCTGCCACCGCGCTAGACCCGATCCAGGTCGCGCTGCGGCGCGCGGCGATCGAGGACATCCTGCGCGACGCGCTGATCTACGAGCGCGACATCCTGAACCGCAACCGCTGAGGAACCGGCCATGACCAAGGAACTCGACCAGCTCACCGCCCGGATCGGGGAGACCGTCTCGGGCATGCTGCGCACCGATCTTGCCCTGCTGCGCGGCTACTCCCAGGCCAAGGCCCGGTCGATCGCCAGCTTCACCCTGCTGATCGGAGAAGCCTATGCCGCGGGCAGCCTGTCCGAGGCGCAGATGCAGGAGGAGATGGCCGAGCTGCAGCGCATGACGGCCCGCTTCATCCGCAACATCCGCGCGCTGGCATCGACCATGGCCGAGCGGGTGGTCGGTGCGGTCGTCGGCGTGCTTCTGGCGACGCTCAGGCAGCTCACGGGCCTGCCGGCGCTGGCGATGCCGGTGCCGTAGGCCGGGCTTCGGCCCGCCATGGTGGCGTCGGCAGGCGGCGGGCTGAAGCCGGTCCTATGCCGCCCTACGCCGCCCGGCGGCGCGTGCGCGCGGCGGCGCGGGTCTGGGCTTTCGGGTCGGTGTCGAACAGCGCCGCAAGCTGCTCGGTCACCGCACCGGCGAGCTGCTCGGCGTCGGTGATGGTCACGGCGCGCCCGTAGTAGCGCGTCACGTCGTGGCCGATGCCGATCGCCAGCAGCTCCACGCCGCCGCGGCGCTCGATCATCGTGATCACCTCGCGCAGGTGCCGCTCGAGATAGTTCGAGGGGTTGACGCTCAGGGTCGAGTCGTCGACCGGCGCGCCGTCCGATATCACCACGAGGATCCGGCGCTGCTCGCTGCGCGTCAGCAGGCGGCGGTAGGCCCATTCGAGCGCCTCGCCGTCGATGTTCTCCTTCAGGAGCCCCTCGCGCATCATCAGCCCGAGATTGGTCCGCGCCCGCCGCCATGGCGAGTCGGCGCGCTTGTAGACGATGTGCCGCAGGTCGTTGAGACGCCCCGGATTCTGCGGCCGGCCGCTCGAGAGCCACTCCTCGCGGCTCTCGCCGCCCTTCCAGGCCCGCGTCGTGAAGCCGAGGATCTCGACCTTGACCTGGCAGCGCTCGAGCGTGCGGGCGAGCACGTCCGCGGTGATGGCGGCAATCGAGATCGGGCGGCCGCGCATCGAGCCGGAATTGTCGATCAGCAGCGTGACCACCGTGTCGCGGAAGGTGGTGTCCTTCTCGACCTTGAAGCTGAGCGGCGTCGTCGGGTTCGCTACCACGCGAGCGAGGCGACCGGCGTCGAGCAGCCCCTCCTCGCGGTCGAACTCCCAGGCCCGGTTCTGCTGCGCCTGGAGGCGGCGCTGCAGGCGGTTGGCGAGCCGCGAGACCGCACCCTTCAGCGGCTCGAGCTGCTTGTCGAGATAGGCGCGCAACCGCTCGAGCTCCTCCTCGTCCGAGAGTTCCTCGGCCGGGATCACCTCGTCGAACTTCTGGGTGAATACCTTGTAGTTCGGATCGGCATCCGAGACGGGCGCCTCGCGTGGCTGGGGCGGAGGCATGCCGTCGTCGGTTTCCATCTCGTCCTGGTCCTCGGCGTCGGCGTCCGACTCCTCCAGCGTGATCTCCATCTGCTGGGTGTCGTCCTGCTCGCCGCGCATGTCGTCGGGCAGGTATTCCTGCTGATCGCTCTCGTCGCCGCCTTCCTCGGACTGGGAGTCGTCCTGCTGCTCCTCGTCCTCGGACTCGCTCTCCGCTTCCTCCGGTTCCTGCTGGTCCGGATCCTGGCCGAGCTGGTCGCCGTAGCCCAGCTCCTCGATGATCTTCCAGCAGCGCTTGGCGAAGGCGGTCTGGTCCTCGAGGCTGTCGCCGAGCGCTCCGAGGTCGGATGCCACATGGGCATCGAAGAAGTCCTGCCAGATGCCGAGCACGTTCTCTGCCCCGGCCGGCAGCTTGCGCCCCGTCAGCGCCCGGCGCAGCAGGTAGCCCGCCGCCTCGGCCATCGGCGTCTCGGCGGTGGTCTTCATCGCCGCGTAGCCGCGCCGCTCGGCCTCGGCCGAGAGCCGGGCATCGAGGTTGTCGGCCACCCCCGCCATGGCCCGGGCGCCGATTGCCTCGCAGCGCGCCGTCTCCATCGCGTCGAAGATCGCGCGGGCCATCTCGCCGGGAGGCGCGTAGCGGGCATCGGTGGCGGGGTTGTGGAACCGCTCGCGCAGCGCGAAGGCATCGGCCGTGCCGCGGGCCAGCATCACCTCGGCGCGGGTCATCCGGCGGGAAACCTGCGGCAGCCTGAGGCCCGTGTTGGTCTTGCCGGGCGGGTCGGCCGAGTAGGTGACGTCGAGCTCGGCATCCCCCGCCAGCGCCCGGGTCGCCTCGCCCAGCGCCTTCTTGAACGGGTCGGCCGGGTTGTCGGTCTTGAAGACCATGCCTTACCCCAGGCTGATCGAGGCGGCGCTCTCGGGCAGCTCCTCGCCGAAGCACTTCTGGTAGATCTCCGCCACCAGCTGGCGCTCGAGCTCGTCGCACTTGTTGAGGAAGGTCAGGCGGAAGGCAAACCCGATGTCGCCGCCGAAGATATCGGCGTTCTGCGCCCAGGTGATGACGGTGCGCGGGCTCATCACGGTCGAGAGGTCGCCGTTCATGAAGGCCTGCCGAGTCAGGTCGGCCACCGTCACCATGCGGCTGATCGTCTTCTCGCGCCCGCCCCGGTAGTTCGCGCATTTCGAGAGCACGATCGCGGCCTCGGCGTCGTGGGGCAGGTAGTTGAGCGTGGTGACGATCGACCAGCGGTCCATCTGGCCCTGGTTGATCTGCTGGGTGCCGTGGTAGAGGCCGGTGGTGTCGCCGAGACCGACCGTGTTTGCGGTGGCGAAGAGGCGGAACGAGGGATGCGGCGTGATCACCTCGTTCTGGTCCAAGAGCGTCAGCTTCCCGTCGACCTCGAGCACGCGCTGGATCACGAACATCACGTCCGGCCGGCCGGCGTCGTACTCGTCGAAGACGATGGCGGTGGGCGTGCGCAGCGCCCAGGGCAGGATACCCTCCTGGAACTCGGTGACCTGCTTGCCCTCGCGCAGCTTGATCGCGTCCTTGCCGATCAGATCGATGCGGCTGATGTGGCTGTCGAGGTTCACCCGCACGCACTGCCAGTTGAGCCGCGCCGCCACCTGCTCGATATGGGTCGACTTGCCGGTGCCGTGATAGCCCTGGATCATCACCCGCCGGTTATGGGCGAAGCCGGCCAGAATCGCCAGCGTGGTGTCGCGGTCGAAGCGGTAGGTGTCGTCGATGGCGGGAACGCGCTCGGTCGGCTCGGGGAATCCCTTCACCTTCATGTCGAGGTCGATGCCGAAGGTCTTGCGCACGTCGATATCGACCGTCGGGATCTCCGCCGGGTTCACCCTGCCGTCAGCCATTCTCGCCACTCCAGTCATTCCGACCGATCCTCTGGACCATAGGCGCGCGGTTTGCAAGGGCAAGCGCGCCGTCCTGCGTCCCGTTCGCGCCAGGAATCCCGGTGGTGATCGCCCTCAGAGCAGGCGGGCGCGAAACGTGCCCAGCGCGACGTCGCCGCTCGCGAGATCGAAGCCCATCAGGTCCTCGCCCACGAAGACCGGGCCGCCATAGGACTGCGCCACCTCGGCCAGCAGCGCCGCGCGGTCGAACTCGGGCGGCACGAAATGGGTCAGCGCCAGGGCCCTCGCGCCCATGCGCGCCGCCACGCCGCCGACCTCGCCGGAGAGCGTGTGGTACGAGGCGACTGCGGCCACCGTCGCGGCCGACCGGCGTCCCGGGACCGGGGGCATCTCGCGGTGCAGGAATACCTCGTGCACCAGCAGGTCGGCACCCCGACCGGAGGCGATCAGCGCCTCGGACACCCGGGTGTCGCCCGAGAGCACGGCGGACTTGCCGCCGGCCCGGAAGACGAAGCCGTAGGCGGGAGAAACGGGCGCGTGATCGACCTCGACCGGCTCGATTTCCAGATCGCAGATGGTGACCCGCCGGCCCGGCGACAAGGGTATGCAGCTGACGCCGAGGCCCGTGGCCGACGGGCGCTGCTCGAAGGCGATGCGCAGCTCGCGCTCGGCTCGCCAGGCCTCCATGGTGGCCTCGATCGCCGGGATCGCCGGGTCCGGGCAATGCACTCTCCAGGGCCCGGCGCGCCCCTGGTGCCAGCTCGAGACCACGAGCTGATAGAAGTCGACGAGATGGTCCGAGTGCAGATGGCTGATCAGCAGCGCGTCCAGCCTTGCGCCCGGGCATCCGGCCTCGACCAGCCGCTGGGTGACCATCGAGCCGCAATCGACCAGCACCCGCGCCTGATCTGTCTCGACCAGCGTCGCCGCGCCGCCCCGGCGCGGATGGGCGACCGGGCAACCGGTGCCGAGCAGAGTAACCCTCATTGCCGGTCAGTCTTTGAAGCTGCGGCTCTTGCGCAGGACCTGCCAGGCCTTCAGCACCCGCGTCAGCCGCTCGGGGTCGGGGTTCTGCCCGCCGTTCATGTCCGGGTGCAGTTCCATGACCAGTTCGCGGTAGCGGGCGCGCACTTCGGAACGCTCGTCGACCTGGTGCGGGAGGGCGAGCGCGTCCATCGCAACCTGCTCTTCGCGCGGCATCCTGCGGCGCGGGCGTTCGTCGTTCGCGATGTCCCCGGGGTTCAGTGTGGCCGCGTCGCCGAGGACCTCGAACGGATCACGGAAGCCCCAGCGAGCCCAGGCCCGGCCTTCGGAGTGCGGGTGCGTGGCGATGGGCCCCCTCGGCCCGTTGCCAAGCCGCCAGGTCGGGCGCTCCCAGACCCGGTCTGCCCGCATCTGCGCGTCGAGCTCTTCGGTGCTCGACTGGGCAAAGAAGTTCCAGCCGGCATTGTACTGGCGCACATGCTCGAGGCAGAACCAGCGGTAGTCGGTGAGCGCGGAGGGCGACCGCGGCGCGCGGTAAGACCCGTGCCCGGCGCAGCCCGGCCAGTCGCATTCACGCCGCGAGGTATCGAAGGCGCCGGTCATGCCGCGCGCGCGCTGGCGGCGCAGCTTGTCGGCCGCGACCGAGACGTCGTAGTGAAAGGGAGAGCGTGGCCGCATCTCTCATCCGACTTCTGCTTCCGAGTCGAAACAGGATACTGAAACACGGCTGAAACCGATAGCTTGACAAGGAGGATTCCGCTGTGCCGGTGAGCGAAAAAATCACCGAGAAACTGAAAATTGCCTTCGAGCCTCTGGCGCTCGAGCTAGTCGACGACAGCGAGCGGCATCGCGGCCATGGCGGCTGGCGCGAAGGCGGAGAGACCCATTTCCACCTGCGGATGACCTCGGCCCGGTTCGCGGGCAAGAGCCGGGTTGAGCGTCAGCGTGCCGTCAACGGGGTTCTGGCCGAGGAGCTGGCCGGCCCGGTTCACGCGCTGTCGATGGAGCTGAAGGCGCCCGGCGAGTAGGCGCCCGGTGCGTCAGCGCCGGCCCGACGGCCCGGAGGGCCCGCGAAGCTGATGTGCGAGGATCAGGTCGGGCTCGCCCTCGGCCGCTCCGGGCTGCGCGGGCGCCACCGGTTCCTGCCACCCCGCGACATGAACGACCGGTTCCCTGGACGCCGGTGCGGACGGCGCCGGAGCGGGGAAAGCGGTATGTGCCGGCTGGGGCGCCATCGACGGCGCGCGCTGCACATCGGTGTCGAAAAGCGGCCGGTGCATCGGCGTGGCTGGCCGCTCCAGCGAGCGGCGGAACACCATCACCGCCCGGTGAATCTCCTGCGGCCGCCCGAACAGGCCCGAGCGTTCGACCACCGGCACGAGGTCTGTCCGCATGTATTCCCAGCCATCGACCGCCTCGGTTTCGAGGATCTGCCCGAAGGCGGCAGCGACCCGGTCGGACTTGCTGCGCGCGCCGCGCTTGCGCATCCCCTTCTCCGGTGCGCCGACGGTCTTGTATTCGTAGGCCATGGCGGAGGTATCCTTTCCTTCGGCTTCTGCGACTCTGCAATGCGGCAGAGCGAACCGCAAGCGGTGGCCTATGCGGCGGCCGTCCGTGCCCCCGCGGCAGCGCGGCCGAGCATCAGCTCCAGGCTCTGCACCGCCGCTCCCGAGGCGCCCTTGCCGAGATTGTCGAGCACGGCGGCCAGCACCGCCTTGCCGCGGGCCGCGCTGCCGCAGACATGAAGTTCCATGCGATCGGTGCCGTTCAGCATCTCGGGATCGAGCCGCGCGCGGCCGGGCTCGAACGGGGCGACGCTGACATTGGCCGCGCCCTCGTAATGCGCCGACAATGCTTCGTGCAATGCGGCGAGCGTCGGCCGGCCGGGGAGCCGGTCGAGATGCACGGGCACCTGCACGATCATGCCCTGGGCGAAGTTGCCGACCTGGGGTACGAAGATCGGCGCCTCGTCCAGGAGCCCGTGGCAGGTCATCTCCGGCAGGTGCTTGTGGCCCTGGCCCAGCCCGTAGACGAAGGCCGAGGGTGCACCCTCGCGCTCGAACTCGGCAATCAGCGCCTTGCCGCCGCCGGTATACCCCGAGAGCGCGTTGATGCTGACCGGGTGGTCGGCGGGCAGAATCCCCGCCTCGCGCAGCGGCCGGATCAGCGCGATGGCGCCGGTCGGGTAGCAGCCGGGATTGCTGACCAGCCGCGCCGCGGCGACGCGGGCATCCTGCCCGGGGGTCATCTCCGGGAAGCCATAGACCCAGGATGGATCGGTCCGGTGCGCCGTGCTGGCATCGATCACGCGCGTCGGCGCATTGCCCAGCATCGCCACCGCCTCGCGTGCCGCGTCGTCGGGCAGGCAGAGGATCGCGAGGTCGGCGGCGTGCAGGGCGTCGCGGCGCGCGCCGGCAGCCTTGCGCGCGGCATCGTCGAGCCGGATCAGCTCGATATCCGCACGCCCGGCCAGGCGGCGGTAGATCTGCAGCCCGGTCGTTCCTGCCTCGCCGTCGATGAACACCTTCGCCGACATCTTCGCCTCCGTCCTCGCGGTCGCCCGCGCCCGCGTCCTTATCCGATCCCCAGCTTCTCGCGTACAAGTTTCTGCACCGCCTGCGGGTTGGCCTTGCCGCCGGTGGCCTTCATCACCTGGCCGACGAACCAGCCGGCCATCGAGGGCTTGGCCCTTGCCTGCTCGGCCTTGTCCGGGTTCTCGGCCAGCACTGCCTCGACCGCCGCCTTGATCGCTCCGGTGTCGGTGACCTGCTTCATGCCGCGGGCCTCGACGATTGCTGCCGGGTCGCCGCCCTCCGCATAGACGATCTCGAACAGGTCCTTGGCTATCTTTCCCGAGATCTCGCCCCGGGCGATCAGGTCGATGATCCCGCCAAGCTGAGCCGCGCCGACCGGGCTCTCCTCGATGCCGTGGCCTTCCCTGTTCAGCCGGCCAAACAGCTCGTTGATCACCCAGTTCGCCGCCTGCTTGCCGTCGCGCCCCTTCGCCACCGCCTCGAAGAAGTCGGCATTTGCCCGGTCGGCGACCAGCACGCCGGCGTCATATTCCGTCACCCCGTACTGGCTGACGAAGCGGGCCTTCTTCTCGTCCGGCAGCTCCGGCAGGCCCGCGGCCACCCGGTCGACCAGTGCCTGCCCGATCTCCAGCGGCAAGAGGTCCGGATCCGGGAAGTAGCGGTAGTCATGCGCCTCCTCCTTCGAGCGCATCGACCGGGTCTCGCCCCGGTTGGGATCGTAGAGCCGCGTCTCTTGCTCGACCGTGCCGCCATCCTCGAGAATCGCGATCTGGCGCCGCGCCTCGTGGTCGATGGCCTGCATGATGAAGCGCATCGAGTTCATGTTCTTGATCTCGCAGCGCGTGCCGAACGCGTTAGATCCCTTCGGGCGCACGCTCACGTTCACATCCGCGCGCAGCGATCCCTCCTGCATGTTGCCATCGCAGGTGCCGAGATAGCGCATGATCTGCCGGAGCTTGCGCACATACTCCGCCGCCTCCTCCGGCCCGCGCAGGTCGGGAAACGAGACGATCTCCATCAGCGCGACCCCGGTGCGGTTGAGGTCGACGAAGCTCATCTCGGGGTCCATGTCGTGGATCGACTTGCCCGCGTCCTGCTCCAGATGGATGCGCTCGATCCGGACCTTGCGCGCAACGCCGGGCGCCATGTCGACGAGCACCTCGCCCTCGCCGACGACCGGGTGCTTGTACTGGCTGATCTGGTAGCCCTGCGGCAGGTCCGGGTAGAAGTAGTTCTTGCGGTCGAAGACCGAGCGCAGGTTGATCTGCGCCTTCAGCCCCAGCCCGGTGCGCACCGCCTGCTCGACGCAGAACGCGTTGATCACCGGCAGCATGCCCGGCATCGCGGCGTCGACCAGCGAGACATTGCTGTTCGGCTCGGCCCCGAACCGGGTCGAGGCGCCGGAGAACAGCTTCGCCTTGCTGAGCACCTGGGCATGCACCTCCATGCCGATGACGATCTCCCAGTCGTCACGGACGCCGTGGATGATCTTCGGCTCGGGCTCGCGGTAGGCGAGTTCGGTCATGTCGGTCCGCTCCGGGCTCCCCGTCGGTCAGGCGCGTTCTTAAGGCGCCGGGTCCTGGTCGGCAAGGGTCTGGCCGCGCAACCGTTGCACCACTGCGCCGGCGCCTGTATGCACTCGACCATGGCCCCGTAGCTCAGCCGGATAGAGCACCGGCCTTCTAAGCCGATGGTCGCAGGTTCGAATCCTGCCGGGGTCGCCAGATCCGATGGGTCCATTCCGGGCCCCCGGGGCGATGGAGCAAAGCGGCCCGCGGCGGCCCTGTTCTCTTGACCTCTCCGGCGGCGTTCCCGCAGAGTGTGACCCTGCCGGCCTGCTGGCGGCAGGGCGGCGAGGCGCAAGCGGGGGAAACCGCAGCACATGCCCACAGAGGTTCCGGGCACTGTCGAGATCAGCGTCGTCGTCCCGATGTGGAACGAGAGCGCGGTTCTGGACCGGTTCTTCGTCCGCGTCGTCCCGGTGATCGAAAGCGTCACGCGCGACTACGAGATCCTCTGCATCGACGATGGCAGCACCGATGACACCTATGCGCGGCTCGCGGCCTGGCGCGTACGGAACCCGCATATCCGGCTGATCGGGCTGTCGCGCAACTTCGGCAAGGAGAACGCGCTGAGCGCGGGGCTCGACTTTGCAGCGGGACGGGCGGTGATCCCGATGGACGCCGACCTGCAGGATCCGCCGGAGATCGTGCCCGAAATGGTTGCCAGGTGGCGCGAGGGCTTCGACGTCGTTCTGGCGCGGCGGGCGACCCGCGAGGGCGAGAGCTGGGTCAAGCGGGCGACGGCGCATGCCTTCTACCGGCTGATCGGCCGGCTGAGCGCGATCGAGATTCCGGAGAATGTCGGCGATTTCCGGCTGATGGACCGGCGGGTGGTCGACGCGCTGGCTGCCCTGCCCGAGCGGTCGCGCTTCATGAAGGGCGTCTTTGCTTGGCTCGGCTTCCGGCAGGTGGTCATCGAATATGCGCGCGAACCCCGAGCCGCGGGCACGGCCAAGCAGAACTGGCCCCGCCTCTTCGCCCTCGCCATCGACGGCATCGTCTCGTTCTCGGCGGTGCCGCTGAAGGTCTGGAGCTATCTCGGCTTTGCCATGGCGGCCTTCGCCGGGGCATACGGTGCCTACATCATCCTGCGCACGCTGCTCATGGGTGCGGACGTGCCGGGCTATGCCTCGCTCCTGGTCGTGGTCCTTTTCATGAACGGCCTGGTGCTGATCGGCCTCGGCGTCCTCGGCGAGTACATGGCGCGCATCTTCGTCGAGGTGAAGCGCCGGCCGGTCTACGTGATCGCGGCCCATGCCGGCGTCCCGGCGCTGAGCGGGCGGCGCTTCGCCACCCGCCGGCTAGTGCCGCAACGCCCAGAACTTGAGCAGGAGGAAGGTGAGACCGGGCACCGTGGCGACGATGATCGCGAGCGCAAGCCAATAGGGGCCGCCGACCAGAGCAGTGACAAGCCACACGATGACCTGGTTTAGCCCGAGGCCCGCGAGGGCGACGGCAGCGAAGCGCAGGAAGGCGCGCCCGTCGGCGGGGCGGTCCGGGAAGGTAAGCCGGGTCTGGCCGACGAAGGATACGCCGAGGGCGCAACAGAACGCCGCGAGGTTCGCCCAGAGCGGCGCCAGGCCCGCGCCGGAATTCAGGCCGAGGCCGACCGCCACATGGACCGCAGTCGCGGCAAGCCCGACCATGCCGAAGCGGGAAATCTGCCTGACGGTCTGCATCGCACCCCGGGATCTGCGCGTGAGGCGATCATAGCCTGCGAGGACCGGCCCGGCGAAGGACTTTCCGTGTCAGCCGGTAACGGCCTGCGGCGATGCGGTTGGGTCCGCCGCGATGCGGTCGAGCACTTGGCCGAGCGCCTCCGGCCAGGGACGGGGGCGGAGTGCAAAGGCGGACTCGAACTTCTGGCAGCCGAGCACCGAGGAGCGGGGGCGGCGGGCCGCCGCGGGGTAGTCGGCACTGCGGATCGGCTCGATTGCGGGCATGGGCGTGCCAAGACGCCGGTGCGCGGCCGCGAGCAAGCCCCCCGCGAACTCCGCCCAGCTGCAGGCGGCGGCCCCGGCACAGTGGTAGAGCCCCCAGATCGGCGCGCCGGCCGGCGCATCGGCGGCGGCGCGCGCCACGGCGAGGCAGGCCTCTGCCAGATCCAGGGCCGAGGTAGGTGTGCCGCGCTGGTCGGCGACCACCTCGATCCGGGGGCGGGAGGCCGCGAGGGCCAGCATTGTGGTCAGGAAATTGCGGCCCCAGGGCGAATAGAGCCAGGAAGTGCGCAGGATCACCGTGCGGGCGCAGGCCTCGCGGGCCGCCCGCTCGCCCGCCAGCTTGCTGGCACCGTAGACATTGAGCGGCCCGGCCCGATCGGTCTCGCGGTAGGGCAGGGGATTCATGCCGTCGAAGACGTAGTCCGTCGAGATGTGGATCAGGGCGGCGCCGGCAACGGTGCAGGCCTGCGCAATGGCGCCGGCGGCGGTGGCGTTGACCCGGAAGGCAAGATCGCGCTCGGCTTCGGCGCGATCGACCGCCGTATGGGCGGCCGCGTTGATCACGACGTCGGGGCGGTGCGGAAGGATGGCGGCGCCGATCCCGGCCGGAAAGGCGAGGTCGCATTGCGCGCGGCCAAGGGCACCCAGCGCCATTCCGGCTGGCCGCCGGGCGGCAAGGGCACGGGCGAGCTGTCCGGTGCGGCCGATCACGAGCACACGCATGTCAGACGGCCGCGAGGCCGCGGCGGGCCCCGGGACAGCGCGTCGCGCGGATCGTCCGCCACCAGTCGGCATGGGCGAGATACCAGTCGACCGTCGCTGCGAGCCCCTCCTCGAAGCTCCGCTCCGGCCGCCAGCCGAGCTCGCGCCGGATCGTCGCTGCATCGATCGCATAGCGCAGGTCGTGACCCGGCCTGTCGGCCACGAAGCGGATCTGCCGTGCATGCGGGGAGCGACCGGGGAAACGGGCATCCATCGCGGCACAGATCTCGCGGACGACGGCGATGTTGCTCCGCTCGGCATCGCCGCCGATGTTGTAGCGCGCACCGGGCCTGCCGCGCTCGAGCACCAGCCGGAGCGCGGCGGCGTGATCCTCGACATGAAGCCAGTCGCGGATGTTCTCCCCGGTGCCGTAGACCGGCAGCGGCCCGCCCTCGAGCGCCGAGATCACCATCACCGGGATCAGCTTTTCCGGAAACTGCCAGGGGCCGTAATTGTTGGAGCAGTTGGTAATGAGGACCGGAAGCCCGTAGGTCTCGCCCCAGGCCCGGACGAGATGGTCCGCGGCCGCCTTGGTGGCGGAGTAGGGGCTGTTCGGCGCATAGGGCGCGGTCTCGGCGAAGGGCGACCGGCCCGGCGCCAGCGAGCCGAAGACCTCGTCCGTCGAGACGTGCAGGAACCGGAAACCGCTGCGGCGGCGCCCTGTCTGCCAGGCTCGCGCCGTCTCGAGGAGCGCGAAGGTGCCCACGATGTTCGTCTGCACGAACTCCGCGGGCCCGTCGATCGAGCGATCGACATGGCTTTCCGCAGCGAGATGAATCACCGCATCGGGCCGGTGCTCCTCGAACACGCCCGCAAGCCGCGCCCGGTCGCAGATGTCGCACCGGACCTCATGGTAGCGAGGGTTCGTGGCGGTTTCCTCGAGCGCCTGCGGGTTGGCGGCGTAGGTGATCTTGTCGAGGTTGACCACAACTGCGGCGGTGTCGCGGATAAGCTGGCGGATTACGGCCGATCCGATGAAGCCGGCGCCGCCGGTGACGAGGACTCTCATGCGTCGGCTGCCCCGGCGAAGGGACTGGTCCGGCCGGAGAGGGGCGGCGCGGCGCGGTCCTTGTCGGAGAGGAGCGGCGGGGCGGCGAGGGGCCAGGCGATGGCGAGAGCGGAATCGTCCCAGGCGACGATGCCCTCGTGCCCCGGGGCATAGGGGTTGTCGACCTTGTACTGCACCTCGGTGTCCGGTTCGAGCGTCAGGAAGCCGTGCAGGAAGCCGCGCGGGATCAGAAGCTGCCAGCCCTCGGCAGGCCCGAGCTCGGTCCCGAACCAGCGGCAGCAGGTCGGCGAGCCGGGCCGCATGTCCACCGCCACGTCCCAGATCCGCCCGCGGGTGCAGCGCACCAGCTTGGCCTGGGCCATCGGCGGCGCCTGGTAGTGCAGGCCGCGCAGGACGCCGGCCTGGCGCGACAGCGAGTGATTGTCCTGGCACCAGTCGATCGCAAGACCCTGTGCGGCAAAGGCCGACCGGCTCCAGGTCTCGGCGAAGCAGCCGCGCGCATCCTCGTAGCGTGGCGGCTGGACGATCAGGAGGCCGTCGATCGGGGTCGTCCGGAACATCGCGCCTCCGCGGGCGGCCCGTTCCCTGTCAGAGGCTCCAGTACCGGATGTCGGCGCGGAGCGCGGCCGGGTCGAGCACGGATTTCACATCCACCAGCACCCCGCCGGGGCGGAGCATCGCCGGCAGCCGGCCGGGATCGGCCAGATACGCCGCGTGACCGACGGCGAGTACCAGCGCATCAAGCCCGGAGAAGGTTTCAAGCGGGTTAATCATGAGCCCGAATTCCTCGAAGGTCTCGGCGGGATCGGCCTTCGCGTCATGCACCATTGGCGCAATGCCGAAGCCACGGAGCTCGGTCACGATGTCCGGTGCGCGCGAGTTCCGGAGGTCCGGCACGTTCTCCTTGAAGGTCAGGCCGAGCAGGCCGACGCGCGCCGCGCCGAGATTCATCCCGGCCTCGGCCATCAGGCGCATGGTCTTGCGGGCGATGAAGGCCCCCATCGTGTCGTTGATTCGGCGGCCAGAGAGGATCACCTGCGGATGGTAGCCGACCGACTCGGCCCGTGCGGTCAGGTAGTAGGGGTCGACGCCGATGCAGTGCCCGCCGACGAGGCCCGGCGTGAAGGGCAGGAAGTTCCATTTGGTCTGTGCCGCGGCCAGGACGTCGCGGGTGCTGAGCCCGAGGCGCTCGAAGATCAGGGCAAGCTCGTTCATCAACGCGATGTTGACATCGCGCTGGGTGTTCTCGATCACCTTGGCGGCCTCGGCCACCGGGATCGACGCAGCCCGGAAGACGCCTGCCGGGATGATGGCGCCGTAGGCTGCGGCAATGCGGTCGAGGGTTGCGGCGTCCTGTCCGGCGACGACCTTGACGATGTTCTCGAGCCGCCGCGTACGGTCGCCCGGATTGATTCGCTCGGGGCTGTACCCCAGCGTGAAGTCGCGGCCGAGGACGAGACCCGAGGCGGCCTCAAGTGCCGGGCCGCAGATCTGCTCGGTGGCACCCGGGAACACGGTCGACTCGAATACCACCACCGCACCCGGCGCGAGCGACGGGCCGACGCTCGCGCAGGCGGACCGGAGCGGCGCGAAGTCGGGGCGTTTCTCGGCGTCGACGGGGGTTGGCACCGTCACCACGAAGAAGGTCGAACCCGCGAGGTCAGCGGGATCGCTGGTGAAGCGGACTTGGCTGGCCTCGAGCTCGTCTGTCGGCACTTCGCCCGTCCGGTCAACGCCGCGCCGGAGCGCCGCGATGCGATCGCGCGAGATGTCGAAGCCGGTCACCTGCCGGGCATGCCGCGCGAAGGCGACCGCCACTGGCAGGCCCACATAGCCAAGGCCGATGACGGCAATACGCTCAGCGATCATTCCGGTTTACTCTCATGGCCATGCGGCACCCGCGCCGCAGGCCCTCCGCCTGTCGACCCGTTCATGTCACGGTGCTGGTTAACGGAAAATTGCATGTGCCGGAAGCCGTGGCGGCGCGGTCAGTCACCCAGGCGCGCCCTGAGCCGCGACAGGCTGCGGATCAGCAAGGATCGGCCCCGCCGCTCGATCAGTCCTGCCTGCTTCAGCTTCGACATGTCCCGGCCGATCGACTCGCGCTGGGAGGACAGCAGGATGGCCAGCTCCTGCTGGGTCGCGACGGACGGGATCAGCGCCGTGTCATTGCCTGTCTCCGCGCCCTCGGCGAGACGGAGCAGCTCGGCGATGAGCCGCTGCTCGGCGTTGAGCGTGGTGACCGCGGTGATCCGCGTCGACAGCAGCCGGATACGGTCGACCAGATAGAGGATGAAGGCCCGGGTCACGGCCGCTTCGGAATAGAGGACCTCGTTGAAGTGGACGGCGGACATGCGGGCGATCCGGGACTCCTCGATCGCGACGACACTCGTGGATCGCGGCCGGCCGTCGATCGCTGCGAGAATTCCGAAGGATTCCCCGGGCAGCAGATCGGACATCAGGACCTCGCGCCCGCTGCCCGTAAAGGTCGCCGCGCGCGCACGGCCGGAGAGGATGAAGAACACGTCGTCGTCGGGTTCGTCCTCGCCGACGATCAGCGAACGGGGCAGATAGACGGCATCGCTCCAGTACCGTGCAAGCGCGGCGCAGCCGGCCGGACCGCAAAGGTCCAGCGTACTCCCTTTCGGAAAGAGCAATGCGCGATCCTTCAGCATGGCTTCGGTCATCTCCGTGCCAATGACTGGCGGTCAACGCGAACACACATCGTCGGGCCGCTGCCGGTCCACGGCACCAATGTCGACGACCTTGCTCCGGTGAAGGGTCGCTCCCGTCCACCACGCGCAAACATAACAGACTAAGCGAGATCGTAACAATCGTCACAGATTCAGCAAGGTGCATCGGGTATTGTAACAACGTGGCTCGCGGTATTCCGCGTCCCTCAGGGTGTCCCTCACCCGCGAATGCGCCGTGGGCCCGCCTTGTGTGTCACCAGTGTTGTTGTGCCAGTGTCGCAGGCGGTCTTTCCCGAGGCCGCCTGCATTCGTTTCGGGGGCCGCGGCACGAGCCTTGCGTGGCCGGTGTTCAGCCCAGCGCCTTGAGGTCCAATGTCGCGTCCGCGAGGGCTTCAGGGTCGGGCGAATGCCCGGCCTCGATCCACCGTTTCCCCTGCATGTAGGCCTTGGAATCGTTGATCGCGTCGACGGCGAGGAGAGTCCCGCCGCGATAGTACCAGATCGAGAGGCCGCCTGGCCGGTGGCCCGGCCGGGTCACGGTCCGGTCGTGGCCGGTGCCGAGCCCGGCGATCTGCAGCCGCGCGTCGTACTGGTCGGACCAGAACCAGGGCACCGGCGCATAGTCGGCCTGCGAGCCCATGATTGCCCTCGCCGCGTGCTCGGCCTGGTCGATGGCGTTCTGCACCGATTCGAGCCGGATGCGCCCGCCCTTCCAGGGGAACGAGGCACAGTCGCCGGCGGCATAGATCGCCGGGTCCGAACTGCGGCAGCGGCCATCGACCGCGATCCCGTTCTCGAGGGCGAGGCCAGCCGTCTCGGCGAGCCGCGTGTCGGGTGCGATGCCGATGCCGACGATGACGAAGTCGACCGCAAGGCGCTCGCCACCCGCGAGCACCGCCGCCTCGACCCGGCCCGACCCCTCGAGCCGAGCGAGCCCGGTGGCTTCGCGGATGTCGACGCCGTGCTCCCCGTGGAGAGCGCGGACCGCGTCCGCCGTGGCGGCCGACGCAACCCGCTGCAGGATTCGCGGGGCGAGCTCGATCAGCGTGACCTTCAGCCCCTTCAGCGCGCAGACGGCGGCCGCCTCGAGGCCGATATATCCGCCGCCGACGATCAGAACCCGCCGCCCGTCGGCGATTTCCGGAGCCATGGCATCGACATCGGAGAGCGTGCGGACGGGATAGACCCCGCCCAGCATTCCGCCGACGGCCGCCGGCAGCAGCCGGGGCCGGGCGCCGGTGGTCAGCGCCAGCGCGTCATAAGGGAAACGCGTTGCGCCCGCCGTCACCTCGCGCCGCGCACGGTCGATGCCGATGACCTCGGTGCCGGTGACGAGGCGGATCTCCTGTTCCTCGTAGAAGGCGGCCGGTTTCAGGTAGAGGCGCTCCTCGGCCATCTCGCCGAGCAGGTACTTCTTCGAGAGCGGCGGGCGCTGGTACGGTGGCACCGGCTCGGCGCCGATCAGGGTGATTGTGCCGGCGAAGCCGTCACCGCGTAGCCGCGCCACAAGGGCCGCGCCCGCCTGGCCGCCGCCGATGACCACCACATTCGACACCATGACACGCTGTCTCCTGCGCCGGGAGGAGCCGGGAATGGGGCACAGTCGGCGAGGCGTGAGCGGTACGCAACCGGATTCCGGACGCTCCGCGCCCCGAAACCGTCACTGCGCCGGGCGAGGCATCGTTACCGAGGGCTGGCCGCGATCAGTTCGCCGTGAGCAGGGGCGTCTTCTTCGGCGGCAGCCGCGGCTGGTCGGGCGGCACGATGTCGAGCGCGATCCTTCCCTTGTCGGCCATGACGCGGACGAGCCCGCCTTTCGCGAGCTTGCCGAACAGCAGCTCCTCGGCGAGCGGCTTCTTGATCTGCTCCTGGATCACCCGGGCCAGTGGACGCGCACCCATGCGGTCATCGTAGCCGAGGTCCGCGAGGAGCTCGGTCGCCGGCTGGGTCAGCTCGATCGATACGCCGCGTTCCATGAGCTGCGCCTCGAGCTGCAGGACGAATTTCTCGACAACCTGCAGGATCACCTCGCGCGGGAGCGCGCCGAACGAGATCACCGAATCAAGGCGATTGCGGAACTCGGGTGTGAACATCCGCTCGATCGCGGCGATGTCCTCGCCCTCGCGCCGCTCGCGGCCGAAGCCGATGGCGGCCTTCGCCTGCTCCTGCGCGCCGGCATTGGTCGTCATGATCAGGATCACGTTGCGGAAGTTGACCTTCTTGCCGTTGTGGTCCGTCAGTGTCCCGTGGTCCATGATCTGGAGCAGGATGTTGTAGACGTCCGGATGCGCCTTCTCGATCTCGTCGAGCAGCAGCACGCAGTGCGGGTGCTGGTCGACGCCGTCGGTCAGGAGCCCGCCCTGGTCGAAGCCCACATAGCCCGGGGGCGCGCCGATCAGCCGGCTTACCGAGTGCTTCTCCATGTACTCGGACATGTCGAAGCGGAGCATCTCCACCGCCAAGCAACTCGCGAGCTGCTTGGCGACCTCGGTCTTGCCGACGCCGGTGGGTCCGGCGAACAGATAGCAGCCGATCGGCTTCTCGGGCTCGCGCAGCCCCGCACGGCTGAGCTTGATGGCCGAGGCCAGCGCCTCGATGGCGGCGTGCTGGCCGAACACGACGCGCTTGAGGTTCACCTCGAGCTCGCGCAGCGCCTCGGAATCGTTCTTCGACACGGTCTTCGGAGGAATGCGGGCGATCTTGGCGACGACCGCCTCGATCTCCTTCACCGTAATGGTCTTGCGCCGCTTGTGGAGCGGCAGCAGGTGCTGCGCCGCGCCTGCCTCGTCGATCACGTCGATCGCCTTGTCCGGCAGCTTGCGGTCGTTGATGTAGCGGGCGGAGAGGTCCACCGCCGCTCTGATCGCCTCGGCCGTGTACTTGACCTCGTGGTGCTCCTCGAAATAGGGCTTAAGCCCGCGCAGGATCTTGACCGTGTCGTCGATGTTCGGCTCGTTCACGTCGATCTTCTGGAACCGGCGGCTCAGCGCCCGGTCCTTCTCGAAATGCTGGCGGAACTCGTTGTAGGTGGTCGAGCCCATGCAGCGGAGCGTGCCCGACTGCAGCGCCGGCTTCAGCAGGTTCGAGGCGTCCATCGCGCCGCCCGTGGTGGCGCCGGCGCCGATCACCGTGTGGATCTCGTCGATGAACAGGATCGCGTCCGGATGGTCCTCCAGCTCGCGGATGACCGCCTTCAGCCGTTCCTCGAAATCGCCGCGGTAGCGGGTGCCGGCAAGCAGCGCCCCCATGTCGAGGGCAAATATGGTCGAGCCGGCGAGCACGTCCGGCACCTCGCCGTCGACGATCTTCTTCGCCAGACCCTCGGCGATGGCGGTCTTGCCGACGCCGGGATCGCCGACCAGCAGCGGGTTGTTCTTGCGCCGCCGGCAGAGCACCTGGATGCAGCGCTCGACCTCGTTCTCGCGGCCGATCAGCGGATCGACACGGCCCGAGCGCGCCTTGGCGTTGAGGTCGGTGCAAAACTTGCCGAGGCTGGTTTCCTCAGCCTTGGTGTCCTCGCCGCCGCGGGGCTTGTCGGTGCTTTCGGGTTCCTCCGCGCCGCGCACGGGCCGAGTCTCGCCAAAGGCCGGATCCTTGGCGACGCCGTGGCTGAGGTAGTTGACCGCGTCGTAGCGGGTCATGTCCTGCTCCTGCAGGAAGAAGGCGGCGTGGCTCTCGCGCTCGTTGAAGATCGCGACCAGCACATTGGCGCCGCTGACCTCGTTGCGGCCCGAGCTCTGGACATGGATCGCGGCGCGCTGGATCACCCGCTGGAATCCCGTGGAGGGGGCTGCCTCGGCACCGTCGGAATCGAAGACGAGCGTTTCGAGCTCGGTGTCGATGAAGCGGGTCAGGCTGCGCTTGAGTTCGGCCAGATCGACCGAACAGGCGCGCATGACGCGCGCCGCGTCAGGCTCGTCGACGAGGGCGAGCAGCAGATGCTCGAGGGTCGCAAGCTCATGCCGCCGCGCATTGGCAAAGCCGATTGCGCGATGGATCGCGTCTTCCAGCGTTGCTGTCAGTGACGGCATCGGAAGTCTCCCTTTCGCCCCACGCACCGCACAGGAACCCCGGCCGAGCGCGGCCTCACGGTAAAACATACACCACTATCTGTTATCTTGGTCTTGCGGATCGCGGGATCAAGCGGAAGAAGTGCCAGACCGTATCAATTCTGGCTCACTCCTTCTCCATCGTGCACTGCAGCGGGTGCTGGTTCGAGCGCGCGCAGTCCATCACCTGGGTCACCTTGGTCTCGGCGATCTCGAAGGGGTAGACGCCGACGACGGCGACGCCCTTGTTGTGCACGGTCAGCATGATGTCTACCGCCCGCTCGTGGTTCATGCCAAAGAAGCGCTGCAGGACATAGACGACAAACTCCATCGGCGTGTAGTCGTCATTCAGCATCAGCACCTTGTAGAGCGACGGACGCTTGGTCCTCGGCTTGGTCTTGACGCTGATGCCGGTGGCCTGCTTGCCGCTACCCTGCCGGCCGCCGCCCGCGCTCATGCACAGCGGAGCGCCCGGCGGGTGCGGGTGGAGCCTGTCCGGAGGCTGCGATCGGTCTGACATCATCTCGCCCGTTCGGCCGGCGCTGGCAGCGGCCGGCAATCCAGAGCGAATATATGGGACGGGGTCAAAGAGAAAAGGGGGGGGCTGGCCCCCCCGAATCTCCCGTCACGGGTCACCGCCGGCCGTTGCCGGGGGTCCGCCACATCAGGCGCGGTAGTCCTTCACGATGTCGACCGCCGCAGCGAGACGCGCGTTGAGCGGGGCACAGGCATCCTTCGCAGCTGCAACATACATCTCGTTCAGCTTGGCCGCCTCGGCGACGAAGCTCTCGAACGAGATCTTGCCGAACGCCGCCTGCTTCTCGACCAGCTCGCTGATCGACTTGCACGACGTGAGTTCCTTCGCGGCGGCCAGGCCCTCCTGGTAGGTCTTCTTCGAATAGGCAGCGAGTTCGGCGCCGAGGCTCTCGGCTGCCTTCGTGGCGATTTTCGAAGACGTGACAACGGCTTCGATATTGTCCTGGCTGAACGCCGAGGCAGACTCGAAGCCGTTGGTCAGCTTCTCTACGTTCGCTTCCATCGTCTTCCGGGTGTCGTCGGCGAAGGTTTCGACATGCTTGGTCGCGGACTTGCGCATGGGGGATCTCCTGAATGCTGCTCGGTGCTGTGGACTTGCGTCAGCGGCATCGGCGCCGGTTGATATTGCAGTGCAATATGGGAGTGCCCCGGCCTCGCGTCAAGAGCAGAATTGTGCGCCGCACAATCAACCGCGACTGCTGCGCCGGCGGATCGGCGAAGAAACTCATTTTTTATGGATTTTATGATTCTCAAGTCATTTGCAATCTGTTACGATGCTTTCCGTACAAAAAGACTGATCAAGTGCCGTCTATGCGCTCTGATCGGCATGGCGAAATGATCGAGGTGGGCAGTGATGCGAGTCGCCGCGTGGCGCTTCGGTATCCTTATTGCTTGCGTGGTGGTCGCGATTGCCGCCATGGCGCCGCGGGCTGCGATCGCGGCCCAGTACGCGGCCATCGTGATGGACATGCGCGACGGGACGGTTCTTTACGAATCGGATGCCGACCGCAAGCAGGATCCGGCGTCGTTGACGAAGATGATGACGCTCTACCTCACCTTCGAAGCCATCCGTGATGGCCGGATCAGCCTCGACCAGACCGTCCGGATCTCGCGCCACGCAGCGAGCCAACCGCCGTCCAAGCTGTATCTCAAGGCCGGTCAGAAGGTGGACATCCGCAGCCTGATCCGGGCCGCGGCGATCAGGTCGGCGAACGATGCCGCGGTGGCGCTTGCGGAGGCGGTGGCCGGCTCGGAGCCCGAGTTCGCCCGCCTGATGACGGCCAGGGCACGGCAGCTCGGCATGCGGAACACCAGCTTCCGCAACGCCAACGGTCTGACCGCGAGCGGCCACTACTCCACGGCGCGCGACATGGCCTTGCTGGGCCGGCATCTGTTCTTCGACTTCCCCGAGTATTACAACATCTTCAGCCGCAAGTCCGACCGCGCGGCCGGCAAACGCATCTGGACCACGAACCGGCTCCTGAGTTCGTATGCCGGGGCGGACGGTATCAAGACCGGATACACGAGGGCGGCCGGCTACAACCTCGTCGCCTCGGCCCAACGCGGCGACAAGCGGATCATCGCGACCCTGCTCGGCGGGCCTTCGTCGAGCTGGCGCAATGCCCGGATGGCGGAGCTGCTCGACCGCGGATTCGGCATGGCGGACACGCGGGTTGCCACGGTGCAGCCGCGCTCCCAGGTAATCGCGGCAGCCTATGCCCCGCTTCCGACGCCGCGGCCCGGAACCGAATCGACGGGCTTCGCGGCGC
This sequence comes from Limibaculum sp., assembly GCA_039805905.1. Classification (GTDB taxonomy): domain Bacteria; phylum Pseudomonadota; class Alphaproteobacteria; order Rhodobacterales; family Rhodobacteraceae; genus Thermohalobaculum. The sequence goes on along the minus strand of JBDIVM010000005.1, from coordinate 243,094 downwards.
TGGCCGAGGCACTGACCTCGCGGGCAGTTGCTTCTACGCCCGAACCGACTTCGCCGCTCGCCCCGCTCTACGCAGGCCTGCCGCTGACGCGGCCCGCGATCGAGGCCGAGGGTGACGGAGAGGAGATTCCTATGCCGGCCCGCCGGCCGAGCCAGACCATAGAGCTCGGCACCTACGGCAGCCACGCCATTGCCGTCGCCCGCGTCACCGAGATCACGCTGGGCGCGAACGAGACGCTTGCCAGTGCGGCCCCGCTGATCGAACCGGTCCGGGGCCGCGAGGGCATGCTCTACCGGGTGCGCTTCACCGGCCTGGCGCCGCGGGATGCCGCCCGCGCCTGCCAGTACCTGCAGGCGGCCGGACGCGACTGCGTGACCCTGCCGGCGGTGAACTGACGGCAAGCGCGGGCCGCGGGGCCGCAACCCTAGACGCGGCCGACCGAAACGTAGGTGAAGCCTGCCTCGCGGGCCTCTGCGGGAATGTAGACATTCCGGAGATCCGCCATCACGCTGCCCCGCATCGAGGCCTTGATGCGGTCGAGATCGAGGCCGCGAAACTCGTTCCACTCGGTCAGGATCACCAGGACGTCTGCGCCCGCCACGGCCTCGTAGGGGTCGTCCGCCCACGCCGCCGGGCCAAGCAGGGCCTCACCTTCAAGGCGCCCTTGCGGGTCGCACAGCACCAGTTCTGCACCGGCCTCGCGCAGGAGCGGCACGATCTCGAGACTCGGTGCCTCGCGCATGTCGTCGGTGTTCGGCTTGAAGGTCACCCCGAGCACCGCGATCCGCTTTCCGGCAACCGAGCCGCCGGCAGCCTCGACGACCTTGCGGGCCATCGCCCGCTTGCGCGAGTCGTTTGCCGCCACGACGGCTGACACGATGCTGACGTCGGAGTGGTATTGCTGCGCGGTCTGCACGAGGGCACGGGTGTCCTTCGGAAAGCACGAGCCGCCATAGCCGGGGCCGGGATGCAGGAACTTCGGTCCAATACGGCCGTCGAGCCCGATTCCCTTGGCCACCTGCTGCACGTCCGCTCCGACCCGCTCGCAGAGATCGGCGATCTCGTTGATGAACGTGATCTTGGTCGCGAGGAACGCATTCGCCGCATATTTGATCATCTCCGCGGATTCGAGCCCCGTCTGGATGATCGGCGTCTCGCGCAGGAACAGCGGCCGGTAGAGCTCGGCGACCACCGCACGGGCTCGGGGGCTCTCGACCCCGACGACAATCCGGTCCGGCCGCATGAAATCCTCGATCGCCGAGCCCTCGCGCAGGAACTCCGGATTCGAGGCGACGTCGAACTCGGCGTCGGGCCGCTTCGCCCGGATGCGCCGCGCGATCTCGCGGTTGGTTCCGACCGGCACCGTCGACTTGGTGACCACGACGATGTAGCCGCGGATCTGCGCCGCCAGCTCTTCGGCGGCAGCGTAGACATAGGTCAGGTCCGCGTGGCCGTCGCCGCGGCGGGTGGGGGTGCCGACCGCAATGAACACGGCCTCGGCGTCCTGCATCGCTTCAGCGAGATCGGTCGTGAAGCGCAGCCGCCGCGCGCCGACATTCTTCTGCAGCAGCGCGTCGAGCCCCGGCTCGTAGATCGGGATGTCGCCCCGCTGCAGGCGCTCGATCTTGCCCGCGTCCTTGTCGACGCAGACAACCTCGTGCCCGAAATCCGAAAAGCAGACACCGGAAACAAGACCGACATAGCCGGTTCCAATCATCACGATACGCATGGGAACACACCCTTCGATTCGATCGCCGGTGCGACCGGCGGAACATGCAGCAGATCAAGGCGGGGATGCAGCAATCATCCCGGGTGCCGGAAGACAAAGGGCTTTTACCATGTCTCTCACCTCTTGTCGCGCGGCAACATGACTCATGGTGAGTTCGACGGGGCCCTGCGGGTCAAGATCGAGCAGGGTCAGCCCGCTGAGGAACAGTTCGCGGAAGATCACCCGTTCCGAGAAGCCCGGCACGATGCGGAAGCCGATCCGCCGGGCCAGATCCTCCATCACCGCGCCGACCCGGCGCCGGTTGCGCGAGTCGAGCGTCGCCATGCGGTTGCGGAGCACCACCCAGTCGACCGGTTGCCTGCCCCGGACGGCGCGCCGCTGGCGTGCGGACCAGACCATCTCGGAATAGATCGATGGCCCGATTACCCGGCCGGTCTCGGGGTGAACCCTGCCGAGGAGGTCGAAGTCGATCATGCTGTCGTTGATCGGTGTGACAAGGGTGTCGGCCGCCTCGTGGGCCGCCTCCGACATCGCGGTCACCGCACCCGGCGTGTCGATCAAGATGAAGTCGCAGTCGGCCGAAAGCCCGGCCAGAGCCGCCTCGAGCCGTGCGCGGTCCTCGGCCGCGGCCTCGGCGCGCCCGGCCGCCGCGCTCGGTTCGACCTTGGACTGTCGCGGCATCGGGAGCGCGACCCCGCTCCGGGCCGACTGCGCCGCGCGGTTGTCGAGATAGCGGAAGAGGGTCTGCTGGCGCAGATCGAGATCGAGAGCACCGACGCGAAATCCTGCCCGTGCGAGCGCGGCGACTAGGTGCATCGCCGTGGTCGACTTGCCGGAGCCGCCCTTCTCGTTGCCGAGAACGATCACATGCGCGCGATCCGCCATCCGCCCGACACCCCGCAGGTCGAGACCCGGCCGAGTGAGCAAAAACGCGCCCGATGGACGCGTTTCTCTGCCGTCACCGTTCCGTGATCAGGTTCAGAAGCCGAAGCCCTCGAACTTCTTCTTGAACCGCGAAACCCGCCCGCCGGTGTCGACCAGCCGGTGACCGCCGCCGGTCCACGCCGGGTGGGCACCGGGGTCGATCTCGAGCTGCAGCGTGTCGCCCTTCGCACCCCAGACCGAGCGCATCTTCAGCTCGGTTCCGTCGGTGGTCTTGACGGTGATCTCGTGATAGTCGGGATGGATATCGGTCTTCATCCGTCTACTCCTCGGGGGCATAGAGGCCGCCCGTTCTCGGGCCCGAAACCGCCCGTTGGTCCGGCCGGGACCACGACGCTTCCGGGGCGCATGGGGAAACTCGGCGCTGTATAGTGGAAGCCCGGGATCGGGGCAAGTCTGCAAATCCGCCCTGCCGGATCAGCGCCACCGGACGGGCCGTCCGTAGTCAGTCGAACCTGTAGAAGGCCTCGTAGATCGGGCCGAGCGTGTCCTCGTCGAAGAGCGAGGAGACCGAGGTGTCGTTGCCGACATTGAGGACCGCCTGGGCCAGCATCGGTGCGATCGAGACGATGCGGATCTTCCTGGCCGAGCGCACCGCGTCGGTCGGTGCGATCGAATCGGTGATCACCAGGCTGGCGAGCCCGGAGTCCGCGACGCGCTGGATCGCCGGGCCGCTGAGTACGCCGTGGCTGATATAGGCGTGGACCTCGCGCGCACCGCTCTCCTTCAGCAGGTCCGCAGCCTTGCAGAGCGTGCCGGCCGTGTCGCAGATGTCGTCAACGAGAATACAGGTGCGTCCCTCGACGTCGCCGATGATGGTCATGCTCTCGACCTCGCCGGCCTTGGCGCGGCGCTTGTCGACGATGGCCAGTTCGGCCCCGATCCGCTTCGCGAGCCCCCTGGCACGCAGCACGCCGCCAACATCGGGCGAGACGACGGTGATGTCGTCGTGGCCGGTGAGGTTGTGGCGGATGTCGAGGGCGAAGACCGGCGCCGCATAGAGGTTGTCGGTCGGGATGTCGAAGAAGCCCTGGATCTGCCCGGCGTGGAGATCGACCGTCAGCACGCGGTTGACGCCTGCGGTGGTGATCAGGTTCGCTACCAGCTTGGCCGAAATCGGGGTCCGCGCAGCGGTCTTGCGGTCCTGCCGGGCGTAGCCGAAATAGGGCAGCACCGCCGTGATGCGCCGCGCCGAGGCGCGTTTCAGCGCATCGGTGATAATCAGAAGTTCCATCAGGTTGTCGTTGGACGGGTTCGAGGTTGACTGGATGATGAACACGTCCTCGCCGCGGACGTTGTCGTAGATCTCGACGAAGATCTCCGAGTCGTTGAACCGCTCGACCCTGGCGTTGGTGAGGCTGACGCGGTCGCCGCGGTAGACCGACATCCGCCGCGCGATCGCCTCGGCCAGCGGTCGGTTCGAGTTGCCGGCGATGAGCTTCACGCCGTGTTCCGTCTTCATCGTCCCCCCCCGATCGTCCCTCTCCGGCGCCCGCCCGGCCGAGTCGCGGGCTTCATAGCAAGAGCGGCCCCGGTTGCAAAGCGCCGAAGGGGAGGCCGGCCGGGGCGAGTCAGGTGCCGAAGAATTCCGATCCCGGCACGAGACCGGCGAGCCGGGCGCCGGCGACCCAGGCGGGGCCGTGGTCGCCTGACCCAACCAGGGCGACGGAGCCCGCGGGCAGCGCCTGCGCGCGCAGCCCGGCGAGCAGCGCATCGCGGTCCGCCCTCTGTGGCGGCGCTGCGAGAAGCCAGTGCGAGGGCACCCGGATGGCGGAGTCGAACAGGGCGCCTGGTGCCGCCCGGACCCGGTCGATCCCGTTCGGCCCTGTCAGCAGGAGCCTGCGGCAGCGCGTCACCGCGGCAAGCCTGGCGACCACGCGGGCATCGATTCCTTCGGCCGGGCTGGCACAGGGGGCGGTCACCACCAGCGTGTCGCCCGCAAAGAGCATCGCCTCGATCTCGCCGCCGCCGAGGACGAGAAGCTCGTAGCGCCGGTAGGCGAGCCCGAGCTCGGCCGCCCGGCGGACGCGTCGGCGCACCGTCTCGAGCGGCAACGGCCGGAACAGCTGCTTCTTCGCCGCCTTCCAGCAGTGCCGCCGCCAGCCCTGCATCGGGTCGAGCGGCGGGCCCTGGTTGTGTCCGAGGCCGCGCGGACGGATGTCAGCCATCGGTCGTCCTCGCTTTCATGGCCCCTGCCATTCGATCTGGCAGATCTCGGCCGAGCGGCCGTCGAGGTTCCAGACCCGGCCGAAATCGCGCACCTTGCCGCGGAGCGCCCGGGCGACGGTCACGTCGGGCCCTATCCAGTATTTCGTGTTGGTGACCATGAGTTCGCGCGCCGGATCGGCGCCCTCGACCGGAGCCACGGCGCCCGAGATCTTCTTGCCGACGGTCAGGTGGCGGACATTGCCCTCGGTCGTGAACACCACATCCTCGCGCGACGAGCCGAAATAGGTGCTGACGAGCAGCCGGAAGAGTCCCGTGGTGCCCCTGGCCTGACCGGTGAAGATCTTCTCGAGCGCGGCGAACTGGGCGTCGTCCGACCGCGCATCGAAATAGCCGGCAGCCTTCCAGTCACCCTCGCCCATCTGGCCGGGGATGTCGATCAGCATCGCGACGTTGAGCCCCGAGAGGTCGGTCCTTCCCCACCCACCCCTGTCGATCCGCACGCCGAGCCAGGCCTTGCAGCTGCCCTCGGTCGGAGGGTGGGTGCCGAGGCTCACGACGCAGGGGCAGAACACCGTGCAGCTGCAGTTGAGGACAAGCTCGCCCCGGATGCTCCAGGGCTCGATTGCGCTCGCCGCCTGGCTGGCTTGCCGTGACATGTTTCCTCCTTCGGTCTCTAGACCAGTTCCGATCCGATCAGTGCCGCGCCAGCGAGCGTCATGGCGATACCGGCAAGCCGGCCGATGCGTGCCGCACCCGGGGCGGCCTTCTCGGCCAGCATCGCCAGCCCCAGCGCCGCCATCCAGGCGAGGTTCATCGCGCCGGCAAGGAACATCAGCCCCATCAGCGCCCAGCAACAGCCGATGCAGGTCGCGCCGTGATGGAGACCCATGCGGAAGGCGCCGCCGATGCCCTCGCGCCAGTGAGCCATGAAGAAGGCGAGCGGATTGCGGCACAGCGTGAGACAGGCCTGCTTCAGCGGCGTGATCTGGTAGAGCCCGGCGACCGCGAGCAGGGTGCCAGCCGCGATACCGGCAGGAACGGAGCCCGCAGCATCCGCAGCCGGTCCCGCCTGCACGCCACCGGCCAGTGCCGCAAGCGCGGCCCAGGCTGCAGCGTAGCCGCCGGAGAAGGCCGACACATGGGCGGCCCGCCGCGCCTCGATCCGGCGCGAGAGCCGCACATAGACGTCGATCGCCGGGGCCGCGGTCGGCAGCATCATGGCGACGCTCATCAGCGCCCAGATCGAGATCGCGTTCCAGACCGGCGAACCGGCGGCGACGCCGCACAGGGCGTCGATCCAGCCGGCCAGACCGGCCGGCGACGGGACATGCAGGGCCAGGAGGGCGATCCAGGCAGCGGCCGAGCCGAGAGTCACGCCGGCGAGCGCGAGGAGGCGCGGCCGGTCCAGGAAGGCAGTGCCGGCGGCTGCGGTCATGTGCGCCCCCCGCGCCGGGTCCGCAAGGCCTGCGCCTCGCCGATCAGCCGGGCGGTGTAGTCGGATAGCGCCTGCAGTTCACCGGCGATACCGCGCGCATCCCGCATTTCGAGCAGCGTGAAGATCGCCTCGTGGCGGCTCGCGATCGCGGCCCGATCACGGCGGCGGTAGGTGATCATGTTCAGAAGCGGCTGGATTGCCTCGATGACTGCCGCCATCTGGAACGAGAGCAGCGGATTGCCCGCGGCATCGATGAGCGCCCGGTGGAAGCGCACATCCGAGGCGCAGAACGCCTCGTCGGTGGTAGCCGGGTCGCGCTGCACCGCAATCTCGGCCCGCATCGCCGCCAGGTGCTCTGCCCGGCGCCGCGCCGCCGCCAGGGGCACGCAGGCGCCGAGCAGCGCCTGCCGCGCCTCGGTCACCGTCTCGGCCCCGATCGGCGCCATGGTCAGCAGCAGGGTGGCGATGCAGACGAGCTGGTCGTGGGCCTCGGACCAGCTGATCCGGTTGACGAAGTTGCCGCCGGCAGCGCCACGCCGGGTGCGGATCAGGTTCTGCGCCGCGAGCCGCTTCAGCGCCTCGCGGACAGTCGGGCGCGAGACCCCGAAGCGCGCCGCGAGCTCCTGCTCGCCGGGAAGCCGCTCGTCGACCACCAGCTTGCCGGACAGGATCAGCGCCCGGATCGATTCGGCGATCTGGTGGCCCGCACTCGGCGGGGCCGCATCGGCGGCCTGCGGGTCGTGAGGGTTCGGCATCGCCCGTCCGCTCGTGGAAATCGGCGGCAGCTTGCCAAACATTCAAATGTTTGACAATTTCAAATTCGCCGCGCCGGCGCGGCGCGCGACGCTGCGCCTCAGCACGGCCGGCCCCAGAAAGCCGGCCACGGAACCCGGAGGAGCCCCATGACGTTCAAGGCACTGGTCGTCGACAAGGCGGAGGACGGCTCGGTCAGCCAGGCGGTGAAGGCGCTCGAAACCGCGGATCTGCCCGAGGCGGATGTGACCGTGGCGGTGGAGTACTCGACGCTCAACTACAAGGACGGGCTCTGCCTGACAGGCGGCGGCGGGCTGGTGCGGAAGTATCCGCATGTGCCCGGGGTCGACTTCGCCGGCACGGTCGAGGCCTCCGCCTCGCCGGGGTTCAACCCCGGCGACAGGGTGGTGCTGACCGGCTGGCGGGTCGGCGAGGTTTGGTGGGGCGGCTATGCCCAGAAGGCGCGGGTGAAGGGCGAGTGGCTGGTGCCGCTGCCGGCGGGCCTGACCGCGCGGCAGGCGATGGCGGTCGGGACGGCGGGCTTCACCGCGATGCTGGCGGTGATGGCGCTGGAGGACCACGGGCTGAAACCGGGGCAGGGGCCGGTGCTGGTGACGGGCGCCGCCGGCGGCGTCGGCTCGGTAGCGACGGCGATTCTGGCGCATCTCGGATACGAAGTCGCCGCGGTCACCGGGCGGCCGGAGACGGCGGACTACCTGACCTTGCTGGGGGCGAGCCGGATCGTGCCGCGCGGGGAACTGGCCGAGACGGTGAAGCGGCCCCTCGAGTCGGAGACCTGGGCCGGCTGCGTCGATGCGGTGGGCGGGCCGATGCTGGCGCGGGTCCTCGGGCAGATGAAATACGGCTGCTCGGTCGCCGCGGTCGGCCTCGCGGGCGGCGCGGGCCTGCCGGCGACGGTGATCCCGTTCCTGCTGAGGGGGGTCAACCTGCTCGGCATCGACTCGGTGATGCAGCCGCGCGAGAACCGGCTGCGGGCCTGGGCCCGGGTCGCCCGCGACCTGCCGATGGAGAAGCTGGAGGCGATGGTCAGTGAGGCGGGGCTCGCCGACCTCCCCGCCCTCGGCAAGGCCATCCTGAACGGCGAGGTCAAGGGCCGGGTGGTGGTGGATGTGAGCCGCTGAGCGGGGCTGGTCAAGCTTGAGTATGGACTTAGGCCATTGATATCAAACGGAACCCTAAATACAGAGGGTATCAGCATGGGTGTGCGCACGCGCGCCCCGGCGCGGATCGGCGGCTTCCGGATCGACCGCCGGCGAGGCGCGATCCGCCCGTGAGGCATGCCCATTGGCCGGTCTGCCAGCCGGTCGCTTCCCGGCGGTGCTCCGGGCCCTTATTGCCGGGGAAGATGGCAGGAGGCGACGCCGGACCGGCTCCGGAAGCTTCTGGGGGGGGCTCGGGTGACCGGAAGGTTTCGCCGCGCCGGCTCCCGACCGGAGCACCGGGCGCGAGGCCATGGCCGTCGCGGCCGGATGGCGGCCTGGAGCCCAGACCTTCCGGAGGCCGCACCGTGTCCCAGTGGCAGCAACATGTGGCAAGCCGGACGCTCAGCTTGGAGGCGCGATGCGAATTATTGGCTCGAATCCGTCTCGTGATATCGGCGCCGGGCACCCGAAATGTCGGTGCCGTCCTGGCGGCAAAAACATGATCTGCATGATGTTGCGCGTACCGGTCTCGAAAAATGTTTCGCGATTTATCAACGGATTGTCATTAGAGTCTTACGCAATGATAGTTTTATATTTTGTATCTATTATTTTCGTGCAGCATGCTGTATTCATTTGACTTAGCGTTTTGAGAGTGATCGGCTCTCGCGCTGGAAAGGCAAACTCATGATAACGCCTGCACAGACGAAAGCCTCTCTCTGGGGAGGCGTGATCGGCGCGGTCGCAGTGGCGATTGCAGGTTTCACCTGGGGTGGCTGGGTTACAACCGGGACGGCGGACGACATGGCGAAGGAATCGGCCAAGAGCGCTGTCGTCGCTGCACTGACGCCGATCTGCCTGGCCCAATCGCGGAACGATCCCCAGTCTGGCACGACGATTGCGAAGCTGAAGGACGCGAACAACTACCAGCGAGGCACGATCATCATGGAGGCCGGATGGGCCACGATGCCGGGATCGAACGAGCCCGATCGCGCCGTCGCCGATGCCTGCATCAAGGTTCTGGCACCCGAACTCTGAGAGAGTCGGCCGAGACCTCGTCCAGCGAATCCCGGGCAACCCAATGGTGCCTCTTCATGGCCGATGAACTGGTAGATCTTGATCGTCACCGCAGCGGCGCCGGAAAGATAGCCGCCGAAATCCGCCGACACTCGCACATGGCGTTCGAAGCCGACCAGCAATCGCGACGCGATGGTGATGAGGAACTCGCCACGCAACTGATGGCGGAGCCGGCGCAAAGCTGGCGCGAAGCGGCTGCAAAGGCGGAGTACCTCCTCCGCCGCTACGCCGGGAGCGCGGATGCCCAGGATGCCCGCCGCAAGACACTGGTCGAACGTGTGCTCCTTGACCTCGCCAGACTGACGCGCGAGGAGGAGGAAGGACCGTGAAGGACTGCGGATCATCAGCCGCGCCGGGCCGTCCCGCAGATGGGGTCCCGAAGTGCAGGCCGTGCCTGAGATGCGGCGGTGAGTTCATCAGCGAGTGGTCCGGAGAGCGGATCTGCCGGCGCTGCAAGAGTACCGCGAGTTGGCGCAACGGCGTTCTCCTGCGGCCGCGTTCAATGGGTCGGCGATGAGGCCAGGTGCGCTCCAGGTGCTCTTCGGCGCGTCCGCGCCACGCCTCTAGTCATATTTCATCATTCAGGATTGCCCAACGGATGAAACCCGCCAGATCGAGGGCCGAAATGGAACGTGCCGCCAGTGAACGGCAAGCTACGCGAGCGCAGGTCGAGCATGAGATCGCGTTGCAGGAGCGGGCGGAGCATATCGCTCGATTGCGAATGCTGCGCCTGGCCAAGGAGGCCCAACAGACAGAGCGCGCCGCGCACCCAGCCGCGCCGCATGCCGTCCCCGACGAAAGTGACTCCGAGACCTAGAGTCATGGTTCCGGTCGACCGTAGTTCGAGTGGCGCGCAATTGATGCCGGATGCTGGGCCGGACCTTCGAAACACTGGTAGGACGGCCGCTTCCAGCGCGACGCCGCTGCGCGGGACGCGCGGAGTTCGCCGCGCCCCCTCCCAACCGGAGACAATGCGGGGCGCCAGCACCGCCCGCCCGACTCCCCATTGACGCGGGGGGGCCGGTGCGTGCAAGCACAGGCTCCCAGCCCAGTCACAGCCCCGGCCCGCGCATGACCCAGCTCGACCTCGACTTCGTCCGCTCCCAGTTCCCGGCCTTCGCCGAGCCCGCGCTCCAGGGCTGGGCCTTCTTCGAGAATGCCGGCGGCTCGTACCCGGCGGGCGCGACCGTCCGCCGGCTGCACGAATTCTACCTGAAGACCAAGGTGCAGCCCTACGGGCCCTATCCGGCCTCGCGCCGCGCGGGCGCGCTGATGGACGAGGCCTATGCGCGGATCGCCGCCTGCCTCTGCGTCGAGCCGGACGAGGTGCATTTCGGCCCCTCGACCTCCCAGAACACCTATGTCATGGCGCATGCGCTGCGGCCGCTCATGGCCGAGGGCGACGAGATCGTGGTGACGAACCAGGACCACGAGGCGAATTCCGGCGCGTGGCGGCGCTGGGCCTCGACCGGGATCGTGGTGCGCGAGTGGAAGGTCGATCCGGAGACCGGGCATCTCGACCCCGCCGACCTCGACCGGCTGCTGAGCGATCGCACCCGCCTTGTCGCCTTTCCGCATGCCTCGAACCTTGTCGCCGAGATCAACCCGGTGGCCGAGATCTGCGCCCGGGCCCGCGCCGCCGGCGCCATCACGGTGGTCGATGGCGTCGCCTTCGCCCCGCACGGGCTGCCGGATGTCGATGCGCTGGGGGCGGATATCTACCTGTTCTCGAGCTACAAGACCTACGGGCCGCATCAGGGCGTGATGGTGGTGCGCCGGGCGCTGGCCGAGCGGGCGGCCAACCAGGGCCATTTCTTCAATGCCGGCAAGCTCGGCAAGAAGTTCACGCCGGCAGGGCCGGACCATGCCCAGATCGCCGCGATGGGAGGCGTTGCCGATTACATCGATGCGCTCGATGCGCACCATTTCCGCAGCAATGCCGCCGCGGACGGGCGCGGCGTGCGGGTGCACGGCCTGATGCGGGCGCAGGAGGTGGCGCTGATGCGGCCGCTGCTCGACTATCTCGCGGGCCGGAACGACATCCGCCTGATCGGCCCGCGCAGCCCGGAGCAGCGGGCGCCCACCATCGCCATCGCCCATGCGCGGCCCGGCGCGGAACTGGCGCATGACCTTGCACAGCACAAGGTCATGGCCGGGGGCGGCAACTTCTACGCCTACCGGCTGGTGCAGGCGCTGGGGATCGATCCGGAGCACGGGGCGCTCAGGCTCTCGTTCCTGCACTATACCTCGCCCGGAGAGATCGAACAGGTGATCCGGGCGCTCGACCAGGTGCTGTGATGCGCGTCGGGGCGCTGCCCGGGATCCTGCCGTGAGGATCGTCGCCGGGCGGTTCCGGGGCCGGCCGCTGGCGGCGCCGGGCGCGGCGGGGGGCGGCAGGGCGCATCTCAGGCCCACCTCGGACCGGGTGCGCGAGGCGCTGTTCAACCTGCTGGCGCACGGTCGTTACGGCGACCCGCCACCGCCCGAGGGGCGGCGCGTGCTCGACCTCTTCGCCGGCACCGGGGCGCTCGGGATCGAGTCGCTGTCGCGGGGCGCGCTGCGTGCGGTGTTCATCGACGACCTCGCCGCGGCCAGGGCGCTGATCCGCGAGAATGTCGAGAAGCTGGGGCTGACCGGCGAGACCAAGATCTGGCGGCGCGAGGCCACCCGGCTCGGCCCCTGCCGGGGCGAGCCCTTCGACCTCGTCTTCGCGGACCCGCCCTATGGCTCCGACCTCGGCATCCTGGCGCTGGCCTCGGCCCATGCGGGCGGCTGGATCGCGCCCGGCGCCATCGTGGTGCTGGAGGGCGCCGCCGGGGATCCGCTGCCGGAGTTCGGCTGGCTTGAACCGGCGGACAGCCGGACCTATGGCGAGACCCGGATCACCGTCTGGCGCGCCCGGCCCGGGCCGGAGCCCGCCGCTCAGTAGCCGCCCCAGACCCCCCGGCCATCGTCGATATCGTCGAGGGTGCCGACCACGGCGCCGGCGGCGGCGCCGATCAGCGCGCCGCGCGCGGTGCTCTCGACCGGGTCGCCATAGATCGCGCCGGCGAGGAGGCCGGCAGCGCCGCCGATCGCCCCGCCCGTGAGGGTCTTGCGGGCAGTGTTCTCGGTGCAGGCGCCAAGCGCAGCGGCGAGGATGACGGCTGAAACCAGTGATACGACCCGCATGTCCGTGCCCTCCCAGGGGATGTTGCTGCCGCGTCGGCGCGCCGCTTGGCGAATTCAAGCCGCCGCGCTAAGCGTTCCTCCGGCTTCAACGCAGGACGGAGGCGATTCATGCGCATCGGCGAGCAAACTCCCGCGATCGTGACCGGGGGCGCCAGCGGCCTCGGCGAGGCCTGCGTCCGGGAGTTGCGGGCGCGCGGTGCGCCGGTCGCGATCCTCGACCTGCAGGCGGAGCGGGGCAAGGCGGTCGCGGCGGAAACCGGGGCCCTGTTCTTCGAGACCGACGTGACCAGCGACGCCTCGGTGGCCGCGGCGTTGAAGGCGGCGGCGGAGGCCCATGGCACGGCGCGGATCGCCGTCAACTGCGCCGGGATCGCGCCGGCGATGAAGACCGCGGGCGCGAAGGGCGCGCACGACATGGGACTGTTTGGGAAGGTGGTCGCCATCAACCTCGGCGGCACCATGCGGGTGATGTCGCAGGCCGCGCAGGCGATGCGCGCGGCGCCGCCGCTCGACGCGGACGGCTGCCGGGGGGTCATCGTCAACACCGCCTCGGTCGCCGCCTTCGAGGGGCAGATGGGGCAGGCGGCCTATGCGGCCTCGAAGGGCGGGGTGGCGGCGCTGACCCTGCCGGCGGCCCGCGACCTCGCCCGCGACGGCATCCGGGTTGCCGCCATCGCGCCCGGCATCTTCGGCACGCCGATGCTGCACGGGCTGCCGGGCGAGGTGCAGCAGAGCCTCGCCGAGCAGGTACCGTTCCCGGTGCGGCTCGGCGACCCGGCGGAATTCGCCCGGCTCGCCTGTTTCATCGCCGAGACGGGCTATATGAACGGCGAGGTGATCCGCCTCGACGGCGCCATCCGTATGGGCGTGCGCTGAGATCAGACCAGAAGGGGAGAGAACGACGATGACGATTACCGTGGGAGACCGGCTGCCGGAGGCAACGCTTTTCGAGATGACCGATGCGGGGCCCGCGCCGGTGCAGAGCGCCGACGTGTTCAGGGGCCGGACCGTGGCGCTGTTTGGCGTGCCGGGCGCCTTCACGCCGACCTGCCACAAGACCCACATGCCGAGCTTCGTGAACGCGGCGGCGGCGCTGAAGGCCAAGGGGGTGGACGAGATCGTCTGCCTCTCGGTCAACGATCCCTTCGTGATGCGGGAGTGGGCCAGGGCCACCGGGGCCGACAAGGCGGGCATCCGGGTCGTGGGCGATTCGCTCGCCGAGATGACGCGGGGCATGGGGCTCGACTTCGACGCCTCGGCCCGGGGGCTGGGCGTGCGCTGCAAGCGCTTCTCGGCGCTGGTCCGGGACGGGGTGGTGGCGGTGCTGAACCTCGAGGAGGCGCCGGGCCAGGCGACCTGCTCGCTCGGCGAGGTGCTGGCCGACCAGATCTGAGGCGGGGGGGCTGCCGGGGGGTACTCAAGCTTGAGCCGCCGTAGGGCGGGCTTCAGCCCGCCACGATCCCGCAGCGAATGTGGCGGGGCCGGAATGGCGGAGTGAACCGCGCCCTCGGACGGCAATGGCGGGCTGAAGCCCGCCCTACGGGTTTTCAAGCGCACCGCCGCGGCGTCGGAGGCGGGGCAGGGTGCGCATGAATGCGCACCCTGCCGTTGCTTTTTACAAGTCCATCGGTACATTACGGAGCGGCGGAACATCCTAGGAACACCCGAGCCGGACTTGCGACTATGGCTTTTAGCGATCTCACGGAATATCTGACCGCCGCAAGGACAGTCCTTGAACTCTTCAAGGGAATCAAAAGCGAGTTGCCCAAAGGACCGAGGGCTGAAAGGGCTGAGGCACAGATTCAGCAAGCTGAACAGGCCCTTAGAGCCGCTGAATCCAAACTAGCAAAGGAACTCGGCTATACGCTATGCCAATGCACCTTTTCGCCCCAAATTATGCTAAGCAAAGGCCGCCACGCAAAGCGTGGTGAAGAAATCTTCCGATGTGCACAGTGCGGCAAGCAGGAGCCCTCTGAGCATTATTTCCGCCAGATGGACGAGGTAGACGCTTATAACGCCGGCTTAGCTGATGATGATTTGACAGGTCGCCGCTGGTAGTCAGCGCGAAGTAGGGTGCGCGTTCCTGCGCGCCACGGCGGTGTTGGAGACGACGAGTATTGTGCGCATGAATACGCACCCAACGCTCGATAGAAGGCAGGACAACCTCTGGTGAATGAATGGCAAGACGAAATGTGATTTTTGGCACTGTTGCGCTGGCTTCGTTGTTATGGCCAATAGCTTCCCACGGCCTTGAAAAATTATCTGATCTGGTTTTAAGCGAGCGCAATAGGTCAATTGACGCGAGTTACGCGCCATTGCGCTGTGGATCGCTCTTTTTTGCAATTTCAATGTGGAAGAATCGACAGGCAGGCAGCAATGACGCGGGGGCGTCGGAGGGCAGGGCAGCAGGAATCTTCCTGAACGTTGCCATTTCGCTCCGGACTGGCACCGAGTATGGTGAGTTAGATGAAAAACACCCTGCGTTCCGGGCCGCCTTGGAAGACTCTTTCGATATACAGGACTTCTACCGCACAAGACTTGAAAGTAATTACTTAAGCTCTGGACACCCTTGGCATAATGATTTATTAATTTCCTCGGATTACCATTATTGTGTTACCGAGGTTGACCTGAGTCCTTGAATCTCCTTTATGCCTTTTGCATGTAGAGTGGGTTCCCGGAACCCACCACCTTCATCGAATCGATCAAACCCGGCGTGTGCAACGCACCCACTCTACCCCCTCTCCCCCACCGCCACATACGCCCGCTCCTCCGGCCCATCGTACAGCGTCAGCGGGCGGATCAGGATGTTGCGCGCCGCCTGCTCGATGCATTGCACGCCCCAGCCGGGGACGCGGCCGAGGGCGAAGATGGGGACGAAGAGGTCGGTCGGGATGCCGTGCAGGTGGTAGATGACGCCCGAGTAGAAGTCGACGTTCACGTTCACCCCGTGGCGCGCATAGGGCGCCATCGCCGCGACCACCGCCTGGAGGATCGCGTACCATTTCGGCTCGCCCATCTCGCGCCCCAAGCGCTCGACGCCGGCGCGCATGTGGCGGGCGCGGGGGTCCTCGGTGCGGTAGACCCGGTGGCCGAAGCCGGTGACGGGCTCGCGGGCCTTGCGCCGGGCGGCGACGTAAGATGCGGCGTTCTCGGGCTCGCCGATCTCGACGGCCATCTTCATCACGTCCTCGGCCGCGCCGCCATGGGCGGGGCCGGAGAGCGCGGCGATGGCGGCGGTGACGGCGGCGTGGAGGTTGGCCTCGGTCGAGATCACCACGCGGGCGGTGAAGGCCGAGGCGTTCGACCCGTGCTCGGCATGGAGGATGAAGTCGATGTCGGCGAGCCGTGCGGCGTCGGCCGACGGCTTCCGGCCCTTCAGCATCCAGAGCCAGTTGGCGGCATGGCCGAGGCCGGGGTCGGGCGCGACCGGCGCGCGGCCGTTGCGGATACTCTCATGCGCCGCGACGATCATCGGCGCCTGGGCGGTC
This sequence comes from Limibaculum sp., assembly GCA_039805905.1. Taxonomy (GTDB): domain Bacteria; phylum Pseudomonadota; class Alphaproteobacteria; order Rhodobacterales; family Rhodobacteraceae; genus Thermohalobaculum. The sequence goes on along the minus strand of JBDIVM010000005.1, from coordinate 227,170 downwards.
AGCCGGATGGTCTGGTCGATCATCGCCGCGCGAGAGGTCTCGTGCGAGCCGGGGTTGAAGCCGGCAAGCGCCGAGACCGCGGTGCGGAGCACGTCCATCGGGTGGGCGTGGCGCATCGCGGCGATGATGTCGAGGACCGGGGCGGGAAGCTGGCGCGCCTCGCGGAGGCGGGCCTCGAAGGCGGCGAGTTCGGCGGGTTTCGGAAGCTCGCCGTGGATCAGCAGGAAGGCGGTCTCCTCGAAGGTCGAGCGGGTGGCGAGGTCGTGGATCGAATAGCCGCGATAGGTCAGCCGGCCCGCCGTGCCGTCGATGTCGCTCACGCCCGAGCGCTCGAAATAGACCCCCTTCAAACCGCGGGTTATCTTGATCTCGTTCGTGGTCTCGGTCATCAGGATGGCCTCCGGCAGGGACGGGTGCGGGAAGGATGCAGATACTAGCGGATTGCCGCGCGGCCGCACGGGCCAATTTGCGGCGGATCGTGTTGCCAGAGGGCGGCGAGCCGCGCATCCGCGAGGCGGCGGCGCGGCTGGCGGCCGGGGGGCTGGCGGTCCCGGTGCTGATCGGGGGCGGGGCCCCCGGTTGCGAGACGGTGGACCCGGCCACCGACCCGCGGCGCGGCGAACTGGCCGCGCTGGTCGCGGCGCGGCGCGGGAAGATGACCCGGGCGATGGCGGCGCGGCTGCTGGCGAAGCCCCTCTATTTCGGCGGCGCGCTGGTGGCGGCGGGCGATGCGGCGGCGATGGTGGCGGGCGCCGCGAACCCGACCCGGCGGGTGATCGAGGCGGGGATGATGACGGTCGGGCCGGCGGCGGGTGTTGCCGTGCCCTCGAGCTTCTTCCTGATGCTGGCAGGTGAAAGGGCGCTGGTCTTCGCCGACTGCGCGCTGAACCTCGACCCCTCGGCAGAGGAGCTGGCGGACATCGCGGTCGCCTCGGGCCGCTCGGCGGCGCGGCTGCTGGGCGAGGCGCGGGTGGCGATGCTCTCCTATTCGACGAAGGGCTCGGGGGCGGGGCCTTCGGTCGCCAAGGTCGCCGAGGCGACGCGGCTCGCGCGGGAGCGGGCGCCGGAGCTGGCGATCGACGGCGAATTCCAGGCCGATGCGGCGCTGAACGCGGCGATCGCGGCGAAGAAGGGGGCCGGGGGGCCGGTCGCGGGGCAGGCGAACGTGCTGGTGTTTCCCGACCTCAATTCGGGCAACATCGCCTACAAGCTCACGCAGGAACTGGCCGGGGCGCAGGCGGTGGGGCCGTTCCTGCAGGGCTTCGCGCGGCCGGTCTGCGACCTGTCGCGCGGGGCGACGGTCGACGACATCGTGGCCGCGGCGGTCGTGACGCTGGCGATGGGGTAGGGCGGGACCCCGCCTTAAGGGCAGAGCGCCCGTGCGTGGGCGGCGATCACCGCTTCCTCGTTGGTCGGCAGCACCAGCATCTCGACGGTGCTGTCGGGGGCGGAGATGCGCGTCCTGCCGGCCTCGTTGGCGTCCGGGTCCAGGCGCGCGCCGAGCCAGGCGCAGCCCGCGGCGATGCGGGCGCGGACGGGCACGGCATTCTCGCCGATGCCGCCGGTGAAGATGAGCGCGTCGAGCCCCCCGAGATCCGCCGCCGCGGCGCCGATCTGGCGGCAGCAGCTCTCGACGAAGAGGTCGACGGCGAGGCGTGCCTGCGGCTCGTCCGAGCCGAGCAGGCTCCGCATGTCGCTGGTCAGCGCGGAGACGCCCTTCAGCCCCGAGCCGTGGAACAGGAGGTCGCGGACCTCGGGCACCGTCAGCCCCATCTCGTCCAGCATGTAGAGCACCGCGCCCGGGTCGAGCGTGCCGGGGCGGTTGCCCATGACGAGGCCGTCGAGCGGCGTGAAGCCCATGGTCGTCGTCGCCGAGCGGCGCCCGATCATGCCGCAGAGGCTGGCGCCGTTGCCGAGATGGGCGGCGATCACCCGGCCCTCGGCGCGGACCGTGACCTGCGGCAGGCGGCGGGCGATCCACTCGTAGCTGAGGCCGTGGAAGCCGTAGCGCCTCAGCCCCGCCTCGCGGAAGCGGCGGGGCAGCGGGAACTGCTGGCGGGTCTCGGGGATGGTGCGGTGGAAGGCGGTGTCGAAGCAGGCGACCTGGGGCACGCCGGGCCAGCGGGCGCGGGCGGCGGCTACCCCGGCGAGGTTGTGCGGCTGGTGCGAGCGGGCCATCGGGATCAGCCGGGTCAGCGCCTCGATCTCGGGCGCGCCCAGCAGGCAGGGGGCGGCGAAGCCGAGACCGCCATGGACGATGCGGTGGCCCGCGAGCGTCACCGGGCCGGGGGTTCGGCCGGCGAGAAGAGCGAGAAACCAGTCGAGCAGGGTCGCATGGGTGGCGGAGGGTCCGCCGGGGGGTTCGATCCGCTCAGTCCCGAGCCGGAGCCGCGGGGCGGTGCCGATGCCTTCGAGGAGCGCCGAGAAGGTGGGCTCGGTGCCCTCTCCGGCCCGGTCGAACAGCGCCGCCTTGATCGAGGATGAGCCGCAGTTGAGGACGAGGATCTGGTCAGCCATCCCCCCCTCATGGGGCGCAGGGCAAGGGCCGGGCGCTGCCGACGGATCGTCGTCGGCGCCCGGCCCGGAGGCCGTCAGCGGAACTGGTCCAGCGTCTTGCGCAGCTTGTCGACGATCTCGTCGACATGGGCATGCGTCGCGATGAAGGCCGGCGCGACGATGCCGGTGTCGCCGGTGAACTTGACGTGACAGCCGTTCCAGAACAGTGCCTTCTGCATCTCCTGGCCGCGCAGGCCGGGCTTGCCGGGCTCCGGGTGCACCTCGACGCCCGACATCAGCCCGATGGTGCGGATGTCGCGGATCAGCTCGTGGTCGCGGAGCGACATCACCGCCCCGGCGAAGTAGGGCGCGAGCTCCTTCGCCCGCTCGAACAGCCCCTCGCGCTCGTAGATCTCGAGGGCGGCGATGCCGGCGGCGCAGGCGGCCGGGTGGCCGGAATAGGTGTAGCCGTGGAAGAACTCGATGGCGTTCTTCGGGCTCGCATTGGTCACCGTCTCGTAGATCTCGTCCCTGCAGGCAACCGCGCCCATCGGGATGCAGCCGTTGGTCAGCGCCTTGGCCATGGTGCAGATATCGGGCAGCACGCCGAAGAGCTGCGAGGCGAAGGGCGCGCCCAGTCGGCCGAAACCGGTGATGACCTCATCGAACACCAGCAGGATGCCATGGGCGTCGCAGATCTCGCGCAGCCGCTCGAGATAGCCCACCGGCGGCACCAGCGTGCCGGTGGAGCCGGCCACGGGCTCGACGAACACGGCGGCGATGGTGGTTCCGCCATAGGTCGCGCAGTGCCGCTCGAGGTCGTTGGCGAGCTCGACGCCGTCGGCTTGCGGGCGGCCGTCGCAGAACAGCTCCTTGCCGGTCCAGGTGTGGCGGATGGTGACGATGTTGGGCATCACCACCGGGAAGGTCTCGCGGTTCTTGACCATGCCGGCGAGCGACACGCCGCCGATGTTGACGCCGTGATAGGCCCGCTCGCGGCTGATGAAGCGCAGCCGCTGCGACTCGCCCCGGGCCCGGTGATAGGCCATCACCATCTTGAGCGCGGTGTCGATCGACTCGGAGCCCGAGTTGACGAAGAACACGTGGTTCATCGGCTCGGGGAGAAGCGCCGCCACCTTGCGGGCGAGCTCGAACGAGCCGGGGTGTCCGAGCTGGAAGGGCGCCGAGTAGGAGTTGGTCAGGAGCTGCTTGTGGACCGCGTCGGCGATCTCCTTGCGGCCATGCCCGGCCGGCGAGCAGAACAGCGCCGAGGAGCCGTCGATCACGCGGCCGCCCTTGTGGTCGGTGTAGTAGATGCCCTCGCCCTGGACGATCAGGCGCGGGTTCTCCTTGAAATCGCGGTTGCCGGTGAACGGCATCCAGTGCTCTTCGAGCGAGTTCGCGCGCGCGGCATCGCCGAGATTCAGGTCGTGCATGGGACGACTCCTGTGAGGACAGTTGATTGTGACCAGCTTAGGGGACTAGGCTGGCCCCATAATAGTGCCAGAAGGGCGGGAAGGGTCAGGCCACGGATGCGCGACGCGCTTTACCACCTCGAACGGTCGAAGCCGGCGACCCTGCAGGCCCAGATACGAGAGATCCTTATGGCGGCGATCGCGGCCGGTCAACTGCTGCCGGGCGAGCCGGTGCCCTCGACCCGCGCCATGGCGCGCCGGCTGGGGGTGTCGCGCAACACGGTGACGCTGGCCTATCAGAGCCTGGTCGCCGAGGGGTTCCTGGCGGCCCGCGAGCGCAGCGGGTTCTATGTCGACGCCCAGGCGGTCGATGGCATGGCGGGTCGGCCGGAGCAGGTGCCGCACGCCACCGGCGGCGCGGTGGAAGGGGGCGCGATCGACTGGCGGTCGCGGCTGGTCCGGCCGATGGGAGCGCAGCGTTTCATCCAGCGGCCCGGCGACTGGCAGCGCTTTCCATGGCCCTTCATCTACGGCCAGGTCGACCACGCGATCTTCCCGATCGCCGAGTGGCGCGACTGCGTGCGCCAGGCGATGGGCAAGCGCTGGCTCGATGCCTGGACGGTCGACCGCTACACCGAGGACGACCCGCTGCTGCTCGAGGAGATCGCCCGGCGCCTCCTGCCGCGGCGCGGCATCGCGGCCCAGCCGGAGCAGATCCTGATCACCATGGGGGCGCAGAACGGGCTCTACCTGATCGCCTCGCTGATGGTGGGGCGCGACACGCGGGTGGTGGTCGAGAATCCGGGCTACCCGGATCTCCGCAACATGCTGACCATGCGCTGCGGCCGGGTGGACGGGGCGGCGGTCGATGCCGGGGGAATGGTGGTCGAGCCCGCGGTCCGGGGCGCGAACCTGGTGTTCTGCACGCCGAGCCACCAGTCGCCGACAACCGTCACCATGCCGCTCGCCCGGCGCAAGGCGCTGCTGGCGGCGGCGCGGGCGCACGACTTCATCGTGGTCGAGGACGATTACGAGTTCGAGACCAACTACATGGGCACGCCGCTGCCGGCGCTGAAGTCGCTCGACGAGGATGGCCGGGTGATCCATGTGGGCTCGCTCTCGAAATCGCTGATGCCAGGCTTGCGGCTGGGCTATGTGGTCGCCGACGAGCGGCTGATCGGCGAGCTGAGGGCGCTCAGGCGCCTGATGCTGCGCCACCCGCCGGGCAATAATCAGCGCGCGGCGGCGATCTTCATGGCGAACGGGCATTACGACGTGCTGGTGCGGCGCATCCACCGGGTCTACCGCGAGCGCTGGCAGGTGATGGCCCGGGCGCTGGCCGAGCACCTGCCGGGCTGGTTCCACTCGCCGGGCTTCGGGGGCTCGAGCTACTGGATCACGGGTCCGGAGGGGCTCGACTCCGGGCGGCTCTGCGAGCGGGCCATGGCCGAGGGCGTGCTGATCGAGCCGGGGATGCCGTTCCATTTCGACCCGGAGGAGGGGCGGCGCCGCTTCCGGCTGGGCTTCTCCTCGATCCCGGCCGAGCGGATCAGCGAGGGCATCCGGCGGCTCCGCGGGGTGATCGACCGGATGGAGTGAGGGGGAAGCGGCATGTCGGACATGGTGCTGCCGGCGGCAGCCCGGTCCCTGGACTTGCCATTCCGGCACTTCGGCAGGATAGTCCGGTCGCGGCGGCGGCATTCCCCGAAGTCACGGGGTGCCAGGCCGCGGCGGGCGCGGTCTCACGAATGCATCCCACGGCCTACCTGTTCGGCGCGCGGGCCCTGCGCGACTTCGGCGACGGCTTCGTCGCCGTGCTGCTGCCGGCATACCTGATCGAGCTCGGCGCGAGTCCGGTCGAGGTCGGGGCCGTCGCTACCGCCTCGCTGCTGGGCTCGGCACTGATGACCGTCGCGGTCGGGATGCTGGGGGCCCGGCACGACCGGCGAATCCTGCTGGTCGCTGGTGCGGGGTTGATGGCCGCGACCGGGGCGGCCTTCGCCGCGGCGCAGGCCTTCGCGCCGATCCTGATCATCGCCTTCGTCGGCACCATTAACCCCTCCGCCGGCAGCGTCAGCCTGTTCGTGCCGCTGGAGCATGCGGCGCTGGCGCGCGAAGTGGGAGATGCCGACCGGACCCGGATGTTCGCGCGTTACAGCCTCGTCGGCGCCCTCGCCGCCGCAGTCGGAGCCTTCGCCGCCGGGGTGCCGGAGCTCATGGCCGAACTGGGTCTGGACCGGCTGGGCGCGCTCAGGCTGATGTTCCTTGTGTATGCGGCACTCGGTGTCGCCGGCGGCATGCTCTATGCGCGGATGCCGAAGCGCCCGCCGGTCCGGGGCCGGGTCGCCACGCCGGCTCTGGGGCCGTCGCGGCCGATCGTGCTCCGGCTCGCCGCGCTGTTCAGCCTCGATGCCTTTGCCGGCGGCTTCGTGGTGCAGTCGCTCCTGGTGCTGTGGCTGTTCGAGCGGTTCGGGATGTCGCTGACTGCGGCAGGCGCGTTCCTCTTCGCCTCGGGCGTGCTGTCCGCATTCTCGTTCCCGGTCGCCGCCTGGCTCGCGCGCCGGATCGGGCTCGTGAACACCATGGTCTTCACCCATATCCCGTCGAGCCTCGCCCTGATGCTGGCAGCGCTGGCCCCCACGCTTCCCCTGGCGCTGGCGCTGCTTCTGGTTCGCGCGGCGCTCTCGCAGATGGATGTACCGACGCGCTCGTCCTACGTGATGGCAGTCGTCACCGAGCCCGAGCGGCCGGCGGCGGCGAGCTTCACCTCGGTGCCCCGCAGCCTCGCCGCGGCGGCGAGCCCGGCGCTCGCGGGCGCACTGTTCGCGGCCGGGCACCATGCGCTGCCGCTCCTGATCTGCGGCGGGCTGAAGATTGCCTACGACCTCCTGCTGCTGCTGCAGTTCCGGCACGTGAAGCCGCCCGAGGAACGCTGAGGCTGCGGGTGCCGAGCGATGCCGGGCGGCAGGGGGCGGGACCGGCCGCTTGCCGTGCCCTCGGTCCCGGCCGAGCGGATAGGCAAGGACACCCGGCGGCATGGCGGGGCCAACGTGGCGCCGGAGGACGCGGCGATTGCGGCGCTGCGCGCGAATCTCGGATAAGTGGGCAAGGGGGTGTCACGGCAGGAAAGGACGGAGCCATGAACGTGGAGAAGCGGCTGGAGGCTTTGGGAGTCGCCCTGCCGGTCGCGGACGAGGATGCCGATGCCGCGACGGGCGGGACGTATTACGGGCAGGGCTACGGCAAGATGAAGCCGTTCCACCGCATCGGCAATCTGCTCTTGATGTCCGGCCATATCCCGCAGCTCGCCGATGGGACCTGCCTGCATCCGGGCAGGCTCGGCGCCGAGGTGACGGTCGCGCAGGGCTATGCGGCGGCGCGGCAGACGGGGATCAACTGCCTAGCCGGGATCAGGCAGGCGATCGGTGACCTCGACCGGGTCGTCGGGCTGGTGCGGACGCTGAACTTCGTCGTCTGCGCGCCGGGCTTCACCGATTCGAACCTGGTCTCCAATGGGCTTTCCGATCTCTTCGCCGAGGTCTTCGGCGAGCGGATCGGCATCGGCGCCCGCGCGACCATCGGCGTGATGTCGCTGGCTGGGAACAACTGCTTCGAGACCTGGATGGACGTGGAGGTGCGCTGAACGGGAGGAAGAGGCGCGGCGGCGGTTTCGGACCGGTGAAGTCCGATCGGCTACGGGCGAGCGGCCGGACATCGATACCGTGGCCTTGCCGTTTCTGGCCCCACAATCGGCGGCAACTGGACCTAAAGCGGGGCCGGAGCCTGGCTTAGGGTGCGCCGCGACCGATGCAGGGGCCGGGCCGGGGCCGCGCCATCGCCCCGTCACCGGCCCGCAATCACCCCCTGGGAGGACCCAGCCATGAAGATGACCACCGAGGAAGCCTTCGTCAAAGTGCTGCAGATGCATGGCATCGAGCATGCCTTCGGCATCATCGGCTCGGCCTTCATGCCGATCTCGGACTACTTCCCGCAGGCGGGGATCACCTTCTGGGACGTGGCGCATGAGTGCAACGGCGGCTACATGGCCGACGGCTACACGCGGACGACCGGCAAGATGGCGATGATCATCGCCCAGAACGGGCCGGGCATCACCAACTTCGTCACCTGCGTGAAGACCGCCTACTGGAACCACTCGCCGATGCTGCTGGTGACGCCGCAGGCCGCCAACAGGACGATCGGCCAGGGCGGGTTCCAGGAGGTGGAGCAGATGGCCCTCTTCAGGGACATGGTCTGCTACCAGGAGGAGGTGCGCGACCCCTCGCGCATCGCCGAGGTGCTGAACCGGGTGATCGTGAACGCCCGCCGCCGCTCGGCGCCGGCCCAGATCAACGTGCCGCGCGACTACTGGACCCAGGTGATCGACATCAACCTGCCCGCCATCGTCGAGTTCGAGCGGCCGGCAGGTGGCGAGGCCGCCATCGCCGCGGCGGCGAAGCTGCTCAGCGAGGCGAAGTTCCCGGTGATCCTGAACGGGGCGGGCGTGGTGCTGGGCGGGGCCATCGAGGCGTCGAAGGCGCTGGCCGAGCGGCTGGACGCGCCGGTCTGCTGCAACTACCAGCACAACGACGCCTTCCCTGGGAGCCACCCGCTGTTCGCCGGGCCGCTCGGCTACAACGGCTCGAAGGCTGCGATGGAGCTGATCTCGAAGGCCGACGTGGTGCTGGCGCTGGGGACGCGACTGAACCCGTTCTCGACGCTGCCCGGCTACGGGCTCGACTACTGGCCGAAGGACGCCAGGCTGATCCAGGTTGACATCAACCCGGACCGGATCGGGCTGACCAAGCCGGTCGCGGTGGGCATCGTCGGGGACGCGAAGAAGGTGGCGGAGCAGATCCTGGCGGGGCTCTCGCCCGCGGCCGGCGACCACCAGCGCGCCGAGCGCAGGGGCCTCATCGCCGGGACCAGGTCGCGCTGGCTGCAGGCGCTCTCGTCGATGGACCACGAGGACGACGATCCGGGCACCAGCTGGAACGAGCGGGTACGCAAGCGCCAGCCCGAGCACATGAGCCCGCGCATGGCCTGGCGGGCGATCCAGCGGACGCTGCCGAGGGACGCGATCATCTCGTCCGACATCGGCAACAACTGCGCCATCGGCAACGCCTATCCCACCTTCGAGAAAGGCCGCAAGTATCTGGCGCCTGGGCTTTTCGGGCCTTGCGGCTATGGCTTCCCCTCGATCGTCGGGGCAAAGATCGGCAATCCGGACACGCCAGTGGTAGGCTTCGCCGGCGACGGCGCCTTCGGCATCTCGATGAACGAGATGACCGCCGTCGGACGCGAGGAATGGCCGGCAATCACGATGGTTGTGTTCCGGAACTACCAGTGGGGTGCGGAGAAACGCAATACCACGCTCTGGTACAACGACAATTTCGTCGGCACCGAGCTCGACCCGCAGGTCAGCTATGCGCGGATCGCCGAGGCCTGCGGCGTGAAGGGCGTGCAGGTCCGCACCATGGACGAGCTCAGCGCCGCGCTGGAGGCGGCGGTGAAGGCGCAGATGAAGGACCGCCAGACCACCTTCATCGAGGCGATCCTGAACCAGGAGCTGGGCGAGCCCTTCCGCCGCGACGCGATGAAGAAGCCGGTCAGCGTGGCGGGCATCCGGCGCGAGGACATGCGGCCGCAGAAGGGTGTCTGAGCCGCCGGACGGGCAATCGGGAGACCGGCCAGAGCCTGCTGCATCCGACGCCAGGAACCGGCGCGGACGCGCCTATGTGTTCCTGACGCTGACTGCCCTCTTCTGGGCCGGCAACGCGATCGCCGGGCGGCTCGCCGTGGGCGAGATCTCGCCGATGCTGCTGATCGCCATCCGCTGGTCCGGAACTGTGCTGGTGCTGCTCGCCATCGGCGGCACGCAGGCCCGCCGCGACTGGCCGGTGCTGCGCGCGCGTCTGCCCTATCTCGCCACGATGGGCGTGGTCGGGTTCAGCGCCTTCAACGCGCTCTTCTACCTGGCTGCGCATGAGACGACGGCGGTGAATATCGGCATCCTGCAGGGGGCAATGCCGGCCCTTGTCCTGCTCGGCGCGGTCATCCTCTTCGGCGAGCGGCTGGGCATGCTGCAGATCGCGGGCTTGGCGATCACCATCGCCGGCGTGCTGCTGGTGGTCGGCCGGGGAACGCTCGCCGCGCTGCAGGCTTTCGACATCAATCACGGCGACTTCCTGATGCTGGTCGCATCAGTGCTCTACGCCGGCTATGCGCTGGCGCTTCGCAACCGGCCGCAGGTCTCGCCGGTCTCGGTGCTGACCGTGATGTCGCTTGCCGCAGCGGCAAGCGCGCTGCCCCTTGCGCTGGCGGAAGGGTGGATGGGCAGGATGGTCTGGCCCGGGCCCTCCGGCTGGGCAGTGGTCGCCTATGTGACCGTATTCCCCTCGGTGCTGTCGCAGATTCTCTTCATCAAGGGCGTAAGCCTGATCGGGCCGGCGCGCGCCGGCCTGTTCATCAACCTCGTCCCGGTGTTTGCGGCGATCCTCGGGGTGGCGCTGCTCGGCGAGCCGTTCGAATGGTATCACTTCGGCGCGCTGCTTCTGGTGCTCCTCGGCATCTGGCTGGCGGAACGCCGCCGGACCTGACCGCGGGGGGCAATCGAGACTCGCGTCAACCTGCCGGGATCTCGCGTAAGTGCCCCTGCTTGCGCCATACGCGGCATCCGCCGGCGCCCGCGACCGCGACGAGCCCGGCGTCGGCCGGAAGCCTCAGCCATGACTGGGACGTGAACGTCTCGCCACCCTCGGTGAAACTCCCTTCCAGGCAGAGGATCTCGAACCCGCCCGCGGGCCCGAGACGAACCTCCGTTCCCGGCGCCCACCGCTCGACCCGCACGGTCTCGTGCGGATCCGTATAGAGCGTCGCGCCGCTGACGCCGGGCCGGTCGCGATCCGGCGCGAGGTCCAGCCTGCCCGCGTCGACATGCATCTGGTGGCGGTCGCCCGGGTCGAATTGCCAGAGCTTGACGAAGATCGTGCATCCCGGCGCCGAACTGGGCGTGTGCCGGGAGGTGGGCGGGTTGCGGACGTAGGATCCGGCGGGGAAATCGCCGTGCTCGTCCTGGAAGACGCCATCCAGCACCAGGAACTCCTCGCCGCCGCCATGGGTGTGGGGAGAGAAGCGGCTGCCCGGCGCAAACCGCACGATCGTGGTCGCGCGCGCCACCTCCGCGCCGATCCGGTCCAGCATCTTGCGGTCGACACCAGCCATCGGCGACGGCACCCAGTCGATGCGCGCCGCGTGGACCGCCGTGCGGGCCGAGAAGTCCGCATTGACCCTCATGCCCTGACACCCCGTTCGCGGCGGGGCCTAGCGACAGGCAGACCGCCGACGCCCGGGCCCTTGCCCGGCAGGCCGACGGGCTGGCTGGTGGCGCCGGCGACCAGCCGGCGGTTCGGGCCCGGGGTCACGACCTCGCGGGTGATCCCTGTGTTGGCATATGGCATGTGTCAGTCCGTTGCGGTGTTGCCCGGCGCGATCAGGTCGTAGTGAAACACCTTCGCGATGATCCGCCAGCCTTGCGCGGTCCGGATGAAGTTCAGGAAGTCGGTGAAATACCGCTCGCCGATCGTGCAGTGGGCCTTGACGAGCGCAGTGTTCGGTCCGGCGAGCAGGATCGAGGCGATCTCGTCGCGCCGCGGCTCGTTCAGGGCTGCCGGAGCCTGGCGCGCCGCAACGATGGGGAAGTACTCGTCGATGCCCAGATTCACGACCGGCGTTTCGGTGGCGCAGACATAGCGCGCAGCCGGGTCGAAGACCTGGCCCAGCCGCTTCACGTCGCTGTGGTAGAGCCCGTCGAAATAGAGCCGCATCTGCGCCTCGATCTCGGTCACCGGGTTCGGCATGGTCTCCTCCGCCCTGTCTGCCGGAGCGCCGGCCCCTGACGGTGCCGCGCGCCCCGGATTCGCATGGCTCAGGCCGCCAGGCCCTCGCGGCGCAGGGCCTCCCGCACCTTGGGTCTGGCGCCGACGCGGCTCACAAAGTCGCGCACCCGCGACCGGTGGCCAAGGTCGAATCCGATCGCCGGCGCCCAGGAGGAGACCACGAAGGCATAGGCGTCGGCGACGGTGAAGCCTTCGCCCATCACATAGTCGCGCCCGTCGGCCAGCTGTGCCTCGAGCGCATCGAACCGCTTGCCGAGTTTCGCCAGCGCCTGCTCGCGCAGCGCGCCCTCGGGCTTGACCGGTGCAAAGAACGGCCCGAACGACTTGTGCAGCTCGGAGGCGATGAAGTTGAGCTGGGCCTGCAGCCGCGTGCGCTCGCGCGTGCCTGCCGCCGGGGCCAGCCCCGCCGCGGGGTTCAGGTCGGCGACAAACTGCAGGATCGCGGGCGCCTCCAGCAGCGTCTCGCCGTCTTCCAGTTCCAGCGCCGGCACGTAACCCAGCGGATTGATCTGGCCGTAGTCGCGCCCTGACTCCGTCGTCTTGGTGGCCAGATCGACCCTTTCGATCCTGTGGTCGATGCCGGCCTCGAGCAGTGCGATATGCACCGCCTGCGAGCACACGCCGGGGCTGTAGTAGAGCTTCATCTGCCGTTCCTTTGTCCTCTCGCCGGAGCATCCGGCCCGATGTCCCGTCAGGTAGGCGAGCGGTGAGTTTTGTAAACCAGGTTTCCTTGTGTTACTGAATAATCGCGTTACCCCGCAGTAACCGGAGAGCCGCCGTGGCCCTGAAGATGCGCAAGACCAAGGTGCCGCCGCCGCCCGGCGACTGCCCGTTGTCGGAATGCATGTCCGTGATCGGGGGGGCGTGGGCGCCGAACATCATCTGGTACCTGCGCGCCGGTCCGCGCCGGTTCAGCGAGCTGCGCGCCGACATCCCCGGGGTTTCGGCGAAGATGCTGACCACCCGGCTGCGCGAGCTCGAGCAGCGCGGCGTGATCGAGCGCCGGGTGCTGCCCACATCGCCGCCCTCGGTGGAGTACAGCCTCAACAGCCTGGGCCTGCGCCTGGTCCCGGCCATCGAGGCGATCGTCGCGGTCGGCGAGGACCTGAAGCGCCGCCGGCCCGGCGGCCAAGACCCGGACAGCGGCAGCCCCTGACGGAACCCCGGACACGGGTCACCGCGCATCCGGCGGTGGTTCTGGTGCGGTCGAGAAGAGTCGAACTTCCACGGGAGTTACCCCACAGCGACCTCAACGCTGCGCGTCTACCAATTCCGCCACGACCGCACGGGATGATTGGTGCGGGGCGATGTAGCAAAGCCCGCCCGCCTTGTGAAGCCCCGTCCGGGCAAATATTCAGGTTCCGTCAGGACGGTGGAATCCATGGTGGAATGGCGCATCAGCGACGGGCTCGTGCCCTATGAGGAGGCCCTCGCCGGGATGGAGGCGCGGGTCGATGCGATCATCGCCGGGCAGGCGGAGGAATGCATCTGGCTGCTGGAGCACCCGCCGCTCTACACCGCCGGCACCAGTGCGAAGCCCGCAGACCTGCTCGAGCCGGACCGTTTCCCGGTCTACCGGTCGCAGCGGGGCGGCCAGTACACCTATCACGGGCCGGGGCAGCGGGTCGCCTATGTCATGCTCGACCTGAACCGGCGTGGTCGCGACGTGCGCCGTTTCGTGGCTGCGCTCGAGGACTGGGTGATCGCGGCGCTGGCCGAGTTCCAGGTGCGGGGCGAGCGACGGGCGGGCCGGGTGGGGGTCTGGGTTGCCCGGCCCGACAGGCCGCCGCTGCCGGATGGCCGCCCGGCCGAGGACAAGATTGCCGCCATCGGGGTCAGGCTGCGCCGATGGGTCAGCTTCCATGGCGTCGCCATCAATGTCGAGCCCGATCTCGGTCATTTCGGTGGCATCGTGCCCTGCGGGATCGCCGGCTACGGGGTGACCAGCCTGGTCGATCTCGGCCTGCCGGTCACCCTGGCGGACCTGGATCTGGCGCTGCGGCGCAGATTTCCGGACACGCTCGGGGCCGTCTGATCCGGAAAGCCCGGGGCCCAGCATGCCGGCGACGATGCGACAGAAAGCCTCAGGGAATCCCCGGCGCCGGCCCTCTGCCCGCTTGCGGCAAGCAGCCTCGCGGGCTAAACCTCATCTCCGTTTGTTGACTGGTCCGCGCGATCCGGCGGCGGACCCCGAGAGACAGGAGCGAGCGAATGGCCGACGCGGCGGTCCATGCCCACGACGACCACGAGCATCAGGGGTTTTTTACCCGCTGGTTCTGCTCGACCAACCACAAGGACATCGGTGTCCTCTACATCCTGACCAGCTTCGTGGTCGGCACCCTGTCGGTGGCGATCACCATGTACATGCGGCTCGAGCTGATGGAGCCGGGCGTGCAGCACATGGTGTTCGAGGACGGGTCGCCGAATGGCCACATGTGGAATGTGCTGGTGACCGGCCACGGCATCACCATGATGTTCTTCGTGGTCATTCCGGCGCTGTTCGGCGGCTTCGGCAACTACTTCATGCCGCTGCAGATCGGCGCACCGGACATGGCGTTCCCGCGCATGAACAACCTCAGCTACTGGCTCTATGTCGCCGGCGCTTCGCTCGCGGTGCTGTCGATGGTCTCGCCGGGCGGCAACGGGCAGCTCGGCTCGGGCGTCGGCTGGGTGCTCTACGCGCCGCTGTCGACGCACGAGATGGGCATGTCGATGGACTTCGCGATCTTCGCGGTGCACCTCTCGGGCGCCTCGTCGATTCTCGGCGCGGTCAACATGATCACGACGTTCCTGAACATGCGGGCGCCCGGCATGACGCTGCTGAGGGTGCCGCTTTTCCCGTGGTCGATCTTCTGCACCGCCTGGATGATCCTGCTGTCGCTGCCGGTGCTGGCGGGCGCGATCACCATGCTGCTGACCGACCGCAATTTCGGGACCGCCTTCTTCGACCCGGCCCATGGCGGTGACCCGGTGCTTTACCAGCACATCCTGTGGTTCTTCGGCCATCCCGAGGTCTACATGATCGTCGTGCCGGCCTTCGGCGTGGTCAGCCATGTGATCTCGACTTTCTCGAAGAAGCCGATCTTCGGCTACACCGGCATGGTCTTCGCGATGGCGGGCATCTCGGCGCTGGGGTTCGTCGTGTGGGCGCACCACATGTACACGGTCGGAATGTCGACGAACGCGCAGGCCTATTTCATGCTGGCGACGATGATCATCGCGGTGCCGACGGGCATCAAGATCTTCTCGTGGATCGCCACCATGTGGGGCGGATCGATCGAGTTCAAGACCCCGATGCTGTTCGCGATGGGTTTCCTGTTCCTGTTCACCGTCGGCGGCGTCACCGGGATAGTGCTGAGCCAGGCGGGCATCAACCGGGCCTATCACGATACCTACTACGTGGTCGCGCACTTCCACTATGTGATGAGCCTTGGCGCCGTGTTCGGCATCTTCGCTGCCATCTACTACTGGATCGGCAAGATGAGCGGGCGGGAGTATCCTGAGGTCCTCGGCAAAGTGCACTTCTGGATGATGTTCATCGGGGCGAACATCACCTTCTTCCCGCAGCACTTCCTGGGCCGCCAGGGCATGCCGCGGCGCTACATCGACTATCCGGAGGCCTTCGCCTACTGGAACCACATCTCGTCGTTCGGCGCCTTCCTGTCGGGCGCGAGCTATGTGCTGTTCATCGGCATCATGGTCTACACGCTGCGCGCCGGGAAGAAGGTCACCGAGCCGAACTACTGGCACGACGGCCTCGGTACGCTGGAGTGGACGCTGCCGAACCCGCCGCCGGCGCATACCTTCGAGGTGCTGCCGACCCGCGAGATGTGGGACAAGCAGCCCGCGCACCACTAGGCGCCCGTGGTTGAGATGTCGGATTCTGCGGCCGGGGGGCACCCCCCGGCCGTTGCCGCTCCGGAGGACCGCGCCGCCTGGCGAGACCGGCAGGACAGGCCGCTGTATTCCGCGGTGCTGTGGCCGAACCGCTCGCTCGGCCGAGGCGGGCGGCGCTTCGTGCTGCGGGCGACCGCGGCGGGGCTGGCTCTGCCGCTGCTCGCGGTTGCCGCCACGCCGGTGGTCTGGGGTCTCCTGCCGTTCGCGGCGGCGGCGCTCGGGATGCTGTGGTACGCGTTCCGACGCAACCAGCTCGATGGTCGGCTGACCGAGGAGGTGGCGATCTGGCCAGACGAAATGCGGGTCGAGCGCCGGGATCCGGACGGACGGGTGCGGCGCTGGGTGGCGGATCCCTTCCGGGTGAGGGTCGCATTGCATGCCGGCGCCAGGGTCGAGCAGTACATGACGCTGCGGGGCGGAAGTCGGGAGATCGAGCTCGGTGCCTTCCTCAGCCCGGAGGAGCGGGTCGCGCTCGCCGGAGAGCTGGAGGCGGCGCTGACCCGGGCGGTGCAAGCAGGTTAGCCTTTCCGGACGTTCCCTTCCCCGGAAGATCGCGAGCCGAGGCGATGCCGGCCGCCGATGGGACGCACGGCCAGCCGAACCGCGCCACGCCGCCTATCTCCACCCACACATGGCCCGGCCTGCCTGCCCGGAACGACAATCAAGATTCACACCCCTTCCTGTTCCCGCCCGCGACAAAGCGGAGTATGAGCGGGCAATGCGGAACGATCCGGGGAGGCGTCGATGGCCGATACCCAGCCGACGACCGGCGAGGACGAGCGGGACGACGGCTATGGGCTCGACCCGGAGCTTGTCGCCGCGGTCATCGAATCCGTCGATGCCGGCGACCGCGTCGCGGTGCTGTCGCTGGTCAAGGATCTGCATGTCGCCGACCTCGCCGACCTGACCGAGCAGATCGGTGCCGACCACCGCCGTAGGTTCATCGAGCTGGTCTGGGCCGATATCGACCAGGAGTTCCTGGTCGAGGTCGAGGAGGGCGTGCGCGACGAGATACTGAGCTACCTCGAGCCCGAGAAGCTGGCCGAGGCGGTCAGGGACCTCGACTCCGACGACGTGGTCTACCTGATCGAGGATCTCGGGGAGGACACTCAGCGGCAGGTGCTGGAGACCCTCGAGCCCGCCGATCGCGCGGCAGTCGCCAAGGCGCTGGCCTATCCTGAATACTCGGCCGGCCGCCTGATGCAGGGCGACTTCGTCAAGGCGCCGCCGTTCTGGACCGTGGGCCAGATGATCGACTTCATGCGCGCCTCGGACGACCTGCCCGAACAATTCTACGACATCATCGTCGTCGACCCGGCGGCCCGCCCGATCGGCAAGGTGCCGCTGGGCGTGCTGCTGGGCGCGCGGCGCCCGGTGACGCTCGGCTCGCTGATGGCGGACGACTTCCGGACCCTCCATGTGGAGGATCCGCAGGAAGACGTGGCCTATGCCTTCAACCAGTATCATCTGGTCTCGGCGCCGGTCGTCGACGATGCCGGGCGGGTGGTCGGCGTCATCACCATCGACGACGCCATGGAGGTGCTGGACGACGAGGCCGAGGAGGACATCCTGCGCCTCGGCGGCGTCGGCGACGAGGAGATCTCGGACGATGTCTGGGAGATCACGCGACGCCGCTTTCCGTGGCTGGCGGTCAACCTTTTGACGGCGATCCTGGCGTCGGTGGTCATCGGCATCTTCGAGGATGCGCTCGAACGCGTGGTGGCGCTGGCGGTGCTGATGCCGATCGTCGCCTCGATGGGAGGCAATGCGGGAACGCAGTCGCTGACCGTGGCCGTGCGCGCGCTCGCGACCCGCGACCTGACGTCGAGCAACGCCATGCGGGTGGTCACGCGCGAACTGATGGTGGGGCTGATCAACGGCGCGGGCTTTGCAGTGATCACCGGGATCATCGCCTGGATATGGTTCGGCCTGCCGGTGATCGGCCTGCTGATTGCCGTCGCGATGGTGGTGAACCTGGTCGCGGCGGCGCTCTCCGGCATCCTGGTCCCGATCGCCCTCGACCGGATCGGCGCCGACCCGGCGCTGGCGTCGGGCACGTTCGTGACCACGGTGACGGACGTTGTCGGCTTCTTCGCCTTCCTCGGCCTCGCCGCGAGCGTGCTGCTATAGGCCGCGGCTGGCGGCGCCTTGATTTCCTGGCCCCGAAGCCTTCCATTGGCGGGGCAAGCCGCGGAGAGGATCATGCACGCCCTGCCGAAATCCATAAACGAAACCCAGGAACTGGTCGGGCGCACCGGCTATGTGTGCGACCGCGCGCTGGCCACGGTGCTTTTCCTCAGCCTCAAGCTCGGCCGGCCGCTGTTCCTCGAGGGTGAGGCCGGCGTCGGCAAGACCGAGATCGCCAAGGCGCTGGCGCAGGCGCTGGGGCGGCGACTGATCCGGCTCCAGTGCTATGAGGGGCTCGACGCCGCGCAGGCGGTCTATGACTGGAACTACCCGGCGCAGATGATCGAGATCCGCTTGGCCGAGGCGGCAGGGACCGCCGACCGCGACGCGCTGGCCTCGGACCTGTTCTCCGAGCGGTTCCTGACCCGACGCCCGCTGCTCGAGGCGATGGAGCCGCAGCCGGGCGGGCCGCCGGTGCTGCTGATCGACGAACTCGACCGGACCGACGAGCCGTTCGAGGCATTCCTGCTGGAGGCGCTGAGCGATTTCCAGGTGACGGTGCCCGAACTCGGGACGATCAAGGCGGAAAGGCCGCCGATCGTGGTCATCACATCGAACCGCACCCGCGAGATCCATGATGCCCTCAAGCGCCGCTGTCTCTACCACTGGGTCGACTACCCCTCGGCCGAGCGCGAGCTGGCGATCCTCGCGGCGCGCGCGCCCGAGGTCAGCAGCAAGCTCTCGGAGGAGGTCGTCGCCTTCGTGCAGCGGCTGAGGACCGAGGACCTGTTCAAGCGGCCGGGCGTCGCCGAGACCATCGACTGGGCCAAGTGCCTCGTCGCGCTCGACACGCTGACGCTGGATCCGCAGACCGTCTCCGACACGCTGGGGGCGCTGCTGAAATACCAGGACGACATCGCCCGCTTCCAGGGGTCGCAGGCGAAGAAGGTGCTGGACGAGGTGAAGCAGGCGATGGCGGGCGCGACCTGATGCGCCCGCGGATCGCGGTGCCCAATCAGGGGCGGCTCGCCGCCAACATCCTGCATTTCGCCCGCGCGCTGCGCGCCGCCGGCCTGCCGGTGGGGCCCGGCCGGGTGGTCGAGGCGGTGAACGCGGTGGCAGCCGGCGGCTTCGAGTACCGGAGCGACTTCTACCACACGCTCGCCGCCTGCTTCCTGTCGCGGCCCGAGCAGCGGGCAGTGTTCGACCAGTGCTTCCACATGTACTGGCGCGACCCGCAGATCCTCGAGAAGATGATGGGGCTGCTCCTGCCCGAGATCCGCGTCCCCGGCCACGAGCGCGAGAGGAAGGCCGGCGAGGAGCGCGCCGCCGCCGGCATGGTTGCGGGTGTCGACTCCCCGCCGCCGCCGCTCGACGAGGCGGACCGCGACGAGATCGAGTTCGACGCGGCACTGACCTTCTCGGCGCAGGAGACGCTGAAGAGCCGGGACTTCGAGCAGATGACCGCGGCCGAGGCGGCGGAGGCGCGCCGCGCCATCGCCGCGCTGAGGCTGCCGGTGCGCCCGATCGCCTCGCGCCGGACCATGGCGGATGCCCGCGGCCGGGTCGCCGACTGGCGGCGTACCATGCGCAACGCCATGCGCAATGGCGGCGATATCCGCGAGATCGCCCGGCGGCGGCGGCGCGAGCGCTGGCCGGCGCTGGTGGCGCTGGTCGATATCTCCGGCTCGATGGCCGCCTACAGCCGGATGATGCTGCATTTCCTGCACGCGCTGGCCAATGCCGGAGGGGCCGGCTGGTTGGCCGTGCATGTGTTCACCTTCGGCACGCGGCTCACCAACATCACCCGCCATCTGCGCCGGCGCGATGCCGACGAGGCGCTGGCGGCGGCCGGGGCCGAGGCGGTGGACTGGGAGGGCGGCACCCGGATCGGCGCCTGCCTCGAGGCCTTCAACAAACGCTGGTCACGCCGCGTGCTGGGCCAGGGGGCGGTGGTGCTGATGATCACCGACGGGCTCGACCGCGACGACCCTGCCCGCCTTGCCCGTGAGGCCGAGCGGCTGCATCTCTCGTGCCGGAAGCTGATCTGGCTGAACCCGCTCCTGCGCTGGGAGGGGTTCGAGGCGAAGGCGCAGGGAGTGAAGGCGCTCTTGCCCCATGTCGACAGCTTCCGGGCGGCGCACAGCCTCGCCAGCCTTGAGGCGCTGGCCGCGGCGCTGACGCGGGCTGATGATCAGGGGGAGAAGGCAAGGCTGATGCAGGGGCTGCGCGGCGAAACGGCGCCTCTGTAGGGTGCACTGAAGCGGACTCTGCGGAGAATTCTGCGTCCCCTTGCCAGCTGCCGCGCTGGGGGCCAATTGATGGGGCTGAAGCCCTTCGGAGAGACGCCATGACCATCGCCGAGCATGACCGCATCCCCGAGACCGCCCTCGCGTGGCATCGCGCCGGGCGGGGGGCGGCGCTGGCGACGGTGGTCGAGACCTGGGGCTCGGCGCCTCGCCCGGTGGGCTCGCAGCTCGCGATCTCGGGCGACAGCGAGATCGCCGGATCGGTCTCGGGCGGCTGCGTCGAGGGCGCTGTGGTGGTCGAGGCGCTGGAGGCGCTGGGGGACGGGCGCTGCCGGATCCTGGAGTTCGGCGTCAGCGACAATGAGGCCTTCGCTGTCGGGCTGGCCTGCGGCGGCCGCATCCGGGTGATGGTCGAGCCCATCGGCAAGGGCAAGGGGATCGCGCCGGAGCTGCTGGGCGATCTGGTCGAGGCCCGCGCGGCGCGGCGGGCGGTGGCGGTGGCGACTGACACCGTGTCTTGGACCCGCGGGATCCTCGGCTACGGGGCCGATCCGGCGCGGTTCGACGCCGACCGCTCGGGCTTCGACGAGGCGGCGCCGCAGCGCTTCGTCGCCGTGCACAACCCGCCGCTCCGCCTCGCCGTGGTGGGGGCAGTGCATATTGCCCAGCCGCTCATGGTGATGGCCCGGGCGGCGGGCTATGACGTGACGCTGATCGACCCGCGCGAGGCCTTCGCCTCGGCGGCGCGGTTCCCGGGCGCGACGCTCGTGCATGACTGGCCCGATGCGGCGCTGGCGGCGCATGGGCTCGATATCCGGACCGCGGTGGTGACGCTGACCCACGACCCGAAGCTCGACGATCCGGCGCTGCAGGCGGCGCTCGGGAGCCCGGTCTTCTACATCGGCGCGCTGGGATCGACCCGCACCCATGCGAAACGGGTGGCGCGGCTGCACGAGGCGGGGTTCGGCGAGGGCATGATTGCCCGGATCGACGCGCCCATCGGGCTCGATATCGGGGCGAAGTCGCCGGCCGAGATCGCCATCGCCATCCTCGCCCAGATGACCGAGCGGCTGCGCCGCCCCGCGACCCGGCCGGGGAGGGCGCCGTGAGGTTCGGACCGGTCCCGCCGGCCGAGGCCGAGGGCGCGATCCTCGCCCATTCGGTGGGACTCGGCGCACGCAGGCTGAAGAAGGGGCGGGTGCTGGGTGCGGCCGATATCGCCGCGCTGGAAGCCGAGGGGCTGGCCGAGGTGACGGTCGCCCGGCTCGAACCCGGTGATGTGCCCGAGGACCAGGCGGCGGAACGGATCGGTGCGGCGCTGGCGCCGGACCCGGCAGCGCAGGGGCTGACCGTCTCGGCACCGTTCACGGGCCGGGTGAACCTCCATTCGGCGCGGGCGGGGGTGCTCAGGCTCGACACCGGGCTGATCAACCGGCTGAACGCGATCGACGAGGCGGTGACGGTGGCGACGCTGCCCGACTACGCCCGGGTGGCGCCGCGGCAGATGCTGGCGACGGTGAAGATCATCCCCTACGCGGCGCCCGAGGCGGCGGTGGCGGCGGCCGAGGCGATGCTGGCGGGAACCGTTCCGGTGGCGGTGAAGCGGCTCGCGCGGGCAAGTGCCGGGCTGATCCTGACCCGCACGCCCGGCATGGCGGACAAGATGGTCGCCAAGGGCGCCGAGGCAGTGAAGGCGCGGCTGGCGGCGCTCGGGATCGGGCTTGTCTCCGAGGTGGTGGCGGCGCACCGGACCGGCGATCTGGCCGGGGCCCTGAAGGCCGCGAAGGGCGAGATGGTGCTGATCCTGACCGGCTCGGCCACCTCGGACCGCAACGATGTGGGGCCTGCGGCGGTGGTTGCCGCGGGCGGGCGGCTGACCCGCTTCGGGATGCCGGTCGATCCGGGCAACCTGCTGTTCCTGGGCGAGCTCGGCGGGCGGCCGGTGATCGGGCTGCCGGGCTGTGCGCGCTCGCCGAAGCTCAACGGCGCCGACTGGGTGCTGGAGCGGGTGGCCTGCGGGCTCGACCCCAGCGCCGGCGAGATCGCGGCAATGGCGGTGGGCGGGCTCCTGAAGGAGATCCCGTCGAGGCCAGAGCCGCGGACGGGGGGCGACGAGCTGGCCCGCCGCCCGGTGGTCTCGGCGCTGGTGCTGGCGGCGGGGCAGTCGCGCCGGATGGGCGGGCGCGACAAGCTGGCCGAGCCGGTCGGGGGCGTGCCGCTGCTGCGCCATGTGCTCGACGTGCTGGCGCGGAGCGCGGTGGACGAGACCGTGGTCGTGCTGCCGCCCGAGCCGGGCGCGAGGCTGGCGGCGCTGACCGGCACGAAGGCGCGGATCGTCACCAATCCGCGGGCCGCCGAGGGGATGGGCACCTCGATCGGCGCCGGGGTGACGGCGCTGCGGCCCGATTCCGACGCGGTGCTGATCGTGCTCGCCGACATGCCGGAGCTGACCGCGCGCGACTTCGACCGGCTGATCGCCGCCTTCGACCCGGCCGAGGGAAGGGCCATCGTGCGCGCCGTCGCCGAGGACGGGCAGCCGGGCCACCCGGTGCTGTTCGGGCGGCGCTTCTTCGAGCCGCTGAGGGCTCTCGAGGGCGACCGCGGTGCGCGGGCGCTGATCGAGGACTACCCCGAATTCGTGGCCGACGTGACCCTGCCGGGCCCGGCCGCCGCGACCGACCTCGATACCCCGGCCGACTGGGAGGCCTGGCGGGCGGCGCGCGGGGTCAGCGGCTGACGAGCATCAGGGTGCGTTCCTCGCCCGAACGGCTCATCCGCATGGCGTCGGTGCCGATCCCGCTGATCCGCCAGCCCTCGATCACGTCCCCGACCACCACCGAGCGGTAGCGCCCGTCCGGCAGGCGGACCAGCGCCTTGCTGGCGCCGTCCACATGCACGATTCCGACAAGGGAGGTCTGGTTGAGCGGGATGCCGGGCTCCGTCGCTGTCGCCCGGACCGTGCCCGGGACCGCCGGTGTGATCTTCGGCAGCACCGACGATGCGGAAGCCGGCGCGGGGCTGCCGGAACGGCCGGTCCGATCCGGGCGCACGGGCGGCTTCGGTGCCATGATCGCGGCAACGCGGCTGCCGGACGGGTCGGGTCCGGCCGGGGTGGCGGGATCACCGCCTTTCCCTGCCCGAAGCCCGGTGCCCGGGTCGGTTGCGACAGTGGTCGGCCAGGAAACCCCGGGACCCGAGGTGCCCGCCGGGTCCGAGGCGTGCCGCCACACACGTTCGGTTCCGGACACAGCGGAGCCGCCGGTGACCGTGCCGGAGAGGCCGGCCGGCCGCGGGCGTGGCAGGACCCTCCTGGTCAGGGGGGAGGATGGGTCGGAGGGGGTGACGGGTGTCGCCGCCCCGGTCGCATCGGTGTCGCCGGCGCCGGCCGCACCGGCGCCCTGGCTATCCGCAGGTGCGGCCGGCAGGGCATCGGAAGCACCCGCGGCGCCACGTGCCGGTCTGGCCCGGGGCAGGGGAACGGGTCCGTCGATCGGGCGGGTCGCCGCGTCTGCGGCCACCGGGTCGCCGGCACCCGCTGCCGCAAGGGGTGGCACGAGAGTCGCCGGTACGGATGGCAAGGGCGGTGCCGCGTCCGCTTCCGGATTGTTCGGTACCGCCGGAGTTGCGGTTGGCAGAAGTGCCTGCTCGGGAATGGCGGGTTCCGCCGCCAGGACGGGCAGCGCCGGCCCAACCGCGACGACCGGCACGCTGCGCGGTAACGCCGCGCGAAGGAGGGGCGGCGCGCCGGCCGCGCGGGCAGGCGAACTGAGCCCGGTCGGGTCTTGCGCCGGTCCGAAGGCCGCGATCCAGCCGCTGCCGTCCGGCTGGGCTGCCGGACTCGCCGCGACCCTTACCGGATCGCGCTCGAATCGACCGGGCAGGCCCGGCGCCCGCGCGACCGCCGCGGGCGGCTTCAGCGAAGCGGGCAGGAGCAGGCCCGGAGCCACGGCGGTGGCCTGCGGGCGACGGATCAGGGCCGCCTCAGCGCCGTCGGTCTTGGCGGCATCAAGCGCGGCGAGGGCGGGCGGCCCGCCGGCGCGCAGCGGTTCGGGCAGGGACGGCGCGGGGGGGCGGACCGAGGCCGGCGTGGCCGGCAGGGTTGCCGCGGGCGTCAGCGGACGGATCGGTGCAGCGGCCGGCCCTGCGTCGGCGGCGCGCGAGGCAACTCCGGCTGCGCTCCCGGCGGCCGCAAGGTCGCCCGGCATCGACAGCGGCATCGGCGCGGAGCCGGGAGGGTCGCCGGACTCGTCCCCGGATACAGGTGCCGCTCGGGCGGCCTCTCCGGAGGTCGGTCCGACGGGCCGGTGCCACGGTCCGGCGCCCCACAGGACGGCCGCCGTGGCGAACACCGCCGCGGCGCCGAGCCCGATCGCGGCCTGGCGCCCGGAGAGCGTCCGGGATGGCAGCAGGGCCCCCAGCCATGTCGATGGCCTGGAGGGCGGCTGTCCTGCCCGTGCGGGCTCGCGCAGCAGACGCAACTCCGGACCATCGCGGCCGAAGGCGCCGGCATGATGCCGGGTCGAGACCGCGCCGGGGACAAAACCCCAGCGCGATGCGTACTGCCGCGCCTCGCGCCACGTCTCCGCAAAGGTGGCGAGGACGGTCGCGTTTCCCTGACGGTCGGGTGGCGAGACGGCGATGGCGAGGTCCTGGGGCCGGTAGCGGCCCTGCGCGGCGACAAGCTTGAACGCAGCCGCGCGCCGGGCGGCCTCGTCGCCCGGACCGATCGCCGCCGTGAGGTGGAGGATCTGGTCGGCAGGGAGCCAGAGCCGGACCGGCCGGTCGTGCCTCGCCCGGGTCTCGGCTTCTGTGCGCAGGAGAGCTATGATGACCGGGAACTCCGGATCGGAGAGGTCGGTCGAGGCGAATTTCTGCCATCCGCCGGCGGGGGTGCGCTCGTAGAGCGTGATCGCCGCGGCCGAGAAATCGAGCGCAAGCTCGGCCGCGCCCCTCGCACCGCCGCCCGCCAAGCCCAACCTGCCCAAGAGAGCCGCCACTGTTCCGGCTCCGTATTCATTTATGACTTCGCGGCAAACCTTAACGTCCGGACCCGGGCGGAACAAGGCCGGCATCGTGTCATGGCCCCGGGGGTTCTCCCCCCGCAGGGCACGCGCCCAGCGCCTGCGCGATACCGCTTGCCTGGTCCCGGGGGGCGCGGCATAAGTCCGGGGAAGCGTCCGCGAAGCTGCCCGGCGGGCCGGCCGCGGGTCAGGCAGGGAGTCCCCAGATGACAGCCAGTGTTTCCAGGACGGCGCTCGTTTCCCGGAAGCTCCTCGTTTCCCGGAAGGTGCTCGGCGACCTGATCGCCCCGGGCGAAGGCACGGGTCCTTGGCTGAAGCGCGCGGCGATGATTCTGGCCGGAGTGGCCGCGCTCTGGGTCTCGGCCAAGGTCCGGATCGCGATCGAGCCGGTGCCGGTGACGCTGCAGGTCCTCGTGGTGATGTCGATCGGCATGGCCTACGGCGCCCGCATGGCCGTGGCGACGCTCATGGCTTACCTGGCGCTCGGCGCGGCCGGCGCGCCGGTCTTCGCCGGCACCCCCGAGAAGGGCATCGGGCTCGCCTACATGCTGGGTGGGACGGGCGGGTATCTGCTGGGCTTCGTTGCCGCGGCCGGTGTCGTCGGCTGGCTCGCCGGGCGCGGCTGGGACCGCTCGATGCCGATGACCGCGCTGGCGATGGCGATCGGCCTCGCTACGCTCTACGTGCCGGGCGTGCTGTGGCTCGCCTACGGCTTTCCGCTGGCGCAGGCAGCGGGTGGGTTCAGCGGCCTCGGCATCGGCAAGGCGGTCGAGTTCGGGCTGTTTCCCTTCCTCGGGATCGACGCGCTCAAGCTTGCGGTGGCAGTCATCGCCTTCCCGGCGGTCTGGCGTCTGGCCGGCGACGCGCGCTGAGCCCGGTCCTGCCGCCGCTCCGCCGCTGACGGCCGGATCGGCGCCCAGCCGATGCTGCCCGTCGTCCACCATACGGACTATGGGGCGCCGCTGAGGCCGGGACATCCGTTTCCGATGTCGAAATACGGCTACCTGCGCGAGGCGCTGATGGCGCGCGGCCTGCTCGCGCCCGGTGGCTATCCGGCCCCCGCCCCGGCAACCGCGGCGCAGGTCGGACTTGCCCATGACGCCACCTATGTCGGGCGGGTCTTCGGCCTCGCGCTCGGGCCGCACGAGGCGCGTCGCATCGGCCTGCCCTGTTCCGAGGCGGTGGTCCAACGCGCGCGGCTGTCCGCGGCCGGCACGCTGCTTGCAGCCTGGCTTGCGCTCGAGCACGGCATCGCCTGCAACTCGGCTGGCGGGTCGCACCATGCGGGGCCGGATGCCGGGGCGGGCTACTGCGTGTTCAACGACGTGGCGGTGGCGGCCCGCAACCTGCTGGCGCAGGGGGTGCCCGGGCCGGTGCTGGTGATCGATGCCGATGTGCACCAGGGCGACGGCACGGCGCGGATCTTCGCGGGCGATCCGCGGGTCTTCACCCTGTCGATCCATGCCGAGCGGAACTTCCCCGCGCGCAAGGCGGTGTCGGACATCGACATCGGGCTCGCGGACCGCACCGGCGATGCGGATTATCTGGCGGCGCTTGCGGCCGGTGTCGCGCGCGCGCTGGCGGCGGCGCGGCCGAGGCTGGTTTTCTACAACGCCGGGGTCGATGTGTGGGAGGGTGACCGGCTGGGCCGGCTGGCGCTGACCGAGGCCGGCATCCGCGCCCGCGACGCGCAGGTGATCGGCGCGGTCAGGGCGGCCGGCGTGCCGCTGGTCGGCGTTGTCGGCGGCGGATACGACGACGAGCCCGAGCGGCTGGCGGCGCGCCATGCGGTCCTGTTCGAGGAGGCGGCGCGGCTGGCGTGAGTGCGGGCCGCCCGTCAGCCGTAGCCCCGCACCAGCGCGCCGGCAAGCAGGGTCCAGCCGTCCGCGATCACGAAGAAGGCGAGCTTCAGCGGCAGCGAGACCACGGCCGGCGGCACCATCATCATGCCCATCGACATCAGGATCGAGGCGATCACCAGGTCGATGATCAGGAAAGGCAGGAAGATCGCGAAGCCGACCTCGAAGCCGCGGGCAAGCTCGGAGAGCAGGAACGCGGGCACCAGGAGCGACAGCGGCGGCGCGCCCTCGGCGGGTCTGGCTCCCGCCGGTGCTGCGGCGGCGAGTTCGGCGATCACGCCTGGGGCGACGCGGCCCTCCATGAAGCGCCGGAACGGGGTCATGCCGCGCTCCCATGCCTGGGCCTCGGTGATCTCGCCATCGAGCATCGGGCGAAGCCCCTGCTGCCAGGACGCCTGGAACACCGGCTCCATCACGAACCAGGTCAGGAACAGGGCCAGCGTCACGATCAGCATGTTCGGCGGCGCCTGCTGGAGACCGATCGCCTGGCGGAGCAGCGACAGCACGGTCACCATGAAGGGAAAGCAGGTGACCATGATGGCGATGCCGGGCGCGAGGCTGAGGACGGTGATGAGCAGGAAGAGCTGCACCGCCCGACCGGTCACGCTTGCGCCCTCGCCGAGGTCGATCGTGACCGACTGCGCGGCGGCCGGCGCCGGGAGGAGGAGCAGGGCGGCGAGGAGGCTGGCACCCGCGAGCCCGCTGAGCCGCCGCCCGGCGCATGTGTGCAGGTCAGAACAGGTCGCTGACATCCACGACCTCGGTCAGCCGGACGCCGAGCCGGCCGGAGTCGTCGCCGAGCTCCTCGAGCTCGCCGCGTGCGATCACCCGCTCGCCGACCATGATCTCGACCGGATCGTCGACACGACTGGCGAGCGGCAGCACCATGTCGCGGCGCAGAGCCAGGAGCTCGCCGATCGCGGGCCGGGCATGGCCGACGGCCACCACGACCTCGACCGGGACCGAGAAGATCGCGCGCCGATAGCGGCCTCCCGCGCTGCCGTCGCGCTGTTCGAGCAGCGGCGGATCGCCGGTGCCGCTCCGGACCTGTGCTTCGGCGGAGGCTTCCGGCCGGATGGGGTCGCTCATGGTTCGTACTCCTTCGGACAGGTCGCGAGCCGCAAACGGAATTGTTCCTGTGCCGTCGCGGCGATGGCGGCGAGATCGATGTCGGCGCCCCCCTCGTCCCAGCGGAGCCAGGCTTCGCCGGACTCCAGCGCGGCATCCCGGACGACGCGCACCGGCACCGCACCGGTGGGCGGCGTCCCGAGCGCGCTGCCCACCGAATCGGCGTCCGTGGGCGAGAGATGCAGGGCAAGGTCCGGCCAGCGGCCGCGCTGGGCGATCTCAGCCGTGGTCTCGGCGACGACTTCCGCGAAGCCGTGCCGTGCGAGGCGCGGCAGAAGGCTTTCCGCGGCCGCGGCGAGGGCCGACGCCGCCTCGGCGATGCCGCGCTGCCGCAGCGCGCCCTGTTCGGTTGCGATCAGCTCGACCGCGGCGGCGATCCGCGCCAGCGCGACCCTGCGCTCGGCCTCCGGGTCGGGCGGGCATGGGGGCTCCGGAGCCGGGCCGGCGACTGCGCCGCCGGCCGGGCGGGGCGGGGCGGCCGACGGAACGGTCGCGGGAATCTCTGCCGGGCCGTCCGCCCTCCCGGCCGGCGGAGCGCCGAAGCGTTCGAGCTCGAGCCGCGCGCTCTTCATGCAGCCTCGTCGGCGGCAAGCCATTCACGCAGCAGCGCGACGCCGCGTTCGGGTTGGCTGGCAATGGCAAGGCGCAGGGCCTCGCTCTCGCTGAGTCCGGGCCGGGCCTCGTCGCCAGCGGTGGCCGGCGCCTCCGGACTCGGCAGCGCGGCGGGGCTCGGGCCGCTGCGGCCGGAATCGATGGCCGCCGCCTCGCCGGCCGTCGGGGCCGGGCGGTAGGTCGTGACGACGGGGCGGGTCAGGATCGGGCGCACAACCTTGAGGCCGAGCAGCAGGCTGACAGCCGCCAGCACCGCAATCTGGATGAAGGTCATCGCATTGCGCTCGACCAGCCGCTGCCAGAAGCCCGATTCGGCTGTCGCCCCGGCTACTGCATCGGGCTCGAAGGCGAGGTTCTGCACGGTGACCACATCGCCCCTCGACTCGTCGAAGCCGATCGCGGCGGTGACCAGACTGCGCAGGGCAGCCAGCTCTGTCTCCGGACGCGGCTCCCAGGCCGTGGTGCCGTCGGGACCCTCGCGGGTGATCCCGTCGACCAGAACGGCGACGCTGATGCGGCGGACGGCGCCGGCCTGGCGCACGGTCTGCCGCTCGACCTGCGAATAATCGTAGTTGGCCCGCTCCCGCGTCTCGGTCCGGCTGGCGGAGCGGCGCTCGCCCGGCCCGGCGTCTCCATCAGGCAGGTTGCTCGCCACCGTCACGGCGGCGTCGGCGCCGGAACTGGTGTCGGCGATCTCCTCGTTGTCGGTGTGGATCGCGACCCGGCTCTCGGGCCTGATCGTCTTCTCGACCACCGTCTCGGCCTCGCGTTCGGTGTCGACCGTCACGCTGACCCGTGCCCGGTCCCGCCCGACCCGGGCGAAGACGAGCTGCTCGATCTCGGCCTTGAGCCTGGCTTCGCGCTCCGCCGCCTCGCCCGTCACCGACGCGGCCGGCGTCTCGGCTCCCGGAGCCAGCACCACACCAGCGCGGCTGTCGATGACAGCAACCTGTTCCGGCGGCAGCCCGGCGACGGCGAGCGCGACCAGATAGCGGATCGCGGTGGCCTGGGCCTCGCCCAGCACGCCGCTGCTCATGGTCACGGTGGCCGAGGCTGTGGGCCGCGCCTGGTCGCGTGCAAAGGGCGACCGGCCGGGCGCGGCGATATGCACACGCGCCGCCCGGACGCCGGGCGAGGCGAGAATGGTCCGGGCAAGCTCGCCCTCGCGGGCGCGCAGATAGGCGGCGTCGAACATGTCGGCGGTGGCGGAGAAGCCGGAAATCCGGTCGAGCAGCTCGTAGCCGGCCTGTCCCTGGCGCGGCAGTCCCTCGCGTGCGAGCGCGAGGCGGACCCGGTCGCGGGCATCCTCGGCCACGTAGATCGCATCGCCGCGCACGTCCGAGGCGACGTTCATCTGCTCGAGCGCGCCGACGACCTCGCCTGCCGCGGCCGGGTCAAGACCGGAGTAGAGCAGGGCCATGCTGGGTCGGGCAGCGAATTGTGCCAGCCCGAGCACGGCCACCGCTGTCAGGAGCGTCGCCCCGGCAAGGACGACCCGGCGGCGCATGTCGAGCCTGCGCCAAGTCTCGATCAGCTGTTCCATTCTG
Organism: Limibaculum sp.; assembly: GCA_039805905.1. Taxonomy (GTDB): domain Bacteria; phylum Pseudomonadota; class Alphaproteobacteria; order Rhodobacterales; family Rhodobacteraceae; genus Thermohalobaculum. The sequence goes on along the minus strand of JBDIVM010000005.1, from coordinate 196,924 downwards.
GTCCCCGCCGGCTGGCGCCACCCGGCCGCATTGCATCGCCTGTCCGGAAAGTGGCGCGAGCAGGCTTAAGGAACGGTTTAGGGAAACCGGGTTACTGGATGCGCGGTGGCGGTCGGTCGCGTGGTGGGGGTCAGATTGAGCGACGAGACGGGTGAAGCGGCACCGGCCGCTCGACGCAAGCGCGGGGTGGGGATGCTCGCCGGTGCAGCGGCGCTGGCGCTGTTGCTGGGCGGCGGCGGGTTCGTTGCCGTCTACCGCGGGCTCGTCGCGCTTCCGTTCCTGGACAGCCACGGGGGTGCCGGCGGGCCAGATGCCGCAGCAGCGACAGCGCATGGGGGAAGCGACGATCCTGCCGACGCCGTCCATCCCGGGCCGGAGGCCGCCTATGTGGCACTCGATCCTCTCGTCCTGTCGCTCGGGCCGCAAAGCCAGTCGCGGCACCTGAAGGTCACTCTCGTGGTCGAGACCGGGATCGGTCGCGCGACCGAGGTCGAGGCGGCGAAGCCCCGCATCGTCGACATGCTCAACGTGTTCCTGCGCGCCGTCGACGAGCACGAGTTCGAGATGCCTAGATCGATGGAGCGGCTGCGGGCGCAGATGCTGCGCCGGGCCCAGCTGGTGGCGCCGGAAGGTGCCGTGCTCGACCTGCTTGTCCAGGAATTCGTGCTGAACTGAACCGTGCTGACGCAGGGGAGCGGGATGGAGCTGATTGCCGACGGGCTCATGATCGCGACGGCGCTGACCGCCGGTCTCTATTGCCTGGTGCTCGGCCGCCGGCTGCGCCGGCTGAGCGACGCGGGGGGTGGCATCGGCGCCCAGATCGCGGCGCTGGACGCATCGCTGGCCGAGACCCGGGCGGCGCTGGCCGAGACCCGGAGCGGCGTGTCCGAGCTGCGCAGCTCGACCAGGGATTCGGCGGTCCGGCTGTCAGACGCCGCGGCGCAGGGCGACGCGATTGCGGCACGGGTCGAGCGAGGCATCAGCGAGGCGCGCGCCGTCCTGCAGCAACTCTACGAGGCGGGCGACCGGCTCGGGGCCGGCCGGACCGGCGACGCCTCGCGCGGCAGGGCGCAAGATCTGCCGTCCGGGTCCGACGAGCAGCTTGGGACAGAGGGCGATGGCGACAGCGATGGCGACCCCGGTGGCAGGGCGAGGCCGCCACGCCGCAAGGTCGCCTTGCCGGACCCGGATCCGCATCCGGCGCCGCCGGCGGCCCTGGGACCGGCAGAAGGCGATCGTGACGATGCCGGAGGGGCAGGCGGCCGGGATTTCGCCCGCCCGCGGGGGAATGCCCTCCGGGCGGAGAGGATGATGCTGTGAACCCCGAGAGTTCAATGCGCGGCCCGGGTGCACTGTCGCTGCTCGCCGCCTGCTTCATCACCGCCGGCTTGCTGAAGGCCGGCCATGTGGTGGCGGCGCTTCCGGAGCCTGCGTCACCGCCCGCCGCCGTCACCGGCGGGGAAGCCCCCGGCAACGGCGAACCTGGCCAGGCAGAGGCGGGCCAGGCCCACGAATCGCCGGTCGCCGTGACCCGGCTCGCCGCCGAGCTTGAGCGCCAGCGCGAGTTGCTCGCGCGGCGCGAGGCGGCACTCACCGACCGCGAGCAGCTGCTTGCCGCCCTTGAGGAGCGGCTGCGGGAACGGCTTGCAGAACTGGCGGCGGCACAGCGCAGGCTCGAGGAAACCGCGGTCCTCGTCGATGACGCGGCGGCGAAGGACGTCCGGCGCCTCGCCGAGATGTACCAGCAGATGAAACCGAAACAGGCGGGCCAGATCTTCGATCAGATGGAGCCATCCTTCGCCGCCGGGTTCCTGGCGGAGATGCGGCCGGACGCCGCCGCGCTGGTCATGGCGAGCATGAAGGCGGAGAACGCCTATGCGGTCAGCCTGCTGCTGGCCGGTCGCAACGCACAGCGGAAATAGCGGCTGACCGGCGCATGGGGCGCCGGACCCGCCGCGCGGGTTCAAAGTTCCTAAACCGTTTCCGCCTATTGCTGCCGGTGACGCGGGGCGCGGCGGAAGCATCGCGAGACGAAAGGCAGCATGGGCAGCATTGTCGGCATCCTGACCGTCATCGTGATGGTGTTCGGCGGCTACCTGGCAGCCGGCGGGAAGATGGCGATCATTCTCCATGCCCTGCCGTTCGAGCTGATGATCATCGGCGGCGCCGCCGTCGGTGCCTTCGCCATCGGCAACGACGCGGCGACCATCAAGCACACGCTGAAGGACGTCACGCGGGTCTTCAAGGGCGCGAGCTGGAAGCGCGACGACTACCAGGACCTGCTCTGCCTGCTCTTCACCCTGATCAGGATCGCGCGTCGCGACCCGGTGGCGGTGGAAGCGCATATCGAGGAGCCGGCCGGGTCCCCGATCTTCCAGGCCTATCCACGAATACTCTCGGATAGCACCGCTGTTTCGATGATCTGCGACACGATCCGCATGGGCTCCATGAACTATGACGATCCGCATCAGCTGTCCGACATGCTGGACAAGCAGCTCGAGGGCCGCCTGCAGTACAGCCTCCATTCGGCCCATGCGCTGCAATCCATGTCCGATGGGCTGCCCGCACTCGGCATCGTCGCCGCGGTGCTGGGCGTGATCAAGACCATGGCCTCGATCGACCAGCCGCCGGAGATCCTCGGAAAGCTGATTGGCGGCGCCCTGGTCGGCACCTTCCTCGGGGTTTTCCTGTCCTATGGGCTCGTCGGGCCATTTTCCAGCAAGATCAAAGCTCTTGCCGAGGCAGATCACAAGTTCTACGAGCTGATCCGGGATACCCTGGTCGCCAATCTCCACAAGCACAGCCCGCAGATCTGCGTCGAGGTCGCGCGACAGAACCTGCCGAAGGCGGTCCGGCCAAGCTTCACGGAGCTCGAGGCCGCGATCAAGGCGGCGGGAGAGGCGGCATGACGCGGGTGGCAGATCTCCGCGGCGGCGCCGCCGGCCGGGCGCGGCGGAGAGCCGGGGCGAGTCCGGCGCCGTTCGCTCCGGCGCCGCTCGCTCCAGGGTGGCTTGCGCAGGGTATGCGCATGCAGGGTCTGCGGGCGTCATCTCGCGTTGCGTTCGCCTTGCTGGCCGCGGCGGTCGCATCGGGCCCAGCCGCGGCGGGCGTGGCTGCGGAACTGACGCTCGCGGCTGGCAACCCCGCCCGTCTCGAGCTTGCCTACTGGCCCGCGGGCGGCTGGCGCGTGCGCCAGGACGGCCGCAGCGTCGAGATTGCCTTTCCGGGTGCCGTGGTCGATATCGCCACGGCCACTCTTGCCGGCACGTTGCAGCCGGAAACCGTCGAGACCGTGGAGAGCGGCTCGGACGGGGAGGCATCCCGCCTCCGGCTGCGTCTCGGCTGTGACTGCAGGGTAGCGGTACAGGGCGACGGGACGCGCCTGTTCATCGACATCGTCGGTTTCCCGACGGTCGCGGAGGTGGCGGGCCCGGTGAGCGCGGCGGCTCCCCGGATCGCTCCAGAGCCGCCACGGCGGGAGGCCGCCGCGACCGCGTCCGCAGCGATCACCGGCGCCCCGGGGCCGATTGAGGAGACCCGTGCCCGGCTGCTCTCGGAACTGCGCCGCGCCGCGGATGCCGGTCTTGTCGAGCTGCAGGCGGATGCGGCGGACACAACTGCGCCCGACGCGGCGGATCTGCCGGCAGGGCCGGTCGTCCCGGACGACGGATCGGCGCCGGACGCAGCGCCGGGGCCGGAGTCCGCGGCGGCGGAAGCGGTGGCCGGCACGGCTGCCGCCGCCGAAGGCGCGCCCGTCGAGGACCTTGCGCCGGTGTCACCGGCGACCGAGGCAGGCGGGCTACAACCGACCGAACCGGCAGCGGGGGCGCCGCAGCCCGGCGGCGACCCGACGCCGGCCGTGGAGCACACGGCGGCGGACGACGCCCTGCCGGAAGGCGGCGGCGAGCGCCCCTCTCCGCTGGCGGCAGAGACCGCCGGGGACGGCGCCGCCGGCGCCGCGCTCGCCGCGGCGCTCGCGGCACCGGCCGGCCGCTGCCTCGATGACCGGGACTTCCTGCTCCCGGACCCGTTGCCCGCAGGCCGGTTCGCGGCCGAGCTCGGCCGGCTCCGGCAGACCCTGGTCGGCGAGTTCGATCGCGCAAACGAGCAGACGGCCCTTGAGCTTGCGCGGCTCTACCTTGCCCATGGCCTGGGGATCGAGGCCGAGCGGGTGGTCGCCGACTTCGCTCCGGCGGCGCGCGAGGCGCCGCTGATCGCCGCCCTCGGCCGGCTGGCCGAAGGCGTCGCCCTGCCCGGACCCGGCCTGCTCGCCGTTCCAGGCTGCCGCGGGCAGCACGGGCTCTGGCAGGCGGTGTCGGCCGCGCTCGCGGGTCGCCCCGACGCGGCCGTCGTGCCGGAGGTCGAGGCGCTCGGTGCGCTCGAGCAGATGGCACGCGGCCTGCGCGGAACCGTGGCGGCTCGCCTTGGCCTGGCTGCGGCGGCCAGCGGCCGCTGGGATGTCGCCGAACGGATGCGCGCGATGGCGAAGCGCGCGGTCCGGCCCGGGGATCCGGAGGCCGCCGGGAACCTCGCCCTGCTCGAGGCGCGGCTGGCCCGCGCCCGCGGCGACCGGGACGCCGAACTCGTGCAGCTCGCGCTGCTTCGGCGCGCCCGCGGCGCGGCCGGAACCGAGGCACTGATCCGCCTCGCCGAACTGGGGCGCGACCGCTCGGCAGGGGATCCGCTGCGCCTTGATCTCGGGGCGCTGGCTCTTGCCGGCCGCGGAACACCCGAGGGCGAGCATGCGTTCCTAGCCGAGGCGGAACTCACCGGCTGGGTCATCGGCCGGGATGCGGCCTTCGATCTCCTGCGTCACGGACGCGAGGCGGGCGAGGTCGGCGAGGCAGCCTACAGCAATGCGCTCGCCCGGCTCGAGCGCGAGCTGCCGGTGCGGGAGTCCGAACTGCCCCTGGCCGCCCGGTACGATGCCGATCCGGCCCATTTCGCCCCGTCGCTCGCCGATCCCGGCTTCCGCCTGGCCCTTGCGCGCTCCTATCTCCGTCTCGGCGCGCCGCGGCTTGCCGAGGCCGTGCTCAGACCCGGCGATCTCGCTGCCGGCGCGATCACGGCCGACCTTGCCGAGGCCTATCTGCGGACCGGCGACGACGGTGCGGCCGCACGACTTGCTGCGGCGCTCGATCCGGGGGCGGCCCGGGCGCGCACCGAGGCCGGTCTTGCCGTCCGGCGCGGCGAGGCGGCGATCGCACTTGCCCGGCTCGGCAGCCTCGGGGCGCCGCCGGACGAGATCGCGCGCATCGCCTGGGCGGCAGGGGACTGGCCGCGGGCAGCCGAGGCGCTGGGGGCGGCGGCACCGGACGGCGGATCGGCTGGCGGCGCTTCCAGCGGGGCGGAACTGCAGGCGGCCCTGCAGGCGACCCTGCGGCTCGCCATCGCGGCCCGGAGCGCGGGCGCGACCTCCCCGCCCGAGGCGGCGTCCCGGCTTGCCGCCGGCCTGCCGGGCGCGGAGGAGGCGATCGGCGCGCTGTTTGCCGCCCCCGCTTCATTGTCCGAGGAACCCTCGCCCGAGGCGGTCGGCGCCTATCTCGCGCCGGTTGCCGCGGAAGCCCGGATCATAGCGGAGTTGCTGCACGATGGATGACACGATCTCCCACCTCGCGCTGAACCGCCAGATCGGGCTCGGCCGCGAGCTGACCGCGATCGCCAACAATGTCGCCAACCTCGCGACCACGGGCTACCGCCGCGAGGGGCTGGTCTTCGCCGAGTATCTGCGCCGGATCGCCCCGGCGCAGAGCCTGTCCATGGCCGACCTCCGTGCCCGCTTCGCCGACGAGCGGCCCGGTGCCCTGTCGCTGACCGGCGGCGAGCTCGACCTCGCCATCGAGGGGCCCGGCTTCTTCGTGCTGCAGTCCGGCCCCGGCGTCGTGCTGAGCCGGGCCGGCGCGTTCCAGCGCTCGGCCGACGGGATATTGGTCACGCCCGACGGCGCGAGCGTGCTCGACGATGGCGGGGCGCCGGTCTTCCTGCCGCCCGACGCGGCTGCGATCGGCATCGCCCCCGACGGGGCGGTCTCGGCCGACGGCGCGCCGGTCGCGCGGCTCGCCGTCGTCGATGCGCCGCCGGAGACGCTGGAGCGGGCCGGCGCCGTATCGTTCCGGCCGCTCGCCGGATATGCCCGGATCGAGGCACCCCGCCTCCGCCAGGGAGCGCTCGAGGCATCGAATGTCGATCCGGTTGCCGAGATCGCCCGAATGATCGAGGTCAGCCGCGCCTACGAGGCCTCGCAGGGCCTGCTCGACGATGCCGACGAGCGGGTGCGCGACACCATCACCCGGCTCGGCCAGCGCGCCTGACCGGCGCGAGCGAGCGGAAGCGACCGGGAGACACCACGGACCGCGACCACGGAACGGAAAGGAAAAACGCATGCAGGCCCTGAAGATCGCGGCGACCGGGATGGCCGCCCAGCAGATGCGCGTCGACGTGACGGCCAACAACATCGCCAACATGTCGACGACGGGTTACAACGCCCGGCGCGCCGAGTTCGCCGATCTGCACTACCAGCAGCTGCGCACCCCCGGCGCGATCACCGCGCTTACCGGCGAGGTGCTGCCGGCGGGCGTCCAGCTCGGCCTCGGAGTCCGGCCCGCGGCGGTGTCGATGGAAGTGCGCGAGGGCACCCTGCGCCAGACCGGCGGCCAGCTCGACGTCGCGGTGGCAGGCGAGGGGTATTTCGAGGTCGAGCTGCCCTCCGGCGAGACCGCCTACACGCGCGACGGTGCCCTCAAGCTCACCGGCGAGGGCCTGCTGGTGACCTCGGACGGCTACCAGATCGCGCCGGGCATCACCGTGCCCGAGGACGCGCGCGAGGTGGTGATCAATCCGGACGGCACGATCTTCGCCCGCTTCGACGGGCAGGTGGACCTGCAGCAGCTCGGCGCGCTCAGCCTCGCAACCTTCGTCAACCAGCGCGGCCTCGAGGCGGTCGGCGACAACCTGTTCCTCGAGACCGCGGCCTCGGGGCCGCCGCTCTCGGGCGTGCCCGGCACCGAAGGGCGCGGAACGCTCAGGCAATCGTTCCTGGAGAGCAGCTCGGTCGACGTGGTCGCCGAGATCACCGAGCTGATCGAGGCGCAGCGCGGCTATGAGCTGAACTCGCGGGTCATGGCGGCGGCCGACGAGATGCTGTCCGCCGCCAGCCGGATCCGCTGACCATGCGCGGGTTCCGATGCCGGGTCCGGGCCGGCGCGGGCGCGCTCGCGCTCGCCGCGCTCGCGGTGCTGCAGTCCGGGGCCGGGATCCGGGCCGGGATCGGAGCCGGTGAGGTCCGGGCCGGTGAGGTCCAGGCTGGTGCGATCCGGACCGGTGAGATCCGGGCCGCCCGGACCCTCCCGCCGGGAACCGTGATCGCCGCGGCCGATCTCGTCCTGCCACAACAGGCCGGCGCGGACCTGCGCGCGCGGGCGGAAGCCCTTGTCGGGCTCGAGACCCGGCAGGCGGTCTACGCCGGCCGTCCGGTCGACCGCGCCGATCTCGGGCCGCCGGTTCTGGTGCGCCGCAACAGCCTGGTGGCGATGATCTTCCGCGAGGGCGGGCTTGGCATCCGCAGCGAAGGACGGGCCCTCGATTCAGGCGGCCAGGGCGAGACGGTGCGGGTGATGAATCTCGTCTCGCACCGGACCGTGAGCGGGGAGGTCATCGCTGCCGCGACCGTGGAGGTGCGCAGATGATCCGGCGCCTCTTCCTGCTTGGCCTCGCGGGGCTCGCCGGCTGCAACGGGCAGCTTGACCATCTGGGCAGGCCCCCGAGCCTGACGCCCCCGGGCACCCGGGACCTCGCGGTGCTGCCGCCGGCGCCCGAGCGCATCGCCATGGTACCGCCGCCGCCCCCGCCGCCGGACACGGGCACCACCGGCTCGCTCTGGCAGTCGGGTCCGCACTCGCTGTTCGGCGACCGTCGCGCGCGCCGCCGCGGCGACATCGTGACCGTGTCGATCGAGATCGACGACGAGGCAAGGATCCGCAACGCGACCACCCGGGGCCGCAGCGGCGACGACAGTGTGACGATCGGCGCGCTCTACGGGCTCACCGAGATCGCCGAGAAGCTGCTTCCGGGCGACGCGACGCTGGACCCGGCGGTGAGCGCCGCCGGGGAATCGTCGTCAAGCGGCACCGGCTCGGTTACCCGCAACGAGCAGGTCACGCTGCGCCTCGCGGCGACCGTCGAGGACGTTCTGCCGAACGGGCACCTGGTGATCCGCGGCAGCCAGGAGGTGCGGATCAACTTCGAGCTGCGCGACCTCGAGGTCAGCGGCATCGTGCGGCCGGAGGACATCTCGCGGCAGAACGTCGTGACCTACGACAAGATCGCCGACGCCCGGATCGTCTATGGCGGTCGCGGCCAGATCACCGACATGCAGCAGCCGCGCTACGGCCAGCAGATCGTCGATCTGCTGTCGCCCTTCTGAGGTGGTGCCGTGAGGATTGTTCTCGCCCTCGTCCTCGTCCTGCTGGGCACCGCCGGCGGGCTCGGGCTTGGCGCGCTGCTGCGGCCGCCGCCCGAGGTGCGCGGGCCGGCACCGGCGCCAGACACCGCACCGGAGACCGTACCGGAGGCTGTACCGGACACCGTGGCAGACACCGCGCCGGGCAGCGCCGGCCCCGGCGGGGCGCCTGGCGCCGGGCGCGCCGCGGCCGACGCATCGCACGGCGCCGCGGAGGCCGGTGACGGGGCCGCCGGGCACGCCGGCGGGCCGGCCGCGACCGGCGACGATCCCGCCGGCCAGGGCCGGAGCTACGTCAAGTTCACCCGCGAGCTCATCGTGCCCGTCGTCGCCGGTGGGCAGACCCGGGCGCTGATGCTGTTCGACATCGCCCTCGACGTGCCCTCGGAACTGACCCAGCGCGCCTACGCCGCCGAGCCCCGGCTTCTCGACGCCTTCCTCGGCGAGCTCTTCGCGATGTCGAGCTCCGGTGCGTTCGCGAGCGACTACACCGGCGAGCGCGTGGTCGCGGAGCTGCGCGGCAGGCTCCGGGACGCGGCGCGCCGGTCCCTCGGCGACAGGACCGTGGAGGTGCTGATCTTCGACATCATGCGCCAGGAGCTCTGACCCGCGGATTGCCGCCGCGCGAGCACCCGGAGCAGGAGGCGCCCAGCCCGGCCGCTCAGAGCACCGGCCCGTCCCCGGTGCTCCGGAGCGATGCGATCTCGGCCGGGCGCAGGGATCCGCCATCGGCCAGATCGAACACCGGTCCCTCGCCGGTGCCGCGCAGCCCGACGATCTCGCGCAGGACCGGCGCCGGACGGCGGTCGATCGCGCCGTCCGGCCCGGCATAGACGAGCTCGATCCGCAGCTCGGTTCCGGAGGGGACCGCGGCCATGACCACACCGTCCCAGACCCCCGAGGTCCGGGCGGCGGAGGGCAGATCGAAGCTGTCGACAGGCGCTCCGTCCGGCGCGAGCACCTCGGCCCGAATGCCGATCGCGCCGGCGACTGCGGGAACCTCGAACGCCACCGGCGCGCCGGTCGCCCGGAACCGGCCGTCCACCGCCCCGGCAAAGCGGCCGATCCAGGTCGCGAGCCCGGCCTGGTCGCCGCCTGCCTGCTCCGCCAGGCCGTCGAGCCGGCGATTGACGCCGATCAGCTGCTCGACGGTCGAGAAACTCGCGAGCTGGGCGACGAACTGGGTCGACTCGATCGGCTGCAGCGGATCCTGGTTGCGCAGCTGGGCGGTAAGCAGGGCGAGGAAGCTCTGAAAGTCGGCGCCGCTGCGCAGCGCGCTGTCGGCCGGCGTCGCCTGGGGCGCCGCGCCCGTTTCGGGAAGGATCGGCGAAAGCGGAGAGACGATCATCTGGGAAGCCTCGTGTCTGGGTGCCGGTCAGAACCGGAGGTCGAGCGTGCCGTCCGCGCCTGCGGGGCGGGGCGGCGCGGGCCGCTGGCCGGGCGGCGGCGCCGCCGCCTGCGCCAGCCAGGCCGGCAGTGCCGGCCCCGGCCCGCCCGCCGATCGCTGGCCCTGCCGGTCGCCGGGGAGCTGTTGCTGGAATGACAGGTCGACGTCGCCGAAGCCGGCCTCGCGGAACTGCGCCGTGAGCACCTCCGCATGGCGGCGCATGAGATCGCCCGTGGCAGGCCGCTCCGCGATCAGGGTCGCGTGGAGCCGGTTGTCGTCGCCCATGTCGAGCAGGATCCGGACATGGCCGAGCTCGGGCGGGTCGAGCCGCATGTCGAGCCGGGTCAGGCCGGGCCCGGCGGTGACGGCAGCGGCGAGCTGCAGGCCGACGGCTGCGGCAATGGCCGGAGCGGCAGTGTCGGCCCCCGCCAGCGGCGCCGCGAGCGCCCAAGGATGCAGCGGTGCGGCACCGGCACTGGTGCCGGCGGCAAGAGCCGTCACGGTGACGGATCTGACCGCCTCCGACCCTGTGGCCGGCAATCGGGAGCCGGGCGCCCGCAACATCGGGCCGGGCAGGCCATCGCGCGGGGCGGGCAAATGCGTCGCCGGCTCCGGCACCGGGTCTGACGGCGGGTCGCCGGACGTGCCGGCGCCGCGCCAGACTGCGCGGAACGCCCCTTCGGGAGCGCTCGCGGGGACGGGAAGCGTGGCCGGACCCTCGCCCGGATCGTGGGCGGATGCCGGCGGCGGCGCCTGCCCGCTGGCCGGCCGTCCGGCGGGTTCCGCTGCGGGAGGGCGAGCGGGCATCGCCGCTGCGTCCGCCGGACTGCGACGCGCCGGCCCGCCGGTCCCCGCTGCCGCGGCAAGCTCGGCCGGGCCGGCAGACCGCGCGGGCGGGTTTGACGCCGCGACGGGCGGGGCAGTGCCAGCGCCCCGGATGTCCGTGCGTGCCGGCGGCGATACCGCGCCGGGGGGTCCGCCGCTTCGCCGGCCATCGCCAGCGTCCGGCCCGGGCGCGATGCCGCCATCTGCGGCAATCGGCGGAGCCACGATCGATGCGACCGCGGCAATGGTCGCTGTGGCGGCCCGGTCCGGCGGAACACGAGGTTCCTCGGGGTGCGCTTCGCCGTCGCGCGGGCCGTCGGGCTCCTGAGGCCCGTCCGGCAGTTTCCCGGCCACCGCGCCGACCTCCGGCGGCGCCGGATCGGCTGCGGGGCGGGCGGGATCACCCGTCGTCTGCGCGGTTTCGATGGAGGCGGCGACGCGTCCGGCGCCGATGCGGGCGCCGGCATCTGCGGAGCCGGCGTCGCGGGGAGGGGGCGCGAGCGTCTGGTGCAGCGCTTCGCCGGTGGCGCCTGGTTCCGTGATGCCCGTGCCTGCAACCCGCGCGCCCGCGGCGCCCGTGCCCGGCCGGGTGGATCCCGGGTCCGCCGCCCGGGTTTCCTGCTTGCCCGCCTGCATCGCCGCGGCCGCGCCTGCGGTCCCGGCAGGGTGACGGTGCGCGGCCGGGCCGGACCGGGCCAGCGCCTGTGCGAACCGCGATTCGTCCGCGGCAGGCCCGGGGCCGGTACCGACGCGCAAGCTGCCCCCGCCGGCGGCCGGATGGCGCCGCGCCGGATCGAACTGCATCGTGACGTCCATTCTGGCCTCGCGATCTGCGGCTTGCCCGGCAGCCTAGACCGCCAGGTCTTACGGATTGTTTACGCCGGCGGCCCTAGGCTTCGCAGGGCGCCCGGTTTGCGGGCTGATCCCGAGGAGGTCCGATGTCCGACGTCCCAGCCGTTCACCTTCGGCTTTCATCCGAGCCGGCCCCCGATGCAGGCAGCCGGCCTTCCACCGAGGGCCGCGACGCGCAGCTGCGCGTCGCGGCGCGGAAGTTCGAGGCCGTCTTCCTGGCCGAGATGCTGCGCCAGGCCGGATTCGGCCGGATGTCCGCGTCGTTCAACGGCGGCGCCGGCGAGGCGGCCTTCTCGGGCGCGCTGATCCAGGAGTACGCGGCCCGGATCGCGGATGCCGGCGGGCTCGGCATCGCCGCGCTGGTCGCGGCTGCGGAAGCGCCGGGCGCAGCACCCCGCGTTGGATCGGGCCGATGAGCCCGGAGGATCGCCTGCTCGGGCTCGTCCGGCGCGGCCATGAGCTGATGGCGCGCGAGCGCGCGGCCCTGGCGCGCGGCGAGCTGCAGGCGGCCGGTACCTTCGCGGAGGCAAAGACACAGCTGCTCGATGCCCTCGATTCGGTGACCGGACTCGTGCGCGGCACGGCCCCGGTCCGCGCCGCGATCGCCGCGCTGGCGGAGGATGGCCGCCGCAACGAGCGGATGATCCTCGCGGTCCGGCAGGGCGTGGCCGCCGCCCGGCGCCGGATCGAGGCGATTCTCGCCGCCGAACGCGGCGCCGTCGCCTATGACCGGAACGGCTCGGTGATCGCGAGCCAGGACGATTCGGTGCGGCGGCGCAGCCGGGCCTGACCGCCTTTACCGCCGCTTAGGCTTTTCGATGTCTGATGATCGCCAGCCGGGCTCGCCCGGCGAGCCGCCGCGGAATGCGGCGGGCCAATGTCAGAAGACGTGTTCCTCGCCCGGCAGCAAGGGGTTGCCGGGTCCGATTTCCCGAACGCTCGGGAGCTCAAACTCAGCGGCGTGAACCGCGCCGCCAACCGAAGGGAATTGTCAGATGACTGCCAGCATTCTCACCAACACCAGCGCGATGGTGGCACTCCAGACCCTGCGCACCACCAACAGCAGCCTCGAGCAGGTCCAGAGCCAGATCGCGACCGGCAAGAAGGTGGCGGTGGCGAAGGACAACGCCTCGATCTTCGCCATCTCGAAGGTGATGGAATCCGATGTTGCCGGCTTCAAGGCGATCTCCGATTCGCTGTCGCTCGGCGCCTCGACCGTGGCGGTCGCGTCGAACGCGTCCAAGCAGATCGGCGAGCTCCTGAACGACATCAAGGGCAAGATCGTCGCCGCCAACGAGGAGAACGTCGACCGCCAGAAGATCCAGACCGAGATCGTGTCGCTGCGCGACCAGATCGCCGGCATCGTCAGCACGGCCCAGTTCAACGGGCTCAACCTGGTCGACGGCTCGGTGACCTCGGGGTCGATCTCGATCCTGGCCTCGCTCGACCGCAATGCCGCGGGCGGCGTGGCCACCAACTCGATCAGCGTCAATACCCAGAATCTCTCGATCTCGGCTGGCCTGGACGTTGCCGCCTCCGCGGTGACGCAGACCGATCCCGGCACCGCCGGCGTGATCGACGCCAATGACGGTGGCACCAATGACAGCGTCTCGATCGGCGGCTTCGTCTTCCTCGATGCTGCCGGTGGCGCCACTGGCGGCACGGCGCTCGCGCGCGATGCCGCCGGGGTCGATACCGCCGTCGCAGGCGGTCTGGTCGAGGGCGACGCGGTGACGTTCTCGATCGGCAACGTCAGCGGCAGTTACACCGTGCAGGTCGGCGACAATACCGAGGCGGTGGTGTCCGGGCTCAAGAACGCGCTGATCGCGGCGGGCGTGGACCAGAACGACTTCACGCTCGACATCGACACCACGGCCGGCGTGATCGAGGTCACCAACAAGACGAACGCCGATGCCGCGTTCTCCTTCACCTCGACCCGCGGCACCGGCGGGCTGGCGGGACTCAACTCGATCGACGTGACCACGACGTCGGGCGCTTCCTCGGCACTGTCGGCGATCGAGGGTTTCATCCAGACCGCAGTGGATGCGCAGGCGGCATTCGGCACCGGCGAGCGCCGCATCGACATCCAGAACAAGTTCCTGACCACGCAGATCGATGCCTTCAATTCGGGCATCGGTGCGCTGGTCGACGCGGATCTCGAGGAAGCCTCGGCCAGGCTGCAGGCGCTGCAGGTGCAGCAGCAGCTCGGCATCCAGGCACTGTCGATCGCGAACCAGGCGCCGCAGAACATCCTCGCGCTGTTCCGCTAACCGAACGCGGCCGGGGCGGACAATCCGCCCCGGCCCCCTGACATCGCCAGGCCCGAAGCGCACGGGCGACCGGATAGGGACCCACGATGAGTCTCGCGTCACTCACGCAGAACGCCTATGGCAACGCGACCCGCGCCACGGGAACCGAGCGCGGCGTCGAATACCAGGTCTTCGGCCAGGTCACCGGCCGGCTCAAGCGCGCGGCAACCGCCGGGCGCCCCTTCACCGAACTTGCCGAGGCGCTGCACGACAACCTGCGCCTCTGGACCGTGATCGCGCTCGACGTGACCAGCAGCGGGAACCGGCTCCCGGTCCCGCTTCGCGCTCAGCTCGCAAGCCTGTCGAGATTCGTGCGCAGCCACACCGCGCAGGTGCTGCGCCAGGAGGCCGATGTCGGGGTGCTCATCGACATCAACACCGCGGTGATGCGCGGCCTGCGCGGCCAGCTGCCCGCCACCGGAGCGTGATCCATGCCGGGACTGATCCTCAAACTGCGGGCGCATGAGCAGATCCTGGTCAACGGGGTGGTCATGCAGAACGGCGACCGCAACGCGCGGCTGATCATCAAGACCCCGGATGTCCACATCCTGCGCCTGCGCGACGCCATCCATCCCGACGAGGTCGATACACCGGTCAAGCGTGTCTGCTACATCGCCCAGCTCGCCGTCGCCGGCGAGGTCGAGCCGGAGCCGGCCGCCGCCCAGCTCGGCGCCGGAATCGCCCAGCTCCAGGACGCCCTGAACGGCTTCGACGGCTCCGACAGCCTCGATGCCGCCATCGCGCAGCTCCGCCGCCGGAACTTCTACGGCGTGCTGCGGGCGCTGCGCCGTGTGCTGCCGGTCGAGCAGATGCTGCTCGGACGCCTTGAGGCTCCGCCGCACGGGGTGCTCGCGGGATCGCCCGGCTGAGCGGCGGAAGATGTCTCGCGGCGTGGCACCGGCCGGGAGTACGCCACCTGCTCCGGTCGGGGCCGGCAGACTCGGACGGCCCTGCGGACTGCCTGGGGCAGCAAGCCGGGGTCGGGGTTCGATGAGGTCCCGCGCATGAGCATCGCGCCATGAGCTTCAGTCCGGTGGTGCCCTTCGGCGGCCTTGCCGGGTTCCGCTTCGTCGAGCGGACGTTTGCGGTGCAGCTCGACCAGTACGGGCGCAGCCCGGACGTGCAGCGCGAGATCGACCATTTCCGGACGCATGCCGCCGGAGCGACCGACGCCGAAGCGCTGGTCGCGGATCGCCGGCTGCTCCGCGTCGTGCTCGCGGCCTTCGGCCTCGAGGACGAGATCGACAAGCGTGCGCTCGTCCGCCGCGTGCTCGAGCAGGGCACGATCGACCCGAAGGCGCTGGCGAACCGGCTCGCGGACCCCGCCTGGGCGGACCTCGCCGGGACTCTCGGCTTCGGCGATCTCGGTGGCACGCTCGGCCAGGCGTCGGTCCGGGAGGAGATCGTGGAGCGGTTCCGGCTGCGCCGGTTCGAGCGCGCGATCGGCGACTCGGATGTGGATATCCGGCTGGCGCTCAACTTCCGGCGCGAGATCGGGCGGATCGCTTCGTCCCCCGGCGCCGACCGGTCAGGCTGGCTCCGGATTCTCGGCTCGCAGCCGCTGCGCCGGGTGGTGGAAACCGCGTTCGGCTTGCCGCAAGGCTTCAGTCAGCTCGACCTCGATCGGCAGCGGGCCGAACTCGAGGACCGGGCGACGCGGCTGTTCGGCAGCCCCAGCGCTGCCGTCTTCCGGACACCGGAGAATGTCGATCTGGCGATCAGGCGATTCCTCGCCGCCGCGCAGCCCGGCGGCGGCGGGTCAGCGGGGCCGGGCAGCGTCGCCCTGTCGCTGCTGCAGGGCGCGGCGCTCGGGCCGGCCGGTCGGGCGAGCCTGTTCGCGTCGCGCTTGCCGCGCTAGCATTCCCGCGGCCCGGCCCGGTGTCGCGCCCGGCGCTAGCTCTTGCCGCCCGGCGCAGCCGCGCGCGGCGGAGGCGGCCCTGCCGGGGCCGATCCTCCGATCGCAAGAGCGCCGTCAAGGATCCGAGCCAGGCGGCCGAAACTCCCGCCCTCGCCGGAGGGCGGCGAAGGGCAGCCGATGAAGCCATCGAGCTCGGCGCGCAGGGCAACCGCCCTGTCGAGCACGGGGTCCCGGCCCGCCTCGTAGAGCCCGGCCAGGATCATCGGTTCGGCCTCCTCGTAGCGCGCGATCAGCGCACGGGCCCGGCCGACCAGTGCCGCTTCCTGCGCCGACCATGCGGCAGGCGCCGAGCGCGAGACGGAGCGGCGCAGATCGATCGCCGGAAAGCGCCCGCGTTCGGCGATGGCGCGGTCGAGCACCACATGGCCATCGAGAATCCCGCGCACCATGTCGGCGACCGGCTCGTCCATGTCGGAACCCGAGACGAGCACGGTGAAGACGCCGGTGATGTCACCGCGCGTCCCCTCCTCGCCCGGGCCGGCGCGCTCGCAAAGGGCGGCGACTGCAGGCGCGGTCGAGGGCGGAAAGGCCCGCAGCGCGGGCGGCTCGCCTGCCGCCAGCGCGATCTCGCGATGGGCCTCGGCGAAGCGGGTCACCGAATCGAACAGGCACAGCACATGCCGGCCGCGGTCGCGGAAATGCTCGGCGGTGGCGAGGCAGAGCAGTCCGGCACGCCGCTTGACCAGTGCGCTCTGGTCCGATGTGGCGGCGATCACGACCGAATGGTCGAGCGCGCCGTCGGCCGCCAGACGCCGGGCGAAATCGGCGACCTCGCGGCCGCGCTCGCCGATCAGCCCGATCACCGCCACATCGGCCTCCAGCCCGGCGGCGAGGCCGGCGAGCAGCATGGACTTGCCGACGCCGGAGCCGGCGAAGACACCGATCCGCTGCCCCCGGCAGACCGGCAGCATGGTGTCGAGGGCGGCGAACCCGGTGGCGAGCCGCGGCCCGAGCGGACGCCGCCGCGCGCCGGCCGGCGCCCCCCGGCGGAGATCGGCGGGCACGCCCCCCGCCGGGGCGGGACTGCCGTCCGCGCGGCACCCGAAGGCATCGAGCACCTCACCGAGCCAGCCGTCGCCCGGCTGCGGCGGGAGGTGAGCGACCAGATAGGCGCGCTGGCCGGCCGCGACGCCGTCGGGTGGCGCCATCAGCTTTGCGGTCACGGTCTCCCCGTCGAGCGCGACGACCTCGCCGGGGATCCGCCGGTCGGTTGCGGCGATCTCGATGCCGTCTCCCATGCGCGCCAGCCGCGCCAGCCCGGCGAGATGGACGACAGCGCCGTCGCAGTGCCGGACGGAGCCCCAGAGCCGGACGCCCGGGTGCAGGCCGTGATCTGGCTCCCCGGTCATGCCGTTCCGTCACCCCGCCGCTGAATCACCGGCCGCTGACACCGTCTGTTAACGGGACCGGGGCTAGGAACTGACTCGCGAAACCAAGAAATGCGGATCGCCATGCTGGAGAACCTCGCGCTGCTCGATCTCGCCTCGGCGATGGCACGCCATGCCGCCACCCGGCATCGCGTGATCGCGGAGAATGTTGCCAATGCCGACACGCCCGGCTACCGGGCGCGCGATGTCGAGGATTTCCGATCAACGGTTAACAAATCCTCCGCAGCACTGACCTTTCAGCCGAAGGCGACCCGTCCCGGGCACGCCGGCGCCGGCTCCGCCGCGGGCGCGCCGCGGACGGTCGCGCTCGCGCTGCCAGCCACACCCGACGGCAACACGGTCAACCTCGAGGACCAGGCGGTCCGGGCGGTGCAGACCCAGGGGGACCATGCCCTGGCGACGGCCGTCTATGCGAAGGCGATCGACATCCTTCGCCTCGGCCTCGGCCGGTTGCGCTAGGCGACGGCGATGCAGGAACTCGTCAGGGCGATGGCCGCGGCCGCGGGCGGGATGCGGGCGCAGAGCCTCCGGCTCCGGCTGATCGGCGAGAACGTCGCCAATGCCGACACCCCGGGCTACCACCGGAAGAAGGTTGCGTTCGAGCAGGCGATCGACCGGGCGAGCGGCGCCACGACAGTCAGGCCCGGGCGGGTCCGGCTCGATCCCTCGCCCTTCCGCGAGAGCTACGAACCCGGTCACCCGCTGGCCGATGCGAGCGGGATCGTGCGCTACTCGAACGTCAATCCGCTGATCGAGCTCGCGGACGCCCGCGAGGCCAATCGGTCCTACCAGGCAAGCCTCGTCATCTTCGACCAGGCGCGCCGGATGTATGGCGGCGTGCTCGACCTGCTGCGCCGCTGAACCGGGAGAACCCGCATGAGAGTCGAGACAAGCTTCGTCACCCAGCTCTACGAGAGCGCGCGCCGCATTGCACCGGCGGAGCCCGATGAACAGGCAGCTGCCCGCGGCCGGTCGTTCTCCGACGCCCTTGCCGAGGCGGCCGGGAGCGTGGCCGCCGAATTGCGTTCCGGCGAGCAGGCGGCAAGGGCTGCTCTGTCCGGGCAGGGGGACATCCAGTCCGTGGTCGAGGCCCTGACGGCGACCGAACTGGCGCTGCAGAGCGCAGTCGCCATCCGCGATCGCGTGGTCGAGGCCTATCAGGAAGTCCTGCGGATGCCGGTATGAGGCCGGCATGGACGAGGCCGGGTTCATCGCCCTGATGCGCGAGGCGATCTGGACGGGTGCGGTGCTCGCCTGGCCCGTGCTCGGTGTCGCCCTGGTGGTCGGCCTTGCCATCGGGCTGCTGCAGGCCCTGACCTCGATCCAGGAGCTGACCCTGACCTTCGTGCCGAAGATGGTGGCGATGCTGGTGGTGAGCTGGATCAGCCTGTCCTATTTGGGGCAGACGCTGATTGTGTTCTTCCAACATCGCGTGATCGCCATCGCCGCGGGTGGCTGAGCGATGGCGGCCGGATTTGCGCTCCGCGCCGCGCTGGCCTGCGCGGTCATGGTCGGCGCCGGAGCCGCGGGCGCAGCGGGGACGCATGGCGATCCGGCACCCCAGCTCTGCCGCGACGCCGCCGGGCGGGCGGCGGCGCGCCATGGCATCCCCGAGGCCGTGATGCAGGCGATCACCCTCGTCGAAACGCGGCGGGTGTCCGGCGGCACGGCAGGCCCCTGGCCATGGACCCTGAACATCGAGGGCGCGGGCCACTGGTTCCCGAGCCGCGCCGACGCGCGGGCCCGCGCCGAGCGGGAGATTGCCAGCGGCAGGGTCTCGGTCGACATCGGCTGCTTCCAGCTGAACTACCGCTGGCACGGGAGCCGGTTCGCGTCGCCGGACGCGATGCTGGAGCCCGATCTCGCGGCCGACTATGCAGCACGCTTTCTCGCCGAGCTCCATGCGGAGACCGGCGACTGGATGCGTGCGGCGGGCCACTACCACTCGCGCACGCCCGAGCATGCGGCGCGCTATCGCGAGCTGGTCGCGCGGGCCATTGCCCGCATCGGCGGGAACGCCATGGCGAGCAAGCATCCACGCTCAGCCGCAGGCGCGGCAGCGGCGGCGGTCAGAGACGGCGCCGCGCTGGCTCGGGGGGGCACGGCCGACGCCGTGCGGCCACCGCAGGCCGCCGGCACGCGGGTCCCGATCATCGTGATCGCCGCACGGGAACCGGATGTCGCCGCCACCGCCGGCGCCGTGCAGCTTCGCCTGCAGGCGGCCCGGGCGCTCGTTCCGGGCCTCCTGCGGAACTGATGCGGCCGATGGCTGGAATGACCTCGATGCGCACTCTCTACCAGCCGACGGTGCTGCTGGCGCTGGCGCTGATGGCGGTCATCGTCATGATGGTGCTGCCGGTCCCGGCCTGGCTCCTCGACCTGGGCCTCGCGGTCTCGTTCGCGCTGGCGATCCTGATCTTCACCGTGACGCTCTTCATCGAGCGGCCGCTCGACTTCTCGGCCTTCCCGACCGTGCTGCTCGCCTCGCTGATGCTGCGGCTCTCGCTCAACGTCTCGTCGACCAAGCTGATCATCGGTCAGGGCCACACCGGGCCCGGTGCCGCGGGCGGGGTGATCGAGGGCTTCGCCATGTTCATCATGGGCGGAAGCGTCTATCTCGGCCTCGTCATCTTCGCCGTGCTGATGATCGTCAACTTCGTGGTGATCACAAAGGGCGCGGGGCGCATGGCCGAAGTCGGCGCCCGCTTCGCCCTCGACGGCATGCCCGGCAAGCAGCTTGCCATCGACTCCGACGTGGCGGCGGGAGCGATCACCCATCAGGAGGCAAAGGAGCGCCGGCGCATCGAGCAGGAGGAGACCACCTTCTTCGGTTCGCTGGATGGCGCATCCAAGTTCGTCAAGGGTGACGCGGTCGCGGGCCTGCTGATCACCGGGCTGAACCTGATCGTCGGACTCGCGATGGGGATCGGCGTGCACGGCATGAGCGTGCCGGCCGCGGTCGAGGCCTATTCGGTGCTGACCGTCGGGGACGGGCTGGTGAGCCAGATCCCGAGCGTGATCACCTCGATCGCCGCGGCGCTGCTGCTCTCGAAGGGCGGCGTCACCGGTTCGGCCGACCGGGCGCTGCTCGATCAGCTCGGAGGCTATCCCGGCGCGCTCGGCACCGTTGCCGGGCTGATGGCGCTGTTCGCGCTGATGCCGGGGCTGCCCTTCGTGCCCTTCATGCTGGGCGCAGGCTTGCTGGCGTCCGGTGCGCTGGTCGCGCGTGGCCTCGCGGCCGCCCGCGACGTGGCTGGGGTGGACGGCGATGCGGCCGGGCCCGGGCCGGCGGACGACGCCCCGGCGCGGCGGCCGCTTGCCGATCTCCTGGATGTCGACGAGATCCATGTCCGGTTCGCGCCCGACCTGATCGGCGCGGTGCTCGATCCGGCGGCGGGACTCGAGAAGCGCATCGTCAACATGCGCCGCCATATCGCGACCGAATACGGCTTCGTCATGCCCGAGGTCCGGCTGACCGACGATCCGATGGTGCCCCAGGGTCACTATGCGATCCACATCCAGGGCGTCGAGGCGGCGCGCGCCGTGCTGCGCCCGGGCCACGTGCTGGTGCTGACCCGCGACGATCTGCCGCTCGACCTGCCGGGCGAGGACGTGGCGGAACCGGTCTACGGCGCGCCGGCCCGCTGGGTTCCGCAGGCACGGCAGGAGGATGCCGCGATGCACGGACTGCCGGTGATCGCGCCCGGCGAGGTGATCGCCACCCATCTCCTCGAGACGGTGAAGGCGAATTTCGGCCGGCTCTTCACCCGTCGCGCGCTGCAGGGTCTGCTGACCGAGTTCACCCGCCCGACCGACCCGGCCCGCGCCGAGGCCAACCGGCGGCTGCTTGACGAGTTCGTGCCCGACAAGGTGCCGCGCGAGCTGTTGCAGACCGTGCTGCGGCTGATGCTGGAGGAACGGGTTCCGGTCAGGAACCTGGCGCTGATCCTCGAAGCGGTGGCCGAGGGTCGGGAAGCGGGGCTGCGCGCCGAGGACATCGTCGAGCATGCGCGCCGCCGGATCGCGTTCCACATCGTCGCCCGGCTCTGCGACCGCGAGGGCAAGCTGCCGCTGGTGCAGCTCGGCCCGCACTGGGAGGCCATGTTCGCCGAGCACGAACAGGCCGAGGACGGGCGGTCCGAGGTCGTCCTGCCGCCGGAGGAGTTCAACCGGCTCGCCCGGTCGGTCGCCGGAGCGGTCGGCGCCGCCGCGCGCGACGGGGTCTACCCGGCGATCGCCGTCTCGGCCCGGCGCCGGCGCTTCCTGCGCGAGGTGCTGGAGGCCAAGGGCATCCAGAACCCGGTGATCGCCTTCGAGGAGATCGGCAGCCGGATCCGGCTCGCACTGGTCGGAACCGCGTGAGCCGCGCGATGGGACAGCTGACCCAGCTCCTCGCCCTCGCCGATGCCTGGTTGCCCGTCGCCGCCGGCGTTTTCGTGCGCATCGCGGCGATGCTCTACCTGATGCCGGGCCTCGGCGAGCGCGCCGTCCCCTCGCGGCTCCGTCTCGGTGCGGCCCTGGTGCTCACGGCGCTCGTAGCGCCGCTGGTGGCGCCGGTGGCCGGCCCGCCGCCGCGCACACCGGCCGATCTCGCCCTGGCAATCCTCGCCGAGGCGGCAGCCGGCCTCGTGGTCGGCCTCGCGTTCCGGCTTCTCGTGCTGGCGCTGCAGCTCGCCGGCTCGATGGCGGCCCAGCACCTTTCGGTCGCCCAGATGTTCGGCGCCGGAGTCGCGCCGGAGCCGGAGCCCAGCATCGCGACGCTGCTCGCCATGGGTGGCATCGTGCTGCTGCTGCTGGGAGGCGCGCATGTCAGGCTGGTCGCCGTCCTGGCGGGCCTCTACGAGGTGCTGCCGTTCGGCAGCATGCCGGCAGGCGCCGACCTTGCCGCCTGGACCGTCGCCGGCAGCGCCCGGGTCTTCGCCCTTGCCCTCACGCTGGCGCTGCCCTTCGTCGCCGTCGCCTTCGCGTACAACCTGGCGCTGGGCGCGCTCAGCCGGGCGATGCCGCAGCTCCTCGTCGCGCTGGTCGGCGCGCCGCTGCTGATCGGCCTCGGCCTCGGCGTGCTCTGGCTGGCGCTGCCGGAGCTCTTTGCGCGCTGGGGCGCCACCGCGGGCACGGTCCTCGCCGACCCGCTGGGAGGGATCCGGTGAGCGGCGAGGACAGCACCGCCGAGCGCTCGCACGAGGCGACGCCGCGGCGGCTCGAAGAGGCCCGGGAGCGGGGCAACCTGCCGCGCTCGCAGGATGCCCAGGCGCTCGCCGCCTATCTGGGGTTCGGCGCCGCGGCATGGCTCGGCGGCGCCTGGGCGACCGAGCGGCTCGGGAGCGCGATGCTGCCATTCCTCGATCGCCCGGCCGCGACCGCACGGCTCCTGACCGGCAGCGGCGCCGGGGCGTCCCTCGCCGACCTTGCGGCTCGTGTCGCGCCGCCGCTTCTGGTCTTCGTCGCGGCCCCCGCCGTCGTGATCCTGACGCTGCTCGCCGCGCAGCGCGGCATCGTCGTCGCCCCGGACCAGATCCGCCCGCGGCTCTCGCGCATCTCGCCGCTCGCCAACGCGCGCAACCGGTTCGGGCCGCGCGGCCTGGTCGAATTCGCCAAGAGCACGGTCAAGCTCGCCGCGCTCGGCCTTGTCGTTGCCGTCGCGCTCCGTGGCGAGGCCGACCGGCTGGCGCAGTATGCGCAGCTGGACGCGCGCCTTGCCGGGAGCCTGCTCGCGCATCTCCTCGGCCTGGTCCTGACCGGCGTGGTGCTGGTCGCCGCCGCGATCGCCGCCTTCGATCTCGCCTGGCAACGCTTCGACCATCTGCGGCGACTGCGGATGACGCATGAGGAACTGAAGCGCGAGACCAAGCAGGCGGAGGGCGACCCGCATGTGCGCGCCCAGCGGCGCGACCGCGCCCGGCAGATCGCCAACAACAGGATGCTGCTCGCCGTGCCCGAGGCGGACGTGGTGATCGCGAACCCGTCGCATTACGCGGTGGCGCTGAAATGGGAGCGGGGGCGCCAGAGCGCGCCGGCCTGCGTCGCCAAGGGGGTGGACGAGATCGCGCTGGCGATCCGGCGCCGGGCCGAGGCGGCCGGCGTCCCGGTGCAAACCGATCCGCCCACCGCGCGGTCGCTGCACGCGGTGGTCGAGATCGGCGAGGAAATCCGGCCCGAGCACTACCGGGCTGTCGCCGCGGCGATCCTCTTTGCCGACGCGATGCGCCGCAAGGCGCGCAGCCGCCAGTCCTGACCCCGCCCCGGCGCCGCGATGCAGCCCGACCGCCTCGACCGGCTTGCCCACATGCTCGGCGCGATTGCGGCGGCGGAGAGCCAGCGTCTCGGCGCTCTGGCATCGGAGGCCGCTGCCTGCCGGAAAGCGGCCGCCGCATTGCGGGCGCGGGCGAGCGCCGGCGTGCCTTCCGCCGCGACCGGCGCCGGCGATCTCGCTCTTGTCGCACGGTGGCGGATGCGGTTGCTGTCGCGCGCCCGCGCTGCCGAAGAGAGAGCGCAATCGCTTGCGGCGCTCGCCGAGGCGCAGCGCCAGCGGAGCGCGCGGGCACACGGGCGGGCACGGACATGCTCGACGCTCGTCGAGGCGCTGAAAGCCGACGCACGCCGCAACGCGGATCGCCAAGCCGAGGCTGCGCTGGCGCCCGCCGGGGTCGCTCAGTCCCCCGGCACCGGGTCGGGGTCCCCGTCATCCGGCGCGCCGGTCGGCTCGCTGGGAACGACATAACGCCCGCCCAGCCAACGCCCGAGATCGACATCGGCGCAGCGACGCGAGCAGAATGGCCGCCATTCCCGGGCGCGCGGGTTGCCGCAGATCGGGCAGGTTGCGCCCCGGGGTGGACGCGGGAAACTGTCGTCGGGCATCTGCGGCATCACCTCCGCGTGAGTCGCAGGCACCTGCCGCGATTCGCGCGATGCTCTACCAACTTGCATCGTCCGGGGCAAAGGGAAGCGTTGGGCGGCATGCATGGCGGCCGGGCCGAGACTGGGCCGACAACCACCCGGCAGGCAGGTCCCGGGATTGTCGCACACGGGGCGAAACCCGCCATTACTATCTGAAAAAAGTGGAGAAACTCAGACCGCTTGATTATGGTTGGCGCCGAGTTACATCGGATTGATGCCGGAGGAGCGGGCATGAACCGCACTGTGTGGTTGCACGGGACCGGGGGATGGACCGTATCCGCAAGCCGGACGGAGAAGGGCGACGCGGACGGACTCGCGCCGATCTTCGAGCGGTTCTGGCGCGAGAGCGAGAAGTCCGATTCCGGCGCGACAGGCCGGCAGGATCCGGCGATCAGCCGGGATGCGGGCGTCGATGACCGGTTCGAGCCGCTGGAGGGCAAGGCCAGGCGCACGACCAGTACCGGAACGGCGCCGACCGACATCACCCTGAACCGGACCGCCGTGAACGAGAACAGCCCGGGCGGAACGGTGGTCGGGGTGTTCGGCGCGATCGACCCCGATCGCAAGGAGAGGTTCACCTTCACGCTGCTCGACACCGCCGGCGGCCGCTTCAAGATCATCAACAACAACAGGCTGGCGGTCGAGAACGGGGCCGACCTGGACTTCGAAGCACAGCAGAGCCACGACATCGTGGTTCAGGTCACCGACAGACGCGGCAACGTCTATTCCGAGACGATCACCATCACTTTGCGCGACCTGGCCGACAGCGCGAACGCGCCACCGACGGACATCACGCTGTCGAACGCCTCGATCGACGAGAACAGCCCGGATGGCGCGGTGATCGGCACGCTCGGCAACAACGATCCGGACGCCGGCGACAGCTGGAGCTACCAGATCGACGCCGATCCGGACCAGATGTTCGCCATCTCGGGCAACCGGCTGGTCCTGCGCCCGGGAGCCGCACCCGACTACGAGGCGCGGCCCTCGCACAGCGTGACCGTGCGTGTCACCGACGGCTCGGGCGCCAGCCACAGCGAGACCTTCGTGATCGCGGTGAACGACGTTGCCGAGCCGGTCAACCGGGCGCCGACCGACCTGCAGCTCTCGTCGAGCACCGTCGCGGAAGGGGCCGCGGACGGGTCGCTGGTCGGTCTGTTCAGCGCCACCGATCCGGATGCGGGCGAGAGCTTCACCTACACGCTGACGGACGGCGCCGGCGGGCGCTTCGTGCTCGACGGCAACAGGCTCGAGGTCGCCGACGGCCGCCTGATCGACTTCGAGCTGCAGCAGTCGCACAATGTCACGGTGCGCGTCAGCGACAGCGCCGGCAACAGCTATACCGAGACATTCGCGATCGGGGTCCAGGATCTGGCCGAGAGCCTGTCAGGCCAGCCGCTGCACATCCAGGCGCTGGTCCCGGCGGTCAATGGCGAGGCCTATTACGTGTGGCCCGATTCCCAGCCCTTGACCGCGCCGACGACCATCACCTTCGCGATCCTGACGGCGTTCCCCTCATACTACAACAGCTCGACGCTGCCCTATACCGACTACACAGCCGGGGCGGTGCCCTTCACCACCCTGACCGCGGCCCAGATCACCGCGATCCAGCAGATCCTGGCGGAGATCGAGGAATTCGCCAATGTCGATTTCGTCCAGGTCGGCTCGGCCGCACAGGCGAACGTGACCTTCGGCGCCTACCTGATGGATGCCTCGATCGGGGCCTATGCCTATTTCGCCTCGCCCTCGGGCGGCACCGGCAGCCTGGCGGGCGATGTCTGGCTCAACAGCCGCTACGACCGCACCCCGTCGACATCGGAAGCGGGCTCATCCGACTGGGCGCGCCTGACGATCGCGCATGAGCTCGGCCATGCGCTGGGCCTGAAGCATCCGGGTGACTATGACGCGGCCGGCAGCGCGGAAGGGCCGTTTCTCGCTCCGTCGGTCGACAGCACCCAGTTCACGGTGATGTCCTACATCGATTTCCCGAATTCGAACTGGAACCCGGTCGACTACCAGCTCTACGACATCGCCGCGCTGCAGTTTCTCTACGGCGCCAACACCGGCCACGCGACCGGAAACGACCTTTACCGGATCTCGACCTCGCAGAACCTGATCGACACGATCTGGGACGCCGGCGGGTTCGACACCCTCTCGGCGGCCGGCGCGGGCACGGCCGTGGTCATCGACCTCGACCCGGGCGCCTTCAGCTCGATCGGCATCCCGAACAACGTCGCGATCGCCTACGGCACATGGATCGAGGCGGCAGCCGGCGGCGCCGGCGCCGACCGGATCGCCGGCAACGCGCTCGACAACACGCTGACCGGCGGCGGCGGCGCCGACCGTTTCGTGTTCGACCTCGGCTTCGGCAACGACACCATCACCGATTTCCAGAACGGGCTGGACTTGCTCGACTTCTCCGGTACCGGCTTGCTTTTCGATGACTTCGACATCGCACTCGGCGATGACGGGGCGGAGATCTCGGCCGGTGGTTCGACGCTCGTGCTGGCCGGGATTGATGCCGCGCTGGTCGACGACAGCGATTTCGTCTTCGCCTGAGGCGGCGGGTTCAGCCGGTCAGTTCGGTGAGTGGCCGGCGCTCGCGCTTGCGCTGCAACTCGAAATTGCCGAGCGGGGTCCAGCCGGACAGCACGGTCTCGACCGGGTCACGCCGGAACGCGGCCTTCAGCGCGTCCTCGATGCGGCGGCGGTCCTTCCTGGTCAGCGGCGCGAAGTCGATCGCGACCGGCCCGCCGAGCCCGCGGAGCCGCAGCTGTCGGGGCAGTTCCCTCGCCGCCTCGAGATTGGCGGTCAGCGCAGCGCCCCCGGAAAACTCGCCCGCGGTGTTGACGTCCACCGTGACCATCGCGCGGGTCGGCTCGACGGCCATCCAGCCGCCGGAGGGCAGATCGACGCGCGATGATCCCAGTCGCTCGATCTCGGCGCGGACGCCGAAATGATCGAAGGGATCGCCGCGCACCGTCTCGATGCGGTTTGCAAAGGGCGACAGACGGTGCGCCTCGAGCGCCGGCAGTGTGTCGAAGTCGCCGGGGCCGACCACGATCCGGCCGGCCCGGTCGCCCCATTCCCTGAGCGCGTAGTCGCGCGGCAGCGGCGCCATGCCGACGACCCCGAGCGGGGACGCCGGGTCTGCCAGCGCGTCCTCGGCGGCGAGGCGCGCCGCCACCGCGAGGTCGAGATCGCGGACGATCCGCTCGGGCGGCTGCCCCCTGGCGGCGGTCCGGAGAATCGTGCCGCCCTCGCGCAGCGCCTCCAGAACCCGGCGCACGCGGGCCACGTCGTCGGGGTCGCGGGTGTCGGCCATGCGCGCAAGCCAGCCTTCCATGGTGGCGCCATGGTCCTCGACGATGCGCACCAGCCGCGCGCGCTCGTCCGGATCGGCGATGCCGCGGGCGACGTTGATGCCGGGCGCGCCGGGAGTATGGATCGTGTAGCGCTGGCGCCAGAGCACGCGCCGGGTGACCGGCGCGGCCTTCCCCTCTTCAGGGACCGCAGTCACCTCGACGAGCAGAACCTCGCCCTGGGCGAGACCGCCCGCATCGCGGAGATAGCCCTGCTCCCCGTCGCCAAGGTTGACGAAGGCGGCACCGCCACCGGGCAGGCGCCGGTCGACCTTCGCCTTGAAGACGGTCTCCGGACCCGGCTTCTGCGTGGGCCCGAAAATCCAGTCGGTCACACGGTCCTCGACCAGCGCGGCCATCTCGCGGCCCCGGAGCTTGCCGATGACCAGCGTTCCCGTCACCCCTCGCCCCCGTCGAGGCTGACCGGATAGCCCGCGGCCTGAAGCAGCCCCGCCGTCTCGGGCAGAGGCAGGCCCACGACATTCGTGTAGCTGCCGCTTATCTCCGGGATGAAGGCGGCGGCGAGGCCCTGGATGGCGTAGCCGCCGGCCTTGCCACGCCACTCGCCGGAGCGGACATAGGCCGAGATTTCCGCATCCGAGAGGCGCTTGACCTTCACCCTGGTCTCGACCCTGCGCAGCCAGACCCGCTCGCCGAGCCGGACGCATATCGCGGTCGTCACCCGGTGTCGGCGGCCCGAGAGCAGGATCAGGAACCCGACGGCCTCGGCCTCGCCGGCCGGCTTGCCGAGGATGCGCCGGCCACAGGAGACCTCGGTGTCTGCGGCGAGCACGATCTCGCCGGGCCCGGCGGGGACGGATGCCGCCTTCTGTCGCGCCATGCGCTCGACATAGACTTGCGGCAGTTCGCGCGCCACCGGGGTCTCGTCGATGTCGACTGGGCGCACCGCGTCAGGCACCACGCCGATCTGTGCCAGCAGCGCCAGGCGCCTCGGCGAGGCGGAGCCGAGGATCAGGCGCACTTACTTGAAGCGGTAGGTGATGCGCCCCTTGGTCAGGTCATAGGGGGTCATCTCGACCTGGACCTTGTCGCCGGCCAGCACGCGGATGCGGTTCTTGCGCATCTTGCCGGCGGTATGGGCGATGATCTCATGGCCGTTCTCGAGCTTGACCCGGAAAGTCGCGTTGGGCAGCAGCTCGGTCACGACCCCGGGGAATTCAAGCGTCTCTTCCTTGGCCATGCCAACTCCGTATCCTTCGGGTGCAGCCCGGACTTTCCGCCGGGCGGCGGCTGCGGCGGAACATGAACCGGAAATCCTGCGATTTCAAGCTTCCGAATCACCCGACTCGCCCTCCGGCGGCTCGCCGGGGCCGAACGTTGCGATGATCGATCGCAGGATCTGGTCGCGGGTCTGCCGGTAGGCGTCGAGTTTCTGCTCGCGGGTCTCGCCGATCCCGGTGGGATCGAGCGTCGGCCAGTAGGCGACCTCGATCGAGAAGTGCCGCGTGAGCTCCAGCGCCCGGCGCTGTGCTGCGGGCGAGAGCGCGATCACCATGTCGTAGGAACCGAGGTCATCGCCCCACTGCTCCATCTCGTCGAGGCTCTTGGCGCGATGGCGCGAGATGTCGACGCCGACCTCCCGGGCGACCTCGACCATGAAGGGATCGACTTCCATGTCGTGACGGACGCCGGCGGACTGAACGAACACCGCCTTGCCGTGCAGCAGCTTCATCAGCCCCTCGGCGACCGGCGAGCGGACGGTGTTGTGGTCGCAGCAGAACAGGACCGAAGCTGGAGGGGTCTGCGGCAAGACTCAGCCCCGGAACTGCAGGGCGCAGATCACCGTGAACAGCCGCCGCGCCGTGTCGTGATCGGTCTCGACCCTGCCTTCGAGGCGCTCGGCGAGGATGCGTGCGCCTTCGTCATGGATGCCGCGCCGCCCCATGTCGATGGCCTCGATCCGGGAAGGCGGCAGGCGCTTCACCGCATCGTAGTAGCTCTCGCAGATGGCGAAGTAGTCCTTGATGACGCCACGCAGGGGCGAGAGCGAGAGATGCAGCGTCGCGACCGGCGCGCCGGCCTCGTCCGCCACTTCCAGCACCAGCATCCGGTCGAGCATGCCGATGCCGAGGTTGTAGGGTCCCCGGGGCGCAGGCGTGCCGTCGCGGGGAGCGACCCGGAAGTGGTTCTGCTCGGTCAGGTCGTAGATCGCGACATCGAGCTCCTGCTGGATCTCGGGCGTCCGCGCGCGCGGACGATCCTCGTTCAGGCGGACCTTCGCGAGCCGGTCGGTCTCGGCGAAGCCGCTCATGCGCCGCTCTCCAGCGCGTCGAGTCGCCGGCGGACCGAGAGCGCATGCGCCTCGAGCCCCTCCGCAAGCGCCAGCGTCTCGGCGGCCGGGCCGATGGCCGCCATGCCGCGGGGTGAGACCCGGGCGAGCGTCGTGCGCTTCATGAAGTCGAGCACCGAGAGCCCGGACGAGAACCGGGCCGAGCGGGCGGTCGGCAGCACGTGGTTCGGACCTCCGACGTAATCGCCGATGGCCTCGGGCGTGTGCGCGCCGAGGAAAATTGCGCCGGCGTGGCGGATCAGGGGCAGGAGCGCGTCGGGATCCGCGACGCAAAGCTCGAGATGCTCGGGCGCGACACGGTTCGCAAGCTCCGCACCCTGAGCGAGGTCGCGGACGACGATCACAGCGCCGAACATTCGCCAGCTGTCGCCCGCGATCTCCGAGCGCCGCAGGCGCTGGAGTTGGCGGTTGACCGCATGCGCGACCGCGGTGCCGAAGCCGGCATCGTCGGTGACGAGGATCGCCTGGGCCGAGGCGTCGTGCTCGGCCTGGCTCATCAGGTCGATGGCGATCCAGTCGGGGTCATTGTCACGATCGGCAATCACCAGTATCTCTGACGGCCCGGCGATCATGTCGATGCCGACCTGGCCGAAGACCTGCCGCTTCGCCGCCGCCACATAGACATTGCCCGGGCCGGTGATCTTGTCCACCGGCCGGACCGGGCCGGCCCCGTAAGCCATCGCAGCGATCGCCTGGGCGCCGCCGATGCGGTAGACAGTCTCGACGCCGGAAAGCCGTGCCGCGAGGAGCACGAGCGGGTTCATCGCGCCGCCGGGCGCCGGGGCGCAGATCACCAGCCGCCGGACGCCTGCCACCTGAGCCGGGATCGCGTTCATCAGCACCGAGGAGGGGTAGCTGGCGAGACCGCCCGGCACATAGAGTCCGGCGGCGTCGACCGGCGTCCAGCGCCAGCCGAGGCGCACGCCAGCCGCATCCTCCCAAGCGGCATCCTGCGGAAGCTGGCGCTCGTGATAGGCGCGGATGCGGGCTGCGGCAAGTTCCAGCGCCGCACGCTCGGCGGCGGGAACGGCGGCGACGGCGGCATCGATCTCGGCGGGCGAGAAGGCAAGCGTCTCCTCAGTCAGCCCGATGCGGTCGAAGCGGCGCGTCAGCTCGATGACCGCTGCGGCACCGCGGGCGCGCACATCGGCGATGATGCCGGCCACGGCCGCGTCCACATCTGTACTCGGCTCGCGCTTCGCACCGATCAGGTCCGCGAGCCTCGCCTCGAAATCCGGCTGGTCATGGGTCAGGGTGACGGGCATCGGCGGCTCCCGGGCGGCCTGGCGGGGGTCGGCAAGTCCGGCCTTCTTTACTCGGGTGGCCCGGGGCAGACAACCCGGGGTCGCCGGGCGTCGTGCCGGCTGCTATGCTTGCCGCGCCCCCTTCCCATGATCGGCCGTTCCGCCTATGAGGCGGGGGAACCGTATCGCCCGCCGACGGAGCCCGTGCCGCCCATGCCCCGCGCCGCTGCCGAGATCGAAGCCGTGATCCGCGACCTTGCGCTCGCGGCCGGCCGTGCCATCCTGGATGTCTACGGCCGCGACGATTTCGGCGCGCGCGCAAAGGCGGATGCGAGCCCCGTCACCGAGGCGGACCTGGCTGCCGACCGGCTGATCGGCGCGGGTCTGCGCGCTGCCTTCCCGGAGATCCCGGCCGTCTCCGAGGAATGCGCCACCAGCCATGGCGAGACCGGGCACCGCCGGTTCTTCCTGGTCGATCCGCTGGACGGCACCAAGGAGTTCCTGAACCGGAACGGCGACTTTACCGTCAACATCGCGCTGATCGAAGATGGCACGCCGGTCATGGGCGTCGTCCATGCGCCGGCGCGGGGCCGGATGTTCCGCAGCCTCGCCGCCGGCGGGGCGGTCGAGGAGGCGGTTGGCGGCGACGGGCAGCCGGTCGCCGGCTCGGCGCGGCCGATCCGCGTGCGGCGACCCGACAACGCGGCGCTGGTCGTGGTCGCATCGAAGTCGCATCGCGACAAGGCGACGGACGATTATATTGCCCGCTACCGGGTGGCAGACTTCCGGAGCGCCGGGTCGTCGCTGAAGTTCTGCCTGATCGCCGCGGGCGAGGCGGATCTCTACCCGCGTCTTGGCCGTACGATGGAGTGGGATACCGCTGCCGGACAGGCGGTGCTGCTGGCCGCGGGGGGCAGGGTGCTGCGCTTCGACGATCACCGGCCGCTCGTCTATGGAAAGCCCGGCTTCGAGAACTCGCACTTCATCGCGCTGGCGCCGGGTGTGAGCCTCTCTCCGCCGGACATTGCCCCGGCTTCCGGAGCGTGCCTGTGAGCGTCTGCATCGTCATCCCGTCGCGCTACGGCTCGACCCGCTATCCCGGCAAGTCGCTGGCGCCGCTGCGGGGTGCCAGCGGCGAGGTGCGGAGCCTGATCCGGCGGACCTGGGATGCGGCCTGCCTGGTATCCGGTATCGACCGGGTGGTGGTGGCCACCGACGACGCCCGGATCGAGGACGAGGCGCACGGCTTCGGCGCTGAGGTGGTGATGACCTCGCCCGACTGCGTCAACGGCACCGAACGTTGTGCCGAGGCGCTGGAGCGGTTGGGGAGCGGGACCGAGATTGTCGTGAACCTGCAGGGCGACGCGCCGCTGACGCCGCCCTGGTTCGTCGAGGCGCTGGTCGGCGCGATGACGGCCCGGCCGGAGGTCGGCGTCGCCACGCCGGTGCTGCGCTGCGATGCCCGGGCGATGGAGAGCTTCCTCGCCGACCGCCGGGCGGGGCGGGTCGGCGCGACTACGGCCGTGTTCGATGCGCATGGCCGGGCGCTCTATTTCTCGAAGGAGGTATTGCCCTATACCGGGCGGCCGCTCGGCGCCGGCGAGGTCTGCCCGGTGTTCCACCATGTCGGGGTCTATGCCTACCGTCCGGCGGCGCTGCGCGCCTATGTCGGGATGACGCCCGGCCCGCTCGAGCGCTGGGAGGGGCTGGAGCAGCTGCGCTTCATGGAGAATGGCGGCGACGTGCACTGCGTCGAGGTCGAGGCCCGGGGTGCGCATTTCTGGGAGCTCAACAACCCCGAGGACGTGCCGCGGATCGAGCGCGTGCTCGCCGATCGCGGTATCGCCTGAGCGCGCCTAAAATCCGCCTAATCCTTACCCTATATATTTCCGGAGGGAGGGGGGAGCATGTCCCGTCCACCATGTGGGCGGGCTCTGCTGGAGGGTGAATTGAACAAGCGCATTCGCACGGCCGTCTTTCCGGTTGCCGGCCTTGGAACCCGGTTTCTGCCTGTCACAAAGTCGATCCCTAAGGAGATGCTGCCGCTGGTCGACCGGCCGCTGATCCAGTATGCGATCGACGAGGCGCGCGCCGCCGGGATCGAGGAGTTCATCTTCGTGACCGCACGCGGCAAGAGCGCGCTCGAGGACTATTTCGATCGCGCGCCTCTGATCGAGCGCGAGCTTGAGCAGAAGGGCAAGCGTGACCTGCTCGAGGAGGTTCGCAAGGCGACCATGCCATCGGGCTCGATCGCGTATGTCCGCCAGCAGGAGGCGCTGGGCCTCGGCCACGCGGTCTGGTGCGCCCGCGGCCTGATCCGGAATGCGCCGTTCGCGGTGCTGCTGCCGGACGACGTGATTGCCGCCGAGACACCCTGTCTGAAGCAGATGGTGGATGCCTACGAGGCCGCCGGGACCGGCGGCTGCATGGTCGCGGCGATGGAAGTCTCGCGCGACCAGATCCGCAACTACGGTGCGCTGGAGATCGCCGGCGAGACCGGTGCGCTGATCCGCGCCAAGGGGCTCGTCGAGAAGCCCGCTCCCGAGCTGGCACCCTCGAACGTCGCGGTGATCGGCCGCTACATCCTGTCGCCTGAGGTCATGGACTCGCTCGGGCGGATGAAGTTCGGGCGCGGCGGCGAGATCCAGCTCACCGACGCGATCAACGAGCAGGTTCATGCCGGGGCGGCCGTGCATGGCTACCGTTTCCGCGGCAGGCGCTACGATTGCGGCTCGAAGGCGGGCTTCCTCGAGGCGACCGTCGCATTCGCGCTGGCACGGGCGGATCTCTCCGACGACTTCATGCGCTATCTGCGCAAGACCCTGGAAAAGGCGATGGTCCCGTCCTGAGCGACCGCTGGGGTCTGGCATCGCCGGGCCCGGCATCCGTTCGGGGTCAGAAGGTCTGGTCGTAGTCGCCGACCGAGGGTTCGGAGCGAATCACCCTGTCGATCCCCCGGAAGACGGCGCGCAGCTCCTCGTGCGAAGCGGGACTCTCGCAGACCACGACCAGGTTCGGCGTGTTCGACGAGGCGCGCACCAGCGCCCAGGCGCCGCCCTCGAGCATGACACGGGCGCCATTGACCGTGATCACCCGGTCGATCCTCAGCGGGCCGAGCCGCTCGCCGGTCTTCGCCATTGACTCGAGCCGGGCGGTGAGGCGGTCGATGACCGCGTATTTCTCCTCGTCGGCGCACGAGGGCGACATCGTGGGGGTCGAGAACGTCCGGGGCAGGGCGCGGCGCAGGTCGGACAGCGACTTGCCCGGATTGCGGTCCATGAGCTTGCAGACCTCGACGGCGACCCGCATGCCGCAATCGTAGCCGCGCCCGATCGGCCCGGCCAGGAAGTAGTGGCCGGACTTCTCGAATCCGGCCAGCGCGCCAAGCTCGTGCACGCGGCGCTTCATGTAGCTGTGGCCGGTCTTCCAGTAGTCGACCTTCGCACCGGCAGCGATCAGCGCGGGGTCCGAGGCAAAGAGCCCGGTCGACTTCACGTCGGCGACGAAGGTCGCGCCGGGATAGAGCTTCACCAGGTCGCGGGCAAGGATGACGCCCATCTTGTCGGCGAAGATCTCCTCGCCCTCGTCGTCGACCACGCCGCAGCGGTCGCCGTCGCCGTCGAAGCCGAGCGCGAGATCGGCCCCGGAGGCACGCACGGCATCCGCCATGTCGTGCAGCATTTCCATCGCCTCGGGGTTGGGGTTGTAGTTCGGGAAGGTGTAGTCGAGCTCGTTGTGCAGCGGCACCACCTCGGCGCCGATGCGCCGCAGGACCTCGGGCGCGAAAGCGCCGGCGGTGCCGTTGCCGGTGGCGCAGACCACCTTCAGCGGCCGCGACAGCCGGAAATCGCCGACGATGTCGTCGATGTAGCGCTCGCGCACCCCCTCGACCCGGACATAGCGGCCGCCACCGCGCACCCGGCCGAGCCCCCGGAGCACGATCTCGCGCAGCCGCGTCATCTCGTCCGGCCCGTGGGTCAGCGGTCGCTGCATGCCCATCTTCACGCCTGTCCATCCGTTCGGATTGTGGCTCGCGGTCACCATCGCCACCGCCTGGGCGTCGAGGTCGAACTGGGCGAAGTAGGCCATGGGGCTCAGCGCCGGCCCGATGTCGCGTACTTCCGCGCCACCCATCATGAGCCCGATGGTCAGAGCCTGCTTGATCGCCAGCGAATAGGAGCGGAAATCGTTGCCGACCACCACCACAGGCGGCAGCCCCGCCTCGTGCAGCTGGGTCGCGAGGCCGAGCCCCAGCGCCTGGACGCCGATCAGGTTGATCTCCTCGGGGTAGCGCCAGCGGGCGTCGTATTCGCGGAACCCGGTCGGCTTGATCATCGGCAGGCTGAGGCTTTCCCAGTCGTTCTGGGTGACGGTCGCCAGCGGCTTCGGGAAGGACATCACGGAAACTCCGGCACAGGGGTGGTGTCAGTCGAGGGAAACGGGGTGCGCCTTGGCGACCCGGTCGAAGTCGAGGAGCGTGTCGAGCAGCGCGCCCATGCGATCGAGGGGGATCATGTTCGGCCCGTCCGAGGGCGCATTGTCGGGTTCCGGGTGGGTCTCGATGAAGAAGCCGGCCACGCCGACCGCGGCGGCGGCGCGGGCGAGCACCGGCGCGAACTCGCGCTGGCCGCCGGAGGCGCCGCCGAGCCCGCCCGGCTGCTGCACCGAATGGGTAGCGTCAAAGATCACCGGATAGCCGGTCCTCGCCATCGTCGGCAGGCCGCGGAAATCGGTGACAAGGGTGTTGTAGCCGAAGCTGGTGCCGCGCTCGCAGAGCATGATCCGCCGGTTCCCGGTCGAGGCGATCTTCGCCGCCACATTGGCCATGTCCCAGGGCGCCAGGAACTGGCCCTTCTTGACATTCACCGCCTTGCCGGTGGTGCCCGCCGCCAGCAGGAGATCGGTCTGGCGGCAGAGGAAGGCGGGGATCTGCAGAACGTCGGCCACCTTGGCGGCCGGCGCGCAGTGCCCGGGCTCGTGCACGTCGGTCAGCACCGGGCAGCCGATTTGCCGGCGCACCTCGGCCAGGCATTCGAGGCCCGCCTCCATCCCGAGCCCGCGCCTGCCGCCGAGCGAGGTGCGGTTTGCCTTGTCGTAGGACGCCTTGAAGATCAGCCCGATGCCGCGCGCCGCACAGAGCCCGGCCAGGGTCCCGGCGATGTCGAGCGAGTGCTGCACGCCCTCGGCCTGGCAGGGACCGGAGATCAGGGCAAAGGGCAGAGCGTTGCCGATGCGCACCGGCCCGACCTCGAAGCTTGCGACGTTCGCGGCGCTCATCCGGCTGGCACTCCTTTCGTCGCGGCCCGGGACCGCGCGGCACGGTCCCGGGGGCAAGCGATGTAAAGCCCGAAAAACTCGGCGATAGCAAGGCGGTTCGGTCGGTGCGATTGCGTCTCGCGCCTGCCCGGTTCATCGCTATATTGCGGGCATGATGCGGTTTCTGCGCGATCTTCTCGTCGGACCGGAGAGCGTCGGCGGTGCGGCCGATGCGCGCACCGCGCTGGCCGCGCTGCTGGTCGAGGCGGCGCGGGCCGACGGCGCCTATGATGCGGCCGAGCGCGCACGGATCGACCGTGTTCTGGAAACCCGGTTCGGCCTCACCCCGGTGCAGGCAGCCGCCCTGCGCGCCGAGGGCGAGGCGGCGCAGGCCGGAGCGGTCGACCTCGTGCGCTTCACCCGCGCGATCAAGGACTCGGTTCCGCATGAGGAGCGGATCGGTGTCGTCGAGGCGCTCTGGGAGATCGTCTATGCGGACGGCACCCGCGAGATGCATGAGAACGCCCTGATCCGCAAGCTCTGCGGACTGCTGCATGTCGAGGACCGGGATGCCGGGCTCGCGCGCCAGCGCGTGGCTGCGCGGCTGGGACTCGGCTAAGGTTGCCGCAGGCGGGGGTCGCGCCGGATCAGCCGGTTGAACGCGCAGGCCATTGACGCCAGAACTGTGTCTTCCGCCCGAACGGCCGGGCCGCCGGTCCCGTTCCCCGCCTGCCAGAGGATCCCGCGATGAGCGTCGCGACCAGCCCCGAGGATGCTGCGGCCCTGCGCAGCGGGATTCTCCTTGTCGTCATCGGACTCGGGGTTGCCGCGCTCTCGGGCGCGCTGATGAAGCTGCTGGCGACGGAACTGCCTGTGCTGCAGATCGTCGGCCTGCGCTTCGTCGGCTACTTCCTGCTGATGGCGCCGCTGGCCTTCCGGCGCGTCGGGCGGCACGCTTTCCTCCCCGCCCGGCCGGGCCTGCAGACCCTGCGCGGCCTCCTGCTGGCGGGCGGCACGTTCGCCTTCGTGACCGGGGCAACGGGCATGGACTATGCCGACGCCATCGCCGTGCTCTATATCTATCCCTTCCTGATCACGCTGATGTCCCCGGTGCTGCTCGGCGAGAGGGTGCCGGTCGTCGCCTGGGTCGCGGTCGGCGGCGGTTTCGCCGGGGTGCTGCTGGTGATGCGGCCCGATCCGGCAGGTCTCGACGCCAGCGCGCTCTATGTGCTGGCCTGCGCCGTTTTCGTCTCGCTGCAGATGATCATCAACCGGCAGCTCGGCCCGGTCCCGGACCCGATGGTCACCTCGATGTGGGGGGCACTGGTGGCGATGGCGGTGCTGACACCGATGATGCTGGCCGAGTGGCAGCCGGTAAGTCTCTCCCAGGCCGTTATCCTGGTGCTTGTCTCGGCGATCAGCGCGGCGAGCCAGACCTTCATGGTGCTCGCCTTCGCCCGCGCACCGGCGGCAGAGCTCGCGCCCTTCACCTATGTCGAGATCGTCGCCGGCGTGGTCTACGGACTGGTGCTGTTCGGCACTCTGCCCGACGCCCTTGCCTGGGTCGGCATGGGCCTGATCGTGCTGAGCGGGATCCTGGTCGCCCGGGCCCGGACCGGCCGGCTCGTGCTGCGCCGGCAGCCGAAGATCTGACCTTCAGACCCGGTAGTAGTCGCGATACCAGGCGACGAAGCGCTCGAGGCCCTCGCGGAGCGGCGTTGCCGGGCGGAAGCCGACCGCATCCTCGAGATCCGCGACGTCTGCGTAGGTTGCCAGAACGTCGCCCGGCTGCATGTCGACAAACTGCTTCACCGCCGCGCGGCCGAGCAGGTCTTCGAGCGCGGCGATCATGTCCATCAGCTTCTCCGGGCGGGAATTGCCGATGTTGTAGATCCGGTGCGGCGCCCAGCTGCGGCCGGGGTCCGGTGCCGACGGATCGAACGCCGGGTCCGGCGCGGCGGCTAGGGGGATCAGCCGGGCGACGCCCTCGACGATGTCGTCGACATAGGTGAAGTCGCGCTGCATCTCGCCGTGGTTGAAGACCTGGATCGGCTTGCCCTCGAGAATCGCCTTGGTGAACTTGAAGATTGCCATGTCGGGCCGGCCCCAGGGGCCATAGACCGTGAAGAAGCGCAGCCCCGTCGCCGGCAGCCCGTAGAGGTGGCTGTAGCTGTGGGCCATCAGCTCGTTCGCCTTCTTCGTTGCCGCGTAGAAGCTGACCGGGTGATCGACGCTGTCATGGACCGAGAAGGGCAAGTTGCGATTGCCGCCATAGACCGAACTCGACGAGGCATAGACGAGGTGCTCGACCGGGTTGCGGCGGCATTCGTCGAGCAGGTTTAGAAATCCGGTCAGGTTCGAGTGCGCATAGGCGTGCGGGTTCTCGATCGAATACCGGACACCAGCCTGGGCGGCGAGATTGACGACGTGGCCGAAACGGTGCCGGTCGAACAGCGCGGCGAGACCGCTGCGATCGGCGAGGTCGAGCTTCTGGAAGGCGAAGCGCGGGTACTGGCTCAGGATGTCGAGCCGGGCCTGCTTCAGTTTCGGGTCGTAGTAGTCGTTGAGGTTGTCGATCCCGACCACGGGCAGGCCCGCGCGCAGGAGCCTTTCCGCCAGGAAGAAGCCGATGAAGCCGGCCGCCCCCGTGATCAGGACAGGCCGTTCACCCGAGAGCCTAGCGGCCCAATCGGCAGCGTCGGACATCCAGTCGCTCCTCACTCCCTCCGAGACAGGAAAAAAGACACAGCGGGGCAGATTCCGCAACCCCACTCACAGGAACGAGAGCAACATGAAGAGCGCGAGGAGCGCGGTCATCCAGAGAGCCATCGAGCCGGTTGGCCGGGTGCGGGCGAGCGTGCCCTGGGGGCCGCCATGGTGGGCAACCCAGCCCGACATCCAGAGCATTCCGGCATGGCCTTTCCGGGCCGCCGCCGTGGCAAGCCGGATGCCCGCCGCCGCGACCCCGCGCACGCATCTCGGAAGCAGCCGCCGATAGACCCACTCGGCATCGATGTTGATGCCGCGGAGTTCCGGCGGGTAAAGTCCGCTGAGCTGCAGCCACGCGAAGGCGAGGGCCGAAAAGAACAGCAACTGGCTCTGGGTCAGCACATGGGCAGCGGTGTAGGGCTCATAGTTCACCGGGAAGGGCAGCATCCCGTAGAGCAGCCACGGATAGCTGCCGTTGAAGATGCAGATTGCGGCGGCGAGGCCCATCGCGACGAGCATGTTGAGCGGGGCTTCCTTCGGCCTCATGCCGGAGTCATGCGCGAAGAATGCGAAATAGGGAATCTTGATGCCGGCGTGGTGGAAGACACCTGCGGACGCGAACAGCAGCGCCAGCCAGACCAGGCTGTGGTGCTCCTCGAGTGCGGCGACCATGACCATCGACTTCGAGACGAAGCCGGAGAACAGCGGAAAGGCCGAGATGGAGGCGGCGCCGACGATGCAGAAGGTTGTCGTCAGCGGCATCGACTTGTAGAGACCGCCGAGATCCGAGCCATTGATCCGGCCGGTGCGGTAGAGCACCGCCCCCATGGACATGAACAGCAGCCCCTTGAAAACCACGTCGTTGAAGGCATGGCTTACCGCACCGTTCACCGCCAGCGCCGTGCCGATGCCGATGCCGCAGACCATGAAGCCGACCTGGTTGATCAGGCTGTAGGCCAGCACCCGGCGGAGGTCGTTCTCGATCACCGCGAAGAAGATCGGGAACATGGCCATGACGGCGCCGACATAGACCAGAAGCTCGGTGCCCGGGAAGGCGCGGGCCAGCGCGTAGACCGCGACCTTGGTCGTGAACGCGCTCAGGAATACCGTGCCGGTCGGCGTCGCCTCGGGATAGGCGTCGGTCAGCCAGTTGTGCAGGAACGGGAAACAGCACTTGATGCCGATGGCGGCAAGGATCAGCCAGGAAGCAAGGCCCTCGGCGCCGCTGCCCAAGGGCTTCAGCCCGATGTAGCCGAAGGCGATCGACCCGGTCGCGCGGGCATGGACCACGGCACCCGCCAGCAGGATGACGCCTGACAGTACCTGGATCGCCAGATACCGCATCGAGGCGCGGTAGGCGCGCCCGGTGCCGCGCGCGAGGATCAGGAACACCGAGCTTATCGCCAGAAGTTCCCAGAACACGAACAGCGTGATCAGGTCGCCTGCGAAGACGGCACCGAGCGCGCTGCCGGCATAAATCATGCCGGCTACATGCTGAGTCGTGTCGCGGACGTGCAGCGAGAAGACGATGCCGAGGAAGGCGGCCAGATGGAACAGATAACCGAACAGCAGGCTCAGCCTGTCGACCCGGAGCAGCTCGAGCGTGAAGTCCATCAGCGCGACCGGCATTCCGGGCGCATCCGGCAGTAGCGAGAGATTCACCGCCCCGATCACTGGCGCCGCCAGCAGGATGGCAGCGCGCAGGTGGCCGCGCGTGACCCCTGCCAGGGCCGCGGCAATGTAGAAGATCAGGAACGGGGCCGTATCACCCATCGTAGTAGTCTTCCGCGCGCATGAGCACCTTGCGCAGCTCCTTGGCGACCAGAACCAGGATCACGCAGGCGACGAAGCCATAGAGTGCGTAGAAGCCCGGAAGCGCCTCCCAGGGGTGGTCGACATGCCTGCGGACGAACAGGTCCGCGATGAGGACCAGAGCACAGAGCACATAGAGCGCCTTCCGCACGCTTCTTCGGCTTTCGGCGCTGTCGAACCGGCCCTTGATGTCGGAGTCTTCGGCCATGTTCCTTGTCTCCTATCTCAGCGGAATCTGCGCCAGCAGGTCGAAAACGGGCCCGGGGAACAGGAACAGCACAAGGCAGCCGAGCGCGGACAGACCGATTGCAATGAGGCAAGGCAACGGCGCCTCCTCGATCGTGGCGGGTGCTGCCTCGCGCGGCATGTCCCAGGGCTGGCCGTCATCCGGCGGCCGGGTGCCAAAGAATGCCTTGAAGGGGATCGGCAACAGGTAAGCGACGTTCAGGAGCGAGGATGCCATCAGGGCGGCAAGCACGATCATCTGACCGGCATCGAGCGCGCCGTTGGCGAGATACCACTTGCTCCACATTCCGGCAGCAGGCGGCAGGCCGATGATGCTGAGCGCGCCGATCAGGAAAGCGGCGAAGGTGAACGGCATCTTGCGCCCGAGCCCGGAAAGCTCGCTGACCTCGGTTTTGTGCGCGGCGGTGTAGATGGCGCCCGCGCAGAAGAAGAGGGTGATCTTGCCGACCGCATGCATGGCGATCTGCATGCCCGCGCCGATCACTCCGAAACCCGTAGCCATCAGGGCGCCCACCACCACATAGGCGAGCTGGCTGACGGTCGAGTAGGCCAGCCGCGCCTTCAGGTTGTCCTTCGTCATCGCGACCAGCGACGCAATCAGCAGCGTCGCCGTTCCGACATGGATCAGGATCTGGTTGGCCCCCGTCTGCGCCAGGAAGTCGACGCCGAAGACGTAGACCACCACCTTCACCACGCTGAACACACCGGCCTTGACCACTGCCACAGCGTGCAGGAGCGCCGAGACCGGAGTGGGTGCGACCATGGCGGCGGGCAGCCAGAAATGCACCGGCATGACCGCGGCCTTGCCGATGCCGAAGATGTAGAGTGCCAGCAGCGCCGTCACCGCCGCGGACGAGAGCCCCGCCGCCGCCAGGATGCCACCGGGTGCGAAGCTGAGCGTGCCGGCGGCGACCCCGGTCCAGATGATCGCGGGCAGCAGCAGGAGCATCGAGGTGCCCATCAGCAGCAAGAGGTAGACCC
Organism: Limibaculum sp.; assembly: GCA_039805905.1. Classification (GTDB taxonomy): domain Bacteria; phylum Pseudomonadota; class Alphaproteobacteria; order Rhodobacterales; family Rhodobacteraceae; genus Thermohalobaculum. Next base: position 154,972 of record JBDIVM010000005.1, on the reverse strand, counting down.
GCCCCTTGGCCTTGGCCTCGTCGCTGCCCTTGTGGGTGACGAGCGGGTAGGTCGAGACGGTCAGCACCTCGTAGCACAGGAACAGCGTCAGCAGGTTCGAGGCGAAGGCGATGCCGATCGCCGAGGCGATCGCGATGGCGAAGCACATGTAGAAGGGCGTCTGCCGCAGCTCGTCGTTGCCGCGCATGTAGCCGATCGAATAGATCGAGTTGACGATCCACAGCGTCGAGGCGATCACGGCGAACAGCATTCCCAGCGGTTCGACCAGGAAGCCGATCTCGAGGCCGCCGAGGACCGGCCAGCCGCCGGCGACGGGCCGCTCGCCGGCCAGCACGCGGCCGAGCAATGTCATCACCGTGACGAAGGTCGCGCCGGCCGTGGCGAGCGTCACCGCCTCGCGCAGGTTCGGGATGCGCCCCGCTGCGGCGATGCCGAGCACGCCGAGGGCGGGCAGGCCGATGGCCAGCAGGACCAGGGTTTCGCTTGCCATGCCGCTCATCGGTACCCCGCCAGGAGCAGTTGGGCGGCCTGTTCCGCGACCCCGGCAGTGATCCTCGTGTCGAAGCCGAAATAGACCGTCGCCGCGGCCAGGACCCATGTCCCGGCCAGCAGTTCGGCCGGGGGAGTGCGTGGCCGGATGGCTGCCGCCGTCGGCGCGCGGAACCAGGCGATCTCGATCACCCGGCCGACATAGATTACGGCCAGCAGCGAGGAGACCACGATCACGCCCGCGAGGACCCAGCGATCCTGCTCGATTGCCCCCCGGATCAGGAACCACTTCGAGACGAAGCCGGCGGTCCCCGGCGCACCGATCAGCCCGAGGCCAGCCAGGACAAAGGCGCTCATCGTCAGCGGCATTGTCCGGCCGATGCCTGCCATCTGCTCGATCCGCGTGATCCCGGTCGAGTAGACGATGCAGGCGATCGAGAGGAACAGGCAGCCCTTGATGACCGCATGGTTGAACAGATGGCTGATACCGCCCGTCAGCCCGGTCTGGGTCAGCATGGCGATGCCGAGCATGATGTAGCCGATCTGCGCCACCGAGGAGTAGGCCAGCATCCGCTTCACATTGGACTGGAAGATCGCCACCACCGAGGGCGCGATCATGGCGATCGCCGCCAGCACCAGGACCATCGTGGCCGCAGGCGTGTCGCCGAAGCTGATATCGATGCCGAACACCGAGAACAGGAGCCGCAGCATGAGATAGACCGCCACCTTGGTCGCGGTCGAGGCGACAAAGGCGGTCACCGCCGAAGGTGCGAATGCATAGGCGTTGGGCAGCCAGAGATGCAGCGGGAACAGCGCAAGCTTCAGGGCGAGCCCCACGCCGATGAATGCGAGCGCCGCCACCAGTGCGCGCGTGTCGGTCTCCGGTCCGAGATGGCGGGCGATGTCGACCATGTTCAGCGTGCCCGTCAGCGTGAACAGGAGCCCGATCCCGACCACATAGAACGTGGCTCCGATCGTGCCGAGCACGAGGTACTGGTAGGATGCTACCAGCGCACGCCGCTCCCGCCCGAGCGCGATCAGGATATAGGTTGCGAGCGACGAGATCTCCATGAACACGAAGACGTTGAAAGCGTCTCCCGTGACCGCCATGCCGAGGAGCCCGGTGAGGCAGAGCAGGAAGGCGGCGTAGAACCATCCCTGCCGCTCGGGCTCGATCTCGTCGGATACCGATCGCGGCGCGGCCGTCACGACGACCGCCGCCATCAGCGAGACGAGCACGAGCAGGAAGGCGCTGGCCTGATCGATCCGGTATTCGATGCCGACCGGCGGCGCCCAGTCGCCGATGGCGTAGGAGATCACGCCCTGTTCGATGACCTGCCCAAGGAGCCCGAACGCGATCATCGGGACGGTCCAGGCGACGGCCAGCGCTACCAGCCAGGCGGCCTTGCCGTTGCGGACGATCGCGGCCGCGACGGCGCCGATCAGCGGCACCACCACCTGCAGTGCCGGCAGGTGCTCGGCAATATGAACGGGCGCCGCACTCATTCGGAGCGGTCGTCCCGATCGACGACCTCCATGATGTCGTCTTCCTCGATCGTGCCGTAGGACTCGTGGATGCGCACGACCAGCGCGAGTCCGAGCGCAAGGGTGGCAACGCCGACGACGATGGCGGTCAGGATGAGCACATGGGGCAGGGGGTTGGAATAGAGCGCGATCCCCGAGCCGAGGATCGGCGGGGTGCCGCCGAGGATCTTGCCCGGGCTGAGATAGAGCAGATAGACCGAGGTCTGGAACACGCCGAGGCCGATCAGCTTCTTGATCATGTTCGACCGGGCGACCACGACGTAGACCCCGCCAACCATCAGGAAGATCGTGATCCAGTAGTTGTAATGGGCGAGAAGCGGCTCGATCAGGGTCACTTCCGCCCCCTCCCCGCGAAGGCATAGAAGATGGTGACCATGGTGCTGGCGACCGTGACCAGCACGCCGATTTCGACCCAGAAGACGCCGCGCTCCTGCCCGTGCGGCTGGTTGCCGTGGGCCAGATCGTTGTATTCCAGATAGTTGCCGCCGAGCAGCAGGCCCCAGACGCCGACTGCCGCATAGATCAGGACGCCGAGGGGCACCATGAACTCGACCAGCTGCTTCGGCACCGCGCGCTGGGCTGCCTCGATGCCGTAGATGATGGCGTAGAGCACCACGCCCGCCGCGACGATCACCCCGGCCTGGAAGCCGCCGCCCGGGCCGTAGTCGCCGTGGAACTGGACATAGAGTGCGAAGACCAGGATGAACGGGATCATCAGCTTCGACATGACGCGCAGGATGGTGTCGAGTCGCATCCGGTCCTCCCTCAGCGCTGCCGCTGGAAACGGCGGAGCAGCAGCAGTACGCCGATTCCCGCCGTGAAAATGACCGTCGTCTCGCCCAGGGTGTCGTACCCGCGGTAGGAGGCAAGCACCGAGGTGACCACATTGGGAATGTGGGTTTCCTCGTAGTTGCGGGCGAGGTAATCGAACCCGACGCCGGTGTTCATGGGGGTGTCGGCCATTCCGAACGGCGGCAGGCTCCAGGTCCCCCAGACCAGCATCGCCCCGGTACCGAGCGCGACGATGAGCGGCAGCGAGGCCGAGTAGCGCGGCGGCGCTTCCTCGGTCCGGGTGAGGTAGAGCGCGCCCAGCACCAGCACGGTCGAGATGCCCGCGCCGACGGAAGCCTCGGTCATCGCCACGTCGACCGCATCGAGCACGATCATCACGCTGGCCATCAGGAAGCTGTAGGCGCCGGCGAGCACCACCACGGCAAAGAGGTTGCGCAGCCGGATGATGCCGATGGTCACGATCGCAAGCAGCGTCAGCAGGACCGTGTTGATCAGCTGCTCCATGTCAGGCGTCCCCGCTTGCGTCGGTCTCGGGGGAGGGTCGGGCCAATGGCGCCTCCGCCTCGACGCTCTCGGAGACGAGGGGCGCGGCGAGCCGGGCACCGAGCTCCGGGAACAGGCTCACCGGATCGGTGGGTCTGAGCTGCCCCTCGGCATCGGCGAGGACCGGCTTCTCGCCGTCGTGGAGCGCGGCCCGGGCGAGGGCATGTGTCGCGACGGCGCCGGTCCACAACATCACCACCATGATGATCAGGAGCTTAGCGGTGACCAGCGAGACTCCGGCCTGCAGCGCCATGCCGAGGATCATGAGCCCGATGCCGAGCGTCTCGCCGACCGAGACCGCGTGCATCCGGGTAAAGACGTCCGGCATCCGGTTCAGCCCGATCGCGCCGACGACATAGAAGAAGGCGCCGCCGAGCATCGCGCACCAGCTGAGGATGTCGATCACCGCATCCATCAGCGCAGGTCTCCGTCGCGGTCCGGGTCCTGGGCATGGCCGAGCGCGCCGTAGCGGAAGAACTTGAGCACTGCCAGGGTCCCGATCATGTTCAGCAGCACATAGGTGATGCCGATGTCGAGGAACTCCGGCCGTCCGGTCATGAAGCCGAAAAGGGCCAGCAGCATGATCGCCGAGGTGCCGATGCTGTTGGCCGCGACCAGCCGGTCGAAGGCGGTCGGCCCGGCGAGCGCCCGGGCCACCGCCAGCGTCAGCGCTGCGAGGACCGCGAGGATGGCGACGGCGAACATCACCGCCGCGCCTCCGGTTCGGCGCCGTCCATCCAGGCGACCCGGCGGTTCATCTCGTCATCGGCGAAACCGGCGGCATTCTCGCGGGTGATGGCGTGGACCCAGATGCAGCGGCCGGTCTCGGAGATCTCGACCGCGATGGTGCCGGGGGTGAGGGTGATGGAGTTCGCATAGGTGGCCAGCCCAACCGGCGAGGCCTGCAACGCGTCGACCCTGACCATGGTCGGCGAGATCGGCAGGCGCGGGTTCAGGATCAGCCGCGTGACATTGAGCGCCGACAGCACCATCTGCCAGCCGAGCCAGGGCCAGTAGAGCAGCGCCCGGGGCAGCCGCTCGATCGGGAAGCCCTCCTCGTCGGTAATGCCCTTCGACCCGCTGAAGGCAACCACGGCGACCGAACTGACCGCACCGGCCATGAGCAGGAACGGCGTATAGTGGCCGGACAGCAGCAGCCAGTAGACGTAGAGCGTCACCGAAATCAGGACCAGCCGCATCGGTCGCGTCCTGCCCTCCCCTAGGTCGTTTCCCGCGCCCTCTTCGCGCCTTGCCCGGTCCCGTTCCGAAGTTTTTCATGGCCTATTGGGCTGATCCTTGGTTAGCAAGGGCAAAGCGGATTGGGAAGTCTGGAATCTGATATACCACGCTGCGCTGCAGCCCGGATCCGGTTTCGGCCGCCACCGCCCCGGGGTCAGGAGGCGGATTGCAGCCGCGCGGCAGGGCGCTATTCTCGGAACATGGATGCCGAATCCGCCGATCTGCCACGACGAATCGCGGCCTGCCGCATCTGCGCCGGACAGTTTGCGGCGACCGCGACGGCGCATGAGCCGCGCCCGGTGCTGCGGGTCGCGCCGGACGCCCGGATCCTGATCGCCGGGCAGGCGCCCGGCGCTCGGGTGCATGCCAGCGGGCTGCCCTTCGACGATCCTTCCGGCGACCGGTTGCGCGACTGGATGGGGATCGACCGCGCCATCTTCTACGACCGGAGCCGGATCGCAATCGTGCCGATGGCCTTCTGCTTCCCCGGCTACGATGCGAGGGGCGCCGACCTGCCGCCGCCGCCGGTCTGCGCCAGGACCTGGCGGGCCGAGGTGCTGGCCGGGCTGCCGCAGATCGGGCTGACGCTGCTGGTTGGCCAGTATGCGCAGCGCTGGCATCTGGGCGCGGCGCGCGGCGCCAGCCTGACCGAGACGGTGCGGGGCTGGCGCGCGCATGCGCCTGCCGGCGTGCCACTGCCGCATCCGAGCTGGCGGAACAGCGCCTGGCTGAAGAGGAATCCCTGGTTCGCCGCGGAGCTGGTGCCATGGCTGCGGGCGGAAGTGGCGCGGCTGGTCGCCTGATGGGCGCTGCCCGCACGGCTTCCGCGGCGCTGGTGGCGCTGGTCCTGGCCGGATGCACCGCCGTGGGCGGGCCGCTGGTGCCGCCCCCCGGCGAGGCGCCGGAGCCGCGCATCGCCGCGGCTGACGGCACCGGACTCGCGCTTTCGGCATGGCAGCCGGCCGGGCCGCCCAGGGCGGTGATCCTTGGCGTTCACGGTTTCGGCGACTATGGGCCGAGCACCTTTGCGCCCGCGGCCGAGTTCTGGGCCGCCCGCGGGATCTCCACCTATGCCTACGATCAGCGCGGCTTCGGCCGCAACCCGTCCTTCGGCCGCTGGCCGGGGGCAGAGGCGCTGGTGGCCGATCTCGTTGCGGTCGCGGGCGAGGTGCGGGCCCGGCATCCCTGCCGGCCGCTGGTGGTGGTCGGCCACTCGATGGGCGGCGGTGTGGCGCTGGCAGCGGCCGGAGCGGGCCTCGATGCCGACGCACTGGTGCTTGCCGCGCCGGCGATCTGGGGCGGCGCGGAGATGAACCCGCTGCATCGGCTCGCGGCCTGGGCGGGCGCCGTCCTCGTGCCCGAGGAGCGCTTCACGGGCGAGGGAATCGTCACGATCCAGGCGACCGACAACATCGCTCTCCTGCGCGAACTTGCCCGCGATCCGCACTACCTGCGGCCGCCGAGCGCGCGCGAACTCTATGGCCTCGTCCGCGTCACCGACCTCGCTGCGGCGGCTGCCGGCCATGTGCGGCTGCCGTCCCTCCTGCTGCTCGGCGAGAAGGACGAGGTGGCGCCGAACCGCCGGGTGCTGCGGGTGTTCGCGCAGGTGGCGGGGCCGAGCGCGGTGATCAGGTATCCGGAAGGCTGGCACCTGCTGTTCCGCGACCTGCAGGCCGCGCGGGTCTGGCGCGACGTGGCAGAATGGGTGCTCGCGCGACCGCGCCCTTCGGCTTGCGGCCTGGTCGCGGGGTGAACGTCGCGGCCGGAGCGGCGCGGATGCCGATCCAATTCGCTGCGGCGCGTGGTAGCCCGGACCGCGGGCCAGGCCGGCCAAGCCCGGCGGCACGGTATCGGATTGGCGCTTGACCCCTGATCGCCTGTGCATTGGCCACGGGCCTGGCGCGGCCCGCCGGCATACCGTGCCAGGAGCCGGACGCCGGATCCTGTTCAGATCACGTGAAGTAACGAAAACTTGTAATTAATTGTATTGTTATAAAGAATTTGAATTAGTTTCATCAAAATCCATCTTCTTTGATTCAAATCGAACGAATAGTGTTCAGCGAATATTGTATTGATTTCTTGTGAAAGAAGAAATTGATGGATTTGTCTGCGTTTCGCGACTCGCAAGGAAGAAATCGACAGCAAACAGGGGGTAACCCAGATGTCTGTAACGTCGTTGTGTCGGCACGCGAGCCGACTCGCTGCATCAGCCGGTGTCGCCGTTCTTGCCGGCTCTCTGTCCATGCCGGCGGGGGCGGCGGACTGGAGCGTCACCGAGGTGCAATTCCAGTTCGGCAAGCTCGACGTGCCGACCTTCGCCACCGGTGGCCGGACCGGCGTCACCCAGAATACCGCGATCCTCACGCTTCAGCATGCCAGCGGCTGGTCCTGGGGCGACGTCTTCTTCTTCGTCGACTTCCTCGACGCGGTCTCGAACGAGCAGTTCCCGTTCAACAACAAGGACGCCTATGGCGAGATTTACCCGAACTTCAGCTCGAGCAAGATTCTCGGAATCGACTATGGCGATGGCTTGCTGCGCGATGTCGGCATCATAACTGGCCTCAACTACGGCGCCGATCCGAACGTGCTGAAGTTCCTGCCGGGCGTCCGCCTGGCCTGGAACATCCCCGGCTTCGCCTTCCTCAACACCGACATCATGGCCTATATCGACTTCAGCGAAGGCGCGGGCAGCGGCGGGGCGCCGGAGGAAACCGATTCCTGGATCGTCGACGTGAACTGGGCCTATCCGTTCGAGATCGGCGGTCAGAAGTTCAGCGTCGAAGGGCATGCCGAGTACATCGACGACCGCGAGAATGAGTTCGGCGGCAAGGTGCATTCCTGGATTCTGGCGCAGCCGCAGTTTCGCTGGGATCTCGGCCACGCGCTGTTCGGGACGGCCGACAAGGTCTTCGTGGGCACTGAGTTGCAGTGGTGGAACAACAAACTCGGCGACAGCAGGACCGACGAGTTCGCTGCGCAGGCGCTCGCGGTCTGGCGGTTCTAGTCTCCTCCCTGCCCGGCCCTCCTCCCTGCCCGGCGCGGCTTCCGCGCCGGGCGCCAGTTGCCGCGATACGGCGCCGCCCATCCCCTGCCTGATCGATGGCGCCGCCCGGTTGCCCGGGCAATGGCTCGCGGCTAGGGTCGGGCAAGGGTCGCGCAGCGGACCGGGAGAGGGGCACGGGCAATGGCGGCAGAGCATTGGTCCGAGGATGTCTTCGCGGCGATGAAGGCGCGCGGCATCGGCACGGTCGCCACCGTGCCGGATGGCGGGCTGACCCGGCTCCTGAAGCTCTGCGAGGCCGACCGCGACAGCCGGGTCGTGACGCTCACCACCGAGGAGGAGGGCATCGGCGTCCTCGCCGGGCTCTGGCTCGGCGGTCAGCGCGGCCTGCTGGCGATGCAGTCCTCGGGGGTGGGCAACTGCATCAATGCGCTGGGCTACATCGGAACGCTGCGCGCGCCCTGCCTGATGCTGGTGACGATGCGGGGCCAGTGGGGCGAGTTCAACCCCTGGCAGGTGCCGATGGGCCAGGCGACGCCGAAGGTGCTGGAGGCGATGGGGGTCAAGTGCTTTCCCGTCGACGAGCCGGGGCGCGTCGGCGAGACCTTCGCCGCGGCCGCCGACCTTGCCTTCTTCGGCGAGTTCGCGGTGGCGGTGCTGGTCGGGCAGCGGGTGATCCGGGCAAAGGGGTTCGGGCGATGAGCGGGTCGAATTCCCTCAAGCGCCGCGAACTCGTCCCAGCGCTGCTGGCGCGGCGCGGAGGCGCGCTGGTGGTGCCGGGCCTCGGCAGCCCGACCTGGGACTGCTTCGCCGCCGGCGGCTCGGACGACTATCTCTATTCCTGGGGCGGCATGGGGCTGGCGCTCGCGACCGCGCTCGGCGTTGCGCTGGCCCGGCCGGAACGCCGCGTGCTGTGCCTGACCGGGGACGGCGAGATCCTCATGGGGATCGGCACGCTTGCTGTCGTCGCCGCACAGGCCCCGGCCAACCTCGGCATCGTGGTGCTGGACAACGAACATTTCGGCGAGACCGGGCGGCAGCCGGGCCTGACGGGCATCCGCGCCGATCTCGGTGCCATCGCGCGCGGTGCAGGGATCGTCCGCACGCTCGACGTGACCGCGATGGACCAGATCGACGCGCTGGCCGCGCTGATGTTCGAGGCGCCCGGCCCGACCTTCGCCGTGGCGAAGATCGCGCTGACCGACGAGCCCTGGGCGCTGCCGGAGAAGGACGGGGCAGTGATCGCGCGGCGGTTCCGGGCAGCTGCGGGAGGCTGAGACGCCGCGACGATGCAGGCGACGACCCTCTGGACCGCCTTCCGATTCCCCCGTTAGGATCGCGCCGGGCGGCCGCACGACCGCCGGGTGATACCGAAGGGAGGAAGACCATGTGCCATCATTGCGTGATCGAGAGCGTGAAGCAGCGCATGCTGAGCCGGCGCGACCTGCTGAAGGCCGCTCCGGCCACCGCCGCGGCTGCCGTTGCCACCGCCGCCGCGACGCCGGTGCTGGCGGCGGGGGCGAGGAAGGTCGAGGATCTGACCCATACGGTCGATGCCGACTTCCCGACCTATTTCGGTGTGCCGGGGATCGCGCTGACCCAGAAGTTCAACTTCAAGGACAACGGGTTCAACCTCTTCGAGCTGACGCTCAACGAGCATACCGGCACGCATATCGACGCGCCGCTGCACTTCTCGGCCGACGGGCAGGGGGTGGACGCGATCCCGGTCGAGAACCTGGTGGCACCGCTCGCCGTCGTCGATATCAGCGCCCGCGCGGCCGGGGATGCGGACACGCTGGTGACGCCGGAGGACATCAAGGCCTGGATCAGCGCCAACGGGCCGCTTCCCGAGCGCTGCTGCGTCGCGATGTATTCCGGCTGGGACGCCCATGTCGGGAGCGACAAGTTCCGCGGCGCCGATGCCGAGGGCAAGCAGCATTATCCGGGCTTCCATGTCGAGGCGGCGCAGATGCTGATCGAGGAGAGCACCGCCATCGGGCTCGCCGTCGACACGCTCTCGCTCGACCACGGCATCTCGGCCGACTTCAAGACCCATTACGCCTGGCTGCCGACGAACCGCTGGGGGCTCGAGAACGTCGCCAACCTCGGCAAGCTGCCGGCGACAGGCGCGACCGTCATGGTCGGGGCGCCAAAATGGCGCGGCGGCTCGGGCGGTCCGTCGCGCGTGGTGGCGCTGGTCTGAGGGCGGCTGTCGGCAGGGGCATGTCGTGCGGGCGGCTGTTGCCCGCATGATGCGCCCGTGCCAGTTGTTGCGGCAGCGATCCGTCCCATCCCGCCAGCGCCTTGCACGGGCAGGGGAATCCTCCTAGAAGGCGCGCGAGCGGGCACCTTTCCGGGCGCCTGTCACGCGCCCGCCGGGTGCCGGCTCCCTACCCACCTCACGCCATTGTGGAGCGTGCGCATGTCGAAGCCGAAGAAGGTCGTCCTCGCCTATTCCGGCGGGCTCGACACCTCGATCATCCTGAAATGGCTCAAGGTGACCTATGGCTGCGAGGTGGTGACCTTCACTGCCGATCTCGGCCAGGGTGGCGAACTGGAGCCGGCGCGCGAGAAGGCGGAGTTGCTCGGCGCCTCGGCGATCTATGTCGAGGACCTGCGCGAGGAGTTCGTGCGCGACTTCGTGTTCCCGATGTTCCGCGCCAATGCGCAGTACGAGGGGCTCTATCTGCTCGGCACCTCGATCGCCCGGCCGCTGATCTCGAAGCACCTGGTCGAGATCGCGCGCAAGGAGGGCGCCGACGCCATCGCCCATGGCGCGACCGGCAAGGGGAACGACCAGGTGCGTTTCGAGCTGGCGGCCTATGCGCTGGAACCGGACATCAAGGTGATCGCCCCCTGGCGCGACTGGGACCTGACCAGCCGGACGAAGCTGATCGAATGGGCGACGCAGCACCAGGTGCCGGTGCCGAAGGACAAGCGCGGCGAGGCGCCGTTCTCGGTCGACGCCAACCTCCTGCACACCTCGTCGGAGGGCAAGGTGCTGGAGGATCCGGCCCAGCCCGCGCCCGACTATGTCTACCAGCGCACCGTCGACCCGGAGGACGCGCCGGACCAGCCGGAGTTCATCGAGGTCGGCTTCGAGAGGGGCGACGCCGTCGCCATCGACGGGAAGCCGCTGAGCCCGGCCAACCTGCTGATCGCGCTCAACGGATTCGGCCGCAAGCACGGCATCGGGCGGCTCGACCTGGTGGAGGGGCGCTATGTCGGCATGAAGTCCCGCGGCATCTACGAGACGCCGGGCGGCACCATTCTCTTGGCGGCGCACCGGGGCATCGAGTCGATCACGCTCGACCGGGGGGCCGCGCACCTCAAGGACGAGTTGATGCCGAAATACGCCGAGCTGATCTACAACGGCTACTGGTTCGCGCCCGAGCGCGAGATGCTGCAGGCGCTGATCGACCGGAGCCAGGAGCGGGTCAACGGCACGGTGCGGTTGAAGCTCTACAAGGGCCAGGCCAGCGTCGTGGCGCGGCGGTCCGAGGATTCGCTCTACTCCGAACAGCACGTTACCTTCGAGGACGACCGCGGCGCCTACGACCAGAAGGACGCGGCCGGGTTCATCCGCATCAACGCGTTGAGGCTGCGGCTGCTCGCGATGCGGGACCGGCGCCGGAAGGGCTAGGGCAGGCCGCTCCCCGTCCGGATGGAAAGCGCCGCCGGGAACGTTTCGAGGGAGCTTCAACGGGGACGCTCCGGGAAGCTTGGGGGGACGTGCGTGGAGGATTTCCGCGTTTCCGCGTTCGATGCGGATAGGGAATGGCGAGGAGCGCCAAGAAGGCGCTCTTGTCGATCGGCGGCAGGCGGGGCCACGTTGCCCGGCTCGGGTGCGCTGTGCCGCTGTTCTTCCACCGTGCTTGCCGCATTCCGCGGTGAGGCCTTCTTCGCCGTCGACGACTGTCCGATGGCGCGTTTGTCGTGCCCGAGAATGGCACAGGAACAAGGCGAAGTTGACACATCGACCCAAGATTCAGATTGCCGAGGGTTGATGTCGGCTAGGTGGTCGGAATACGCCGTGAGTGCCAGCGCAAGGACGTGAAAAATTCAGTCCGCAATATAAACTGATTTTATTTCGCTACCAGCGTCGGGAGATATGCGAAATTTTTTGGTTGATTGAGTGATTTTTTCTGAGATTCGTTGTCATATGTATTTGTTTCATGCATTATATATTAGATTGGTTTGGCCACGATGATCCGGTTCCCAGGGTTTCTGCTCATGCAGGCGAGCGCCGCGGTTTCTTCGCTCCCCCCATTCTTTGCCTTCGGCGGTGCGATTCGGCGGCACGCAGACACCCCCATGCACCACGGACCTGCAACGCGAACCCACGCCCGGTCGACTCCGCGGTGCCGTATGCGCTACATACTTGACGGGCGCACCCCGCCGCAGCCATTATCAAGGTGCACTGAGGAATTCGCTGAACCGGAACCGGCTGGCCCGGGTCGCCCGGAAAGCAGCAGCCGGATTGACCGTGTCGGCAACCGGATTCCCGATGCAGTTTGCCCGGCTGTCAGGCGGAATATGCTTCGCAACTCAGCGCCGGGAGCGTCTGAGATGGTTTTGGAGCGCGCGACGGAAGGGCTCGGCGCGCTGTCTGAGCCGTCAGATGGAGCAAATTTCTCGGAGGCGACGGCGCCGAGAGGTTCAGCGTCCCCTCGTCCTCGGACAGCAATGCCGCCACGGATCCGATCGCTTGTTGCGGACGGATGCATGGCCGGAGCCCGGGCGGCTCCCATTGGGATTGCAGCGTGATGATCACTTCCTCCAGGTATCGCCCGGAAATCGACGGCCTTCGTGCCGTCTCGATCGTGCCGGTCATCCTCTTTCATGCCGGGTTCCAGGAGTTCGGAGGTGGATTCGTCGGCGTTGATGTATTCTTTGTGATAAGCGGCTATCTGATTACAAAAATTATCATTCACGACATAACGAACGAGAGATTCAGCCTGGCAAAGTTTTACGAGCGGCGCGCCAGGCGCATCCTGCCTGCCCTGTTCTTTGTGATGATGGTCTGCCTTCCATTCGCGTGGCTCACCCTGTTGCCTCGCGACATGAAGGACTTCTCGCAGAGCGTTATGGCTGTATCCCTGTTTTCTTCAAATATACTATTCTATATCGAAAGTGGTTACTTCTCTCCAGCGGCAGAGCTGAAGCCACTGCTCCATACTTGGAGTCTTGCAGTAGAGGAACAGTATTATATTATCTTCCCTTTGATGATTTTACTGATCTGGCGAATGGGAAATGCGGTAGTCGCGACGGTATTCCTTGCCATATTCATATGCAGCCTGCTGTTTGCAGACTGGTCGGCCTCCAACTTACCGAAGGCCGGATTCTACCTGCTTCCAGGCCGTGCATGGGAACTGATCATGGGCGCGGCAATTGCCTGCTTTCTCGACAGATCGGCGACGAACGGTTTTTCTCCGGTCATCAGCAACGTGGCAAGTGCGGCCGGCCTTGCTCTGATCGCTGCGGCAGTTTTCCTGTTCGATCGCCAGACGCCCTTCCCGGGTCTCCATGCCCTCGTGCCGACGATCGGTGCCGCGTTGGTCATTATCTTCGCGGTTCGGGGCACGCTGGCTCATGCCATGCTGAGCAGCAGAGTCCTCGTGGGAATTGGTCTGATCAGCTACAGTGCATATTTGTGGCATCAGCCCATCTTTGCGTTCACGAAATACACGACCACTCTCGAGCCGAACAAGATCCTGATGGCTTTCTTGTGCGTTGCGGTCTTTCCGCTCGCATATCTGAGCTGGCGGTTCATCGAGCAGCCGTTCCGGGATGCATCGTTCATCAAGGGTCGCGGCATTTTCTTGAGCTCTGCCGTCGCCGCCGGCGTTTTACTCTCGCTCGGCGCCGCGGGGCAGCTTTCGGGCGGGTTTCCGTTGCGCGTCGAAAGGAACCAACTCGTCACCCAGGGCGACATCGAGAGTACGGAGTTCAATGCATTCCTGGCTGAGAACTTTTTCCGCTGCAGGCCCGAGGTCATTGCGGCGGAGGCCCTGGTCGAGGATGGATTTCTCCGGTGCGTTCAGTCGAAGGAGTCCGATGTAATCGACGTCGCGATCATCGGGGATTCCCATGCCGAGCATCTGCAGATCGGGATTGCGGCGGCGCTCCCGGAGCGAAATGTGGTCTATTACACAAAGGATTCCCTTCCCCTGATCAGCAACGAAGAATTCAAGAATGTATTCTCTTTCGTTCGCGCCGACGAGCATATCGAAGTTGTCATCATTTCAATTCACTATATCCTCAGGATAGGACGGGACGTGCATGAGAGGGATTTTGAAGAGGAACTGAGGGCGACCGTGCGGGCGCTTCGCGAGGCGGGGAAGAAAGTAGTCCTCCTCGACGATAACCCGCGATTCTATTTCGATCCGTATCGATGCGCTTACCGGGTCAAGCCCTTTGGCATCACGACATGCAAGATGGTCAAGTCCGTATTCGACGAGGACCGGGACTTCTATCATGGCCGTGTCGTGCCCGTCGGTGAGATGGAGGAAGTCGAATACATCGATTTCAGCGATCTGTTTTGCCAGGATGGATACTGCAGCATGACGGATGGGCCTGTACTGCAGTTCAGGGATGCCAATCACCTGAATATTCCCGGGTCGCTGAAGGCCGGCGCGGCGATCGTTCAACGTTCGGCCTATCTCTCGAAGCTCCTCGAGTCGGCCAGAACGCAAGCGGATGCCCCGCGCTCGCCTTCCGTGTTGGAAGAATGAACGACCCGGCTCTTCGTTTTCACTCCTCGACAGATATGGGGTGCGGGAGCTTCCATTGATCTGCGCCCGGGCACGGAGCGCTTGCGCCCGTTACCCCGGTATCATTCAAATGAGCCAGGCCGACCAGCTTGCTGTTCGGACCAGTTTTTTCTATCATGACGGTTATATCTTGATGGACTCCGGCGCGAACGAAGGATTCCAGACGCTAATGCTGGTTTCGGTTGTTATACCCGCGTTCAATGCGGCAGAGACTTTGTCGGAGACGCTCGACAGCATTTGTGGCCAGGACTACCATGAGCTCGAGATCGTCGTCGTCGATGATGGCTCGACGGACGCGACCGCCGAGATTGCCCGGCGGCACGCCGTCAGCGATCCGCGGGTCCGCGTGGTCTCGCAGCCGAACGGAGGCGCGTCCGCCGCCCGAAATCACGGCATCAGGATCACGAAGGGTGGCTATGTTGCCCCCTGCGATGCGGATGACCTCTGGCATCCGCGGAGGATCACCCTCATGGTGCAGCGATTGGAGGAGCTGGGGCCAGAGACCGGCTTTGTCTACTCGTTCTCGCGCATCATCGATTCCAGGAATCGAATCTTCAACAGGATGGGAGTCGAGGGCTACGAAGGCGCGGTCTATCTCAGATCGCTGTTTCTCAATTTCGTCGGCAATGGCAGCTCGACCGTCTTTCGTCGCGAAGCCCTCGTCAGCGTGGGCGGCTACGAGGAGAGCCTCAGGCACTGGGAAGACATGCACGTGCAGTCCCTTGTTGCCCGGCACTGGAAGGTGGGTTGCGTGCCGCAGTTTCTGACCGGCTACCGGGGTGTCGGGCGCGGAGCGCTGGCCAATGAGCTCTTTATGTACCTCAACGTGTTTGAGCCTTTGCGCTTGTTGTTCGAAACGTATCCCGAGACTCCCCGATGGATTCGCGATGCTTCGGAGTCGGTGTGGCTCGTGCGGTTGGCTGTCAAGGAGTTGGGCCTGTTGAAGCTCAAGGCCGCAGCGCGGAATCTTGCCCGTGCGATGGCGCTGTCGCCCCGGGTCGCGGCGGAGGTGACGTTCCGGAGCCTGGCGCAGCGGGTCCCCCGATTCGTACTGACCCGGCTTGGCCTGCGCCGACGACCGGGACCTGGCCCGCTGTTTTCGGAAGCCGACCCGACAGAGCCCATGAGCAAGGCGCGGATTTCCATTCTTAGCCCCCGGTTAGAGCGCGAGCTTTCCAAACTCGAGGCGGATTTCCTTGCGCATGTGCCGGCCCCTTCAGGGTGATCCGGGCCTGACCAGAAGGCGCTGCTTTCCAGCGGATGCGAAACGGGTCTCCGGTCAGGCGCCCTGCGCGGCCTCCAGCGCTTCCTGGGCGGCGAGCCACAGCGCCTCGGCGCGCTCCTGCGCGGCGAGGATCTCGCCGCGCTTGGCGTGCAGCGACGCGATCTCGGAGGTTGGGCGCCGGTAGAGTTCCGGGTCGGCGAGGCGGGCGTCGAGGCGGGCGAGCATCTGGGCGACCTTCTCGAGCCGGTCCTCGCAGGCACGCACCTCGGCGCGGAGCGGCGCCAGCGCGCGGCGCTCGTCAGCGGCGTCGCGGCGCTGCGCCTTCCGGGCGTTGGGCTGGGCCGCGGCCCGGGCGTCGCCCTCGTCGCCAGAGAGCAGGAGGCGGCGGTAGGCGTCGAGGTCGTCCTCCCAGGGCGTCACCCGGCCGTCGCGCACCAGCCACAGCCGGTCGGCGACCAGCTCGATCAGATGGGCATCGTGGGTGATCAGGATCACGGCGCCGGTGTAGTCGTTGAGCGCCACCACCAGTGCCTCGCGGCTTTCGATGTCGAGATGGTTGGTGGGCTCGTCGAGGATCAGGAGATGCGGCGCATCGAGCGCGGCGAGCGTCAGCAGCAGCCGCGCCTTCTGGCCGCCGGACAGGCTGGCGACCGGCGTCTCGGCGATCGCGGCGGTGGTTCCGCCGTTGGCGAGGATGGCGCGCAGCTGCTGTGGCGTGGCCTCGGGTCTGAGCCGGCGGATGTGGTCGATCGGGGTCTCGGCCGGGACCAGCTCGTCGGTCTGGTGCTGGGCGAAATAGCCGATGCGGAGCCGCCGCGACGCCCTGCGCGCACCGCTCATCGGCTGGAGCTTGCCGGCGATCAGCTTGGCCATGGTCGACTTGCCCTGGCCGTTCGCGCCCAGGAGCGCGATGCGGTCGTCCTGGTCGATGCGGAGGTTGATGCGTGTGAGGACGGTGCGCCCGCCATAGCCCGCCGAGGCGTCCTCGAAGGTCATCAGCGGCGGGGCCAGCTCCTCGGGCGCCGGCAGCACGATGGGCGGCACCGCGCTCTCGACCGCGGCGGCGATGGGCTCGAGCCGCTCCAGCATCTTCAGCCGAGACTGGGCCTGGCGGGCCTTCGACGCCTTGTAGCGGAAGCGGTCGACGAAGGCCTGCATGTGGGCGCGCTCGGCTTCCTGCTTGCGGGCCAGCGCGGCCTGCAGCGCCAGCTTCTCGCGCCGCACCCGGTCGAAGGCGTCGTAGCCGCCGGAATAGAAGGTGAGCCGCATCTCGTTGAGGTGCAGGATGCCGCCCACCGCCCGGTTCAGCAGCCCGCGGTCGTGGCTGATGATCAGCACGGTGTGCGGGTAGCGGGCGAGGAAACCCTCGAGCCAGACCGCCCCCTCGAGGTCCAGATAGTTGGTGGGCTCGTCGAGCAGCAGGAGGTCGGGGGCGGAGAACAGCACGGCGGCCAGCGCCACCCGCATCCGCCATCCGCCGGAGAACTCGGCGGTGGGGCGGGCCTGTGCCGCATGATCGAAGCCGAGGCCCGCAAGGATCGAGGCCGCGCGCGCCTCGGCCGAATGGGCGCCGATGTCGGCGAGCCGGGTCTGGATCTCGGCGATGCGGTGAGCGTCGGTGGCGGTCCCCGCCTCGGCCATCAGCGCCGCGCGCTCGGTGTCGGCGGCGAGCACGGTCTCGATCAGCGAGCGGGCGTCGCCCGGCGCCTCCTGCGCCACCCCGCCGATCCGGGCCCGGGGCGGCAGCGCGATGGTGCCGGCGTCAGGCGTGAGTTCGCCCCGAATCAGCCGGAACAGCGTGGTCTTGCCGGAGCCGTTGCGCCCGACGATGCCGATCCGGGCACCGTCCGGAATCCGGGCGGAGGCGCGCTCGAACAGGGGCTTGCCCGCAATCGAGAAGCCGAGCTCGGTGATCGTCAGCATGGCCGAGGCCGGTAGCAGAGGCGGGCGCCGCCGTCCAGAGCGGGGCTGCTCAGCCGGGCCGGCGCGCGATGATCACGGTGGCGTGGTAGGTCGCCACCACCTCGCCATGCTGGTTCAGCACCCAGTGCTGGAAGCCGATGCGGCCGCGGTCGGGGCGGGACTGCGACGGGGTCGCGCTCGTGACCTCTGCCCGCACGCGGAGCGTGTCGCCCGGGCGGACCGGGCGGAGCCAGCGCAGGCTGTCCCAGCCGGGCGAGCCCATCGATGCCTCGGTCCAGACATTTGCATCGAGCACCAAGCGCAGCGCGGTCAGCGCGGTCTGGAAGCCGCTGGCGATCAGACCGCCAAAGGGCGACCGCTTCGCCGCATCGGGGTCGGTGTGGAAATACTGCGGATCCCACTGGCGCGCGAAGGAAACGATCTCGTCCTCGGTGATCGTCCGGGTTCCGGTCTCGAAGGCGAAGCCCACGGGAAGGTCGTCGAAGTACATGCCGCTCAGCGCCCTTCCTGACAGGGTTCCGGCGGCAGAATGGCGCTTTCATCCCCCGCCCGTCCATGCTATCCCCCGCCCGCCGATTTTCCGGGCAGCGCCGGGCGCTGCCCCGCAATCCAGACGAGGGACCACGGACATGGCCGTAACGCGCACCTTCTCCATCATCAAGCCCGACGCGACCAGGCGCAATCTGACCGGCGCGATCAATGCCAAGCTCGAAGCCGCAGGCCTGCGCATCGTGGCGCAGAAGCGCATCCTGATGACCAAGGCGCAGGCCGAGAAGTTCTACGAGGTGCACAAGGCGCGGCCGTTCTACGGCGAGCTGACCGACTTCATGTCGTCGGGCCCCGTCGTGGTGCAGGTGCTGGAAGGCGAGGATGCGGTCGCCGCCAACCGGCGCGTCATGGGCGCGACCAACCCCGCCAACGCCGATGCCGGCACGATCCGCAAGGAATTCGCGCTGTCGATGGGCGAGAACTCGGTGCATGGCTCGGACTCGGACGAGAACGCGGCAATCGAGATCGCCTATTTCTTCTCGGGGACCGAGATCGTCGGCTGAGCGCATCGACTTGCGGCCGCGCGCGACCGGCCCGTGACGCCCAGGCGTCACACCGTGGCACGATCGCGTGAAAGGGCATGTCCGCTCCGCCGGGGCGCTCCTAGATTCCGGGTGGAACTCAGGAGGTCCAGATGCGGATTCGCGTGATCGCGGCCTGTATTCTGGTCGCCGGGACGGCCGGCGCCCAGGGGCCCATCCCGATCCGGCCCGACGAGGCCGTACTCGCCTGCAACGCCCGCGCCGGGCGCGAGATCCAGGACCGGCACGGCGCCGTGCCGCGGCCCGCCGGGCGGTTCAAGACGACGAAAGTCGATGCCGGCTGGCACGTCCAGGGCGTCTATCTTGCCGAGCTCGACAGCGCGGAGCGGCAGTTCGATGTGGGCTGCGATGTCACCCCGTCCGGCATCGACCTGAGCGCGACGCTGCGCGACAACTAGCGGCGGTCGGGCGCGGCGCAGTCGGGAAACAGCGCCAGCGGGCGGGACCGCGCCGCCTCGGGATCGCGGAGGACGGCAGCGAGAACCCGCGGGTAGAGCACATGCTCCCGCGCGAGGACCCGGGCGGCGAGGGTATCCGCCGTGTCGCCCTCCAGAACCGGCACCACCGCCTGGCCGAGGATGCGGCCCGAATCGAGTTCGGCCGTCACCTCGTGCACCGTTGCCCCATGGACGCAGACCCCGGCGGCGAGCGCCCGGGCATGGGTGTCGAGGCCGGGAAAGAGTGGCAGGAGCGAGGGGTGGACGTTCAGCATCCGGCCCGCCCAGGCATCGGTCAGTACAGGCGTCATGACGCGCATGAAGCCGGCGCAGGCGACCAGATCGGCGCCCGCCTGGCGGAGCGCCGCTCCGGCTGCGGCATCGAAGCCCTCGCGGTTCCCGCGGAATTCGCGGTGATCGATCACCGCCACCGGCACGCCGAGGGCCGTCGCCTTGCCGATCCCGGCGGCCTCCGGGCGGTTCGAGAGCACCAGTACGGGCCGCCCCGGAACCTCGCCCGACTGCATGGCGCGGACGAGGGCGACCATGTTCGAGCCGGCGCCCGAGATGAGGATGGCGACCGCGGGCAGGCTCATCGGAGGCCGCCGACATAGCTTACGGTGGGCCCCTCCGCCTCGATCAGGCAGCCGATGCGGAACACGGTCTCGCCGGCCTCGCGCAGCAGGGCGGCAATCCGGTCGGCATCCTCCGGCTCGACGACCAGCACCATGCCGATGCCGCAGTTGAAGGTGCGGAGCGCCTCGGATTCTCCGATTCCCGCCTGGCCGATGAGCCAGCGGAACACCGGCGGCAGTCGCCAGGCGCCGAGCTCGATCGCCGCGACCGTGTCGCCGCCGAGTACGCGCGGCAGGTTTCCGGTCAGCCCGCCGCCGGTGATGTGGGCGAGGGCGCGCACCCCGCCCGCGCGGATCGCGGCCAGCGCCGGCTTCACATAGATCCGGGTGGGCGTCAGCAGTGTCTCGCCCAGCGTCGCGCCGTCCGCCGCTTCGCCGAACGGGCAGGGCGCCTCCCAGCCGAGCCCGCTGTCGGCCACGATGCGGCGCACCAGCGAGTAGCCGTTGGAATGGACGCCCGAGGAGGCGAGGCCGAGCAGCACGTCGCCGGGCCGGGTGGCAATGGGCAGCGCCGCGCCCCGCTCCATGGCGCCGACGGCGAATCCGGCCAGGTCGAAGTCGCCGGCGGCATACATGCCAGGCATTTCGGCGGTCTCGCCGCCGATCAGCGCGCAGCCAGCCTGCCGGCAGCCCTCGGCGATGCCCTCGATCACCCGTGCGGCCTCCTCGACCGAGAGCCGGCCGGTGGCAAAATAGTCGAGGAAGAGCAGCGGCTCGGCCCCCTGGCACACAAGGTCATTGACGCACATCGCGACCAGGTCGATGCCGACCGTGCCGACGCGGCCGGTATCGATGGCGATGCGCAGCTTGGTGCCGACGCCGTCGGTCGCGGCCACGATCACCGGGTCGGCGTACCCGGCGGCCCGGAGGTCGAAGAGGCCACCGAAGCCGCCGAGCCCACCGATGACTCCGGGCCGGTCGGTGGATTTCGCGGCCGGCTTGATGCGCTCGACGAGGGCATCGCCGGCGTCGATGTCGACACCGGCATCCTTGTAGGTCAGCGCATTCGGGCGGGCGGTCGTGTTGGGGCGGTCCGTCATGGCTGGGCTCCTGCGGGATCGCCACGCTTTAGCGCAAGCGCCCGCCGTTGCAAACCGGCTTTGGCCGTTGACCGGGGCGGGGTCGGGACGTAAGCAGCGGGATGCGTGCAGCCACGCGGCCGGGCCCGTAGCTCAATCGGTCAGAGCAGACCGCTCATAACGGTTTGGTTGCAGGTTCGAGTCCTGCCGGGCCTACCACGCAGTCGCGCCGATTTGCAGCGGCCACGCTGCCTCGAATGCTCACCGCGCTTCCCAGCGTCCAGCATGTTGACGGCCTGCCCTGCCGGCAATGTCAGGCCGTGGCGGGTTGCGTCCACCACCCCCGCAGACGCTTCGCAAACCGATTGCGCATTGCCTGCCGATCCGGGACGGGTGCGGTGAGGCAAACGAGCCAAGTGCCCCAACTTCCGGTCGGGCCCGGCTCCCCTGTCCCAGGGGGCGGACCGGGCCTTCTTTCCTGCCTCGGACGGGATTGCAGCACTCACCCGAACGCCGCCTCTCCCGGCGGCCGAGAACCACGGCGGAGCGGCGGGCTGCCCTGCCGGCGCCGGAGCCCGACCAGCAGCCGGGGAAAAGTCGAAACTGGACAGCGGCTGCGGGTTCCGGATTGCCGGGCGGCGCTCGGGATCACCTCTCCGACTTTTGCAGCACGGCCAGCAGCCCCTCGAGCAGGGCGGTCGGCGTCGGCGGGCAGCCCGGGATGTGCAGGTCGACCGGAAGGACAGCGGATACGCCGCCCCTGATGGCATAACTGCCGGCGAAGCAGCCGCCATCCTTGGCGCAGTCGCCGGCAGCGACGACCCATTTCGGCTCGGGCATCGCGTTGTAGGTCCGTTCGAGCGCCTCGGCCATGTTTCTGGTCACCGGTCCGGTGACGAGGAGAACATCCGCATGGCGGGGCGAGGCCACGAAGTGCAGGCCGAACCGCTCAAGATCGTAAAAGGCGTTGGAGAGCGCGTGGATCTCGAGCTCACAACCATTGCAGGACCCCGCGTCGACCTGCCGGATCGACAGGCTGCGCCCCAGCTGCCGTTGCGCCGCGCCGGCAACCGCTTGCCCGAGTTCCTCGAGTGCGGCGTCGCCCGGCATTGGCGCGGCTTCGGTAGCGGGGCGGCGGAACAGGCCTTCGAGCAAGAAACTCTTCATCGGCGCCCCTCAGAGATCATGCCCGGAATAGGAGCAGTTGAACGACTTGTTGCAGAGCGGAAAGTCGGCGATGATGTTGTCCTCGATCACCGCTTCCAGCAGCGGCCACTGGAACCAGGACGGATCGCGCATATGGCAGCGTGTGATCCTGCCATCGGCGTCCAGCGCGAGCCATACCAGGATGTCGCCCCGGAATCCCTCGACGAGGCCGAGACCCTCGCGTGCCGCCCCGGCGGGAGGGATTTCCGCGCGGACCGGGCCGCGAGGCAGGCGGGCGAGGCACTGACCGATCATCGACAGGCTCTGCCGGACTTCCTCGATCCTCACCCAGATCCGCGCATTCACGTCGCCCTGTGACCGCACCGGCACCTGGAACTCGAGCCCGTCATAGGGTGCGTAGGCCAGGTCCCGCCGGGTGTCGAAATCGCGCGCCGACGCTCGCCCGACGAAACCCCCTGGGCCGAAGCGCGCCGCAAGCTGCGGGCTCAGGGTGCCCGTCGCGACGGTGCGGTCGAGAAGCGAGGCGGTATGGTCGTAGAGCTCGACCAGATCCGGGAACCTCGCCCCGACCTCCGCCAGCAGATCGCGCAGCGCCCCCTCGCCCTCGCGCGTCAGGTCGTGGCTTGCGCCGCCGGGCACGATCCGGTCCCGCATGAAGCGGTGGCCGAAGCACCTATCCGCCGCACGCAGCACCCGCTCGCGCAGGATGCCGCAATGCGCATGCATCAGGCCGAAGGCGGCATCGTTGCAAATTGCGCCGATGTCGCCGAGGTGGTTCGCCAGACGCTCGAGTTCGGCCATCAGCGCTCGCAACCACAGCGCGCGCTCCGGCACCTCGACGCGCAGCGCCGCTTCCACTGCCTGCGCATAGGCCCAGGCATAGGCAACCGTGCTGTCGCCCGATGTCCGGCCCGCGAGTTCGGCTCCGCGTGCGATCGTCGCGCCGCGCATCAGGGTGTCGATCCCCTTGTGGACATAGCCAAGCCGTTCCTCCAGCCGCACCACGGTCTCGCCCTGGGCGGTGAACCGGAAATGCCCGGGCTCGATGATCCCCGCATGGACCGGGCCAACCGGAACCTGGTGCAGGCTTTCTCCCTCGACGGGCAAGAATGCGTAGGTGCCGTGACCGCCGGCGGGCGACGCGGCGCCGAGCGGATGGCGGATGCCCCAGCGGCCGTGGTCGAGCCAGGGCCGATCGTCCGGGGCGCCAACCGGCACCAGACCGTGCAGGTCGCGGATCGTCCGCTCCAGCCGCTGGGCCGGGCTGTGCAGACGGCTGACCGAGGGGAATGTCCCGTCGCCGGAGCGGACACTCAGGATGCCGACCGATTTCGCGGCCGGTTCCATCAGGGCCATGTGGACGGCGTCCTCCGTGCCCCAGAGGCTCAGCAGCGTCAGCGAGCCACGCGCGAGCGCGCCTCCCGCCTGCTCCCATTGCGCCAACGAGACCGTCCGCCGGGGCATCGGCTGTCCCCGGAAGTCCGCCGGCGCGATGTCGATCAGTTTCGCGGTATCCGGCATCTCCTGTTCCTCAGCCCAGCAGCCTGGCGACCGCCTGGAACCACGTGACGATGGGTCCGGGCAGATGCACGCCGGCGATCAGCACCAGAGCCATGTGTGCATAGAGCGGGACGAACGATGCCTCGGCAGGCTTCATCTCGCCGGTCGGCTCGCCGAACAGAAAGCCGGTCAGGCGCAAAAGCAGCGCGCCGAAGGCGACAAGCAGGCCGAAGACCAGAAGGAGCGCCAGGCCCGGAGAATGGGCAAAGGTCGAGGTGACGACCAGGAATTCGCTCATGAAGACGCCGAAGGGCGGCATGCCGGCAATTGCCAGCACGCCGAGCGCCAGGCCCCAGCCGAGCACCGGATGGCTCTGCGTCAGCCCCCTGATCTCGGCAACCTTCTGCGTGCCCTTGATCTGCGCGACATGACCAACCGAGAAGAAGATCGCCGACTTGGTGAGGCTGTGCATCACCATGTGCAGGAGGCCGGCAAAGTTCGCGAGCGGGCCGCCCATCCCGAAGGCGAAGACGATGATCCCCATATGCTCGATGGACGAGTAGGCAAAGAGCCGTTTGATGTCGCGCCGGCGGTAGAGCATGAAAGCCGCGAAAATCAGCGACAGGAGTCCCATGCCGATCATCAGCGGTCCCGGCGCCAGAGCCTCGGGATGCGCCGCCATCAGCATCTTGAAACGCAGGACAGCGTAGAGGGCAACGTTCAGCAGAAGCCCCGACAGCACCGCGGAAATCGGTGTCGGGCCCTCGGCATGGGCATCCGGCAGCCATGCATGCAGGGGCGCAAGGCCGACCTTCGTGCCGTAACCGAGCAGGAGGAAAACGAATGCCAGGTTCAGCAGCGCGGCGTCGAACTCTCCCGCCTTCACGAGGAGGTTCGTCCAGACCATCGCCGCGGTTCCCTCACCCAGCACCGGCTGAGCTCCCACGTAGACGAGGATCGTGCCAAAGAGCGCAAGCGCAATGCCGACCGAGCCGAGGATGAAGTACTTCCACGCGGCCTCGAGGGCTTCGTGTGTCCTGTAGATGCCGACCATGAGCACGGTCGTCAGCGTTGCCAGCTCGATCGCCACCCACATCAGCCCGATATTGTTCGATACCAGCGCCAGGTTCATGCCGAACATCATCAGCTGGTACATTGCGTGGTAGAAGCGCACATAGACCGGCGTCAGGCGACCGATCTCGATCTCGTGGCCGATATAGGTCGCCGAGAACGTCGCGGCCGTGAACCCGACGAATGTGTTGAGGACGATGAAGACGATGTTGAGATCGTCGATCAGGAGGTAGTCGCTCGGGGCCGGCCGGTCGAGCACGAACAGTGACGACGCCGCCAGGAGGGTGAGCAGGGCAGCGGCCACATTGAGCCACGCAGTCAGGCGGTATCCCGGCAGGACGGCCAGCAGGGCTGCGGCCGCCGCCGGAACGATCAGCACCAGGTCGACAGGGGTGAGTCCGGCGAGCGTCATGCCTTGTCCCCCCGGAAGGTGTCGAGCGCCTGGAGGTCGACGGTGTCGAAGCGCTCCCGGATGCGGAACAGGAAGACGCCGATGACGATGAAGGCGATCAGCACGGAGAATGCGACGCTGATCTCGACGACCAGCGGCATGCCCTTGGCGCCGGTGGCGGCCAGGATCAGCCCGTTCTCCAGCGACATGAAGCCGACGACCTGGCTGACCGCGTTGCGGCGGGTGACCATCATCAGCAGCCCGAGCAGCACCACCGACAGGGCAAAGGCCAGATCCTCGCGCGCCAGTGCATCCGCCGTGACTGTCAGACCCAGCATAAGCGAGATCGACAGCGCCACCAGCCCCATGCCCGCCAGCATCGTGGTGCCGACGCCGACAACCTGCTCGACCTCACGGTGGATGCCCAGGCGCTGGATGATCCGGTGCAGCGCGCCGGGAATGATCATCGCCTTGAAGATCAGCGCGATTCCGGCGGTGACATAGAGATGCGGCGCATCCTGGATCAGGGCCTGCCAGGCAACCGAGGCCGAGAGCACGACCGCATGGAGCGCAAAGACGTTCAGCAGCGCGTAGAGCCGATCCTGGTAGAGCATCATGAAGCTGGCGAGCACAAGGCCGCCGGCCAGCATATGCGCGGTATCGAAGGCGATCCGGTCCATCTAGAGGCCCCGCGAGACGAACAGGAGCAGCGTGCCGAGCAGGCCCAGCATCAGCGCTGCACCGAGGAAATCGGGAACCCGGAAGACCCGCATCTTCGCGATCGACGTCTCGAACACCGCCAGCGCGACCCCACCGACCGTCAGCTTGCCGAGATAGATGAGCAGGCCGGTGACGTAGGACAGCGCGCCCGCATCGCCGGCTGCGATGCCCCACGGCACGAAGACGCAGGTGATCAGCGAGAGATAGAGGACAAGCTTCAGCGCCGCGGCAAGCTCGATCATTGCCAGATGCCGGCCGGAATACTCGAGCACCATCGCCTCGTGGACCATGGTCAGCTCAAGGTGAGTGGCCGGGTTGTCGACCGGAATCCGGGCATTCTCGGCGATGGCGACGACGATCAGCGCGACGAGCGCCATGGCCAGGGAAACCCTGAGCCCCACGTCGGGCGACGCCACGAACTGCGACACCGTCGAGAGCTGGGTCGATCCGGCAACGAGGGCCATCGCGAACACGGTCAGCAGCATCGCCGGCTCGGCCATGGAGGCGATCATCATCTCGCGGCTCGATCCGATGCCGCCGAAACTCGTGCCCACATCCATGCCCGCGAGCGCAAGGAAGAACCGTGCGCTGGCAAGCAGCGCAACGATGGCGATGAGATCGGCGGTCCAGCTGAAGTGCAAGCCCGTGGCGAAGGTCGGGACCAGCGCCGCGGCGACCCAGGTCGCGGCAAAGACGAGATACGGGACGGCGCGGAAGAGCCAGGAGGCATTCTCGGCCAGCACCACATCCTTGCGCATCAGCCGCGCGAGGTCGCGATAGGGCTGGATCAACGGGGCCCCCCGCCGCCGCGTGAGCCGCGCCTTCACCTTGCGGACAAGACCCACGAGCAGGGGTGCGACCGCAACCACCAGCAGCATCTGGGCTCCCTGGATCAGCAGATTCGCGATCAGTGCCATATCGTCAGTACCAGCAGAAGGCCAACAAGCGAGAACATCACCAGACCCAGATAGCGACGGATGGTGAGGAACTGCAGCCCGTTGAGGCGGTTCGCAGCCGCGCCGACCGCACGCGTGACCGGCGCGTAGATCCCGTCCCAGATCAGATCACGCGCGTGCACCGCATGGCGCGCCGCGCCGAGTTCTCCGGGCGGCGGCATCACGACCTCTTCGCGCGATCCCAGCAGGATCGTGCCCAGGACGCGCCGCAGCGGCTGCGCAAAACTGCCTGCGCCGTACTGCGTGACGGGGTCGGCATTCGGGAATCCGCAGTCCCATGCCGGCGCCCGGCGTAGCCGGCGCGAGGCAAATCGGTGGACGGCCCAGGCGGATGCCGAGGCGGAAAGGGCGATGAACAGCATGACGAGCATGCCGTTGTACGTGCTACGGGATTCGGCGATCGGCACCAGCGTCAGCCAGGGCTGGTCGGACTGCTGCGGCAGCCGCGCGTCAAGCGTGGCGCTCACCGCCGGCGCGATCGCGTCGATCACGGCGCCGGGGAAGATTCCGGCCAGGACGCACAGCGCAGCCAGCGCCGACATCGCTGCGAGCGAGAAACGGTCGACCTCAACCGCCTGGCGCGCCGCGTCGCTGCGCGCCCGGCCCAGGAAAGCGACGCCGTAGATCCTGACGAACGCCGCTGCGGCCAGTGCCGCAGCGAGCGCCAGCAGTCCGCCCGCTGCCGGTATCAGCATCTGCAGGCTGACCTGGGGCAGCTCCGGGCTTTTCAGGACCGACTGAAAGATCAGCCATTCCGATGCAAACCCGTTCAGCGGCGGCAAGGCCGAGATCGCGGTCACGCCGACCAGCACGAGGAAACTGGTCACCGGCATCCGGTGAATCAGCCCGCCCAGCGCGTCGAGGTCGCGTGCACCGGTCGCGTTCAGCACGGCGCCCGCTCCCATGAAGAGCAGGCTCTTGAAGGCCATGTGGTTGAAGGCGTGAAACAGGGCCGCCGTGAAGGCGAGCGCCGCCGCGGCCGGCATCGCACTTGCGCGGAATGCCAGCGCCAGCCCGAGCGCGGCGAAGATGACGCCGATGTTCTCGACGGTGCTGTAGGCGAGCGCCTTCTTGATATCGCTTTCCATCAGCGCGTTGAGGATGCCGAGAACCGCCGTTGCGGCGCCGAGCACGATGACGGCGGGGCTGACCCACCACTCGACCGGGCCGAGAAGGTCGAAGACGACGCGGATGAATCCGTAGAGCGCGACCTTGGTCATGACCCCGCTCATCAGGGCGGAGACATGGCTCGGGGCGGCCGGATGGGCCAGCGGCAGCCACACATGCAGCGGAACCAGGCCGGCCTTGGATCCCGCGCCGAGAACCATCAGCGCCAGAATGGCGGTCACCGTGGCCGGGGAGCGCGCGCCCGCCCGGATCGCGTCGAAGGCATAGCCGCCCTCCCCGCCCGCCAGCAACCCGAAGGCGAGGAGCAGCGACATCGTCCCGAACGCCGCCATCACCAGGTAGACATAGGCCGCATGGCGGGTCTCGGTCTCGCGGTGATGGGTGAGCACGAGGCCCCACGACAGGAGCGACATCACCTCCCAGCTCAGGAGAAAGGTGAAGGCGTCATCCGCCAGGACAACGGCCATCATCGCGCCGAGGAAGCCCGGGTAGAAGGGCAGCACCCGGCCGGGCTCCGGCTCGTGGCGGCCATAGCCGATCGCATAGAAGCTGGTGACCGCGCCGCCCAACCCGACAATGGTCAGAAAGAAGGATGCCAGCGCATCGAGGCGCAGATGGGCGCCAAGCCAAGGCAGGCCGACGGGCAGGACGGTCGTCGTCGTCACGCCGGAACCGAGGAGCCCGGTCAGACCGATGACGGTGGCGATGCCGCAAGGAACAGTTGCAGCGGCGTACACGGTGACCGATGCCCGCGGATGCTGCCGCAGCAGGATTGCGGCGCCGGCGAGCGCCATGAGCACACCGGAACAGATTGCGGCGAGCTCAACCGGCACGACCGGCCTCCGCCATCGCCGGATCGTCGCTCACGAATCTCTCCGTCTCGCGCAGCCGGACGCCGCGCCCGCCTCTGGCGCTCACCGCACCGTCGGCGATGATCTCGATGCCGGCTGCGTTCAGCGCGTCGACGACCTTGGTCAGGCTGTCGACGATCCCCCGCACATTGCCCTTGCTTGCCTCCATCCGCTGGATGGTTGGCACCGAGACGCCCGCCATCGCCGCAAGCGTCTTCTGGTCGACGCCGAGGAGTGCGCGGGCGGCGCGCATCTGGGCCGCGGTGATCACCGAATCTTCTCCGCTCGTGATATCGACGTGCCTAGGTAGAATGGCGAAACTGATATTTCAAGCATCAATTTGAATGGTCCAGATGCGGCTGCACCCCGCCGCACCGCCGGCTCTGGCACGGCGGCCGGGCCGTCTGCCCGGCGCCTTCATTCCAGAGCGCATCGAGGGCGCGGCGCAGACAGGCGCGCAGCCGATCGCCGGTGCCAAGCTCCTGGCCGGCGGGGGGCTTTCAAATAGTTCTTGATGACACTTGGCCGATTTTTCACGATTATCGCCTCGGCGACGCGTGTAGTGTCGCAGCCCGGACCTTCCTTCTCACGGGTATCGCGGGGCGCGGCTCATGCTAGGCATCTATCAGGATTGGCTGAGCCTGTTCCTGCGCTGGGCGCACATTCTGGCTGCGATCGGCTGGATCGGCTCGTCGTTCTACTTCATGTGGCTCGACTCGAGCCTGAAGCGCGCCGCCAGCATGCCGGAGGGCGTGAAGGGCGAAAGCTGGTCGGTGCATGGCGGAGGCTTCTACCATGTGCAGAAATACGCGGTCGCCCCGGAGCGGATGCCCGAGGACCTGCACTGGTTCAAGTGGGAGAGCTACCTGACCTGGCTCACCGGTTTCGCGCTGCTGGCGGTCACCTATTACTGGAGCGCGTCGAGCTACCTGATCGACCGCTCGGTGGCCGATCTCGCCCCCTGGCAGGCCATCGCCCTGTCGGTTGCCGGGCTGGCGGCGGGGTGGGTGTTCTACGACCTGCTCTGCAAGTCGCCGCTGAAGACCCGCCCGGCCTTGATGTTCACCGTGCTGTTTGCCGCCATCGTTGCCTCGGCCTGGGGCTTCGGCCAGCAGCTGTCGGGCCGGGCAACCTTTGTCCAGGTCGGGGCGATGATCGCCACCATCATGACCGGCAACGTGTTCCTGGTGATCATCCCGAACCAGAAGGTGGTGGTGGCCGACCTGAAGGCCGGGCGCATCCCGGATCCGGAATACGGCGAGATCGCCAAGCTGCGCTCGACCCACAACAACTACCTGACGCTGCCGGTCATCTTCATGATGATCTCGAACCATTACCCGATGACCTTCGGGCATCAGTGGAACTGGGGCATCGTGGCGCTGGTGCTGGCGCTGGGAGCCATCGTGCGCGACTGGTTCAACCGCTTCGAGGCTGGCGATACCGGGGTCGCCGTGCAGTGGCAGTGGCCGGTTTCGGCCGCGCTCGCGGCGGCGCTGATCGCCTTCGGGTCGTGGAGGCCCGGTGGCAGCGTGGCGGCTTCCGCGGCTGTCTCCACCGGCGAGGCCTTCGCCATCGTCCAGACGCGCTGTGCCTCGTGCCATTCGGCGAAGCCGACCGATGAAGGCTTCGATGCGGCGCCAAAGGGCGTGAGGTTCGATACGGCGGACGATCTGAAGGCTCGTGCTCAGCAGGTGTTCGCCCAGTCCGTCGCGACCGAGGCAATGCCGCTCGGCAACGTCACGGAGATGACGCCGGAGGAGCGCGCCACGCTTGGCGCCTGGATCCGGGACGGGATGCCGGACGGGTAGGGCCCCCCGGGGTCCGGCCCGCTTCTTCGAGGGGGGGTGCCATGCCGAGCCTGCTGGTCCGCAACGCCGACGTCCTGGTCACCATGGACGCTGCCCGGCGGGAGATCGCCGGCGGCGGGCTCGTCGCGCGCGACGGTGTGATCGAGGCGGTCGGCCCGGCCGACACGCTGCCCCGCACCGCCGACGAGATTGTCGATGCGGCGGGTTGCGTGGTCACACCGGGTCTCGTGAACACGCACCACCACATGTACCAGAACCTGACCCGGGCGGTGCCGGCCGGGCAGGACGCGCTGCTGTTCGGCTGGCTGACCGCGCTCTACCCGGTCTGGATGCGGATCGGGCCGGAGGAGGTTCGGATCTCGGCGCTGGTGGCGCTGGCCGAGCTGGCGCTGTCGGGCTGCACCTGTTCCTCGGACCATCTCTACATCTTCCCGAACGGGGCGCGGCTCGACGACGAGATCGACGCCGCCCGCGAGATCGGTGTGCGGCTGCACGCCACCCGAGGCTCGATGTCGATCGGCGAGAGCCAGGGTGGCCTGCCGCCCGATGCGCTGACCGAAGCCGAGCCCGCCATCCTGGAAGACTGCATCCGTGTCATCGACGCCTTCCACGACCCGAGACCGGGCGCGATGATCCGGGTCGGCGTCGCGCCCTGCTCTCCCTTCTCGGTCAGCCGCGAGCTGATGCGCGACTCCGCGCTGCTGGCCCGCGACAAGGGAGTGATGCTGCACACCCACCTGGCCGAGAACGACGAGGACATCGCGTTTGCCGCCGAGCGCTTCGACTGCCGGCCCGGTGCCTTCGCCGAAAGCCTGGGCTGGACCGGCCCGGATGTCTGGCACGCCCACTGCGTCAAGCTGGATGCGGGCGAGGTCGGGCTCTTCGCCCGCACCGGGACCGGGGTCGCCCATTGCCCATGCTCGAACATGCGGCTCGGGTCGGGGATCGCGCCGCTGCGCGCCATGCGCGACCGGGGGGTCAAGGTCGGGCTCGGGGTCGACGGATCGGCCTCGAACGACGGCGCCGACCTGATGGGCGAGGCGCGGCAGGCGATGCTGCTGCAGCGGGTAGCGCTCGGTGCCGACGCCATGGGCGCCCGCGAGGCGCTCGAGATCGCGACGCTGGGCGGCGCGACCGTGCTCGGCCGCGATGACCTCGGCGCGCTGGCACCGGGCAGGCGGGCCGATTTCGCGGTCTGGCCGGTGACGGGGATCGAGACCTCGGGCGCCTGGGATCCGGTTGCTGCCCTGGTGCTGTGCGGGCCGCACCGGGTGCGCGACACCTATGTCGAGGGCCGGGCAGTGGTGCGGGGCGGACACGTCGTGACGACCGATCTCGGAGCGGCCGTCCGCCGGCACCACGCGCTGGCCGCGCGGCTGATGGGGCGCTGAGATGTATGCGGTCGACGACATGACCATCTTCGCCCGGGTCGTCGAGCGATCGAGCCTGTCCGCTGCGGGGCGCGAGCTCCGGCTCTCGCCCGCGGTCGTGTCCTCGCGGATCACCAGGCTCGAGGATCGGCTCGGGGTGAGGCTCTTGAACCGCACGACCCGGACGGTCAACCCGACCGAGGAGGGGCGGCTCTACTACGAGCACTGCCTGCGCATCCTCGCCGAGGTCGCCGAGGTCGAGCGCAAGCTCGCCGAGAAGAAGGAGAGCCCGTCGGGCGTGCTCAGGGTCTCGGCGCCGACCGTGATGGGGCGGCGCTGGATCGCGCCGATGATCCCCGAGTTCCGCGCCATCTTCCCCGAGGTGGAGATCCGGCTCCAGCTCACCGACCGGGTCGCGGACCTCGTGGCCGAGCAGGTCGACGTGGCCATCCGGCGGGGCTATCTGCAGGACAGCTCGCTGATCGCGCGGCGGATTGCGCCGGACTTCCGCATCGCCTGCGCGAGCCCCGCCTACCTCGCCCGCTGCGGCACGCCGATGACGCCGGGCGATCTCAAGGCCCATGAGTGCCTGCTGCTGCGATTCCCGGGCTCGCGGCGCTACCAGTGGCAGTTCATGGAGGACGGCGCGCCGCAGAACTTCGCCGTGGCGGGGCCGATCGATTCGAACAATTCGCACGCCCTGATCGACTGGGCGCTCGCGGGGGCGGGGATCGTGATGAAGTCGGTCTGGGATCTCGCCGACGAGATCGGTTCCGGGACGCTGGTGCCGGTCCTTGCCGACTACAGTCCGCGCGACCTGGCGATTCACGCGCTGGCCCCGCCCCACCGGACCCAGCCGCCGAAGTCGCGGGCCTTCATCAACTTCCTGGCCGAGCGCCTGCCGAAGCTGCCGCCGGCGAGGCTGGCGCGGGATTTCGAGATGCGGCCTGTCTGCGCCGGGCCGGGGTCAGGCGGCGCTGCCGGCTGAGCCGGGGGTGCCGGCGCGGGCCTCACCGTCGCGCGCGTGCACGACCCGTCCGCCCGAGATCGTGCGGCGCACCGCACGGTCGTCGGCCAGCACGATCTGGGCGAACAAGGCTTCGGTGATGCTCTCGGCCCGCGCCATGCGGTGGCGCAGGAGCGGGGTCGAGTCGAGGTCGAGAATCACGGCGTCGGCCTCGAGCCCGGGCGCGAGGTTGCCGACCCTGTCGCCGATGCCGAGCGCCCGCGCCGAGCCCGCGGTCGCCAGCCACCAGAGATGCACCGGGCTCAGGCTGACGCCGCGGCGCTGGGCAACCTCGTAGGCGGCCTTCATGGTGTGGAACATCGAGAAGCTGGAGCCGCCGCCCACATCGGTCGCGAGCCCGATCCGGACGCCGCTGGCGGCAAGCCCCCGGACGTCGCATTCGCCGGAGCCGAGGAACTGGTTCGAGGTCGGGCAGTGGGCGACCGCCGCGCCGGTCTCGGCGAGGCGCGCGCGCTCGCGCTCGGTCAGGTGGATGGCATGGCCGAAGATCGCGCCTGGGCCGAGCAGGCCGTGCTTCTCGTAGACGCCGAGATAGTCCGGGGAGTCCTCGAACAGCTTGCCCACCCAGCTGATCTCGGTGTGGTTCTCCGAGAGATGCGTCTGCATCGGGCAGTCGGGGTGCTCGCCCCAGAGTGCGCCGGCGGCGGCAAGCTGCGCCGCGCTCGAGGTGGGGGCGAAGCGGGGGGTCACCGCGTAAAGCGCACGACCCTTGCCATGCCATTTCGCGATCAGCGCCTTCGAATCGTCATAGCCTGACTGCGCCGTGTCGCGCAGCGCCTCCGGCGCGTTCCGGTCCATCATCACCTTGCCGCCGAGGGCACGCAGCCCGCGCCGGGCGGCCTCCTCGAAATACGCGTCAACGCTCGCGGGGTGGATGGTGCAGAACGAGCAGGCGGTGGTGATGCCGTTCCTGAGCTCCTCGTCGAAGAAGGCGTGCGCGGCGGCGCGGGCATGGGCGGGATCGCCGAAGCGCGATTCCTCGGGGAAGGTGTAGGTGTTCAGCCACTCGATGAGCTGCGCCCCATAGGACGCGATGATGCCGGTCTGCGGGTAGTGGGCATGGCAGTCGACGAAGCCGGGCGCGATCAGCCCGCCACCTGTGCGGATCACCTCGGCCTCCGGATGATCCGCCACGACCATGCCCGCCGGGCCGACATCGGCGATCAGCCCGCCCCGCATCGCCAGCGCGCCGTCCTCGTCATAGGCGAGCGCCGCCTCGGCGCCGATCTCGAAGGGGTCGCCGGCAAAGCGCAGGAGGGGGCCGCGCAGGATCGTGGTCTCCGGTGTCATGTCATTCTTGTCAGACGCTTGTATTGATCTTCTAACGCTCTCTCTCAGCGTTCAGCATCAGGAGTTGCACCGCTACACTGGCGGCAATGACGGCGGGGCGCTTGTCGCCGAGGCCCGGGATGCCGATGGGGCACACCAGGCGGGCGCGCCGGTCCTCGGGGATGCCGCGCTCGGCGAGGCGTCTCAGGAACAGCGCCCGCTTGGTCGCCGAGCCGATCAGGCCGAGAAAGCCGAAATCGCCCCTGTCCATCAGTGCGGTGACGACTTCGAGATCGAGTGCATGGCTGTGGGTGAGCACGACGTGAAAGGCACCCGAAGGGGCCGCTTTCACTTCGGCCTCGGGCAGGGGCGTCGCGACTGCGGCAATGCCGGGCGGCATCTCGCCGGGGAAGGCGTCGAGCCGGTCGTCGATCCAGCGCACGGCAAAGGGCAGGGGCGCAAGCGCCGCGGCCAGCGCGCGACCCACATGGCCGGCGCCGTAGATCAGCACCGGTTGCCGCCGGGGCGCTTCGGCGAGGACCGGACCGCCGTCCCAGAGCGCCAGCGTGCCTGAGGTGCGGTGGAGCGCCTCGAGATCGGCAATCCCGAAGCGGGCGAAGGCGAGCCGCATACGGCCGCCGCAGCACTGGTCGAGCTCGGGGCCGAGCGGGAAATCGAGCGTCACCGGCCCGCGCTCTTCCTCGCCCCCGAGCATTTCCCGGGCCCGCGCGACCGCCCGGTGTTCGACGGTGCCCCCGCCGACCGTGCCGGAAATGCCGGAGGGCGTCACCAGCATCGCCGCGCCGGCCTCGCGGGGCGCCGAGCCTTGCGCCTCGGCCACCAGAACGACGACGGCGCGGCCCTCGCGCTCGACGGCATCGATGAGGTCGGAGAGGCAGAGCTCAGCCATGCCGCACATGCGCGACCGCTGCCAGCACCCGCTCCGGGGTCGCCGGGGCGTCGAGGGCGGGGTAGACCCGGTAGCCGCCGGCCGCCGCGACCGCATCCGAGATCGCGAGCAGCGCCGAGACCCCGAGCATCAGCGGCGGCTCGCCCACGGCCTTCGAGCGGCGGATGGTCAGTTCGCGGTTCATGCCCTTCGCCCAGAGGTTGACATGCATCTCCGGCGGACGGTCGGAGCAGGCGGGGATCTTGTAGGTCGACGGGGCGTGGGTCTTGAGCTCGCCCCGCTCGTTCCACCAGAGCTCCTCGGTGGTGAGCCAGCCGACACCCTGGATGAAGCCGCCCTCGACCTGGCCGAGGTCGATGGCCGGGTTCAGCGACCTGCCGACATCGTGCAGGATGTCGACCCGCAGAAGGCGGTTCTCGCCGGTCAGCGTGTCGATCACCGCCTCGGAGACTGCGGCGCCATAGGCGAAATAATAGAAGGGCCGGCCCTGCGCCTTGTCCCTGTCCCAGTGGATCTTCGGTGTGGCGTAGAAGCCGGTGGCCGAGAGGGGGATGCGGGCGAGATAGGCGCGCTTCACGAAATCCTCGAACGGCATCTCCTCGCGCCCGGCGCGGATGCGGTTCGGCAGGAACGCGACGTCGGCCTCGGTGACGTTCAGGGTCTCGCAGGCGAAGCGGACAAGGCGGGCCTTCAGCTTCCCGCAGGCGTCGCGCACCGCCATGCCGTTGATGTCGGAGCCCGAGGAAGCCGCCGTCGCCGAGGTGTTCGGCACCTTGTCGGTCCGGGTGGCGGTGATGCGGATGCGCTCGAGGTCGATGTTGAGCTCGGAGGCGGCGACCTGGGCGACCTTGATGTGGAGCCCCTGGCCCATCTCGACCCCGCCGTGGTTCAGCATCACCGAGCCGTCCTGGTAGATGTGCACCAGCGCGCCGGCCTGGTTGAGGAATGTGGTGGTGAAGGAGATGCCGAACTTCACCGGGGTCAGCGCGATGCCGCGCTTCAGCACCGGGTTCCGGGCGTTCCACGCGCGGATCGCGGCGCGGCGGGCAGCATAGTCCGAGGTTTCAGCCAACTCCGTGACGATCCGGTCGATGACCGAGTCCTCAACCGTCATGTGGTAGGGGGTCAGCACCCGCTCGCCCGGCCCGTCCTGCGGCTCGTAGAAATTGGCCTGCCGGACGTCCAGCGGATCCTTGCCCAGCGCGAAGGCAATCTCGTCGATGACCCGCTCGATCCCGACCACGCCCTGGGGGCCGCCGAAGCCGCGGAAGGCGGTATTGGAGCAGGTGTTGGTGCGCAGGCGATACGAGGTGATTTCCGCCGCCGGCAGGTAGTAGGCGTTGTCGGCATGGAACATCGCCCGGTCGCAGATCGCGGCCGAGAGGTCGAGCGACCAGCCGCAGCGGGCCTTCTGCTCGAAGCGGATGCCCTGGATGCGGCCCTCGCCGTCGAAGCCGGCCTCGTAGTCGATGACGAAGTCGTGCCGCTTGCCGGTGACGATCATGTCGTCGTCGCGGTCGAACCGCAGCTTGGCCGGGCGGCCGGTGCGCTTGGCGACCAGCGCGGCGGCGGCGGCCAACAGGTTGCCCTGGGTCTCCTTGCCGCCGAAGCCGCCGCCGAGACGGCGGACCTCGACCGTCACCGCGCCGGCGGGCACGCCGAGGACATGGGCGACGATCAGCTGGCATTCCGAGGGGTGCTGGTTCGACGAGACGACATGCACCTCGTCGTCCTCGCCGGGGAAGGCGACGGCGATCTGACCCTCGAGGTAGAACTGCTCCTGCCCGCCGATCTCGATCCGGCCCGAAAGCCTGCGCGGCGCGGCGTCGATGGCGGCGCGCGCATCGCCGCGCGCCATGCGGTACGGCGGCTGGATGTGGCTCCCGGCCGCCATCGCCTGGTCAATGGTCAGGATCGGCGGCGCCTCGGCATAGCCGATGACGGCGCGGGCGGCGGCAGCGCGGGCCTGGGCCAGCGTCCCGGCGGCCACCACGAACAGCGGCTGCCCGGCGAAATGCACCGCGCCGCCCTTGCGCTCGGAGAGCGCGAAGAGTGGCTCGTCATGGTCGACGGGGCCGGTATTGTTCTCGCCGGGGATATCGTCGGCGGTGAGCACGGCGACGACGCCGGGGGCGGTGCGGACAGGGCCGAGGTCGATCTGAGTCAGCTTCGCCCTGGCCACGGTGGCCAGCGCGATGTGGCAGTGCAGCAGGTCGCGCGGCTCGCGCAGGTCGTCGGCGTAGATGGCCTCGCCGGCGGCGTGCCTTTCCGCCGAGTCGTGGCGGCGGGGCGTGTGGGCGCCGTCGACGATCGTGTCGCGGTGTGCTTCCCGCTGCTCCATCAGGCGACCCTCGCCGAGGGGCCGACCAGCCGGGTGGCGGTGGCGGGCCGGGTGATTTCGAGGAAGTATTTCAGCAGCAGGTTCTGCGCCGCCTGCATCCGGTAGCCGGCCGAGGCGCGCATGTCGGTCAGCGGGGTGAAGTCGCGGGTCAGCGCCGCCATGGCAGCGCGCACGGTCGCCTCGGTCCAGGGCTGGCTGACAAGCGCGGCCTCGGCGCAGGCAGCCCGCTTCGGCACCCCCGCCATGCCGCCATAGGCGAGACGGGCAGCGGTGACCATGCCACCGGCGACGGTCACGTCGAAGCAGCCGAGGACGGCGGTGATGTCCTGGTCGAAGCGCTTGGTGATCTTGTAGCAGCGCAAGCGAGTGCCGTCGGCGGGGACAGGCACCCGGACCGCCTCAACGAACTCGCCCGGGCGGCGGTCCTGCTTCCCGTAATCGAGGAAGAAGGTTTCCAGCGGCAGCTCGCGGCGGGTGGCTCCCTTGCGGAGGATCAGGGTGGCGCCGGCTGCGATCAGCGCCGGGGGCGTGTCGCCGATGGGAGAGCCGTTGGCGATGTTGCCGCCCACGGTGCCGGCGGCGCGGACCTGGGTGGCGCCGATCCGGCGGATCAGTTCGCCGATGTCGGGGTAGAGGGCCGCAAGGCGGGGCCAAGCCACGACATAGGGCACGGCGGCGCCGATCTCGAGATGGCCGTCTGCCTCGTGCACCTCGCAAAGCTCGCGGACCCGGCCAGTGTAGATGATCGCGTCCGGGTCGAAGGCGCGCTTGGTGACCCAGAGGCCCACATCGGTGGCACCCGACAGGATGGTGGCTCCGGGGTGCGCCTCGACCAGCGCGGCGAAGTCGTCGAGCGCTACAGGGGACCAGAAGCGACGGCCATCGGCCTCGTAGGCGAGCGGGCCATGGGAGCCGAGGGCCTTGAGGCGTTCCTCGGCCGCCCCGGCGTCCGCGTCGTCCCAGTCGGGGCGCGGAAGGTCATAGGACTGCTGCGCGGCGCGGATGATCGGGCCGTAGCCGGTGCAGCGGCAGAGGTTGCCGGCGAGGAGGTCGTTGACGCGGGCGAGGTCGGGCTTCGGCTCGGTGCGGTAGGCGGTCCAGAGGCTCATCACGAAGCCCGGCGTGCAGAAGCCGCATTGCGAGCCATGGCCCTCGGCCAGGGCCGACTGCACCGGGTGGAGCCGGCCGTCCGGCGCACGCAGATGCTCGACCGTCACCACCTCGCGCCCGTGCAGCATGGGCAGGAGCTGGATGCAGGCATTCACCGGGCGGGTGGTGACCGCACCGGAGGCGTCGCGCTCGCGCAGGCCCACGGTACAGGCGCCACAATCGCCCTCGGCGCAGCCCTCCTTGGTGCCGGTGAGGCGGCGCTCGTAGCGCAGCCAGCTCAGGAGCGTGGTCGTGGGCGGCAGGCCGGCGATCTCGACCGGTGCGCCGTTGAGCAGGAAGCGGATCGGGTCACTCATGGCTTAGCTGCCGCGATAGGTCGAGCAGCCATAGGGCGAGAGCAGCAGCGGCACATGGCAATGCGCCGTCGGGTCGGCGATGCCGAAGCGGACCGGCACGAGGTCGAGGAACTTCGGCTCGGGCAGGTCGAGGCCCTGGGCGTCGAAATAGGCGCCGGCGTGGAAGGTGAGCTCGTAGACGCCGGCGGTGAATTCGGTGCCCTCGAGCAGCGGCCGGTCGCAGCGCCCGTCGGCATTGGTCGCCGTCTCGGCGAGGCGGCGGCGTCCGCTGCCCTCGATCCGGTCCAGCTCGATCCGGACGCCCTCGGCGGGCCGGCCACGGGCGGTGTCGAGAACATGGGTGGTCAGGCGGCCCATCGGCGTTTTCCCGTTACCTTTTGACGCGATTGTAGCCGTAAAGCGGGGGATCATTCTCAAAAAGATTTTGAGGCAGACCGGAAATCCCTGCCGAAGCCGTGCCCCGGGCGGGCGACGCGCACTTCCCGAGCGGCTCGGGGTGTCTTAGGGAACGAGGCGATCCGGGAAAGAGGCGGGGCAGGCGATGCAGGTGACGATCAGGCCATTCGAGGTCTCGGACCATCCGGCCGCCCGGGCGCTCTGGGACCGGACGCCGGGGGTCGGGCTGAGTGTGGCGGACGAGGCGGAGCCGGTCGCGGCCTATCTGCGGCGCAATCCCGGGCTGAGCTTCGTCGCGATGGCAGACGGGAACCTCGCGGGCACGGTGCTCTGTGGCCATGACGGGCGGCGGGGGCTGATCCATCATCTGGTGACGGATGCGGCGTACCGGCGGCGCGGGATCGGGCGCAGCCTTCTCCTTCACGCGCTCGCCGGCCTGAGCGCGGCCGGAATCGGCAAGTGCCATCTGCTGGTCTACCGCGACAATGCCGAAGGGATCGCCTTCTGGCGCGATGTCGGCGCTTCCGAGCGGGTGGAGCTGATGCTGTTCTCAATGCCGACCAATTCGGCGGGCTGAGGTGGTCGCGGGCCGGAATCCGAACGGCCCCGCCCGGAGGGGGGCCGCTCGCGCGTGTCCGGCCGAGCTCACTTCGGCAGGTCGCCCTCGACGCCTTCCACGAACCAGTCCATGCCCAGCAGCATGCCGTCATCGGCCACTGCGCCTGCCGGGATTCGCTCGGTGCCGTCGCGGTCCCTGATCGGTCCGGCGAACGGGTGAACGGCGCCGGAGGCGACGTCGGCGACCGCCTTCTCCGCGGCGGCCCTCACATCGTCCGGCATGTTGGTGAACGGCGCCATCTTCACCTCGCCGGCTGCGATGCCCTTCCAGCTGTCCTGGCTCTTCCAGGTCCCGTCCAGAACGGCGCGGGTACGCTCGATATAGTAGGGCGCCCAGTTGTCCTCGATCGCGGTGAGCTGCTTGGTCGGCGCAAACTTGATCATGTCGGATGCCTGGCCGAAGGCGAAGACGCCGGCATTCTCGGCCGCCTGCAGGCCTGCCGGACTGTCGGTGTGCTGCATGATGATGTCGGCGCCGTTCGAGATCAGTGCCTTTGCCGCGTCGGCCTCCTTGCCGGGATCGTACCAGGAATTGACCCAGACGACCTGCGTCGTGACGTTCGGGTTGACCTTCCGGGCTGCCAGCGTCGCTGCGTTGATCCCGCGCACCACCTCGGGGATCGGCACCGAGGCGATATAGCCGATCTTGTTGGTCCTGGTCATCAGCCCGGCGATGGTGCCAATGACATGGCGGCCCTCGTAGAACCGGGCCGAGTAGGTCGCGACGTTGTCCGCCTGCTTGTAGCCGGTGGCATGCTCGAACTTCACGTCCGGGAACATCTTGGCGATCTTCAGCGTCGGGTCCATGTAGCCGAACGAGGTGGTGAAGATGAGGCCGTGACCCGATGCGGCGAGCTGGCGGATGACGCGCTCGGCGTCGGGCCCCTCGGGCACGCTCTCGACGAAGGTGGTCTCGACCCGGTCGCCGAACTCCTTCTCGATCGCCTGGCGACCCTGGTCGTGCTGGTAGGACCAGCCGAAGTCGCCGACCGGGCCGACATAGACGAAGCCGACCTTCAGGTCGGCCGCCTCTGCGCTTGCCGCCAGCGCGAGGCCGGCAGCCGCGAAGACCAGTTTTCGGATCATGGTGCGTTTCTCCCTGTTCAGTCCGAAGTTCGAATCGTGAGGCCGCTCACCGCTCGGCCCGGAATGGCCTGCCGATGCAGGCAGGCGCGTTGGCTTTCGTCAAGTTCACGTCGCGCGAGATGATCACCAGGGCGAGGATGGTGGCCACGTAGGGCGCCATGGCGAGGAACTGCGAGGGGATCGGCCAGCCCCAGTCCTGGCCGTAGAACTGGAGCTGGGTGACGGCGGCGAAGAGATAGGCGCCCGCGACGACCCGACCCGGCTTCCAGGTCGCGAAGACGACGAGCGCCAGCGCGATCCAGCCCCGGCCGGCGGTCATGTTCTCCGCCCACATCGGGGTATAGGCGAGCGAGAGATAGGCCCCGGCGAGGCCGGCGCAGGCGCCGCCGAAGAGGGTGGCGGCATAGCGGATCGCCACGACGTCGTAGCCCAGCGCATGGCCCGAGTCGTGGTTGTCGCCGACGGCGCGCAGCGCGAGCCCGGCGCGGGTGCGCGCGAGGAACCAGGCCACCGCGCCGGCAAGCGCGAGGGCGAGATAGACCATCGCATCATGGCCGAGCAGGATCCGGCCGAGCATGGTGGAGTCGCTGACACCGGGTATCGCGAGCTTGCCGAGGGGGTCGAGCGCGATCCCGACGAAGCCCTGGCCGATCAGCCCCGAGGCGCCGATGCCGAAGATGGTCAGCGCGAGCCCGGTCGCGGCCTGGTTGGCGAGGAGGCTGAGCGCGATGACCGCGAAGATCAGCGCCATGACGAGGCCCGCCCCCGCGCCGGCCGCGACCGCCAGGACCGGGGATCCGGTGGCGCTCGCGGTGGCGAAGGCGACCACCGCCCCCACCAGCATCATGCCCTCGACGCCGAGGTTGAGCACGCCCGAACGCTCGGCCACCAGCTCGCCGGTCGCGGCCAGCAGCAAGGGCGTCGCGGCGATGATCATCGAGATCAGGAAGTTCTCCATGATGCCCTCACCATACCCCGCCTGCTACAATGTCCGGCGGCCGAGCCAGCGCACCCGGAACCGGATCAGGGTGTCGCAGCCCAGCAGGAAGAACAGCAGCATGCCCTGGAATATGCCGGTCACCGCCTTCGGCAGCTTGAGCGCGATCTGCGCGTTCTCACCGCCGATGTAGCTGACCGCCAGCACGAGCGCGCCGAGCAGGGCGCCCATCGGGTTCAGCCGCCCGAGGAAGGCGACGATGATGGCGACGAAGCCGTACTCGGCCGAGATGTTGGGCTGGAGCTGCTGCACGGTCGCCGAGACCTCGACCGCCCCGGCGAGCCCGGCGAGCCCGCCGGAGAGCAGGAGCACGAACCAGATGGTCCGGTCGCGCGAGAACCCGGCGAAGGCACCGGCACGCGGTGCGGCGCCCATGACGCGCACCTCGAAGCCTTTCATGGTACGGGCCATCATCAGCCAGAGCGCCAGCGCTGCGCCGATGGCGAACACGACCCCGAGATGCAGCCGGGTGGTCTCGACCAGCACCGGCATGACGAAGCCCGCCTGGAACGCCTTCGACTCGGGGAAGCCGAAGCCGGCCGGGTCCTTGAATGGCCCGCGCACCAGCCAGTCGAGCAGCAGCGCCGCGACATAGGTCAGCATGAGGCTGACCAGGATCTCGTTGGCGTTGAAGCGCACGCGCAGGAAGGCGGGGATTGCGGCCCAGGCCATGCCGCCGATCGCGCCGAGGATCAGGTAGGGCACCAGCCAGATGCCGCTCGCCCCCTCAGGCGCGCCCAGCGCCAGCCAGCCGGCGAGGATGGCGCCCGCAGTATACTGCCCCGCGGCGCCGATGTTCCAGACATTGGCACGGAAGCAGACCGCGAGGCCGCCGCCGATCAGTGCCAGCGGGATCGCCTTCACCACCACCTCGGAGGGCGTGTAGAGCCACATCGCCGCTTCCTCGGCGGGAAGCGTCAGCCACAGCCAGAACTCCTCGACGGGCTGGAAGAAGTAGACCCTCAGGGCCTCGACCGGCGGCCTGCGCATCAGCGCCAGCAGGATGCCCCCGGCGACCAGCGTCAGCATGATGGCAATCACCGGCGAGAGCAGGGCGAGCGCGCGAGACGGCTGCGGGCGCGGCTCGAGGACCAGCATCACGCCACCTTCTCTGCCGGGATCTCGGTGGCTTCGGGATGGGCGCCGCCCATCAGCAGGCCTACCGTCTCGGGCGTCATCTCGGCCGCGGGATGCTCCTTGGACAGCCGCCCGTGATGGATCACCGCGATCCGGTCGCAGATCGAGAAGATCTCCTCGAGGTCCTGGCTGATCACCAGTACCGCCGAGCCCCGTGCCGCGAGATCGATCAGCGCCCGGCGGATCACCGCGGCCGCGCCGGCATCGACGCCCCAGGTGGGCTGGCTGACAACCAGCACGCCGGGCTCGCGCAGGATCTCGCGGCCGACCACGAACTTCTGCAGGTTACCGCCGGAAAGCGAGCCGGCGGTTGGGTTCGCCGCGCCGGCGCGCACGTCGAACGCCTCGCGCACGCGCTTCGCCCAGCCGGCGGCCTTGCCGAAGTCGATCCAGCCGCGGGTCGCGACTCGCTCGGCGGCGTGGTGGGCGAGGATGATGTTCTCGGACAGCGTGAGGTCCGCCACGGCGGCATGACCGTTGCGTTCCTCGGGCACGAAGGCGGCGCCGGCGAGGCGGCGGCGGGTCGGGCCTTCGCCGCCCATGGGCCGGCCATCGATCAGCACTGCTTCGGGGCGGGGCGTGCGGGTCTCACCGGTCAGCGCCTCCATCAGCTCGGCCTGACCCTCGCCGGCGACCCCGGCAATGCCGACGACCTCGCCGCCGCGTACCTCGAGCGACAGGTCCCTGAGCGTCACTCCGAACTCCGAGGTGGCCGGAAGGGTCAGCTGATCGAGCTCCAGCCGCACCGGTCCGGGCGCAGCCGCCGCT
Organism: Limibaculum sp.; assembly: GCA_039805905.1. Lineage (GTDB taxonomy): Bacteria > Pseudomonadota > Alphaproteobacteria > Rhodobacterales > Rhodobacteraceae > Thermohalobaculum. The sequence goes on along the minus strand of JBDIVM010000005.1, from coordinate 111,283 downwards.
TCCTTCCGCTCGACCCAGGCAATCTGGTCGCCGACCATCATCTCGGCCATCGAGCGGGCCGTTTCGACCCGCGGGTCGCAATGGGCCACCACCTTGCCGTGGCGCAGGATGGTTGCGGCGTCGCAAAGCGCCTTCACCTCCTCGAGCTTGTGCGAGATGTAGAGGATCGAGCAGCCCTCGGCGGCGAGCGTGTTCAGGGTCTGGAACAGCATCTCGGTCTCCTGCGGAGTCAGCACCGAGGTGGGCTCGTCCATGATCAGGAGCTTCGGATTCTGCAGCAGGCAGCGGATGATCTCGACCCGCTGCTTCTCGCCGACGGAAAGGGTGTGGACGGCCCGGAGCGGATCGATCGCCAGCCCGTAGGCTGCCGAGACCCGCTCGATCCGCTGCGCCAGCACCCGCATCGGCTCGGGCGGGAGCGCGAGTGCGATGTTCTCGACGACGCTGAGCGCATCGAACACCGAAAAGTGCTGAAACACCATGCCGATGCCCATCTCGCGCGCCTCGGCCGGCCTGTGGATGACCGTGCGCCGGCCATGCCAGTAGAACGCGCCGCCGGTCGGCTGCATGACGCCGTACATCATCTTGACGAGAGTCGACTTGCCGGCGCCGTTCTCGCCGAGGAGCGCGTGCTTCTCCCCTGACCGGATCGCCAGGCCGACATCGTCGTTCGCGGCGAAATCGCCGAATCTCTTGACGATGTTCCGCGCCTCGAAGAGGAGCGCGTCCCGGCCTGCATCGGCCTGCATCGGCGATATCCTTCCCCGTGTCCCGGCAGCGTTGTTGTTCACCGGTGTATTGGCTGCCGGCAAGCGTGGGCAAGAGCCAGTGCATTGTCAAACTTGATCGCGGGAATAATCCCCGCGCAAAATTTGAAACTGTGTCGCCGTCGCTCCGGGAACGGGCAGGCCGCCGCGTGTCAGCTCCGCCGCTCGATCACGAACCGTGCGGCCCCGGCCAGCCGCGCCGCGCGGTCGCCAAAGGGCGCCAGGTGCCCGGCGGCCTCGGCCACCAGGGCGATGGCCCGGGCGCGGGCACCCTCGAGCCCGAGGATATCGACGAAGGTTGCCTTGCCGGCCCCCGCATCCTTGCGGAGCCGCTTGCCGACCTCGGCCTCGCTGCCGGTCAGGTCGAGCAGATCGTCGGCGATCTGGAACGCCTCGCCGAGTGCTCGGGCGTAGGCGCGGATCGCCTGGACGTCGCGGTCGGGCGCGCGCGCCACGATCGCGCCTGCCTCGGCCGCGAACTCGATCAGCGCGCCGGTCTTCAGCGCCTGCAAGCGCTTCACCTCCGCCGGGCCGAGCGGCGCGCCGGCCTTCTCGGCGGCAAGGTCGATCGCCTGGCCGCCGACCATGCCGGCGTGGCCCGAGGCCTGGGCGAGTCGCAGGACAAGCCGCGCCCGGACCTCCGGGTCGGGATGGGTGGCCGGGTCGGCCAGGATCTCGAAGGCGATCGTCTGCAGGGCATCGCCGGCGAGCACTGCCGTCGCCTCGTCCCAGACCCGGTGCACGGTCGGCTTGCCGCGGCGCAGGTCGTCGTCGTCCATGCTGGGCAGGTCGTCATGCACGAGGCTGTAGGCGTGCAGGCACTCGACCGCGGCCGCCGCGCGCTCGGCGCCGGGGCCGCCGGCGCCGGAGACCCGCGCGGCCTCGATTGTCAGGAAGCCCCTGAGCCGTTTCCCCCCGCCGAGAACCGCATAGCGCATTGCCTGGGTGAGCCCGGCCATGCCGGGTGCATCGGCAGCGGCGGGCAGACAGGCCTCCAGCATCCGCTCGACGCGTGCTGCCGCCTCCGCCAGTGCCTGATCGAAGCCGGGATCGGAACCTGCCATGTCTCCCCCGTCGGCAAGGCGGCCGGGGCCTTGCCGCCGGTCACTGGTTATCGAAGATGTCCGGCAAGGCCTCGGCGCCGGCGTCGTCGCCGGCGACCATGGCCCGGCGCCGCTGCAGATAGACAGAGCGGACCGAGATGTAGCTGTCATCGCTGTTGTAGAGAAGATCGTCGATCAGGGCAAAGTTCCGGTTGCGCAGGTCGACCGTCTCGGTGGCCGTGAGCGCCAGAGGCACTTCCGGGGTGATTCCCGGTGCAACCAGGCCAAGATAGGTGGTAGGGCGGAACGCGAGATCACCGGCCCTCCCGACAAGGTCGCGGGTGGTTGAGGGACCAAGAACGGGCAGCACCAGAAAGGCGCCTTCCCCCACACCGTGCCTGCCGAGCGTGACACCGAAATCCGTGTCCTCCTTCGGCAGCCCGAACTCGGTCGCGGGGTCGAGCAGGCCCGCGGCACCGAGCACCGTGTTGAGGGTGAAGCGCCCGAGGGTCCGCAATGCGGGCTTGATCTCGCCCTGCAGCAGGTAGTTGGCGAAGTCTCCAGGCAGGTCGAGATGGCTGAATCCGTTTCCGATCAGGAACTTGATTGTGGTTGGAGTGACGAAGTCGTAACCTTGGGCGGCCGGCCGGATCAGGTTGGTGTCGAGGTACAGGTTGACGTCGTGCATATTCCTGTTGAAGCCCTCGAACGGGTCCGCGGCAGCGAAATCGGCCTGCGGGTCCGCCGAGGCGCAGGCTGACAGGATCAAGGCCGTCGAAAAGCCGGCGAGGCGTCGGATAGCGCCAGTCGCGTTCATTCCCATACTCCGCTAGCCGCAAACGCGGGCAGGATCGGTATCCGGGCAGGGATACCTGCCGATCGGCGGCGAAACACAGCTTCGGCAAACCTAGTCCGCAGGAGTTGACACCTCAAGGAAAATGAGGAATTCCGGGCGCTTCCGGCTCGGAATGGAGGGGATAGTGCAACAGTTCGGCCCTCGCCGCCCGGCTCAGGAGCTGGAATCAGCCATGGGCGGATGGGTCTCTGCTGCGGCGAGATTCCCGCGCCGGGCGATCACGCTCGTGGCGGTTCTCCTGTCGATCGCGGCGGCTGCGATCCCCGGCCTTTCCGTCGATACCGATTCGAGCCGGATGCTGTCGCCGGAACTGCCATTCCAGGCCCGGGCCAATGTTCTCAACGCCGAATTCCCGGCGTTGCGCGACACGCTGATCGTGGTGGTCCGGGGCGAGAGCGCCGAGACAGCGGATGCCGTAACGGGGGCGCTTGCGGACGCGCTCGCGCCGCAGTCCGGGTTGTTCCATCGGGTGTTCGCCCCCGCGGCCGACCCGTACATGGTCGCGCACGGGCTGCTCTACCTGTCGCCCGAGGAATTGGATCTGACGCTCGCGCGGCTGAGCAAGGCGGCGGACCTGCTGGCCATGCTTCGGTCCGATCCCAGCCTCGAGGGGTTCCTTGGCGCCGTGGACGCGGCCACCGCGCTGGCGGGGGCCGCCGGGGCGGATGCCGGCGCGCTTGCGCCGCTCCATGCCGAGGCGGCCGCAGTGCTGGCGGCCGATGGGCAGGGGCTCCGGCGGCCGTTCCGGTGGGTCTCGGCGCTCTCCGGCGGCGGGGGGCCGGCGACCCGGATCCTGATGGCTGTCCCCCGCCTGGATTTCACCCGGCTCAGTCCGGCGGCTGAGCCGCTGCGGGCGATCCGCCAGGCTGTCGCCGGGCTCGATCCCGCGATCGCGGAGGCGGTCGAGATCGGCGTCACCGGGGAACCGGCGCTCAGGGCCGAGGAGATGCAGAGCGCGACCTCGCGGCTTCCGCTGTCCTTCGCGCTTTCCATGCTGCTCGTGGCGGCACTGCTGCGGCTGGCGCTCGGCTCGCTGAGCCGCGCGGGGCTGGCGCTCGCGGCGCTCGTCGTGACGCTGATCCTGACCGGCGGGTTCGCCGCTTTGACGGTCGGCGCACTCAATCTGATCTCGATCGCCTTCGTGGTCCTGATGGTGGGGCTCGGGATCGACTATGCGATCCATTTCATCGCGCATTTCGACGAACACCATGTCGGTGCCCCGGCGCGAGCCGCGGCGCTCGGGCAAACCGGCCGGGCCGTGGGCCCGGCGCTGGCCCTCAGCGCCGCGACGACGGCCGTCGCCTTCCTCTCCTTTGCCACAACGGACTTTGTGGGAATGGCGCAGCTCGGGCTGATCGGCGCGGGCGGGGTGGTGATCGCCTTCGCGGTCGCGATGACGCTGATCCCGGCGGCGCTGACCCTGTGGCCCCGGCTGGCCGACGGGCCGGCGCCACGACCAGTCCGGCAGCCGTCCGCACGGATCACCCGGCCGCTCGCCTGGCTCGTCGCGGCTGCCGGTCTCGCCGCGCTGGCGGTGGCGCCGCAGGCAAGGTTCGACGCCGATCCGATGAACCTGCGCGACCCGGCCTCGCCCTCGGTCGCGACCTATCGCTGGCTCGCGGCCGAGCCGGAGCTGGCGCCGATGCGGCTGAGCCTGCTGGCGCCCGATGCCGCATCCGCCGCCGCCGCCTCGACCGGGCTGTCGACGCTTCGCGAGGTGCGGAGCGCGCACTGGCTCGGCGACCTGGTGCCGGCGGACCAGGTGGCGAAGCTCGCGCTGATCGACCTCGCCTATCCCTCGCTCCTGCATGCGGTGGAGGGTGCGCCGGCGGATATCGCCGGCACCGGTGCCGGCACGGCCGGGCCGGTCACGCCCGAGCGGCTCGCCGCGCGGCTGGAAGGCGTCCCCGGAGCGGCCGCCGCCGAACTGGGCGCGGCGCTTACGGCCTATGCGGCGCGGCGCGATGAGGCGCGCGACGCCGCCCTCGCCGAGTCTCTCTTCCGCTACTTCCCGGCGCTGATCGAGCGGCTGCGGCTGCAGCTCGATGCCGGCGAGGTGACAGCGGCGGCGCTGCCGGCTCCGCTCAGGGAGCGCTACCTCTCGCCGTCCGGCATCTACCGGGTCGAGATCGCGCCGGCGGCTGACCTGCGCGAGCCCGGGGCACTTGCGCGCTTCGTCGATGCCGTGGCCGCGCAGGCACCAGGTGCGGCGGGCCCGCCGGCGCAGATCGCGGGCGCGCGCCGTGCGGTCGCCGGCGCGCTCCTCGAGGCAGCCGGCCTGGCGCTCCTTGGCTGCGCGCTCCTCGCTCTGGCAGTGCTGCGCGACCCCTGGCGCGTCGCGACGATCCTGCTGCCGCTCGTGCTGGCCGCCGGAGTTACGGCGGCCGCCAGCGTCCTGCTCGGCCTGCCTTTCAACTATGCCAACGTGATCGTGCTGCCCCTGCTGATCGGCCTCGGCATCGACAGCGGCATCCATTTTGCGCTCCGCGCCGACCGAGCCGAGGGTTCGGTCTTCGACACCTCGACGCCGCGCGCGGTGATCTACAGCGCCCTGACCACGGTCGCGGCGTTCGGCACGCTGGCCTTCTCGGACCACCCCGGCACGGCGAGCATGGGCCTGCTGCTGGTGATCGCGGTCGGCGCGGCGATCGTGATGGTCTTCGGCCTCACCCCGGCCCTCGTTCGCCTGGCGCGGGCGCGGCGCTGAGGGTGCTGTGCCGATCGGCGGCCCGGACCTATATTGATCCTGCCACGATCGCCGAACCCAGGAGCGCGCCATGACCGCCGTCCTCCGAGCGCTTGCCGCCGCCATGCTGCTCGCCATGATCCAGGCTCCTCCCGCCCCGGCGGACGAGGCGCAGGAGCAGGCGGCGGTGGCGCTGGCGCAGACGCTCGCGGGCGACGCCCATGCGGCGATGACCGCGACAGGTCTCGATGCGGCGGCCCGGTTCGAGATGACGAAGCAGGCGGTCTCGGCCGCCTTCGCCTTCGATGTGTGGGAGAAGTTCCTGGTCGGCGACCGGAACCTCGACGAGGCGCAGCGCGGCGAGTTCCGCGCCCTGCTGCCGGGGTTCCTGTCTCGCCTTTATGCCGATCAGCTCGGCAAGGGCATGGGAGCGGCGCCGGTGATCGAGGGCGCCCGGACGGTGCGCTCGGACGTGATGGTTGCGGCCCGGATCCCGCGCGCCGCCGCGAAGCCCCTGCCGGTCGAGTATCGCGTGCGCGACTTCGAGGAGCGCGGGCCGCTGGTCATCGACATCATGGTCGGCGGAGTCTCGTTCCTGGTGCTGAAGCGAGACGAGTTCAGGGGAATCCTCGACCGGAAGGGGCCGGAGGGGCTGCTCGCCTACATCCGGGCGCACGCGACCTGAGGACGCTCACGAGTTCCGGCGTGGCGGCGGCGCCCCCTTGAAACCGCGCACCGCTCCGCGACATAACCGGATGCGCGCCCCCGTGAGCGGGCGAGACGAGGAGACAGCATGGGCGTTCCGTTCCGCCAGCAGATGAGGGTCGCAGGCTACATCGCCCGCCAGAAGCTGACGGGGCGGAAGCGTTATCCGCTGGTCCTGATGCTCGAGCCGCTGTTCCGATGCAACCTCGCCTGCGCCGGCTGCGGCAAGATCGACTACCCGGCGGCGATCCTGAACCGCCGCCTGAGCCCCGAGGAATGCTGGCAGGCGGCCGAGGAATGCGGCGCCCCGATGGTTGCGATCCCTGGCGGCGAGCCGCTGATCCACAGGGAAATCGGCGAGATCGTGCGCGGGCTGGTCGAGCGCAGGTTCTACGTCTCGCTCTGCACCAACGCGCTGCTGCTCGAGAAGAAGCTCGATCTGTTCGAGCCCTCGCCCTATCTCTTCTTCTCGGTCCATCTCGACGGGCTGAAGGCGCATCACGACAAGTCGGTCTGCCAGGAGGGCGTGTTCGAGAAGGCGGTCAGCGCGATCAAGGCAGCGCAGGCGCGCGGCTTCCGGGTCAATGTCAACGCGACCGTGTTCGAGGGCCATCCGGCGGCCGAGCTGGCTGGTTTCCTCGACTTCGCAACGAAGATGGGCTGCGGCATCTCGATCTCGCCCGGCTTCGCCTATGAGCGCGCGCCCGACCAGGCGCACTTCCTGAACCGGCGGCGCACCAAGGAGTTCTTCCGCGAGGTCTGGCGGCTCGGGCGGGCGCGCGGGGCGCGGTGGAACCTCAGCCACTCGCCGATCTTCCTCGATTTCCTGCTCGGCAACCAGGAGATGCACTGCACCCCCTGGGGGATGCCGACCCGCAACGTGTTCGGCTGGCAGAAGCCCTGCTACCTCTTGGGCGAGGGATATGCGCAGAGCTTCGCCGAGCTGATGGAGTCGACCGACTGGGACCGCTACGGAACGGGCAACTATGCCAAGTGCGCCGACTGCATGGCCCATTGCGGCTACGAGCCGACGGCGGCCGACATCGCCTTCCGGAACCCGCTGAAACTGCTTGGCCTGGCGCTGAAGGGTCTCGGTACCGAGGGCGGTTTCGCCCCGGAGATCGATCTCTCGAAGGCGCGCCCCGCCGAGGAGTACCACGAGCGGCTGGTCGGCGAGGAGATGGAGCGGCTGAAGCGCGGCAAGGCGGCGTAGCGCCGGCTACTTCACGGTGATCACCGGCACCTCGGCGAGGTTCGCCACCTTGTGCGAGACGCTGCCGAGCAGCAGGCCCTTGAGGTCGCTCAGGCCTCGGCTGCCGAGCACGATCAGGTCGGCGCCGATCTCCCTTGCCATGGCGATGATCGAGGGTGCGGCATCGCCGAACTCGACCCGCGTCTCGATCTGCCTCGCCCCCTTTTCCTTTGCGCGCGCCTGAGCCTTCTTCAGGATTCCCTCGGCGAGGGTCTCGCGGATTCCGGCGGTGATGGCGGCATTCTCGATGATCACCGGCCGCACGCCCTGAAAGCCCATGCCGGGCATGTTCTCGATCCGCGCGCCCGGTATCCTGGCACGCAGGATATCGGCGTATTCGACCTCGGCGAGCTGTTTCTCGGTCGGGGTGAGATCGCGGTTGTCGACCACGTTCAGCAGCACGAGCTTCGCATCGTATTTCTCGGCGAGATCGGCTGCCAGGGAGACGGCGAGGCCGGAGTGTTCGGAGCCGTCGGTCGCGGCGAGGATGGTCTTGAACATGTCGATGTCCCCTGTATCAGCGGTTTTGCGACAGGTGACGCGTGCATCCGGCCCGCGCCGCGTCCTGCTGCGCCGATCTCGCCTCATGCGGCGGCATCCCGCATTGACCGGGGTCAATCGGCGGTGAGGGACACGGTCAGGCGTCCGAGCAGCGGGTAAGAATGGCGGCAATCGCGGCCCCGGCGATGCCGCCGAGCGCGGCGAGTGCCGAGGCGGTATCGCGCCGCAGCCTCAGCAGGTCCGCGAGGTTGCCGGGCCGCGCCAGCAGCCCCAGTGCCACGGCTCCGAGGCGGGGCCGGCCATCCTCGCCGAGGGCGCGGGCGGCGAGCGCCGGCACCGCCCGGTCGGCCGGGTCGCCGACCGCGCGGATCGCGAGGGCGGGAATGCCGGCCGCCGCGGCGGCGCGGGCGACGCGGTGGGTTTCCATGTCGGCGGCCGCGGCGCCGGTCGCGCGGCGGAGCCGGGATTTCTCGGCCGGGTCCAGCAGCATGCGATCCGCGCCGAGGATCAGCGCCGGGCCCTCGGCGGCGGGTCCCGCGAGCCAGGGGGCGAGAGCGTGGCGGGTGCTGTCCTCCTCGATCACCGCGGAAGCGAGCAACAGCGCGCCCGGTGCCAGCGCAGGGTCGAGCCCGCAGGCCACGCCCCAGGACAGCAGCACGCCGCAGCCTGACGTCGCAAGACGAACAGCCTCGGCCTCGGCCCGCTCCGGCCGGGCTCCGGAGACAGCGACCGCGACGCGCGGGTCGCGGGCGAAGGCGCCGAGCGCGCGAACCTCGGAAAGCATGCCGCAGACGATGCCGAGGCGCGGCCTCAGATCCCCCATTGCACCTCGCGTGCGTTCGAATCCACGAGCCGCCGGTAGCGCGCCAGCGCCCAGAGCGGGAAGAACGCCGCATAGCCGTGATACTTGAGGTAGAAGACCCGCGGGAAGCCGGTGCCGGTGAAATGCGCCTCGTGCCAGCGCGCGCCCTCCGGCTCGCGCGGGGCGGTCTCGAGCCAGGCGACGCCGCGCGCGACCGCTTCCGAGCCGGTCTCGCCCGCCGACATCAGGCCGAGCAGCGCCCAGGCGGTCTGCGAGGGCGTCGCGGCGCGGGCGCAGCCTGCCCCCCGGAGCTCGTAGCTCTCCAGCCCCTCGCCCCAGCCGCCGTCCTCGCGCTGCCGGGACTTCAGCCAGTCGACCGCGCGCCGGATCCACGGCTGGTTCATGTCCTCGCCGGCCGCCTTCAGGGCGACCAGCGCCGACCAGGTGCCGTAGACATAGTTCGCGCCCCAGCGGCCATACCACGATCCGTCCGGCTCCTGCGCCCGGCGGATGAAGTCGACACCGCGCCCGATCGCTTCCGCATGGGCGGCGCGGTCGACCTGCGCCAGCGCGCCGACGCAGCGGGCAGTCACGTCGACCGTGGGCGGGTCGAGGAGCGCCCCGTGGTCGGCGAACGGGATCGAGTTCAGGTAGAAGTGCTCGTTCTCGGGCTCGAAGGCGCCCCAGCCGCCGCTTCTCGACTGCATGCCGACCAGCCATTCGCAGGCCCGGGCGATGTTCTCCGCATAGCGCGCCGGCTCGGCGCGGTGCATGGCCATGACGACGACGGCGGTGTCGTCCACGTCCGGATAGTCCGGGTTCTCGTACTGGAAGGCCCAGCCGCCGGGGCGCAGGCCGGGGCGGCGCACGGCCCAGTCGCCCACATGATCGAGGATCTGTTTTCCGGCCAGCCAGTCGAGCGCGCGGGTCAGCCGGGGGTCGCCCCGCTCGCCGCTCTCAAGGAAGGCATGCGCCGCCAGTGCCGTGTCCCAGACCGGCGAGAGGCAGGGCTGGTAGTAGATCTCTCCGTCGCGCTCGACCATCAGCTTTTCAATGGCTTTCCGGGCGATCTTCATCTTTGGATGGTCGTCCGCATAGCCGAGCATCCGGAGCGCCATCACCGCGTTCGCCATGGCGGGGTAGATGCCGCCAAGCCCGTCCTCGCCGTTGAGGTGCCCGAGCACGAAGTCCTCGGCCCGCTTCACCGCGCGTTCGCGCAGGCGCGCCGGTGCGAAGGGCTCGGCCCGCTTCAGCGCCCGGTCGAGCAGCAGGAATGCGTCGCCGATGCGGCGGCCGGTCGGATTGGTCTGCCAGCCGCGATGCTGCTCGGGCGGCACGGTGAAGAGCTCGGCGACGCCGCGCCCGGTCGGGTTCGCCGCCCGCGCCCGCCGCGCGGCCAGGATCACGAGCGGCACGAGCACGGTGCGCGACCAGTAGGCGATCTTCGAGACGTGAAACGGGAACCACTCCGGCAGCAGCATGAGCTCGGCCGGCATGGTCGGCACGCCCCGCCACGGAATTTGGCCAAAGAGCGCCATGGCGAAACGGGTGAAGACATTGGCCTTCGCCGCCCCGCCCTGGCCGAGAATCCAGCTCCGCGCGCGCGCCATGTGTGGGGCGCCGATGTCCTCGCCGATGAGCTTGAGCGCCCAGTAGCCCTTGATCGTCGCCGAGATATTCCCCGGGCCGTCCTGGTAGAGCGGCCAGGAACCGTCGGCATTCTGCACCCGGCGCAGGTAGCGGGCGATCTTCGCCTCGCGCGAGGCGTCGATCTCGCCCAGGAAATGGCGCAGCAGCACGTATTCGGCCGGGATGGTGCAGTCGGCCTCGAGCTCGAAGACGATGTGTCCGTCGGGATGCTGGAGGTCCCAGAGCCGCCGGGCCTGCTCCGCGACCAGCGCCGCGCACGCGTCGCGCCGGCCGGCTGTCGCCGGGGCCGGTTGTCGCAGTGCGGCAAAGGGCAGGTTCATCGCCCTCGGTCTCCCTCGCCGGTCAGGGCGGCGGCCCGCTCGCCGGACCGGATCGCTCCCTCGATGGTCGCCGGCAGCCCGGTATCGGTGGCGTCTCCGGCCAGGACCAGGTTCGCCAGGGGTGTGCGCGGCGCCAGCCGCCGTGCCACTCCGGACGGCGACTGGTCGAAGGTCGCGCGCCGCTCCTTGTTTAGTCTGGCCGACACATAACGCGCTCCGGGCGCGAGGCCAAGGGCGCGGCGCGTCTCGGACCAGAGCACGGGTATCAAATCTTCGCCAGCCCAGGTTGATACGCCGGGCGCGTCGGCCGCCGAGACGGTGACGGAGACGACATCGCCGCGGGAGAATACCCACTGCACGGTCCCGGAGAGAACGCCGAGGACCGGCGGCGTCCCCGCGGGAGGGGGCGCCGGCAGGCGGAAGAAGGCGTTGACGATTGCCGCAGAGTCGTCGGGTGGATCGAGGCCGGGAAGGGCCTCGGAAAGGACCGGCCGCAGGCGCGAGGGGGGCAGGGCGAGGATCACCCGGTCGGCGGGTCCGAGCGGCTCGTCGCCATCGGCAAAGCACAGCAGGGTGGCGCGCCCGCCGTCCCGGGCGACCGAGCGGAGTGTGCGCCCGAACCGGACCGCGGCGCCGTGCCGCAGGAGCCACGCGACCGCCGGATCGACCAGCGCATCGCCGAGCCCGGCCGGCGCCAGCATCGGCCGGCAGAACCGCCCGCCTCGCGCGAAGGTCTCGCGCAGCACCGCCCAGAGCAGGGTGGCGGCGGCGCGTTCGGGCGGGGCGTTGATGGCCGCGAGCGTCAGCGGCTCCCAGAAGCGCGTCCAGGCCGGGCCGCGGCCGGGAAGGGCCTCGGCGACCGTGCGCCCCGGCCCGGCGAGAGCGAGGCGGAGTCCCGCAAGGTAATCGGCGGCGCGGGTTTCCGGGATGCGCCGGCCCGGCACGGCGATCCACCACGGGATGGCGCCGTCGCTCGGCCTGACCGTCCAGCGCCGCCCGTCGGCGAGGTCGACGAAGGGGAAGGCGGCGGGTTGCTCGACCATGCGGTCGCCGGCGCCGATGGCGCCGAGATAGGCGCGGGCGGAGCTGTTGCCGCTCAGGAGCAGGTGATTGCCGTTGTCGACCGCGCAGCCGAGGCGGGGATCGTGGAAGGTGCGGCAGCGCCCGCCGGCGAAGCGGTTGGCCTCGTGCACGACCACCCGGCGGCCCCGGCTGGCAAGCCGCACGGCGGCCGAGAGCCCGGCGAGCCCGGCGCCGGCGATGTGGACGGTTCCGTCAGCCATCGCCGGGCGCGATCGGACCGGCGAGGCAGCGCAGTCCGAGCCAGAGCTTGCGGGCGGGAGAGAAGTCGATCGCCCCGCCCTCGCGGCGGAAGCCGCGCGCCTCCATCGCGGCGAGGTAGCCTTCGTAGACCCCGGTCATCAGCAGCGCCGGCGCCAGCGCCGCCCGGCGGTGGCCGGCAAACCCGCGCCGCGCGGCGGCGAACTCGGCCCGGGCCAGCCGCCCGACCTCGGCGCAGGCGCGCCAGAGGTCCGGGTGGCGGGCTGCCGCCTGCGGGTCGGGCGGAATGCCGGCCGCCGCCAGCGCCTCGCGCGGCAGGTAGAGGCGGCCGAGAGCGGCATCTTCCTCGACGTCGCGCAGGATGTTGGTGAGCTGGAAGGCATCGCCGAGATGCAGCGCCGCCGCGTCGGACTGCGGGCCGAGATGGGCGCCAAACACCCGCACCGAAAGGATTCCGACCGCGCCCGCCACCCGGCGCGTATAGGCGCGGAGCCGCTCCATAGGCGGGGCGACGACGGGCCCCTCGGCGTCCATCTGCATGCCTTCGATCAGCAGCAGGAACTCGGACCGCGGCAGGGCATATCGCGCCACGGGTCCCGCCAGCGCCCGGCCGATGGCCGATATCGGATGGCAGTCATGGACACGGGCGATCTCGTCCCGCCACTCGGCCAGCAGGCGGCTCTTCTCGGCGGAGGGCCAGGGGCCGTCGGCGATGTCGTCGATCACCCGGGCGAAGGCGTAGATCGCCCGCATCGCGTCGCGGCGGGGCTTCGAGAGGAGTCGCATTCCGGCGGCAAAGGATGTGCGCGCCGCCGCGGTGATGGCATCCGCAACCCGCTGCGGGTCGGTCCCCGGAGGTGCGGGGAGCGGAGCCAGACTCTCGGGCGGAATGGTCACGGGCGGGCGGTCACGGCCGAAGCAGCCAGGCGAGCCCGGCCAGAAGGCCGGCGAGCAGATCGGTCCGCGAGTGCCTCACGCGCATTGCCAGCGGGTCCGCGCGCCTCAGCCGCGCCGCCAGCCGCCGGGCGAGGCGCCGGATCACCGCCACCTCGGCGGCGAGCCGGCGCGAGCGGATCAGGCCGGCGAGCGGCTCGGCCCGGTCGAGCAGCCGGTCGCAGCCGTCGAGGCAGCGGTCGAGCACGGCGCGCAGCCCGGGCGAGGCGGCTGCGGCGTCGAGCGCGGTGACGCCGGTCCCGGCCTCGGCCAGCCAGCCCTGCGGCAGGTAGACCCGGTCGAGGCGCCGCCGGTCGTCGCCGCAGTCCTGCAGGTGGTTCAGGACCTGGAGCGCGGCGCAGAGCGCGTCGCCCGCGGGCCAGGTCGCGCGGTCCTCGCCGTGGAGGTCGAGCAGATAGCGCCCGACCGGGTGGGCCGAGAGGGCGCAGTAGGCGATGAGTTCATCCCAGTCCGCGTAGCGGGGCTTCGTGACGTCCTGGCGAAAGGCGGCGAGGAGGTTGCGGGCATGGCGGTCTGGCACACCCGTCTCGGTGAGGCTGTCGCGCAGGCGAACCGCCTTCAGGGGCGCGGCCGCCCCCGGCGCGAGGCCGGCCTCGAAGGCGTCGAGGCGGCGGAGCTTCTCCGCCGCCGGAAGGTCGGGGCTGTCGGCGATGTCGTCGGCGGCCCGGGCGAAAGCGTAGAAGGCGAGCACATGGGGCCGCAGCCGCGGCGCGATCAGGAGCGAGGCCACGGGGAAGTTCTCGTCGCCGGAGCCCTTGCCCGACGGCGTCTCGATCTCCCGCGCCAGAGGCTCGGCCGCCTGGTTCACCATTCCGTCTCCTCGGGGGTGTTCCCCCGGTCGGTCGCGGCACCATACCGGCGGCCCCGGAGCATGACAATCGGCGCAGCTTGCGGAGGCGGCGCAGGGGTCGCTAGGGTCGCGCCATGCTGATCCTTGCGGTTCTCTCTGCGGTGGTCTGGCTCGTGCTGCTGCTGGCCCGGGACGGTTTCTGGCGTGCCGATCAGAGGCTGGGGGCGGAGCCATTGCCGCCGCCGGATTGGCCCGAGGTGGTCGTGCTGGTTCCGGCCCGTGACGAGGCCGGGACGGTGGGACGGGTGCTCGAGGCCCATGCGGCCAGCAGCTACCCCGGGCGGTTGTCGGTCATCCTGGCCGATGACGGTTCCGCGGACGGTACCGGCGCGATCGCGCGGCGTGTCGCCGCGCAGTCGGCGCGGCCGGCCCGGGTGATCGAGGCCCCGTCGCTGGCAAGCGGCTGGTCGGGCAAGCTCTGGGCCCTGGAGGCGGCGCGCCGCGCGGCGGCGACGGCGGCACCGGAGGCGCGCTACCTGCTGCTGACCGATGCCGACATCGTCCTTGCGCCGGACACGCTGACGCGGCTGGTGACGAAGGCCGAGGCCCAGGGGCTGGCGCTGGTCTCGCTGATGGCGCGGCTGGATGCGCGCGGGTTCTGGGGCGGGCTGCTGATCCCCGCCTTCGTGTTCTTCTTCCAGAAGCTCTACCCCTTCTCCCGGATCAACGATGCCGGCTGCGACGTGGCAGGCGCGGCGGGGGGCTGCATCCTGATCCGGCGCGAGGCCATCGAGGAAATCGGAGGTTTCGGCGCGATCCGGGGGGCACTGATCGACGATTGCGCGCTGGCGCGGCGCGTGAAGCTGGGGCCGCCACGGCGGGCGATCTGGCTGGGGCTTGCGGAGGACGAGGCGGTGTCGCTGCGCGACAACCGGCGGCTTGCCTCGATCTGGACGATGGTCGCGCGGACCGCCTTCACGCAGCTTCGCCATTCGGCGCTGCTGCTGGCGGGAACGGTCGCGGCGATGGCGCTGACCTATCAGGCCGGGCCTCTGGCGGCTCTGACCCTGCCGCTCCACGGCGACCCGCTGGCCGCCGGGGCGGGGGCGCTGGCCTGGGGGATGGCGGGGTTTGCCTACCGGCCGACGCTGCGGCTCTACGGGCGGTCGGCCTGGCAGGCGGCCGGGCTTCCCCTGGCAGCGCTCCTCTACTCCGCGATGACGCTCGGCTCGGCGGTCAACCACTGGCGGGGGTGCGGCGGCGCCTGGAAGGGGCGGAGCTATTGATCCGGGACTACCGGGCGAGCCGCCCGGTGGCGCGCATCCAGCCCAGCGCGTCCGTCAGCGCCCTGTCGACGGGCGGCGGGGCGAAGCCCAGCGCCGCGCGGGCCTTCGCGTTCGAGAACCGGACCCGGCGCCCGGCGAGGCGGACCCCGGTGAGGGGCGCGGCGGGTGGGCGCCCGGTCATCCGGGCGATGCCGGCTTCGGCGCGGGCGGCGGCGAGGGCGACCCAGTGCGGTACGGTGAAACGCGGCGGCGCCCGCCCGGCAAGCGCGGCGACCTTTGCCGCGAGGTCGGCCATCGGCAGATCCTCGCCGGTCAGCAGGTAGCGCTCGCCGCTCCCGCCGCGGTCGCGGGCGGCGATCACCCCTTCGGCCAGCGCCCGGACATCGACGAGGTTCAGCAGGCAGTCGAGAACTGCCGGCATCCGGCCCGCCGCCAGGTCGCGGATCATGCGCGAGGGCGGCGTCATCCGGTGGTCACCCGGGCCGACCGGGGCCGAGGGCTGCACGATCACCACCTCCTGCCCGGCGGCCGCGGCCGACAGGGCCGCGAGCTCGGCTTCGCGCTTGGTGCGAGGGTAGGGGCCGAGCATCTGCGAGGGAACGAGGTCCACGGTCTCGTCCAGCACGGCCTCGCCGCGGTCGGGGCCGCCGATCAGCGTGACATAGCTCGACACATGCACCATGCGCGCCCCGGCATTGCGGGCCGCGACCAGCATCTCGCAGGTGCCGCGCGTGTTGACACGGTCGTAGTGCACCCGGCGGGGCTGCCAGAGGTCGGTCAGCGCGGCGCAGTGGATGACAGCCGCGACACCGGCCGCCGCACGGGCCAGCGCCTCCGGGTCGAGGATCGAGGCCTCGATCCGCTCGGCGCCCCCGGGAAGCGGAGCCGGAAAGGCGAGGTCAAGGGCGCGTACCGCCTCGCCGCGTCCCACGAGCCGCGCGACGACATGGCCGCCGACGAAGCCACCGGCGCCGGTCACGAGCGTCGGGCCGCTCATGCCGGGGTCTTGCGGCAGACGAGGAGACCCGCATCGAGCACCGACCCCACGATCAGGACGCCCTCCGCCAGCACCCCGACCGAGGCGCCGGAGAACAGCGCGCCGGAGGGGTCGTCGAACAGCACCTCGATCGTCCTGTCGAGATCGACGCGGACGAGGCGCGAGGGCGCGTTGTCGCGCCAGCCGTGGCGGTAGGCGGCGAGGCGGGGGATGCTCGGATGCACGGCCACGATCAGCCCGCCGAGCGGATCGTAGGTCAGGTTGTCGGGACCGCCCGGCAGTTCCATCGGCCGGTCGAGCCGGTGGTGCAGCCGGAACGCCCGGGTCTCGGCCACCCAGAGCCCGGCGATGCCGTTGGCGAAGGCGAGGCCTGACACCTCGACCCGGGGCGGTCCGGTTCCGGCCGGGTCGAGCGCGACCACGCGACCGGTCGTCGAGCCGGGCCTGAGGTCGGCCCAGGCGATACCGCAATCGCCCCGGTCGAGCGTGACCCGCAGCCCGCCGTCGCCATACACAAGGTCGTTGGCGCGGCAGAGGGCGGGATCGGACCGGGTGAACCGGGCCGTGAAGCCGGTGCGCGACAACAGGCCCTCGATTACCGCCGTGGTGCCCTCGCGGTTGCGATTGACGAAAGCGAGGCGGCTGCCATCCTCCGAGACCGCGATGCCATGCGGGAACAGGCCACCGGCCGCCGTTCCTTCCGCGACAATGGGGGAGGCCCAGGCCTCGCCGGCTGCGAGGCGCGGGAGCGAGGCGGCATAGATGCCACCTTCCGGCGCCCGGGACGGATGCCGCTCCAGCGCCAGATGGTGCGCCGACGACAGCAGCAGGGTCTCGCCGTCCGGCAGCAGCGCCATGTCCTCGATGCCGACGAGCGGGCGGCCGGTGGCGGTGTCTGCGACAGCAATGCGGGCGCAGTCGGATGGGGCGAACCGTGCCGGTAGCGCATCCGGTGCCCGGAATATCCAGAACAGCGGCAGCGAGATGATGACCAGGATCACGAGGGTGGACTGGATTCCCCGTCTCATGCCGGTGCCCCGTCCGGCGGCGGCGCGGCATAGCCCCATCGCGCGATCCAGCTTCCCAGCGCCGCGGAGACCTTCCGCGTCGCTTCGGCATCGCCGCGGAAATCGTTCTTGCGGAAGCCGCGGATCTCACTGAGATGACGCTCGAAGCGCGGCCGCGCCTCGTCCCAGCCGGCAAGCCCCAGCGTGCGGTAGATCCGCTCAAGTGCCACGAGCGGCGCGCGGTCGAGCAGTTCGTAGGGCATCTCGATCATATCCGGGGGCCCCCATCCGGCGGTCTCGGCGTCGAAGCGCTGCATCATCCGGGTGTAGACGCGCAGGATGGTGGCGTCGATGTCGAGTCCCTCCGGGACCCGCTGCAGGGCCATGATATCGAGAAGTTTCCTATAGAAATTCCGCATTGAAAGAAAGACATCGAACGGATTTCTATGGACATGGATGAACTTTGCGGCTGGAAACATCCGCTTCAGCATCGCCGGGCGCGCCGTGTAGACCGGGTTCTTGATGAGAAGCGTCCGCCGCTCGGCCAGCGCGAGCTTGCGCAGGAAATAGCCGAAGCGCGCCTGCCAGCGCGCGATGTCGCGCTCGGAACATCCGTCGAAGAACAGGCCCCGGTCGATCAGCCGGTCAAAGGACTTCGGAAAATAGATGCCGTGGTAGAACGACAGCGGCGACATGTTGGCGAGCGCGATCTCGTCTTCCTGCGGGCTCTCGGGGGTGACCGGCATGTCGTCGATGTAGCGATGCGCCGGCAGCTGGCGCTCGAGCAGCGGGCGCAGGAGACGCGCGAGGCCGAACATGTCCCATGGCAGCCCCACGGCCACCGGCGGCACATAGCCGAAGCCGCCGAGGCTCATGAGATTGTAGAGGTGCGTGGTGCCGCTGCGCCAGTGGCCGAGAATGAAGACCGGAGGCGGCAGATCCTCGAGCCGCGGCAGGTGCCGCCCGATCTGCAGGCACTCCAGCGTCGAGAACGGCAGCCGCGCCAGCACGGCGGCCCAGATGCCGAGTGCCCGCAGCCGCCGGTCCGCCCCGCCCGCGTCTCGGAAGACACGGGCGAGCGTGCCGATATCTGCGCCGCAGAGCGGATGTGCCATCGCCCGGGGTTCCTGTGGCTCGTCGGCCTCGACTCTACCCATGCCGTGGCGGGGGTGCAACGAGCCGCCCCCGGCTGCACCCGCAAGAGAGCCCCGCGAGGCGCCCGGACCAGACCGGAACCCGGCGATGAGTGGGACCGGCCGCTAGAAGCGGACCTTCAGCTGGATCGTGCCGATCGTCTGCCCCTCCTGCTGGCCCTGGAACTCCGGGCTCAGCCAGTTCAGCGAAAAGCCGATCCCCACGCGGCCGTGTTCGAGCAGGATGCCCGCGCGCAGCCGCGCCGTGGTATCGCGCCGGCCGACGCTCGGGCCGTCGCCCTCGGGACCGCCGTCGAGGAAGACGTCGGATGCGACATACCCCGCATCGGCGCCGGTGAAGAGGGTCCAGTGGACGCCCTGCCGATGCATCGACTCGCCGGCGATCATCGCGCCCGTGGCAAGGTCGGCGCCCCAGGTGCGGCCCTCGAGAGCCGAGCCGATCAGCAGGTCGGCCCCGGCGCGCAGGCTGTTCTCGCGCATGCCGAGCGAGGTCTGGACGAAGGGCGCGAGCTCGATGTCGCGGTCGGCCATGTCGCGATGGAGCCGCCATGTGCGGCGCGCCTCGAGATTGGCCAGGAAGCCGCCGTCGATGGTGTTCTGCCGGTTGCCGATGTTGCCGCCGGTACCGGCGAGCCCGTGAATTGCGCTCTGGATGTCGAAGAGCGGCAGAGGGTCGCCCTCCCAGCCGAACTCGACGCCGATCCGGTCCTCGGTCTGGAGACCGGTGCCCGGCAGGGCCTCGCGGGGCCGGGCGATGCTGCGCAGGTAGAGGCCCGCCGCCGCATACTGGGCGTAGGGCCGGTCCTTCGGGTTCGCGCCGCGGAAGGAAGTATCGTCGGGCGTCATCACGAGGCCGCGCAGGTTGAATTCGAGCGCCGAGGCGCGGTCGGCGAACCAGCTTTCGTCCGCGAGACGGCGTTCGGGGAGAATATAGCTTTGGGTCAGGCCGCCGCTCTTCCAGCGGTCCTCGCCGTCGCCGAGCCGGTCGTTCCAGAACAGTCCCTGGGTCTCGATCCGGGTCGTGTCCGCAAGCCAGGCCCATCCCCGCTCCAAGTCACCCGCCGGGGCAGGGGTTGCGGGCACGATGGCGAGGGCGATCAGGGCGGCACGGAGGCGGACGCTGAGGAGCGGCATCGGGAGCCCTTTCGGACTGCTGTGGTCGATGCCTGGATTGAGCCGCGCAAGTGTCCGGAATGACAGTTAACCCGGCGTTCGGAATTGGGACTCCGAAAAATTTGACGATCATCTTTTGGAACAGGACGTTCCGGGCCGGGAATCAACCCCGTTTGTCAGCCGCTCGCGGCCGCTTCCGACAGGGCTTCGGGCAGGGCGGCCTCGAACAGGTCGAGCTCGTGGTGGCGGCCTGCGCTGACCCGGATGCAGCGGTCGAGCGGGGCGACGCCCGGCATCCGCACGAAGATGTCGCGCTTCAGGAGACCGGCCAGAACCCGGCGGGCGAAGGCGCCGTCCCGGCCGCAGTCGATGGTCACGAAATTGGTCGCCGAGGGGAGGAAGCCGAGTCCGTTCGCCGCGGCGATCCCGGCGATCCGCATCCTTGCCGCGGTGACCGCGGCCTGGACCGATGCGAGGTGCGCACCGTCGCCAAGCGCCGCCAGCGCCGCCGCCTGCGCGATCCGGGTGACGCCGAAATGGTTGCGGATGCGGTCGAAGGCCGCGGCAATCGCCGGATCGGCGACCGCATAGGCGATCCTGAGCCCGGCCATGCCATAGGCCTTCGAGAAGGTGCGGAAGCGGATCACCCGGGGGTCGGCCGTGTTCCAGTCCGGCGCCGTGCCGTCGGGCGCGAACTCGACATAGGCCTCGTCGAGGCAGAGCAGGCAGTCCGCAGGCAGCGCCTCGATCATGCGCGTGATCCGTGCGGCGCCGTGCCAGGTGCCCATCGGGTTGTCCGGGTTGGAGAGATAGACGAGCCGGGCGCCGCATTCCCACGCCGCCTCGACAAGCGCTTCCGGGTCCTCCGCGTCATCGCGGAAGGGAACGGTGACGAGCGCGCCGCCGTAGCCGGCGACATGGTAGTTGAAGGTCGGGTAGGCGCCGGCCGAGGTCACCACCTTCCGGCCCGGCTCGATGAAGAGCCGCACGGTGTAGCCAAGCAGCCCGTCGATCCCCTCGCCGACGACGATGCTCTCCGGCGCGATGCCGTGATGGGCTGCCAGCGCCTGGCGCAGGTCATGGTTGTTCGGGTCGCAGTACATCCACATGTCAGGCGCCGCGCGCCGCATGGCGTCGACCGCGAGGGGCGAGGGGCCGAACACGCTCTCATTGGCGCCGAGCCGGGCCGCGAAGGGTCGACCGCGGTCCCGTTCCTGCTTTTCGGGTCCGACGAAGGGCACCGTCGCGGCGAGACCCTCGACGATGCCGGAGAGCGGGGGCAGGGCGTGTGCTGTCATGGCCGCCATCTAGCGGGGCGCGGGCGCTCCCTGCAAGAGTCGCGTGACATCGTCGGTCGCCTGCGCCGGCGCTCCGGCGACGGAGCTGCGCCTGCCCGGCCGGTCGCGCGCCAGTCAGTCCGCGGCCGTTGTCGGATCGATGATCTTGCCGATGGGGGTGATCTTGCTTGCCGGGAACCCGCTGATCTCGGCATGCCGGCGGATCGCGTCCTCGCTTTCGGCGAGGTAGACGCAGAAGGTCTTGTCGCCGGCGACGTAGCTGTGCTCCCACTGCACCTTTGGGGCAAGCTCGGCGAGCGCGGCGTTCGACTTGGCTGCGGCGCCCTTCAGCTCGCCGCGGTCGAGGCTGCCGACCTTCGGAATGTCACGCTCGACCATGAAACGCCTGAGGCTCATTTCTCTCTCCATTGCACTGCATCTCAATCGCGCGGGTACACTATGGCCCAAGTCTCTGTATTGCCGACGGACCGGCACGGCAAGCGTCAATCGACCCCAGCCTCGATCGACACGGCGCCGCTGCGGCTGCGCGCCTGGCAGGGTCACTGCGCGGGCGTGACCCGGTAGAGCGCCCCGTCCTTCGCGTCGGTCAGGAACCAGAGCGCCCCGTCCGGCCCCTCGCGCACGTCGCGGACCCGTCCGAACACGCCCTCGAACAGCCGCTCCTCGCCGGTAATCGCCTCGCCCTCGCGGTCGAGCCGGCTGACCAGCCGGAACTTCAGCGCGCCGACGAAGATGTCGCCCTTCCAGTCCGGCCACAGCCGGCCGGAATAGATCGCCATGCCGGAGGGAGCAATCGAGGGATCCCAGTAATGCACGGGCTGCTCCATGCCCTCCCTCTCGGTGCCCTCGCCGATCTTCGCGCCCAGATAGGTGGTGCCGTAGGAGATTACCGGCCAGCCGTAGTTCTTCCCGGCTTCCGGGCGGTTGATCTCGTCGCCGCCCTTGGCGCCATGCTCGGCCGTCCAGAGCCGTCCGGTCTCGGGATCGAGCGCGGCGCCCTGCACGTTGCGGTGCCCGATCGACCAGATCTCGGGCAGGCCCATGCCGCCGGCGAAGGGATTGTCGGTGGGCGCGCCGCCGCCGCGGGCGACGCGCACGACCTTGCCGAGATGGTTGAGCGGGTTCTGGGCGAACTGGGCAAGGTCGCGCTCGCCGAGGGTGATCCAGAGCGTGCCGTCCGGCGCCTCGACCACGCGCGAGCCGTAGTGCTTGGGCTCCGCGGTCGCCGGGGTCTGGCGGAAGATCACGCGGAGGTCCTCGAGGCTGCCGCCGTCCGCCGCGAGCCGGGCCACGGCGGCGGCGGTGCGGCTGCCGCCGTCGGCGGGTTCGGCATAGGTGAGGAAGAGGTCCCGGGTCTCTGCGAAGTCCCGGGCCGTCACCACATCGAGGAGACCGCCCTGATCCTCTGCGCGGACCTGCGGTACGCCGACAACCTCACTTTGCGCCCCGTCCGCGCCGATGCGCCAGAGCCGGCCGCCGCGCTCGGTGACCAGCATGGCGCCGTCGGGCAGGAAGGCGACGGCCCAGGGGTGGACAAAGGGGCCGGCCATGCGCCGCACCGCTACCGCTCCGGCCGAGGTCTCGAACTCCATTTCCGCCGGCGCCGGGCGCGGGGCGGTGAGAGCGAGATAGGCCGCCATGCCGGTGATCGCTGCAAGCACGGCAAAGAGGGCGTAGCGCATCGCGGGCGGGGCCTCCGTTTCCGGACAGTGTCCGGCAGGAAGGCCTGGCAGGCAAGCCCGACCGGGCGCCGGACCGTTCCTCGATCCGCCCGGCTAACCGCGCAGCAGGCGCGCGGCATCGAGCGCGAAATAGCTCAGCACGCCGGAGCAGCCGGCACGCCGGAAGGCCGTCAGCGCCTCGAGCATGCCCTTCTCGGTGTCGATCCAGCCATTCAGCATGGCACCCTTGAGCATCGCGTACTCGCCGGAGACCTGGTAGGCGAAGGTTGGCACCCGGAATTCCTCGACGACCCGCCGGCAGATGTCGAGATAGGGCATGCCGGGCTTGACCATCACCATGTCGGCGCCCTCGGCGAGGTCGGCGGCGACCTCGCGCAGCGCCTCGTCGGTGTTGGCAGGGTTCATCTGGTAGGTCTTCTTGTCGCCCTTCAGCGCGCCGCCCGAGCCGACCGCGTCGCGGAACGGCCCGTAGAAGGCCGAGGCGTATTTCGCCGCGTAGGACATGATCATGACGTTCTGGAAGCCATGGGCCTCCAGCGCCTTGCGGATCACGCCGACGCGGCCGTCCATCATGTCGGAGGGGCCGAGGATGTCGCAGCCAGCTGCCGCCTGGGCCAGCGCCTGCCGCTCGAGCGCGGCGAGCGTCTCGTCATTGACGATCTCACCGCCCTTCACGATGCCGTCATGGCCGTCCGAATTGTAGGGGTCGAGCGCGACGTCGAGCATTACCCCGATCCCGGGCACCGCGGCCTTCACGGCGCGGGTAGCGCGGCAGACGAGGTTGCCGGGGTTCCAGGCTTCCTCGGCGTCCGGGGTCTTCCGCAGCGGGTCGGTGTAGGGGAAGATCGCGATCGCCGGAATGCCGAGGTCGCGCGCCTCCGCGGCCTTGCCGACCAGCAGGTCGACGGTCAGGCGCGAGACGCCCGGCATCGAGTCGACCGGCTCGGCCCGGTTCTCGCCATCGACCACGAAGCAGGGCCAGATCAGGTCTGCCGGGGTCAGCTCCGACTCTGCCACCATGGCGCGGACCCAGGGCGCCTGCCGCAGCCGGCGCGGGCGGCTGGCCGGGAAAGGAGCCGGTTGCAGCATGGGCGGCGATCCTCGTATGACTGCGGCGCAGTATGCCGGGGGCAAACTGGCATGAGGGATCGGGCAGGGGCAAGGGGCATGGGCGAGGCGGAGATCCTGTTCGAGCGGCGGGGCAGCCTCGGGCTGGTCACCCTCAACCGCCCGAAGGCGCTGAACGCGCTGACCCATGCGATGGCGCTGGATCTCGAGCGCCAGCTCGACCGCTGGCGCGACGATCCGGCGGTGGCCGCCGTGGCGATCCGCGGCGCGGGCGACCGGGCGTTCTGCGCCGGTGGCGACATCCGGGCGCTCTACGAGGCGGGACGGCCCGGGGGCGAGCGGGGGCGGAACAACTTCGGCTTCTATGCCGACGAGTACCGGATGAATGCGCGGATCAGGCGTTTCCCGAAGCCCTACATCGCGTTGATGGACGGCATCGTCATGGGCGGCGGAGTCGGGGTCTCGGTCCATGGCAGGCTCAGGATCGCGACCGAGCGCACCGTGTTCGCCATGCCCGAGACGGGGATCGGTCTGTTCCCCGATGTGGGCGGCACCTGGTTCCTGCCGCGCCTGCCGGGGCGGATCGGCATGTGGCTGGGGCTGACCGGCAGCCGGCTGAAGGGCGAGGACGCGGTCCGCGCGGGCGTCTGCGACGGCTTCGTCGGCTCGGACCGGATCGAGGGGCTGATCGATCGCATGACCGTGGCCGACTGGAGCGGCGGCACGCCCCGCGAGGTGCTGGCGGATGCCGGCATCGCCTGGGAGGTGCCGGGCGACCTGCCGCATCTCGCCGACATCCACTACCTGTTCTCCTTCGGCAGCGTCGAGCTGACGCTGAGGGCGCTCGGCGAGGCCGGCTCCGTCTGGGCCGGCCGGCAGCGCGACACCATCCAGGCCAAGTCGCCCACCTGCACCCGCATCGCCTTCCGGCAGATCTCGACCGGGGCGGACCTCTCGTTCGAGGACTGCATGCGGCTCGAATACCGGCTGGCGCGGTTCTGCATGATGCGGCCGGACTTCTACGAGGGTGTGCGCGCCGCGATCATCGACAAGGACAACGCGCCGCAATGGGATCCGCCGACGCTCGGCGGCGCGACCGACGCCTTCGTGGCGCCGGCCTTTGAGCCGCTGGGAGCGGAGGAGCTGAGGCTGTAGGCCAGCGGGGCCTTGCGGTCGCCGGCGCCCCGCGCTACCTCCGGCGCCATGAATGCCGCTACCCGAACGCCCGCGGAAATCGCCCCGGGCGCCGTCACCGTTGGCGGCGCGCCGGAAGGCTATGACGCCCGGCTGGTTGCCGAGCTGGCCGTCCGTGCGGCCGGGCCGGTGATCCATGTCGCCCGCGACGATGCCCGCGCCGCCGCCATGGCCGAGGCGCTCGCGGTCTTCGCGCCCGAGCTGCCGGTGCTGAGCTTCCCCGCCTGGGACTGCCTGCCCTATGACCGGGTCTCGCCCAACCCCGAGATCGCCGCGGCGCGGATGGCGACGCTGGCGGCCCTCGCCCATGGTTTCGACCGGCCTTCGGTCGTGCTGGCGACGCTCGGTGCCGCGACCCAGCGGGTGCCGGCGCGCGATGTTGTCGCCGCGGCGAGCTTCACCGCCGAGGCCGGACGGCCGGTCGCGGTCGAGGGGCTCGTCGCCTGGCTCTCGCGCATGGGCTTCAACCGCGCCTCGACGGTGATCGAGCCCGGCGACTTCGCGGTGAGGGGCGGTATCATCGACATCTTCCCTCCCGGTCAGGCGACGCCGGTCCGGCTCGACTTCTTCGGCGATGTGCTCGAGAGCGCGCGCCGCTTCGACCCGGAGACCCAGCGCACGATCGAGACCGTCGCGCGGGTCGAACTCGCCCCGGCCTCGGAGGTGATCCTCGACGAGGCGGCGGTCACCCGTTTCCGGACGCGCTACCGCGAGGTGTTCGGCGCGGCGCGCCTCGACGACCCACTCTATGCCGCTGTCTCCGAGGGGCGCAAGCACCAGGGCATGGAGCACTGGGCGCCGCTGTTTCACGCACGGATGGAGACGCTGTTCGACTATCTGCCGGACGCGCCGGTGACGCTGGAGCACCAGGCCGCCGAGGCCTGCAAGGCCCGGATCGATCTCCTGCGCGACCATTACGAGGCCCGGCGCGAGGCGGCCGAGAACGTCGCCAGGGGCGAGGTGCCCTACCGGCCCTGCCCGCCGGAACTGCTCTACCTGACCGAGGCGGACTGGCAGGCGGCACTGGCGGCGCGGCCAAGCCGGACCTTCTCGCCGCACCAGCTTCCCCTCGGCCCGGGCGTGATCGACGCCGGCGGGCGGATCGGCCGCTCCTTTGCCGCCGAGCGCCAGCAGGAGGGGGTGAACCTCTTTGCGGCGCTGGTCGCCCATGTGCAGGCACGGGCGGCCGCCGGGCCGGTGGTCATCGCCTCCTACTCCGAGGGCGCGCGCGAGCGGCTGGCCGGTCTCCTGGCCGACCACGGGCTCGCGGGCGCCCGTGAGGTCAGGGTGTGGCGCGACGTGAGGCCGGGCGTCAACCTCATCGTCTGGGGGCTGGAGCAGGGCTTCGTCTTCGACGGCGCGACGGTGATCTCCGAGCAGGACGTGCTCGGCGACCGGCTGGTGCGCCGGGCGCGCCGCAGCCGGCGGGCCGAAAACTTCCTGACCGAGCACCAGTCGCTGACGCCGGGCGACCTCGTGGTGCATCTCGACCACGGGGTCGGGCGCTATCTCGGGCTCGAGACCATCACCGCGGCCGGGGCGCCGCACGAGTGCCTCGCGATCGAGTATCACGGCGGCTCGAAGCTCTACCTCCCGGTCGAGAACGTCGATCTCCTGAGCCGCTACGGCCAGGAAACGGGCGAGCTCGACCGGCTGGGCGGCGGGGCCTGGCAGGCGAAGAAGGCGAAGCTCAAGACCCGCATCCGCGACATGGCCGAGCGGCTGATCCGGGTCGCGGCCGAGCGGGCGCTGAAGACGGCCGAGGTGCTGGAGCCGGACCAGGGCGCCTATGCCCGGTTCTGCGCCCGCTTCCCCTACCAGGAGACCGACGACCAGCTCCGGGCGATCGAGGACGTGCTGAAGGACCTTGCCTCGGGCCGGCCGATGGACCGGCTGGTCTGCGGCGACGTTGGCTTCGGCAAGACCGAGGTGGCGCTGCGCGCGGCCTTCGTAGCCGCGAGCACCGGCATGCAGGTGGCGCTGATCGCGCCGACGACGCTGCTCGCCCGCCAGCACACCAAGGAATTCCGCGAGCGCTTCCAGGGCACCGGGCTGAAGGTGCGCCAGCTGTCGCGCTTCGTCCCGGCCGCCGAGGCGGCAGAGACGCGGAAGGGGCTCGAGGACGGCTCGGTGCCGATCGTCATCGGCACCCATGCGCTGCTGGCGAAGGGCGTGAAGTTCTGCCATCTCGGGCTTCTCATCATCGACGAGGAGCAGCATTTCGGCGTCGCCCACAAGGAGCGGCTGAAGCAGCTCCGCTCGGACGTGCATGTGCTGACCATGACCGCGACGCCGATCCCGCGCACGCTGCAGCTCGCCATGTCCGGGGTGCGCGAGCTTTCCGTCATCGCCACACCGCCGATCGACCGGCTGGCGGTGCGCACCTATGTTTCGCCCTTCGACCGGGTGACGCTCCGCGACGCGCTCCTGCGCGAGCATTACCGCGGCGGGCAGAGCTTCTTCGTGGTGCCCCGCATCGCCGACCTGCCGGATGCCGAGGAATTCCTCAGGGACGAGGTGCCCGAGGTGACCTATGTCGTCGCCCACGGGCAGATGGCGGCACGCGACCTCGACGAGCGGATGAACGCCTTCTACGACGGCCGCTACGACGTGCTGCTCTCGACCACGATCATCGAGTCGGGGCTCGACATCCCGACCGCCAACACCCTGATCGTGCGCCGCGCCGACATGTTCGGCCTCGCCCAGCTCTACCAGATCCGGGGCCGGGTCGGCCGCGCGAAGATGCGCGCCTATGCCTATCTGACGACCGAGCCGAGGAAGCCCCTGACCCCGCAGGCCGAGCGGCGGCTGAAGGTGCTGGGCTCGCTCGACATGCTCGGGGCCGGGTTCACGCTGGCCTCGCACGACCTCGACATCAGGGGGGCCGGCAACCTGCTCGGCGAGGAGCAGTCCGGCCATATCCGCGAGGTCGGCTACGAGCTCTATCAGGACATGCTGGAGGAGGCGATCGCCCGCATCCGCTCGGGCGAGACCGGCGCCGCCGTCGAGGCCGGCGAGACCTGGGCGCCGCAGATCAATCTCGGCGTGCCGGTGCTGATCCCCGAGACTTATGTGCCCGACCTCGACGTGCGGCTGGGGCTCTACCGCCGGCTCTCGGCCCTCGAGTCACGGGCCGAGATGGAGGGCTTCGCCGCCGAGCTGCACGACCGCTTCGGCAGGCTGCCGGGCGAGGTCGAGATGCTGCTCCGCGTGGTGCGGGTCAAGACCCTCTGCCGCCGGGCCGGGATCGCCCGGCTCGACGCCGGGCCGAAGGGCGCGACGATCCAGTTCCGCGACGACCGCTTCGCCAATCCGGCCGGGCTGGTGGCCTTCCTGCAGGAGCAGCGGGGGCTGGCGAAGGTGAAGGACAACCGCCTCGTCATCCGCCGCGACTGGTCGGAAGACGACGACCGGGTGAAGGGCGCGCACGGCATCGCGCAGGACCTGGCGAAGATCGCCGGCGAGGCACGGAAGGCCGCCTGAGCGGGCGGCCGGGCAGGGCTGTCCCGGGGCGGGGGGTCATCGAGGCATTGTGCGCAAGCTATTGGTTTCAAACGGCTGGTGGGCTGCCGGCCTCTTGACAGGCGGGCCTCCGCCGGGCGAAAATATGCGCTCAGAATCCAGCATGACAACCGATGGAGGCCGGCATGTATTGCCCGGACCGGACGGCTGTTCGCCTGTGCCCGCGCCTTGGCTGCGCAGTGGATATGCGGGCGACCGAAGGCCGATGCCGGGACCGGCACGGCTGCGAGGGCGGCACCTGCCCGCTTGAAGCGGAATTCGCCCGGCCGCGCCCGCTGCCGCTCTCGCGCATGCTCGCGAGCGCGCTGGCGATGTGGCGTTTCGCGCTCCGGTAGTGCATAATGATTGGCGGTGATGCGCATGCCGACAATAGGAAATCCGAGTTATTGGCAGGAGACCCACGAGCCGCTCAGAGCCGATCCCGAAAGATGTCGAGTCCGATGAACCGGTTGTGATTCATTGTCGGGCACCGATCGTGTCCCCTGGAGTGGTGTAGGTGACGGCGATGGTCGCCATGCTTTCCGGCGGGGCCGGGATGATCAGCGCGCCGCTGCCGGCAGGCTGATCAGCGGGTCATCGCTCATCTGGCTGATGGTTTCCAGCGTCATGTAACGGGCTCGCTGCACCGTCCATTCATCGTTCTGTTCGAGCAGCACGGCGCCGACGAGACGGACGATGGCGTCGTCGTTGGGGAAGATGCCGACGACGTCGGTGCGTCGTTTGATCTCGCCGTTGAGGCGCTCGATCGGGTTGGTGCTGTGCCGCTTTGCCCGGTGCTCCTTGGGAAAGGTCATGTAGGCGAGCACGTCCGGCTCGGCGTCATCCATGAGGGCGGCGAGCTTGGGAACCTTGGGGCGGATCTGGTCGGCGACGGCGCGCCACTGCTGGCTCGCAACCTCGGGGGTGTCCTGGGCGAAGGCGGTGGCGATGAAGGCGGAGACGACGCGCCGGCCGCTCTTGCCGGCATGGGCGAGCACGTTCCGCATGAAGTGGACCCGGCAGCGCTGCCAGGTGGCGCACAGCACTTTCGACACCGCCGCCTTGATGCCTTCGTGGGCGTCGGACACGACCAGCTTGATCCCCTTGAGGCCGCGGCGCGTCAGCTTGCGCAGGAACTCGGTCCAGATCGGCTCGGCCTCGGAAGAACCGATCTCCATGCCGAGCACCTCGCGCCGGCCATCGCTGTTGACGCCGACGGCGATGATGACAGCGACCGAGACGATGCGGCCGCCGCGACGGACCTTGAGGTAGGTGGCGTCGATCCACAAATACGGCCACTCGCCTTCGATGGGGCGCTGGAGGAACGCCTTCACCTTGTCGTCGATCTCCGCGCACAGCCGCGACACCTGGCTCTTGGAGACGCCGCTCATGCCCATCGCCTTGACCAGGTCGTCGACCGAGCGGGTCGAAATCCCCTGCACATAGGCCTCCTGGATGACGGCGGTGAGCGCCTTCTCCGCCATCCGCCGGGGCTCGAGAAACGAGGGGAAGTAGGAGCCCTTGCGCAAGCGGGGGATGCGCAGTTCGACCGTCCCGGCGCGGGTCTCCCAGTCCCGGTCGCGATAGCCGTTGCGCTGAGCCGTGCGCAGCGGCGACTTCTCGCCATAGCCGGCGCCGGCAGCCGCACACGCTTCCAGCTCCATCAGCCGCTCGGCGGCAAAGCCGATCATCTCGCGCAAAAAGTCCGCGTCCGGGGCCTTCTCCACCAGCGCGCGGAAGTCCATCATGGTCTCGGTCATCGTCGGCTCCTTCAGGTCAGAGTTAAGGCTCTCAACCCAACCCTTACCGGGAATCGCGATGACCGCCCGCAAGCCGCTCGCCCGCTACGGCGCTCGTGACAGCGCGCTCGCTCGCGGCTTGCTCCGCCGAGCTACACCACCCGCCGGGACGTGACCTTCGAAGATTGGCTATTGGCTGAATGCTCGCGGCATTCAATGTTATTTCCCGTATAGACACTACGGCGAGCACGGCGGGTTACCTAGTCCAGAACATTCGAATGCCGGCTTGGGCCGCCCGCATCAGGCAGATGTAATCCAGGGGCGGCTCGCATTTATGCCGCAATATTCCAAGGGGCGCCGATTAATTTATTGGCGCGTGCGGGTGCGAGCGAGATTCTGGGGCCTCTTGCGGTTGCTATTCGGCCGCTTGCTGGCATGGCACGACTTCACGCGGTCTGACCGGCGACAGATGATCCGGTTTGTAGTAGGTCGGTTCTTGCTTCCCCGGCCGTAAGATCGATTTGCTGGTATGTGCTGAGAGTTTCCGAGATCAGCATAATTAAATGCAGTATTTTTATTCAATAGGTAGGACGAACCGCTTCGTCCCGCACAGTCGACGTTGGTGATCTCACGCGCTGCGTTGGTGGATGGCACATAGTGGACATGCGAAGCAGGCTGGCGGATGTCCGACCTCTTGCCGAGTGCGGCCCTCGCCGGCCCTCCTGCCCCCGCGCTTCTACTCCAGCACCACGATCGACTCCGGGCTCCAGCCGACCCTCGCCTTCATGCCCTCGGTCAGGATGCGCCGCCCGGCGGTGTTGCGCATCGAGATCGTGGCCGGGCGCCCGGCGCCGGGCAGGAGGACGTCGTAATAGGTCATGTCGCCGAAATAGCTCGCATCGACCACCTCGCCCTCGACCTCGCGCTCGGCCCGCTCGCCGTCGTGGAAGAGGATGGTCAGCATCTCGGGCCGGATGCCGACGCTGACCTGGCCCGCCCTCGCTCCGCCGGGGGCCTGCGCGCGCGGCACCTCGACCCGGCCGAGCGCGGCGACCTCGAGCGCGAGCCGGTCGCCCTGCCCGTCCGTCAGCCTTGCGTCGAGGAAGTTCATCACCCCGATGAACGAGGCGACCTGGCGGCTGACCGGGCGGCGGTAGAGCTCCTGGGGGCTGGCGAGCTGGGCGATCCGGCCCTCGAACATCACCGCGATCCGGTCCGACATGGTCAGCGCCTCCTCCTGGTCGTGGGTGACCAGGATGAAGGTGATTCCGACATGGCGCTGGAGGTGGCGGAGCTCGACCTGCATCTGCTCGCGCAGCTTCTTGTCGAGCGCCGAGAGCGGCTCGTCGAGCAGCAGCACCTTCGGCCGCATCACCAGCGCGCGGGCCAGCGCCACCCGCTGGCGCTGGCCGCCGGAAAGCGCGTGCGAAGCCCGCTCGCCATAGCCGGCGAGGTCGACCATCGACAGCGCCTCGTCAACCCGGCGCTGCATCTCGTGCTTCGACAGCCTCTGCCGCACCAGTCCATAGGACACGTTCTCGGCCACGTTCAGGTGCGGAAAGATGGCGTAGGACTGGAACACCATGTTGGTTGGCCGGTGGTTCGCCGGCACACCGGCCATCGGCCTGCCGTCGATCACGATGGTGCCGTGGGTCGGCTCGTCGAAGCCGGCGATCATGCGCAGCAGCGTGGTCTTGCCGCAGCCCGAGGGGCCGAGCAGCGAGAAGAACTCGCCGGACCGGATCTGCGTGGTGACGCCGGCGAGCGCCTTGACCGGGCCGTAATGCTTCTCGACCCGGTCCACCTCGATGATCGGCCGGGCTCCGGCACCCCCTGTCGCGGTCTCGGTCACATCATTCCTCCGGTGGCGGCGCCCTCGCTGCCGGTGCGCCGGTTGGAGCGGCGGCGGAAATACTCGGCGGCGAAGAGCAGGGTCAGCGACAGCAGGAGCAGAACGCAGCCGAGCGCGACGACGCTCGGGAGCTTCGCCGTGAAGCGGAGCTGGCTCCAGATGTAGACCGGCATGGTCGGCTCGGTGCCGGTCAGGAAGAAGGCGATGATGAACTCGTCAAGCGAGATCGTGAACGAGATCAGCAGCGACGAGATCACCCCCGGCGTCACCAGCGGCAGCGTCACCCGGCGGAACGTGCCCCAGCGGGTCTCGCCGAGGTCGAGTGAGGCCTCCTCGAGGCTGCGGTCCAGATTGTGGAAGGCCGAGGTCAGGATGGCGATCGCAAAGGGGGTGCAGATCAGCACATGGCCGAGGATCACGGTCCAGAGCGAGAGCTCGAGCCCGAGCTGGATCAGCACCACCAGGAGCGCCACGGCGATGATGATCTCGGGCAGCACGAGCGGCAGCATGATGAAGCCGATGATGCCCTTCTTGCCGGGAAAGTCGTAGCGGGCCGAGGCGCGGGCGGCGCAGATCCCGAGCACGGTCGAGAGCGTCGCCGCCGTGAAGCCGACATAGAGGCTGTTGCGGACGGACTGGTGCAGCACGGGGTTGTCCCAGAGCTGGCCGAACCACTTGGTGGTGAAGCCCGTGAGCGGGAAGGCGATGATCGCCGCGTCGTTGAAGGCGAAGACCGGCAGCAGCACCACCGGCCCGTAGAGGAAGGCCAGGAAGCCGATGGCGTAGGCCCGGAGCCAGGTGCCGCCGCGCTGCGCGCTCATATGCCCTGCCCCTTCACCAGCCGCCGGTTCAGCCCGACGAAGGCGAGCGCGATGGCGGCGACGATCAGCATCGCCGAGATCGCCAGCGCGGCACCGAGCGGGGCGTTGTTCGCCTTGCCGAACTGGACCTGGATCATGTTGGCGATCATCAGCCCGTCGGTGCCGCCGACGAGCCGCGGCGTGACATAGTCGCCGACGGTCGGGATGAACACGATCAGCGCCGCGGCGATCACGCCCGGCATGGCGAGGGGCAGGGTGACCCGCCAGAACCGGCGCGCCGGCCCGTCGCCCAGATCCTCTGCCGCCTCGAGCAGGCTGCGGTCGATCTTCTCGAGCGCGACGAAGATCGGCAGGATGGCGAAGGGCGCCCAGGCATGGGCCAGCGTGAGGACCACCGCATTGGCGTTGTAGAGGATGAAGGTCAGCGGCTCGTCGATCAGGCCGAGGCCCATCAGGCCGCTGTTCAGCACCCCGTTGTAGCCGAGGATCACCTTCCACAGGAACACGCGCAGCAGGTAGCTGGTCCAGAACGGGATGGTGATCAGGAACATCCACATCGGCTTCTTGCGCTGCGGCACGTGGAACGAGACGTAATAGGCGACCGGGAAAGCGAGGACGACGGTCGCAATGGTGACCGTGCCGGAGATCGCGAGCGAGCGCAGCATCAGCACCCGGTAGAGCGGGTCGGTCCAGGCTTCGGTATAGTTCCGGAAGGTCAGCGTGCGGTCGAACTCCAGGTAATTCTGGGTCCAGAAGCTGATGGTGATCACGGTCAGCAGCGGCGCCGCCAGCAGCAGGAGCGCGTAGAGAAATGTCGGGCTGACCAAGACAAGGCCCTGCCCCGACTCGCCGCGGAGCCAGCCGGGTCGGGATCCGCCGGGCGCTGGCGGGGCCACGGCCTCCGTGCCGGGCGCGCCGTCGGCGAGACTCACCCTCCCGCTCTCCGGCACCGGCGCACGGGCCGCGCCGCGCGTGCTCCCGTCATCCTCTCGTCCTCCCCGCGTCCATCGCCCCGCCGTCCGGGCAGCCGGTCTGCGCCAGCCTTGTTCGCCGGAGGACGGAAGGCCCTATCTGGCCTTCAGCGCTTCGTTCAAAGTCACGAGGGAACCCGCCTCCGGCTCGTCCTCAAGATTGACCACCGGGAGGACTTCGCGCAAGTGGTCATGATGGGTGCGCACGCCGTATTCGAGATCGGAGAGGATGACGCCGTCATAGCCGCTGGACCGGGTCGCCTCGCAGGCCCAGATGGTCAGCATCCTGTCCTCGGCGGCGGTCATCTTGTCGATGCGTCCGCTGAGGTAGCGGGCAAGGCGCATCTCGCGGCTTTCCTCGCGGTGGCGGTAGATCGCGCCGCGGAGCCGTGTTCGCCCGGCGTCTTCCGGAAACTCCTGATAGAAGACGACCGAGTCGGGGTAGATGCCGATCACGGCGTTCGGGAACAGGCCGAGATAGAGCCAGCAATGCCGGTGGCTTTCCGGCAGCCAGGTGGCCTCGGGCAGGATCTTCTTGTAGTGCCGCACGCTCCAGAGCTTTCCCGGCCCCTCGTTGAACCGTGCATACGAGCGCGACGCGCCGTTGCGGAACGGCTCGTCCTGGTAGTGGTGGCCATAGAGATCGTGCAGCGCCGGATGGGCGATGGCGACGTGATAGCCCTCGTTGTCGACATCGCGCACGGCCTTCCAGTTGACCGCGGTCTCGTCCACCCACTTGATCGGCGCGGCGGGAACCATGTCGGCAAGGTTGTAGGGCGCAACCTCGGCGTCGAAGCGGCCCATGATCTCGGTGATCGAGGGCTGATCGCCCGCCTTGAAGCGGACGAAGACGAAGCCCTGCCAGATCTCCATGTCGAGCGGCTTCAGTCCCCATTTCACCGGGTCGAGGCTGGGGAAGCTCTTCGGCTGCGCGGCGCCCCGGAGCGAGCCGTCGAGGTTGTAGGCCCAGCCGTGATAGGGGCAGATCATCGCCGACTTGCAATGCCCGCGGTCCGCGGCGACGACGCGCGAGCCGCGGTGACGGCACACATTGTGAAAGGCGCGCACGGCGCCGTCGCGGCCGCGCACGATCAGCGCGCGCTCGCCGGCCACGTCGAAGGTGACGAAGTCTCCCGGCGCCGCAACGTCGCTCATATGGCAGGCGAGCTGCCATCGCTTGCGGAACAGCTCTTCCTTCTCCAGCTCCAGCAGCTCGGCATTGAAATAGGTCCAGCCGGGCAGGCCGCTGCGATCCCAGTCGGCGGGCGGCATGCGGCTTGTGGTCTCGAGAGGCATCTGATTCTCCCATTATTTTATTTGAGCGCTCATATAAATTTATCTGGTCGGATTTGCGGGTGCAAGCTGATTCCCGCCCCGCCGCACCGTGGCGCCTTGCCGCGCCGACGGCTGCAGGCTAGGTATCGGCCTGCTCGTCCCTCCCCCTCGCGGACCGTCTCCGATGCCTGCAGGATCAGCCGAATTGCGCCCCTACGGGCCGGACAGCGCCTATGCATGGCGGCGGCTGTTCGCCTCGCTCGCGCTCAGCACGATCGGCGGCGTCGGCCTCTGGTCCTCGGTCGTGGTGTTGCCGACCATTCAGGCCGAGTTCGGCGTCGACCGCGCCGGAGCTGCGCTGCCCTACACGCTCACCATGGTCGCGTTCGCCTGCGGCGGGGTGATGATGGGGCGCCTCGCCGACCGCTTCGGCATCATCGTTCCGCTGCTGATCAGCACGGTGACGCTCGGAACCGGCTATGCCGCAGCCGCGATGGCCGGGAGCTACTGGCAGTATGTGGCCGCGCAGGCGCTGCTGATCGGGATGCTCGGCTCCTCCAGCACCTTCGGGCCGATGGTGGCCGACGTGACCCACTGGTTCCTGCGCCGGCGCGGCATCGCCATCGCCGTGGTCGCGAGCGGCAACTACCTGGCCGGAACGATCTGGCCGCCGGTGCTGCAGCATGCGATCGAGGCCATCGGCTGGCGCGAGACCCATCTCTGGGTCGGGCTGTTCTGCGTCGTGGCGATGCTTCCATTGTCCCTGATGCTGCGCCGGCGGCCGACGATCGACACCGGGGACATCCCGGTATCCGCGCGCGCCGTTCGGACACCGATGCCGGCCTCGCCCGCCGTGCTGCAGGCGCTCCTGGTCGTCGCCGGGCTCGCCTGCTGCGTGGCGATGTCGATGCCGCAGGTGCATATGGTGGCCTATTGCGGCGATCTCGGCTACGGGCCCGCACGCGGCGCCGAGATGCTGTCGATCATGCTCGGCACAGGGGTGGTGAGCCGGCTCGCCTCGGGCTTCATCGCCGACCGGATCGGCGGGGTCGGCACGCTGATCCTCGGCTCGACCCTGCAGTGCCTGGCACTGTTTCTCTACCTGCCCTTCGACGGGCTGGTCTCGCTTTACGTGATCGCGGCAGTGTTCGGGCTTAGCCAGGGCGGCATCGTGCCGAGCTATGCGCTGATCATCCGCGAATATTTCCCGGCCCGCGAGGCCGGGGCGCGGGTCAGCCTGGTGTTGATGGCGACCGTTCTCGGTATGGCGCTGGGCGGATGGATATCGGGCGCGATCTACGACCTGACCGCAAGCTACGAGGCCGCATTCCTCAACGGGATTGCCTGGAACATCCTGAACATGGGCATTGCCTTCTGGCTGCTCATGGGGCGGCTCGGGCCAAAGGCGCGCATGGCGTGAGACCCGCCGGGTTTCCGGTGGGCAGCCGGGCCGCGCCGGCCTACTGTGACGCGACGGCGAGACGGCGACAGGAGGACGGGAATGGACATCCGCACCGCATCAGACGGCGAAACCCGCAAGGCGAAGGCCGACTGGTTCACCGGCACGGTCTGGCAGGACCCGATCGTCGAGGCGCCCGCACCGGCACGCCTCCGCGCCGTGCGCGTGGCCTTCGAGCCCGGGGCGCGGACCGCCTGGCATACCCATCCGCTCGGCCAGACCCTGCACGTGGTCGCGGGCATCGGCCGGGTGCAGGTCTGGGGCGGGCCGGTGCGCGAGATCAGGCCCGGCGATACGGTCTGGATCCCGCCGGGCGAGAAGCACTGGCACGGTGCCGCCCCGGCTCACGGCATGGTCCATATCGCCATGCACGAGGCGCTCGACGGCAAGCATGTGGACTGGATGGAGCACGTTTCCGGCGCGCAGTATGCAGTGGCGCCGGAAATCTGACC
This sequence comes from Limibaculum sp., assembly GCA_039805905.1. Classification (GTDB taxonomy): domain Bacteria; phylum Pseudomonadota; class Alphaproteobacteria; order Rhodobacterales; family Rhodobacteraceae; genus Thermohalobaculum. The sequence goes on along the minus strand of JBDIVM010000005.1, from coordinate 74,807 downwards.
CTCCACTGCCTGTGGCGACGGCGGGCGCGGCCGGGGTGGCGTGCCCGTGGCACTGGCAGCATCGGGGCACCCTCAGGTGAGGTAGCCCCGCTCCTCGAGCCAGGCGACGATCTGGCTTGCGGCCTCCTCGGCGGTCACTCTGGTGGTGTCGATCACGATTTCCGCGGCCCGCGGGGCCTCGTAGGGCGAGTCGATGCCGGTGAAGTTCCTGATCTCCCCGGCACGCGCCTTCCGGTAGAGCCCCTTCACGTCCCGCCGCTCCGCCTCGGCGAGCGGCGTGTCGACGAAGATCTCGACGAACTCGCCCTCGTCGACGATGGAGCGGGCCATCTGCCGCTCGGCCCGGAACGGGGAGATGAACGAGGTCAGCACGATCAGTCCGGCCTCGACCATCAGCTTCGACACCTCGGCGATGCGGCGGATGTTCTCGACCCGGTCGACGTCGGTGAAGCCGAGGTCGCGGTTCAGCCCGTGGCGCACATTGTCGCCGTCGAGCGTCGCAGTGTGCCGGTTCATCGCATGCAGCTTCTGGCTGACGATGTCGGCAATCGTCGACTTGCCCGAGCCCGAGAGGCCGGTGAACCAGAGGATCGCCGGCTTCTGGTTCTTCTGGCCGGCGCGGGCCGCCTTGTCGATCTTCATCGCCTGGCGGTGGATGTTCGAGGCGCGGCGGAGCGCGAAGTGCAGCAGCCCCATCGCGACCGTCTCGTTCGACAGCCGGTCGATCAGGATGAAGCCGCCGGTCTCGCGGTTCTCCGCGTAGGCATCGAAGGCGATGTCGCGGTCGAGCGAGACGTTGCAGACGCCGATCTCGTTCAGCTCGAGCGATTTCGCGGCGAGGTGCTCAAGGGTATCGACGTTGATCTTGTATTTCGGCGAGGCAGGCGTGCAGGTCACGGTCCTGGCGCCGATCTTCATGAGGTAGGGTCGTCCGGGCAGCATGTGTTGATCGGACATCCAGAGCACATGCGCCTCGAACTGGTCGGCGACCTCGGCCGGGGAATCGGCGGCCGCGATCATGTCGCCGCGCGAAATGTCGATTTCGTCGGCCAGCGTCAGCGTCACCGACTGGCCGGCCACCGCCCGGTCGAGATCGCCGTCGAAGGTCACGATCCGTGCCACCCGGCTCTCGCGGCCCGAGGGCAGCACCTTGATGCGGTCGCCGGGGCTGACCGTGCCCGAAGCGATCTGGCCGCAGAAGCCGCGGAAGTCGAGGTTCGGACGGTTGACCCACTGCACCGGCATCCGGAACGGCTTCGCCTGGTCGTCGGATTCGACATCCACCGTCTCGAGGTAGGGCATCAGCGCCGGGCCGATGTACCAGGGCATCCGCACCGAATGCTCGGTGACGTTGTCTCCTTCCAGCGCCGAGACCGGGATCGTGACGACGCTCGAGATGCCGAGGGTCCGGGCAAAGGTGCGATAGTCCTCGTCGATCGCGTTGTAGACGTGCTGGGCGTAACCGACGAGGTCCATCTTGTTGATGCAGAGCACCACATGCTTCACACCCAGCATCGAGACGATGAAGGAATGCCGCCTTGTCTGGGTCAGCACACCCTTGCGGGCGTCGATCATCACCACGGCGAGGTCGGCGGTAGAGGCACCGGTCGCCATGTTGCGCGTGTACTGCTCGTGGCCGGGCGTGTCGGCGACGATGAACTTGCGCTTCTCGGTCGAGAAGAAGCGGTAGGCGACATCGATGGTGATGCCCTGCTCGCGCTCGGCGGCGAGGCCGTCAACCAGGAGCGCGAAGTCGATACGGTCGCCCTGGGTGCCGACCTTCTTCGAGTCTGCCTCCAGCGCCGCGAGCTGGTCCTCGAAGATCAGCTTCGATTCATAGAGCATCCGGCCGATCAGGGTGGATTTCCCGTCATCGACCGAGCCGCAGGTGATGAACCTCAGCAGGCTCTTGTTCTCGTGCGCCTGCAGGTAGCCGACGATGTCGGTGGCGATGAGTTCGTCCTTGTGGGCCATCAGAAGTAGCCCTCCTGTTTCTTTTTCTCCATCGAGGCCGCGGCGTCGTGGTCGATGGCGCGGCCCTGGCGTTCCGAGGTAGTGGTCAGCAGCATTTCCTGGATGATCTCCGGCAGCGTCGCGGCCCGCGACTCCACGGCGCCGGTCAGCGGCCAGCAGCCGAGCGTCCGGAACCGCACCCAGCGCTTCTCGGGCACCTCGCCCGCGGCGAAGGGGTAGCGGTCATCGTCGACCATCAGGAGCATCCCGTCGCGCCTGACCACAGGCCGCTCGGCCGCGAAGTAGAGGTCGGGGATCGGGATGTTCTCACGGTAGATGTACTGCCAGATGTCGAGCTCGGTCCAGTTCGACAGCGGGAACACCCGGATCGACTCGCCCCTGTTCTTCCGCGTGTTGTAGAGCTTCCAGAGCTCGGGGCGCTGGTTCTTCGGGTCCCAGCGGTGGCTCGCGGTACGGAACGAGAAGATGCGCTCCTTCGCCCGGCTCTTCTCCTCGTCGCGCCGTGCACCGCCGAAGGCGACGTCGAAGCGGTACCTGTCGAGCGCCTGCTTCAGCGCCACCGTCTTCATCACGTCGGTATGGACCTGCGAGCCGTGCGAGAACGGGCCGATGCCTTCGGCGAGCCCCTCCCGGTTCACATGGACGATCAGGTCCATGCCCGACTCCTTGGCCATGCGGTCGCGGAATTCGTACATGGCGCGAAACTTCCAGGTGGTGTCCACATGCATCAGCGGAAAGGGCGGCACGGCGGGATGGAACGCCTTCTTCGCCAGATGCAGCATCACCGAGCTGTCCTTGCCCACGGAATAGAGCATCACCGGGTTCTCGGCCTCGGCGGCGACCTCGCGCATGATGTGGATGGCCTCGGCTTCGAGCCGTGCGAGATGGGTGAGGCGGATCATCGGCAGGCGTCCTTCGGGTCGGTCCGGTTCGTCGCGGCAGGCGGAGGCAACACCTACAGCGCCCCGCCGGCTTGGCAAGGGCAAAACGACGGCCGCATGCCATACCCCCGGCGAGCGCCGGCAGGCGAGGCGACCGCTTGACGCGGCCGCCGGCACCGGTTGCGGGCGGCAGCCGCGCCGGAGACGTTGAATGCTCGTGCCCCGGCCGCTACGCTCCGACCCGGAGGGCGCGCGGACCATTGCGACGCCCATCCGGGAGGGACCATGAGGACAGACCGGGTGATCCATGTCGTCTCCGCCCATGCGGAGGGCGAGGTCGGCGATGTCATCGTCGGCGGGGTGGCGCCGCCGCCCGGCGCGACGCTCTGGGAGCAGTCGCGCCGGATCGCGCGCGACGGCGACTTGCGCGCCTTCCTGCTGAACGAGCCGCGCGGCGGCGTCTTCCGGCACGTCAACCTGCTGGTGCCGCCGAAGCACCCGGAAGCGGATGCCGCCTGGATCATCATGGAACCCGAGGACACCCCGCCGATGTCGGGCTCGAATTCGATCTGCGTCGCGACCGTGCTGGTCGAGACCGGTCTCGTCCGCGTCGCCGAGCCGGAGACAGTGCTGATGCTCGAGGCGCCCGGCGGGCTGGTGGAGGCCCGGGTCGAGGTCCGACTCGGCCGGGCCGAGCGGGTGACGATCCGCAACGTGCCCTCCTTCGCCGACCGGCTGGCGGCGCCGCTCGAGGTCTCCGGCATCGGCACGCTGACGGTCGACACCGCCTATGGCGGCGACAGCTTCGTGATCGCCGACAGCGCCGCGCTCGGCTTCGCGCTGACCCCGGACGAGGCCCGCGATATCGCGGTGACCGGGGCGCGCATCACCGCCGCCGCCAACGAGCAGCTCGGCTTCACCCATCCGGAGAACCCGGACTGGGACCACATCTCGTTCTGCCAGGTCGCCGCGCCCATAGAGATGCGGGACGGCATCGCCACCGGCCGCAACGCGGTGGCGATCCGGCCCGCCAAGATCGACCGCTCGCCCTGCGGCACCGGCTGCTCGGCGCGGCTGGCGGTGCTGCATGCGCAGGGGCGGCTCAGGGTCGGCGACCGCTTCACCGGCATCTCGCTGATCGGCTCGGAGTTCCACTGCACGATCGCGGCCGGGGCGGCGGTCGGCGGACGCCCGGCGATCGTGCCGACCCTCGCGGGCCGGGCCTGGATCACCGGCACGCACCAGCACATGCTGGACCCTTCCGACCCCTGGCCCGGCGGCTACCGCCTCTCCGACACCTGGCCCCCGGCCGGATAGGCCGGTGCCGCGCCGCCACGGCAGGCGGTTGCTCAACCTCCGCGTGCATTTGCGATTTGTTAAGCATGTTGCCCGAGATTTTATTCAACCGGAGCGCGAATTCGGAACGGTGCTCCGGCATCGGCGGCAATGCCCCGATCACCCGATGGAGGGCCAGATGTTCGATACCACCCACCACCGCGTCGTCTATCTCAGGACCCGCGCCGCCGGGACCGGCCTGCCGGACCCGGAGGGGCTGAGGGAGCGCTGCCTCGGCTCCGCGTCGCGGTGGGAACTGCAGCGTCGGGCCAACCGGGCGCCGCTGCCGCCGCGCCGGCTGCCGCGCGTCGCCCCGGCAGGCTGACCGCCGGCGCAGGCGCCGTTCAGGCCGGCGTGAAACCCATCCGTGCGTCGCGGCGGCGCAGCCAGGCGATGAAGGGCAGCGCCGCCAGCACCATCCAGCCCTTGCCGAGCACCTGGCCGGCCAGGAAATCGAGGCTGCCGAAGGCGAGCCACAGGAACACCAGGCTGTCGACGACGAGCCCGACTACGCCCGAGGCGAAGACCGCCAGCACCAGCCGGCGCTCCTGCAAGGGTGTGTAGACGCAGAGATCGGCGAATTCCGAGAGCAGGAAGGCCGCCGCCGAGGCCACCACCAGCGCCGGCGGCGCCACGAGGCCGGAGAGCGCCGCGCCGGCGAGGATCGCCGCCGTCACCCAGCGCAGTCCGAGCCGGCGCTGCACCAGGTCGCGGAGCACCAGTGCGAGGCCGATCATCACGACCCCGCTCGGCGCCATCACGCCCGGCGCCACCGGGACCAGGCAGGGCCCGTCCGGCACGCAAACGGTCCCGACATGCCCGATCATCCAGTTGGCGAGCGGGATGCAAAGGCCGAAGCCGAGCAGGGAGAGATAGCCTTCGGTGCGCGGGGTCATTTGGGTCTCGCGAGGCGGCAGCGGATTCGCGGCTCCGTTTAAGGCACGGCGCGGCGAGATTCCACGATGATGCGTCGTCTGGACCTGATAACCGCCGACACGATTCGCGAAAACCGCCCACGTCAAGGTGCGATGGGGGCGATATTTCAAGGGCGCCAGTATTGCGGGTCTGTCGGGTAGACGACTGGACACCCTGAACAACCTCTCGCGTCTGGCGCTTTGTCGTGATTCCATCGCCTTGGGCGACGTTGGGGGAGATGATGGCGGAGCAGCGGGGTTTCTTCGATCTGGACGATCGGTATGCGGCCTAGTCGAAGGCTGGCGATCCGCTTGAGCGGCTGGCGGCGGTGATCGACTTCGAGCTCTTCCGGGCGGAACTCGACGCGGCGCTGAGGCGTTCGGACGGCGCGAAGGGCGGTCGCCCGCCGATGGACGCTGTTCTCATGTTCAAGGTTCTGGTGCTTCAGGCGCTCTACGGGTTGTGGGACGCGCAGGCCGAGTTCCAGATCATGGACCGCCGCACCTTCGGCCGGTTCCTGCGCCTCGACGACGGCGACACTGTGCCCGATGAGACCACAATCTGGCGGTTCCGCGAGGCGCTGGCTGAGGCGGGCGCGGTGGAGAAGCTGTTCGCCCGCTTCGATGGGCACCTCAAGCAGGCCGGATATCTCGCCATGGGCGGGCAGATCATCGACGCCTCGATCGTCGCGGCGCCGCGGCAACGGTTGACCGAGGAGGAGCGCGAGATCGTCACGGGTGGCGGCATCCCGGAGGACTGGCAGGCAAAGCCCGCCAAGCTGGCCCAGAAGGACCGCGATGCACGCTGGACGCTGTAGCGGGGGCGCCGGAAACGTTGCCCGGACGGTTCGCCGATGACCGAGATCGCCGTGCCGGTCTTCGGCTGCAAGAACCATATCGGCACCGACCGGCGCCACGGCTTCATCCGCAAATGGTCGGTGAGCGACGCGGCCCGCCACGACGGGCGCGAGTTGGCCGGGCTCATCGACCGGAGCAACCCCGGCGCGGAAGTCTGGGCCGACACCGCCTACCGCTCGCGCAAGAACGAGGGCCGGATCGCCCGGGCCGGGCTGGCCTCGAAGGTCCACTTCCGCCGCGCGCCCGGCAAGCCGCTGCCTGCGCCGCGCCAGCGTGCCAATGCAGCCCGCTCGAAGGTCCGCGCCCATGTCGAGCACGTCTTCGCCGAGCAGAAGCACCGCATGGGGCTCTTCCTGCGCACCATCGGCCTCGCCCGGGCGCGGGCCAAGATCGGCCTCGCCAAGCTCGCCTTCAACATGAAGCGCCTGACCTTCTCGGAGGCAAGGAGTGCACCGGCATAGCGAAAACACCGGACCGACACCCGACACGCATTCCGACCGCAGCAAGCCGACGCTCAGGCCGACCCCAAAACGAAGTTCGCAGGACCGTGGCCGACGTCAGACCAGGTTCTTCAAGGTGTCCGGCTGTTTCCTAACGCGCCTGCCGCGCCCCGTCGAGGCGGGTGGCGTTAACCATGAAACCTGCTCAACTTTCTTCTCCAGTGAAATCAATGGCTTAGCCAGCTTCCCACGCTTGAGAAGCCCTTGAGAGGCCCCTCCCACGGCCGGATCCGCCGGCGCTACTCGGCCCGCCGGCTCGCCCGGCTGGCCGCCGGCCCGCCCAGCGTCGGCTCGCCCAGCTGCCCCCTGACCCAGTCCTGGAACAGGAAGACCTCGTATTCCTCCTGCATCAGCACGCCCCGCTCGAAGGGTTCGGCCCTCAGCCCGCGCTGGTTCATCTCGCAGGCCGCGCCGTCCTGGTCCATCACCAGCGTCGCGAAGTCGGTGATCCGCTTCATGTCGAAGCCGGGCCGGGCCAGCATCTCCGGGTCGAACAGCCACTCGGCCCGGATCTCCATCTCCTCGGGCCCGGTCGGCAGCAGCCGCACCGCGCGGACATAGTCGAGATGGGCGGCGATGAAGACCGAGGGCACCAGCGTCGTGTAGCGCTGCCCCGCCGCCCGGTCGGCCTCGCTCAGACCGCCGAGCACGCCCTGCGCCGAGCCGTCCATCGACCAGGACTTCGCGCCTTCCCGCAGCCCGCCGGCGAAGGCCGGGGCCGGATTGCCGGCCTGGTTCTCCCAGTCCGGGTCGTCGCGCCGCGCCATGATCGCCCGGCCGTAGATCGGCACCAGCGCGCAGAGCTCCGGGTGCAGGTTCGGGCAGTGCAGGCACTCGTTGAAATTGTCCCAGAAGATCTTCCAGTTGCACTTCAGCGTCCTCTGGTAGACATGGCCGACGACCAGTCTCTCCAGCGGCCAGTTGGCGATATGCCCGACCTCGGCACCGAACTGGTCGAGGAAAGGCCGCGCCGCATCGCCGGCCAGGTTGACGAAGACGAAGCCGCGCCATTCCTCGACCGCCACCCGGTGCAGCCCGTATTCCGCCCGCTCGAAGCCGCCCACGCGCCGCATCGGCCCGGTCGCGCGCAGCCTCCCGTCGAGGCCGTAGGCCCACTGGTGGTAGGCGCAGACGATCAGCGGCTTCGCCAGCCGCCCCGATTCCGCGGTGCAAAGCGTCGCGCCGCGGTGGCGGCAGGTATTGAAGAAGCCGTTGAGGGTCCCGTCCTCGCCGCGCACCAGCAGGATGTCCTGCCCGGCCACGGTGAAGCTGCGGAAGGCGCGCGGCCCGGCGAGTTCGGCCGACCGGCAGAGGTAGATCCAGTTGCGGCGGAAGATCGCCCGCATCTCGCGCTCGTGATGCGCCGGATCGAAATACCACGCGGCGGGAAGGGTGGGCTGCGCATCCCGCAACCCGTTGAACCGGCGCTCGAGTGCATCGCCTGCCGCCATCTCTGCCTCCCTGACGTGAGGAACGCCGCCCCGGTCAGGGCGGCGTCCGGGTCACATTTGACGGGTCCGCCGCGTCAGAAGCCCGCCTTGATCTTCTCGAACTCGGCGATCATCTTCTCCCGCAGAGCAGTCGGCACCGGCGCCTGCCAGAGCGTGTCGGCGGTATACTTGTCGAGATCGTTGAACCCCGAGCTTGCCAGCGTGTCGGGATCGATCTTCGCCATACCCGCCGCGTTCGAATGGCCATACCCCCACGCACTGACGATATACTCGGCCGTCCGCTCCTCCATCCAGGCGTTGAGGAAGTCATAGACCGTGTCGTCCGGGGCCGAGCCGCCCTTGACCCTGACATAGCCGCAGACCCACGAAGTCGAGCCCTCCCTGGTATCGCGGGTCATGACAACGGGATGTCCTTCGCCCTGCATCTGCGTCGCCGTCTCGTTCCAGGCCCAGGCGATCTGCACCTCGCCGCTGGCCATGAGCTGGGCGAGTTCCGAGCCATCCTGCCAGTAGGCGCGGACGTTCTGATGGACCTTGCGCAGGAATTCCGAAGCCTTCCGGAAGTCCTCGTCGGTCGCCTTGGTCCAGTCCTTCACGCCGACCGCCAGGAAGCCCAGCGCATAGGCGTCATCCACATTGTCGCCGATCGAGACCCGGCCCTGGAACTTCGGGTCGGCAAAGGATTGCAGCGTCGCGGCGTCCTCCGCGCTCACCGTGTCGGTGCGGTAGGTCATCGCCGTCGCGCCCCAGTCGAGCGGCAGGACATAGACCTTGCCGTCCTCACTGAACCCCGGCATGTCGCGGAAGCCGGCCATCACATGTTCCCAGGCCGCGATCCTCGATGTGTCGAGCGGCTCCAGAAGCCCGGCCTCGCGCCACTTCACCACCGACTGCGAGCAGGGATGGGCGAGATCGGCCTTGAACCCGGAGCGCAGCTTCTGGAACGCCTCCTCCTCGTCGCCGAAGAAGGCGAAGGTCGGCGGGTTGCCATACTTTTCGGTGTAGGACTTGTAGAACTCCGGGTCCTCGTAGCCGGCCCAGTCGAAGACGACCAGCTCCTCGCCTCCCGCGAGGCTCCAGCCCGCGGTGGCGATCACCGCACCGGCCATCAGGGCCGGAAGTACCATACGCCGTTTCATGTGCGTCTCCCTGTTCGATCGAGCGGGGAATGGCTTATGCCGCTTCCTTTTGACCTTGTCCCCGCCGGTGCACTTCTCCCTTCGCAAACTGCTGCAGTGACCTTAGCCGGCGATCGCGCGGGCGACAAGTTGTGCCGAGCGCTCCGAAATCCGCGGCTTTCCGGCGGACCCTCCCGGCCTGCGGCGGCAGGTCTGCTGCCTCAGAGCATCTCGTCCTGGGTCCTGGCGATCGCCCTGTCCAGGATGTCGAACATCTCGTCGATCTGCTCCGTGCTGATGATCAGCGGCGGCGAGAACACGCACATGTTGATCATCGGCCGGACAATCAGCCCCATGGCCTCGCATTTCTCGTCGACCCGGGCGCCGAACTCGGCGTCGATCGCCAGGCGTTTCTCCTCCGGCATGCCGGGCGCAGCGGCGCCTTCGACGCAGCCGATGAGCCCCATGCCGCGAGTGTCGCCGACGATCTCGTATCTTGCGAGATCGCGCAGCCGCGCCTGGAAGTGCGGCGCCACCTCGCGCACATGCTCGAGGATGCCCTCGCGCTCGAAGATCTCGATGTTCTTCAGCGCCGCCGCACAGCAGACCGGGTGCCCGGAATAGGTGTAGCCGTTCGAGAACATGATGTGCGACCGGTCCTCGGCCATGATGTCGTCGAGCAGCCGGTCCGACAGGATCATCGCGCCGAGCGGCAGGTAGCCCGAGGTCAGCCCCTTGGCGCAGGTGATGATGTCGGGCGTGATGCCGAACACTTCCTCAGACGCGAACCAGTGGCCGAGCCGCCCGAAGGCCGTCACCACCTCGTCAGAGATGTAGAGCACGTCATACTTCCGGCAGATCTCGAGCGTGCGCCGATGGTAGCCCGGCGGTGGCACGATGACCCCGCCCGAGGCCAGGATCGGCTCGGCGATGAAGGCGGCGACCTTGTCCGGCCCCATCTCAAGGATGGTGCGCTCGAGGTCGGCGACCTTGTCATCGCACCACTGTTCCACCGACATGCCCGCCGGCCGGACGTAGGGGTTCACGTTCGGCACGAAGCGGATGAGCCGGTGCTCGATGTCGAGGAAGGTCCTGTTACGCTCCTTGCCCGTCACCGTGGCCGCGAGATAGGTCGAGCCGTGATACCCCTTGTCCCGCGCGATGAAGAGCTTCTTCTCCGGCCGGCCGCGCAGGTTGTTGTAGAACTGGGCGAAGCGCAGCGCGCTGTCGACCGCCGACGAGCCGCCGGTGGTGAAGAACACCGAGTTGAGGTCGCCCGGCGCCATTTCGGCCAGCTTCCGTGCCAGCAGGGCAGAGGGCTCGGACGCGAATGCCCAGGGGCTGTGATAGGCGAGCTTCACCGCCTGTTCGGCGATCGCCTGCGCCATCTCCGCGCGGCCGTAGCCGATCTGCACGTTCCACATGCCGCCCGGCCCGTCGATGTAGCGCCGGCCCTGCGGGTCGAAGATGTGGATGCCCTCGCCGCCGGCCGCGATGACCCGGTTCGGGTCGCCCATCCCCATGGACTCCCACGGGTGGAGGAAGTGGTCGTTGTCCCAGGCGCGTATCGCCTCCGCCGATGCGCCGTTCCCGCGCCGCAGGGCGCTGCCGTCAGTCTGGTAAAGCATGGCTCGCTCGTTGTTCTGCGCCGCCCCTCTGGGGTCCGGCGACATCTGTTTTGTCCGTGATTCCGGGCCGATGGCCGAACCTAGCCGAGCGCGGCAGGCTGGTAAAGAAATTTCTTTGAGCGCTCAAATAAAATTTGTGATACGCTTGCTGCGGCAGTTGAAATCGTGCTGCTCTGCGGCGAATGTGCGGCTGCAGATTCCCGTCGAGCGAGGGGGCAGGCCTGATGACCGATTCCGACACCCCCACCGGAACCCGACAACGTCGCGAGCGGACCGAGAATGCCGCGATGCGCCGCCGCCAGATCATCGAGGCGACGATGCGTTCGGTCGTGCGCAATGGTCTCGCCGGCACGACGCTGGCGACCGTCTCGGCCGAGGCAGGGCTCTCGCAGGGCGTGGCGGTGTTCTACTTCCAGAACAAGCAGACACTCCTGGGCGAGGTGCTGCGCCAGCAGTACGAGGCGTATCAGGAGGTCTGGCAGAGGGCTCTCGCGGCAGCGGGACCGGATCCGGCGGCGCGGCTCCTAGCGCTGGTCCGCTCGGAGTTCGATCCGGCGATCTGCGATGCCGATTCCCTTGTGATCTGGCATGCCTTCTGGGGGGAGGCGAGCGCCCGGCCGCTGTATGCCGAGATCGCGGAGAAGTTCGACAACGAGCACTCGGCAGCGATGCGGAGCTGTTGCACCGAACTGCTGGCGGCCGCAGGCCGGCCGGTGGCCGACGCCGCGGAGATCGGGGCCGGGATCGACGCGCTGACCGATGGGCTCTGGCTCCGGCTTTATCTCACGCCGGGCGCTCCGGATGTGGCCGGGGCGCTGAAGATCGCCGGCCGCTTCCTTGCCATGACCTTCCCGGACCATGCGGCACAATTTCGCGTGGCCCTGGAGAGGGCGGAAGGGTGAGCCAGGAACCGGAGCATTACGATGCAGGCGTCATCGCCTTTCTCGGCGAACTCTGGGGTGAGGGCTACCTTTCACCCGGTGGCCCCGAGGAGGTGGCGCGCATCCTCGAGGGGATCGATCTCTCCGGCAGGACCGTGCTCGACATCGGCTCGGGATCCGGCGGCATCACCGTCGACCTCGTGCGCCGCCACGGGGCGGGGCGGGTGATCGGAATCGACGTCGAGGCCGAAGTCTGCCGCGCCGCGCGCGAGCGCGCGGAGCAGGCGGGACTCGCCGGCCGGATCGAGATCCGGGAGGTTGCGCCGGGGCCGTTCCCGCTGCCGGATGCGAGCCTCGACATCGTGTTCTCGAAGGACTCGATCATCCACATCCCGGACAAGGAGTGGCTGGCACGCGAGGCGTTCCGGGTGCTGAAGCCTGGCGGATGGTTCGTCGCCTCGGACTGGCTGATCGGCCATGACGGCCCGCCTTCCCCGGAAATGGCCCATTACATCCGCTGCGAGGATCTGGATTTCGCCATGGCATCGCCCGGGCGCTACCGCAGGGCGCTGGAGGCGGCGGGCTTCACCGACATCCGGCTTGTGAACCGCAACCCCTGGTACCGCGAGCAGGCCAGGGCCGAGCTGGCGCGGCTGACCGGTCCGGACCGGGCAAAGTTCGAGGCGCTGATCGGCGCCGAGGCGGTGGCCGGCCAGATCCGCACCTGGACCGCCATGGTGCCGGTGGTCGAATCCGGCGAGCACTGCCCGCACCACTTCCGCGGCCGGAAGCCGGGCTAGGGGATCGAACACGGCGTACGAGCGCATAGCCTGCGCCTTCACCGGCATCCCCGCGCAGTCGGGGGTCACGCGAAGGGTTGCGACGCTAGGAGATTCCCGCTTTCGCGGGAATGACGGCGGTTTGTGGATTCCGTAGGCGATCTCACCCCGGCGCCAGATTCGTCTCCTCGGCCTCGGCATAGACCGCGATCAACGCCCCGTTCGGGGCGTAGGACGTGTGCTCGGTGCCGGGTGCCAGCCAGACCACGTCGCCCGCCCGGAACACGGTGCCGTCCGGCTCGTGGATCTCGCCTTCGATGATCAAGAACTCCTCGGCGCCGCCATGGCGGTGCGGCGCACTGCGGGCGCCCGGCTCCATCCGGTAGATGTAGAACCCGACGCCCCGCGGCATGTCCGGGTTGAGCTGGAGGATTTGGGTGCCCTTCTCGGTGATCCCGTCCGGGTCCCAGGGCTCGAATGTCGCGTCGCGCAGGTTGACGACCCGGCGGTCTTTCTCGGCGATCGGCTTCATGGGGGGACACCCTCATGCGGCATGGCGATTCGGCCGCGGATGGTAGGGCAGGGCCCGCCCGGGAGGGAAGCCCGGCGACCGGAAAGGTCGAAGGGCCCCGTGCGGAGCCCTTCGGGCGATACGGGTCCGGGGCCAGCCCGGACCCTCGCGCGTTACTTGGTGAGCTCGGTCCAGATCGCGGTGTAGAGCTCGTTCGACTCCGGCGAGCAGGTCGGCAGGAACACGCCCTTGTCGGCGAACTCGGCCGGGATCGCGATTTCCGGCGCGTCCTTCATGTCGGCGGGCATGAAGGCTTCGGAGCCGGAGATGCCGTTGGCATAGCGGGCGAAGGCCGAGATCAGGGCCGCGTTCTCGGGGTCCATGATGAAGTTCATGAAGAGCTTGGCGTTGTCGACGTTCTTTGCGTCCTTCAGGATGGCGACATTGTCCATCCACAGCGGGTAGCCCTCGCGCGGATAGCCGAACTGGATCGAAGGCTTCGCGAGCCGGGCACGGAAGGCGGCTCCGTTCCAGTATAGCGCCGCGGCGAAGTCGCCGCGCGGCATCTTCTCGATGATGCCGTAGTCCATCGAGATCCATTTCGGCTTCGCGGCCATCAAGAGGTCGCGTACCTTCTTCAGCGCTTCCTTGTCGGTCGTGCAGGGCTCGGAGCCGACATAGAGCAGGGCAGTGCCGATCACGTCGCCCATCTCGGGCGCCACGTTGATCTTGCCCTGGAGCTCCGCCGGCGGGTCGAACACAACGGCCGAGGTGTTGATGTCGCCGCCATAGACCTCGGTGTCGACCACCATGCCGACGCTGCCCCACTGCCAGGGCACGGTGTAGTGCCGGCCCGGATCCCAGTCGGGATTGGCCCATTCGGGCGCGACGTTCTTGAAGTTCTCCATCTGGTCCGGCCGCGCCTCGAGCAGCAGCCCCTCGCCGACGAAGACCGGCACGAAGCTGGCCGAGGGCACGACGATGTCGAACCCGTGCCCGCCCGCCTTGATCTTGGCGAGCGCGGCATCGTTCGAGTCATAGTCCGTGACCGTCACCTTGACGTCGTGGGCCTTCTCGAACTTCGTGATCAGCTCGGGGTTGGTGTAGTTCCCCCAGTTGAAGATGTTGAGCTCGCCCGCGGCCTGAGCGAGCCCGGTCGTGGCAAGCAATGCGGCGCCAAGCGCGCCGGCCGTCAGTTTCCATCTCATGGTTCACCTCCCTTTGAATGTGTCGAGTCGTGCCGATCCTACGCCCGTTTCCGGCTGATTATGAAGAACAGAGACACGATGAGCACCGAGATTCCGAGCAGCACGGTCGAGATCGCGTTGATTTCCGGCGTGATTACGCGCCGCAGCTGGCCCAGCATGTAGGTCGGCAGCGTCTCCTGCCCCGCCGACTTGACGAACTCGGTGATCACGACGTCGTCGAGCGAAATGACGAAGGCGAGCATTGCACCGGCGAGGATGCCGGGCAGCATCAGCGGCAGGGTGACCCGCCGGAACGCCATCCAGGGCGTGGCGTAAAGATCGGCCGCCGCCGTCTCCAGCGTCAGGTCCATCCCCTCGAGCCGGGCCCGGATCGGCAGGTAGGCGAAGGGTATGCAGAAGGCCGTGTGCGCCGCCACCAGATACACCATACCCTCGATCCCGGTCGCGGTCTTGATGAGGGCGAAGAAGATCAGCAGCGCCACTGCGGTGACGATCTCGGGCACCATCAGCGGCTGGTTGATCATGGCGTAGACCGCGGTCAGCCCGCGGAACGGCCGCGTCCTTGTGGTTCCGAGCGCCGCCATGGTCGCAAGCACCGTCGAGAACACCGCCGCGAGCGCCGCCAGCACCAGCGAGCGGATCGTCGCGTCCTGCACCTGCTCGTTGTGCCAGGCCGACACGTACCATTGCAGCGAGAACCCCTCCCAGACCGCGATGTTCTTTCCCGCGTTGAACGAGTAGGCGACCAGCATGACGATGGGAGCGTAGAGCAGCACGAAACAGGTGAGCGCAACGGCCGTGAATCCCGGCAGCCGCTTCAGCGCGAAGGCGCGACGCGCCCTCATCGCGCCCTCGCCGACCCGCGCTGGACGGTGCGGACGTAGAACAGCAGCGCCACCATCACCACGGCGAGGAGCGTGATGGACAGCGCCGCGCCAAGCGGCCAGTTGCGGCCGGCCCCGAACTGCAGCTCGATCAGGTTGCCGAGCATCATGTTCTTGCCGCCGCCGAGTACTCGAGGCGTGACGAACGCCCCCAGCGACGGGATGAACACGAGGATCGAGCCCGCGACGATTCCGGGCTTGACCAGCGGGATGATCACCCGCCACAGCACCTGGAGCCGCGTGGCGTAGAGATCGTAGGCCGCCTCGACCAGCCGGAAGTCCATCCGCTCCATGGCGGCGTAGAGCGGCAGCACCATCAGCGGCAGGTAGACATAGGTCATGCCGATCATGATCGCCGCGTCCGTGTACAGGATCTGGATCGGCTGCTCGGTGACTCCGGCGAGGCGCAGGGCGGTGTTGACGATGCCCTCGTTGCGGATCACCTCGAGGATCGCGAAGGTCCGGATCAGGAGATTGGTCCAGAACGGGATGGTGATCATGAACAGCCAGACGTTGCGGTTCCTGGCGGAGCGGGTGGCGATGAAGTAGGCGGTCGGAAAGCCGACTGCCAGGGTCGTCACGGTGGTCAGGAACGAGAGCTTGACCGAGCGCCACAGGATCGAAAGGTGGGCATCCGCCAGCTTCACGGTATCGTCGAAGATGTCGCGCTGCAGGATGACGCTGAACCAGGCCTTGCCGGAAAGCTGCCATTCGACCCCGCCGTACCTGCCGCCGGCAAGGAACGAGTAGACCAGCACGATCAGGAGCGGTCCCGAGGCGGCGGCGAACAGCACCGCGAGCGCCGGAGCGCTGAGCAGCCAGCTGCGCCGCACCTCGCGCTTCTGCATTTCCTCGACCAGACCCGTGGTCGGGGTGTTCTTCGCCATCTCAGTCCCTCAGCACCTGGACCGCGTCGGACTTGAAGCAGATCTCCACCAGCTGGCCTGTGCGCAGCTCCTCCGCGCTGTCGCGCAGGTTCTGGCTGCGCACGACGAACCCGCTGCCTCCCTCGAGCCGCACATGGTAGTGTGTGTCGGTCCCGAAATAGACGATGTTCTCGATCGTCCCGGAGAGCTCGCCCCGCTCGGCGCCGATCCGGGCATGCTCGGGCCGGATGGCAGCGGTAACACTTGCGCCCGGCGCCATGCCATGCGGCAGATCGGCCTCGACCTCGCGGCCCGTGCCGAGCCTGAGGCGGGCCCGCCCGCCCTCGACAGCGACAATCTCGGCCTTCAGGAAATTGGTGTCGCCGATGAAGTCCGCGACGAAGCGCTCGGCCGGGTGGTCGTAGATCTCGCGCGGGCTTCCGATCTGCAGGATCCGGCCCCGGTTCATCACGGCGATCCGGTCCGACATGGTCAGCGCCTCCTCCTGATCATGGGTGACGAAGATGAAGGTGATGCCGGTCTCGTTCTGGAGCCGCTTCAGCTCGATCTGCATGTCCTTGCGCAGCTTGTAGTCCAGCGCCGACAGCGGCTCGTCCAGCAGCAGCACCTTGGGCCGCGGCGCCAGCGCGCGGGCCAGCGCCACGCGCTGCTGCTGGCCGCCCGAGATCTGGTCGGTGCGCCGGTCGCGCAGCTCCTCCATGCGGACGAGCTTCAGCATCGCCGCCACCGTCCCGGCAATCTCGGCCTTCGGCTTGCCCAGCATCTCGAGTCCGAAGGCGATGTTCTGGCCCACCGTCATGTGCGGGAACAGCGCGTAGGACTGGAACACGGTGTTGACGGAGCGCTGGTAGGGCGGCAGGTGCGAGATGTCCTGGCCCTGCAGCAGGATGGTGCCCCTTGTCGGGTGGTCGAAGCCCGCGATCAGGCGCAGCAGCGTTGTCTTGCCGCAGCCCGAGGGGCCGAGCAGCGTGAAGAACTCGTTCTGCCGGATCGTGACCGAGACATCGTCGAGCGCCCGCACGGCGTCCTGGCCCTCGCCGAAAACCTTCGTCACGCGCTCTGCCACGATCGCAGCGTCACCTTCCGCTGCGGCGGATGACTGCTGGCCGATGGTGCACCTCCCGTCCCTGCCGGCCTGGCGCCGGAGGCCTTGTTTTGCGGCCATATAACGCTCCGCCGCTGACCCTTGGCAAGGCCGATTGTGACCCCGCCGGGGCTTGACCTGTCCGGCGAAAAGGCGCGACAAGCAGCGTCAATTCCGCAAGGCCGGAACCGGATCTCGCGCCCCAGCTCGCATACAGGGAGGACAGGATGACCAAGGAGCTCACCCATTTCGTCGGCGGCAGGCATGTGAAGGGCACGTCGGGGCGTTTCTCGGACGTCTTTAACCCGGCGACCGGCGAGGTGCAGGCGAAGTGCCCGCTGGCGAGCAAGGCCGAGGTCCGCGCTGCGGTCGAGAACGCAAAGGCCGCACAGCCCGGCTGGGCCGCCACCAACCCGCAGCGCCGGGCGCGCGTGATGATGGAGTTCGTGCGCCTTCTGCAGCGCGACATGGGCAAGCTGGCCGAAGCCCTGAGCCGCGAGCACGGCAAGACGCTCCCGGATGCACGGGGCGACGTGCAGCGGGGCCTCGAGGTGGCCGAGTTCTGCATCGGCGCGCCGCATCTCCTGAAGGGCGAGTACACCGACGGGGCCGGCCCCGGCATCGACATGTACTCGATGCGCCAGCCGGTCGGCATCGCCGCCGGGATCACGCCGTTCAACTTCCCGGCGATGATCCCGATGTGGAAGTTCAGCCCCGCGATCGCCTGCGGCAACGCCTTCATCCTCAAGCCCTCCGAGCGCGATCCCTCGGTGCCCTTGATGCTGGCCGAACTGATGCTGGAGGCGGGGCTGCCGGCGGGGATCCTGAACGTCGTCAACGGCGACAAGGAGGCGGTCGACGCCATCCTCGACGACCCGGACATCGGCGCCGTGGGTTTCGTCGGCTCGACCCCGATCGCCCATTACGTCTATTCTCGCGGCACCGCGGCCGGCAAGCGCGTGCAGTGCTTCGGCGGCGCCAAGAACCACATGATCGTCATGCCGGACGCCGACATGGACCAGGCGGTCGATGCCCTGATCGGCTCGGCCTATGGCGCGGCGGGCGAGCGCTGCATGGCGATCTCGGTCGCGGTCCCTGTGGGCGACGAGACGGCGGACCGGCTCATCAGGAAGCTGGCCCCCCGGGTCGAGGGCCTCAAGATCGGCCCCTACACCGCAGGCGAGGACGTGGATTTCGGCCCGCTGGTGACGCGCGAGGCCTACAACCGCGTCAAGGGCCTGATCGACAAGGGCGTGGAGCAGGGGGCGAAGCTGGTCGTGGACGGCCGGAACTTCAGGATGCAGGGCTACGAGAACGGCAACTTCATCGGGGGATGCCTGTTCGACCACGTGACGAAGGACATGGACATCTACAAGCAGGAGATCTTCGGCCCCGTGCTCTCGACCGTGCGCGCGCATTCCTACGCCGAGGCGATCGGTCTCGCGATGGACCACGAATACGGCAACGGCACGGCGATCTTCACCCGCGACGGCGACACCGCGCGCGACTTCGCCAGCCGCATCAACATCGGCATGGTCGGCATCAATGTGCCGATCCCGGTGCCGCTGGCCTACCACACCTTCGGCGGCTGGAAGAAATCCGGCTTCGGGGATCTGAACCAGCACGGGCCGGACGCATTCCGGTTCTACACCCGGACCAAGACCGTCACCGCCCGCTGGCCGAGCGGGGTGAAGGAGGGGTCGGAGTTCTCGATCCCGGTGATGGAGTAGGGCAGGGTTTACTCCTGAAATGCCGGTGCCGCAAACCGTCGGGCTGGCACCGGCCCTGCCACTGGGCGGCCTGCGGATCGGGCGCGCGCGACCACGGTTCGCCGACCACCGGGCCTGACGCCCGGGTGGGTTGAGCCCGCTCCGCCCGTGCGACCGGCGCCGCCCCGGGGCGCGTAGGTCCGGATCGTTTCGGGAGGCCTGCGCCGCCGAGCGGGCAGCGGGTGCAGGGTGCGCATCAGCCTCCGCTGAGCCGGGTGCCGCGGTTTGACGGTGCGCGGATGCTCCCCCTGCTGGATGGGGAAAATCACGGGAGGATTGCAAAGAACAGACCAGGGTTGATTCGGGCATTTTAAATCGTTATACTACCCTATCGGAAATAATCATCGCCGGAATGCCATGCTTCGCTGGATATCCAGGCTGGGGATCCGGGGGCGCTTCAGAAAGAAGGCGCGAGAGGCGCATTATATATTCCGCCATGTCGAGACGATACTGATCAGGGAATCGACCGGATCACTCTACCTCTACGGCGAGGCGATGCACGCTCTCGTGAGCGAGAAGGCGACGCGGTTCGGCATACCGCCCGCACGCATGATCTCGCTCGAAGGGCTGCCGCTGGCCGAGGTGCTGAACATCAGCACTGATCCCGACGACACCAGCCTGCTCGACTTGCGGCGGATCGACGAGCGGTTGCCTGCCGCCGAGGTCCGGGGGCGCATCCGCGAGGCATGCGGCGCGATCCTGAACATGCATTACGACGTGGCGATCAGCCGACGCATCCTCGGGGACCGGCGCGAGCCTGAACTCGACGCCTGCGGCGATCTCTATGCGGGACTCGTGACCGAACTCTACCTGCTGGGCACCGGGCAGACGAGCGCCGAGGAGTTCTGCATCCGCCTGCGGGCGAACCTCTGACCCCGGCAGGTCCGGTCAGGGTGCGAGCGAGCCGTCCCGGAGACGCTTCTCGGAGAAGGGGAAAATTACCCTCGGGTCCGCAGGCGCGAGCCCTGCAGCCGGTTCGGGCCGCTCGATCCGCGCAAGGATGTCGCGGATCAGGTTGAGCCGTGTCTTCTTCTTGTCGTCAGCCCTGACCACGGTCCAGGGGGTGACCCGGTTGTGGGTACGTCGGAGCATGGCGTCGCGGGCGGCGGAGTAGCCGGCCCAGTGGTCGAGCGCCACGGCGTCGATCGGGCTGATCTTCCAGGTCTTGAGCGGGTTGGTGCGCCGGTCCTCGAGCCGGCGGGCCTGCTCGTCCTTCGAGATGTCGAGATAGTATTTCAGAAGCTGGATGCCCGACTGAACGAGCACATGCTCGAAGGGCAGCACCGCCTCCATGAACGCCTCGTATTCGGACTCTGTGCAGAAACCCATCACCCGCTCGACGCCGGCGCGATTGTACCAGGAGCGGTTCATCAGCACCATTTCTTGTGCCGCCGGGAGGTGCGCCACATGGCGCTGGAAGTACCAGGACACCTGCTCGCGGTCCGAGGGTTTGCCGAGCGCCACGACCCGCGTCTCGCGCGGGCTGAGGTGCTGGACGATCCGCTTGATGGCGCCGTCCTTGCCGGCGGCGTCGCGGCCCTCGATCAGCACCAGCACCCGCAGGTTGCCCGCGATGATCTGGCGCTGGAGCGCCACCAGTTCGATCTGCAGTGCCCTGAGCGTTTCCTTGTAGCCCGTCCCGACCGTCGCCTTCGTCATCGTACTCTCCCGTGCGGGGCTCCCGCCCAATGAAGAAGGCCGCGTTGCCGCGGCCTTCCGTGAGCTTCGAGATGGCCGGGCGGGCGGGGCCTCGCCCCTGGACACGTCCGGCCGGAAAGGAGGCTGCTCGCTTACGGCCGCGCCCCGTCTCCGCTTCCCGCCACCATCTCCAAGGTCTCACTCGACATTGGATCACCTCCTTTCCGCTGTTGAACCGGATGAAAGCTTACCCCGATCCGGCGCAAAGGCAAGCGCCGATGGCGACCCGCAGGAAGCCCGATTCCGGGCCTGATGTCGCCACAATTTGATTCCAATCTCTCATATTAATCATAGAGTAGTAGTGTTCTCTTAAGGGAGGACTCGAATGTTGCGCGTAGACAGTATGACCCGCGTGGAGGTCGCCTGACGCGTTCGTCTCTGGCGGTCCCGCGCATCAGCGGCGGAGGCCGTCATGCACAAGCGACTGCTGTTTGCAACCTTCCTCGCGGCCGGGCTGGCCGCAACCCTCGCGACGCCGGCCGGGGCCCAGATGGCCTGCGGCGAACGCGATGCCATCATTGCCAAGCTCGGCAAGGATTACGGCGAGATCCGCAGGGGTGGCGGGCTCGCCGGAGCCGCGGCGGTGTTCGAGCTCTGGGCGTCGGACACCACCGGGACTTGGACGATCCTGCGCACGGGCACCGACGGGGTGAGCTGCGTCATGGCCGTGGGCGATGGCTGGCAGGACGAGCTGATCGGGCTGATTCCCTCGGGCGATCCGGCCTGACGGGCAGCCGGGACCGGGGCGTCAGGGGTCGCTGCGGCGGCGGCCCTTGCCGCGGCGGGAGCGGGTGCCGGGGCGGCCGGACGACGACCGGCCGACCGCCTCCTCGGCCCGTTGCTCGACGGCCGACTGCCGTGCGAGCGGGTCGTCGGCGACGGCGAGGTCAACGGCTTCGAGCCGCCTGATCTCGTCGCGAAGGCGCGCCGCGTCCTCGAACTCGAGATTCTCGGCCGCCTTCAGCATCGTCTTCCGCAATCCTTCCAGATGCGCCTGCAGGTTGGCGCCGACCCTCGCGCGGTCGACCTTCGCCGTGACCCGCACCAAGTCGGTGTCGCCCGCATAGGTGCCATCGAGGATGTCGGCCACGTTCTTGCGGATGGTCGCGGGCGTGATCCCGTGGGCCGCGTTATAGGCCTGCTGCTTCGCCCGCCGCCGGTCGGTCTCGCCGATGGCGCGCTCCATCGAACCGGTGACATGATCGGCATACATGATCACCCGCCCGTCCAGATTGCGGGCCGCCCGGCCGATGGTCTGGATGAGCGAGGTCTCCGAGCGCAGGAATCCCTCCTTGTCGGCATCGAGGATGGCGACCAGCGCGCATTCCGGGATGTCGAGCCCCTCGCGCAGGAGGTTGATCCCCACCAGCACGTCGAAGGCGCCAAGGCGCAGGTCGCGCAGGATCTCGATCCGTTCCAGCGTGTCGATGTCGGAATGCATGTAGCGTACGCGGATACCCTGCTCGTGCATGTATTCGGTCAGGTCCTCGGCCATGCGCTTGGTCAGCGTCGTCACCAGCGCCCGGTTGCCGGCCTGCGCCACCCGCCGGCATTCGTCGATCAGGTCGTCGACCTGGCTCGTCACCGGCCGGATCTCGACGGGAGGGTCGATCAGCCCCGTCGGCCGGATCACCTGCTCGACAAAGATGCCGCCCGTGCGCTCGAGCTCCCAGCGGCCGGGGGTGGCCGAGACGAAGACCGACTGCGGCCGCATCGCGTCCCACTCCTCGAACTTCAAGGGCCGGTTGTCGGTGCAGGAGGGCAGCCGGAAGCCGTGCTCGGCCAGCGTGAACTTGCGCCGGTAGTCGCCCCGGTACATGCCGCCGAGCTGTGGCACGGTGACGTGGCTCTCGTCGGCGAAGACGACGGCGTTGTCGGGGATGTATTCGAACAGGGTCGGGGGCGGCTCGCCGGGCTTGCGGCCCGTCAGGTAGCGCGAGTAGTTCTCGATGCCGTTGCACGAGCCGGTGGTCTCGATCATCTCGAGGTCAAAGTTTGTGCGCTGCTCGAGGCGCTGCGCCTCCAGCAGCTTGCCCTCGCGCACGAGCTGGTCGAGCCGGGTGCGCAGTTCCTCCTTGATGCCCTTGATCGCCTGGTTGAGCGTCGGCCGGGGGGTGACGTAGTGCGAATTCGCATAGATCCGCACCCGCTCGATCGCGTCGGTCTTCTGGCCTGTCAGAGGATCGAACTCATGAATGCTCTCAAGCTCCTCTCCGAAGAAGCTGAAGCGCCAGGCGCGGTCCTCCAGATGCGCGGGCCAGATTTCAAGCGAGTCCCCACGAACGCGGAAGCAGCCCCGCGAGAAGGCCGCGTCGTTGCGCCGGTACTGCTGGGTGACAAGCTCGCGCATCACTGCCTGCTGGTCGTAGCTCTGCCCGACGGCGAGATCCTGGGTCATGGCCGAATAGGTCTCGGCGGCGCCGATCCCGTAGATGCACGAGACCGAGGCGACGATGATCACGTCGTCACGCTCCAAAAGCGCCCGGGTGGCCGAATGGCGCATCCGGTCGATCTGCTCGTTGATCATCGCCTCCTTCTCGATGTAGGTGTCCGTGCGTGGTACGTAAGCTTCCGGCTGGTAATAGTCGTAATAACTCACGAAATACTCCACGGCGTTTCCCGGAAAGAAGCTCCGGAACTCGCCGTAGAGCTGTGCCGCGAGGGTCTTGTTGGGGGCGAGGATGATAGCCGGGCGCTGGGTCGCCTCGATCACCTTGGCCATGGTGAAGGTCTTGCCGGTTCCGGTTGCGCCCAGAAGTACCTGATCCTGCTCGCCAACCGTGATTCCCTCCGACAGTTCGGCGATTGCGGCCGGCTGGTCCCCCGAAGGGCGGAATTCGGTCTGCATCGCGAATCGGCGCCCGCCCTCGAGCTTTTTCGCCCTGGGGCGAATCGCGGAAACGGTTTCGTCTGGCATCTGAGGGCCCTCGGGGCGATCTTGAGATATGGGTTGAAGGGTTCCGGCGACAACGGTGACCGGCACAATACGGGAACATCGGCGGTTTTTAAGCCAAATTTCGCGATAAGGGCAGTGCCTCGTTGACCCGACTCGCCTTTAGGGTGTATTTACCATCCTGCAAGCAGCAGATCGCCGCCAGCTTGGTGCAACATCCACCCCACCCTCGCTCCCTGCACCAGGTTGGCGGCGTGATCTGACTGGAAGACTGCAGAAAGAGGCGCCTTCGGGCGCCTTTGTCATTTGTCGCCTTCGGAGCTGGTGTCCCGATCGGTCGGGCCGCATTCCATCTTGCCTCGCCGGGCCGTTCTGCGCGATACGGGGTCTCGTTCCGACAGCGAGGACCCGATACCATGCAGGCACGGATCTACCAGCCGGCGAAGAGCGCCATGACCTCCGGCCAGGCAAAGACGCGTGACTGGGTGCTGGAGTACGTTCCCGCCGAGCCGCGCAGGATCGACCCGCTGATGGGATGGACTGGCTCGGGCGACATGAAGGGGCAGATCCGGCTCCGCTTCGAGAGCCGGGAGGCCGCAGTCGACTATGCCCGGCAGCATGGCCTCGCCTACACCGTAGAGGCGCCGCATAAGCGGCGCCCGAACATCCGCCCGCTGGGCTATGGCGGCAATTTCGCCTTCGGCCGCCGGGGCGCCTGGACCCACTGAGGCGGCGGGCCGCCCGTTTTCAGAGGGGCCAAGCCAGCGCCGTGCCCGGCACATCCGACATAAGCCCCGTCGTCCTCTGCGGCGGTTCCGGCACCCGCCTCTGGCCGCTGTCGCGCGGGAGCTACCCGAAGCAGTTCAGCCCGCTGTTCGAAGGCGGCTCGCTGTTCCGGCGGACGCTTGGCCGTCTCGCGGGGCAGGGCTATCGCCCGCCCCTGCTGCTGACGGTCAGCGACTTCCGTTTCATCGTCGCGGACCAGCTTGCGGACCTCGGCCTCGCGGCGGATCGGATCGTGATCGAGCCGGAGATGCGCAATACCGGCCCCGCCGTGTGTCTGGCGGCGCAGGTCATCGCGTCGCGGGATCCGCTGTCGCTGATGCTGGTCCTGCCGTCCGACCACCTGATCCGCGACGAGCCCGCCTTCCATGGCGCCGTGGCCGAGGGTGCGGCTGCCGCCCGGCAGGGCGAAATCGTCACCTTCGGGATCGCGCCGACGCGACCCGAGACGGGCTACGGCTATATCGAGCTGTCCGCGCGTCCGGATGGCCGCCCCGCCCCGTTCCTGCGCTTCGTCGAGAAGCCGGACGCAGCCGCAGCGGCGGCAATGCTGGCGGGCGGACGGCATCTCTGGAATTCCGGCATGTTCCTGTTCCGCGCCACCGACATCCTGGCGGCCTTCGACTCGCATGCGCCGGAGGTCGCGGCCGCCACCGCCGCCGCGCTCGCGCGCGGGCGCACAGACCTCGGCTTCTTCCGGCCCGACCCGGCTGCCTATGCCGCGAGCCCGTCGATCTCGCTCGACTATGCGGTGATGGAGCGGCTTGGCGGCGGCACGGTCGTGCCGATCGACTGCGGCTGGAATGACCTCGGCTCATGGGCGACGGTCTGGCGCGAAAGCCCGCGCGATGCGACGGGAACCGCGGTCTCCGGGCCTGTTCTGGCGATCGATTGCGCGGACACGCTCCTGCGCTCGGAGGAGCCGGGTCTCCGGCTGGTCGGGCTGGGGCTGAAGGACACGATCGCCGTGGCCACACGCGACGCGGTGCTGGTTGCCGGGATGGACCGGGCCCAGGACGTGCGCCGGGCGGTCGAGGCGCTCAAGGCCGGAGGGGTTCCCCAGGCACAGGAGTATCCGCGGTTCCACCGCCCGTGGGGCTGGTTCGAAACGCTGGCGACCGGCCCGCAGTTCCAGGTGAAGCGGATCATGGTGCGGCCCAGCGGCAAGCTGTCGCTGCAGTCCCACGTGCACCGGGCAGAGCACTGGGTGGTGGTGGCTGGCCTGGCGTGTGTCACCATCGGCGAGCGGGTCTCGGATCTGGCGCCGAACCAGTCCTGCTACGTGCCTCCGGGCGAGCGCCACCGGCTGGAAAATCCGGGCACGGCGGAGCTGCATCTGATCGAGGTGCAGAGCGGCGCCTATCTCGGCGAGGACGACATCACCCGCTACGATGATGTCTATGCGCGGGATTAGCCCGCCCGGCGGCCACGGGCGCGCTCACTCGTGGAGCAACCGGTGCAGGAAGGCCCGCAGGCTGACTTCAGCCGGGTACCTGCCGGGCTTCGGCTTCCAGCCCCGTTCCGGTGCGCCAGGCAGTGGGCCGAAACCGCCGCGTTGCCGCAGACGCCACTGGGCCCGGAGATGATCGCGCAGACAGGGCGTAGAGTAATCCCCGGTCCGCGCCCGGTATATCCGGGCCGCGTCTTCCACGGCGTCGTCCTGAGGCGTCCCGCGCGCGATCAGAACATCGATATGTTCGACTGCGGCGGCGACTTCCTCGGGGGCGTAGTATATCCAGAGCGCGTGCAGCATCACGCGGCCTCCCTTCCAAATATGGGACGGCGGCGCTATGTGGGCAACTCGTTCCTCGCCCCGTGCGCCGGCGCCGCCCCGGAGTGCCTGTTGCGGGCGACCTGCCGATGGGAGAGCCGATGAGCGACGACATGGACCTGGCCGGAGCGCTGCTGGACGCCGCCCGCTGTGCGGGCGCCGAGGCGGCGGACGCGCTGGTGGTCTCGGCGATCAGCAATTCGGTCGGTGTGCGCGGCGGCCGGCTCGAGGAGGCCGAGCGGTCGGAGGGCATCGACCTCGGGCTTCGGGTGCTGATCGGCCGACGGCAGGCCTGCGTCTCGTCCTCGGACCCGCGGCCGGGGACGCTGGCCGAGATGGCAGAGCGCGCCGTCGCCATGGCCCGCGAGGCGCCCGATGATCCGTGGTGCGGCCTTGCCGACCCGGCCGAGCTTGACCCGGTGCCGGATTCCGCAAGCCTCGAGCTCGCCGACCCGGATGTGCCGCCGGAGCCCGCGGCGCTCGAGGCGGCGGCGCTGGCGGCCGAGGCGGCTGCACTGTCCGTCGACGGTGTCACGCAATCCGAACAGGCGAGCGCGAGCTGGGGCAGCAGCCGGCTCACGCTGGCCGCAACCAACGGGTTTTCCGGCAGCTATGCCCGGACCCATGCCTCGGTCTGGGCCTCGGCCATCGCCGGGGCAGCACTCGGCCGCGAGCGCGACTACGCGGCCGAGTCGCGCACCTGCCGTGCCGACCTGCCGGACCCGGCGGAGATCGGGGCGAGGGCCGGGCGCCGGGCGGTCGAACGTCTGGGACCCCGGAAGCCGCCCGCCGGCCGCTTCCCGGTGCTGTTCGACGAGCGCGTGGCGGCAAGCCTGATCGGCCATCTGCTGGGCGCCATCAACGGCGACGCGATCGCGCGCGGGTCGAGCTGGCTGCGCGACGCCATGGGCATGCCTGTGCTGCCTGCCGGCTTCGACGTGACCGAGGACCCGCTGATCCCGCGCGGCCCCGCAAGCCGCCCCTTCGACGCCGAGGGCTTCGCGGCACGGCGCAGGGCGCTGGTGGCGGGCGGGGTGCTGCAGAGCTGGGTGCTGGACCTCTCCACGGCGCGAAAGCTGGGGCTCAGGAGCACCGGCAACGCCCGCCGCTCCACCGGCGCGCCCCCCAGCCCCGGCACGACCAACATCCGTGTGACCCAGGGGTCGGAACCGCGCGAGGCACTGATCCGGGCGATGGGGCGGGGGCTGGTCGTCACCTCGCTGATCGGATCCTCGGTCAACGCGACGACCGGCGCCTACAGCCGCGGCGCCTCCGGATTCTGGGTCGAGAACGGGCAGATCGCCCATCCGGTGAACGAGGCGACGGTGGCCGGCAGCCTGCCCGAGATGATGCGCTCGATCGTGCCGGCCAACGACGCCGATCCGCACCGGGCGGTCTCGGTGCCCTCGCTGCTGGTCGAGGGTCTGACGATTGGCGCATGACGCGGATGCCGACCGGGCGCTGCTGGTCGCCGCGGCCGAGGCCGCCGGCAGCATCGCGCTCCGGCATTTCGGGGCCGACCCGCAGACCTGGGAGAAGCCCGGCGCCGGGCCTGTGACCGAGGCCGACCTCGAGATCGACCGGATGCTGAAGGCGAGGCTGACCGCCGCGCGGCCGGACTACGGCTGGCTCTCGGAGGAGAGCGAGGGCGCCGAGGATCGCGACCGGCGCGAACGGGTGTTCATCGTCGATCCGATCGACGGCACCCGCGCCTTCATCGCCGGAGAGAAGGGCTGGGGAACCGCGGTCGCCGTCGCCGAGCGGGGCCGCGTAATCGCCGCCGCAATGCACCTGCCCGCGCGCGGCCAGACCTATGCCGCGGCGCTGGGGCATGGTGCGATGCGCAACGGGGAGCCGATCCGCGCCTCGACCCGCATGGCGATCGAGGGCGCGACGGCACTGGCGGCGTCCTCGCAGCTCAGGGACGAGTTCTGGCCGGGCGGCATTCCGCCTGTCGAGCGGCATTTCCGGTCCTCGCTGGCCTGGCGGCTCTGCCTGGTCGCCGAGGGGCGGTTCGATCTCATGGTCACGCTGCGCGACGCCTATGAATGGGACATCGCGGCCGGCGCACTGATCGCCGCCGAGGCCGGAGCGACAGTGACCGACCGGCTCGGGGCGGCGCTCAGCTTCAATCACCACCCGGCCCTGTCGCGAGGGGTGATCGCTGCGCCGGCGCCACTGCACAGGGCGGTGATGGCAAGGCTGGTGCGCCCGTGAAGCGGCGCCGGCCGGCCGATTGACTGGCCTCCGCCGCGCGATATGTTGCGCGCCAACCTGCCCCAGGATTGCGAAAGGGCGCCCGATGGCCAAACTCCTGCATCTCGTCTTCGGTGGCGAGCTCGTCGATCCACGGCGCAACGAGTTCAGGAACGTCGAGGAGATCGACATCGTCGGCATGTTCCCGGACTATGCCAGCGCCTACAGAGCCTGGAAGGCCAAGGCGCAGGCGACAGTGGACAATGCCCACATGCGCTACTTCATCGCCCATCTGCACCGGTTGCAGAACGAGACGGACGAGGCGAGCGCCGAGGCCAAGGCGCAGCAGCCGTGAGCGCCGCGGCCTGCGGGTCCGGCTGACCGGGTGAGCGGGTCGCCTGCTCTCGCGCTCTATCTGGCAGCCTCGCGGCTGGCGGGCCCCGCGGCCGGGCTCTGGCTCCGGCGGCGGGCATTGGCGGGGCGCGAGGATCCGGCGCGGCTCGGCGAGCGGCTGGGACGGGTCTCGGCGGCGCGGCCGGAGGGGAGGCTGATCTGGGTTCACGGCGCGAGCCTGGGCGAGGGGCTCTCCATGCTGCCGCTGATCGGCGAGCTCCGCCGGCAGGCGCCGGGCGTGCGTTGCCTTGCGACTACAGGCACCGTTACCGCGGCCCGCCGCATGGCCGGGCTGATTCCGGAGGGCTGCCAGCACCAGTACGCCCCGATCGACACGGCCGCCGCAGTGCGGTGCTTTCTCGACCACTGGCGCCCGGACCTGGCGATCTGGATCGAGAGCGAGTTCTGGCCGCGACTGATGGTCGAGACCGCGCGCCGGGGCGTGCCGATGATCCTCGCCAACGCCCGCATCTCGGAAACGAGCGCGCGGCGCTGGCGCCGTGTGCCGGGCATGGCGGCGACGCTGGTCCGGCTCTTTGCCCGGATCGCGGCGCAGGACGAGGCGACAGTTGAGCGACTGGCGAGCCTGGGCGCCGATCCGGCGCGGCTGGCGGTCGCAGGGAATCTCAAGGCGCTCGCCGATCCGCCCGGCTGCGACCCGGCCGAACTGGCAGCGCTCCGCGCCCGGCTGGCTGGTCGGCCGGTCTGGCTCGCCGCCTCGACCCACGCGCCGGAGGAGCGGGCGATCGCCGAGGCCCACCGGGGCGCGGACCTGCCGGGGCTCCTCACCATCCTCGCCCCTCGCCATCCGGAGCGGGGGGCCGAGATCGCCGCGCTGCTTGCCGGCCGGGGCCTCGCGGTCGCTCGCCGCTCGCTGGGCGGGCTGCCCGGGCCGGCGACCGAAGTCTGGATTGCCGACACGCTGGGCGAGACC
Source organism: Limibaculum sp. (assembly GCA_039805905.1). GTDB lineage: Bacteria > Pseudomonadota > Alphaproteobacteria > Rhodobacterales > Rhodobacteraceae > Thermohalobaculum. The sequence goes on along the minus strand of JBDIVM010000005.1, from coordinate 45,477 downwards.
GGGCTCTGGTTCCGGCTGGCCGCGGTTGCCTTCCTCGGCGGTTCGCTGGTGCCGCTCGGAGGGCACAACCCGTTCGAGCCCGCGTCGCTGGGCGTTGCGATGCTGCACGGTTCCTCGACCGGGAACTTCGCGCCCGCCTACGCAGCCCTCGATGCCCGCGGTGGTGCGCGGCAGGTCGCGGGGCCGGCGGAGCTCGGCGCCGCGGTCGCCGGTCTTCTGGCCGACGCATCCGCCCGCCGGCATATGGCTGCGGAGGCTGAGCAAGTCCGGCGCGACCTTGCGCCCGACATCTCGGCACTCGCGCGCGAAGCGCTGGCGCTGATGGAGGGCCGCGCATGAGGGCGCCGCACTTCTGGTGGAACCCGCCCGGCCACCCCGGCTGGCAGGCCCGGCTGCTGGCGCCGCTGACGCTGCTCTGGCGACTCGGCGGCTGGTGGCGGAGGCTGGGTGTGGCCCCTTACCGCGCGCCGGTGCCGGTGATCTGCGTCGGCAACCTGACCGTCGGCGGCGCCGGCAAGACGCCGATGGTCGCGGCGCTGCTGTCCCGGCTGCTGGCGCAGGGACGAAACCCGCATGTGGTCAGCCGTGGCCATGGCGGCCACCTTGCCGGTCCGCACCGGGTCGACCCGGCGCGCGACGGCCATCGCGACGTGGGCGACGAGGCGCTGGTGCTCGCCGCTCTCGCGCCGGTCTGGGTCGCGCGCGACCGCGCGGCCGGGTTGCGGGCGGCGGCCGGGGCGGGCGCCGGGCTGATCGTCATGGACGACGGATTCCAGAACCCCGCTGCCGCCATCGACGCCGCGATCCTGATGGTGGATGCCGGGCAGGGCTTCGGCAACGGCCGGCTGATCCCGGCCGGGCCGCTGCGCGAGCCGGTCGCGCAGGGCCTTTCCCGCGCCGATCTCGTGGTGCTGGTCGGCAGCCCGGCGGAGCGCGCCGCGGCGGCTGCCCGCTGGCCCGCCCTCGCGGAAGCGCTGCCCGCGGCGCTGGTCCCGCGCGAGACCGGACTCTCGCTCGCGGGCGAGACGGTCGTCGCCTTTGCCGGGATCGGCCGGCCGCAGAAATTCTTCGCCACGCTCCGGACGATGGGCGCCGACCTCGTTGCCGCCATCCCGTTCGCCGACCATTTCGCCTATCCGCCGGCGGTCCTGCGACGGCTCAGGCGCGCCGCCCATGCGGCGGGCGCCATGCTGGTGACCACCGAGAAGGATGCTGCGCGGCTCCCGGCCGATTTCCTCCGCGAGGTGGTTGTCGTGCAGGTCATCCTCGGGGCTGCCGACTGGCGGCCGTTCGATCATCTTCTCGCCACGATTGCAGAAAGATCGCCCGATTCAACTCTCGGTTGAGCCATCTTCCGGTGGCACACGGGATTCGTCCCTGGCGACATGCACGGACTGGAACCGGCTACGGGGCCCTCGGGCCCCGTCTTTTCGCGTCCGGCCGGCCGATGCCGGCGTGGCGGGCTTACGCTACGTCAGGTCGGCATCGGCTCGCCTGCGCTTGATCGGCCGGGGCGACCAGCTAGATTGCCCCCGGAATCCTGCAGCGGAGGTTCAATGCGGATCTGGGCGAGGTTTCCGGAAGCTGTGCTCGCTCTCGCCGTCGCACTGGGCGCTCCGGGTACGGTATGGGCGGAGGGCCAGCCTCCGGCGCCCCCGGTCGACGTGGCGAAACCGCTCGCCCGCGAGGTCGTGGACTTCGATGTCTACACAGGCCGTTTCGAGGCGGTGAACCGGGTCGAGATCCGATCGCGCGTCTCCGGCTATCTCGACAGGGTGGATTTCGCCGACGGCGATATCGTCGACGAGGGCGCGCTCCTCTTCGTCATCGACCAGCGTACCTTCAAGGCCGAGATGGCCAGGGCCGAGGCCAATGTCGCCGCTGCCGAGTCGCAGCGCGCCCTCGCCAAGGTCGAGCTCGACCGGGCGACGACGCTGGCCGCGCGCCAGTTCGGCACGGCGCAGGACGTGGACCGCGCGACCGCCGCGATGGCCGGGGCCGACGCGCAGCGCGCGGTCGCCGATGCGGAGCTGCGCTCGGCCCGGCTCAACCTGGAATTCACCGAGATCCGGGCGCCCTTCACCGGGCAGATGTCGAACCGGAAGGTCGATCCGGGCAATCTCGTGATCGGCGGCACCAACAACGCCACTCTGCTGTCGACCATCGTCTCGATCGACCCGATCCATTTCGTCTTCACTGCGTCCGAGGCGGACTTCCTGCGCTACTCGCGGCTCGCCGGCAGCGGAGACCGGCTTGCCGGCCTGTCCTCGCCCTACGAGGTCGAGGTGCGGCTGATGGACGAGGCGGAGTTCACGCACCGCGGCACGCTGAATTTCGTCGACAACCAGATCGACCCGAACTCGGGCACCATCACTGCGCGCGCCGTCCTGCCGAATGCCGACCGGTTTCTCGTGCCGGGCACGTTCGGCCGCATCCGGCTGGCCCGATCAGGTACCTTCGCCGCCATGCTGATCCCTGATGAGGCCGTCATCGCCGACCAGTCCCGGAAGATCGTCTATGTGGTCGATGGCGAGGGCACGGTCAGCCCGCGGACCGTTCAGCTCGGCGCGCTCTACCGCGGCCTTCGCGTCGTCCGGGAGGGGCTCGGCCCGGACGACAGGGTGATCGTCAACGGCATCCTGCGGGCCCGGCCGGGCGCCAAGGTCACGCCGCAGGAGATCACGCTGACGCTCGAGGGCGAGTGAGCCATGCGCTTCTCGCTCTTCTTCATCGACCGGCCGATCTTCGCCGCTGTCGTCTCGATCCTGCTGACGCTGCTGGGCGCGGTGTCCTATTTCGGCCTGCCGGTGACGCAGTATCCCGAGATCGCGCCGCCGACGATCCAGATCAGCGCCACTTATCCCGGCGCATCGGCCGAGGTGGTGGCCGAGACCGTTTCGACGCCGATCGAGCAGGAGGTGAATGGCGTCGAGGGCATGATCTACATGCTCAGCCAGTCGACCGGCGACGGGCGGGTGACGATCTCGGTCGTCTTCGGGCTCGGCACCGATATCGAGGACGCCCAGGTCCAGGTGCAGAACCGGGTCGCGGTCGCCGTCCCGCGGCTGCCCGAGGAAGTGCGCCGCCTCGGCGTCAACGTGCTGAAGTCATCGCCCGACCTGATGATGGTCATCCACATGCTGTCGCCGGATGGCAGCCGCGACCAGCTCTACATCTCGAACTACGCCCGCACCCAGGTGGTGGACCGGCTCGCCCGGGTCGACGGCGTCGGACGCGCGACCGTGTTCGCCGAGCGCGCCTATTCCATGCGGATCTGGCTCGACCCGGAGCTGGTCGCCGCGCGCGGTCTGACCGCCGGCGAGGTGGTGGCGGCGCTGAGGGCGAACAACGTGCAGGTCGCCTCGGGCATCATCAACCGGCTGCCGGTCCCCGACCCCTCGGCCTTCGAGCTGCAGGTACAGACCCAAGGGCGCCTCGCCGAGCCCGAGCAGTTCGCGGAGATCGTCGTCGGCAGCGGCGAGAACGGCGCGCTGATCCGGGTGCGCGACATTGGCCGGGTCGAGCTCGGTGCGCAGGACTATGCGATCAACGGCTATCTCGGCAAGAACGTCGCCCTGCCGATCGGCATCTTCCAGCGCCCCGGATCGAATGCGCTCGATACCGCAGCGGAGGTGCTCCGCGTCATGGACGAGCTGTCCAGGGACTTCCCGCCGGGCATCGAGCACCATGTCGTCTACAATCCGACCGAGTTCATCGCCGAGTCCATCGATGCGGTCTACACAACGATTGCCGAGGCGGTGCTGCTCGTGGTGCTGGTGATCGTGGTGTTCCTGCAAAGTCTGCGGGCATCGGTGATCCCGATCATCGCCATCCCGGTGTCGCTGATCGGCACCTTCGCGATGATGGCGGCGCTGGGCTACTCGATCAACAACCTGACGCTGTTCGGCCTCGTGCTGTCGATCGGCATCGTGGTCGACGACGCCATCATCGTGGTCGAGAACGTCGAGCGGATGCTGCGCGAAGGCAGGTCGCCGCGCGAGGCGGCGCGCGCGAGCATGAAGGAGGTGTCGACGGCGCTGCTCGCGCAGGGGCTCGTGCTCCTGGCGGTGTTCATCCCCAGCGCCTTCCTCGAGGGCATCATCGGACAGTTCTTCCGCCAGTTCGCGGTCACCATCGCGACCGCCACCGCAATCTCGGTGCTGATCTCGCTGACGCTCTCGCCCGCGCTCGCGGCGCTGATCATGCGCCACGACGGGCCGGAGCACCGGCCGCACGGGATTCTGGCCCGGCTCTGGCATCTGGCGACCTGGCCATTCCGCATCCTTGGCCACGGCTTCAACTGGGCGTTCGAGCACGTCGCCGACGGCTACCGCTGGCTGGTGCGGATGCTGCTGCGCGTCTCGGTCCTCGTGCTGGCGGTCTATGCCGGCTTGCTCTGGCTGACCCAGGACCAGTTCGGGAACGCCCCGACCGGCTTCATCCCGCCACAGGACCAGGGCTACCTGATCACCGTCATCCAGCTCCCGGCCGGGTCCTCGCTGGCGCGGACCGACGCAGTGGCGCGGCGCGCCTCGGCGATGATCCTCGAACACCCCGGCGTGCGCGACTCGGTCGCCATCGTCGGGCTTGACGCCGCGACCTTCACCAACGCCTCGAACGGCGCGGCGATCTTCATCCCGATGAAGGACTTCAAGTGGCGGGCCGAGCAGGGGCTGAGCGCCGGTCGCATCCTCGGCGAGCTGCAGCAGCAGCTCTACGAGATCAAGGAGGCCAACATCTTCATCATCCAGCCGCCGCCGGTGCGCGGGATCGGCAATGCCGGCGGCTGGAAGATGTTCATCCAGGACCGGCGCGGCCGGGGCTTCCGGGCCCTGGAGGAGGCGGCCGTGGCGATGATGATCCAGGGCAACCAGATGCCCGAGCTCAGCCGTGTCTTCACCCTCTTCAACACCGGGACGCCGTCGGTCTTTGCGGATATCGACCGCACCAAGGCCGAGATGATCGGGGTTCGCCCCGACCAGGTGGCCGAGGCGCTGGAGGTCTATCTGGGCTCGGCCTTCGTCAACGACTTCAACTTCCTCGGCCGCACCTACCGGGTCACCGCCCAGGCCGACGGTCCCTTCCGCGACGACCCCGGCGACATTGCCAAGCTGCGGACCCGCTCGGCGGCCGGCGAGATGACGCCGATCGGCGCGGTCGCGACCTTCCACGACATCACCGGGCCCTATCTCGTGCAGCGGTACAACCTCTACCCGGCCGCCGCCCTGCAGGGCTCGGCGGCGCCCGGCGTCTCGACCGGCGAGGCGCTGCTGGCGGCCGAGGCGCTGGCGGAGCGGGTGCTGCCCGACGGCTTCGGCTTCGAATGGACCGAACTTGCACTCCAGGAACGGCAGGCCGGCAACACGGCACTCTTCGTCTTCACGCTCGCAACGATCTTCGTGTTCCTGCTGCTCGCCGCGCAGTACGAGAGCTGGCTGCTGCCGCTCTCGGTGGTCCTGATCGTGCCGATGTGCCTCCTGGCGGCGATCACCGGTGTGGTGTGGCGGGGCATGGACAACAACATCCTGACCCAGATCGGCTTTGTGGTGCTGGTCGGCCTCGCCTCGAAGAACGCGATCCTGATCGTCGAGTTCGCGCGCCAGGCCGAGGAGCAGGGCATGACCCGGGTCGAGGCGGCGGTGCATGCGGCGCGTCTGAGGCTGAGGCCGATCCTGATGACCTCCTTCGCCTTCATCCTCGGCGTCGTGCCGCTGGTGGTCGCGACCGGTGCCGGGGCCGAGATGCGGCAGGCGCTGGGGACGGCGGTGTTCTTCGGCATGCTGGGCGTGACCTTCTTCGGGCTGATCTTCACCCCCGTCTTCTATGTCACCTGCAAGTGGTTCGGCGCGGTGCTGGAGCGCGTCCTCAAGCGGCCGGCCCGGGTGGAGGACTGAGCGGCGCGCAGGGGGCTCAGCTGCCGAGGGCTGCCGCGAGAGCGTCCATGTCGGCCTCGTTCCCCACGGTGGCGCGCAGGCAGTGGCCGAGGCCATATCCGCCGAGCGGCCGCAGCACGATGCCGGCGGCGCGCAGTCTCGCCTCCACCATGGCGGCAGCGTCCGGGCAGGCGAAGGGCAGCAGCAGGAAGTTGGTCGCGCTCGGCGGGACGGCAATCCCCCGGCTCCGCAGCAGGGCGGCGGAGCGGTCGCGGCGCGCGGCGACCTCGTCGCGGGCGCGCAGCATCCAGGGCTGGTCGCGCATTGCCGCCGCCGCGGCGGCGAGCGCGGGGCCGGAGATGTTGTTCGGGTTCAGAACCCGGCGGACGGCCGCGGCCACAGCGGGCGGGAAGAAGCCCCAGCCGACCCGCATCGCGGCGAGACCGTAAGCCTTCGAGAAGGTGCGCAGGATCACGGTTGCGCCCGTCTCCGCCAGGTCGAACAGCGGTCCGGCCTCCGCCGGCGCGAACTCGCCATAGGCCTCGTCGACCACCATGAGCACGTCGCCGGGCAGCGCTGCGCGCAACCGCCTCAGGTCGTCGGCCGGCAGGACCGTCCCGGTCGGGTTACCGGGATTGGCGATGAAGACGACCCGGGTCGCGGGCGTGAGCGAACGCAAAAGCGCGCCGGGATCGGCCGTGAAGCCGCGTTCCGGGGCAAGGTCCACCTCGGCGCCGGCAATCCGCGCTGCCGTGTGGAAGAACCGGTAGCCGTGCTCCGGCATCAGCGCGCGGCGCCCCGACCCCAGGTAGGCCAGCGCGACCGCGGCGATCAGCTCCATCGACCCGGCGCCACACAGGATCATGTCGGGCTGCAACCCGTGCACCTCGGCGATGGCCGCCCGCAGGACCCGGAAATCCGGGTCCGGATAGAGCCGCGCCTCGTTCAGCGCCGCCTCTGCCGCCGCGATGGCCAGCGGGCTCGGCGGCAGAGGGTGCTCGTTCTGGGCGAGCAGGACCGGGGTGGTGCCGGGCGGGACACGGGTGTCGGCCAGCGCGTAGGGGGCAAGCGTCTCGATGTGCGGATTGGGGCGGGGCGGCATGGGGCAGGGGCCAGGTATGGCGGCACGGAGGTTTCATCGTAGCCCGCTGCCCATCCGACCGGAAGCCGGTTCACGCGCACCGGATGCCCTTGCGCCCCGGCCGCCGATCCCGCGAGGATGCACACGCCATGCGTGTCGAAGGAGCACCCGCCGTGAGCCCGATCCAGAGCCTCGCCCGCCGCATGTTCAATGCGCTCGCCGCCGGAACCGCAGATCCGCCCGGCGTCACCCGCGTTGCCTACGGGGCAGGGGAGCAGTTCGCCCATGATCTCGCCCGCGCCGAGGCAGAGGCGCTTGGTTGCGAAACCGCGACGGATGCCGCCGGAAACCTCTACATGACGCTTCCCGGCCGCGACCGGAGCCTGCCCTGCCTGCTCACCGGCTCGCATCTCGACTCGGTGCCGCATGGCGGCAATTTCGACGGTGCGGCGGGGGTCGTGGCGGGGCTCGCCGCGGTTGCCGATCTGCGTGCCCGCGGCGTCACGCCCGCCCGGGACCTGACCGTGGTCGCCTTCCGGGCCGAGGAGGCGGCGCATTTCCCGCTCTCCTATCCGGGAAGCTACGCCATGCTGGGCCGGCTGGACCCGGGCGCGCTCGCGGCGCGGCGCGCCGACAGCGGGCGCAGCCTGGCCGAGCACATGCGCGAGGCGGGGTTCGACCCGGATGCGGTGCGGCGCGGCGTACCGGGCCTATCCCCGGACCGGATCGCGGCCTTCGTCGAGGTGCATATCGAGCAGGGGCCGGTGCTGGTCGGCGAGGGCGTGCCGGTGGGCCTCGTCACCGCGATCAGCGGCGGATTCCGCCATACCCGTGCCCGCGCACTGGGCGCCTGGGCGCATTCCGGCGCAACGCCCCGGCGCTACCGGCAGGACGCGGTGCTGGCGCTGGCCGATCTCGCGGCGCGGCTCGACGGATCATGGGACCGGATCGAGGCCGGTGGGCAGTCGGCGACCATCACGCTCGGCGTGGTGGCGACCGATCCCGCCATGCATGGCGGCAGCCGGGTCGCCGGCGAGGTGACGTTCACCCTCGACCTGCGCAGCGAGTTCGCGGAGGTGCTGGACGGGCTCCGCGCCGATCTCGCCCGCCATGTCGCCGGGATCCGCAACGCGCGCGGCGTCACCATCGATCTCGGCCCCGAATTCACCTGGCCGGCCGTCCGCATGGACGGCGCGCTGGTCGCGCGGCTGGAGCGGGCCGCGCAATCGGCCGGGGTGCCGGCGATGCGGCTCCCCTCCGGCGCCGGCCACGATGCCGCCGCCATCGCCGAAGCGGGGGTGCCTGCCGCCATGCTGTTCATCCGCAATGCCCATGGCAGCCACAACCCGGACGAGGCGATGGAGATCGAGGACCTTGAACGGGCGGTGGCCGTGCTGGCCGGCCTTATATCCGTCGAAATCGGAGGGCTGGGATGAGGCGCGGAACGGATCGCGACCGCGGACGGCAGGGCAATACTGCCGGGTATATTTCGGGCTAGATGCAGGGGGATTGAATTGCGAAGTGCCGTTGTCGTCTTCGTGTTTCAGCTGATCTACATCGTTGGCATCGCACGCGAATTGCATAGCAGCGGCGATGACGCGGTTCCGATTGATTTCATGGCTTTCTGGGCTGCCGCCAAGATCGCGCTTGCCGGAAATGCCGAGCAGGCATTCAGTCGCCAAACCCTGGTCTCAGCCGTTTCGTTCAATGGGCCAAGCGGGCACGAATGGCTGTATCCGCCGCTGTTCCACCTGGTCGTCACGCCCTTCGGACTGACGAGCTTTCCAGTCGCCTTCGGTCTCTTCTCGGCGATTGCCTTTGGAATCTTCGTCGCGGCCCTCCGCGTTTGGCGCCCTGAACGGCTGACCTTTGCAGTCACGGCCCCGCCCGTGCTGTTTGTTCTGGTGACGGGCAACGTCTCGCTGCTTTGGGGCGGCGGGCTGCTCGCGGCACTCAGGCTTCGTGCGCGGCCAGTTCTGGCAGGCGCGATCATTGGGCTCCTCACAATCAAGCCGCAACTCGGCATCCTGCTTCCGATTGCGCTGTTGTTCGGCCGATACTGGGCACTGACCGCCTGGTCTGCGGCTTGGTCCCTCGTTCTCGCTGGATTGGCGCTCGCGGTCTTCGGTTGGGGCTACGGGGATGCCTTCCTCAATGAACTTCGCATGACCTCCGCAGATTTCGCGGCAGACGAGCGCAGGACCCGGACGATGATCTCGGTCTACGCCTTTCTCCGGCAATCCGGTGTCGGACACAACACGGCCCTCACCGTGCAGCTGGCAGCGGGGCTAGCCGCTGCAGCCGTGGTCGCGCGCACATGGTCGGGCGGTCGGCCGCTGGAAGCGAAGATCGCGATCCTTTGCCTCGCCACGCTGCTGGCGACGCCCTACGCGTTCCAGTACGAGCTTGTGCTCGCAGTACTGGCTGCCGTGTTCATGCCGCGGTTGGCGCCGGTCTGGCTGCTGCCGGTGCCGGGCTGGCTGATCGGCGGGCTCGACATTGCGGACTATGCGGCGCCGCTGCTGGCCGTCGCCCTCTGCGTCGCGTGTTTCGGCAACTCGCGCGACGGCCCGGCAGCACCGGTGCGGCCGGGCCGCTCGGAGGACCATGCCAACGGGCCTGTTATACCAACGGCCTGAAAGAATGACCGCTTGTCGAACGGCCCCGCCGGTCCGCTTGCGGACCGGCATGCGCCCGCCCGCCCCACGGCGGGCGCATACGCGCCTACCCGGGCGGCCGCATGCCTCCGTCGGGGCGAGTCTCTTTCAGGGGCCGTTGGTATCATGGGACGGCAGGAATGGTACCGCCTCCCCGGCTCGAACGGGGGACCCCCAGATCCACAATCTGGTGCTCTAACCAACTGAGCTAAGGCGGCACTCGGCGCCGCCGCTGGAACAGGCGGCGCGCGTGGGTTGTCATCTACCCGCGCGGCAGGCGATTTTCAAGCCCGACGGCGCCGAATCGGCGCCTCTCGCCGGAACGGGGCTGGATCGGGCCGCGGGTTTCAATAGTATCGTCTGCGGATACCGCCGCCTGCGGTCTCCGGGGGAATGGGCATGGATGAGGACGGCGACAGCGACCGGGAGGCCACCCTGGTGATCGGCCCCACCTCGCTCGGCATGGTGCGCATCCTGGTCGAGTCCGAGGGGCTGGAGCTGCCGATGGACTTCGATCCGGACGAGGCGCTGGAGATCGCCGACGAGCTGCGGGCCGCTGCCGAGCGCGCGCGGACGGCCGCCGGCGACCCGGCGCGGGACCGCGGCGGGAGGGGCGTCTGACGCATCGGCGGGCAAACTCCGCGGGCGCCCCCGGCAGGCCCGCGCACCGGGCCCTGCCGTGAGCGGCCCCGCTCCCGAGGAGTCCCGGCAGGCCCTGCCGCTGGCCCTCGCAGCTCTCGACGTCGCCGGACAGATCCGAGAGCGCAACCCTGCCGACCTTGCTATCTTCGGCGAGAATTCCGGACGCCTGCTCGACCGGTTCGCCGACCGTGCAGCGGGGCAGGAGCTTCTGGCGCGCGCCGTCGCCAACGGCAGTGTCGAGGGCGACGGGTTGCTGGCAACGGCCGCGGGGATGCGCCGCTTCCGGGTCAGCCTGTGGCGTCAGCGGGGCGGCGAGCGGATCAGGGTGCTGGCCGTCTTTGCATCCCCGCCGCCCTCCGCTCTGGGCGCGGACCTGCTGCAGGTGCCGGCCCGCCGCGCCTTCGCCCGGGCGGGCGGCGACCTTCGCTCGCCGATCGACGCGGTGATTCGGCTTGCCGATGCGATCCGGTCGGGCGCGGGTGCCGCAGCTCCGGACATCGCCGCCCGTGCCGAGTCGATCCTTGCTGCCGCCTGGCGGCTGATGCGGGTCGCCGCCGATCTCGATGCGGCAGCGGCTTCCGGCGCGTCCGGGCCGGTTCTGTTCCCGTCCGAAGTCGATGTCGGGCGGCTCGCGCGGCGGGTTGCCGCACTTGCCGCCCCGGCTGCCGCCGGGGCCGGGATCGAGATCGAGACCGCCGGCCTGCCGCCGCCCGGAAGCGGGCCGGTCGTGCTGACCGACGAGGGCGCGCTCTGGAGCGCCTGGGATCTGCTCGTCCGCCATGCGAGCCGCCTTGGGGCGCCGGGCGCGCAGGTCGCGGTTTCGGTTGTGACAGATGCCGGCGGGGCGGCACTCGCTGTCTCGCTGCGCGGTCAGGCGCCGGACGAGGGAGCCGCGACCCGCCCGGGGCCGTCGGAAAACACCGACCTCGACACATGCCGCGATCTGGCGCTGGCCATCGGCGCCAGTCTGGAGATTGGCGCCGGCCCGGGCTTTGCCGCGCGCCTGCTGTTCCCGGCCGCGCGCTGTCTCAGGCAGGCATGATTTGGCATGACGGCGGGACCGGCAAACGGAAATTCCCATTTGCGGCCGGCAGCCACTCCGGCGCATGATTCCGGGCGAAGGAGAGCGTTGGCTGGAGCTGCAGATGACCCATCTTGAGCGCCGCGGCTGGGTGCCGGCGGCCTGCGAGGACTACATCCAAGGCATTGCCCGGCAAACGGCCGACGCTCCGGCCGCGGCCGTGGCGGACCGGATCGAGGCGCTGATCGGCGAGAACCGCCGGATTCACGACAGCGACTGCATCAACCTCAACCCCGCGACCAACGTGATGAACCCGCGCGCCGAGGCGGCGCTCGCGGCCGGGCTCGGCTCGCGGCCCTCGCTGGGCTATCCCGGCGACAAGTACGAGATGGGACTCGAGGCGATCGAGCAGATCGAGGTGATTGCGGCGGAGCTCGCCGCCGAAGTCTTCCAGGCCCGATATGCCGAGATCAGGGTGCCCTCGGGCGCGATCGCCAATCTCTATGCCTTCATGGCCTGCTGCCGGCCCGGCGACGCGATCATCGTGCCCCCGCCCGCGGTGGGGGGTCACGTCACGCATCACGAGGCCGGGGCCGCCGGCCTTTACGGGCTAAGGATCCATCCCGCACCGGTGGCGGCCGACGGCTACACCGTGGACGTGGGCGGGCTGGCGGTGCTGGCGGAGCAGGTGAAGCCCCGCCTGATCACCCTCGGAGGCAGTCTGAACCTGAAGCCGCATCCCGTTGCCGAGGTGAGGAAAATCGCAGACAGGATGGGTTCACGTCTGCTATTCGACGCAGCCCATCTCTGCGGCATGATCGCCGGCGGTGTGTGGGAGAATCCGCTGACGCAGGGCGCCCATCTGATGACCATGAGCACCTACAAGAGCCTCGGCGGACCCGCAGGCGGGCTGGTGCTGACCAACGATGCCGGGCTTGCCGAGCGGCTCGACCGCATCGCCTTCCCCGGCCTCACGGCGAATTTCGACGCCGCCAAGTCGGCCGCACTGGCGCTGACGCTGCTCGACTGGCGGGTGCATGGGCGCGGCTATGCCGCCGAGATGGCCGCCGCGGCCCGGGCGCTGGCCGGAGCGCTGGCGGCGGAGGGGCTGCCGGTGTTCCGGGCGGGGAACACGTTCACCGCCTCGCACCAGTTCGCGCTCGAGGCGGCGCGATGGGGCGGCGGGCAGGCGGCGTCGAAGCATCTGCGCCGGGCCAACATTCTCGCCTGCGGCATCGGCCTGCCAGTCGCAGGGGTCGCGGGCGACCTGAACGGGCTCAGGATCGGAACGCCCGAGATCGTGCGCCGCGGCATGACCGCCGCCGACATGCCCGAGCTCGCGCGCCTGATCGTCCGGGCGCTGGAGCAGGAGCCGGAGAAGGTGGCCTCGGATGTCAGCGCATTCCGCCAGCGGTTCCGCGGGCTCCATTTCGTCCGCTGAACGCAGAGGGACGCGACCTTCCGGGGCCGCGCCGGGCTGCGCTCCGAGATGTGGCGTCAGCGTGTCTCGACGCCGGTGTAGTCCCGCTTCGCCGCCCCGGTGTAGAGCTGCCGGGGCCGGCCGATCCTCTGCACCGGATCCTCGATCATCTCCTTCCACTGGGCGATCCAGCCCACGGTCCGCGAGAGCGCGAAGATCGGCGTGAACATCGCGGTCGGGAAGCCCATCGCCTCGAGGATGATGCCCGAGTAGAAGTCGACATTCGGGTAGAGCTTCTTCGAGACGAAGTAGTCGTCCTCGAGCGCCACCTTCTCGAGCGCCTGGGCGACCTGCAGGATCGGGTTGTTGTCGACCCCGAGGATCTCCAGCACCTCCTTCGCGGTCTCCTGCATCACCTTGGCGCGCGGGTCGTAGTTCTTGTAGACCCGGTGCCCGAAGCCCATCAGCCGGAAATTGTCGTCCTTGTCCTTGGCGCGCCTGACATACTCGCCAACCCGGTCGACCGAGCCGATCTCGCGCAGCATCTCGAGACAGGCCTGGTTGGCGCCGCCATGCGCGGGGCCCCACAGGCTGGCAACGCCCGCGGCGATGCAGGCGAAAGGGTTTGCGTGCGACGAGCCCGCAAGCCGTACGGTCGAGGTCGAGGCGTTCTGCTCGTGATCCGCGTGCAGCGTCATGATGCGGTCCATGGCGCGCGCCACGACGGGATCGACGACATATTCCTCGCACGGCGTGGCGAAGCACATGTGCAGGAAATTGGCTGCGTAGTCCAGGTCGTTGCGCGGATAGATGAATGGCTGGCCGATCGAGTACTTGTAGGCCCAGGCCACGATCGTCGGCAGTTTGGCGATCATCCGGATCGAGGCGACCTCGCGCTGCCAGGGATCGTTGACATCGGTCGAGTCGTGGTAGAAGGCCGACATGGCGCCGACCACGCCGCAGACCACCGCCATCGGGTGCGCGTCGCGCCGGAAGCCGCGGAAGAAGTACTGCATCTGCTCGTGCAGCATGGTGTGCCGCGTCACCCGCATCTCGAAGTCCTCGATCTGGGCGGCCGTCGGCAGTTCGCCATAGAGCAGGAGGTAGCAGACCTCGAGATAGTGGCTCTTCTCCGCCAGCTGCTCGATCGGATACCCGCGGTAGAGCAGCTCGCCGATGTCGCCGTCGATGAACGTGATCGTCGACTCGCAGCTGCCGGTCGAGGTGAAGCCGGGGTCGTAGGTGAAGACGCCCAGGTCCTTGTAGAGGTTGCGGATGTCGATGACCGCCGGCCCGTGCGTGCCCTCGTAGACCGGGAACTCCTGCTTCTGGTTGTCGAGGATGATCGTCGCGGTACGGTTGGATTTCTCGGCCATCGGTGTCCTCTCCTCGTTTTGGCGGGGCGATCGGCGGCCCACGCCGGTATTTCGTTCGGATCGGCGGGAAATCTAGGCTGCCCGGCCGGCGTCGGCGAGCCGCGCCAGCGTCTCGTCGCGGCCGAGCGTCTCCATCACGTCGAACACACCCGGACTGACAGCTCGCCCGGTCAGGGCGGCGCGCAGCGGCTGGGCGACGGAACCGAGCTTGATCTGCTCCCCCTCGGCGAAGGCGCGGACTTCTCCCTCGAGCGATCCGGCAGTCCAGTCGCTAGCATTTTGCAGGCGCACAGTCAAACGCCGCAGCAGCGAAGGTGCATCGCCCGCGAGATGGCTTGCCGCCTTTTCGTCGGGAACCAGAGGCCGATCTGAAATGATATAATATGCAATGTCAGATAGTTCCAAAAGAGTTTTAGCGCGCTCTTTGAGGCCGGGCATCGCCTGCAGCAGCATCGCCCGGCGAGTTGCGGTCAGGGCAGGCTTATGCTGCGCTGCAAAAAGGTCCTCGAGGGCAGCGAGCAGTTCCGCATCCGGGGTCGCGCGCATGTGCTGGCCGTTCAGGTTCTCGAGCTTGGCGAAGTCGAACCGGGCGGGCGACTTGCCGATCTGCTCGAGCCCGAACCACTCGATCGCCTGGCGGGTGGTAAAGAATTCGTCATCGCCATGGCTCCAGCCGAGCCGGGCGAGGTAGTTCCGCATCGCCGAAGGCAGATAGCCCATGTCGCGATAGGCTTCGATGCCGAGCGCCCCGTGCCGCTTCGAGAGCTTGGCCCCGTCCGGTCCGTGGATCAGCGGCAAATGGGCGAAGGCCGGCACGTCCCAGTCCATCGCCCGATAGATCAGGGTCTGCCGCGCGGCATTGGTCAGGTGGTCGACGCCGCGGATCACATGGGTGACGCCCATGTCGTGGTCGTCCACCACCACCGCCAGCATGTAGACCGGCGTGCCATCCGAGCGGAGCAGGATCAGGTCGTCCATCTGGTCGGCGGCCCAGGTCACGATGCCCTGCACCTTGTCCTCGACCGTGATCGTGCCCTCGCGCGGGGCCCGAAGACGAATGGTATAGTCGGCGCTCCTCGGATGGGTCGCGGGATCGGCGTCACGCCAGGGGCTGAGGAAAAGGGGCGGCCGCCCCTCGGCCTGTGCCTGCTCGCGGAAGGCGTCGATCTCCTCCTTCGTGGCGAAGCACTTGTAGGCGGTGCCGCGCGCCAGCATCCCGTGCGCGACCGCGGCATGTCGCGCCACCCGGGAGAACTGGCTGATCGCCTCGCCGTCCCAGTCGAGCCCGAGCCATCTCATTCCGGCGAAGATCGCCTCGGTCGCCTCGGGCGTCGAACGGGCGCGGTCCGTGTCCTCGATCCTGAGCAGGAACTTCCCCCCGTGGTGCCGGGCGAACAGCCAGTTGAACAGCGCGGTGCGCGCACCGCCGATATGCAGGAAGCCGGTCGGCGAGGGGGCAAAGCGGGTGATCACGGTGTCGGAATGCATGGGGTGTGCTTAACGCTCGGTTAATGGCGGGGGCCGCTCATGGAGAGGCGCGGGAGCGCGCGGCGGCTTGAGGTTGATCTCACGGGGCGCCTTTATGGGACAGGAGCGGGCAGGGCACAAGGTGCCGGCGCGCGCCGGCTTAGCCGACTTCTCGGTCGTCCCCGCCGGCGGTGTGCGGCGCATGGCGCTGTGGCTGCCGGTGCTGATGGGCATCGGCATCTGGGCCTATTTTGCGCTCGATCGCGAGCCTGATCCGCGCTGGTGCTGGCTCGCCGCGCCGCCGCTGGCGGCGCTGCTGAGCGGCACGGCACGGCAGGGTGGCATGGCCGCGATGGCCGCGGCGGCGGCACTCTCGGCGCTGTCTGGCGGCTTTGCCCTGGCGGTCTGGTCGACGCAGCGCGCCGCCGCGCCGGTGTTGCCGGCGCCGGTGCAGGAGACCGTCGAGGGACGGGTGCGCGAACTGACCCGGGCGCGTTCGGGGGCTCCGCGCGTCCTGCTCGACGACGTGACGGTCTACGGCCTCGACCCGGGGGCGACGCCGGTGCGGGTCAGGGTGACGCTGCTGGCCGCGGACCGCGACCATGCGCCCCGGCCGGGTACGCGCATCAGGGTCTTTGCACGGCTCTCGCCGCCCGGCGAGCCGGTCGAGCCCGGCGCCTTCGACTTCCGGCTGCGCGCCTATTTCGACCGCATCGGCGCGGTCGGCTATGCCCGTGGTCCGGCGCTGACCATCGAGTCCCGCGCCGCCGCCGGGCCGCTCGACCGGGCGGCGATGTGGCTTGCCGAGCGGCGGGTGCGGATCTCGGATGCGCTGGTCGCCGCGCTGCCGGGCCGGCAGGGCGCATTTGCCGCGGCACTGGTCGCGGGCGACCGCTCGCATATCGCCGAGGCGGACAACGAATCGCTCCGCATCTCCAGCCTGGCCCACCTGCTGTCGATCTCGGGGCTGCATATCGGGCTCCTGACCGGGCTGGTCTATGCGGCCGTGAGGCTGGTACTGGCCACCCTGCCGAGGCGCATTTCCGGGGTGCGGGCGCGCAAGGCCGCAGCGCTGCTCGCGCTCGCGGCCGGCGCGGGCTATCTCGCCCTGTCCGGCGCCGAGGTGGCGACCCGGCGCGCCTTCGTGATGGCGGCCGTCGCGTTCACCGCAGTGCTGCTCGACCGGCCTGCGATCACGCTGCGTGGCCTCGCTTTCGCCGCCGCGGTGGTGCTGGCGATCCGGCCGGTGAGCTTGCTGGACGCCGGCTTCCAGATGAGCTTTGCCGCCACGGCGGCACTGGTCGGCGGCTACGAGGGGCTTCGCCGATGGCGGCAGGCCCGGCGGGCGGAGGGCGCGGCAGACGGGCGCCGCGCGGGCAGGGGCATCGGCCGGCGGGCGGGGCTCTATCTTGCGGGACTGCTGTTCACAAGCCTGCTCGCCGGCGGCGCCACGGCGCCCTATGCCGCGTATCACTTCAACCGCGTCTCGCCTTACGGGCTGGCGGCGAACCTGGCGGCGGTGCCGGCGATGGGTGCGGTGATCGCCCCGGCGGCGGTGGCTGCGGGGCTGCTGGCGCCCGCCGGCCTTGCCGGGCCGCCGCTGCACGTGATGGGTGCGGGTATCGAGTTCGTGATGCAGGTGTCCGACACGGTCGCCGCGCTGCCCGGCGCGTCCCGCCCCGTGCGCGAGGCGCCGGGCGTCGTGCTGGGGCTGGTCACGCTGGGCGGGCTCTGGCTGGTGCTCTGGCAGGGCCGTGTGCGGATCGCGGGAGCGGCGGCGGTCGTGGCCGCGTTGGGGCTCTGGGACGGCGGGCCGCCGCGGCCGGATGTGCTGGTCGCGCCGGGCGGGCGGCTTGTCGGCGTGATGGGACCCGAGGGCCGCGCCCTCGACCATGCCCGTGCCCAGTCCTTCGCCGCCGAGAGCTGGCTCCGCCGCGACGGCGACGGCGCGACGCAGAAGGACGCCGCGGCGCGGACCGGCCTGACGCGCGGCAAGGGCTGGGCCGCGGCCGTACTCTCGAACGGCTGGCGCCTCGAGGTCCGACACGACCGGCAACCGCCGGCGGATGTCCTGGCGAAGCTGTGCCGGCCACGAACCGTGCTGGTGGTGCGCCATGGCGCCCCGCAGGCCGGCCCCTGCCGCTATTTCGGCCGCGACGACCTTGCACGGATGGGTGCGCTCGCCATCTGGGCCGACGGCGACGGGCTGCGCCTGGAGGCCGCCCGCGATCCGGGACGCGACAGACCGTGGAGCCCAGCGCCGGTCGAGGCCGGCGACGCTACGGATCCGGAATGAACGCCACCGCGCCGATATAGGGCAGGTTGCGGTTCCTCTCGGCATAGTCGATGCCGTAGCCGACCACGAACTCGTCCGGGATCTCGAAACCGATCCAGCGCGCCCGGATCTCGACCTCGCGCCGCGACGGCTTCGACAGCAGGGCGCAGACCTCGAGCCGGTGCGGCTTGCGGCTGGCCAGCAGGCGCAGCACATGCTTCAGCGTGTGTCCGGTGTCGACGATGTCCTCGACCACCAGCACATCCAGCCCCTCGATCGGCCCGCGCAGGTCCTTGATGATCCGCACCTCGCGGCTCGATTCCGTGCCGCTGCCATAGGACGAGGCTTCGATGAAATCGACCTCGACCGGCAGGTCGAGCTGTCGGACGAGGTCGGCGATGAACACGAACGAGCCGCGCAGGAGCCCGACGACCACGAGCTTGCCGGTGCCAGCGAAATGCGCGTTGATCTCGGCCGCGAGCTGCGTGACCCGGGCTGCGATCGCGGCGGCCGGGATCATCGGCGTGACAGTGTGCGGGCGTGGCATCGCGCTCCTCCTCGAGGGCCCCGGCTCAGCGGTCAAGCATCTCGGCCAGTGCTGCCGGTGCAGTGACCATGGCGTCGTGTCCGGTGGCAATCTCGCGCAGGTTCCAGCCGAGATCGCGGGCGCGCCGACGGGCGCCTTCCAGCGGCCCGTAGACCGGATCGTTGCAGAGGATGTATTCCGCCGGCAGCCCGTTGCCCGGCGCGCTGCGGAACTCCTGCGCACTCGAGAAGCAGCGCAGCGGATGGGGCGTGAGACGGCGTTCGAGCCAAGCGGCATCCGCCGGGTCGGTCACGCCGAAGGCGGCCGCCGGCGGCGGCGGCACGCTCAGGCCGTCGCTCGATTCCTCGGCCAGCCGGATGCGGTGGGCGACGACCTCGACGGGCAGCTCGTCGAAGGGCGAGCGCCCGCTGACCGGAACCAGCGCATCGAGATAGATCAGGCGCGAGATCCGCTCGGGCATCTGGTCCGCAACCCCGGAGATGGTGTTGCCGGCGAAGCTGTGACCGACCAGCACGATGGCATGCAGGTCCTCGAACAGGATGTGGTTGACGATGTCCTCGGTGAAGAGCGCCAGATCGATGTCGGGGGACATCAGGTGCGACCGCTCGCCGAGCCCGGTCTGGGTCGGCGTGGTGACCCGGTGGCCGCGCGCCCTGAGCGGCCCGGCAACCCGCTCCCAGCACCAGCCGCCGTGCCAGGCGCCGTGTACAAGCACAAACGTCTTCGCCGATCCGGCCATGAAGCTCCTTTCTCCGCTCCCTCGGCAAGGCTGGCCCGCCTTGGCGGCCTGCGTCAACCCCGCAGGGGCACCTGCAGGTGGGCCGCGGCGATCCGGGGCCTTTACTTTGGGGGCCGGTCCCGTGGTAACCACGGGTGCGACCTGCCGCGGAGCCATGCCGACCCATGCCGACCCATGCCGAGATCCGCCGCATGCCCTATTCCGCGGCCGAGATGTATGCGCTGATCGCCGATGTCGGAGCATACCCCGAGTTCCTGCCCTGGTGCGCCGGCGCCCGGATCCGCGCACGAAAGCCCCAGCCGGACGGGTCGGAGGTGATCGAGGCCGACCTGATCATCTCGTTCAAGCTGTTCCGCGAACGGTTCGGCAGCCGCGTGACCCTGCGCCCCGCCGAGTGGAAGATCGACGTCGCCTATCTCGACGGCCCGTTCCGCTACCTCGACAACCACTGGCGCTTCCAGCCCGCCGGCGAACGGTCCTGCGATGTCGACTTCTTCGTCGACTTCGAGTTCCGCTCGCGCACGCTGCAGGCGATCATCGGTGTGGTGTTCAACGAGGCCATGCGCCGCATTGTCCGCGCCTTCGAGGAGCGGGCCGAGCAGCTCTACGGCAGGCGGGACGCCTAGGACGGCGCTTCTTCAGCGGTGCCTGCCGAAAAGCTGCGCTGCGGTCATCAGTGCCGAGGTGACGATGATCATGATGGTCGAGATCGCGGCGATGGTCGGGTCGATCTGGTCGCGCAGCGCGTTGAACATGTTGCGGGTCAGCGTGGCATTGTCGCCGCCCGAGATGAACATCGCCACCACCACCTCGTCGAACGAGGTCAGGAACGAGAGCAGCGCCGAGGTGATCACCGCGAAGCGGATCTGCGGCAGGGTCACGGTCAGGAACGCCTTCCACCGCGGAGCGCCCAGGCTGCGGGCGGCCATCTCCTGGTTCATGTCGTAGCTTGCCAGCGCCGAGGCGGTAACGATCAGCACGAGCGGCAGCGCCAGCATCGCGTGCGCCAGCACCAGCCCGGCGAGCGTGTAGAGCACCTTGAGCTTGACGTAGACGTAGAAGGCGCCGATCGCGACCAGGATCAGCGGCACCATCATCGGCGTGATCAGGAGCAGGAACACCGCCCGTCCCGCCCGGATCCGGGAAGCGTGCAGCCCGTAGGCGGCGAGCACGCCGACAGGTGTCGCCGCCACCATCGTCAGGAACGCGGCAGTAAGCGACGTGACCGTCGCCGACATCCACTCCACCGAGCCGAAATAGTTCCCGTACCAGCGGGTGGACCAGACGCGGGGAGGAAACTCGAGATAGAGCGAATCCGAGAAAGACATCGGAACCACGATCAGTGTCGGGGCCACCAGGAACAGCATGATCACGCCGGAGAGGCCGTAGAGCCAGAGCCGCCCGCGATGCGGGATCTGGGTGTCCGAGGCGGGGCTGTCGAGCCAGCGCCTCATCCGTGGCCACCTCCCGTCATCTGGTCGAGCCGCACGAAGCGCGAGGCGCCCCAGAGGATCGCCAGGGTCAGCGCCAGCAGCACGACGCCGAGCGCACTGGCCGCGCCCCAGTTCACGAAGAGCTCGATATTGGAGGCGATCTTCATCGAGACCAGGATCACCTTGCCGCCGCCGAGCACCGCCGGGGTGACGAAGAAGCCGAGGCAGAGCACGAAGACGATCAGCGCGCCCGCGCAGAGCCCCGGCGCCGACAACGGGAAGAACACCGTCCAGAAGCAGCGCACCGGCCCGGCGCCGAGGTTCGAGGCCGCCCGCAGCAGATCGCGGTCGAGCGCCCGCATCGAGCCGTAGAGCGGCAGCACCAGGAAGGGCAGCATGATATGCACCATGCCGATCAGCGTGCCGGAGAGGTTGTGCACCATCTTGACAGGCTCGTCCCAGAGACCGAGCCCGATCGCCCAGCCGTTCACCAGCCCCTGCTTCTGCAGCAGCACGAGCCAGGCATAGGTGCGCACCAGCAGCGAGGTCCAGAACGGCAGCAGGACCGTGATCAGGCAGAGATTGGCCGCCCGCTGCGGCAGCTGCGACAGGAAATAGGCGAGCGGATAGCCGATCAGGATGCAGATCCCGGTCGTCAGCAGGCTGACCTCGAAGGTGGTCCGGAAGATCCGGCCATAGGCGGTGCTGTCGATCATGCGCGCGTAGTTCTCGAGCGAGAACCGTCCGTCGGCCCCGATGAACGAGACGAAGAAGAGCCAGCCGACCGGGATCACGAGGATCACCAGGACCAGCAGCAGCGCCGGCGCGCAGAGACCGAAGAGCGCGAGCCGCTCCCGCCGGGCATCGCGGCTGAGGCCTTCCGCATGCAGATCCGGCGGGTGCCCGGCGCGGGCCATCTCAGGCCTCCCCGTCGGCGATCAGGACGGTATCCTCCGGGTCGAGCCCCAGCGAGACCGTACTGCCTGCGGGAGGCAGCGCGGCAATGGTGGCCGAGCGCACGACGCCGCGCACAGCCAGCTCGGCCCCGTCGGCGAGGCGCGCATACATCAGGAAGCTGTCGCCCTGATAGACCACGTCCTGAACTTTGGCTGCAAAGCGGTTCGCGGTGCCGCCGCTCCCGTCCTGCAGCAGCTTGACCCGCTCGGGTCGCACCATGAGCACGAGTCTGCCCGGCGGCGGCGGCTCTGCCAGCCGCAGGGGAGTGCCCCCGTAGAGCACCGCATCGCCCTCGCGGGTTACCGGCAGGAATGCGGACTCGCCAATGAAGTCGGCAACAAAGCGGCCGGACGGCCGGTCGTATACGCGCGCCGGCGTGTCGAGCTGCATCAGGCGCCCCTGGTCGATGACCGCGATCCGGTCCGACATGGTCAGCGCCTCGCGCTGGTCGTGGGTGACATAGACCGTTGTCATGCCGAGCTGCTCGTGCAGGTGGCGGAGCTCGATCTGCATCCGCTCGCGCAGCTTCTTGTCGAGGGCGGAGAGCGGCTCGTCCATCAGGAGGATGCGCGGCTCGAACACGATGGCGCGCGCAAGCGCCACGCGCTGCTTCTGGCCGCCGGAGAGCTGGTCGATCCGCCGCCCGCCATAGCCGCCGAGCTGCACGGTCTCGAGCGCGCGCTCCACGCGGCCGGCGGTCTCGCCCTTCGCCACGCCGCGCAGCCGCAGCGGATAGCCGACGTTCCCGGCGACCGTCATGTGCGGGAACAGGGCGTAGTTCTGGAACACCATGCCGACATTGCGCAGATGCGGCGGCGTGCGGACCATCTCCCGGTCGCCGAACTTCAGGCTGCCCCGGTCGGGCCGGGTGAAGCCCGCGAGCACCATCAGGAGCGTGGTCTTGCCCGAACCGGACGGGCCGAGGAGCGTCAGGAACTCACCCTTATGGATATCGAGACAGACGTCGTCGAGCGCGTGCACGCGCCCGTAGGTCTTGGTCACGCCGCGGATCGTGATCGGCAGGGCCTCGCTCGCCTCTGTCACCTTTCCTCTCCCCACGCGCACAGAACATCGCGGCGGGCGGCAGAACCGCCCGCCGCGGGCATCGTCAGCTGCGGACCGTCAAGCGGTCAACCGCTCGGCCAGTCACTCGGTCAGCATCGCGTCATAGAGCTCGGCCGCCCGGGTCTCCCACTTGGCATACCAATCGAGGCTGATCGGCAGCTGCTTTGCCGCATTGTCCGGGTGGGAGGGGAGCGCCTTCAGCACGTCCTCGCCGACCGTCGCCACCTTGTAGGCCGCCTTGTTGGTGGGGCCGTAGGTAATGTAGAGGGGCAGGTTCGCCTGGTACTCGGGCTTCGAGATCTCGGCCAGAAACGCCATCGCCGTGTCCTTGTTCGGGGCCCCTTTCGGGATCGCGAAGCAGTCGTAGTCGAGGAGTGCCTGGTTGAAGCCATAGGCGACCTTGGCGCCGTCCTTCCGCGCCACGTCGAAGCGCCCGTTCCAGCCGGTGGTCATGTCGACCTCGCCGTCCTTCATGAGCTGGGCCTGCTGCGCGCCAGAGCTCCAGAACACGTCGATATGGGGCTTGAGCGCGCGGATCCTGTCGATGGCGCGCAGGATGCCCTCCTCGGAGTCGAGCACCTTGTAGACCTCCTCGGGCGGCACCCCGTCGGCCATGATCGCCGGCTCGAGCGCCCCCGCCACCTTGCCACGATAGGCGCGCTTGCCGGGGAATTTCGCGACGTCGAAGAAATCGGCCCAGCTCTGCGGTCCGTTCTCGCCATAGGTGTCGGTGTTCCAGGCGTAGACGGTCGAGAACACGTCACCGCCGAGGCAGTAGTCGGTATAGAGGTTCGGGTAGAAGTCCGAGACGTCAATCACCGAATAGTCGAGCTTCTCGAGAAGCCCCTCCTCCGCGGCCCGCGCCGCGCTGCCCGAGCCCGAGACGACGATGTCGAGAGTCACCGCGCCGGTCTGCACCTGCAGACGCACGTCGGACATGCCGCCATAGGTCTCCTCCTTGACGGCGATTCCGGTCGCCGCGGCGGCGGGCTTGAACAGCGCATCGCTCTGCGCTGCCTGGTAGGCGCCGCCCCACGAGGCGATGGTCACGCTCTTGTCCTGCGCGAGGGCGGCGCCGGCGATCAGAGCCGCGGCGGCGGTGGTTGCGATCAGACGGTAGCTCATGGTGTTCCTCCTCGGTTGCCTTTGGTGCCGTTGCGGGCCGGGTCAGCTCCCGGGGGCCGCAGTTTCACGTCGTGTAACGGGGAGACGCATCGTTCGTGGCCCGTCATGCCGCCCGTGCAGTTCCACGGGCCGCCTTGGCGATCTCCATCCGGTCGCGCCACGCATACCAGCCGACGACCGCTGGCAGGAACCAGGGCCGGCCCGAATAGAGCGGCCGGGTGGGGAAGGGCAGGTCGTCGAAGGCCGTGCGCCCCTCCTTGAGCCCCAGCACCCTCTGCCCGGTGCGCATGCCGAGATAGCTCGCCATCGAAACGCCCGAGCCGCAGTAGCCTGTTGCATAGTGCAGCCCCTCGTGCACCCCGCAATGGGCGAGGGTGTCGAAGCTGTAGGCGACCGTCCCGGCCCAGGAGTGGCTGATCCGCACCTTGGCAAGTTCGGGGAAGATCCGCACCATCGCCGCATGCAGGCGCGGACCGCTGACCCGCGGATCGGTCTCGGTCGCCGAGACCCGACCGCCGAACAGCACCCGGGTCCGGTCGGGCGAGGCCCGGTAGTAGTAGACAACCCTGCAGGAGTCGGAGGCGATCCGACCGGTGGGAAACAGCCGGTCCATGACCTCGCTGGGCAGTGGCTCGGTGGCGATGATGTAGCTGCCGATCGGGATCGTGCGCCGTTTCAGCCACGGCACCAGAGAGCCCGTGTAACCGTTGGTGGCGACAATGACGTCGCGGGCGAGAAAGCGGCCGTTCGGCGTCGCCACCGTGAAGCCGCCGCGGTCGCGCTCGATCGACAGTGCCGGGCAGTGCGCGGCAAGGCGCGCGCCCGCGGCGAGAACGCTCCGCATGAGGCCGGCATGTAACTTCGCCGGGTGAAGGGCGGCATGATGCGGATAGACCACGCCACCGTAGTAGGCTTCGGTGCCGAGCTCGCGCCATTGTTCGGCGCGTGCGACCATGTGGCCCTCGATGCCCTCGCGGCGCTGGGCCTCGAGGGTCGCCGCCAGATCCTCGTAGGCGGCGGGTGTATGCGCAGCATGAAACCGGCCCCTGCGCTCGAAGTCGCAGTCGATTGCCTCGGCCCGGACCAGTTCCTCGATCCAGTCGAGCGCCGTCGCCCCCTCGGCGCGGATTGCCCGGGCCCGCTCGGCGCCGTGACGGGTGGCGAGCGCGTCCGCCGAGGGTTTGACGCTGGTGCTGATCTGGCCGCCATTCCGGGTGCTGCAGCCCCAGCCGGCCTGCTCGGCGTCGAGCACGAGCGTGCTGCGGCCAGCGCGCGCCGTGACCAGTGCGGCGTTGAGCCCGGTATAGCCCGAGCCGATCACCGCCACGTCGACCTGCGCCGGCAGATCGGCCGGCGGCAGGTCCGGGACGGGGGAGTCGTCCCACCAATAGGGAGCGCCGCGGTAATCGTCGGAGAAGATGCCGCCGCCGCCTCTCGCGGCCGGCGGTTTCCGGTGGTCGTGACCGGCTGATCGCGCCTGCGCCATGCCGTCCCTGAAGGTTGCTGCGCCCCCGGCTGCCGGACTGCCCCGACTCGCCGGGACCGGCCCCGCGCTCTGCCGGAGCGCCAGTATTCCCCCCGGCATGGAATTAAATCAATTTAATTGAGGTTATGATTTATTTCTGGAAATTTATAGCACACCCCTGCCGTGCCGGAGACCGCCATGCACCTGACCCTGCGCCACATCGAGGTGTTCAACGCGCTGATGCAGGCGGGTTCGATCTCGCGTGCCGCCAAGACGCTGAACCTGACGCAGCCGGCAGTCTCGATCGCCCTCTCGCGCATCGAGGACGAGCTGGGCTTTCCGCTGTTCCACCGCGCGAAGGGGTATTTCGCGCCAACCCGCGAGGCGCAGCTGCTGCATGGAGAGGCCGAGCAGAGCCTTCGCGCGGTCGAGCGGGTGCGGGGGCGGGCGGCGGAGATCCGCGCCGGCCGGCTCGGGGCGATCACCATCGCCAGCAATGGCGCCTGCGCCATCAACCTGCTGCCCTGGGTCATCGCCGAATTCCAGCGTGATCATCCGCAGGTCCGCATCGATCTCAATGTTCGCACCTCGCGGCAGATCGCGTCGATGGTCGCCAGCCGGCTCGCCGATATCGGGCTGATCGACGCGCCGGTGCCGATTCCGGGGCTTGCCGCCCAGATCGTCCGCCGCCCCTGCGTCTGCATCCTGCGCGAGGACGATCCGCTCGCCCGCCTCGCCCGGATCACGCCGGATGCGCTCTCCGGCCGTTCGGTGATCGCGATCACCGGCGACCATGCAATCGACCGGCAGCTCGACCGCTTCTGCGCCGAGCGCGGCGTCGAGATCGAGCGGCGGGTTTCCTGCTCCTACTTCGCCATCGCCCGCAACCTCGTGCGTGCCGGTGCGGGGGTGGCGCTGGTCGATGCCGTGAACGGGACGGTCGGGCTCGATGACGAGGTGGTCTGGCGGCCGTTCGCGCCCGAGATCCACTTCGAGCTTGCGCTGATCCTGCCGCCGGAGCCGGCGCCATCGCGGGTTGCCGAGACATTCCTGGTGCTCCTGCGCCAGTATCTGTCCCGCGGCGACGCCTCGGCGCGGCCGCGGAGGGACGGCGGGCGGCCCTAGCGACCGGTCAGCCGCCGGCTGCGGCGAGCAGCATCTCCAGCGCCCGGAGCACCGAGGCCGAGCGCACGGCGTCGCGGCCGATCGCACCGAACTCCATCTTCGCATGGCGGGTCCGGGCGCCCGCGCGGGCGCAGGCGAAATGCACGAGCCCCTCGGGTTTTGTTGCCGTGCCACCCCCCGGTCCGGCGATGCCGGTCACCGCCACTGCGATCTGCGCCCGGCTGTGGACCAGCGCCCCTTCCGCCATGGCGCGCGCCACCGGCTCGGAGACCGCGCCATGGGCGGCGATCACCTGCGCGGGAACGCCGAGCAACTCGGTCTTGGCCTCGTTGGAATAGGTCACGAACCCGCGCTCCACCACAGCGGACGAGCCCGGGATGTCGGTCAGCGCCGCGGCAACCATGCCGCCGGTGCAGCTCTCGGCCGTGGCGACCATCAGCCCCTTCGCCGCGCAGGCCGCGAGCACGCGGGCGGCAAGCGCCCGCATGTCGTCAGAGCCAGCCATGCGAGACACCCGCCGCAACGGTCGCGATCAGCGCGGTGAGCGACCCCGCCACCAGATCGTCGAGCATCACGCCCGCCGGCCCGTCCAAACGGTCGGCCCAGCGCACCGGCGGCGGCTTCACGATGTCGAAGAACCGGAACAGCAGGAAGCCCAGCACCCAGCCCGGCCAGGGCCAGAGATGGGCCGGCGCCTCCATCACCGTCAGCCCCAGCGACAACGGCCAGAGCGCGATCAGCATCCCCGCGGCCTCGTCGATCACCACCTCCGAAGGATCGGCCTTGCGCCCGGCGAGATAGCGCGCCGTGGCCCACCAGCCGATGGCGACGATGGCCAGGGTCGCCGGGGCGACCAGCCAGAAGCCGCCCGCCGCGTGCAGTGCCCAGGCCAGCGGGATTGCCGCGGCCGAGGCCCAGGTGCCGGGCGCCCCCGGCAGGTCGCCGATACCGAAACAGGTGGCGATGGCGCGCGGGGTCATGCGCGGCCCTCGAGGATCACCGTGGCGGTCGCCAGCGCTGCCATGCCTTCCTCGCGGCCGGCGAAGCCCATGCGCTCCATTGTGGTGGCCTTGATGCCGACCCGGTCGGGTGCCAGCCCCAGGATCTCGCCGATCCGGGCCTGCATCGCGGCGGCGTGGGGCGCGATCTTCGGCCGCTCGCACAGGAGCGTGACGTCGACATTGGCAATCCGCCCGCCGCGCGCCGCCACCCGGCAGCCGGCATGGCGCAGGAAGACATGGCTCTCCGCCCCCTTCCATTGCGGGTCCGAGGGCGGGAAATGCCGGCCGATGTCGCCATCCGCGATGGCGCCGTATATCGCATCCGCCAGCGCGTGCAGCCCTACGTCCGCGTCTGAATGGCCTTCCAGCCCGCGGGCATGCCGAATGCGCACGCCACAGAGGGTGACATGGTCGCCCACGCAGTAGCGGTGCACGTCGAAGCCGTGGCCGACGCGGATGTCCATGGGCGCCCCCCTTGCCACAAACCGCTCGGCCCGGGCGAGGTCGGCGGCGGTGGTGATCTTGAAGTTTTCCGGCTCGCCGGGGATCAGCCGCACCGGCAGCCCGGCGCGGCGGAATACCTCGGCATCGTCGAGGGCGGGAGGGAGGGCCGGGGCCCCGCCCGCCCGGTGCGCGGCGAGCAGCGCCGCGAACGGGAAGGCCTGCGGCGTCTGCGCCCGCCACAGCCCGGCGCGCGGCACCGGAACATCGGCCAGACCGTCGGCCTCGCGCCACAGCGCATCGACGACCGGCTCGGCCGCGATGGCGCCCTCGCCGTTGCGCGCATGGGCCGCCAGCGCCGCCCAGAGCGCCGGGCTGGCGAAGGGGCGAGCGGCGTCGTGCACCAGCACGACCTCCGGCGCGCGGGGTTCCAGTGCCTCGAGCGCGAGCCGCACCGTGTCTGCCCGCTCGGCCCCGCCATGGACCGGGGCGAGCAGGCGCGGATCGGCGATCGCCGCCACAGCCCCGGCGTAGAGCTCGCTCGCCTCCGGCTGGATCGCTACCAGCACGCCGCCGATCTCCGGGCAGGCCAGTGCGCCGCGGATGGCGCGAGCGAGCACGGTCGCACTGCCAAGCATCTGATACTGCTTGGGCGCCGGGCCGCCGAGGCGCGTGCCCCGCCCTGCGGCGACGATGATCGCGGCTGTTCTCACTCTGGCCTTCGCGGCGGGTTGTCGCGGGTCTCGGGGCGTTCTAGGCCCCGCCCTTGAACCGCACAAGGGCCGAGGGTATGAGCGGAGTCGGATGCTCACCGATTGGGCAGTCAGATGCGAACTGGCGCGATCGGCGCCACCAGCCGCGATCCTGACGCCCGGGAAATGGTCCGATGATCTCTCGCCCCGCCGCCGAACTGATCTGGAACAGCCTGCCGAACCCGGTGATGGCGATCGGTGGCGATGGCGCCATCCTGGCTGTCAATGGCGCCGCGGAAAGCTTCCTGGGCACATCGGAGCGCCACCTCTGCGGGCAGATCCTGGCGTCGATCGCCGGCGAGGACAGCCGGCTCGCCAGCCTTGTACGGCAGGTGCTGCGCCAGGGGCTCAACATGGCCGAGTATGGCGTCGACCTTACCTGGCCCGAGCTGCCGGCGCGCCTGGTCGACCTGCAGGCGGCTCCGATGGGCGAGGGCGGCGCCGTCGTCATGATCCACCCCCGCGCCATCGTCGAGACCATGGACCGCTCGCTGACCCACCGCACTGCTGCCCGCTCGGTCGCCGGCATGGCGCAGATGCTCGCGCACGAGATCAGGAATCCGCTCGCCGGCATCTCGGGCGCGGCCCAGCTCCTGCAGATGGGCCTTGCCGACGAGGATCGCGAACTGGCCACGCTGATCCGCGAGGAGGCGGAGCGTATCGGCGCGCTTGTCGCGCGGGTCGAGCAGTTCGGCGACATCGGTCCCGGCCGCTACCGGCCGCTGAACATCCACGACGTTCTCGACCGCGCCTGCCGCGCTGCCAAGGCCGGTTTCGCCGCCCATGCCCGCTTTGTCCAGGACTACGATCCGTCGCTGCCGCCAACGCTGGGCGACCCGCATCAGCTGATGCAGGCGATGCTGAACCTGCTCAAGAACGCTGCCGAGGCGGTGCCGCAGGTCGGCGGCATCATCACCGTGCGCAGCGCCTACCGTGCCGGGATGAAGGTCGTCACCCCGTCCGGACAGCGCGAGAGCCTGCCCCTGCAGGTCGTGATCGCCGACAACGGAACGGGAGTTCCGGAGGAGCTGCAGCGCCATATCTTCGAGCCATTCGTGAGCTCGAAGGCGTCCGGCACCGGGCTGGGGCTGGCACTGGTCTCGAAGATCGTTTCGGACCATGGCGGCGTGATCTCGTGCGAGTCCGAGCCGGGCTGGACCCGGTTCCGGCTTCTGCTGCCGATGGCGGCAGAGGATGCCTCGAGGCCGGTCGAGGGCGCAGAGGATGCAGCATGACCACGGGCGCGACCGTACTCCTCGCCGACGATGACCGCGCCATCCGCACGGTTCTGAGCCAGGCGTTGACCCGCATCGGCTGCCGTGTCCGTGCCACCGGCTCGGCCTCCGCCCTTTGGAGCATGGTGGATGAGGGGGAGGGCGATGTCGTCGTGACCGACGTCCACATGCCGGACGGCGACGCGCTGGATCTGCTGCCCGCCATCCGCAAGAAGCGGCCCGAGCTGCCGGTCATCGTGATGAGCGCCCAGAACACCGTGCTGACGGCGATCCGGGCCGCCGAGGTGGGGGCATACGAGTACCTGCCCAAACCCTTCGATCTCGAAGAGCTCATGGGCGCGGTGCAGAAGGCGCTGAAGGACCGCATGCGCCAGGACGAAGCGCCCGCCTCCGCGCTCGCCGAGCCGCGCGAGGAGAACCTGCCGCTGATCGGCCGCTCGCCGGCGATGCAGGAGGTTTACCGGGTCATGGCGCGGCTGATGCACACCGACCTGACGGTGATGGTCACCGGCGCCAGCGGCACCGGCAAGGAGCTGGTCGCCCGCGCATTGCATAATTTCGGCAAGCGCGCGCGGGGGCCCTTCGTCGCGATCAACATGGCGGCGATCCCGCGCGAGCTGATCGAGTCCGAGCTCTTCGGCCACGAGAAGGGCGCCTTCACCGGCGCCACGGACCGCGGGGTGGGCAGGTTCGAGCAGGCGCAGGGCGGAACGCTGTTCCTCGACGAGATCGGCGACATGCCGGCGGAGGCGCAGACGCGGCTCCTCCGCGTGCTGCAGGAAGGGGAATACACCACCGTCGGCGGCCGCAACCCGCGTCGCACCGACGTGCGGATCATCGCCGCCACCCACCAGAACCTGCGCACGCTGATCAATGTGGGCCGCTTCCGCGAGGATCTCTACTACCGGCTGAACGTGGTGCCGATCCGGCTGCCGCCGCTGACCGAGCGGAGCGATGATGTGCCCGATCTTGCCCGCGCCTTCCTGCGCCGCGCCGAGCAGGAGGGGTTGCCGCGCAAGACCCTCTCCGCCGAGGCGATCCAGAGGCTGCGGGAGTATCCGTGGCCCGGCAATGTGCGCGAGCTCGAAAACCTGATGCGCCGGCTCGCCGCGCTCTGTCCGGAGGAGCGGATCCCGGCAGCGACGATCGATGCGGAACTGAAGGCCGCCTCGGAGACCCGCGGCGAACTGGCCGACCAGGACGCGGGGCGGACCCTGGGTGCCGCCGTCGAAATCCATCTCAGGCGCTATTTCAGATTGCATGGCGACGGGCTGCCGCCTGCCGGGCTGCACGAGCGTGTGCTGCGCGAAGTCGAGCTGCCGCTGATCGCGCTGACCCTGTCCGCGACGCGCGGGAATCAGCTCAAGGCGGCAGATCTGCTGGGAATCAACCGCAATACACTGCGGAAACGAATCAGGGAGCTTGACATTCCGGTCACACGCGGCAAGAAACTGATGTAGTTTCGCAACAGTAGACCCAGAGGCCTCTCGGGGCCTGAACGAGGCAGCGTGACAGATCTGGGCGCGATCACCGCCTCGATGCCGGAGCAGGGCACGGGCGAGCAACGGAGCCGATGGCTTGCGCGCGATGTGATTTTCGCGCTCGTGCTGCTTGGTCCCGTGCTTGCTGCGGCGACCTCGGTGATGTTCGCGGTCGGCAAGCGTGCCGAGGGGACGACGCCCTTCATCCGCGGTATCCTGTTCGCCGATCTGCTTTATCTGCTGGTGCTCATCGGCATCATCGGGCTCAAGATCGGGCGGCTGGTCAGTGCGCGCCGGCGCGGTTCCGCCGGCTCGCGGCTCCATCTGCGCCTGACCGGGGTCTTTGCCGGCGTTGCACTCGCGCCCACCATCATCGTCGCGATCTTCGCCACGATCACGGTGAATTTCGGCATCGAGTCGTGGTTCTCGGAGCAGGTTGGCAGCGTCGTGCGCAACTCGCTGGCCACCGCCCAGGCCTATGAGCGCGAGCACCGCGGCAAGATCAAGGGCGACGTGCTCGCCATGGCCAACGATCTCAACCGGGCCGCCGCGACCGGGTTGACGGCGAACCAGCTCAACGAACTGGTCTCGCAGCAGGCGCTGCTGCGCGAGCTTCCCGAGGCCTATGTGTTCAATTCGCAGAAGGAGATCCTGGCCCGCGGCGAGTTCAGCTACCTCTTCAACTTCGAGCCGCCGAGCGACGAGCAGCTGGCCCGTGCGCGGGCGGGCGAGGTCGTCATCATGGAGGACGAGGGCAACAACGAGATCCGGGCGCTGGTCTATCTGACCAACTATTTCGACGCCTTTCTCTATGTTACCCGCGATGTCCAGGGACGAGTGCTGCAACTGCTGGACGAGACCCAGGATACGGTGCAGCTCTATGAGCGGCTCGAAGCCGAACGCGACGGGATCCTGTTCGACTTCGCCCTCATCTACATCGGCTTCGCTCTGCTGGTGATCCTCTCGGCGATCCTGCTGGGCCTCTGGTTTGCCGAGCGCCTCGCGCGCCCCGTCGGCCGCCTCGCCGAGGCGGCCGAGAGCGTCGGAGCCGGCAATCTGGACACCCATGTGAAGGAGCAAAGGGGCAGCGACGAGATCGCCACGCTCGGCCGTGTCTTCAACCGGATGATCCGGCAGCTCAAGGCGCAGCGCAATGCGCTGGTCTCGGCCAAGGAGGATTCCGAGATCCGCCGTCATTTCATCGAGGCGGTCCTCTCGGGCGTCACGGCCGGTGTGATCGGTCTCGATGGCGAGAGCCGCATCGACCTTGTGAACGAGGCCGCCGCGGACATGCTCCGGATCGATCCGCTGGCATCCACCGGCAAGCCGCTCGAAGAGGTGGCGCCGGAGTTCCAGCCCCTCGTCGAGGCCGCGCGCGGCGCCGCCGCCGGGATCGCGCGGGGAGAGGTTCGGGCCGTCGCCGACGGCCAGACGCGCGAGTATCTGTGCCGGATTGCCCCCAAGGCGCCGGAGGAACCCGGCGAGGGCCACGTGCTGACCTTCGACGACATCTCGGCGCTTGCCTCGGCCCAGCGCATGGCTGCCTGGGGCGATGTGGCCCGCCGGGTCGCCCACGAGATCAAGAACCCGCTCACGCCGATCCAGCTTTCCGCCGACCGGATGCGCCGGAAGTTTGCCGGCCGCTTGGGCGGTGACGGGCAGTCCTTCGAACAGTATCTCGACGTGATCACGCGCCAGGCGGACGACATTCGTCGCATGGTCGACGAGTTCTCGCGATTTGCGCGGATGCCCGAGCCGGTGCAGGCAGACGAGGATCTGGCGGCGCTGCTGCGCGACGCGGTCCTCCTCCAGCGCGAGGGCCATGGCGACATCGGCTACGAGGTGGACGTACCGGAGGGTCCGGTCGCCGTCACCTGTGACCGCGGCCTGATCGGCCAGTGCCTGACCAACCTTTTGCAGAATGCGGCCGACGCGATCGAGGTGCGCCGCGAGACCGAGGACAATGCCGGGCTCAAGGGCCGCATCCGGGTCGCGCTGGTGTCCGGTCCGCGATCCTACCGGATCGAGATCGCGGACAATGGCGCAGGCCTGCCCGCGGATGGCAGGGACCGGCTGACCGATCCCTATGTGACCAACCGCAAGAAGGGCACCGGGCTCGGTCTTGCGATCGTTAAGAAGATTGTCGAGCAGCACGGCGGCGAACTCACGCTCGGCGACGCCCCGGCAGAGTCCGGGCTCGACGGTGCACAGGTAACGCTGAGACTCCCCAGGCCGGCGTTGCGGAACCAGACTCCTGGGCCAGAGACGGAAACAGCGGGCGTTTGAGAAAGCGAGGCGGGACAGATGGCAGACGTGCTCCTGGTCGACGACGAGGCGGACATCCGGAACATCCTATCGGACCTGCTGTCCGACGAGGGCCATTCGGTGCGGACAGCGCAGGACGCCGATGGAGCCTTCGCGGCGATCGAAACCGCGGCGCCGGACCTCATCATCCTCGACATCTGGCTGCAGGGCAGCCGGATGGACGGCATCGAGATCCTGAAGAATGTGAAGCGTGACAACCAGGATATCCCGATCGTCATCATCTCTGGCCACGGCAACATCGAAGTCGCCGTCGCGGCGGTGCAGCAGGGTGCGTACGACTTCATCGAGAAGCCGTTCAACATGAACCAGCTCATGGTCGTGGTCGGCCGCGCCCTTGAGGCTGGCCGGCTCCGCCGCGAGAATGCGCGGCTGCGCTCGGCAGAGAGTGCCAGCGCCGAGCTGCTCGGCGCCTCGCCGGCGATGAATGCCCTTCGCAACAAGCTGATGCGGGTCGCCCGCGGCGGCAGCCGGGTGCTGCTGACCGGTGGACCCGGGACCGGCAAGGAGGTGGCGGCCCGGTTCATCCACGCCCATTCCGATCGCAGCGGTCTGCCCTTCGTCGTGGTCAATGCGGCATCGATCGAGGCGGACCGGATGGAGGAGGTGCTGTTCGGCCGCGAATCGTCCGACCGCCCTGTCCAGGCGGGTCTCTTCGAGCGGGCCCATGGCGGAACGCTGTTCATCGACGAGGTCGGCGACATGCCCTACGGCACGCAGTCGAAGATCCTCCGCGTGCTCGTCGACCAGGCATTCATCCGCCTCGGCGGAACCGCGACGGTCAGGGTCGATGTGCGGGTGATCAGCGCCTCGAACCGCGACCTCCAGCGCGAAATTCGCGAGGGCAGGTTCCGCGAGGATCTGTTCCACCGGCTGAACGTCGTGCCGATCGAGGTTCCGCCGCTCGACAGACGGCGCGAGGACATTCCGGAACTCGCCGCGGCCTTTCTCGAGATGTTCTCCCGCCAGCAGGGCCTGCCGCGCCGGCGGCTGGGCGAGAGCGCCGTTGCTGCCCTGCAGACCCGCGACTGGCCCGGCAATGTGCGCCAGCTCCGTAACATGATGGAACAGGTCCTGATCCTCGGTGGCGACGGTCCGGTGATCGATGCCGACGAACTGCCCGGGGGCGTGGGCCTCGAAGAGGGCGAGACGGGCCTCGGCGGCGTCATGGGACTGGTCGCGGGCCTGCCGTTGCGCGAGGCGCGCGAGCTGTTCGAGCGCGAGTATCTCATCGCCCAGATCAACCGGTTCGGCGGCAACATCTCGCGCACGGCCGCCTTCGTCGGCATGGAGCGCTCGGCGCTGCACCGCAAGCTGAAGATGCTGGGCGTGGTCACCACCTCTCGCGGCGGCATTCGCGTCGCCATTGCGGACGACGAGGAGGAGGAGTTCCAGGAGGAGCACGCGGTCGCGGTCGAACTGAATTGACCGCCCGCCGCCGTCCGCCCATAGTCGCCCGGCTCGGGCTGGGGGAGTAGCCGATGAAGGTGATCGTTTGCGGCGCGGGGCAGGTCGGCTCGCAGATCGCGCGTCACCTCTCCGACGAGGGCAACGCCGTTACCGTCATCGACAGCAACGCACAGCTCGTCCGAGCGGCGACCGACACCCTTGATGTGGCGGGCGTCGTCGGCTTCGCCTCGCATCCCGACGTCCTGTCCCGCGCCGGCGCGCGCGACTGCGACATGCTGATCGCCGCGACCTCGACCGACGAGGTCAACATGGTCGCGTGCCAGGTGGCCCATTCGGTCTTCCAGGTGCCGACCAAGATCGCCCGCATCCGCGCCGACAGCTATCTCGAGGCGGAATGGAGCGACCTGTTCCGCCGAGAGCACCTGCCGATCGACGTCATCATCTCGCCCGAGGCCGAGGTCGCGAACGTGACGATGCGGAGGATGCGCGCGACCGCGGTCTTCGATATCGAGCCGTTCCTGGGCGGCGCGGTCGATTTCGTCGGCCTGAAGCTCGACGAGGACTGCCCGGTACTGAACACGCCGCTGCGCCAGCTGAGCGAACTGTTCTCGACCCTCCGCGCCATGGTCGTGGCTGTTCGCCGGGAGGGCAAGGTCTGGGTGACCCATGGCGATGACCAGCTGTTCGCCAACGACGAGATCTACTTCATCTCGGCCCATGACGACCTCAACCGCACGATCGCCATCTTCGGGCGCAAGAATCTGAGCGCCGAGCGGATCGTGGTCGTCGGGGCCGGGAACATCGGCCTCAGGGTCGCCCGCCAAATAGAGGACAGCGACAACCTGCGGTGCAAGATCATCGAGCGCGACCGGGCGCGCGCCGAATACGCAGCCGACCATGTCCGCCGCACGATCGTGCTCAACGGTGACGCGCTCAGCATCGAGATCCTGACCGAGGCAGGGGTGCAGGAGGCCGACGCCATCGTTGCCCTCACCAATGACGACCGGACGAACCTGCTGTCCTGCGCGTTGGCCGAGCAGCTCGGCTGCCCGATCTCGATCGCGCTTTCGAACGATCCCACCTTCGAGCGGATTGCGGTCCCGCTCGGGGTCAACGCCCTGATCAACCCGCGTGCCACCACGGTCTCCTCGATCCTGCGCCATGTGCGCCGCGGCCGGGTCCGCGCGGTCTATTCGATCGGGCGCGGCGAGGGCGAGGTCGTCGAGGCTCAGGTCATGGCCACCTCGCCGGTTGCGGGGAAGCGCGTGCGCGACATGCCGACTCCAGCAGGCTCGATCATCGGCGCGCTGCAGCGTGGCCGCGATGTCATACTGCCCCATGGCGACACTGAGATTCAGGTCGGCGACGTCATGGTGATGTTTGCCGTCCGCGCCGCCGTCCGCGAGGTCGAGCAGATGTTCCGGGTGAGCCCGGAATTCTTCTGAGGGTTGCCGCATGCCGTTGCTGCGCCTGCCGCTCCTGCCGTTCTGCCTCGGGGCGCTCGTCCCCGGCATGCTGGCGGTCGCGGCCTATGCTGCCCGGTACGGTGACTGGCAGAGCCTGCGGTTCTTCCTGGCCTGTGCCGTGGTCACCGGGTTCGCGACTGCGACCGTGGCGGTGGCACTCGCGCCGGGCGTGCGGGGTCGCACCGCGGCTGCCGAGCTGCGAGAGCTTGTCGCATGCTGGGCCCTCGTGCCGATGGTCGCAGCGGTTCCACTCTGGCTCCGCACGCCGTTTGTCGGTTTCGGCGGCGCCTGGTTCGAGATGCTCTGCGCGTTCACGACCACCGGGGGGTCGGTCTATGCCGAGCCTGGAACAATCCCCCCGGCTATCCACCTCTGGCGCGGTTTCGTCGGCTGGTCGGGCGGTCTGCTGACGCTGACTGCCGCCTTCGCCATCCTGGCGCCGCGCAATCTGGGCGGGACCGAGACCTCGCTGCAGGCTGACGGGCTTCCCGGTGCGACCGGCGGCGCGCCGATGCTGGGCGGAAGCTCGATCGCCGGCATCGAGGACCGCCTGGTGCGCGCGGTGCGGCGGGTGCTGCCGGCCTATGCCGGGTTGACGGCGATCCTCGCCCTGCTGTTCTCGGCGCTGGATCAGGACGGGCTTTCAGCCG
Source organism: Limibaculum sp. (assembly GCA_039805905.1). GTDB lineage: Bacteria > Pseudomonadota > Alphaproteobacteria > Rhodobacterales > Rhodobacteraceae > Thermohalobaculum. Next base: position 8,451 of record JBDIVM010000005.1, on the reverse strand, counting down.
CGGTTCACGCCATGTCGATCGTCTCCACCAGCGGGATATCGCCGCATCCGCAGGGGATGGCGGCGGCCCGCAGCCTGCCGGTCGAGGCGATCGCCGCGATCTTCCTGCTGCTTGCCACCACCCGCCTGACCTATTTCCCCTCGCGGCGTGTCGGCCGGCTGCGGCGCTGGCTGCGTGACCCGGAACTCCTGCTGCTGCTGCTGCTGGTTTCGACGGTGACCCTTGCATTGTTCCTGCGCCACTGGTTCGGTGCCCTGACGGCCGATGCGGCCGAGGGGACGCCCGATGCCCTGAAGGCATTGTGGGGCGCGGTCTTCACGTCTCTCTCCTTCGCCACCACCACAGGCTTCGAGAGCGCGTTCTGGCAGAGCGCCCGTGGCTGGAGCGGCCTCGACAATCCGGCCCTGATCCTGCTGGGACTCTGCGCAATCGGCGGCGGCGCGGCGACCACCGCAGGCGGCATCAAGCTGATCCGGTTCTATGCGCTCCTGAGGCATGGCCATTTCGAGCTCGAACGTATCGCCCAACCGAACAGCGTTCTGGCCGCGGGCGCCCGCCTGCGGGGCATCCTGCGGCAAGGAGCCTTCTTCGCGTGGGCATTCGTGATGCTCTATGCGGCAGCGATCCTCTGTTCGATGATCGCGCTGACCGTCACCGGGATGAAGTTCGAGGACGCGCTGATCGCGTCGATATCGGCGATCTCCAACACCGGTCCGGCCTTCGGCACCGTCGCGCCGGGCGACATCGACTTTTCCCGCCTGTCCGAATCGCAGCGCGTCATCCTCGCCCTGATCATGATCCTTGGCCGGCTCGAGATGCTTGCCGCGATTTCCCTATTCGGCTCAGGTGCATGGGGCATACTGAGCATTCGCACAAAAAACGCTGGAAATGCCGGACGCAAAGTCGCACAGTCAGGCCGGTAAGGTCGGCAGCAGCTGGCCCCAAGCGCGCAAAAAATGTCAGGCGAAAAAAATGGCCGGCGAAAGCAGACAGAATCTCCAAGACACATTCCTCAACCACGTTCGCAAGCAGAAGGTTCCGGTAACGGTATTTCTCGTGAATGGAGTCAAACTGCAGGGTGTGATCACCTGGTTTGACAATTTCTGCGTCCTGCTGCGGCGGGACGGGCAGTCGCAGCTCGTCTACAAGCACGCAATCTCGACAGTCATGCCGGCACAGCCGTTCAGCCTCTACGACGGCAACGAAGAGGCATGACCCTGTCCGAGGTTGCCGGACCGGCGGGGCTCGGGTGACGACGAAGGTCTACCTGCTGCATCCCGCCCTGAAGGCGCCCGGAGCCGCGGACCCGGCCGATCGGCTGGATGAGGCTCGTTCCTTGGTTCATGCCATCGACATAGAGCTCGTCGGCAGCGCCGTCGCGCCGCTCGCACGGCCGACGCCCGCGACGCTGATCGGCCAGGGAAAGGTCGACGAACTCACGCCGATGCTGGCCGAGCGCGGCATCGACGTGGTCGTCGTCAATGCCGCGCTCAGCCCGGTGCAGCAGCGCAATCTCGAACGCGCCTGGAAGGTCAAGGTGCTCGATCGCACCGGGCTCATCCTCGAGATTTTCGGAGAGCGGGCGCGCACGCGAGAAGGTGTGCTGCAGGTCGACCTGGCGCATCTCAGCTACCAGAAGAGCCGCCTGGTCCGAAGCTGGACCCATCTCGAGCGTCAGCGCGGTGCCACCGGCTTCATCGGCGGGCCGGGAGAGACCCAGCTCGAGGCCGACCGGCGCATCCTCGACGAGAAGATCGTCCGCCTGAAGCGCCAGCTCGACAGGGTGGTGCGCACCCGCACGCTGCACCGTGCCGCGCGCAAGAAGGTGCCTCATCCGGTGGTGGCGCTGGTTGGCTACACCAATGCCGGCAAGTCGACGCTGTTCAACACGCTGACCGCGGCCGGGGTCAGGGCCGAGGACATGCTGTTCGCGACCCTCGACCCGACCATGCGCCAGATCCGGCTGCCTTCAGGGCGGACAGCAATCCTCTCGGATACGGTCGGCTTCATCTCCGACCTGCCGCACGAGCTCGTTGCCGCCTTCCGTGCGACCCTCGAGGAGGTGCTCGAGGCGGACCTGATCGTCCATGTCCGCAACATCGCCCATCCTGCCACCGAGGAGCAGAATCGCGAGGTCATGGGCGTGCTGCGCGACCTCGGCGTCGCCGAGGAGCGGCTGGCAGGGATGATCGAGCTTCGCAACAAGATCGACCTGCTCGACCCCGAGCGCCGCGAGGCCACGCTCGGCGCCGCGCGCCCCGGCAGCGGCGTGGTCGCCGCCTCGGCGGTGACCGGCGAGGGTTGCGACCGGCTGCTGGCCGAGATCGAGGCGCGGCTGTTCCCGCGCCGCATGATCTTCACGCTCAGGCTCGGCCACGAGGAGGGCCGCGCCATCTCCTGGCTCTATGGGCACGGAGATGTCCGGTCCCGTGAGGACGGCGATGCCGGTGTCGAGATTTCCGTCGAGATGACCGAAACGGAATTCTTCCAGTTCCGCAAGCAGTTCGGCATCGCGGCCGCCGACATCAGGCACACCGCGCTGGCCGCACAGTGATTGGTGTGTGCGCTTCGGTACAGGGTTTGTCGCGCACGCCAGCTATGTGCAGAAATGCGTACCCTACCTCTCGGCAAGCGCCGCACTCAGTGCCGCTCGCACGCTCTCCGGGGGCACCGTCGTCGTCCGCGTCGCCATGTCGTAGAACACGTTGACGCACTCGCTGGTGGCGTAGCAGGTCTCGTCCCGGAACACGCCATAGCCCGTGGTGATGGACTTCGTTCCGACCCGGATCAGCCGCGCGCCGACCTGGACCTCGCCCGGATAGTGCAGCTCGCGAAGGTAGTCGATCACCAGCCGGGCCAGGATGAACTCGACCCCCTCGACCCCGGCGAGCCGGATCAGCCGGTAGATGTAGTCGGTCCGCGCCGCCTCGACGTAGGCGGCAATCGCCGTGTTGTTCACATGCGCCATCGCGTCCTGGTCGGAATAGCGGATGATCACCGGAGTGAAGTGGCGGAAGGTCTCGCGGCGGGTCAGGTCGGGCAGGGACATGGCACCTCAGAGCAGGAACATGAGCACCCCGGCGACGATCACGGCGATGCCGAGCAGCTCGAGCCGGTTGATGGTCTCGCGGAAGTATAGGGACGAGATCGCCAGCGTGAAGATCACCTCGACCTGGCCGACCGCCTTCACGTAGGAGGCGTTCTCGATCGTCATCGCCGTGAACCATCCGACCGAGCCGGCCGCGCTGGTGATGCCGATGAAGAGGCAGGGCTGGAGCTGCCGCCCCAGCGCGCGGAAGCTCGCGGGTTCGGTCACCGCCAGCCCCGCGCCGACGACGGCCACCTGCATCAGCCCGACGATCACCACGGTCCAGCCTGCCCGGTAGAGGAATCCGCCCGCGGCGAGCCCGAGGCTGGCCTCGCGCAGGAACAGGTAGCTCAGGCAGAAGAAGAACCCGGTCGCCAGCCCCACCAGAGTCGGCTTCGCGATCAGCGCCTGACCGATCGTCATGTCGCCTGTCCCGAGCCTGCCGAGCCCGACCCGGCCGATCGAGATGGCGATCACGCCGGCCACCGTCAGCAGGATCGCCACCCATCCCGTCAGGCTGATCGTCTCGGAGAACAGGGCCGAGCCCAGGATTGCCGCCTGCATCACATCCGTTTTCGACAGCATGGTGCCGACTGCGAAGTTGCGCATCTGGAACAGCCAGATCAGCAGGTAGGTCGCGATCACCTGCGCCGCCGCCGCGCCGAAGCAGTAGCCAAGGTAGCGCGCTCCGAACCCGGGCGCGCCCAGCCCCTCCCAGTGCATCACCAGCGCCAGCCAGCCCAGCGCGAAGGGCAGGGCGAAGAGCGAGCGCACATAGGTGGTCATCCAGGTGGAGAGCCGGGCGTTCAGGGCCTTCTGTGCCGCCGTGCGCACGGCCTGCATCAGCGCGGCGAAGATCGCGATCGGGATCCAGATCAGGTCCATGCGCGGCGGGGTCCGGGGCCGGGGCGGCGCAGGCCGCGCCATCAGATCGCGGATGGTTCTAGCATGCGGCTGGCCGAACGCGAGCAGGGCAGGTAGAGGAATCGCAAGCGTGATGGAGGCAAGCAATGGGCGGGGCATTCGACATCGGATTCGTGGGAACCGGCCGGATGGGCGCGCCGATGGCCGAATGCCTGATCAAGGCGGGCTGGAAGGTGCGGGTCTTCGACTTGCGTGCCGGCGCGCTCGCGCCATTCGCCGGCCGCGAGGGGGTGACCGTGGCAGCAAGCGCCGCCGATGCCGCCCGCGGAGCCGGGCTTGTGATCACCATGCTGCCCGACGGCAAGGCCGTGCGTGCGGCGGTCACGGGGGTGCCCAAGGGGCAGGGCGGCCTTGCCAGCGCGATGGAACCCGGGGCCGCGCTCGCCGACATGAGCACCTCCTACCCGCTCGAGACCATCGCGCTGGGAGAGGCCCTCGCCGGCACCGGGATCCGCCTCGTCGACGCGCCGGTCTCGGGCGGGGTCTGGCGCGCCGAGCTTGGCAGGCTCACGATCATGGCGGGCGGCGAGGCGGAGGTCATCGATCGAATCGCTCCGGCACTTGCGACCATGGGAACGGTCTATCGCACCGGACGACTGGGCTCAGGCCACGCGATGAAGGTGCTCAACAACTATCTTTCGGCCTCGGGCCTCGCCGCGGCCTGTGAGGCGGTGGCGATCGGCCGGCGCTTCGACCTAGACCCGGATGTGATGGCGGATGTGTTCAACGTCTCTACGGGCAAGAACAATGCCACCGAGGTCAAGCTGAAGCAGCAGATCAACAACGGAAAGTATGCGTCCGGATTCACGATGGGACTGATGGCGAAGGATCTGTCACTGGCGGCGGCGCTGGCGAATGACATGGGTGTGGAGGCGAGGGGGCTCGCCGACTGCGCCGCGCTCTATGCGAGGGCGGTTGCGGCGCTCGGCGGCGCCGCCGACCACACCGAGGTGATGAAGCTGATCGGGGGCGAGGCCGATGTCTGACCGTGTCGCCCTCGTCACCGGCGCGGCGCGCGGCATTGGCCTCGCCACCGCCGAGAAGTTCCTGGCCGAGGGCTGGCGGGTAGTGCTGCTCGACATCGATGCGGACACGCTCGCCGCGACACATGCCCGCCTCGCCCGGCCCGATGACACGATGGCGGTGATCTGCGACGTGGCCGAGCCGGGACAGGTGGCCGGTGCAGTCGATGCCGTCGCCGGCCGCTTCGGCCGCATCGACAGCCTGGTCAACAATGCCGGGATTGCGGACTTCCGGCCGATCCTCGAGACCGACTTCGCCACCTGGTCGCGCATCCTCGCGGTGAACCTGAACGGCCCCTTTCTCTGCACCCAGGCCGTGGCGCCGCTGATGCTGCAGCAGGGCGGTGGCAGCGTGGTCAACATCGCATCGATCTCGGGGCTCCGCGCCAGCACGCTCAGGGTTGCCTACGGCACCTCGAAGGCGGCGCTGATGCAGCTGACCCGCCAGCAGGCGGCCGAGCTCGGCAATCTCGGCATCCGCGTGAACGCGGTTGCTCCCGGGCCAGTCGACACGGCGATGGCAAGGCAGGTCCACACTCCGGCGATCCGCGCGGCCTACCACCAGGCGATCCCGCTCAACCGCTATGGCCTCGAGGCGGAGATCGCCGAGGCAGTCCACTTCCTCGCCAGCGAGAAGGCAAGCTACATCAACGGCCAGGTACTGGCGGTCGACGGTGGCTTCGAGGCGACGGGAATCGGCCTCGCGGCATTGCGGGTGCGGGCAGAGGGCGGCGGATAGAACCGGCCTGCGCGATTGCCGGGCAGGCTTCGCTTTTTTTCGGATGCGCCGAAAGAAGTCCGGAGCCGCGGTGTTGTCACTGTATTCGCATGTGTCTATGACCCCCGGTCTTCGGTGCTCGACCCGCAGGCCGGGGGTCTATTTTTCCGGGAGCGGCTTCTCGCCCGTTGCGCCCGTTTCCCGCCCGAAGCGGATGCGAAAATCCGGAGAATGTCGGATCGGGCAGGCCGAAATCGTGCTATGATTGTAAATATTCACAGAGTCGGTCGCGGATCGCAACCGAGTGTCGTGTAGCGCGTATGAAGTGAGTGTCCTGTCATGCCCGTAGAGTTGCAGCTTTTCTCCGACGGCTCGGTCGCACGCCATGACTGGTCGGACAGGATCGAAGGCGTGAAGGTGCGTCAGTTCCAGCGGAGGAGCCAGCCTTCGCGGCCCGGTGGGCTCCGTGTCTGTGCCGAATTCTCCTTCAGCGAGGACGAGTGGCGCCGGCTCCGGGATCGGAACCCCTCGCTGTTCGAGCCCGATCCGGTCAAGCGCGGGCAGGCCTGGCACCATTTTGCGGAAAGCCCGGAGGCCGGGTTCTTCCGGGTCGGCTGAGCCGAGAGACCGCCGGGCCTGCGGAGCGTTGCCGCCTTCGGAAGGGGAGCCGGGACGGCAGACGGCCCCGCGCGAGGGCGGCAGGAGCAGCGGCGCGGACTCATCGGAGCGCCTTTGCCTCCCGCCTGTGCCTCGTGGCCGCGTTGCATGTAGCGTCCGAATCTGATCCGTTGACGGCGCCCCCGCAGGGCGGGCGCGACGTCGGGACCCGCAGCTTGGTATGGAAATCTCCTCGTTCCTCCTCGTCCTTACGCCGGTCGTCATCGTCGCCGGGCTGGTGGGCGCCATCCATGCGGTCCTGACGGCCCGCACGTCGCAGGGCGCGATCGCCTGGGCGCTCTCTCTGGTCTATATCCCGGTGATCGCGCTGCCGCTCTATGCGGTCTTCGGGAGGGGCCGGTTCCGGGGCTATGTCGAGGCCCGCCGCGCTGCGGCAGACTTCTTCGAGCGGCCCCGGCGCCAGCTGGTTGCCGCGGCCCGCGGAACGCGGCCCGCCGGCCCCGCCGGGATCATGGCGATGGACGCCTGCGAGAGGATGGCCGGGCTCCCGCTCACCGGTGGCAACCGGGTCACGCTGCTCGTCAATGGCCGGCGGACATTCGACGAGATCTTCGCCGCCATCGAGCGTGCCGAGGCCTATGTCCTTCTGGCCTTCTACATCATCCGGGACGATGGGCTCGGCCGCGAGCTGTGCCGGCGCCTTGCGGAAAAGGCGCGGCAGGGAGTGCGGATCTGTGTGCTCTATGACGAGATGGGCAGCCAGGCACTGAGCGATGGCTACGTCGGCGATCTCGCCCGCGCCGGGATCAAGGTGTCGGCCTTCAACTCGACCAAGGGGCCGCGCAACCGGCTGCAGCTCAATTTCCGGAACCACCGCAAGATTGTCGTGGTCGATGGCCGGACGGCGTTCGTCGGCGGGCACAATGTGGGTGACGAGTATCTCGGGCTCGACCCGAGGATGTCGCCGTGGCGCGATACCCATGTGCGGCTGGACGGGCCGGCGGCTCAGTGTTGCCAGCTCGTGTTCATCGAGGACTGGAACTGGGCGACCGGCGAGCTCCTCGATCTCGAGTGGATGGCCGAGGCGCCGGCGGACGGGAACCGCAGTGTGCTGATCCTGCCCTCCGGGCCGGCGGACGATCTCGAGACCTGTGCACTGTTCTTCACCCATGCCATCAACTCGGCGCAGCGGCGGATCTGGATCGTCAGCCCCTATTTCGTGCCCGACATCGACGTGCTGACCGCGCTGAAGCTTGCGGCGCTGCGCGGCGTCGATGTGCGGGTGATGGTGCCAGAGATGCGCGACCACCTTGCGGTCTGGCTCGCCGCCTTCTCCTATTTCGGCGAGGCGCAGGCGAGCGGGGTGAAGTTTTACCGCTACACGGGCGGGTTCCTGCACCAGAAGGTCATGCTGATCGACGACGCTGCCGCCGCGGTCGGAACCGCCAATCTCGACAACCGTTCGTTCCGGCTGAATTTCGAGATCACCGCCCTGGTGACCGACCGAGGCTTTGCCGCCGAGGTGGCGTCGATGCTCGATCAAGACTTCGCCGAGAGCTACGGCTACGACCACGCGACGTTCCGCGACCGGCCGTTGTGGGTGCGCCTCGGTGCGCCGGTCGCTCGGCTGGCCGCGCCCATTCTCTGAACCAGGTCGCCGCCGGTCCGGCGGGTCAGGCGGCGAGCGCGGCGTGCGCCGGGCAGAATGGGCTGATCGCGGCGCCTTCGACCCCGATCTCGGCCCAGCTTCCGGGCGGTATCGCGGTCCAGCCATCCTCGCCATCCTCCAGCGGTTCGGACACCAGCGCGCGGCCGCCCGTGGAGCAGGCGCGGCGGTGGTAGAGGGTCGGCACCTCGACGTCGGAGGAATAGCGGATGGCGAAGAGTCTGTGGCCGTCGGAGAGCGCCGCGGTCAGCCGCATGTGCGGGGTGGCTCCGGCCGCGCGGGACAGGTCTATGGCGCGACAATCTGGATGATGCGGGCGCGACGATCAGGATGAGAGTCGAAGTGCCGCGACGGGTACAATGATTGCTGCGTCAGGCGCCGCGATCAAGGGTTTTCGCATCCTGATTGTCGCGGG
>JBDIVM010000004.1:0-372533 GCA_039805905.1 Limibaculum sp. | reverse complement strand
TCCGCCGCCCCGGGCGCGCTCACCCAGGTCACCAGGAACCGCCCGCCATGGAACCCCGGCGCCGCCGGGATCGTGCTCGCCCGCGTCCAGCCGCGGTAGTCGTTCACGAATTCGGCCGGGATCCACCGCTTGGCGCCGGCCCGGTAGCCCTCGTGCAGCTCCGCCGCGATGCACGCATAGACCGCCTCCGCCTCCGCGCCGGTCAGCTCGCCCCCGGGCTTGCCCGGATCGCAGGCCGCAGCCGCAACCGAGGCGGAAAATGACAATGCGGTGAAGGCCAGCAACGATGTAACGGCTCTCTTCATACTCTGCATCCCTCGGTTTGGCGCCTGCAACCCAGGCTCTGATGGTCGCGAGGAAAATCCGGGGCGGCGGCGCATTTCGCAAATCACGGCCGATCACGCATCCGTGATCGCGAAGTGAGCATCGCAAAATGAGCCCGGGCGCCCGGTGACGGCACATTGCCACTGGCAGCGGGCGACTACCGCTCCGCCATCCCGAGATAGGCGGCCACCACCGCGCTGTCGCCCGCCGCCTCGGCGCCGGTCCCGGTCCACGCGACCCGGCCCGATTCCAGCACGGCGACCCGGGCAGCGACATGCAGCACCCGCTCGGTCGACTGCTCGACCAGCAGGATCGCCAGCCCGTCGGTCCGGAGCCGCTCCAGCGCGCGGTAGCATTCGTCGACCGCCTTCGGCATCAGCCCGAGCGACAGCTCGTCCACCAGCAGCAACCGCGGCCGCGCCATCATCGCGCGTCCCATGGCAAGCATCTGCTGCTCGCCCCCGGAGAGTGATCCCGCGAGCTGGCGTCGGCGTTCGGCGAGCCGCGGGAAGGTCTCGTAGGCGCGGGCGCGCGCCTCGGAAAGGGCGGCGGCGGCGAGGCGGGTCCCGCCCACGGTCAGGTTCTCGTCCACGGTCAGGTCCGGGAATACCCGCCGGCCCTCGGGCACCAGGGCGATGCCGTGGCCGGTGCGGGCGTGGGGCGGCACCTTGGTGATGTCGGCCGAGGCCAGCGTCACGGTGCCGGACCGCACCGGCACGAGCCCCGCAAGCGCCATGATCGTGGTGGTCTTGCCGGCTCCGTTCGCCCCGATCAGCCCGAAGATCTCGCCCGCCTCGACCGCAAACGAGACCCCGGCGACCGCAGTGATGTCGCCATAGCCGCAGGTGAGGCCCCTGACCTCGAGCATCAGGCCGCCTCCCCGCCGGCATCGGATCCGCCCAGATAGGCGCGTCGCAGCTCCGGGCTGGCCATGACCGCGGGCGTGGGCCCGCGCAGCAGCGGCCGACCGTTGTCCTGGACGTAGAGCTCGGGGCAAATCCGCGCGACCTCGCGGATATTGTGTTCAATCAGCAACACCGAACGCCCGTTCCGCGCCAGCGCCGCGATCAGGTCCGCCATCGCACGCGCCTCGGGCTGGTTCAGCCCCGCAAGCGGCTCGTCCAGCAGCAGCAGCTTCGGCTCGAGCGCCAGCGCCCTGGCCACCTCGAGGCGCTTGAGGAAGCCGAGCGGCAGCGCCCCCGGCAGCGCCTCCGCCACCGCGCCGAGCCCGACGAGGTCGAGCAGCTCGCGGGCCCTGGCCCGCTCGGGCGCCCGGTCGGTGTGGGTCAGCGTCGCCCAGGGACTCGCCATCCGGTGGGCACCGACCGCCAGCGCCACGTTGTCGGTGAGGCTGAGCGAGCGCAGCGGCCGGACGATCTGCTGCGCCAGCGCCAGCCCGGCGCGGATGCGCCGGTCGACCGGCCAGCCGGTGACGTCTTCGCCCCGGAAGATCACGCGGCCCTGCTGCGGCCTGAGCACGCCGGTGACAATGCGCATCAGCGTGGTCTTGCCGGCCCCGTTCGGCCCGATGAAGCCGAGGAGCGCACCCTCGCCGACCGCGAGCGACACGCCTTCGACGGCGGTCACGCCGCCGAAGCGCATGGTGACGTTGTCGACCTCGAGCAGGGTCATCGCGCCCGCGCCGCGAGCCGCTTCGCCAGTCCGGCAACGCCGCCCGGCACAAAGCGCATGGTGGCGAACAGGAGCCCGCCATAGAGCAGGAGCTTGTAGTCGTCGACGAACTGGAACCAGAGCGGCATCACCGAAAGGAATCCCGCCGCCAGCGCCACCCCCCAGACCGAGCCGATGCCGCCGACAATCACCATGGCCAGCACGGTCACCGACTCGACGAAGCCGAAGCTGTCCGGCCCGATGAAGCGGATGTGATGCGCATAGAGCGCGCCCGCAACGCCCGCCCCGGCGGTTCCGATCACGAAAGCCCAGAGCTTGAAGCGCGGCACGTCGATGCCGAGGATCCTCGCGGTATCCTCGTCGTCCGCCACTGACTCGAACGCGAATCCCATCCACGAGCGCCGGATGTGCAGGGTCAGCGCCACGAAGAACACGAGACAGATCAGCGCAAGGGCCAGGAGGCCGGGTCGTCCGAACACCACCTCGGGGATGCCCGCGATGCCGACCTCGCCGCCCAGCACCTCCTGCTTGCGCACGATGCCGACAAACAGGAACGACACCCCCATCGTGGTGATGGCCAGGAAGTCGTGACGGACGCGCAGGCTGGCCATGCCGACGGCGAAGCCGGCGGCGCCTGCGATCACCGCCGCCGGCAACAGCGCCACCGAGAGCGGCACGCCGGCCTTGGTCAGCATCGCCGCGGTATAGGCGCCGACGCCGTAGAAGGCCGCGTGGCCGAGCGAGACCTGCCCGCAGAAGCCGGTGATGACATTGAGCGAGAGCGCGAACAGGATCGCGATCGCCATGGTCGTCAGGAGGGTGATCTCATAGGCCATCGGCCGGTTCCCTAGGCTCTGGTCAGGAGACCCTGGGGCCTGAGCATCAGCACCAGGATCAGGAAGGCGAAGGCAAGCGCGTCGCGATCGAGCAGATGGCCGAGATAGATGGTCCCGAAGCTCTCGATCACGCCCAGCGCCAGCGCGGCGGCGAGCGTGCCGCGCACCGAGCCCAGGCCGCCCAGAACGATGATCGCCAGCGCCTTGTAGGAGGGCACCGCCCCCATGGTCGGCTCGACCAGGTTGTTGAGCAGCGCCACCATCACGCCCGCCGCCGCAGCCAGCGCCGAGCCGACGAAGAAGTTCAGCCGGCGCACCCGCTCGATGTCGATGCCGAAGCTCGCCGCGATCTCGGGGTCGGTCACCGTCGCCCGCCAGGCGATTCCCGTCCGGGTTGAGGCCGACAGCCAGCCGAGCAGGCCGAGGAACGTCGCGGCGATTCCGATCACCAGCAGCCGCGCATGACTGAGGAAGATGCCCGGCAGAACCTCGGCCTGCGCCTGCAGCGGCGGGTTCGCGAAGGACAGCCCGTAGGCACCAAACACCAGCCGATAGATCTCCTCGGCCGCGATGAAGAGGCCGATCGAGGCGATCAGCGCCACCAGCGGCGGCCGGCCGAGCAGTGGCCTGTAGGCGAACCGGTAGACGGCCACCCCGAGCAGACCGACGAGGACCATGGCGAGCGCCAGCGCCAGCGCGAAGCTGCCGGTGGCGTTGGTGACGATGACACCGATATAGCCGCCCAGCGTGAACAGCGCCGCATGGGCGACGTGCAGGATGCGCAGCAGTCCGTAGACCAGCGTCAGCCCGAGCGCGATCAGGGCATAGATCGCGCCCTGGACCAGGCCCTGGACGGTGAGATCTAGGAGGAGCATGGAGACCGGCCCGACGCTCCGGCCCCGAGCCGGGGCCTCGCGCAACTATCGGAACGGCCGGACAACCGGGTCGAGGCCCCGGGTCAGGCCGGGGGCATCAGCACTGGGGGCATCCTCATTCCTCCGGCGGCGCCAGCAGGACCGGGTCGGAGATCACCGAGTGATGATGCCAGTTGCCGTCCCTGACAACCTGCACCTGCACGTCCTTCCTCACCTCGCCGAGCCTGTTGAACGTGATGTGCCCGGTGGCGGCGTCGACGGTCGTCGCGGCGATGGCATCGCGCAGCGCCGCCTTGTCGGCCGCGCCCGCCTTACTCAGCGCCTCGGCCAGCACCAGCACGGCGGAATGCGCCGACGCGCCCACCATGTCGGCCGGATAGCCCGCCTTCGCGGCAAAGCCCTTCATGAAGTCGACGGCGACAGGATCGGCCGAGTCGCGGTCGAGCGAGGTCGTGATGATCACCCCCTCGGCATCCGGCCCGGCGATCTCGATGAACTTCTGGCCGTCATAGCCCTCCTGACCGATGACCGGCGCGCTCACGCCGGCCGCGCGGAGCTGGCGCACCAGCGGCCCGGCAGTGAAGAAATAGCCCGAGGCATAGATCGCGTCGGGATCGTCGGCCTTCACCTTCGCGACGATCGGCCCGAACTCGCGGTCCTTGATGGAGTATTCCGACTCGGAGACGACCTCGATGCCGAAATCCGCGGCCTTCTCCTTGAAGCCGGCAGCGAGGGACGTGCCGAAATCGTTGTTGAGCGTGATCACCGCAACGCGCTTCGCCCCCAACATCTCGCCGACGAGCTTGGCCCCCGCCCGGCCCTGCACCTCGCCCGTGAATGAGGTGCGGAACACATAGTCTCCGGCCCGGGTGATGTCGGGGTGCACCGCATAGGCCGAGATGTACGGGGTGGCGTTCTCCTGGAAGATCGTGGCCGCCGCACGGGTCGAGCCGGAATAGCTCCCGGATATCCCCGCGACCACACCGTCCTGGGTGATCATCTTCACCGCCAGCGGCGCCGCCTCCTTCGGGCTCGCCTGATCGTCATAGACGACGAGCTCGATGGTGTCGCCGCCGATGCCGCCGGCCGCGTTGACCTGCTCGACCGCCAGCTCGGCGCCCTTCAGCGCCGAATTGCCGTCCGCCGCGGCGAAGCCGGTCAGCGGCACGTTGAAGCCGACCTTGATCGTGCCGGCTGTCGCCGCGGCAGTGCCAAGCGTGAAGGCCGCAAGGGCAACGGGAATCCCGAAGGATTTCAGGTAACGGACCATGTCTCACTCCCTCAGTTCGGATGTCTTTGCCTGCCTCAGGCAGGATGCAGGACGGGGAATTCCGGCGCATTGAACGGGGCGCCATCCTCGCATTCGAGGTCGGGGAACGGGGGCGAGGTCCGCCCAAGCCGGCGCACGAAACGGGCGTCGTCGCCGACCCAGCGCAGCGAGATCACGCGCCGCCGCTCGGATGACCGGTTGGCCGGCGCGCCGTGCAAGGTGCGGAAATCGAACACCACCGCATCGCCGGGCTCCACGGCCCAGCCCCGGATGTCGTAGCCGGCCCGGTTTCCCTCGATGTCGGGGACCGGCTCCGATTCATCGCCCTCGTAAAGCCGTGTCCCGTCGAAGCGGTCGGGCCGGAAGTCCTTGCCCCAGAGATGCGATCCGGCGACGAACTCGATGGTCCGGTCGCGCGGCACCGGGTCGAGCGGCAGCCAGAACGAGACCGACTGCGACCCCTTGACCAGATAATAGGGCGCGTCCTGATGCCAGGGCGTGGCAACAGAGGTGCCCGGCTCCTTCACCAGAACATGGTCGTGGAAGATCCGCGCGGTCTTCGAGCGCATCAGCCGCGCCGCCAGCCGTGCCATGGGCGATTCGCGCACCAGCGCACGGAAGCCCGGGATGCGGTCCCAGTTGCAGAAATCCTGAAAGAACGGGGCCGACCCGTCCTCCGGCCGGTAGGTGCGCTCACGAAAACTCGGGTTGGCCATGTTCTGCTCGACGCCCGCCCTCAGCCCCTCGATCCAGGGGAGGAAGGCGGAGCGGATCACCGCGCAGCCATTGGCCTGGAACTCGTCGATCAACGCCTCGCTCACCAGTCTTGGTTGAACGGTCATGTCTCCGACTCCCTTTGGGCCTGTCCGATCGCCGGAGTTTCGCCGATCGGCAAAGGACGGTCCAGCGGAGTCTTTCCTGTTCCAAATTTCCTCTTATAATCATTACTTTGCGTCGTGATCGAGGTTTCTCCCGGGGGCGGGACACCGTCCCGCAGGGCCGGTCAGCCACCCGCGCCCAGCCTCCGTTTCAGCTCGGCATTCTCGGCGCCGACCCGCGCCAGCTCCTGTCGCAGCGGCTGCAGATGCGACTCCAGCTCGTCGAGCGTGAGACGCATCGGGATGTGCTGCGGGCAGTTCCAGTCCAGCCCCTCGAGCGCGATCAGCACCGCCCTTTCCGGCCGCGCCCGGTAGCCCTCGACATGAAGTCGCCCGACCAGCTCGGGATCCTCGGCGACCTCGACCGGCCGGGCCCGGCCGAAGACTTTCAGCCTCCGCCGGTTCGGGTAGTCCATCAGGATGAGCGAAATCCGGTCGTCACCGATGAGGTTGCCGACGCTCACGTACTGCCGGTTGCCCCGGTAGTCGGCATAGCCGATGGTCCCGGCGTCCAGCGCCTTCAGGAAGCCCGGCGGCCCGCCGCGGAACTGCACATAGGGCCAGCCAGTCTCCGACACGGTGGCCTGGTAGAAGCCGTCGCGGGCCTCGATGAACGCCACTTCCTCGGGGCCGAGAAGGCTCGCCGATTCGGTTTCCGGCGCCAGGAACCGGTCATAGGCCGCGGCAGATCCCTGCCGAGCCTGCATGGCGCGGACGCCGGGGGTGAAGGCGATTTCCGCAAAGGCACGGGCCACGGGCGCTCCTCCTTGGCTCTCAGAGGCCGAGATCGCTCAGCCCCGGATGGTCGTCCGGGCGCCGGCCGAGCGGCCAGCGGAACCTGCGCTCCGCCTCGTCGATCGGCAGGTCGTTGATCGAGGCGATCCGCCGCCGCATCAGCCCGTCGGGCGCGAACTCCCAGTTCTCGTTGCCGTAGGAGCGGAACCAGTGGCCGCTGTCGTCGTGCCACTCATAGGCGAAGCGCACGGCGATGCGGTCGCCGCCGAAGGTCCAGAGCTCCTTGATCAGCCGGTAGTCGAGCTCGCGCGCCCATTTGCGGGTGAGGAACGCCTCGATCGCAGCCCGGCCTGTCAGGAACTCGGCCCGGTTCCGCCACGCGCTGTCCGGCGTGTAGGCCAGCGCCACCTTCGCCGGGTCGCGGCCGTTCCAGGCATCCTCGGCAGCGCGCACCTTGGCGCGGGCCGTCTCGGCGTTGAAGGGCGGCAAGGGCGGGCGGGACATGGGGAGGCCTCCGGATCAATGTGCCCGGTGAAGATGATTCCTTTCGCATATCTGTGGAATATGTCATTATCGGAATGATTTATTCCGATAAATGGAACAGATGGATCGTTTCCGCCAGCTCGAGACCTTCGTCGCCGTCGCCGAGGAGGGCGCATTCAACGCCGCCGCCCGCCGCCTCGGCAGCTCCCCGCCCGCGGTGACGCGGCTGGTGAGTGCGCTCGAATCGCGGCTCGGGGTCAGGCTCCTCACGCGCACCACCCGGCGGGTCGCGCCGACCGAGGCGGGAACCCGCCTGCTCGCCGAGGCCACGCGCATACTCGCCGACATCGAGGCTGCCGAGGCGCTTGCAACCGGCGCCCAGAGCGCACCGCGGGGCATGCTGCGCATCACGGCGCCGGTGCTGTTCGGCCAGCGCCATATTGCGCCGGTGCTGCGCGACTATCTCGATGCCTGGCCGGCCATGAGCGCCGAGGCGCTCTATCTTGACCGGGTCGTGGACCTGATCGGCGAGGGTGTGGACGTGGCGGTCCGGATCGGCGAGCTGCCGGATTCGTCGCTGACGGCCGTCCGGGTCGGCGCGGTGCGGCGGATGACGGTGGCGGCGCCGGCCTATCTGGCGCGGCACGGCACCCCCGCAGACCCGGCGGCGCTGGCGGGGCACCGGGTGGTGTTCTTCAGCGGCACCGGCGCCGCACCGACCTGGCATTTCTCCGCCGGCCGCATCCGCCGCTCGGTGCGTCTCGCACCGGCGCTCACGGTCAACACCAACGATTCGGCGATCGACGCAGCGATTGCGGGCTTCGGGATCGCGCGTGTACTGTCCTATCAGGTCGCCGACGCGCTGGCTTCCGGCGCACTGTCCGAAATCCTGGGCGAGTACGAGGACCGCAGCATTCCGATCCACCTCGTCCATGCCGGCGGACGGCACCCGCCGGCGAAGGTCCGGGCCTTCCTCGACCTCGCCGCAGCGCGGCTCAGGGCCGAGGCCGGCCGGCTGGTGGCGCGGTGAGCGGAGGGCCCCATGAATATCATCCCTCCCGAGCGTTTCGTGACCACGCCGTGGAAGAACGGCGGCGGCATCACCCACGAGATCGCAAGGATCGAGTCGGGGGGACGGCTGGTCTGGCGGCTCAGCGTCGCCGAGGTCGATACCGACGGCCCGTTCTCGCGCTTCGACGGGCTGATGCGCATCCTGACGGTCATCGAGGGTGCCGGGCTGACGCTGGCAGCGCCCGGGGGCGACATCGCGGCGCTGCCCCGCCGGCCGGTGCGGTTTCCAGGCGATCTTCCGGTTGAGGGGCGCCGGATCGCCGGGCCGGTCCGGGACCTGAACGTGATCTTCGATCCCGGCCTGATCGAGGCGAGGGTGAGCCACCTGCGTGCGGCAGGGTTCGGCCCGCCGCCCGCCGCCCAGGGACGAAGCTTCGCGTTCTACTGCCTCGCGGGCGAGATCGGCGCAGGCGAGGCGGGCACGGTCACTGCAGGATCGGCGGCCCTGTTCACCGAGCCGCCGGGTCTCCGGTTCCCGCCCGGTGCCGAAGCGCTGCTGGTCACCTTCGACCGGCGGGGGAGCGAGTGAGTCAGGAACGCAGCGCAGACCCGGCAGGCGCGGATCGGCCCCGCCCTAGCCGCGGTGCTTCTTGCGCGCCAGCCGGGCGCCTGCCCCCAGAGCGGCGAGCTTGCCCTCGGCGACCGCCCGCGGCAGGGGCGCCATACCGCAATTGGTGCAGGGCAGGAGCCGCTCCTTGTCGACGAAGGCCATGGCGGCCCCGATGGTGGCCAGAACCTGCTCCGGGGTCTCGACCACCGGCGAGGCGACATCGATCACCCCGACCATCACCTCCTTGTCCTTCAGGAGCCCGATCAGCGACATCGGCACGCGCGAATTGGCGCATTCCAGAGAGACCTGGGTGATCCGCGAGACGTTGATGGCCGGGAAGATCTGCTCGTACTGCCGCCATTCGGAGCCGAGCGTCTTCTTCCAGTCGATGTTCGCCTTGATGCCGTAGCCGTAGCAGATGTGGACGGCGGTCTTGCACTTCAGTCCGGCCGCCGCCCTCTCCAGCGCGGCGACGCCCCACGCGTTCACGTCGTCCATGAAGGCATTGAAGGCCGGCTCGTCGAACTGGATCAGGTCGACGCCCAGCGCCTCGAGCTCGCGGGCCTCCTGGTTCAGGATGTCGGCAAAAGCCATCGCCATGTCGGCGCGCCGCCCGTAATGGGCGTCCGCGATGGTGTCGCAGATCGTCATCGGGCCGGGCATCGTCACCTTCAGCCCGCCCCTCGCATGGGCGCGCGTGAACCTCACCTCGGCGCTGTGGACCGGCCCCTTGCGCGCGACCGGCCCGGTGACGGTCGGCACCTCGACGACATAGCGGTTGTCGCGGATGCCCATCCGGGTCTTCTTCTGCCAGTCGATGCCGCCGACATGCTCGAGGAAGCCGTGCACGAAATGAGTGCGGAACTGCTCGCCGTCGGTGACGATGTCGATGCCCGCATCCTCCTGGAGCTTGATCCAGAGGAGCGCCGCATCGCGCTTGCCCTGGTCGAGGTCGGCCCCGGAAAGCCGCCACGGCGCCCAGAGCTTCTCCGGCTCGGCCAGCCAGGCGGGTTTCGGCAGGCTGCCGGCGATGGTGGTGGTGAACATCTCCGTCCCCTCTTGCAAGGCGCCGCCGGGCGCGGCTCCGGGGAACGATAGCAACGCCGGCACCGGAGCGAAATCGCGCGTGCGGCTCGCGAGCCGGTCTTTCCGCCCTGCGGACAGACGCTCGACTTCTGCATGCCGCTCTCTATCGTGGCCGGGTCAATCGCACACCGGAGCCCACCATGCGCACCACACCCCTGCACCCGGACTTCGGCGCCGAGATCCACGGTATCGACCTGCGCGAGGTGACCCGCGCTGCCGGATACCCGGAGATCCGCGCGGCCTTCGAGGAGTATTCGGTGCTCCTGTTCCGCGGCCAGTACCTGACCGACGGCGAGCAGCTGGCCTTCGCCCGCCTGTTCGGCCCGCTCGAGGACCGCGACGCGCTGCCCGAACCGGTGATGACCTTCGTCTCGAATGTGAGGGACGACGGCACGGTGACCGCCGAGCAGGACCTGCACACGCTGAACCTGAAGGCGAACCAGCTCTGGCACACCGACTCGACGTTCCTGCCGGCTCCGGCGCTTGCCAATGTGCTGCAGGCCCGTGTCATGACGGCGACCGGGGGCGAGACCGAGTATGTCTCGACGCGGGCAGGCTGGAACCGGCTCGACCCGGCACTGAAGGACCGGCTTCGGAATGCCGTGCTGCATCACCGCTTCGCCCACTCCAGGGCCCGGATCGACCCGGAGCTGGCGAAGCTGCCGAAATTTACCAGGTGGAAGGACCAGGCATGGCGCGCGGTCTGGCCGAACCCGGCGAATGGCGAGGAAGCGCTCTACATCGCCTCGCATGCCTTCGCGGTCTCGGGCATGGAGCCCGCCGAGGGCCTGGTGCTGATCGACCGGCTGATCGCCGCGATGACGCCGCCCGAGGCGGTCTACACCCATCGCTGGGCACCGGGCGACCTGATCATCTGGGACGAGCGGGCGACGCTGCACCGCGGCCGGCCCTGGCCTTATGGCGAGCCGCGCAAGCTCGCCTCGATCTGCGTCACCGCCACCGCGGCGGACGGGCTGGAAACGGTGCGGCCGGGGTGACTTGCCGATTCGGCTTTGCTAGCCTCCGGACCCGGTTTGACAGGCTGCGCCGCTGCCGGCGGCGCTTCTTCCGTGAGAAACGGTGAGCCCCATGCTGTTCCGCCAGCTCTTCGACAAGACTTCCTCGACCTACACCTACCTGATGGCCAGCCGGAAGGGTGGCGAGGCGCTGATCGTCGACCCGGTGTTCGAGCAGACCAACCGCTATCTGAAGCTGCTGGAGGAGCTGGAGCTGAAGCTCGTCAAGGTGGTCGACACCCACATCCATGCCGACCATGTCTCGGCCATGGGCAGCCTGCGCGACGCCACCCGCTGCACCACGGTGATGGGCGAGGAATCGCCGGCCGAGGTCGTGTCGCTGAGGGTGCGCGACGGCGAGAAGGTGACCATCGAGGGGCTCGCGCTGACCGCGCTGCACACGCCCGGCCACACCTCCGAGAGCTACAGCTTCCTGATGGACGACCGGGTCTTCACCGGCGACACCCTGCTGATCCGCGGCACCGGGCGCACCGACTTCCAGAACGGCGACCCCTACGCGCAGTTCCACTCGCTGTTCGGGCGGCTGCTGAAGCTTCCCGAGACGACGCTGGTCTACCCGGCGCACGACTACAAGGGCGACACCGTCTCGACCATCGGCGAGGAGAAGGCGTTCAATCCGCGGCTCCAGGTCAGGACGGCCGATCAGTATGCCGAGATCATGAACAGCCTGAAGCTTCCCAATCCGACGCTGATGGACGTGGCGGTGCCCTCGAACCTCGCGCTCGGCCTGCGCTCCGACGCCCAGCACCGGGTGCCGGTGGTCGAGGTCGCCGATCTCCTGGCCCGGTTCCCGCGCGAGGACCTGCTGCTGGTCGATATCCGCGAGGAGGGCGAGCGGCAGCGCTACGGCACGATCCCCGGCGCGATCCACGCGCCCTATGGCCAGTTCGACCGCTACTGCGGCCGGTCCGGCCCGCTCGCCGGCATGGCGCGGGACCGGCGCGTGGTGCTGTTCTGCGCCGTGGGCGAGCGCTCGACCCTGGCGGTGGAGCTCGCCGCCGAACTCGGCCTGACCGGCTTCGCCCACATCCCCGGCGGCTTCCGCGCCTGGAACGCGGCCGGCGGGCCGGTCGAGCCGTCCGGCTGAGCGTCTCTGCCGCCCCGGACCGGCCGTATCAGCCGCCCGGCCGCGAGAGATCCGGCCTGAGAACGCTGCGCTCCTGGGCATCGAGCCGCCCGACCAGCCCGGTCTCCCAGTCCAGATAGGCCTGAGCCGCGGCGAGATTGCCGCTGTGCCGGTCATGGGTATGGAAGACGAAGTCGATGCAGTCGGCGTCCGCCGGCTCGCCGGGGCTTGCCACCACATCGAGCCCCGCCGCGCGCCAGTCCTCCGGCCCGCCGGCGAGCAGCGAGACGGGAAGACGGGTCCGGCGCCAAACGTCCCCCGCCGCAAGCTCGGCGACCCCGCTCTCCCGTGCGACCAGGATCACCTCGCGCGCGCCCCCGAGATCCAGCCGGTCGAGCGGCGGCCGGATCGACCAGCGCGCCCCGGCCACATGCGCCGCTCGGAAGGCCATCGACGG
The DNA here is from genome assembly GCA_039805905.1 of Limibaculum sp. GTDB lineage: Bacteria > Pseudomonadota > Alphaproteobacteria > Rhodobacterales > Rhodobacteraceae > Thermohalobaculum. Next base: position 360,233 of record JBDIVM010000004.1, on the reverse strand, counting down.
AGAGAGGTCGATCAGCGCCGCGCCGGCGGCCAGCCGCTCAGCAAGCGCCCCCGGCGCCAGCCGCGGCAGCACCGGCGGCGGTGGGTCTGCATCCGGAGCGGCGGGCTCCCGCGAGGCGTCCGCATCGAGGACCGCCGCGTCATGCCCCATGCCGCGGAGCCAGAGCGCCGTCGTCGCCGCACGCAGCCCCGTGTCGTCTGAAAGCACGATCAGCGCGTTGCGCACGCCGACCCACTGGTCCGTCGCCTGCACGAGCTGTCCGCCTGGCGCGAGGACCGCACCCGGCACATGGCCGGCGCGGAACTCGCCGGCGGTGCGCACATCGAAGAGGTAATGGGTCCGCGCCGCGTCGGCGCGCCGACGCCGGAGCGCCTCGCAGTCGATCAGGGTGAGCCCGGCCCCGGCAATCAGCCGCCGGGCCGCCGCATGCGCCGCTGCACGCGCCTCGGGCGGGAGTGCCGGCAGCGCCTCCGGCGCGCGCCCCCGCTCCAGCCCGAGTCCCGCCAGCTCCCAGCCCTGGGTGCCGTTCCGCAGCGCCACCACCTCGTGCGGCACGCCGAGATTGCGCAGCGTCTGCGCCCCGATGATCGACCGGGTGCGCCCGGCGCAGCTGACCACGATCCGGGTCTTCGGGCCGAGCCCGAGCGCCGGCAGACGATAGCCGAGCTCGCCATTCGGGCACGAGCGCGCGCCCGGGATGGTCATCCGCCGGAACTCCTCCGGCGTCCGCCCGTCGAGCAGGATCATGTCCTCGCCCGACGCCTGCATCGCGTGGAGTTCACCGGCCGAGATCGAGGGCGTATGCATCTCGTGCTCGACCAGCTCGCCGAAGCTCTTGGAGGGCAGGTTGACCCCGTCGAAAAGCGTGTACCCCGCCGCCGCCCAGCCGGGCGCACCGCCCTCGAGGACGGCAAGATCGGTGTAGCCCAGCTCCGCCAGCCGCGCGGCAGCGCGCCCGGCCACCCCGTCGCCGTCGTCCATCAGCACCGCGCGCACGGAACGGCGCGGCAGGAGCCGCGGCGCCAGCATCTCGAGCCGGCTGTAGGGCAGGTTCACCGCGAAGAAGGGATGCCCGGCGCCGTATTGCCCTGGCTCGCGCACATCGAGGAGGGCGATCTCGTCCCCGTCGGTGAGGAGCGGCTTGACGGCTTCAGCGGAGAGATGGCGCATGGCGGTGCTCAGACCTTCGTCTTCACCGCCATGGTCATGACCTGGCAGGTGCCATGCTCCATGTCGAAGGTCAGACGGCGGTCCAGCGTCTCCAGCGGGCGGCCATAGAAGTGCAGGTGGCGGATGATCTCGTCGTCGCGGATCTCGACCGCGTGGATGTCGTCGGGCAGCAGGGCGATCGCGTCGCCGGGCGAGACGGCGCGGGTCTCGCGCTCGCGGATCTCGGCCCTGCCGGGAGCCGAGCCATCGTCGACCCGGTCGTAGAGCGTGTTATGCTCGGTCCCCTCCACCGCGGCGACACAGGCCCAGGTGGTGTGGTTGTGCGGCGGGATCCGCTTCCCGCGCCGGAGCACGTTCAGATAGAGCGTGATCCCCTCCGGCCCCTCCTGTCCGATCAGATAGCGGTTCTGCCGCTCGCCCTCGGGCGGCGCCGGGTAGTCGGCCTCGGACCAGAAGTCCCGGCGGGCGGCCAGCGTCAGCAGACGCGCCCGGATGCGCGCCAAGACGGCGCGGTCGACCGGCCGGGCACCGGTGATGGCACGCACGTCGCGGATCAGCGCATCGACGGCGTCGCGGCGTTCGGCGGCGAAATCGGTCATTCGGGTTCCTCTCACTGTTTCGGCGCGCTCGCGGGCTATCCGCCGCCGATCAGCACCCCGGCGGCGAAGACCAGTGCGCCGCCGATCACGACCTGGAAGGTGGCGCGCAGGAACGGGGTCTCCATGTAGCGGTTCTGGATCCAGGCGATGGCCCAGAGCTCGCAGAACACGATGACGATGGCGATGGTCGTGGCGGTCCAGAAATCCGGGATCAGATAGGGCAGCGCGTGGCCGAGGCCGCCGAGCGTCGTCATCACGCCCGAGGCGATTCCGCGCTTCAGCGGCGAACCGCGGCCCGAGAGGACGCCGTCGTCATGCACCGCCTCGGTGAAGCCCATCGAGATGCCGGCGCCGACCGAGGCCGCGAGCCCCACCAGCAGGGTCGTGTGGGTGTCCTGGGTGGCGAAGGCGGTGGCGAAGATCGGCGCCAGCGTCGACACCGAGCCGTCCATCAGTCCCGCCAGCCCCGGCTGCACCCAGGTCAGGATGAACTGGCGGTGCGCGGCGCGATCCTCCTCCGCGCGGACCTCGTCGGGCAGGTGCTCGCGCTCCAGCCGCTCGGCAGTGTAGATGTGGCCCCCCTCCGCCGCGGCGAGGTCTCCGAGCAGCTTGCGGGTGTCGGCGTCCTCGGTGCGCTTTGCGGCGGCGAGGTAATATGCCCGCGCCTGGCGCTCCATGGCGGACGCTTCCTCGCGAATGCGCTCGAGGCCCAGGTTCTCGACCAGCCAGACCGGGCGGCGGGCGTAGTAGCCGGCAACATGCTCGCGGCGGATCAGCGGAATCACCTCGCCGAATCGCCGCTTGTGCAGCTCGATCAGCCGGCGGCGGTGCTCGTGCTCTTCCTTCGCCATCTCGTCGAACAGTGCCGCCGACTGCGGATAGTCCGCCCGCAGCCGCTCGGCATAGGTCTCGTAGATGCGGGCATCGTCCTCCTCGGAGGAGATCGCCAGTGCCAGCACCTCCTGCTCCGAAAGATCGGAGAAGCGGCGGCGGCTGGTCAGTCCGGGGATCATGCGGGACTCCTCTGGTCTGGCGCGACGGCATGGTGCAGACCGGGGCGCAGTGTGGCAAGCATCGTGTCGCGGCGCCGGCCCGCGGCTGCTCTCGCTGGAATGTGACCGGTTCGTGATATATTCCAAGGTGGCTGCCGCGCAACGCCGGGAGTGACCCGCATCCCGGCTCCCGGCGCGAAGCAGCACGAAACTAAGGAGGAACCCCGATGAGCCTTCGCATCAACGACATTGCCCCCGACTTCGAGGCCGACACCACGGCCGGCCATATCCGCTTCCACGACTGGATCGGCGACGGCTATGCGGTGCTGTTCAGCCACCCGAAGGACTTTACTCCGGTCTGCACGACCGAACTCGGCTACATGGCCGGCCTGAAGCAGGAGTTCGCCAGGCGCAACTGCAAGATCATCGGCATCTCGGTCGATCCGGTCGAGAACCACCAGAAGTGGAAGGCCGACATCGAGAAGGTGACCGGCAACAAGGTTGACTATCCGATGATCGGCGACCCGCAACTGAAGGTGGCGAAGCTCTACGACATGCTCCCCGCCTCGGCCGGCGACACCTCCGAGGGCCGCACGCCGGCCGACAACGCCACCGTGCGCTCGGTGTTCGTGATCGGGCCGGACAAGAAGGTGAAGCTCACGCTCACCTACCCGATGACCACGGGACGGAACTTCGACGAGATCCTGCGCGCGATCGACTCGATCCAGCTCACCGCGAAGCACCAGGTGGCGACGCCGGCGCAATGGAAGAAGGGCGAGGATGTGATCATCACCCCGGCGGTCTCGGACGAGGACGCGAAAAAGCGCTTCGGCACGTTCGAGAAGGTGCTGCCCTACCTGCGCCGGACCAGGATGCCGACCGGCTGAGGTCGGGGGCGGCCAGATGTCAGGCTGCCATCCGGGCGGGGCGTGGATCGGGCGCCATACCTGGGCACACAAGTGAGGCGGCGCGGGGCGGGTTACTGCGCCGGCGTCAGCCGCCAGCTCCGCCCCGGCCGGACGTCGATCCGCCCGGGCCGCCCCTGCTGCCCATCCCCGCCGAGTGTGGCCACCACATCCGCGATCACCTCGTCGCGCAGGCGGTAATACTGGTGCCGTCCGTGCGACGCGACGGTGTCGCTGACGTCCCGGCAGTCGATCGCGAAGACCCGCTCGGGCAGCGGGTCGAAGCTCGCCGGCCCGTCGGCGCCCAGCCGGTCCGGATTGCCCTTGGTGGCGTCGCTGATCTGCAGCGCCCGGTCGTCGCGGGCGTGGTAGACATGCACCCAGTTGGCGAGGTCGGTCAGCCGTCCGAGCTTGTGGGGGTGTTCGAGCGCGTCGGAATCCTCGTCGGCCGCCATCAGGAAGGCATGGTCGAAGATGCGCGGCAGCTTGCCCGGATGAAGATCCGCGAACTTGACCAGAGCATGCCGGAGCGCCCAGTTGCCCATGCTGTGGGCGACAACATGCAGCTTCCGCTCGCACTGTCGCAAGGCGCATGCGGAGGGCACCTCGCCGCTGAGCTTCGCGCGATGGATCACCTCGCGGTCCTCTGCCCGGACCTTCGCGAGGAACTCGGTGAAGCGCTTCAGCGCGCGCGCCATGGCGATGCCCGAGACCTCCGCGTCCTCGCGGTCCGAGAAATAGTTGTAGCTCGGGAACACCTCGCCGTTCGACGGCCAGGAAAACATCACCACCTCGACCGGCCGCGTCCCGCCGGAATAGAGCCGCTGCAGTGCCGCGGCCCGCTTGGCCGAGTTCGGGAAGTCGTTGGCAAAGCCGTGCAGGTAGACGATCAGGTCGCAATCCGTCTGCTTCAGGTGCGCGCGCATGCCCTCGAAGAGCGCCGCCGAGCCCAGCTTGGCTTCCGCCCCGGCGGAACTGTCGAGCTTCTCGGGGTAGAGCTCGCACCGCCCGACCTCCCAGGCGTCGTCGTCCTTCGCATCGCCGCCATTCGTCACCTCGACCCAGCCGACCCGGAAGCACTGCGGACCCTGGGCGTTGAAGCGGTCGCCGAAGTTCTTGCCGTTCTTCGACGTCTCGTGCCGCATGTTGCGGTTCGTGGCAAAGTGGATGATGGTCATGCCCTGCTCCATCCGGGATGTGTGACTGGTTGCGATCCTACCACGGAGGCCCCTCGTTGACGGATGTTCCGGCTTTGCTCGCCTCTGTGCCGGCGCTCGCCGGCCTCGCCGGACCGGCACTGCTGCTGGCGGCGCTGACCTTCCTGCGCGACGCGCCGGCGGAGTGGGCGCGCGATGCGCTGACCGCCTGGACCTGCGTCGTCGCGATGGTGATCGCCGGAGCCGTGTCCGGCGCGCTCGGCGGCGCGCTGCTGGGTGTGCTCGTGCTGGCCGCCTTCGCCGCGCTGGCGATCTCGGGCCCCTGGGGGCTCGCGATCGCCGCCGGCGTCGCGGCGGCCCTGACCCTGGCGGGGGCGTTTGCCGGTCCCGGCTGGCCGGCGCACCCCGCGCTCGCAGCCGCCCTCGCGGCGGCAGCGGCGATCGGTGCGGTCAGGGCCCGGAGCCTGCGCTGACCGCGCACCGCCCGGGCTCCCGTCTATCGCCCCGGGGTTAGCGGGCCGTTAATCGTGGCCTCAGAACCTGTCCTTCCGCCGCCGCACCTCGGCGAAGACAGCTGCATCGTCGGCCCCGGAAAGCCCGACCGCGGCCTTCACCGATGGCTGCGTCGCGCGCAGGAACGGATTCGTCGCCAGTTCCTCCTCCAAGGTCACGGGGACGATCGGCTCGCCGGCCGCATCGGCCGCCTCGATGCGCTCGATCCGAGCCTTGAGAGCGGCATTCCCCGGCTCGATCGACAGTGCGAAGCGGCCGTTCGCCTGCCCGTAGTTGTGGCCGGAGTAGATGCGGGTATCCTTCGGCAGGGCCATCAGCTTCGAGAGGCTTTCCCACATCATCGCATGCGTTCCCTCCGCGACCCGCCCGCAGCCGAGCGCCATCAGGCTGTCGGCTGTGAAGGCGGCGCCCGCGGCATCGATAACGAAGGCGATATGGCCGATGGTGTGGCCCGACACGTCGATCACCCGCGCCACCGTCTCGCCGAGCCGCACCGTGTCGCCCTCGGAAAGCGCCAGATCGATCTCGGGCAGCCGGGCAAGATCCTTCGCATGTCCGGCCACCTTCGCGCCGAAGCGGCCGCGCAGCGCATTCACCGCCTCGGTGTGATCGTCATGGTGATGGGTGATCCAGATCTGGTCGAGATCCCAGCCGCGGTCGCCGAGCGCGCGGATGATCGGACCGACCTCGGGTGCGTCCACCAGCGCCACCTTGCCCGTTGCCCGGTCCCGCACCAGATAGGCATAGTTGTCCGCCCGGCAGGGCACGGTGACGATGTCGCAGACGGTCACGGCAGGCATGGCGGATTCTCCTGATTTCCGTTAGGCTTCGTTGGCGGCCAGCATGGCCAATCGGGTAACGCGGCGCAATGCATCAGGATGTCCTCGACCTGCGGGGTTTCTACCGCAGCACCCAGCTTGGCCGGATGGTCCAGCGTGCGGTGCGCGAGCGTCTCCGCGCGCTCTGGCCCGATGTCCATGGCCAGAGCGTGGTCGGTTTCGGCTATGCCGCGCCCTTCCTGCGCCCCTTCGTCGGCGAGGCCGCACGCACGGTCTGTCTCATGCCCGCCCAGCAGGGCGTGTGCATCTGGCCGCCCGAGGGCCCGAACCTGACCGCTCTTGTCGAGGAGACGCTCTGGCCCCTGCCGAGCGGCTTCGCCGACCGGCTGATCGTCGCGCACGGGCTCGAGGCCTGCGAGCGCCCTGCTGCGCTCCTCGACGAGATCTGGCGCGTCCTTGCCCCGGGCGGCAAGGCGATCTTCATCGTCCCGAACCGGGCCGGGCTCTGGGCGCGCAGCGATGCCACCCCGTTCGGCTACGGCCGGCCCTATTCGATCGGTCAGCTTGAAACGACGCTCTCCCGCAACAAGTTCACCACGGAGCGTCACGAGGCGGTGCTCTACCTGCCACCCTCCCACAAGCGCTTCTGGCTGAAGGTTGCGCCGGGCATCGAACGGATCGGCCAGCGGCTGGGCGCCCACCGCCTTGCCGGGCTGGCGATGGTCGAGGCGTCGAAGCTCGTCTACATCGCGCCGCAGCCGGGCGCCAAGATGAAGGCAAGCAAGCCGCTGACGGTGCTCGAAGGGCTCCGGCCGAAGCCGGCCGCCGGCCGCAGCGCCGCGCGGCGCCCGTCGTGAAAGGAACAACGCCGATGTGGCGCGACCGCCGCCTCCTCGACCTGCTCGGCATCGAGCACCCGATCATCCAGGCCCCGATGGCCGGCTCCGATACGCCCGCGCTGGCCGCGGCGGTGGCGAACGCGGGAGGCATGGGCTCGATCGGCTGCGCGATGATGACGCCCGAGCGGGTCGGCCAGGTCCATGCCGAGGTACGCGGCGCGACCAATGGGGCGGTCAACCTGAACTTCTTCTGCCACGTGCCGCCCGGCTTCGACGAGCAGAAGGCTGCCCGGGCGCGGGCGCTGCTCTCGCCCTTCTTCATGGAGCTGGGTCTCGGCGAAGTACCGGATGTCACCGAGACGAACTATCCCTTCGGACCCGAGGTGTTCAACGCGCTGATGGCCGCCCGGCCCCGGGTCGCGAGTTTCCATTTCGGCCTGCCAGATCCCCGTTTCGTGGCGTCGCTCAAGGCGGCCGGCATGGTGATCCTCAGCTCCGCGACCACGCCGGACGAGGCGCGCGACCTCGAGGCGCGGGGCGCCGACGCGATCATCGCCCAGGGATGGGAGGCAGGCGGCCACCAGGGCTATTACCTCCGGGACCGCCCGGCGCAGATCGGCACCATGGCGCTGGTGCCGCAGATCGTGGATGCGGTGAAGGTGCCGGTGGTCGCCGCCGGGGGCATCGCCGACGGGCGCGGCATCGCGGCAGCGCTGGCGCTCGGCGCGGCGGGAGTGCAGATCGGCACCGCCTTCCTGACCTGCGCCGAGTCGGGTGTTGCGGCACCGCACCGGGCCGCGCTGATGGGTTCGGACGGCAGCGCCACCCGGATGACGCGTGCCTTCTCGGGCCGGCCCGCTCGGGGCATCCTGAACCGCTTCATGGAGGCGATGGAGCCGCATGAGACGTACCTGCCCGACTTCCCGCTGATGAACACGGTGACCGGCCCGCTGAGGAAGGCGAGCGCCGCGGCGGGCTCGCCGGATTTCATCGCGCTCTGGGCCGGCCAGGCGGTGGGTCTGAACCGCTCCGGCACGGCGGCGGAGCTGATGGAGCGGCTGCTCGCCGAGACCCGCGCCGCGATCGGGCGGCCCGGCGGCTGACGGGCGCTGCCTCTGGCGTTCCGGCGCGAGACCCGCTAGAGGGGCGTTGGTCCAGCCGAGGAGCCTGCGCCAATGACTGCCCATCCGACGATCCGCCCGCGGCCGGGCGTGCTCGACATCGCCCCCTATGTCGGCGGCGAGAGCGGCGTGGCCGGCGCGAACCGGGTGATCAAGCTTTCTTCCAACGAGAATCCATACGGCCCCAGCCCGAAGGCGCGCGAGGCCTATCTCAGGACCGGCGAGACGCTCGGCCTCTACCCCGACGGCAGCCATCTGGCGCTGCGCCGGGCGATCGCCGAGGTCCACGGGCTCGAGCCCGGGCGGATCGTCTGCGGCGCAGGGTCGGACGAACTGATCGCGCTCCTCTGCAAGGCCTATGCCGGGGCAGGCGACGAGGTGCTCTACGCGGAGCACGGCTTCCTCATGTACAGGCTCTCGGCGCTGGCCGCCGGGGCGACCCCCGTGGTGGCGCCCGAGCGGGAGCTGACGGCGGATATCGATGCGCTGATCGCCAGACTCAGCGACCGGACGAAGCTCGTGTTCCTCGCCAACCCGAACAACCCGACCGGGACTATGGTGGCGGAGGCCGAGGTGGCGCGCCTGGCCGCTGCCCTGCCGCCGCAGGCGCTTCTGGTGCTGGACGCCGCCTATGCCGAATACGTCCGCGACCCCGGCCATGACGGCGGCGCGGCGCTTGTCCGCGCCCGCGACAACGTGGTGATGACCCGCACCTTCTCGAAGGTCCACGGGCTCGCCGCCCTCCGGCTCGGCTGGGCCTATGCGCCCGAGCACGTGATCGACGTCATGAACCGGATCCGCGGCCCTTTCAACGTCACCGCACCGGCGCTGGCCGCGGGCGAGGCGGCGATCCGCGACACCGCCTATGTCGAGCACTGCGCCATCACGAACGAGGTCTGGCGCGACTGGCTGGCCAAGGAGCTGCGCGCCGCCGGTTTCGGCGTGACGCCGAGCCACGGCAACTTCATCCTGGTCGAGACCGGAGCACGCACGGGCGAGGTCGATGCGCATCTGAAGTCCCGCGGCCTGATCGCGCGCCGGGTCGACGGCTATGGCCTGCTTGGGCACATCCGCATCTCGATCGGCGACGAGGAAGGCTGCCGTGCCGTCGCCCATGCGCTCCGGAGCTTCGGGAGCGGGGCATGAGCGCGCCGATGTTCCACCGTCTGACGCTGATAGGCCTCGGCCACGAGGGTTCCTCGATCGCCTGGGCCGCAAAGCGCGGCGGGCTCGCGGGCGAGATCACCGGCCACGCGCGCACCGCCGCGACGCGCGCCAAGGCGCTGGAACTCGGCTTCTGCGACCGGGTCTGCGAGACCGCTGCCGAGGCGGTGAAGGGCGCAGATCTGGTGATCGTCTGCGTCCCCGTCGGCGCCTGCGGCCCGGTGGCCGAGGAGATCGGCCCCACGCTGAAGCCGGGCGCGATCCTCTCGGATGTGGGCTCGGTGAAGGCCGCGGTCGTCGCCGCGATGGCGCCGCATGTGCCGGCAGGCGTGCATTTCGTTCCCGCCCACCCGATCGCCGGCACCGAGCATTCCGGCCCCGACTCGGGCTTCGCCGAGCTCTTCGACAAGCGCTGGTGCATCCTGACCCCCCTCCCCGGCAGCGATGCGGCAGCCATCGCGCGGCTCCGCGCCTTCTGGGAGGGACTGGGGGCGAATACCGAGGAAATGGACCCGGCACATCACGATCTCGTGCTGGCGGTGACCAGCCATGTGCCCCATGCCATCGCCTACACGATGGTCGGAGTCGCCGACCATGTGCGCCGGGTCACCAACCAGGAGGTGATCAAGTTCTCTGCCGCGGGCTTCCGCGACTTCACCCGCATCGCCGCCTCGGACCCCACGATGTGGCGCGACGTGTTCCTGAACAACCGCGAGGCGACGCTCGACATCCTCGGCCGCTTCGCCGAGGAGCTGTTCGTGCTGCAGCGCGCAATCCGCATGGGCGACGGCGAGTTCCTGCACCGCTATTTCACCGAGACCCGCGCGATCCGCCGCGGCATCATCCAGGCCGGGCAGGACACGCCGGCGCCGGACTTCGGCCGCCGCGCCGCTGCCGGCGCCCGGCCCGGCGCCGGCGGGGGCGGAGGCGGATGAACCGGTCTGCCGCAATCCGCGGCTTGCCGGCGACCGGAAGCCCGGCATCATCGACATCGACCGGCTGGCCTGCGGCATCGACAATCCGGTCGGCGTCACCTCGATCGCCGGGATCTGGCTCTCTCAGCCCACTCTGCTCGGCTTCCCGGCCGCGCAGCAGCTCGCCGCCTGGCTGACCGGCATGGTCCGCGCCCGGGCGCGCTGCTCCGATCGCTCCTACCCGGCCTTTTGCCTCTTCACCCAGCCGCCGCGGGCATCCTGCGCCCAGTAGACCGCATCGAGCCCGGCCCCGGTGACCCGGCGCCACCGGTCGCGGGCATCTGCAACCGCCCGCTCGTCGTGGCCATCGAACAGGATCGCCGCGACCTCCATGCCCGCCATCTCCTCGGGCGCCGCATCGGCTCCGTCGATCAGGAACAGCGCCTTCGCCCCGTTCGGATTGCCGCCATCACAGGACAACCACACTGGCTGGCGCACCGGCTCGCCATCGGCTGCCGTGCCATGCGGCAGGAAACTGTCGTCGCGCCAGGTCCAGAGCCGTTCCGACAGCGCCTCGATCCGGCCGGGGTCGGTGCCACGCACCAGCGCCCGCCAGCCACGTTCCAGGCTCCGCTCCAGCATGACCGGCAGCGCCACCTCCAGAGGGCTCTCGGTCAGATGGTAGAAGCGGACCTCGCCCACTGCCCTGTCCTCCGGGCCGTCACTTCTCCAGCCTGGCGCGCACGAACTCGTCCAGCGCCGCGACGCCCCAACCCGTCGCGCCCTTGGGCGCGAGGTCGGTGCCGGTGGAGGACAGCGTCACGCCGGCGATGTCGATGTGGACCCACGGCACGCCGTCCCTGATGAAGCGCTGCAGGAACTCGGCCGCGGTGATCGAGCCGGCCGGCCGGCCGCCGGTGTTCTTGAGGTCGGCGAGGCGCGACTTGATCTGCTCGGCGTAGGGCTTGCCCAGCGGCATCCGCCAGGCAGCGTCGCCCGCCGCCTCGGCGGCCGCGGCGAAGGCGTTGGCCAGCCGGTCGTCATTGGCGAAGAAGCCGGCCCGGTGATGGCCGAGCGCGATGACCATCGCGCCGGTCAGCGTGGCGAGGTCGATGATTCCGGCGGGCTTGAACCGCTCCTGGGTATACCAGAGCGCGTCGGCCAGCACGAGGCGGCCCTCGGCGTCGGTGTTGATCACCTCGATCGTGTCGCCCTTCATCGACTTCACGATGTCGCCCGGCCGCTGCGCCTTGCCGTCCGGCATGTTCTCGACCAGACCCACGACGCCCACCACATTGGCCTTCGCCTTCCTGAGCGCCAGCGTGCGCATGACCCCGGCAACGACCCCGGCGCCGCCCATGTCCATGGTCATCTCTTCCATGCCCGCGCCGGGCTTGATCGAGATGCCGCCGCTGTCGAACACGACCCCCTTGCCGACCAGCGCGAAGGGCTTCTGCCGCCGGCCGGCGCCATTCCAGCGCATGATCACGAGCTTCGATTCGCTGACCGAGCCCTGGCCGACCGCGAGGAGCGCCCGTGCGCCGAGCCTCGCCAGTTCCTCCTCGCCGAGGATCTCGACCTCGAGGCCAAGCTCGCCCATTGCCGCCAGCCGGGCGGCGAACTCGTCTGTCGTCAGCCGGTTGGCGGGCTCGTTCACCAGATCGCGGGTGAAGAAGATGCCCTCGGCCAGCGCGGCAAGGCCCGCAGAAGCGCGCGACAGGGACTCCGGCTTCTCCGACAGCACGGTGATCTCGCGGACGCCGCCGCCGCCATTCTCGTCGTCGGTGCCCGTCTTGTACTCGCGGAAGTCGTATAGCCGCAGCACCGCTGCCCAGACCAGCTCGGCGATCGCGGCTTCCGGCCCTGCACCGGCGGTCGCGATCGTCACCTGGCCCTTCCCCAGCGCCTTCGCGATCGCGCCGCCGGTCTGGCGCGCGGCGTCGCGGCCGGGATCATCGCCGAGACAGGCGAGAACAACCGCCTTAGCGGCGATGCCGGCCGGGTAGCGGAGCACCCGCACCGCCGCCGGCTTCGGCTTGAAGTCCGGATCCTTCACCGCCCGCCCGAGTGCGCCGCCGATCGCCTTGTCCAGCTTGCGCGCCGCCCGGCCGAGCCGTCCCCTGCCATTCGCGAAGACCACCAGCGTTCCCTTGACGGCGGCCAGATCGGCATCCGTCTCGGGCTGGAAGGCGACAGCAGAGGGTGAGGTCATGGCATGCTCCCTGATTCACAAGCGCGGCTTTCGAGTGATATTCGCACCACTCCTAGCCCGGTTAACCCTGCCTGACCAGACAGGCGTCTTGCCCGCGCATTCGGTTCTTGCCCTCGGCGGTACCGGAACCCATGATGCCGGCTCGGGCGGAAGCGCGGGGGGTGCCGCGCGGTCACCCTGCCCCAGCGCCCGGAGATCCCCTTGCGCCGGTTGGACAGCTACATCCTTCGCCTGATCCTGCGGCCGTTCCTGTTCTTCGTGCTGGTGTTCACCGGCGTGATCTGGCTCGGCCAGTCGCTCAAGATCATCGACATCGTCGTCAACAATGGTCAGTCGGCACGGACGTTCCTGGAATTCACTCTGCTCCTGCTGCCGACCGTCGAGTCGATCGTGTTCCCGATCGCTGCGTTCGCGGCGACACTCTTCACCATGAACCGCCTTGCCCAGGAGAGCGAGACCGTCGCGATGTTCGCCGCCGGATTCAGCGGCCAGTCGCTGCTCCGGCCCGTGATCGCATTTGCCGCGCCGGTGACGGTCACCGCCTTCATCCTGACTCTGGTCGCGATGCCGGCATCGCAACGCACCCTGAGGGACAGGATCAGCGAGGTCCGCGGCGACGTCGCCACAGCCTTCCTGCGCGAGGGCTCGTTCCAGTCGCCGGTGCGGGGAATCACCGTCTATCTGCGCGGGATCGGGGAGCCGGGCGAACTGCTCGGGATATTCGTCCACGACGAACGCGACGATGACAGCACGACCACCTACACCGCCAAGCGCGCCGTGCTCCTCGGCGAAGGCGAGGGCGCACGGCTTGTCATGTTCGACGGCCTCGCCCAGATCGCCCCCCGGTACGAGCCGAACGCACTGACCCTGCTTCGCTTCGACCAGTTTTCCTACGACCTTTCCCGGCTCGCGGGCGACGACGGTACCCGACCGCGCAAGCCGAGCGAACTGTTCCTGCCTGATCTCCTCGCGATGACCCAGGCCGAGGCGGGCGGACGGCCCATCGGCGCCTATCGGGCCGAGGCACACGAGGCGCTGAGCGCCCCGCTCTACATACTCGCCTTCCCGCTGCTCGCGGTTGCCTTCGTGATCAGCGGCGGGTTCCGCCGGCACGGCTTTGCCGGACGCATCCTGATCGCAACCGCGGTCGCCGTGGCCCTCCGGCTGACCGGCCTCGGGCTGAAGGCGGCCACAAGCGCCGCGGCCGTTCTCTGGCCGACCATGTATCTCCCGCCGCTCCTGGGGGGTGCGCTGGCGCTCTGGCTCCTCGCCGGAAGGCCCTTGCCCTGGCAAGCCTTGCCAGGGCGGGATGCGGGAGCGGCCACGTCATGAGCGTGACCCTCGGCCTCTATGTCGCCCGCCGGTTCCTCGCGATCGCGCTCTTCGCCTTCGCGGCCGTCTACATCCTCGTCGTTACCGTCGATCTTATCGAGCTCATGCGTGGCAGCGCCGGCGGTCCGGGCTCGTTCGGCGACCTCGCGGCGATGGCCCTGCTGAAGGCACCGGCGGTGACCATTGCCGCTGCCCCGTTCACCGTCCTGCTCGCGGCAATGGCGTGCTTCGCCGCCCTGGCGCGGACGAGCGAACTTGTCGTCACCCGCGCGGCGGGGGTCTCGGTGTGGCGGCTGCTGACCCCGGCGCTGCTCGTGGCGGCGCTGATGGGCATTTTCGTCGTCACCATCTGGAGCCCGGTGTCGGCCGCCTTCGCCGCCAGGTCCGAGGCGCTGGAGGAACAGCTCTTCGACCGGAGCTTCAGCCGGCTGTCGATCTCGGCCGAAGGGCTCTGGCTGCGCCAGGGCAACGCGTCGGGCCAGACGGTGATCCGTGCCCAGCGGGCAAGCGGGTCGGTCGAGAGGCTCTGGCAGGTGAGCGTGTTCCAGTTCGACCAGGCCGACCGGCTCTACCGGCGGATCGATGCCCGCTCGGCGCTGCTCCAGGAGGGCGCCTGGAAGCTCAATGGCGTCCGCCGCTGGAATCTTGTGGCAAGCGACATCGAGACGGCGGTCGGTTCATCCATCGTCACCCGCCCGGAGGTCGCCGACTCCATGCTCGTCGATACCCACCTCACGCGCGAAGGCATCCAGGAGAGCTTTGCGGCACCCGAGACGATCTCGTTCTGGAAGCTGCCGCGTTTCGTCCGCCTGCTCGAGAGCTCGGGCCTCGCGTCGCACCGGCACCGGATGCACTGGTACAGTCTGATGGCCCTCCCGGTCGTCTTCTGCGCGATGGTTCTGATCGGTGCGGCGTTCTCGATGCGCCATGTGCGCTTCGGCGGGCTGGGGCTCATGGCACTCGGCTGCGTCATGACCGGGTTCGGCTATTTCTTCCTCTCCGACATTGCCTCGGCCCTCGGCGTGTCCGGGTCGGTTCCCGTCGAGGTCGCCGCCTGGGCGCCACCTGGTTCGGTGGTCCTTTTCGCTCTGGGCTTGCTGCTGCATCTTGAGGATGGGTAGAACAGACAGCATCCGTCATCGAAACCGGAAACCTTTCCCGATGCGCCGAGCCTCGCGCGCCCTGCTGATCTGCCTCGCGGGCCTGACTGTCGTTGCGAACGGCGCCGCCACCGCCAAGGCCGAACCTGCCGGCCGCGCACCGGCCGGAAGCCGGCCACCGGTGGCACGGCCCGCGACTCCGGGTGACGCGGCCCGCGAACAGCCGGTCAGCCTGATCGCCGACGCGGTCGAGTATGACAGCGAGAACGGCATCGTGACCGCGAGCGGCAATGTCGAGATCTTCTACGGCGAACGCACCCTGACGGCCCGCAGGATCGTGTATGACAGCCGCACCGGGCGCGTCTCGGCGGAGGGCGACATCATCCTTCGTGACGGGTCGGGCGCGACCGTGTTTGCCGACACCGCCGACCTCGATACCGAGCTGCGCGACGGCCTCGTGCGCGGCGCCCGCTCGGTGATGGGCGACAATGTCCGGCTCTCTGCCGTCGAGGCGCGGCGGATCGATGACCGCTACAACGCGCTCTCGAAGGCCGTCTACAGCCCCTGCCGCGTCTGCGCCGAGGATCCGACTCCGCTCTGGCGCATCCGCGCCCGCCGCGTGATCCATGACGAGGCGGACAGGCGCATCCACTATCAGGACGCGACATTCGACATCATGGGCGTTCCGGTCGCCTGGTTGCCAGTGTTCAGCCATCCGGACCCCGAGCAGGACCGTGCCAGTGGTTTCCTGGTGCCGGAGTTCCGGCACTCCAAGAACATCTACGGCTACGGTGCCCTGATCCCGTATTACTGGGTGATCGACGATCATTCCGACCTGACGGTCACGCCCTTCATCAGCACCAAGGAAAGCCCGCTCGGCATGCTCGAGTATCGCCGCGCCCTGTCCAGCGGCCGGTTCGATATCGGCGGCAGCGGAACGTTCAGCGACTATGAGGGCAGCAACGCCTTCCACGGCCACATCCAGGCAGAGGGGCTGTTCGACCTGCCGAATGATGTGAAATGGGGCTTCGACGGGATGGCCTCGACCGATAACGGCTATCTGCGCCGGTTCGACATCTCCGACGAGGACCGTCTCACCAGCGAACTGTTCCTGCGCCGGTACCGGAGCGATGGCTATTTCGACCTCTCGACCGTCTATTTCCAGAGCCTGCGAGACGACGAGCCCGCCGGTCAGATTCCGTTCGTGCTGCCCGATTTCGACGCACGGCAGGATCTGGACTCCCCGGTCCTCGGTGGCACGCTCGGCTTCTTCAGCTCGAGTGCCGTCCTGCTCCGGGGCGAGGGCCTCGACACCGGCCGCCTCTCCTTCGGTGCCGACTGGGAGCGTGAGGAGATCCTGCCGTCGGGCCTGTTGCTGCGGGCCTTTGCCTCGGCCCGCGGCGACGCCTATCTGTTCGACGACTTCGACGGCGTCGGCGACGCGACCGAGGTCCGGCTGGCCCCGGTGGCCGGAATCGAGGCACGCTACCCGCTGATCAATGATGCGGGCGGCACCGTCTCGCATGTGATCGAGCCTGTCGCGCAGGCCGTCTTTTCCCCCTACGGCGTCAACAACGATGTCCCGAACGAGGACAGCCAGGTCACCGAGTTCGACGAGAAGAACCTGTTCGACATCTCGCGTTTCTCGGGCGTCGACCGTTTCGAGGAAGGACCCCGGATCAACCTCGGCATGCGCTACGAGCTGATCGCACAGGGCGGCCTGAACTTCGACGCAAGCGTCGGCCAGGTGTTCCGGTTCCGCGATGCGGACGAATTCTCGGATGGTTCCGGCCTATCCGGAAAGACCTCCGACTGGGTCGGATCCTGGGCAGCCAGCTATGACCCCTATGTCACGGTGCGCCAGCGGATGCGGATCGGTGACGGGTTTTCGATCACCCGGAACGAGCTTGCCGGCGAATTGCATCTGGGGCGGCTTGATCTCGAGACCGGTTATGTGTTTCTGGAGGCTGATCCGGCCGTGAGCGCCCCGGATGACCGCGAGGAATTGGCGAGCCGGGCCGCCTTCAGGCTCGATCGAAACTGGTCGGTGTCCGGCCGCTTCCGGCGCGACCTGCAGCTCGACGAGTTTGTCGAGTATGGCGGCGGTCTGACCTTCGCCAACGAATGCTGCAGGATCGACCTGTTCGTCCGTCGGACCTTCACCGAATCGGACGACAACCCGTCCGGCACGTCGGTCGGCGTTCAGGTCCGGCTCTTCACCCTGGGAAGCCAGGAGGCAGCAACGGACTAGCCGCCCGCGGGCATCAGACAACAACGGGAAGGAACTTGGAGACCCCATGCTGAAGTCAGTCCTAGGCGCGATCGGCATCGCCGCAACCCTGCTGCTTGCCACTGCCGCAACTGCGCAGACCGCGTTCCGCCCGGTTGCGGTCGTCAACGACTCCGTCATCACCGCCTACGATATCGTCCAGCGCGCGCAGCTCATGGGCGTGCTCGGATTTCCGGCATCCAGTCCCGAGGCCCTGCAGGCAGCCGCGCTCGAGCGGCTGATCGAGGACCGGCTGAAGCTGGTCGAGGGCAAGCGCCAGGATGTCACCCCGACACCCGAGATGATCGCGTCCGGCGTGGAAGAACTGGCCGCGAGCGCAAAGGTTCCCCCGGAGGAGTTCCGATCCACCATCACCAGCCGCGGCGTCAGCGGCCAGACGCTCGATGACATGGTCGGCGCCGAGATGGTCTGGCGCGAGGTCGTCCGGCGACAGTTCGCCCGCCGCGTCGATCCGACCGACGCCGAGATCGACGCCGAGATCGGGCTCCTGCGGCAGCAGGCGGGGATCAGCTTCCGCATCTCCGAACTCGGGCTGCCCTTCACCGACCGGGGGCGCACGGAAGCGCAGACCCGGGCGCTTGCGGACCGGCTCTACCGCGAGCTGCGTGCCGGCGGTGATTTCGGGGCGGCGGCGCGCAAGTATTCCCGTTCGCCCAGCGCCAGTCGCGGAGGCGACGTCGGCTGGGTTCAGGCCAACCGGCTGCCGCCCGAAGTCGCCGATGCCATCAGCGCCCTGGAGATCGGGCAGGTCAGCAGGCCGCTGGAACTTTCCGGCGGCGTGTCGATCCTCAAACTCGTCGAGCGCCGGGATGAAAGCGCCGCCGCAATCGATACCAGCGACCCGGAACTGCGCGAGCGGATACGCCGGGGTCTCGCCAACGAGCAGTCCGGGCGCCTCGCCGAGGGTCTGCTTCAGGAGCTCCGGCGCGACGCGCTGATCGAGATGCGATGAGCCTGACCGCTGCCCCGGCGGCGCCCATCGCCCTCACCATGGGCGATCCGGCCGGGATCGGCGGCGAGATCATTGTCGCCGCCCGCGCACGGGTGCGACACCCGTTCTTCGCGATCGACGACCCCGACCGGCTGCGGCCGATCGCCGCGCATACCGGATTGACCGTGATCGAGATCGGTTCCCCCGCCGATGCCCCGGCCGCCTTCGCCCGGGGCCTGCCGGTGCTGCCTCTCCGCCTTCCCGCCCGTGCGGTTCCCGGCCGGCCGGACCCGAAAAATGCTGCCGCCGTGATCGCCTCGATCGACCATGCCGTGGCGTTCGCGTGTTCCGGCGCTGCGTCGGCGGTGGTGACATCGCCGATCAACAAGAAGGCGCTGATCGACGGAGCCGCTTTCGCCTTTCCCGGCCACACCGAGTATCTCGCGCATCTCGCCGGCGTTCGGCGCGTGGTGATGATGCTGGCCTCGCCCCTGCTCCGCGTCGTGCCGGTCACCATCCACATCCCGCTCGCCGACGTTCCCGGCGCACTGACGGCCGGTTTGATCGAGGATACCGCGCGGATCACCGATGCGGCGCTCCGCCGCGACTTCGGCCTCGTCCGGCCGCGACTCGCGGCAGCCGGTCTCAACCCCCATGCCGGAGAGCAGGGCGCGATCGGCCGCGAGGAGATCGAGGTGATCGCCCCGGCTCTGGCGCACCTCCGCGCCGAGGGGCTCGACATTGCCGGGCCGCTGCCGGCCGACACCATGTTCCATGCCGAGGCCCGGTCGCGCTATGACGCGGCGCTCGCCATGTATCACGACCAGGCGCTGATCCCGATCAAGGCGCTGGACTTCGCCCGCGGCGTCAACGTCACCCTCGGGCTGCCCTTCGTCCGCACCTCCCCCGACCACGGCACTGCCTATGACATTGCCGGCACCGGCCTTGCCGACCCGACATCGCTGGTCGAGGCCCTGAACCTCGCGGCCGGGATGGCGGCGCGCCGCGCGGCAGTGGCCGCGTGAGCCGGGCTGGCCCGGACGGCCTGCAACCGCTCCGCGAGGTGATCGCGCGGCACGGCCTCTCGGCGCGGAGGGCGCTCGGCCAGAACTTCCTGCTCGACCTCAACCTCACGGCGCGAATCGCCCGCGTCGCGGGCCCGCTCGCGGGTGTGACCGTCCTCGAGGTCGGGCCGGGGCCGGGCGGCCTGACCCGCGCGCTGCTTGCCGAGGGGGCGAAACGAGTGGTTGCAGTCGAGCGCGACGAGCGCTGTCTTGCCGCACTGGCCGAGATCCAGGCCCGCTATCCCGGGCGGCTCGAGGTGATCGCAGGCGATGCACTGGAGACGGATCCGGGACCATCGCTCGAGCCACCCGCGCGGGTGATCGCCAACCTGCCATACAATGTCGGCACCGAACTCTTCATCCGATGGATGACGCCCGGGCAGTGGCCGCCGTGGTGGGATTCCCTCACCCTCATGTTCCAGCGCGAGGTCGCCGAGCGCATCGTTGCCCGGCCCGGGACCCCGGCCTACGGGCGGCTCTCGGTGCTGGCGCAGTGGCGGGCGGCGCCGCGGATCGCCTTCGAGGTCAACCCGGCGGCGTTTACCCCGCCGCCGAAGGTCACCTCCGCCGTTGTCCATGTGGTGCCGCGCCAGGCCGAATCGGGCGTCTCGCCGGCACGCCTCGAGCATGTCGTCGCGGCCGCCTTTGCCCGGCGCCGCAAGATGCTCCGCCAATCGCTGAAAAGCGCGTTCGCCGAGCCGCTCGCGTTGCTCGAAGCCGCTGGCATCGATCCGACCCGGCGCGCCGAAACCCTGTCGGTGGCCGAGTTCCTGGCCCTCTCGCGCGCCGCCGAGTCATGCGGCGCATGAGGGCCGGCCGGCCGGTCCGGTCGCGGATCAGTCCTGATCGGTCTTCTGGTCACCGCCGGACGGGGCGTCAGCAGGCGCCTCTTCCGCAGCGGGGCGACGCCGAGGCGGCTGGCTCACGCTCAGATCCTCGGTGTCGACGAGCAGGCTGCCGCCGTCCGGTTGCCCGGAGTCGATCATCGTCAGGCCAGAGACGTCGCCGAATCCTGTGTCTCGGCCACGGCCACGCTCGCCGCGCCCCCTCCGGTCGCCGCTCTGCGGCTGGCCGGGCTGGGGCTGACCCAACCTCGGCTCGCCGGAGGGCTGGGGCTGACCCGGCTGGGGCTGGTCCTGCCGGTGCTGGTCCTGCCGGCGCTGGTCCTGCCGGCGCTGGTCCTGCCGGGGCTGGCCACCGCGCGGGTGCATCATGATCACTTCATCGCCCGCATCGTCGGCCAGCCCGTCATCCTGGCCATCGGTGTCCGGCTGGTCCTGATCGGGCTGGAAGCCGTCTCGCCGCTCCGGCCTGGAACCCAGTGCCTCGATCACCATGCGCTGATAGTGCTCGGCATGCTGGAGGAAATTCTCCGACATCACCCTGTCGCCCGCCGTCTGGGCGTCGCGCGCCAGGGTCAGGTATTTCTCGATGATCTGCTGCGGCGTGCCGCGCACCTTGCCCTCGGGCCCAGCGCTTTCGTAGACGCGATTGATATTGCTGCCGTTGGGCTTCCGGCTCCCGCGCCCGCGGTTCCGGTTCGATTTCTGCGATGGTCTCATAGTACCCGATCTTGCGCTGTGCGAAGCAATCCGCCGTGGGGTCGGCAAACCGCCCTTGGCAGCCCGCTGACTGGAACGCTGCCGCGCCCGGCCTGCGATCTGCATGTCCGCAATGAAGCGATGTCCCGGAGTTCCCCAACCACGGCGCTGCCATCAAGCGCGAGCGCCAACCGGGACACCCATGCATATACTGCCCTTCTTCCGATGCTCAACTGCTAATCTGCGATCCGTGGTGAAGAATTCGCAGATGACAGCGTTTTTTTCAGGCTATTGCGTGAATGACACGGTCCCGCCCATCCAGATCCCGCAGGATGGACACGACCTCAAGCCCCCCGGCCGACAGGATCCGGCCGACGGATTCGGCCTGGCTCGGGCCGATTTCCAGCAGCACCCGTCCCGCGGGGGCGAGCAACGCCGCGACCCCCGCGGCGATGCCCCGATAGGCGTCGAGCCCGTCCGCGCCACCGAGAAGCGCTGGCCAGGGGTCGTGGAGGCGCACCTCCGGCGCGAGCCCGTCGATCTCGATCGCGCCGATGTAAGGGGGATTGGACACGATCAGGTCGAACCGTTCCGCGAGTCCCTCGCACCAGTCGCCCGGCCGGAATTCGGCGCGGCCCGCAAGCCCGAGACGGTCGGCATTGCCGGCCGCCACTGCCAGAGCATCCGGGCTGATGTCGATGCCGACGCCCCGCGCCCCTGGCCATTCGGCGAGCAAGCTCAGCAGGATGCAGCCGGACCCGGTTCCGAGGTCGAGGATGCGCCGCGCCACCGGCCCGTCCAGCGCCGCCGCGACAAGCGTCTCGGTCTCCGGCCGCGGGTCGAGGACCGCCGGCGTGATCCGGAAGTGCTGGCGCCAGAAGGCGCGTTCGCCGGTGATGCGCGAAACCGGCGTCCGGGCGGCACGGACCGCGACCGCCGCATCGAACCGCGCGAGTTCGGCGGGCGGCGCGGGCTCCGGCAGCACGGCGGCGAGCGCCGCTCCGTCGAGCCCGGCCGCCCAGCGGTATAGGAGCCTCGCGTCGCGGGCCGGATCCTCGACTCCCGCGCTGGCCAGGACTGCGGCGGAGCGGGCGATCGCCTCCGCCCGGCTCGTCGGGCTCACGCCTCCATCTCCGCGAGCTTCGCCGCCTGGTCGGCAGCGACCAAGGCGTCGATCACCTCGTCGAGATCCCCTTGCATGATCTCAGCGAGCCGGTAGAGCGTCAGCCCGATGCGATGGTCGGTGACCCTGCCCTGCGGGAAGTTGTAGGTGCGGATCCGCTCCGACCGGTCGCCCGAGCCCACCTGCCCCTTGCGGGCCGCTGCGCGGGCCGATTCCGCCTTCTGGCGCTCAAGGTCATAGAGCCTCGCCCGCAGCACCTCCATGGCGCGGGCGCGGTTCTGGTGCTGCGACTTCTCCGAGCTCGTCACCACGATTCCGGTCGGCAGATGGGTGATCCGGACCGCCGAATCGGTGGTGTTCACATGCTGTCCGCCGGCGCCCGAGGACCGCATCGTGTCGATGCGGATGTCAGCGGCGGGGATCTCGATGTCGATGTCCTCGGCCTCTGGCAGGACGGCGACGGTCGCCGCCGAGGTGTGGATGCGTCCACCCGCCTCGGTCACCGGCACCCGCTGCACCCGGTGCACGCCGCTCTCGAACTTGAGCTTCGCATAGACGCCTGTGCCGCGGATCGCCGCGACCACCTCCTTGTAGCCGCCGAGCTCGGCCGGATGCTCCGTCAGCACCTCGACCTTCCAGCCCTTTGCCTCGGCATACCGGACATACATCCGGAACAGATCGCCCGCGAACAGCGCCGCCTCGTCGCCGCCGGTGCCGGGGCGCACTTCCAGGATCACCGCCCGGTCGTCGTCGGCGTCGCGCGGCAGAAGCGCGCGACGCACCTCCTCCTCCAGTGCCGGCAGCCGCGCCTCGATTTCGGCGATCTCCTGCTCGGCGAGGGCGCGCATGTCCGGATCCGCCAGGAGATCGCGGGCGGAGGCGCGCTCGCTCTCGGCCCGCTGCCATGCACGGATCGTCGTCACCACCGGCGCGAGCGCCGCATAGTCGCGACCGAGCTGCGCGATCTCGGACGGGGCCGCGACCGCATTCATCTTCGCCTCGATGAAGGCGAAGCGGTCGAGGATTTCCTGCAAGCGGGACGGCGGAATCATGGACCGGGGGTCTGCAACGGCATGCGTCCCGCGTCAAGCCGGCGTTTGAGTGGCGGCGGGAAACACTCTATGATGCCTGCAGTTTGCCAAACCGAGCGATGCCGAGCCATGCGCTACACCAGTCTCACCGCGGAATTCATCCTGGCCGCCCTGCTGGCCGCCCCGGCCCTTGCCGGCAGCCCGCAGCCGAACCCCAACTACAACCCGCCCCCCGCCAAGGAGGGTTTCAGCTATCCCGACTGCTACTGCACCGACTCGAAGGGACAGCGCATCGAGCTCGGCCAGCGCGCCTGCCTGACCATCGGCACACGCGAGGTGCTGGCCCGCTGCGACATGTCGGTCAACAATCCGACCTGGCGGATGGAGAACGAGGGCTGCCCCGGCGTCTGAGACCTCGGAAGGTGCGCGAGTCAGCCGTCATCCATCGCCGCCAGCCAGGCTTGCACCCGCGCCCGGTTGACACCGAAGTCGCCGTATCCATAGCGCGAACGCGACCAGACGATCAGGCCGGCTCCGCCCTCGGCCGGCACCGCCTTCACCGTGATGTAGTCCGGAAAACGCATCCACCGCGAGCGCTGGACATAGGTGATCATGCCCTCGGCGACGGTCCCCGCCAGAACCGTCACCCGCGGCTGGAGCCGTGCGACCGAATCGAAACGGGCGAGAAGCGCCTCGGGGCTCCCCGGCCGGATCGCGATCACGCCGTGCGGCGCGGCCGAGGTGGTGCCGGCGGCGGCGAGCAGGACCTCGTTCGGCGTTACCCGGAGCGCGATCGCGGCGGGATCCGCATGCCAGCGCGCCGGATCGTCCGGGGCCAGCAGCACGACGGACCAGCCCGCGGCCGCGGCCAGCACCAGCGCCGCCGCGAGCCAGCGGACGAGGCTGTGCGGCATGGCGCTACTCGGCCGCCCGCGGGGCCGCCGCCCTCTCCGCCTCGATCTCGGCCGCCCGCTTCTCGACCAGCTCGACAATGTGCTCGACCATGCGGGCATTATCGATCTTGTGATCCTGCCTGCCCGCCAGATAGACCATGCCCGCGCCAGCCCCGCCGCCGGTAAAGCCGATATCGGTCATCAGCGCCTCGCCCGGCCCGTTCACCACGCAGCCGATGATCGAGAGGCTCATGGGCGTGTTGATATGCGCGAGCCGCTCCTCCAGCACCGCGACGGTCCCGATCACGTCGAAGCCCTGCCGGGCGCAGGAGGGGCAGGAGACGATGCTGACTCCCCGGTGCCTGAGCCCCAGCGCCTTCAGGATCTCGTAGCCGACCTTCACCTCCTGCACCGGATCGGCCGACAGCGAGACCCGGATGGTGTCGCCGATCCCCATCCAGAGCAGGTTGCCGAGCCCGATCGCCGACTTGATCGTGCCGGTGGTCAGGCCGCCCGCCTCGGTGATGCCCAGATGGATCGGCGCGTCGCAGGCCTCGGCCAGCTGCTGGTAGGCGGCCGCCGCCAGGAACACGTCCGAGGCCTTCACGCTGATCTTGAACTCGTGGAAGTCGTTGTCCTGGAGGATCCTCATGTGCTCGAGTCCGGATTCGACCATGGCCTCGGGGCACGGCTCGCCGTACTTCTCCAGCAGGGGCTTCTCCAGCGAGCCGGCATTGACCCCGATCCGCATCGAGCAGCCGTGATCCTTCGCTGCCCTGATGACCTCGCGCACCCGCTCGGCCGAGCCGATGTTGCCGGGGTTGATGCGCAGGCAGGCAGCGCCCGCCTCGGCGGCCTCGATGGCCCGTCGGTAGTGGAAATGGATGTCGGCGACGATCGGCACGTCCACCGCCCGGACGATCTTCTTCAGCGCCTCGGTCGACTCCCGGTCCGGGCAGGAGACCCGCACGATGTCGGCGCCGGCCTCGGCGCAGGCCCGGACCTGGGCGATGGTCGCCTCGGCGTCCGAAGTCAGCGTGTTGGTCATCGTCTGGACCGAGATTGGCGCGTCGCCGCCGACCTCGACCCGGCCGACCCTGATGCTCCGGCTCTTGCGGCGGTAGATGTTGCGCCAGGGGCGGACGTGATTGATCGACATGGTGGCTCCCGATCGCAATGCGCGGGGGGGCCGGCCATGCACGGGCTCCCCGTGTGCCGGCTCCGCCCGAGAGATAGGCCCCGCTGCCGGGAAAGTCGAGTGTGCCCCCCGGCTACTGGGTCAGGCTGACCTGCGCCCGATGCTGCTTCGCCGGCTCCGTCCCGGCGCCGATCGCATCGGAACTCGCCTGCGGGATCCGGCTGCTCACATCGGCCGCAATCAGCGACAGGTTGCCCAGGACCTGCCCCGCCTGCCCGAGCGGCCCGTAGACCGCCTGACCGACGATCAGGTAGATTGCCCCGGCATTGCCGACCCGCAACACCGGTGCCGTTACCCGTTCGGGGATGGCGAATCCGGAACCAGCGGCCAGCGTGCCTTCGAAGATGACCGCATCGCCGTCGCGCACCCGGATCCAGGACTCGGCCGTTGCATGGACCACCACGGCCGGCGGCACGTCGCGCGCCGCTTCCGCCGCCGCGATCCCGGCCGCGGTCTCGGCGGCAACGACCGCGCCGATCGGCGGCGCCTGGCCGGGCGTGAACCGGCCCAGATCGGGGGCGGCGAGTTCGAGGACATCATCCGCGTCCGGCGGTGCCACGGGCACGTCAGGAAGCGGGTCGCGATAGATGCCCGAGGTTGCCGGATCGATGGCCGAGATCGGCCCGTCCCGGCTCGGCAGAGAGGGTGGCGGCATTTCCATCGGCGCCAGCGCCGCCAGCACACCGTCGCCGCGATACGCCGCCGCATCCGGCCGGCGGATCAGCGCGCCATCAACTACCGGAGGGATCATCAGCGGCACGTCGGCCACGACCTCGGGGGCGGTCGCCAGCGGCGCGAAGCCGACCCGCTGGATGTCCTGCAGCAGCGCGTAGCCGCCATAGCCCAGCCCGGCGATCACCCCGACCAGCGCAAGCGCCGAGGCGAGACCTCCCAGATTCACGCGGGCCCTGAGGCTGACCGGCGCAGGCGCCGCGGCGAAGCGCGACTGGGTCAGGCCGCCACCCAGCGCTGCCCCCCCGGACACCGCGATACTCCGCAGCGCCGCCCCTGTCTGACGTTTGCCGCCGGTGATCATGGAGACCGGCGATCGGAACCCGGACTCGCCGCAAAAGCGCCGGTAGCAGTCCTCCGGGTCGAGTCCGAGATAGCGCGCATAGGAGCGGACATAGCCTGCGACGACGCTGTCATTCGGAAAGCCGTCGAGATCGCAGTCCTCGATCGCACGGATCACATCGGCGCGGATACGGAGATCGCGCTCCGCATCGGACAGCGTCTTTCCGAGGGACGCGCGCTCGCCGCGCATCTGGTCGCCGAGCGTTACCTCGTACTCGTCATACCCCCGAAGCCGCATTCGGGTCGCTCCTGCTTTGGCGCACCGCCAACCTACAACCGGGCACTCTCCCCACCCGTGGCTTCGCTGCGAGTATCGCAGACCCGATTCGCTTTTTCAATTGAAAGGGATCCGATCCGGCGGTGCATTTTCGCGATTCCGGGAGTTCTTAGGGCGCAATCCGTGCACGGCGTTTCAACTCCCGCGATGCCGTCCGCGCGCGCCTCATCACCACGCGACCGGATGCGAGTCAAGGGCGACATCGGGCGCGGGCACTGACCTGCCGGGCCGGCCCGGGCGGAGCGGCCCGGGCGGAGCGGCTATAACTCCCGCCCGCGTGCCGGCCGCCCGTCGGGTGGGCGCAGCCTGGCATGAGCCGCATGAGCGCTCGGCAGCAGAAATTGATGACATCTTACAGCCCGTTAGCGCGGCTCCGGATGCCGCATGGCCGACGCAGTCTGCCCGCGGGGGCCGTGCAGGCTGCGGGATCATGCGCCGTTTGATCGCAGGCACCGCCATCGCGTCCCCGCCGCCGCGGCCGGGTGCGGGAGGCTTCCGGTTCCGTTGTGCCGCCACCGTCCGCCGGAGGCGCGGCAGACCCGGCCGGGCCGTGGCACGTGCCTCGTTGCGCATGCGGGAGGCCCGCCTGCCGGGCGCCCCGACTGAGCGGCATCGCGCATTTCCGGCGCGGGCACCGAGGCAGCCCGACCGGATGGCGGATTCCGGGGGAACAGGATCGGCGGTATAGGCTGCCCGCTGCGGTTCTCCGCAGGGTTGCAAGGCGCACAGGCGCGGCTGGGTCTCCGCCTCTCGGGCCCGGCGATTCGCGCGCTGCGGGAGCGGCGGGCCGCACTCTCTCCGGCGTCGCTGACTCCGGGTCGGCGCCTGCATCGGGTCGGATCAGCCTGGTAACCGGAGCGGACATGGTGACCGGAGCGGGCATGGCCCGCGGCCCAGATGCCGTGCATGAACGCTGACCGCCGCACGGCCGGGGCGCCACACCGGCTCAGTACACGTATCGGATCGCCTCGGCCCAGTACCGCTCGACCGAGCGCAGGTCATTGTTCATGCCCTCGATGCCCGTCCGGCGCAGACGGTCGCCGAGCGCCAGTTCCCGCGCATGGCGCTCGAACAACGCGCCGACCACGCCGTGCACCATGCGGCCGCGCTCGGTCAGGCTCACCCGCACCGCGCGGCGGTCGATGTCGCTGCGCTGGTGGTCGATATAGCCGAGCTCGACGAGCTTCTTAAGGTTGTAGGAGACATTGGAACCCTGGTAGTAGCCGCGCGACTTGAGCTCGCCCGCAGTCATCACCTTGTCGCCGATGTTGAACAGGAGCAGCGCCTGCACCGGGTTGACCTCGTGGCGGCCAAGGCGCTCGAACTCGTCCTTGATCACGTCGAGCAGCAGCCGGTGCAGCCGCTCGATGAGGGCCAGCATCTCCTGATAGCCGGAAAGGACGCCCCTCGCGTCTTCCGCGGGACCGTCCGCCTGGTATGCGGTGGCAAGGGCTGCGCTCGTACTCATGACACTCTCCGCCTGCGGGCCGGGTCAGGGCCGAGATTGCGGCGGAAATGGAAATTCCCGGTTAACGCTGCCGGCCGCTCACACCTCGCCCCGCAACAGCCTGATGACGCCCGAGAAATCCCGGTCCGACTGCCCGGCGAGATCCATCAGCGCATAGATCTGGGTAGCCTGCGCACCGAGCGGCGTATGTGCGCCTGCCGCCTGCGCCGCCTCCATGGCGATGCGCAGGTCCTTCAGCATCAGCGCCGCGGCGAAACCCGGCTGGTAGTCCCGGTTGGCCGGCGAGGCCGGAACCGGGCCCGGCGCGGGGCAATAGTCGTTCAGCGACCAGCAGCGCGCCGTCGCCGTCGACGAGATGTCGTAGAGCTTCTGCGCCGCAAGCCCCAGCCGCTCGGCCAGGTTGAAACCTTCGGAGACGGCGATCATCTGGATCGCCAGCATCATGTTGTTGCAGATCTTGGCGGCCGAGCCCGCCCCTGGGCCGCCGGCATGGAAGATGTTCCTGCCCATCCCCGCCAGGATCGGGCGGGCCGCCTCGAAGGCCGCCTCCGAGCCTCCCACCATGAAGGTCAGCGTCCCCGCGGTCGCGCCGCCGACGCCGCCCGACATCGGGCTGTCGACCATCATCCGGCCCTGCGCCTCGGCATCGGCGATCACTGCCCGGGCGGTGTTCACATCGATCGTCGAGCAGTCGATGAACAGCGTCCCCCTGGCCGCCGCCGCCAGGATGCCGCCCTCGCCCTGATAGACGGCGCGCACATGCTTCGCGGCCGGCAGGGCCGTGACCACCGCCTCGGCGCCTCGCGCTGCCTCGGCCGCGCTTGTCGCCACGCTGCAGCCGGCCCCGGCCAGCGCCTTGCAGGCCGCCTCGGAGAGATCGAAGCCGGTCACCGAGTGCCCCGCCTTCAGCAGGTTGCGCGCCATCGGCAGCCCCATGTTGCCGAGGCCGATGAAGCCGATCCTTGCCATCTTCCCTCCTCCTGTGCGTTCGCACGCATATTCATCGCCCGCCGTGCCGCGGGCAAGCCTTGCCGGTCCGCCGGCCCCGTGCTGTAATCCTGCCCGAGCCGGGCCCCCGGACCATCCACTCCGTTCGCCGAGGCAGGATAGCCCATTGATCGACATCTTGGCGGCGTGCGCAATTGCCGCGACGTTCCTGCTGGCCGGCGCGGTCAAGGGGGTGATCGGATTCGGGCTGCCCACGGTCTCGCTCGGACTGCTCACGCTGCTGCTCGGGATCGAGCCCGCGATGGCCCTCATGCTGGCGCCCTCCCTCGCCACCAATTTCTGGCAGGCGATTGCGGGCGGCCACGGGCGCGCGATCGCCGCCCGCCTCTGGCCCTTTCTGGCCGCGGCCACCGGCGCCATCTGGATCGGGGCCGCCCTTGCCTCGCGGATCGATGTTGCGCTGCTCTCGGCCCTGCTCGGGGTATTGCTGGCGCTCTACGGCATGATCGGTCTCGTCCGGCCGGCTCCGGGCGTGACACCCGCGACCGAACGCTGGGCCGGACCGGCCGCCGGCGCGCTCACCGGCGTGCTCACCGGCATGACCGGTTCCTTCATGTTGCCCGGCGTGCCCTATCTGCAGGCGCTCGGCCTGCCGCGCGGCGCGCTGATCCAGGCGATGGGAATGCTGTTCACCCTGTCGACGCTCGCGCTCGGCCTGGCCTTGACCTGGCGCGGGCAGCTCGGCCCCGAGATCGGCCTGGCGTCGATCGCGGCAATCCTGCCGGCGATCGGCGGGATGGTGCTGGGCGCACGACTGCGCTCCCGCCTGGCCGAGGAGACCTTCCGACATGTCGTGTTCGCCGCCCTGACCCTTCTCGGGCTGATCATTGCCGCGACCGCGCTGCCATGAGCCCGTCAGCGCGGCAGGGTCTGGCGCAGCCGCTCGATCATCGGGCGGTGCCTCAGGGGCGCCTCCGCCTGCCCCGAGATCCAGGCATAGAGATCGTGGTCGTTCTCCTCCATCAGCGCCTCGTAGGCGTCGAGGCCTGCCGCGTCGAGCCCCGCCAGCCCCGAATCGGCAAAGCCGCCGAGGATCAGGTCCATCTCGCGGATGCCGCGCCGCCAGCTTCTGAGCCGCAGGCGTTTGAGGCGGTTCTCGCGGGTCTCGGTCATGCCGGCCGCTCCGCCGCACCGTGGTCCGGCCAGAGCCAGGCGGCGCCGATCACGCCGGCGCTGTCGCCGAGACGGTTCTTCAGGATCGGCGTGGTGAAGATGTCGGAGAACACGTCCGGCCGCATCGCCTCGGGCAGGCGGTCGTAGAGGTGGCCGAGATTCGAGAGCCCGCCGCCGAGCACGATCACGTCCGGGTCGAGCAGGTTCACCACCCCCGCCAGGGCGCGCGCGAGGCGGGCCAGGTGACGCTCCAGCGTCGCCGCTGCCGCCGCATCTCCCGCGGCCGCCCGTTCGGCGATGGCCGGCGGCTCGAGCGCCTCGCCGGTGATGCGCCGGTGGTCGGCGGCGAGGGCCGGCCCCGAACACCAGGCCTCGATGCAGCCCTTCCGGCCGCAATAGCAGGCGGGCGCGTCGAGTTCCGCCGCGCTCTGCGCGGGCAGCCGGTTGTGCCCCCATTCCCCGCCGATCAGGTTGTGTCCTGCGAGCACCCGGCCCGCGGTAACGATACCGCCCCCGACGCCAGTGCCGGCGATCACGCCGAACACGGTCTGCGCGCCCTGCCCGGCGCCCGCCAGCGCCTCGGCCAGCGCGAAGCAGTTGGCGTCGTTCTCGAGCCGCACCGGCCGGCCCAGCGCGGCGGCCAGATCGCGGTCGAACGCCCGGCCGATCAGGAATGTCGAGTTCGCGTTGCGCACCAGCCCCGTCGCGGGCGACAGCGACCCCGGGATGCCGACCCCGACGGCGGACGCGCGAGACCCCGCCTCGGCTTCGACCGCCGCGACCAGCGCCGCGACCGCCCGCACCGACGATTCGTAGCCATCGCGCGGCGTCGGCGCCCGGCGCCGCGCGAGAATCCGCCCGTCGGACCCGAGCGCTGCCGACTCGATCTTGGTTCCGCCGAAATCGACACCCGTTCGCATGCGCCTGGCCGCCGCTCCGGCTCAGACCCTCTCGGACATCTGCCGCAGCCGCTGCTCCAGCCGCGCCAGCCGCTCGCCCGTCCGCGTGCTCGCCACGCGCAGGTCGCGGATCTCGGCGAGGATGCCCGTCAGCCCCGAGGACGGGCTGCCCGATCGCTCGCGCCGTACCGGGGCACCTTCGCCGGTGCCGGTCAGCAGCCACACCATCGAGACGTTGAGAAGTCCCGCGAGCATCTGCAGCCTGTTGGCGCGGGGCTCGGAGCGGTCGGCCTCCCAGTTCTGCACCGTCTGCAGCCGCAGCCCCAGGCGCCGCGCAAGCTGGTCCTGGGCAAGGCCCTGGCTCTCGCGAGCCAGCGCGAGCCGGTCGCCGAAGGTTGCCGCATCGTCGCTGTAGTCGTCCATCTCGCCGTCCTCGCGGATCATTGCGGGATGCTCCCTCCTGCGGGCGTGACCCGCCCGCGCGCCAGCGGACACCGATTCGCAAGAACCGGGTGGCGCCAAGCGCCCGTCCCGGGCAGATTTGACGCGACGCAGCCGGAGGAGCGTATTCGTGGCCGACCTTAGCAGACCCGGAACCGACATGTCGACCCGCGCCTGGGCCGAGCTCATGCTGCTGTCGCTGATCTGGGGCACGGTGTTCTTCGCCATCGCCATCGCCCAGCGCGAGATCGGGCCGGTCACCGTGGTGCTCCACCGGGTCGGCTGGGGGGCGGCGATCCTCTGGCTGGTCGCCTGGGGGCACGGGCTCGCCCTGCCGTGCGGACTGCGGCTCTGGGGCGCCTTCCTGGTGATGGGTTGTCTCAACAACGCGATCCCCTTCACGCTGATGAGCTGGGGCCAGACCCAGATCGGCACCGGGCTGACCGCCATCTTCAACGCCATGACCGCGATCTTTGCCGTGCTGGTCGCCGCGATCTTCCTCGCCGACGAACGGCTGACCGCCCGCCGGCTCGGCGGTGCGGCGGTGGGTGTTGCCGGGGTCGTCGTGATCAAGGGACCCGAGCACCTGCTCGCCCTCGACCTCCAGTCGCTCGGCGCCTGGGCGGTGCTGGCGGGTACGCTCTCCTACGCCTTCGCCGGGGTCTGGGCAAAGCGCCACCTGCGAAGCCAGCACCCGGTGCTGGCGGCGGCCGGCATGCTCACCGGTGCCACCATGCTGATGGTCCCGCTTGCGCTCCTGACCGAGGGCGTGCCGTCGCTCGCCCTTTCCGTCCCGACCTGGACGGCGATCGCCTATTACGCGGCGGTGGCGACCGCAGGCGCCTACCTGCTTTACTACCGGGTTCTGGGTATGGCCGGGACAGGCAACCTGCTGCTCTGCACCCTCCTGATCCCGCCCGTCGCGCTGTTCCTCGGTGTCGTCTTCCTCGGCGAGCCGCTCGAGCCCAGGGCCGTCGCCGGTTTCTCACTGATCGCCGCCGGGCTGGCCGTGATCGACGGAAGGGTCCTGCGGATCGCGCGCGGGAAACCGGCCCGAGCCCGCGGCCAACGGTCAGACCGGCACCCCGGCCAACCGGCGACCCGGCAGGGAACGTCGAATGCCACCCTAGCGCCGGTCGCGCCTGTTCCAGAAATACTGCCCGGCCAGCCCGATCAGGAGGACCGAGCCGCCGGCTAGGGCCGCGTCGTTCGCGACCATCAGCGCACCGATCGAGGCAGAAAGAAGCAGGGGCCAGTGAAGATACAGGAACAACGTCCCGACCATGAAGAGGGCAACAACCGTTCCGGCAATGACGAATAGAGCAAATACCAGGAGGAGGTTCTTGAGCAGTTCCATATCCGACTGCCCGGCAACCGAGGAAATCTCCGGCGATCGTAGCGGCGGGGGGCCGGCAAGTCCAGCGGGCCCGCCCCGCGCTCGCTTGCAGGCGCGCTCTGCCCCCCTTGTCCGCCCGGTCCGCTCCGCGTAGAACGCCCGGTGTTCCTGCACTCCCGTCCACGGAGCCCTTCATGGCCTTCCTCGCCGATGCCCTCGCCCGCGTGAAACCCTCGCCCACCATCGCCATCTCGACCAAGGCAATGGAGCTGAAGGCCGAGGGGCGGGACATCATCGCGCTGAGCGCCGGCGAGCCGGATTTCGACACGCCGCAGAACATCAAGGATGCCGCCAAGCGGGCGATCGACGCCGGCAAGACCAAATACACCCAGCCCGACGGCATCCCCGAGCTGAAGCAGGCCGTTGCGGCGAAATTCAGGCGCGAGAACGGCCTCGACTACAAGCCCGGCCAGGTCACCGTCGGCACCGGCGGCAAGCAGGTGCTCTACAACGCGCTGATCGCCACCCTGAACCCTGGCGACGAGGTGCTCATACCGGCGCCCTACTGGGTCAGCTATCCCGACATGGTGCTCCTGGGCGGCGGCACCCCGGTCACCGTCGAGGCCACCCTGGAGAGCGCCTTCAAGCTGACCCCGGATCAGCTCGAGGCGGCGATCACGCCCAGGACCAAGTGGCTGATCTTCAACTCGCCCTCGAACCCCTCGGGCGCGGGCTATACCCGGGCCGAGCTGAAGGGCCTGACCGACGTGCTGATGCGGCATCCCCATGTCTGGGTGATGACCGACGACATGTACGAGCACATCAGCTACCCGCCCTTCGAGTTCTGCACCCCCGCCCAGGTCGAGCCGCGGCTCTACGAGCGCACGCTGACGGTGAACGGCGTCTCCAAGGCCTATGCGATGACCGGCTGGCGCATCGGCTACGCCGCCGGCCCCGAGCACCTGATCAGGGCGATGGGCAAGGTGCAGTCGCAGTCGACCTCGAACCCGTGCTCGATCAGCCAGTGGGCCGCGGTCGAGGCGCTGAACGGGCCGCAGGACTACATCCCGATGAGCCGCGCCGCATTCCAGCGCCGCCGCGACCTCGTGGTCTCGATGCTGAACCAGGCCAAGGGGATCAAATGCCCGACGCCCGAGGGCGCCTTCTACGTCTACCCCTCAATTGCCGGCTGCATCGGCAAGTCCGCGTCGGACGGCACGGTGATCGAGAACGATGAGGTCTTCTGCACGAAGCTTCTGGAAACGGAGGGCGTGGCGGCGGTGTTCGGCGCGGCCTTCGGGCTCAGCCCGAACTTCCGCGTCTCCTATGCCACATCGGACACCGTGCTCGAGGACGCCTGCCAGCGCATCCAGCGCTTCTGCGCGAGCCTTCGCTGACCCCCGCGCGGCAGCGTCGACGCTGCCGCCTCACCTGACGCCGTGAAGCTGCTGCGCGTCGCGCAGGAATGCGACGATCAGCGCGGCCTCGTCATCGGGCAGCTCCGCGAGGACTGCCATGCCGGTGCGGGTGCTGCGCGGATGGGCGCCGTTGCGGATCGTCTCGTGAAGCCTGGCATCGCTGAACCGGCCCGGTGCATAGGCCGGATCGAGGAGTCCGGTCCCGTGCGCGGTCCCCCGGGCATTGCGGCCGTGGCAGCGGGCACAGGCCCGGACATAGGCGATCCTGCCGTCCTCGATTTTGCGCAGGTTGCGCTCGGACGCCGCGCCGTCATCGAAGACCGCGAGCCCGGGCGCGCCGAAGACGACGAAGATCGCGGCGGGGCTCGCGAGCAGCAACAGGCCGATGAGCAGATCCCGCATTGCCACGCCCCTGCGCCCTCACCCGCCGGATCGGGACATTCCCCCTCCCAGGACGCAAGCGTGCCACCGCGGGATTAATGCGCCCTTTCCGACGCGCGGCCCGGCGCGGAAGTCGCGCGAGCCATGCGCCATGCGGCAGCGGCCTGAACCGGGTGGTTCCGGATGCAACCGGGCGCCTTCCCGGCTTTCGGGTCAGACCTTCCGGAACACGAAGGCCCCCCAGGCAACGGCAATTGCCAGCGCCCCCCAGAGCGGCGTGCCCATCAGCGCGAGCCAGCCGAGGAAGATGTAGGCCGCGCCGAGCAGCGAGATGAACAGCCGGTCGCCCCGCGTCGTGTCGAGCCCGAGGATCCCGTGCCGCGGCGCGCCGCCGGGATAGCGCCACTCCAGCAGCCCCATCAGCGCGATGGCGCAGAGGATGAAGGCGAAGAAGGCCAGCGTCGCCGGGGTCCATGCCATCCAGAACCCGTCGAACAGCGGCCGGGTCCACGAGAAGCCGGCCTCCTTCGGCTTGCCCACATTGGCCCAGCCTCCGGTCGCCTGCGCCGCTGCTGCGGCGGGGGCGAGGGTAACTGCCAGGGCGATGCCGGGGCGCCGCATCACACCCTCCCCAGGGCAAAGCCCTTGGCGATGTAATTGCGCACGAAATAGATCACGAAGGCGCCCGGGATGATGGTCAGGCAGCCCGCCGCCGCCAGCAGCCCGAGCTCGTAGCCGGCGCTCGATGCGGTCTTGGTCATGGTTGCCGCGATCGGCTTCGCCGCCACCGCGGTCAGGGTCTTGGCCAGCAGGAGCTCGACCCACGAGAACATGAAGCAGAAGAAGGCCGCGACGCCGATGCCGGCCGAGATCGCCGGGGTGAAGATGCGGAAGAAGAAGCGCGGGAATGAATAGCCGTCCACGTAAGCCGTCTCGTCCAGCTCCTTCGGCACGCCGGACATGAACCCTTCCAGGATCCAGACCGCGAGCGGGATGTTGAACAGGCAATGCGCCAGCGCCACCGCGATGTGGGTGTCGAAGAGTTCAACCGCCGAGTAGAGCTGGAAGAACGGCAGCGCGAACACCGCCGGCGGCGCCATGCGGTTGGTCAGGAGCCAGAAGAACAGGTGCTTGTCGCCGAGGAAGCGGTAGCGCGAGAAGGCGTAGGCCGCCGGCAGTGCCGCCGCGACCGAGATCACGGTGTTGATCGAGACGTAGAGCAGCGAGTTGTAGTAGCCCATGTACCAGACCGGATCGGTGAAGATCGTCCGGTAGTTGGCCAGCGTGAACTCCCTGGGCCACAGGCTGAAGGTGCCCAGAATCTCGTTCGTGGTCTTGAACGACATGTTCACCAGCCAGTAGATCGGCAGCATCAGGAACAGGATGTAGAGCGCGGGCGCGAGCGGCCTGAGGCGTTTCATCTCTCCTCCTCCCCTAATGCGCTTCGTCGCGGGTCATCACGGTGTAGAATACCCAGCTGACCAGCAGCGTGATGATGAAATATATCAGTGACATCGCGGCCGCCGGCCCCAGATCGAACTGGCCGAGCGCGATCTTGACGAGATCGATCGACAGGAACGTCGTCGAATTGCCCGGGCCGCCGCCGGTCAGCACGAAGGGCTCGGTGTAGATCATGAAGCTGTCCATGAATCGCAGCAGCACCGCGATGGTCAGCACCTTCTTCATCTTCGGCAGCTGGATGTGCCGGAACACCGCCCAGGGCCTGGCACCGTCGATCTTCGCCGCCTGGTAGTAGGCATCCGGAATTGCGATCAGCCCGGCATAGGCCAGCAGCACCACCAGTGAGGTCCAGTGCCAGACATCCATCAGGATGACCGTGAACCAGGCCGCGCCGGGCTGCTGGGTCATGTTGTAGCTGATGCCCATGCCGTTGATGACCCGGCCCAGAAGCCCGATGTCCGGCAGCGCGAAGATGTTCCACATCGCGCCCACCACGTTCCACGGGATCAGGAGCGGCAGCGCCATCAACACGAGGCAGACCGGCACCCAGGGCCCCTTCTTCGGCATCGCCAGCGCGATGGCGACGCCCAGCGGCACCTCGATGGCGAGGATCGTCGCCGTGAACATGAGCTGCCGGCCCAGCGCCGCATGGAACCGCTCCGAATGCAGCACGTCCTCGAACCAGCCGACC
Source organism: Limibaculum sp. (assembly GCA_039805905.1). GTDB lineage: Bacteria > Pseudomonadota > Alphaproteobacteria > Rhodobacterales > Rhodobacteraceae > Thermohalobaculum. Next base: position 323,798 of record JBDIVM010000004.1, on the reverse strand, counting down.
CCGTGCCAGAAGAAGACGTTGTTGCCGAAGGTCTCCTGCACCGAGTAGTTGACCACCGTCATCAGCGGCACCAGCGCATTGAACGCCACCAGCACGACGACCGGCAGCACGAAGAACCACGCCTTCTGGTTTTCCGTCTTCATCGCCCGGCCTCCCTGCCCGCCAGCCAGCCATCGGCGTAGACCCGGGTCCGCGCCGGGTCGAAGCGCAGATGGACCGCGCCCGCCGGAATCTCGGCCGAGGCCGGCGCCAGGAGGTGGATCCGGCTGCCGCCGGCGCTGAGCTCGACGATCCGGTGCCGCCCGGCATCGGCAACCTTGACCACCTCGGCGGGGATGCCGGTGCCGGCGAGGCTGACATATTCGGGCCTGACGCCGATCTCGATCCGCGAGGCCCCGACCGTGTGGCCGACGCCTTCGCCCACGGGAACATGATGACCCAGGAAGAAGGCGCCGCCATCGCGAATCTCGCAGGGCAGCACGTTCATGCCAGGCGAGCCGATGAAATGGCCGACGAAGGTATGGGCCGGCCGCTCGAACAGCTCGACCGGCGAGCCGATCTGCACGATCTCGCCCTCCTGCATCACCACCACCTGGTCCGCAAATGTCAGCGCCTCGGTCTGGTCGTGGGTGACATAGATCATCGTCAGCCGCACTTTCTGTTGCAGCTCCTTCAGCTTCGAGCGCAGCTTCCACTTGAGATGCGGGTCGATCACCGTCAGCGGCTCGTCGAACATGATGACGTTGACGTCCTCGCGCACCAGCCCGCGACCCAGCGAGATCTTCTGCTTGCTGTCGGCGGCCAGTCCCGCGGCGCGGGTCTTCAGCATGTCCGAAAGCTCCAGCATCGCGGCGATCTCGCGCACCCGTGCATCGACCCGGGCCTCGGCGACGCCGCGGTTCCGCAGCGGGAAGGCCAGGTTGTCGTAGACGGACATGGTGTCGTAGATCACCGGGAACTGGAACACCTGCGCGATCTGCCGCTGATCCGGCGGCAGCGAGGTCACGTCTCGCTCGTCGAACAGCACCCGCCCCTCGGTCGGGATCACGAGCCCGGAGATGATGTTGAGCAGCGTGGTCTTGCCGCAGCCCGACGGCCCCAGCAGCGCATAGGCGCCGCCATCCTCCCAGTCTAGATTGATACGCCTCAGCGCCCAGTCCGAGTCTGCCTGTGGGTCCGGCTGGTAGCTGTGGCGGAGCGCCTTGAGCCCTATCCTGGCCATGCCTGCCCCTCACCCGGCCCCGGAGGCGACCAGCCGGCCGCCGGCGTCGAAATAGAGGCAGCCGGCGGGGTCGATGTAGAAGTCGTGCGCCGCGCCCACCTCGTAAGCGTGCACGCCGTGGCTTTGCGCCACCCAGGTACGGCCGCCGAGATCGAAATGCGCGACGCTCTCCGAACCCGAGAGCTCGCTCACCAGGACCCGGCCACTAAGCCGCACTGCTCCCTCGCCCGCGGGTTGCGGGCTCACGAAATGCGGCCTGACCGCGACCCGGTATTCGCCGTCGGCGATCGCAGCGACGGCACCGGCCACGGGCCAGCGGATGCCGCTGTCGAGCACGATCTCGGCGCCGCGCTTCATCGCCGGTGCCACATTGATCGGCGGGTCCGAGAAAACCTCGGCACAGTGCAGGCTGGCCGGGTGCCGGTAGACGACCGGCGTCTCGCCGAACTCGATCACCCGGCCCTCGCTCATGGTCGCGGTGTGCCCGCCCAGCAGCAGGGCCTCGCCGGGCTCCGATGTGGCATAGACGACAATTGCCCCGCGGTCGGCAAAAAGCTGCGGAAGCTGATCGCGCAGCTCCTCGCGCAGCTTGTAGTCCAGATTTGCCAGCGGCTCGTCCAGCAGCACCAGATCGGCATCCTTGACGATGGCCCGCGCGAGCGCGGTGCGCTGCTGCTGGCCGCCCGAGAGCTCCGAGGGGCGCCGCCCCAGATAGGGTGTCAGCTTCAGCAGTTCCGCCGTCTCGCCGACCCTTCGGCTGATCTCGTCGCGGCCCATCCCCGCCACGCGCAGCGGCGACGCGATGTTCTCGAACACCGTCATGCTCGGGTAGTTGATGAAGAACTGATGCACCAGCGAGACGTTGCGCCGCTGCGGCGAGCGGCCCGTGACGTCCTCGCCGTTGAACAGGATCCGGCCCGAACTCGGCTGCTCCAGCCCCGCCATCAGCTTGATCAGCGTGGTCTTGCCCGAGCCGGTCGCGCCGAGCAGGACGTTGAAACCGGTGGGTGCCAGCGTCAGGCTGGTCTCGTGGATATGCATCTCGGCGCCGACGCGCTTGGCGACATTCCTGAGCTCGAGCGTCATGGCCCCGCTTCTCTGGCCCCGCTTGTCCGGCCGTGTCCGTGAGGCCCCGCTACCCGTGGACCCTTTCCGTGCTTACCACAGCGTCGCCAGTTGCGGCGCTCGGGAAAACACCCGTTTGCGCAAAGGCCGACGGGGAAGCCGAGGCTCCCCGGCGACCTGCCGTGTCAATCGGGGCGCGTCAGTTGCCGCCCCAGCGCTTGATCAGCTCGTCATAGGCGATGGTCTCGCCCTGCGGCTTCTCGTTGTCGAGCTTCGCCTTCGGGCCGTCCGCCTTGCCGAGCCACTGCGCCGGATCGACCTCGGGGTTCAGCCGCGGGCCGCAGCCGCCATAGACATTGCCCGCCTCGTCGGCCGCCTGCATCCGGGCCATCGTCACGTCCATCTCGGCGGCCAGCCGGTCCATCGCCTGCTGCGGAGTGAAGGCACCCGAGTTCACGTCACCGATCTGCTGCCACCAGATCTGCGCCAGCTTCGGATAGTCGGGCACGTTGATCCCGGTCGGCGACCAGCGCACACGGTCCGGCGAGCGGTAGAACTCGACCAGGCCGCCAAGCTTCGGCGCCCGTTCGGTGAAGCTCTCGTGCCGCACGGTGCTGTCGCGGATGAAGGTCAGCCCCACATGGCTCTTCTTCACGTCCACCGTCTTCGACACCACGAACTGGGCATAGAGCCAAGCCGCCTTGGCGCGGTCCGTCGGCGTCGACTTCAGGATCGTCCACGAGCCGGCGTCCTGGTAGCCGACCTTCTGGCCTTCCTGCCAGTAGGGGCCGTGCGGGCTCGGCGCCATCCGCCACAGCGGATTGCCGTCGCCGTCCACCGTGTTGTTGCCCTCGGACTTCGGCGCCACCATCGAGGCGGTGAAGGCCGTGTACCAGAAGATCTGCTGGGCCACGTTGCCCTGGCTCAGCGCCGGCAGCGACTGGTAGAAATCGTAGCTGGCGGCGCCCGGAGGCGCGTACTTCCTGAGCCACTCGTCCCACATCCGGATCGCATAGACGGCCGCCGGGCCGTTCGCCTCGCCGCCGCGGCTGACGCTGGCGCCGGCCGGGTTGCAGGAGCCGGCCTCCATGCGGATGCCCCACTCGTCGATCGGGATGCCGTTCGGCTCGCCCTTGGTCCCGGCACCGGCCATGGCAAGCCAGGCGTCGGTCATGCGCCAGCCGAGGTCCGGGGCCCGCTTGCCGTAGTCCATGTGGCCATAGACGCGGACCCCGTCGATCTCCTTCACCTCGTTGGTGAAGAAGTCGGCGATGTCCTCATAGGCCGACCAGTTCACCGGCACACCCAGCTCGTAGCCGTACTTGGCCTTGAAGCGGTCCTTCAGGTCCTGCCGGTCGAACCAGTCCTTGCGGAACCAGTAGAGGTTGGCGAACTGCTGGTCGGGGAGCTGGTAGAGCTTGCCGTCCGGCCCGGTGGTGAAGGACTTGCCGATGAAGTCGTCGACGTCGAGGTTCGGGTTGGTGACGTCCTTGCCCTCGCCGGCCATCCAGTCGCTGAGATTGACCGCGAGCTGCAGGCGCGAATGGGTGCCGATCAGGTCCGAGTCGTTGATGTAGGCATCGTAGAGGTTGCGCTGCGTCTGCATCTGCGTCTGCACCGCCTGCACCACCTCGCCCTCGCCGAGCAGCTGGTGGTTGACCTTGATGCCGGTGATCTCCTCGAACGCCTTGGTCAGCACGGTCGATTCGTAGGTATGCGTCGGGATCGTCTCCGACAGCACGTTGATCTCCATGCCCTTGAACGGCTCCGCGGCCTTGATGAACCACTCCATCTCGTTCAGCTGCTCGTCGCGGGAAAGCGCCGAAGGCTGGAATTCGCTGTCGATCCAACGTTCCGCCGCAGCAATGTCCGCCAGCACGGGCGCCGCCGGCACGGCAAGCGCGATCGCTGCCGCAGCCGACAACAGGTGTCTGCGCATCATCTCCTCCCAATTGGCCAGGTCCGGGGGTCTCCGAACGACTGTCATGTTCAAACGAAAGTCACTTGCGCGTCAAGTGAATGTTCCTATTCTCTGTCGATATCTGCCCCGGGGTCCGGAGGCCAGGGAGCAGCCATCTTCGGCAGGCGGTTCGAGTGCAGATTTCGGAACGGCAGAGCGACATCCTCACGGCCGCGCGGTCCCAGGGCCGGGTGCTGGTCGACGAGCTTGCCGCACAGTTCGCCGTCACGCCGCAGACGATCCGGCGCGACCTCAACGACCTCTGCCAGCGCGGTCTCCTGGCACGGATGCATGGCGGGGCGATGCCGGCGGCCGGAGTCGCCAATGTCGGCTACGAGCAGCGGCGCAATCTGTTCGCCGCCGAGAAGGCCAGGATCGGCGCCGCTGCGGCCGCCTGCATCCCGGACAACAGCTCGCTCATCATCAATATCGGCACCACCACCGAGCAGGTCGCCCGCGCCCTCTACAACCACCGGGATCTGGTGGTAATCACCAACAATATCAACGTCGTGAACATTCTCAGCGGCTCGCCGGCCAAGGAGCTGATCCTGGCCGGCGGCGTGGTCCGGCAGTCCGACGGCGGCATCGTCGGCGAGGCCGCCGTCGAGTTCATCCGCCAGTTCCGCGCCGATTCGGCGGTGATCGGCGCCTCCGCGATCGACGAGGATGGCGCGCTCCTCGATTTCGACTATCGGGAGGTCTCGGTCGCCCGCGCGATCATCGCCAGTGCCCGCCGGGTGATCGTGGTCGCCGATCACCAGAAATTCGCCCGCTCGGCCCCGGTCCGCATCTGCGACCTGTCGCGGATCGACATGTTCGTCACCGACCGCCCGCCGCCGCCCCGCTTCATCGAGGCCTGCGCGGCGAAGAATGTCGAAGTGATGGCGACCGATCCTCAAAGTTCGTTTCCGACGGAAAATGCAAATGACTGAGCCGGTGGACGCCGGGATCTTCGACCTCGCCATCATTGGCGGCGGCATCAACGGCTGCGGCATCGCGCGGGACGCCGCCGGACGCGGGCTCAGCGTCCTGCTGTGCGAGCAGGGCGACCTGGCGCAGGCGACTTCCTCGGCGTCGACCAAGCTCTTCCACGGCGGGCTGCGCTACCTCGAGTTCTACGAGTTCCGGCTGGTGCGCGAGGCGCTGATCGAGCGCGAGACGCTGCTCCGCGCCATGCCGCACATCTCCTGGCCGCTGCGCTTCGTGCTGCCGCACCACAAGGGGCTGCGCCCGGCCTGGCTGCTGCGCCTCGGTCTCTTCATCTACGACCATCTCGGCGGCCGCAGGATGCTGCCACCGACGCGGACGTTGGATCTCGCCGCCGACCCCGCGGGCGCGCCCCTGAAGAAAGGTTTCCGCAAGGCCTTCGAGTATTCCGACTGCTGGGTGGAGGACTCGCGCCTCGTGGTCCTGAACGCCCGCGACGCCGCCGCCAACGGCGCCACCATCCTGACCCGCACCCGCTGCGAATCGGCCGGGCGGCAGGACGGACTCTGGGAGGTGCGCCTGTGCGACACCGTTACCGGCGCGGTGCGCACGATCCGTGCCCGCGGGCTGGTCAACGCCGCCGGCCCCTGGGTCGAGGAGGTGATCCGCGCCCGGCTCGGCGCCGACAGCCCGGCCCGCATCCGGCTTGTGCGCGGCAGCCACATCGTGACCCGGCGGCTGTTCGAGCATGACCGGCCATACATCTTCCAGCAATCCGACGGCCGGATCGTGTTCGCGATTCCCTACGAGACCGACTTCACCCTGATCGGCACCACCGACGCCGACCATCGGGGCGATCCGGGTGCGGCGACCTGCACGCCCGGAGAGGCCGACTATCTCCGCCGCGCCGTCAACGGCTATTTCCGCCGCGAGGTGCGGCCCGAGGACGTGGTCTGGACCTATGCCGGGGTCCGCCCGCTCTTCGACGACGGCGCCAGCTCGGCCACCCAGGCGACGCGGGACTATGTGCTGAAGGTGAGCGACGAGGCCGGGAAGGCGCCGCTCCTGAACGTGTTTGGCGGCAAGATCACCACCTACCGCCGCCTGGCCGAGGCGGCGCTGGCCCGGCTCGCACCGTGGTTCCCGCAGATGACCGGCGCCTGGACCGCTGGCGCGCCGCTGCCGGGGGGGGACTTCCCGGTCGACGGCGTGCCTGCCCTCGTGGCCCGGCTGCGCGCCGCCCATCCGTTCCTCGACGAGCGCTTTGCGCGCCGCCTCGTCCGCGCCTACGGCACCGAGGCGGCGGACCTGCTGGCCGGCGCCGCCGGCGCGGAGGACCTCGGCCGCTGCTTCGGCTGGAACCTGACCGCGCGCGAGGTCGCCTGGCTGACGGACCGCGAATGGGCGCGCACCGCCGACGACGTGCTCTGGCGCCGCAGCAAGCTCGGGCTCCGGCTCTCGGCCGATGAGGCCCAGGCGCTCGAAGCCTGGATGCGCGCGCGTGGATCGGCCGCCTCAAACGGCCCCGCGGAGGCGCGCGGCTAGCAGCGGTTCGCACGCGCCTCCGGCGCCGGGCGCCGGCACTTGACGGCCTGCCTGCCGCCCGCCCCAATGACGCCGCCCGGCCGCGTGAACCGGACGGGCGCATGCCGCGCCCCGAGCCCAGTCTCCGCGCCGCCGGGGCAAGGTCATCCTGCGCGGAACGGGGGACGCCGTATGGACACCGACCTGTTCGAGAAGGGCCTCGCCCGCCGCAAGGCTGTGCTCGGCGCCGAGTATGTCGAGAAGAACCTGGCCGCGGCGGACGACTTCACCCGCCCGTTCCAGGAGGCGATGACCGCCTGGGCCTGGGGCTTCGGCTGGGCGGACGAGACCATCGACGCGAAGACCCGCTCGATGATGAACCTCGCCATGATCGGGGCGCTCGGCAAGATGCACGAGTGGGAGCTGCATTGCCGGGGCGCGCTCAACAACGGGGTCACGAAGGACGAGATCCGCGCCATCATCCATGTGGTCGCGATCTATTGCGGCGTGCCCCAGTCGCTCGAATGCTTCCGCGTCGCCCGCAAGGTGCTCGAGGAGCGCGGGCTGCTCTGATCCCGGCGGGACGCTGCTTCCCGGGCCTCGTTCCCGGTCTTTCTCTCTCGGTCTTGCCCAGATATTGCAGGGGTCTTGGCCTGATCCGCGCTCATCCTGACCGTCAGCCTTGCCGGGCCGAGCGCGGCCTGCGCGCGCGGACAGGGGCGGCACGGCATTCTTGACTTTTGTCAATCGGGCACTGCCGGGCCGGTGCTAGCGTCATGCTACCGACATGTCGCGCGAAAGGATCTGTCCCATGCCCGACGAATCCAAGGAAACCGCGCCGCCCGAGCGGATCCCGGTCATGCAGCGGGTGCTCGACAACCCGTTCCTGCTGCTATTCCTCGGCATCACCGTCCCCACCGTCCTCTACATCGTCTGGGGCGTGATGGAGGTCGCATCCGTGCCGGTTGCCCAGTGACCGGGCCCAGTCTGGGAGAGTGAGATGGCCATAACCCCGCCCGAACGGCGCATCTGGTGGAACGAGCCGATCCACGGCCTGGAGATGGGCTGGATCGTGATCGCCTTCCTCTGGGGCCTGTTCATGTTCTTCTTCATGATCGCCTGGCACTTCATCGGCGGGCAGAACCTGTCGAACGAGACCTACCGCATCCAGCCGACCGCCTACGAGGCGAAGGTCGAGGCCTTCGCCGAGCAATACCAGGTTGGCGAGGAGGAGGGTGTGCCGGTGGTCCGCCCGCCGGCGGGCGAGGATGTCTACATGCTCGGCCGGCTCTGGGAGTGGTGGCCGATCCTCGAACTGAAGAAGGGCCAGAGCTACCGGATCCACATCGCGTCGGTCGACTGGATGCACGGCTTTTCGCTGCAGCCGACCAACATCAACATCCAGGTCCATCCGGGCTACGAACACGTGATCACGCTGACGCCCACCGAGGCGGGCGATTTCGGCGTCGTCTGCAACGAATATTGCGGCATCGGCCATCACACGATGACCGGTCGCATCCGCGTGACGGAATAGTGCGAGGAGAACCGCGATGACTGCAATCGATGCGGGTGCGGCGGGCGGCTGGAAGGAAGCCATCTTCCGCACCTGCGGCTATACCGGCCTCAAGGTCGATCTGGCCGCACAGGCGCTGATCAAGGCGAACGCCGTGGCGGCGGTGGTGTTCCTCGCCATCGGCGGGCTGATGGGCCTGATGGTGGCGCTCACCCGCTGGCCGGCGGTGCATCTGCTGCCGGCCGAATGGTTCTATCTGATCCTCACCGGGCACGGCACCAACGTGCTGCTGTTCTGGATCATCTTCTTCGAGATGGCAGTGCTCTACTTCGCCTCGGCCGTTCTGCTGAACAGCCGGCTGGCCGCCCCGAAGGTCGCCTGGCTCGGATTCGTGCTGATGGTCGTGGGCGCGCTGATGACGAACTACGCGATCCTGCGCGGCGATTCGAGCGTGATGTTCACCTCCTACCCGCCGATGCAGGCGTCACACTGGTTCTACCTCGGCCTGATCCTGTTCGCCGTCGGGGCGCTGGCGGGCTGCGCGGTATTCTTCGGCACGCTGGTGGTCGCGCGGGCCGAGCGCACCTACGAGGGCTCGATCCCGCTGGTGACCTTCGGCGCGCTGACGGCAGCGATCATTGCCGTCTTCACCATCGCTTCGGGCGCCATCATCCTGATCCCGACCTGGCTCTGGTCACTCGGGTTGATCTCGAACATCGATTCGCTGATGTACCGGGTGGTCTGGTGGGGTATGGGCCACAGCTCGCAACAGGTCAACGTCTCGGCGCATGTCGCGGTCTGGTACCTGATCGCCGCCCTCGTGCTCGGTGCCAAGCCGTTGTCCGAGAAGGTCAGCCGCATGGCGTTCTTCCTCTATATCCTGTTCCTGCAGCTTGCTTCGGCCCACCATCTGCTGGCGGACCCCGGCATGAGTTCGACATGGAAGATCGTCAACACCAGCTACATGATGTATCTGGCCGTGCTCGGCTCGCTGATTCACGGCATGACCGTGCCCGGCGCCATCGAGGCAGCGCAGCGCCGGAACGGTTTTACCCGCGGCTGGTTCGAGTGGCTGACCAAGGCGCCCTGGGGCAATCCGGCGTTTGCCGGCATGTTCCTCAGCCTCGTGATGTTCGGCTTCCTCGGCGGCATCACCGGTGTGATCCTCGGCACTGAGCAGCTCAACGTGCTGATGCACAACACGCTCTATACGCCGGGTCACTTCCACGGCACGGTGGTGGCGGGAACCACGCTCGCATTCATGGCGGTCACCTATCTGGTGCTGCCGCTGATCTTCCAGCGCGAAGTCGTCTGGCCGAGGCTCGCCAGCTGGCAGCCCTACCTCTTCGGCATCGGCGTCGGCGGCATCTCGCTGTTCATGATGGGGGCGGGCACGCTGGGTGTGGCGCGGCGCCACTGGGACATCACCTTCACCGACGCCGCCCACGCCTTCGAGTACCCGCCGGCGGCCTTCCTGATGATGGGGCTGAATGGCATCTTCGCCATCCTCGCAGCGACAGGCGGCATTCTCTACGTCCTGATCACGGTCGGCACGGTGCTGTTCGGCAAGCGGCTCGACCGCGACACCGCGCACAAGCTGACCTTCCCGCTCCATGCGGGCGGTGCGCAGGCGGCCTCGACCTATGGCAGCCACGGCACGCTGAAACTGCCGGGGACGATCGTGCTGGTCACGATCTTCTTTGCCTCCTTCGTGGTCTACTACTTCGTCAACTGGAAGTATCTGAGCGATCTGTGGCTGTTCCGCTGAGGACCGGAAGGGAATGACCATGCTCGCCGCGGCCCGCATCACGACCACGCTTCTCAAGCTGCCGATCGGCTTCGCGATCGCGCTCAGCGCGCTGGCCGGGATGGTGGCCGCGGAGGGCGCGTTCTCGCCGCTCAGGGCCCTGATCTTCGCTCTCGCCGTGCTCGGCGCCTCCGGCGCGGCGGGAGCCTTCAACCACTATTACGAGCGCGACGCCGACCGGCTGATGCGGCGCACCCGCGCCCGGCCCTTCGCCCGCGGCGTCCTGAAGCCCGGCGCGATCTGGCCGGTGACCTTTCTCGGCCTGCTGGCGGCCTCGCTCGCCATGGCCTGGGCTGTCGGCGGATCGCTCGCCGCCGTGTTCGTCTTCCTCGGCGCCTTCACCTATGGCGTCGTCTACACCGTCTGGCTGAAGCGCCGCAGCACCTGGAACATCGTGATCGGCGGCGCCGCCGGCAGCTTCGCGATCCTGGCCGGGGCCGCCGCCGTGGCGCCGGAGTTGCAGGTGACGCCGGTGATCCTGGCCATCGTCATGTTCCTCTGGACCCCGCCGCATTTCTGGAGCCTCGCCGCCGCCCGGGGCGACGACTACCGCGAGGCCGGCGTGCCGATGCTGCCGGTCGTGGTGCCGGAATATGCCTGGACGCGGGCGATCCTCGCCCACACCGCGGTGCTGGCCGCGCTCTCGCTCCTGCCGCTCGCCTATGGCATGGGGCCGGTCTACGGGGTCTCGGCCGCGCTCGGCGGCGGGTATTTCCTGTGGCGGAGCTGGAAGCTGCTCATGGCCCCTTCACGCAAGACCGCGATGGCGAATTTCGGCGCCTCGCTGATCCAGTTCTGCCTGCTGACCACGGGCGTCTTCCTCGACGAGGCGGTCCGGTGGGCGTTCTGACCATGTCCGCCGTCGTCGCCCGGCGGCCCCTTGGGACGGGGGCCTGCATGCACGTCTTGAGAAGAGCGTTTCAACGGTGCGTGCCAGCACGCACCCTGCCGCTCGCGGCGCTTCTCGTCCTCGCCACTGCCGCCCCGGCCACCCCGGCCGCGCCTGCCGCCGACTCGCGCCTCGACGCGAAATCGGTGATCGAACGCTCCGAGGCCGCCATCGGCGCCGAGGTCGGCGCCTACACGCTCACCGATTCGCACGGCGCCGCCCTGCCTCTCGCCGCGTTCCGCGGCCGCCCGCTGGTGATCAGCCTCGTCTACACAAGCTGCGCCTCGGTCTGCCCGGTGACCACCCAGCATGTGCTGCGGGCTGTGCGTACAGCCCGCAAGGTGCTGGGCGATGAGAGCTTTGCCGTGCTGACGCTCGGCTTCGATGCCCGCCGCGACACGCCGGGCGCCCTGTCCGCATTCGCCGCCACCCAGGGGATCGACCTTCCCGGCTGGCAACTCGCCAGCGCCGACCCCGGCACGATCGAGGCGCTGCTCCGCGATCTCGGCTTCAGCTATGACACCGCGGCCGGCGGCTTCGAGCACATCACCCAGACCACCATCCTCGACGCCGAGGGCCGCGTCTACCGTCAGGTCTATGGCGACAACTTCCCCGACCAGGTCTTCATCGAACCGCTGAAGGAGCTGGTGTTCGGCACCTCGGTCCGGTCGATGTCGTTCACCGACCTCGTTGACCGGATCAAATTCATCTGCACGGTCTACAACCCCGCCAGCGGCGCCTACCGGTTCGATTATGCGATCGGCTTCGGCATCGTCATCGGCGGCCTGTCGCTGGCCCTCACCGGTCTCGTGGTGTTCCGGCTCTGGCGCAGCAACCGGCAGCTCCTGGCGGCGCGGCAAGGACGGAAAGCAGCGTGAGATTTGGACTCAGACGTGCCCTCCGGCACGGGTTTGACCGGGTCGAGCGGAGCCTCGATGCGGTGTTCGGGCCGGCGTGGAACCCGCTCGCCCAGCTCGGCGCGCTGGGCTGGTTCCTGTTCTGGATTGTTACTGCCACGGGCATGTATCTGTTCATCTTCTTCGACACCGGTGTGGTGAATGCCTATGCCTCGGTGGCCTGGCTCAGCACCGATCACTGGTGGCATGCCGGGATCTCGCGCAGCTTCCACCGCTATGCCTCGGACCTGATGGTCGCGGTGATGATGATCCACCTCGTGCGCGAATTCGCCCATGACCGCTACCGCGGCGTGCGCTGGTTCTCGTGGTTCACCGGGGTGCCGCTGATCTGGTTCCTCTACGTCTCCGGGATCACCGGCTACTGGCTGATCTGGGACCGTCTGGCCCAGTATGTCGCCATCGTCTCGACCGAACTCCTCGACTGGCTGCCGATCTTCGGCGAGCCGATCGCGCGCAACTTCCTGACGCCCGAGAGCCTCAGCGGCCGGTTCTTCACGCTGATGGTGTTCCTGCACATCGCCGTGCCGCTGATCCTGCTGCTGGTGATGTGGATCCATATCCAGCGCATCTCGCGGGCGCGGGTGAACCCCAGCCGCGAGCTTGGCGGCATGGTGCTGGCCGGCCTGCTGATCGCCGCGCTGGCGCTGCCAGCCAATCTGGAGGCGGCGGCGGACCTTGCCAGGGTGCCGGGCGATGTCGGCATCGACTGGTTCTTCCTGCCGCTCTATCCGCTGGTCGACTACGTCCCCAGGGGGGCCATCTGGGGGGCGCTCGCACTGTTCACCATCGCGCTCGCGGCCATGCCTTGGCTGCCGCCGCTGCGGGCGCCCGCAGCGGCCGTGGTGTTTCTCGACCACTGCAACGGCTGCTCGCGCTGCGTCGAGGACTGCCCCTATGCGGCGATCCGGCTGGTACCGCGCACCGATGGGGCGCCCTTCCCGCAGCAGGCGGAAGTCAACCCCGACCGCTGCGTCGCCTGCGGCATCTGCATGGGTGCCTGCCCATCATCGTCCCCCTTCCGCCGGACCCAGGACCTCGTCACCGGCATTGACCTGCCGGACTACCCGCTGAAGGAGCTGCGAGACACGGTGCTGGCCGCCTCCACCGCGCTGGCAGGGCCGGGGCGCGTGCTGACGCTGGCCTGCAGGCATGGCGCCGGCGCGCAGCCCGGACCCGCGACGGTCGTGCTTCCCTGCATTGCCATGGCTCCGCCCTCGCTCATCGACTTCATCCTCAGCCGCGGGCATGCCGACGGCGTCTGTGTCGCCGGCTGCGCCGAGCGCAGCTGCCAGTACCGGCTCGGCATCGAATGGACCAAGCAGCGCTTCGCCGGCGCGCGCGACCCCTACCTGCGGGCGCGGGTTCCGCGGGAGCGCATCGCCCTGATCTGGGCCGGGCCCACCGAGACGGCCAGGTTCGACCGCGAGCGTGCTGCCCTCGGCGAGCGGCTCGCCGCTCTGCCGCCCGACTCGCCGCGCGCGAAACGCGCCGCTCCCGCACCCGAGCTCGAGGAGGCGGAGCAATGAGCCACCCTCTGCGCCTCGTGCTCGGCACGGCCGTGATGGCAGCCCTGGCACTCGGGACGGCGGCGCTCTCGGCCTGGCCCTCTTACCGCTCGACGCCGGAAGGGACCGGCCTCGTCCGCCTCAGCTTCAGCCATGGCGGCCAGAAGGCGTGCCGCGACCTGACCGGGGCCGAGCTCGCCAGGCTGCCGCCCAACATGCGCCGCAAGCAGGTCTGCGACCGCCAGCGGCCGCCGCTCTATCTCGAGCTCGACATCGACGGCGCGCCCGCTTTCCGGGCCGAGCTTCCAGCGACGGGCCTTGCCGGCGACGGCCCGTCGCGGGTCTACCAGCGCTTCGTGCTGCCCGCCGGGCCGCACCACATCGCCGTGCGGATGCGTGACACCGCCAGATCCGCAGGCTTCGATCACGCCGCCGAGCACCAGCTGGATCTGGCGCAAGACCAGAGCTTCGCGATAGACTTTCGTCCAGCGCTCGGCGGGTTCACGTTCCGCTAGAAGGGGAGACTGCCATGGCCCCGCTCGAATGGAAGGACAGCTACAGCGTCGGCGTGGCGGCGGTGGACCACGAGCACCGGGAGCTGATCGACCTCGTGAACCGGCTGCATGCGGCACTTGGCAGCGGCAGCCCTGCGGCCGATACCGAGATTGTGTTCGGCGATCTCTTCCGCGCCATCTCTGCCCATTTTGCGCTCGAGGAGCGCTTCATGCGCGAGCACGGCTACGACCAGCTCCGCCAGCACAAGACCGACCACGAGCGGCTGCTCGACGAGCTTCGCGACATCATGGATGACTACCGAGAAGGCGGCGCCGGCTCGGTCGAGCGGATGACGGCCAGCGTCGATGCCTGGTTCGCCAACCACTTCCGGACCCATGACGCGAGGCTGCACAGCCGCCTCGGCGCGCACCCGCACTGAGGGTTCAGCGCGCTCCCTGCGACAGCGCAGTCAGCGCGTCGAGCACCCTTGCCGCCTCGGCTCCGGTGAGCCGCGCATGCCCGGGCAGGAAGGCCGCCGTATCGCGGCCGGAGTAGCGCCCTTCGAGCCGGCCGTCCCGCAGGATCAGCCGCAGCCGGGCAAAATCGTAGGCGCGGCCATGGCAGCCCGAGCAGCGCTCGCGGAAGAACGCGTCCGACCCGATCTGGCGGCGGAACGTCTCGGTGAAGAGGGCGATCTCGGCGTCCGTCAGGCCTCCGGCGTGGCTCTGCATGAATCCGGCGACGGGGCGACCGGTCTCCGCGCCGCGGACCGTCCCGTCCTCGCCAACCGAAAGCCGGGCGCGCGCGAAATCGCCCGCATGGCCGTGGCAGGCAGCACAGCGCGCCTCGAAGATCTGGTGGAAATCGGGAGCCTGCGCGGCGGAAGGGGCCGCGACGGCGGACAGCCCGGCGGCGGCAAGGGCGCCGCCGAGCCAGGTTCTCAGCAAGGCCGACACCTGCTCACTGGAAGGTCTTCAGATAGGCGATCACGTTCTCGCGGTCGTCCTCCTTCTTCAGGCCCGCGAAGGTCATCTTGTTGCCCGGCACGAAGCCCTTCGGATCGGCGAGATAGGACTTGATGTTCTCCTCGGTCCAGACGAGACCCTCGGCGTTCTTGGCCTTCATGGCGTCGGAGTACTTGAAGTCGGCAGCCGACCCGGCGGTCCGGCCGACGATCCCGGTCAGCGCCGGACCGACCCGGTTCTTGGCGTCCGGTCCGACCATGTGGCAGGCCTTGCACTTGGCGAACACCTTCTCGCCCTTCGCCGCATCGCCATCGGCCAGCGCATTGCCGGCAAGCCCGGCTATCGCCAAGACCGTCAGCGCTCCGGTAATCGTCTTCCGCATCGGTTCTCTCCTTCTCGGGTTGCATTCACGCCGCTACTCGGCGGCGATCTCGTAGCGCGGCGCGATGCCGAGCGCGTCCCAGGTTTCGCCGAGCGCCGCGACAAGGGCGTCCATCAGCGCATCGTCATGCCGCGGGCTCGGGGTGATCCTGAGCCGCTCGGTGCCCTTCGGCACGGTCGGATAGTTGATCGGCTGGATGTAGATGCCGTGCTTCTGCATCAGCCGGTCCGTCGCGGCCTTCGCGAGAACCGGATCGCCGACCAGCAGCGGCACGATATGCGTCTCGGACGGCATCACCGGCAGGCCGGCGCCCCGCAGCAGCCGCTTCAGCCGCGCCGCCCGCTCCTGATGCCGATCGCGCAGTTCGGGATGGGCGATCAGATGCTCGACCGAGGCCAGCGCCGCGCCGGCCAGCGCAGGCGCCAGCGAGGTGGTGAAGATGAACCCCGCCGCGGCGCTGCGAATCGCATCGACGCAGGCGGCCGAGGCGGCGATGTAGCCGCCCATGCAGCCGAAGGCCTTGGCCAGCGTGCCCTCGATGATGGTCAGGCGATCCGCCGCGCCGTCGCGCTCGGAAATCCCGCCGCCGCGCGGCCCGTAGAGCCCGACCGCATGGACCTCGTCGAGATAGGTCATCGCGCCGTACCGGTCGGCGAGGTCGCAGATCGCATGGATGGGCGCCACGTCACCGTCCATCGAGTAGACCGATTCGAAGGCGATCAGCTTCGGCGCCGCCGGATCGGCCGCCGCCAGCAGCCGCTCGAGATCCGCCGGATCGTTGTGGTTCCAGATCCGCTTCTGGGCGCCGGAATGGCGGATGCCCTCGATCATCGATGCGTGGTTGAGCGCGTCCGAGAGGATGATCAGGCCGGGGAACAGCATCCCCAACGTCTTCAGCGTCGCCGCGTTCGAGACGTAGCCAGAGGTGAACAACAGCGCCGCCGCCTTGCCGTGCAACTCGGCAAGCCGCCGTTCCAGGCGCACATGCAAGTCATTGGTTCCAGAGATGTTCCGCGTGCCGCCCGAGCCCGCGCCCATGCGTGCCAGCGCGGCCCGGCCGGCCTCGATGACTACCGGGTCGCAGCCCTGGCCCAGATAGTCGTTCGAGCACCAGACCACCACCTCCGCCGGCCCCGGCCCGTGGTTCACCGCCCTCGGGAAGCGCCCGGCGATGCGCTCGAGATGAGCGAAGACACGGTAACGGCCCTCCTCGCGGACGGCTGCAACGGAAGCTGCGAAGCGAGATTCGTAGTCCATCGAGAGCCTCTCAAATTCAGTCGCGATGCGGATCCGCCATAGCCTTCCAGCAGAACCATGCTGCTTCATTGACGGATGTCAATTCGGCGCGGCGATGCGGGGCTGCGTCAGAATCGACCAGTAGACCGCCACGAACAGCCCGAAGGCCAAGAGCCAAAGCGCGCCCGAGACCAGCATCGCGCCCAGGTACCAGCCACCCCCCCCCGCCCACCAACCCCCGGCGACGCGCACGAGCGCCGCGAGGGCCACCAGCCCGTAGGACAGCGCCACCGGCCGGGCGGCGACCAGCGGCCGCCCGGTATGGCCGAGCGCGGCGCGGGTCATCATCGCCAGCGTCATGCCTCCGACGGCACCGATGCCGGTCAGGTGCAGCGCCGCGGTCTCGCCGAACATGCCGGCGAGGCTTGCCGCCAGCGCCAGGTAGCCCGCCGCCAGCATCGCGAAGGCCAGATGCAGGCCCCACAGGATCGGCTGGCCCAGCGTCCAGCCGCCGCGCCATCCCGCCAGCCGCACCGCCTGCGCGAGGCCGGCGATCAGCGCTACCATTGCCAGCGCCGGATCGGGCAGGCCCAGCGCGACGCAGACCGGCAGCAGGATCGCCGCGGCGATCCCGGCGCCCTCCGCCGGCTTCCGACAGACCGGCAGCCCGGTCTCGCGCCCGGTCCTGAGCATCGCATTGCGGGTGAAGGCCGGGATCACCCGCCCCCCGATGACCGCGATCATCGAGGCGACCGCCAGCAGCCCGACCCTCAGCCCGCGCGGCGCCGCCCCGGGCCAGAGGTCGCTCCAATCCAGATGCACCATCAGGTTCCCGGCCCAGACGAGGGCGAGCAACGCCAGGAACATCAGGTTCTGCGGCTTCGGCCGCTTCACCAGCTGCACCGCGATCCGCGCCGCCAGCACCGGCAGGAACGCGAGATCGGCCGCCGCCACCAGCCCCGTCGGCAGCGCCCCCGACCACCACACCGCCAGGCGTCCCGCAAGCCAGAGGAGCGCGAGCACGGTCAGGAACGCGGCGCGGGCGGACTTCTCGCCGGTCCAGCTCGGCACCGCGGTCAGGAAGAACCCGCCCAGCACCGCGCAGGCATAGCCGAAGACCATCTCATGCGCGTGCCAGAGCGACGGCGGCGCGGCGAAGGGCAGATCTGGCGCAGTCGCTCCCGCGGCCTGGAGCACCAGAATCCAGACCCATACGGCGACCGAAAACAGCGCGTAGAGCCCGGCGGCGAGGAAGAACACGCGCATCCCCTCGCCGAGGACGATGCGCAGCACTGCACGCACGCTCATGCCGGCACGACCCGCCCGCCAAACCGGCGGACCGTCCCGTCGGCGGCCGTCGCGATGACCGCCACGTCCTCCATCCCGGCCGCGAGATCACCCACCATCGCGGACGGCGAGACCGCGAAGCCGGTCGAGAGCGCGTCCGCCGCCTCCGCAGTCGGGGCGATCACGGTGACCGAGCGCCACCAGCGCGGGCTCTCGCCGGTCGCAGGGTCGAACAGGTGATGGCGCCGGCCCGACGCATCGAGGATCAGCGCCGAGGGCACGCTGGTCGCCACCGCCGCCTCGGCGAGCCCGAGCCGCAATCCGGCGGCGGGCAGGTCGACCGCGCGGCGCTCCGGCCCCATGAGCCGCATCTCGCCCGTGTCGATCACCGGCGGCAGGAAGCCGTGGCGGCCCAGGAGATCCGCCACCCGGTCGGCGATGGTCCCCTGCGCAATGCCGTTCAGCGTGAGCGCCGCTCCCGGTGAAAGCATCACCCGACCCGGCGCGACGCCGATCTGCGCCCCGCGCACCGCGGCCAGCGCAGGCTCCACCAAATCGTCCGGCCGCTCGGCCCAGTGCCGCCACAGCGGCTGCACCGCCGCGTCGAAGGCGCCGCCGGTCGCCCGCTTCCAGTGCGCCGCCGCCGCCAGAACCTGGCGCAGGTCGCGCGACGGCGCCTCCAGCGTGCCGGCGGCATTCAGCCGCGCAAGCTCGGACCCCTGACGGTTCAGGCTGAAGATGTTCTCCAGCCGCCCGATCTCGGCTTCCGCCGCCGCCAGCGCCGCCTCGGCCCGGTCGCGCGGTCCCTCCAGCACGATCCGCGCCTCGCCGCCCAGTGCGGCACCGCGCCACTCCAGGCGCTCGGGGCGCGCGCCACCCGCCACCGCCAGCGCGGCCGCCGCGACCAGGAAACGACGCCGGGTTATCTTCATGTACTTGGCCTCAGCCTTCCCTCGCGCGCGGCCCGGTTCTTCAGCACCGTGCAGGTGTTCTCGTCGTGGTAGATCACCTGGCAGCGCAGGCACAGCACGCATTCATTGGGGTTGATCCGGCCGATCGGGTCGATCGCCCCGACCGTGCACTTGGTCTCGCAGAGCCGGCACTCGCGCCCGCATTGCGGCCGGCGGTGCAGCCAGTCGAACAGCTTCAGCTTCGCCGGGATCGCCAACGCGGCGCCGAGCGGGCAGAGGTAGCGGCAGTAGAACCGCTCGATGAACAGGCCCGCCGCCAGCAGCGCCACGACGAACAGCACGAAGGGCCAGGCGCGCATGAAATGCATCGACATCGCGGTCTTGAACGGCTCGACCTCGGCGAGGATCAGCGCCTTCTCCATCGAGTAGAACGAGAGCGCGAGGATCGCCAGGAACAGCGTGTACTTGATCACCCAGAGACGCTCCTGCACCGGGAACGGCACGGCGAACTGCGGCACGCCCAGCCGCTGTGCGATCTCGTTGGTGAGCTCCTGCAGGGCGCCGAACGGGCAGAGCCAGCCGCAATAGACGCCCCGGCCCCAGAACAGGAGTCCCAGCGCCACGAAGCCCCAGAGCAGGAAGATCACCGGCTCGATCAGGAACGTCTCCCAGTGGAAACCCGACAGCAGCGAATGGATGAAGGCGATCACCTGCACCACCGAGAGCTGGCCGCCGGCAATCCAGCCGAGCCAGAGCAGCGTCACCGAGAGATAGGCGATGCGGCTCCAGCGCCAGAGCCGCGGGCGGCGGGCAATGAACTCCTGCAGGAACAGGGCGCCGCCGCTGCCGGCCAGCATGACCAGAACACCGGCGACCGAGATCCACTTCGTCTGCCAGGCCGAGACCCAGAGCGGCGCATCTTCAGGCAGATCAACCAGCGCCGCGGCGACGAGAAAGCTCCGCGGCAGGTGGTACTCGAGCGGCATGCGCATCGAAACGGTGCCGCCCCCGGCGGCCGCGCGGCTCGCGGTCACCTCGACCCGGAACGGGCGGGTCGGATCGAAGCCGGTCGATCCTGCGACCCGGAAGACGCTCATCTCCTTCAGCTCCGGGGCCCCCGCCACCTGCAGCTGATCGACCCGGAGGTAGTCGCGCGCCCGGAGCGCGATGGTGGCCTCCCCCTGGATCACCTCGATCCGATCGAACACCCCCGACTTGCGCCACTCGGTGCCCCGGTGCGAGTGCAGCCCGCGCGAGCCGACGAAAATCGCCGAATCGCCCGGACCGAGCGCTCCCATCGCCCGGTCATAGGCCTGCTGGCCGAGAAGGTTCCGCCCGATTCCGGGCGGATCGAGCACGCCGAGCCAGAGATCGAGGAATGCGCCGTTTCCCTCCGGAAGCGGCGGCTTGGCCCCGGCCAGTCTTTCCCGCGCGTCATCGAGCCTCACACCCGTCCGTGTCAGCGCCCCTTCGGCAAGCAGGTCGCCCCAGCTCCGCTCGGCGAAGCTCACCCGGTCGATCTGTGCCGGAGCACCGCCGACCAGGCCACGTCCGATCGCCAATGTTCGCGCCGTGCGGAGGATCGCATCGCGGATCACCCCCGTCGAGACCGTGGCCCCGGCGATGATCGGCGGCAGGTCGGTCCGCGCGCCGAAGGCGGTGACCTGTGGCCTCGCGAGATCAAGCCCGCGGAACGCGGACACATAGGCGGCGATGTCCTCGGTCGAGAGCCCCAGCGTCAGGATCGGCTCGTTGTGGCGCATCAGCTCGGCGCCGGCGATGCGCCCCCCGGGCGTGACCGCGACCAGGATGTCGATCGGCCGGCCGGAATAGCCGACCGACTGCGCCGTCTCCCAGGTCGAGGCGATCCGCCCGACCGATCCCTCGGGGCCCCTCACCTCCCAGGACGGAGGCACGCCCTCTTCGCGCGTAACGCTCAGGCCCGCGGCTTCCGCCGCGAACAGGCGCGCCGCGATCGCGGCATCGGGGACAGCCGGCCTAGCTTCCGTGCCGACCTGCAGCCCTTCGGCATCCGCCTGCCCGGCAAGGCAGACCGTCGCCAGGACTGCGGCAACTGCGGCGCGGGCAAGCGCGCGGAGTAGGCCCATCGCACCCTCCGGAAGGTCACCGGAACCCTGCGTCGCGCCCCTGTGCCGCGCTTTGATGAAAGTCAAGGCCCTGCGCCGGCTCCACGGCCACTGTTCTCCGCGCCTCACCACCGAAACGGAGTATGACGGCATGACCCTCACCACGAAGATCCGGAGGATCGCGCTGCTGGCCAGCGTATCGCTCCCCCTGGCTGTCGCCGCAGGTTCGGCTCAGGCCCAGGACAAGCCCAAGGAGCACGCCACGACGCCTGGCGGCCAGTACGAGCCGAGCATGAACACGCTCAGCCAGCTCCAGGTCGAGATTCCCGGACGCAAGCCCGGAGACCCGGTGATGACACCGGACGAGTTCTTCAAGGCGACCCAGCTCTACTTCGAGCGCTGCGCGGGCTGCCATGGCGTGCTCCGCAAGGGCGCGACCGGCAAGCCGCTGACGCCCGACATCACCCGCGCCAACGGCTACGAGTACCTCAAGGACTTCATCACCTACGGCTCGCCGGCCGGCATGCCGAACTGGGGGACTTCGGGCAGTCTGACCGAAGCCGAGGTCGACATGATGGCGCGCTATCTGCTGGTCGATCCGCCGCAGCCGCCGGAGTTCGGCATGGCCGAGATGCGGGCGAGCTGGAAGGTTCTGATTCCGCCCGAGAAGCGCCCGACCAGGCAGATGAACGACCTCAAGCTCGACAACCTGTTCTCGGTCACCCTGCGCGATTCGGGCCAGATCGCGCTGATCGACGGGGCTACCTACAAGATTCACAAGGTGCTCGATACCGGCTATGCCGTTCACATCAGCCGGATCTCGGCGTCGGGCCGCTACCTCTTCGTGATCGGGCGCGACGCGAAGATCAACATGATCGACCTCTGGATGGAGGAGCCGGCCACGGTTGCCGAGATCAAGATCGGCTCGGAGGCCCGCTCGGTCGAGACCTCGAAGTTCGAGGGCTTCGAGGACAAGTATGCGATCGCCGGCTCCTACTGGCCGCCGCAATACGTGATCATGGACGGCGCCACGCTCGAACCGCTGAAGATCGTCTCGACGCGGGGCATGATCTACGACGACCAGGCCTACCATCCCGAGCCCCGCGTCGCCTCGATCGTCGCGTCGCACTACCATCCGGAGTTCATCGTCAACGTCAAGGAGACCGGCAAGATCCTGCTGGTCGACTACTCCGACATCAAGAACCTGAAGACCACCGAGATCGAGGCCGAGCGCTTCCTGCATGACGGCGGGTTCGACTCGACCCACCGCTATTTCCTGGTCGCAGCGAATGCCCGCAACAAGGTGGCGGTCATCGACACCAAGGAAGGCAAGCTGGTTGCCATCATCGACAGCGGCGGCGAGAAGCCGCATCCCGGGCGCGGCGCGAACCTGAACCATCCGGTCTACGGCCCGGTCTGGGCGACCTCGCATCTGGGCGACGAGACGGTGGCGCTGATCGGGACCGACCCCGAGGGGCATCCCGATCAGGCCTGGAAGGTGGTGCAGACGCTCGAGGCCCTCGGCGGCGGCTCGCTGTTCGTCAAGTCGCATCCGCAGTCCGACCACCTCTATGTCGACGCGCCGCTGAACCCGGACGCCGAGATCTCGGCCTCAATCGCGGTGTTCAAGGTCAGCGAGCTCGGCACCGAGGCACCGGAATACACGGTGCTGCCGATCGGCGAGTGGGCCGGCATCCCCGAGGGCCAGCCCCGGGTCGTCCAGGGCGAGTTCAACCAGGAGGGAACCGAGGTCTGGTTCTCGGTCTGGAACGCCAAGGACAAGGAATCGGCCATCGTGGTGATCGACGACAAGACGCTGGAGGTGAAGCAGGTGATCAAGGATCCCGCGCTGATCACGCCGACCGGCAAGTTCAACGTCTACAACACCCGGCTCGACATTTACTGAGCCGGCGGCGGGGGCGGCAACGCCCCCGCCCGACCCTATTGGCGCCCTGCGGGGGAGGTATCGATGGAAAGGATTGGGCGGGTCTTCCTGCTGGGCGCCGGTCCCGGCGATCCCGAACTCCTGACACTCAGGGCCGCGCGGCTGCTTGCCCGTGCCGAGGTCGTGGTCCACGACCGGCTGGTTTCGCCAGGGATCCTGGCGATGGCCCCCGCGACCACCCTGCGCATCCCCGTCGGTAAGGCGCCGAAGCGGCACCCGGTGCCGCAGCCCGAGATCAACGCCCTGCTGGTGAGCCTTGCCCGCGACGGCCACATGGTCGTGCGCCTGAAGGGCGGCGATCCCTTCATCTTCGGTCGCGGTTCCGAGGAGGCGGAGGCCTTGCGCGAGGCCGGCATCCCCTGCGAGGTGGTGCCCGGCATCACCGCCGCCCAGGGCTGCGCCGCTTCGACCGGCGTGCCGCTGACCCATCGCGGGCTCGCCACTGGCGTGCGCTACGTCACCGGCCATTGCCGCAGCGACCTGCCGCTCGATCTCGACTGGGCCGGCCTCGCCGACCCGGAGACCACGCTCGTCGTCTATATGGGCGCGGCCAGCATCGGCGAGATCGCCGGCAGGCTGATTTCCCACGGAATGCCGGGAGACCTGCCCGTCCTTGCAGTCTGCAACGGCACCACCCCGGCCGAGCGGCGCCTGGTTTCGCGGCTCGACCGGGTGGCCGGAGACGCGGCGGCCGGGAATCTTTCCGGCCCCGTGCTCTTTGTCATCGGCCGCGTCGTCTCGCTCTACGAGGAGCGCCCCGCCGCCCTGCTGGCCCGGCTGGCGGCCACCCAGCGCGAGGCGATCCATGCCTAGGCTCGCCGCCGCCGCCGGACTGACGGCCCTCCTGCTCTCGGCCTCTTCCGCCCTCGCCGGCGACCTCCCGCCGGCCCGCGCGGCCGAACTCGAACGGCTGGTGCGCCAGGACTGCGGCTCCTGCCATGGCATGACGCTGAAGGGCGGCCTCGGATCCGACCTGACCGCCGGGACGCTCGCGGACGCTGCACCCGCGAGCCTCGCCCGGATCATCCTTGACGGCGTTCCGGGGACGGCCATGCCGCCCTGGCGCCCGCTCCTGACGGAAGGGGAAGCCCTATGGATCGCCGACTACCTGCTCGGGAATGCGGAATGATTGCCTTCCTCGCCAGCACGCTCGCTGCCGCCCTGCTGGGTGCCGCCCTCACCACGGCTGCCCAGGCTGATGCGCTCCGCGGCACCGGCGATCTCGGCGTGGTGGTCGAGCGCGCCACCGGGTCGGTGCTGGTGATCGACCAGTCCGAGCATGCGGCCATCGGCCGGATCGAGGGGCTCGGCGACCTCTCGCACGCTTCGGTCGTATTCTCGCCCGACCAGCGCTACGCCTATGTCTTCGGGCGCGACGGCGGGTTGACCAAGCTCGACATCCTGACGCAGACGATCGTCGCGCGTGTCGTGCAGGCCGGCAACTCGATCGGCGGCGCGATCTCCGACGACGGCACGCTTGTCGCCGTCTCGAACTACGAGCCCGGCGGAGTCAGGGTGTTCGACGCTGGAACCCTCGCCCGCGTCGCGGACATCCCGGCGGTATGGTCGGGCGGGCTCTCCAAGACCATCGGGCTCGTCGATGCGCCCGGCCGGCGCTTCGTCTTCAGCCTCTGGGATGCGGGCGAGACCTGGATCGCCGACTTCTCGGGCAGGGGCGCCCCGGTGATCACGAAGATCCCCGGCATGGGCGACCATCCCTACGACGCACTGATCACCGCCGACGGCCGGCGCTACATCGCCGGCCTCTTCGGCGAGGACGGGCTGACCGCGCTCGACCTCTGGCAGACCACGCCCGAGCCCCGCCGCATCCTTTCCGGCTACGGCATGGGCGAGGAAAAGCTGCCGGTCTACAAGATGCCCCATCTCGAGGGCTGGGCACTCGCCGGCGACCGCTTCGTGCTGCCCGCCGTCGGCCGCCACGAGGTGCTCTGGGTCGACTCGCGCAGCCTCGAGGAGGTCGGTCGCACCGAGGTCCACGGCCAGCCGGTCTTTGCCGTGGCACGTCCCGGCGGCCGGCAGGTCTGGGTCAATTTCGCCCATCCGCTGAATGACACGGTGCAGGTGATCGACACGCTCTCGGGCGAGATCGTCAGGACGCTGACGCCCGGCCCGGCGGTGCTGCACATGGAGTTCGCGCCGCGCGGCCATGAGGTCTGGGTCTCGGTGCGCGACGCCAACCGGATCAACGTCTACGACACGGCCACCTTCGAGAAGACGGCCGAGATCGCGGCCCGGAGTCCCTCGGGGATCTTCTTCACCGCGCGGGCCCACCGGACAGGGCTTTGACCATGAACGCCCCGGCCGACACCGTGGATACTGCCCTGCTCGGTGGCTGGCAGCGCGACTTTCCGCTGGTGCCGGAGCCCTTCGCGGCGATCGGCGCGGCGCTGGGCATCGGTGCGGACACCGTGCTGGCCCGCCTCGCCCGCCTGTCGGAGCGGGGCGCGATCAGCCGGGTCGGGGCGACGCTGCGCCCGAACGTCGCTGGCGCCAGCACGCTTGCCGCCGTCGCCGCCCCGGAATGGCAGATCGAGCAGGTGGCGGCAGCAATCGGCGCCGAGCCCGGCGTCAACCACTCCTATCTGCGCGAGAACGACTGGAACCTGTGGTTCGTCGCCACCGGGCCCGACCGGCCCTATGTCGACGCCACGCTCGCGCGGATCGGTGCCGCGACGGGGCTGACCGTGCTCGACCTGCCGCTGGTGCGGCCCTACCACATCGACCTCGGCTTCGCCCTCGACGGCTCGGCGCACGGGCCGGGCGCCAGCGCCCCGGCCGACGGCTCGGCGCTGCGCCCCGGCGATCCGGAACTACTGCAGGCGCTCACCGGCGGCCTCGCGCTGGTGCCGCGCCCCTTCGCCGCGCTCGCCGGCGCGCTCGGGCGGTCCGAGACCGAGATCATCGGGCGCATCCGCACGCTGAGAGAGGCCGGGGTGATCGCGCGCCTCGGCGTCATCGTGCGCCACCGGGCGCTCGGCTGGCGCTCGAATGCGATGGTAGTCTGGCAGGTTCCGGAGGCCGATGTCGACCGCGCCGGCGCGACGCTGGCGGCCCAGCGCGGCGTGACCCTCTGCTACCGGCGCCGACCCGACGCCAGGCACTGGCCCTACAACCTCTACTGCATGATCCACGCCCGCGGCCGCGACGAGGCGCTCGGGCGACTCGGCCCGGCTGCCGAGGCGGCCGGCCTGACCGCGTTGCCGCACCAGGTACTGTTCAGCGTGCGCTGCTTCAAGCAGACCGGCGCCATGGTGCTCGACCGCAACAGAGCCACTGCATGACCCGCCGCCGCCCAGCACCCGGACCAGGCGCCGGCCTCGACGCCCCCGACCGGCGGATCGTCAACGCGCTGCAGGAGGGCTTCCCGCTCTCGCCCCGGCCCTTTGCCGCGGCGGCGGCGGCGCTCGGCCTCGGCGAGACCGAGCTGATCGGCCGGCTCCGCCGGCTGCTCGAGACCGGCGCGATCACCCGCTTCGGCCCGTTCTTCGACGCCGCCGCCATGGGCGGGGCCTTCTGCCTCTGCGCCATGGCGGTGCCCGCCGACCGGTTCGACGCCGTCATGACCCAGGTCAATGCGCATCCCGAGGTCGCGCATAATTATGAGCGCGCGCACCGGCTCAACATGTGGTTCGTGCTGGCGACCGAATCGCCGGATGGAATCACCGAGACGGTGCGGCGGATCGAGCGGGAGACCGGGTTGCCCGTGCTCCTGTTCCCCAAGGAACGGGAATTCTTCGTCGGCTTCAGGGTGGCGGCATGATGCTGGACGCAACCGACCGGGCGATCATCGCGGCGACGCAGGCCGGCCTGCCGCTGTCGCTCGCGCCTTATGCCGAGATCGGCCTCGCTGTCGGGCTTGCCGAGACGGAGGTCATCGACCGCATGGGCGCCATGCTCGCGCGCGGCGTG
This sequence comes from Limibaculum sp., assembly GCA_039805905.1. Taxonomy (GTDB): domain Bacteria; phylum Pseudomonadota; class Alphaproteobacteria; order Rhodobacterales; family Rhodobacteraceae; genus Thermohalobaculum. The sequence goes on along the minus strand of JBDIVM010000004.1, from coordinate 297,231 downwards.
ATCCGCCGCATCGCTGCGGCCCCGAACCACTACGCGCTCGGCATGACGGCAAACGGCATGACCGTCTGGGACGTTGACGACGCCCGCGCCTTGGCGCTGGGCGAGAGGGTCGGCGCACTCGACTTCGTGTCGCACTGCTACCTGCGCCCCCGCGCGCTGCCGGACTGGCCCTACAACCTCTTCGCCATGGTGCATGGCCGCGACCGCAACGAGGTCGAGAACAAGCGGGCGCAGATCGCCACCCTCCTTGGTCCCGCCTGCCGGTCCTCCGACATCCTCTACTCGACCCGCATCCTCAAGAAGACCGGGCTTCGGCTGAAACCGGAAGGAGGCCAGTGATGTTCCGCCTCTCCCACTACATGCGCCAGCTCGTCGAGCCGACGCCAGTGCGCACCCGCATGGGGCCGGTGAAGCCGGTGGTGATCTGGAACCTGACGCGGCGCTGCAACCTGCGCTGCCGGCACTGCTACACCAGTTCCGCCGATGTCGAGTTCCCGGGCGAGCTGACCCACCAGCAGGCAATGGGCGTGCTCGAGGATCTGGGCGCCTTCGGCATTCCGGTGCTGATCCTCTCGGGCGGCGAGCCGCTGGCGCGGCGCGACCTGTTCCAGATCGCCTCGCGGGCACGCGAGATGGGCATGTATCTCGCCCTCTCCACCAACGGCACCCAGGTGATCGGCGAGGCGGCCGACCGGGTGGCGGAGATCGGCTTCGACTATGTCGGGATCAGCCTCGACGGGATCGGCGCCACCAACGACTGGTTCCGCGGCCGCATCGGTGCCTTCGACGAGGCGGTCGAGGGCGTCCGCGCCTGCAAGGCGCGCGGGATCAAGGTCGGCGTGCGATTCACGCTGACCGCCGAGAACGCACACCAGCTGCCCGATCTGCTGTCCTTCATCGACCGCGAGGGGGTCGACAAGTTCTATCTCTCGCATCTCGTCTATGCCGGGCGCGGCGACAAGCACCGCGGCGAGGACGCGGAAATGACGCAAGCCCGCCGCGCCATGGATCTCCTGATGGACCGCGCCTGGGTGGCGGTGGCCGAGGACATGCCGCTCGACATCGTCACCGGCAACAACGACGCCGACGCGGTCTATTTCCTGCGCTGGGCCGAGCGGCGCTTCGACGAGGCGAAGACCGCAAACCTGCGCGCCCATCTCGAGGCGTGGGGCGGCAACTCCTCGGGCGTCGGCGTCGCCAACATCGACCCGCAGGGCAATGTGCACCCGGATACCTACTGGTCGGACTACACCATCGGCAACGTCAAGCAGATGCCGTTCTCGCAGCTCTGGACCGGCGGCGACCCGATGCTCGCCCAGCTCCGCCGCCGTCCGCGGCCGCTCAAGGGCCGCTGCGGCGCCTGCGACTTCAAGGCGGTGTGCGGCGGCAACACCCGTATCCGGGCGCTGCAGCTCACCGGCGACCCCTGGGCCGAGGATCCGGCCTGCTACATGGAGGACGCCGAGATCGGCATCGCCCCCGGCGCCCAGCGCCTGACCGTCACGCCGTTCCGGGGCAAGAGCCATGATCCGGTGCATCGCTTCCATTAGCCTGCTGGCGCTTCTCGCCGGCCCGGCGCTCGCCGAGCCGGCCGCCCTGTATGCCCGGCACTGCGCTGCCTGCCATGGCGAAGGCCGGCTCGGCGGCACCGGCCCGGCGCTGATCCCCGAGGCGCTCGGCCGGATGCGTGGCCCGGCACTTGAGACCGTGATCGCCGCGGGCCGCACAGCGACCCAGATGCCGGGCTTCGGCGGCACCCTCGCGGGCCCCGATATTGCCGCGCTGGCCGCCTACCTCCAGACCCCGCTCGCCGAGGTCCCCGCCTGGGGGCCGGACCAGATCGCGGCAAGCCTGAGCCTCGATCCCGACTACGTGCCCGCCCCGGCGCCGGTCTTCACGGCCGATCCGATGAACATCTTTCTCGTGGTCGAGACCGGCGACCACCATGTCAGCGTCCTCGACGGCGACCGCTTCGAGACCATCGACCGCTTCACCACACCCTTCGCCGTCCATGGCGGACCGAAGTTCACGCCCGACGGGCGCTACGTCTTCATCATGTCCCGCGACGGCTGGGTGCAGAAATACGATATCTGGTCGCTCCGCGAGGTCGGCCGCATTCGCGCCGGCCTGAACAGCCGCAACATCGCCATGTCGATGGACGGCAGGCACCTTGCGGTCGCCAACTATCTGCCGAAGACGCTGACCATCCTCTCGACCGCCGACTTCTCGGTCGAGAAGGTGTTCGAGGTCGCCGACCGGGACGGCATCGCCTCGCGCGTCTCCGCTGTCTACCAGGCGCCCACCCGCAACAGCTTCATCCTGGCGCTGAAGGACGCCCCCGAGATCTGGGAGATCGCCACCGACCCGGACGCGCCGCCGGTCTACGAGGGCTTCGTGCACACCCGCGAGAAGGGCATGGTGGAGGGTATCCCCTCGTCGCAGGGCCTGTTCGCGCTTCGCCGGATTCGCGTGTCCGAGCCGCTCGACGATTTCTTCTTCGACCCCGACTACCGCAATCTCATCGGCGCTGCGCGCGACGGCGCGCGGGGCGTGGTGGTCAACCTCAATGTCGGCCGCGAGATCGCCGAACTGCCCCTGCCCGGCATGCCGCATCTGGGCTCCGGCATCACCTGGATGCGCGCCGGCCACCGGGTGATGGCGACGCCGCACCTGAAGGAGCCGAGGATCTCGGTCATCGACGTCGAGGACTGGAAGGTGATCGCCGAGATCCCGACGCTCGGCCCTGGCTTCTTCCTGCGCAGCCACGAGAGCTCGCGCTATGTCTGGGCCGACGTTTTCTTCGGTCCCGACAAGGACGCGATGCACGTGATCGACAAGCAGACGCTCGAGATCGTCGCGACGCTCCGCCCCGAGCCCGGCCGCACCGTTGCCCATGTGGAGTTCGACCGCACCGGCGCCCATGCCCTCGTCTCGGTCTGGGAGGAGGACGGCGCGGTAATCGTGTACGACGCGGGGACGCTCAAGGAGGTCAGGCGCCTGCCGATGCGCAAGCCCTCGGGCAAGTACAACGTCTGGAACAAGATCACCTTCTCGGACGGCACCAGCCACTGAGCCGTCCAAGCATACCGCGACGTCCAGGGCGCAACCCGGGGCCGCGCCACAATACCGTCGGGCTCACGGAGCCGGCCTCCGCCAGGTCGAGACGCCGAGCCGGCCGAAGAGCACCAGAGATCCCGCTTCGGGCAGAATGAAGCTGCCGCCGTCGGTCCAGTCGCTCGTCTCGGAAACGAGCGTCCACTGTCCCTGTGCGGCCTCGATCCGGCCGCGATGGACGAAGGCGCCGTTGACGAGAAAGGTGTAGCTTCCGGCTGCCGCGATCTCGAGCCGCCAGCGGTCCCAGCCGCCGCCCGGCGCGGGCATGTCCGTCTCCCAGGCGCCAGGCAGGCCGGCCTCCACGGATCCCGTGAGTGAAGGCGGAGGCTGGGGCGAGGACGGCGGTGCAGCGGCATAGTCCAGCACGCCGATCCCCGCATCGGCGAGCGCGGAAAGCCCGCCGAACAGCGCGTCGAGCACGTCCCGCCGCACCTCGGACGCGATCTCGGCAAAACCCGCCGGTGCGTTGTAGGAATAGGCCACGACCCTGACGTTGCTTCCATGCAGCCGGTATTCGCAACGGATCTGGTGCGACAGCGTCGCTGGCACATCGAGCGTCGCACAGGCGACAGCGGTCAGCGTCACCGTCTCCGCCCCCTTGTGATGCGTCAGATTGATATAGTCGATATCGCCAAGGCCGCCAGGCGCATAAAGTGTATTGAAATAGAAGTCGTCGTCGAAATCCGCAGTGTCGGCGGCGGCGGCGTCGGCAAAGACCCAGAATTCGAGCCCCGCTTCGAGCCCCGCTTCGGCCGCTGCCTCGAGGGGCATGCTGCCGTGGATGCGGACCAGGAACGGCCGCTTCACCACGCCGAGGAACCCACGGTCGCCATAGCCCAGATCGGCGCGGGCGTCGAAGATCGGCGCGTTTGGCAAGCCGAGATTTTCCAGAAATCCCCTGCGGCCAGAGAGGTCGAGCGACATCACCGACGCCACCGGGTCAGCCAGCGCCGTCACATCACCGGCGAGGGCTCGCCGGGCTCCGAAAATCACGAAGGCCAGATCGCCCCCGTCGCCCGAAAAGATGGGATTGGCAAAGCTTGTCACCGCAAGATCCTCTGCGAGCGACTCGGCAAGCACCAGCACGGGCGAGTCCGCCTCCAGATGGTAGCAGCGCACGCGGAAATCGTGATCCGTCGGGCCCCCAAAGCACGATACCGGCCCGATCCTGTTTGACCCATCATCGACGGGATTGACGTGCAAGTCGCTTATGTTCCCTGCGGGCACACCGGCCGGCATCAGTTCCGCCGCGAGGAACGTCCGGTCGCGGACCGCTCGGCGTGCCCGGTCGAAGCTCTCGAAGACGAAGAAGGTCAGCGCGCGCGCCTTTGCCGGATCGCCGAGAACGAAGCGCACTCTCCCGGAGAGCCCCAGCCGCGCCTCGTCCGGCGTCGCGGGCAGAGCCTGCCCCGGACCGGGGGAGCCGAGGTGATCGAAAGCCACTGACGGCGCAAAGCGCAGGCTCGCAATCCGCGCGATCAGCTCGCCCTGAGGTTCGGCGCAGGTCGCCGCTGCCCCGGCAAGCAAGGCCGCAGCCAAGCCCCAGTAAAGGCCCCTGAACCGCAGGCTCACTCAGCGATCTCCGAGCAATCTCCCCGTCGAACCCAATGCCGGAACCTAGTTGCGACCGCCTTGTTCGGTCAAATCACTTCTGGGCAACGCCTCAGGAAATCTCGACATGCTCGCCGAGCGCGACCATCTCGGCTACGCGTCGCCGCGTCGTGAACGGGTCGGGGTGGCCGGATAATGCCGCCCCGCACCCTCTCACCCCCGCAGTTCCCGGATCCGCGTCACCAGCCCCCCGGTCGATCCGTCGAGACCCTCCGGCTCCGCCCCGTCGCGCAGCACCGGCACCAGGCTCCGTGCCATGTTCTTGCCGATCTCGACCCCCCACTGGTCGAACGAATTCACGTCCCAGATCACCCCCTGCACGAACACCTTGTGCTCGAACAAGGCGATCAGCCGCCCGAGCGCATAGGGCCCGAGCCGCCGGAACAGGATCGTCGTCGACGGCCGGTCGCCCGGGAACGTCCGGTGCGGCGCCAGCCGGTCGATCTCGGGCCCGGGGCGGCCCGCCGCCGCCATCGCCGCCCGCACCTCCGCCTCGGTCCGGCCGAAGGCCAGCGCCCGGCCCTGCGCGAGGCAGTTCGCCAGCAGCAGGGCATGGTGCTCCTCATCCGCGCCGCGCGGGGTCGCAGCGGCGATGAAGTCCACCGGGACCACGTCGGTGCCTTGGTGGAGGAGCTGGAAGAAGGAATGCTGCGCATTGGTCCCCGGCTCGCCCCAGATCACCGGCCCGGTGGTGGTCTCCACCGGCCCGCCGCCGCGGCGCACCCGCTTGCCGTTCGATTCCATGTCCAGCTGCTGCACATAGGCCGGGAACCGCTCCAGCCGCTGGTCGTAGGGGATCAGCGCCACCGTCGGCCAGCCCATGGCATTCCGCCGCCAGACGCCCGCAAGCGCCAGCAGCACCGGCAGGTTCCGCTCCGGCGGCGCCTCGCGGAAATGACGGTCCATGGCAGCCGCGCCGTCGAGGAACCGCCGGAACCGCCCGGCCCCGATGCCGATCGCCAGCGGCAGTCCGATCGCCGACCAGATGGAATAGCGCCCGCCGACCCAGTCCCAGAAACCGAACACACGGGCTTCCTCGATTCCGAACCCGGCGCAGCCCTCGATATTGGTCGAGACCGCCGCCATATGCGCGCCGGCCCGGTCGCCCACCGCCCCCCGCAGCCAGCCGCGCGCCAGCCGGGCGTTGGCCATGGTCTCCTGGGTGGTGAAGGTCTTCGAGGCGACGATCACCAGCGTCCGCCGCGGGTCGAGGCCGCGGGTCACGTCAGCGAAGTGGGCGCCGTCGACATTCGAGACGAAATGCAGCCGCGGCCCGTCGCAGTCGGGCCGCAGCGCCCGCGCCGCCATCACCGGGCCGAGGTCCGAGCCGCCGATGCCGATATTGACCGCATCGGTGAACGGCCCGTCCGGCGTGCCGTATGCGCCCGATCGTACCGCCTCGGCAAAGCCCAGGAACCGCTCGCGCACCCCCTCCACATCCGCCCCCTCGGGCGCCGGTGCCCCGCCGCGCAGCGCCATGTGCAGCGCGGCGCGCTCCTCGGTCAGGTTGCAGGGCTCACCCGCGACCATCGCGTCACGCCTCGCCTCGACCCCGGCGGCCCGCGCCAGTGCCAGAAGCGCCTCCAGTGCCCCGGCATCGAGCTTCTCCTTCGAGAGGTCGACGGTCAGGTCCTCGAGCCGGAATGACAGCCGTCCGAACCGCCCCGGATCCGCCGCGAACAGCTCGCGCAGCTGCACCGGCTTCAGCCGCGCCGCCGCGCGCCGCACCCGCTCCCAGGCTTCCGTCACCCCCATGCGCACCTCCTCACACTACCACCGCGGCGCCGTCCGACGCCGCCCCCACATGCCGCCGGAACGCGGCGAAAAGCTCGCGCCCGGTGCCGTGCTCGTTGCCCGAAAGGTCGGCCACCGCCGGGTCACGCTCCTCGAAGCCCCCGGCCAGGACATCGAGCCGGCCCCCAGGCGCGTCGATCCGCACGAGGTCGCCGTCGCGAATCCGCGCGATGGCGCCGCCCTCGGCCGCCTCGGGGCTGACATGGATCGCCGCCGGCACCTTGCCCGAGGCGCCCGACATCCGTCCGTCCGTCACCAGCGCCACCCGGAATCCCCTGTCCTGCAGCACGCCCAGGACCGGGGTCAGCGCGTGCAGTTCGGGCATGCCGTTCGCCTTCGGCCCCTGGAACCGTACCACGCAGACGAAATCCCGCTCGAGCTCGCCGGCCCGGAATGCCGCCGTCACCGCCTCCTGGTCGTGGAACACCCGCGCCGGCGCCTCGATCACCTGCCGGTCAGGCTTGACCGCCGAGGTCTTGATAACTGCCGCGCCCAGATTGCCGGCCAGCATCGTGAGCCCCCCGCCGGGCAGGAACGGATCGGCACGGGGCCGGAGCACGTCGCGGTTCAGGCTCTCCCGGGTGCCTGCCTCCCACACGACCTCGCCGTCCCGCAGCTTCGGCTCCTGGGTGTAGCGCCGCAGCCCGCCGCCGGCGACGGTGCGCACCTCCTCGTGCAGGAGCCCCGCCTCGAGCAGTTCGCCGATCAGGAAGCCGAGGCCCCCGGCGGCGTGGAAATGGTTCACGTCGGCGAGCCCGTTCGGATAGACCCGCGCCATCAGCGGCGTGACGGCGGAGAGCTCCGCCATGTCCTCCCAGTCGATCAGCACGCCTGCAGCCCGCGCCATCGCCACCAGGTGCAGCACGAGATTGGTCGAGCCGCCGGTCGCATGCAGCCCGACGATGCCGTTGACGAAGGCGCGCTCGTCCAGCACCTCGGCCACCGGCGTGTAGTCGTTGCCGAACGCCGTGATCTCGAGCGCGCGGCGGGCCGCCGCCCGGGTCAGCGCGTCGCGCAGCGGCGTGTCCGGGTTGACGAAGCTCGCCCCCGGCAGGTGCAGTCCCATGAATTCCATCAGCATCTGGTTCGAGTTTGCCGTGCCGTAGAAGGTGCAGGTTCCCGGCCCGTGATAGGACGCCATCTCGGCCTTCAGGAGGTCCGCCCGGCCGATCTCGCCCTTCGCGTATCGCTGCCGGATGCGCGCCTTCTCGTCGTTCGGCAGGCCGCTCGGCATCGGCCCCGAGGGCACGAACACCGCCGGCAGGTGCCCGAAGGTGGCCGCCGCGATCACCAGCCCCGGCACGATCTTGTCGCAGATGCCGAGGAACAGCGCCGCATCGAACGCGTTGTGGCTGAGCGCGATCCCCGCCGCGAGCGCGATCACGTCGCGCGAGAAGAGCGAGAGCTCCATCCCCGGCTGGCCCTGGGTGACCCCGTCGCACATCGCCGGCACGCCGCCCGCCACCTGCGCCGTGCCGCCCGCCGCGCGGGCCGCCGCGCGGATCAATGCCGGGAACCGCTCGTAGGGCTGATGCGCCGAGAGCATGTCGTTATAGGCGGTGACGATGCCGATGTTGCCGGCGCCGCCTTCGGCCAGCGCCGCCTTGTCCGCCGCCCCGCAGGCGGCGATCGCATGGGCGAGATTGCCGCAGCCCAGCCCCGCCCGGCGCGGCCCTTCTGCCGCCGCGCGGCGGGTGCGCTCCAGATAGGCGGAGCGGGTCGCGGCCGACCGGGCGCGGATTCGTCCGGTCACGCGGGCGACGGTCTGGTGAATCATCTCGGGCCTCCTGCCCCGGGCCTCGGCTCAGTCGGCATAGTGGACCGTCACCGGCGCCGGCCCGTCAAGGACCACCCGGACCGGCGCCTCGCGGGCCGAGCGCGCCGCGAGCGCCCGCTCCAGCGCCGCCCGCTTGCCCGGCCCCCGCATCAGCAGCATCACCCGCCCCGCACCCGAGAGTAAACGGGCCGTCAGGCTGATCCGCTGCTCGGCCAACCCCGGCACCCGCAGCGCGGCCACCGGCGGCGCGTCCGGCGCCAGCGCCGCATCGAGGCCGAGCGCGCCCGGGAACAGCGAGGCGATGTGCATGTCCTCGCCCATCCCCAGCACGCAGAGGTCGAGCGGCAGCACGATCCGCATGAGCGCGGCGGCGATGGCGCCCAGCGCCATCCCGGGCTCGGGCGTGGCACCGTAGAGCGGCACGAACTCCGCCGCAGCGGCCGGCCCGGCGAACAGCGTCTCCGCCAGCAGCCGCTGGTTCGAGCGCGGGTCCGTGACCGGAACCCAGCGCTCGTCGGTCAGGGTCACTCCCACCCGCTCCCAGTCCAGTTCCGCCTGCCCGAGGCGGGTCAGGAACGGCCCCGGCGTCGTGCCGCCGGGCACTGCCAGCGTCGCCCGCCCCCGCGCCGCGAGCGCCGCGCGCAGCACCGCCGCCGCCTCCCCGGCCGCGGCCTCGGCCATGACGTCCGGACTGGCATGGACCCGGATCTCCGGCGCCATCAGCCGATCTCCCGCCAGCGCCGGCCGTCGCGGTGCATCAGCATCAGCGCGTCCTCGGGCCCCGACGAACCGGGGTCATAGGGTTTCGGTCGGTCCTGCCGCTCCTCGCGGGCGGCGACGATCGGGTCGATCCAGGCCCAGGCCGCCTCCACCTCGTCGCCGCGCATGAACAGCGTCTGGTCGCCCCGGATCACGTCCATCACCAGACGCTCATAGGCGTCCGGCATCCTCATCGCCGGCCGGCCCAGCCCCTCCGCGAAGGTCATGTCGAGATCGACCCCGGTCAACCGCATTCCGCCCGGCCCGGGGTCCTTGATCGTCATCCCCAGCGTGATCCCCTCGTCCGGCTGCAGCCGGATCGCCAGCACGTTCGGCGCCGGGTGCCCGCCCTCGCCGGGGAAGATCGAATGCGGCACGTCCTTGAACTGCACCGCGATCTCCGACATCCGGGCCCGCAGCCGCTTGCCGGTGCGCAGGTAGAACGGCACCCCGTTCCAGCGCCAGTTGCCGATCCCGAGCTTCAGCGCGACGAAGCTCTCGGTCCGCGACCCCGCGTTCCCCGCCTCCTCCGCATAGGCGGGATGGCCGTTCCCGGCCCGGTACTGGCCGCACACCACTGCCTCGGCGCGCTCCAGCGGCGCCAGCGCGCGCAGCACCTTCAGCTTCTCGTCGCGCACGGCATCCGCCTCGAACCGCGCCGGCGGCTCCATGGCGATCAGGCAGAGAAGCTGCATCATGTGGTTCTGCACCATGTCGCGCAGGGCGCCGACGCTGTCGTAATATGCGGCCCGCCCCTCGATCCCGGCACTCTCGGCCACGGTGATCTGCACATGGTCGATGTGGCGGGCGTTCCACAGCGGCTCGAACAGGGCGTTGGCGAAGCGCAGCGCCATCAGGTTCTGCACCGTCTCCTTTCCGAGGTAGTGGTCGATCCGGTAGATCTGCCGCTCGGCAAAGGCCTCCGCCAGCGCCGTGTTCAGCGCCCGCGCCGAGGCGAGGTCGTGCCCCAGCGGCTTCTCGACCACGATCCGCGCCGTGCCCCCTCCGAGCCCGCTCGCCGCGATGTGCCGCGCGATCGGCCCGAACAGGCCCGGCGATACCGCCAGATAAAAGGCCCGAGGCCGGGCCGGCCCGCCCGAGAGCACCGCCCCCAGCCTGTCCCAGCCCGCCTCGGTCGTGGCGTCGATACGCACGAAGTCGAGGGAGCCGAGGAACCGCTCGCGGACCGCTCCGTCCACGCTGCCGACGAACTGGTCCAGCGCGGCGGACGCGACGGCGCGGTAGGCGGCTGCGTCCATGTCCGTTCGCGCCGCACCGATCACCCGCGCGCCATCGGGCATCTGCCCGTCCTCCATCCGGTGGTAGAGCGCCGGGATCAGCTTGCGCCGGGCGAGATCGCCGGTCGCGCCGAAAACCACCAGGTCGAAGGGCTCGACGGGCACGACGCGGGCAACCATCAGACAGGCTCCTCTCCGGCCGCGGAGGGCGCACCCGCGCCCTGGCCGGCGCCGAGCTTAACCGAGTTCTGCCGGCACGTCAGGCGGGTCCTGGCGGCCCGGCGCGATCAGCCACGGAGACAGTGCGCACGGGCTCAATTGCCGTTGTCCAGCCGCAGCGCATGCCGCATGACATGGAAGATGTAGTTCTGCTCCACCGTACCCGCGAAAAGCCCCGCCATCGGCCCGCGGGCATGGATCGCCACGTCGGCAGCGCCGTGACCGCCCGGTGGCGGCATGTCCGGCAACGCGGATGCCGGCACCGCAGCACCGGACCCGAACTGCACGGGCCCGATCCCCCGCTGCGGCAGCCGTTCCTGCGGCGGCGGATGCAGCGCCGGATCCCAGCCCGCGAGCCCGGCTACGGGCGAGCCCCGCGGGCCGCGGTTCAGCGGCGGCAGCCGGTGGTCGTGGTCGCTGGTGACGATGATCAGGGTCTCGGCCGGGTCCGTCATCTCGACCGCCGCCGCCACCGCGCGGTCGAAGGCCAGCCCGTCGATGATCGCCCGGTTGACGTCCTGCCCGTGCAGGGCGACATCGATGAGCGCTCCCTCGACCATCAGGAAGTAGCCGTCCGGATCGCGCGCCAGCAGCCTGATCGCCGCCTGCGTCATCTCGGCCAGCGACGGCTCGCCGACCCAGTCTGCCTCGCGGTCGGCGTCGTAGTTCATGTGCAGCGGGCTGAAGACGCCGAGCACCCGCTCCGGCGGATTCTCGGCGAGGCGCTCGAACTCCGTCTCCGTGCGCACCACCGCCCGCCCCGGCCCGGCCTCGCGCCACTCGGTCATCAGATCGCGCCCGTCCAGGCGCCGGCCCGATGCCTTCTCGATGTCGACCACGCCTTCCGGCATCAGCATCTGCCGCCCGCCACCCAGCGCGACGGCGAACGGAAAGCCCACGAGTTGCCGGGCGATATCGATGCAGGCCGCCCCTGCCGGCAGCAGCGAGTCGTCCTCCCAGGCCCGGCTGGCGCTGTGGGCATAGACCGCCGCCGGGGTGGCATGCGTGAGCCTCGCCGTCGTGACGATGCCAACCGCAAGGCCCCGCGCCGCGGCAATCTCGCCGAGCGTCGTCGCCGGGTGCGCGAGGCCCGAGGCACAGTCGCCGGGAACCGCCTCGGGACCGACCCCGAGCACGCCCTTGCTGGTCTTGATCCCGGTCAGCATCGCCGTCGCCGTGCCGGCCGAATCCGGGATCTGCGCGTCAGTGTTCCAGGTCCTGGCCAGCGCGAGATGCGGGAAGGCGTCCCAGGACAGCACCGCCTCCTCGCCCATGAGCCCGTCGCGCTGGCCACGGGCGATGCGGATGCCGGTTGCAAGCTCGATTCCCATGCCGTCGGCGACGAACAGGATCACGTTCTGCGCCGGCGGGCTTTCCGGCATCGCAGCCAGCCGCTCGCCGAGCAGCGCCGCCGCGTGACGGAACCAAGGGTCGCTCGCCTGCGGCAGCGCGTCGGCCCGAGCCTGATCCGCCGCCATCATCAGCACCGCGCCGCAGCCGAGAGCGCGTGGCAGGAGGCCGATTCCTCGCTGCAAGGCCCCGGCCCCGAGGCGGCTGGCGGGACGGAACACGCTCAGCGCATTGCCGCCGCCAGGGCGGCGGCGAGGGCGGCGATCTCCCGGGACGCCTTGGAGCTGGCTGCGATCTCGGTCACGCCGGCTCCCCGGGCAAAGGCGTCCGCAAAGGCCGCGCGGGCGCCGATCTGCGGCTCGAGCACAGGCGCCCCGGCCTCGCGCAGGGCGGCGACAGCGGCCTCTGCGGCGCGGCCGCGGGGCGGGAAGCGGTTCAGCACCACGGCATGGGGCCGGCGCTCCTTGCGCACCATCTCGAGCGTCGCCGCGCTGGCCCAGACATCCGGCATGCTGGGCTGACAGGGAATCAGCACGAAGTCCGCGGCCCGCATCGCGCCGCGGCCGAGCACGTCCGCCGTGCCCGGCGCATCCACCAGCACCAGATCGTGCCTGCGCGCCGCCTCGCCGATGTCGCTGGCCGCCCGCCAGTCGGCGCTCTCGATCAGCGCGATCGCCGCGCCGGCCCGCGGCCGCCCGGCCCGCTCGGCCGCCCAGGCCGCCGTCGAGCGCTGCGGGTCGAGGTCGATCAGCGCCACCGTCGCACCCCCGGCGGCCCGATAGGCGGCAAGCTGCGTGAGGAGCGTGGTCTTGCCGGCGCCCCCCTTCTGCTGCGCGAAAAGGATGACCTTGCCCATCGGCGCCTCCCCGTGACGCGAAGTCGGTGACGCGAAGTCGGTGACGCGAAGTCGGTGACGTGGATTCGCGTCTTCGCCGCACTGCACAATATACGGCCGGTGCCCGCCCGTCCAATGCAGCGGCATCAGGTCGCGCACAATTGCGGGAGCGGGCCGCCGGCGGGGTTGCCAATTGCCGCCGGCCCGGCATAACCTGCCCGCGCCCGCTGGGAGAGACCGGCCGCCCGCAGGGGCCGCGCCGGCGCCGAAGGAGTAACCGCCCCGGAAACTCTCAGGCAGAAGGACCAGACTCGGGCACGGACACTCTGGAGAGAGGTGCGTCAGCACCCGCCGACGGGATAACGCTCTCAGGCGAAAGGACAGAGGGGGCGCGAGACAGACGCGGCCGGGTGGCCGCGGCAGCGGCTTGCGCCGGCGACGGGCCATGCCCCGCCTCCCGGCCCGGCATTGGGAGGCGCCGCCTTGGCAGAGACCCTCAGGACTACACCCCTTCACGCCCTGCACCACGAGCTCGGCGCCCGCATGACGCCCTTCGCCGGCTACGACATGCCGGTGCAGTATCCGATGGGCATCCTCAAAGAGCACCTGCACACCCGCGAGAAAGCCGGCCTCTTCGATGTGAGCCACATGGGCCAGCTCGTGCTGCGCCCGAAGTCCGGCGTTCTTGCCGACGCGGCCCGCGCGCTCGAGCGGCTGGTGCCGGTCGACATTCTGGGGCTGTCCGAGGGGCGCCAGCGCTATGCGCTGTTCACCAATGCCGGGGGCGGCATCCTCGACGACCTGATGGTGACCAACCGCGGCGACCACCTGTTCCTGGTGGTCAACGCCGCCTGCAAGGACGCCGATGAGGCGCATCTGCGCACCCATCTCTCCGATGCCTGCCAGATCGACCGCCTCGACCGCCGCGCGCTGCTGGCGCTCCAGGGCCCCGCTGCCGGCGAGGTGCTGGCGGCGATGGCCCCCGAAAGCGCCGCAATGCGCTTCATGGACGTGCGCGCGCTGACGCTGGCGGGTGCCGACTGCATCGTCTCGCGCTCTGGCTATTCCGGCGAGGACGGCTTCGAGATCTCGGTTCCCGACGGGGTCGCCGTGACGCTGGCGAGGACGCTTCTCGCCCACCCCGCCGTCGCCCCCATCGGCCTCGGCGCCCGCGACTCGCTCCGGCTTGAGGCCGGGCTCTGCCTCTACGGCTCGGACATCGACACCACCACCTCGCCGGTCGAGGCGGCCCTCGAATGGGCGGTGCAGAAGGTCCGCCGCCCCGGCGGCGCGCGCGAGGGCGGCTTCCCGGGCGCCCGCCGCATCCTGCGCGAGTTCCAGGATGGCGCCTCCCGCCGACGGGTCGGGCTGATCCCCGAGGGCCGTGCCCCGGTCCGCGGCGGCGCGCCCGTCTTCGCGGCCGAGGCGGATTCCGCGCCGGTCGGAACCGTGACCTCCGGGGCCTTCGGCCCCAGTCTCAACGGACCGATGGCGATGGGCTATGTGCCAACACCGCTCGCCGCCACCGGCACCCGCCTCTTCGCCGAGGTTCGCGGCAGGAAGCTGCCGGTGACCGTCGCCGACATGCCCTTCGTCAGACCCAGCTACAAGCGGGCCTGACCCCACCCCGTCCGATCAACCAGCCGATCAACCAGCGCCAGGGAGACACCATGCTGAGATTCACCGAAGAACACGAGTGGCTGACGCTCGAGAACGGCATCGCCACGGTCGGGATCACCGAGCATGCCACCGAGCAGCTCGGCGACCTCGTCTTCGTCGAGCTGCCCGCCGTGGGGGCGAGCTTCGCCAAGGGCGACAGCGCTGCGACGGTCGAGTCGGTCAAGGCCGCCTCCGACGTCTACTGCCCGCTTGACGGCGAGATCACCGAGGTCAACTCGGCCATCGTCGACGACCCGTCCGTCGTCAACTCGGATCCGATGGGCGCCGGCTGGTTCTTCAAGATCAAGCTCTCCGACCCGTCGGCCGCCGATGCGCTGATGGACGAGGCCGCCTACAAGGCGATGATCGGCTGAGGAGCATCCCATGGCCAACGAGCGTTACGAGCCCTACGACTTCGCCAACCGCCGCCATATCGGCCCCTCGCCGGCCGAGATGGAGAAGATGCTGGCCGCCTGTGGCGTCGACAGCCTCGAAGCGCTGATCGACCAGACCGTGCCGAAGGGCATCCGGCTGGCGAAGCCGCTCGACTTCGGCCGCCCGCTCTCCGAGCGCGGCGCGCTGGACCGGCTGCGCGAGACAGCGGCGAAGAACACGGTCCTGACCTCGCTTATCGGCCAAGGCTACCATGGCACGATCATGCCGCCGGCGATCCAGCGCAACATCTTCGAGAATCCGGCCTGGTACACCGCCTACACTCCCTACCAGCCCGAGATCAGCCAGGGCCGGCTCGAGGCGCTCCTGAACTTCCAGACCCTCGTCTGCGACCTGACGGGGCTCGATATCGCCAACGCCTCGCTGCTCGACGAGGCGACCGCCGGCGCCGAGGCGATGGCCATGTGCCAGCGCCTGGCGAAGTCGAAGGCCACCGCCTTCTTCGTCGACCGCGATGCCCTGCCCCAGACCATCGCCGTGGTCCGCACCCGCGCCGCGCCGATGGGCTGGGAGGTGATCGTCGGCGACCCCTTCACCGATCTCGACCCGGGCAAGGTGTTCGGCGCCCTGTTCCAGTATCCGGGGCTGAACGGTGACTTTCACGACTTCACGGCCGTGATCGACCGCCTGCACGGCGCCGGCGCGCTCGCCGTGATGGCTGCCGACCCGATGGCGCTGACGCTTCTGAAGCCGCCGGGCGAGATGGGCGCCGACATTGCGGTCGGCTCGATGCAGCGCTTCGGCGTGCCGATGGGCTATGGCGGCCCGCACGCCGCCTACATGGCGACCCGCGACGACTACAAGCGGGCCATGCCCGGGCGGCTCGCCGGCGTCTCGATCGACGCCCGCGGCAACAAGGCCTACCGCCTGGCGCTCCAGACCCGCGAGCAGCACATCCGGCGCGAGAAGGCGACCTCCAACATCTGCACCGCGCAGGTGCTGCTGGCGGTCATCGCCTCGATGTATGCGGTGTTTCACGGCCCCCGCGGCCTGAAGGCGATCGCCGAGCGCATCCACCGCAAGGCGGCCCGGGTTGCCGAAGCCCTCGAGTCCATGGGCTTTGAGGTCGGGCCCAAGGAGTGTTTCGACACCATCACCGTCGAGGTCGGTCCCTATCAGGGCCTGATCATGAAAAATGCGGTCGACAATGGCATCAACCTGCGCGCCGTGGGCGAGCATCGGATCGGCATCACGTTCGACGAGCGCACCCGGCCCGAGACGCTCCTGCGCGTCTACCGCGCCTTCGGCGGCTACCACCTGACCTACAACGAGGAGTACCCGCAGTACCGGCTTCCCGCCGCGCTGATCCGCACGAGCGAATATCTCACCCACCCGATCTTCCACATGAACCGGGCGGAATCGGAGATGACGCGCTACATGCGCCGCCTCGCCGACCGCGACCTCGCGCTCGACCGGGCGATGATCCCGCTCGGCTCCTGCACGATGAAGCTGAATGCGACCGCCGAGATGCTGCCAATCAGCTGGCCGGAATTCGCCGAACTGCACCCCTTCGTTCCGGCGGACCAGGCGGCCGGCTATCACGAGATGATCGCGGACCTTTCGGCCAAGCTCTGCGAGATCACCGGCTATGATGCCCTCTCGATGCAACCGAACTCGGGCGCGCAGGGCGAATATGCCGGACTCCTCACCATCCGGGCCTGGCATCTGGGCCGCGCCGACACGCACCGCGACATCTGCCTGATCCCCTCCTCGGCGCATGGCACCAACCCGGCCTCGGCGACCATGGCGGGGATGAAGGTGGTGGTGGTCGGCACCCGCGACAACGGCGACATCGATGTCGACGACTTCCGCGCCAAGGCCGAGCGCCATTCGGCACATCTCGCCGCCTGCATGATCACCTATCCCTCGACGCATGGCGTGTTCGAGGAGACGGTGCGCGAGATCTGCGACATCACTCACCGGCATGGCGGCCAGGTCTATATCGACGGGGCCAACATGAACGCCATGGTCGGGCTCGCGCGGCCCGGCGACGTCGGCGGCGACGTCAGCCACCTGAACCTGCACAAGACCTTCTGCATCCCCCATGGCGGCGGCGGGCCGGGCATGGGTCCGATCGCCGTCAAGGCGCATCTCGCGCCCTTCCTGCCGGGCCACCCCAGCACGTCGCCCGGCGACGGGTTGACCGAGGGGCCAGTCGCGGCGGCCCCCTATGGCTCGGCCAGCATCCTGCCGATCTCCTGGAGCTACTGCCTGATGATGGCGGGCGAGGGGCTGGCGCAGGCGACCCGGATCGCGATCCTGAACGCGAACTACATCGCCGCGCGACTCAAGGGCCATTACGACGTTCTCTACAAGGGGCCGGACGGCCGGGTGGCACATGAATGCATCGTCGACACCCGCCCGTTCCAGAAATCGGCCGGGGTCACCGTCGACGACATCGCCAAGCGGCTGATCGACTGCGGCTTCCACGCGCCGACCATGAGCTGGCCGGTGGCGGGCACGCTGATGATCGAGCCGACCGAGTCGGAGACCAAGGCCGAGCTCGACCGCTTCTGCGACGCGATGATCGCCATCCGCGAGGAGATCCGCGCCATCGAGCGGGGCGAGGTCAAGGTCGAGGAAAGCCCGCTCCGCCACGCGCCGCACACGGTCGAGGACCTGGTCGGCGACTGGAACCGGGTCTATACCCGCGAGCAGGCCTGCTTTCCGCCGGGATCCTTCCGGGTCGACAAGTACTGGCCCTCGGTCAACCGCATCGACAACGTCTACGGCGACCGGCACCTGGTCTGCACCTGCCCCCCGCTCGACGTCCATATGGACGCGGCCGAGTGAGCACCGGGCCGGCCCCGGCCCCCGACGGCCGCTTCTCCGTCGCGGGCCGGGTCGCCTGTGTCACCGGGGCGAGCTCCGGCATCGGCCGGGCGCTGGCCCGCGCGC
Organism: Limibaculum sp.; assembly: GCA_039805905.1. Lineage (GTDB taxonomy): Bacteria > Pseudomonadota > Alphaproteobacteria > Rhodobacterales > Rhodobacteraceae > Thermohalobaculum. Next base: position 279,524 of record JBDIVM010000004.1, on the reverse strand, counting down.
TGGCCGAGGCCGGGGCGCGGGTCGTCGGTATCGCCCGCCGGGCGGACGCGCTGAAGGACTGGCGGTCGGAAACCGATGGCGAAACCTGGGCCGTGACCGCCGACCTGGCCGATCCATCGACCATGCGCCCGGTCGCCGAGCGGGTCTCTGCTCCCTTCGGCCCGCCCGACATCCTGCTCTCGGCGGCCGGGATCAACACGCGGATCCATGCCGACGCCGTGGCGATCGAGGACTGGACGCTGACGCTCAATCTCAACCTCGCCCAGCCGTTCTTCCTCGCCCAGGCGCTGGTCCCGGCGATGAAGGCAAAGGGCTGGGGCCGGATCATCAACATCGCCTCGCTGCAGTCCTCCCGCGCCTTCCCGAACGGGCTCGCCTACGGCGCCTCGAAGGGCGGGGTCGCCCAGCTCACCCGCGCCATGGCCGAGGCCTGGTCGCGCCACGGCATCACCGCGAACGCGCTGGCCCCGGGCTTCTTCCCGACCGAACTCTCTGCGCCCGTCTTTGCTGACGCGGCGCTGTCGGCGCGGAACGCGGCACAGACCTGCATCGGGCGGAACGGCGAGATGCAGGATCTCGTCGGCCCGCTCCTGTTCCTGGCCTCCCCGGCCTCCGACTACGTCACCGGGCAGGTTCTCCATGTCGACGGGGGGTTCACCGCGAAATGAAGGCGCTTGTCTATACCGGACCGCTCAGGCTCGAATACCGCGACGCACCCGACCCCTCGCCCGGAGTGGGCGAGGCGCTGGTGCGGGTGGATGCGGTCGGCATCTGCGGCTCCGACATGCATGCCTTCCACGGCCATGACGAGCGCCGCCCGGCGCCGTTGATCCTGGGCCACGAGGCCGGCGGCGAGGCGCTGACCGGCTGCCTCGCCGGGCGCCGCGTCACCGTGAACCCGCTCGCCAGCTGCGGCAGCTGCGACTATTGCGTCTCCGGCCGCGACAACATCTGCCCGAAACGTCAGATCATCTCGCTGCCGCCGCGCGAGGGCGCCTTCGCCGAGCGGATCGCCATACCCGAACGCAACCTTGTCGAGGTTCCCGACGGGGTTCCCATCGAACATGCCGCGCTGGCCGAGCCGCTCGCCTGCGGCTGGCATGCCGTCGGCCTCGCCGCGCGGGTGCTGGCCCGGCCGCTGGCCGCCTGCCGCATCATCGTGCTGGGCGGCGGCGCCATCGGCGTCGGCGCGGCGCTGGTGGCCGCGGCCCGCGGCGCGCGGAACGTCCGGATCGCCGAGACCAACGCCCTGCGGCATCCGACCCTCGTGGCCGCCGGCCCCTTCGCCGCTTACGATCCCAGGGAGGGCGAGCCCGATCCCGGCAGTGCCGACCTCGTGGTCGACGCCTTCGGCGGCGAGGCGTCGCGCGCCGCCGCCAGCCGCCTCGCCCGCCCGGGCGGCGTGATCGCCCATATCGGCCTCGCCGGCGGCGCCGCAGGACTCGACATGCGCCGGATCACGCTGCAGGAGATCACGGTCATCGGCACCTACACCTATTCGATGGCCGATTTCCGCGACACGGCGCGCGCCATCTTCGCCGGGCGCCTCGGCGACTTCGGCTGGATCGAGCAGCGCCCGCTGGCCGAGGGCGCCGGCGCCTTCGCCGACCTCGACGCCGGCCGGGTTGCCGCGTCGAAGATCGTGCTCCGGCCCTGAGGCTGCAGCCCTACCCCTCGCCGAACATCAGCGCCTCGAGCCGCCGCGACCCCTCCTCCAGCACCGGCACATGCGCGAGGCCCGCCTCCAGGCTCACACGCTGCATCGGCGCATGGAAGGCCAGCGCCGCGACGAACCGCCCGCCCGGGTCGCGCACCGCGACCGCATAGGCGATCATGCCGGCCATGAACTCCTGATCGTCAATCGCGTGGCCGACCGCCCGCACCCGCACGAGCCGCGCCGTCAGCTCGGCCGGATCGGTGATGCAGTTCGGTCCCTCACGGGTCAGATCCACCGTCTCCAGCACGGTCTTCAGCTCCTTCTCCGGGAGCGTCGAGAGGAACATCTTGCCGCTCGCCGTGCAGTGGAACGGCACCTCGGTCCCCACGGGCAGCTGGTAGCGCAGCGGCCAGGGCGTGTCGACGCGGTCGAGATAGACCATGCCTGCCACGCCCACGCCGACCAGATTGCAGGTCTCGCCGATCCGCCCGGCGACCGACTTCAGCACCAGGTGCCGCGCGAGGTCGAGCCGCGCCGCCACCTGCAGCCCGCCGGCCAGCCGCCGGGCGCGCCCCGCCGGGCGCAGCCGCCCGTCATGTGGATCCCGGCCGAGGAATCCTTCCTCGGCCAGCATGGCGCAGAGCCGGTGCACCGTCGGCTTCGGCAGCCCGATCTCGACCCCGATCTCGGTGGGCGTCATGGCGCGGCCCGCCGCGGCCAGCGTCTCGAGGATCAGGAGCGCCCGCAGATTGGTCGGGATGCGATCGGGTTGGTCCTTCATCGCCGATGCCAAAATGCCCTGCGCAGTTCCCCCGGTACAAAGGGCTTCCGCTCTTTTGAGACTCGTGGTCTTATTTTTCAAGCCAAACGATTCGCGCCGCGATGCACGGCGCGTGCGGGGGAGAGGCCCGTTGCAATTCGACTACCTGGTCATCGGTGCCGGCTCGGCCGGATGTGCTGTCGCGGCCCGGCTGAGCGAGGATGCGTCGGCGACCGTGGCCCTCGTCGAGGCCGGCGGACCTGCGCGCAATCCCTGGCTCCATATCCCTGTCGGCTATTTCAAGACCATGCACAACCCGGCGGTGGACTGGTGCTACCGCACGGCGCCGGACCCCGGGCTGAACGGCCGCTCGATCGAGTGGCCGCGCGGCAAGGTGCTGGGCGGCTCCAGCGCGCTCAACGGGCTGCTCTACATCCGCGGCCAGCCACAGGACTACGACCACTGGCGCCAGCTCGGAAATCGCGGCTGGGGCTGGGAGGACGTGCTGCCATTCTTCCGCCTGTCGGAGCGGCAGGAGCGCGGCGCCGACCCGCTGCACGGCGGCGACGGCCCGCTCGCGGTCTCGGACATGCGCGCCCGCCGCAGTCTCTGCGACAGGGTCATCGCCGCGGCCGAGGCGGCCGGCATTCCGCGCAACGACGACTTCAACGGGCCGGAACAGGAGGGGGTCGGCTACTTCCAGCTCACCATGCGCGACGGGCTGCGCTGCTCGGCGGCGACCGCCTTCCTGAGGCCGGCCCGGCGACGCGCGAACCTGCATCTCGTGACCCATGCGCTGGCGCGCCGGCTCACGGTCTCGGAGGGCCGCGTGACCGGGGTCGAGATCGAGCGCGACGGCGCCATCGAAACCCTGACCGCCCGGCGCGAGACGGTGCTTTCGGCCGGGGCGATCGGTTCGCCGCAGATCCTCCAGCTCTCCGGCATCGGCCCCGGCGAGCTCTTGACGGCGCTTGGGATCGCGCCGGTCGTCGACCTGCCGGGTGTCGGCGCGAACCTGCAGGACCACCTGCAGGCGCGCCTGGTCCACGAGGTCACCGAGCCAACGCTCAACGACGAGGTCAACAGCTTCTTCGGCCGGATGCGCATCGGCGCCGAGTTCGTCTTCCGCCGCCGGGGCCCGATGACCATGGGCGCGAGCCAGGTCGGCGCCTTCACCCGCACCCGGCCGGAGATCGCCACCCCGGACATCCAGTTCCACATCCAGCCGCTCAGCTCGCAGGCGCCGGGCCACGGGCTCGATCCCTTCTCGGCCTTCACCACCTCGGTCTGCCAGCTCCGGCCCGAGAGCCGGGGCCATGTGCGGATCGTCTCGCCCGACCCCCGGGCGCATCCGGAGATCCTGGCGAACTACCTCGCCGCGGCGGCTGACCGGCGGACCGTGACCGATGGCGTCCGCATCGGCCGGCGCATCGCCGCCGCCGTGCCGCTGGCGGCGATCGTCCGGGCCGAGTGCGAGCCGGGGCCGGCGGCCCAGACGGATGACGAGATCCTGGGCTGGATTCGCGCGCGCGCCACCACCATCTACCACCCTGCCGGAACCTGCCGGATGGGGACAGACGACATGTCCGTGGTGGACGAGCGGCTGCGCCTGCGCGGCCTCAAGGGGCTCCGCGTCGCGGACACCTCGATCATGCCGACGATCGTCTCGGGCAACACCAACGCGCCCGCGATCATGATCGGCGAGAAGGCGGCGGCGATGATCCGCGAGGACGCTCTGGCAGACGCTCGGGCGAGGGCGGCGGCATGACCCTCATCGGGACGGAAACCCTCGCCGATCTCGGCGCGATCATCTGGATCGACATCGTGCTCTCCGGCGACAACGCGCTGGTGATCGGGATGGCGGCGGCGGCTCTGGCGCCGCATCTCCAGCGCAAGGCGATCCTGTTCGGGATGATGATGGCGGTGGCGATCCGCATCACCGCGGCCGTCGTCGCGACCTTTCTCTACGAGATCCCCTGGATCCGGTTCGTCGGCGGCCTCGTGCTGCTCTGGGTAGCCTTCAAGCTCTATGTCGAACTGCGCAATGTCTCGATCCTGCGGGCCGAGGCGACCGAGGCGGTGGTGGCCTCCGGCGCCGCCGCTGACCGGCGCTCGGTCATGAAGGCCCTCGCGACCATCACGGTCGCCGATGTCTCGATGTCGGTCGACAACGTCCTCGCGGTCGCGGCAATTGCCAATGACCACCGGGCCATGCTGGTCTTCGGCCTTGCCCTGTCGATCATGCTGATGGCCTTCTTCGCGACGCTTGTCTGCAAGATCCTGATGCGGCATCGCTGGATCAGCTATGTGGGCGTCGCGGTGCTGCTCTACGTTGCGGCGGAGATGATGCATTCGGGCTGGACCGACATGGCCGGCCTGATCGGAATGGAGTGAGGAGAGGGCGGATATGGGTGGCGGCAGTGCGCCGCCAGTGACAGACTGCCGGCCGGAACCGGCGAACGACCGTTCCCCGACAGCCCGGGCGACGGAACCGACTGGCTGCAACAGGGAGGAAGACAATGAGCCTTTTCAAGACACTTGCGCTCGGTGCCGCTGCGGCGGCGCTGACCGCGGGAACGGCCTTCGCAGAAGTGAAGATCCGTGTCCAGTCGGTGATTCCGGCCAAGGCCGACGAGGTCGTCATGCTCGAGGACTTCGCCGCCGATGTCGCGGCGCTGACCAATGGCGAGGTGAAGATCGAGGTGCTGCCGGCCGGCGCCGTGGTCGGCGTCGCCGAGACGCTGGATGCGGTCGACAAGGGCCTGATCGAGGGCGGTTTCGCCTGGACGCATTACTGGTCCGGCAAGCACCCCGCTGCGATGCTGTTCGGCTCGCCCGTCGCCGGCGCCGGCGTCGGCATGGACAACATCGCCTTCATCTCGTGGTTCCTCTACGGCGGCGGCAAGGAACTCTATGACGAGCTCTGGAAGGAGATGGGCGTCAATGTGAAGGGGTTCATGCTGCAGCCCGTCGGCCCCGAGGCGCTCGGCTGGTTCAAGGAGCCGATCGCCTCTATGGACGACTTCCGCAAGCTCCGCTTCCGCGCCCCTCCGGGCATCCCCGGCCAGACCTACAACGACATCGGCGTCGCGGCCGTGGCCATGGGCGGAGGCGACATCCTGCCGGCGCTCGAGAAAGGCACCATCGACGCCGCCGAGTGGTGCTGCCCGAAGCCCGACAGCGTGTTCGGCTTCCAGAAGGTACTGAAGCACTACTACCTGCAGGGCCTGCACCAGGTGGTGGTCAATGCCGACATCTACATCAACGGCGATGTCTACAACGCGCTGACCGATCACCAGAAGAAGGCGATCGAGGTTGCCGCCAACGCGGCACTCACCAAGTCGCTCGGCTATCGTATCTACGAGAACGGCAAGGCGCTGAAGGACCTCACCGAAAACCAGGGTGTCATCCTTCACGACACCCCGCCCGACTACTTCAAGGAATACATGGCGGCGGCCCGGGCGACGCTGGAGAAGAACGCCGCCGAGAATGCGTTCTTCGCCAAGGTCTGGAACAGCCAGCGCGAGTTCGCCGAGATTGCCGTGCCGTTCTGGGCCGGGGCACAGACCTCGAATGCCCAGCTCGGCAAGGCCTTCGCCGACACTCTGAAGAACTAGCGGCACGGCAGCATCCCCTCCCCGACGGGGAGGGGATGTCCTGCTGCGCGCCGCCCCGTTCGGAGAGGGAGAGAGGGAAGGCGCACGCACCCCGGGGGACTCCATGCCGCACAACATCGACATCAGCGACGAGCTGATCGCCGAGCGCCGCGGGGCGCCGGGCCAGCTCCCTGCCGACATGGCGCCCTGGATGCGCCGGACCATCGCGACCATCGACACCGGCATGCTCTGGACCGGGCGGATCGTCTGCCTGATGCTGCTTCCCCTGCTTTTCGCCATGGCCTGGGAAGTGGTCGCGCGCAAACTCTTCCTGGCGCCGACACTCTGGGCCTATGACATCAGCCGCATGCTGACCGGCGCCATGCTCATGCTCGGGGCCGCCTACGCGCTGATGCGGGGCGTGCACATCCGGGCCGACTTTCTCTATCGCGGGATGTCCGAGCGCAACCAGGCCCGCGTCGACCTCGCGCTCTATCTCGTGCTCTACTTCCCCTCGCTGATCCTGTTCTTCTGGGTAACCAAGGACTACGCGTGGGAGGCATTCTCCCGCGGCGAGACATCGATGGACACCGCCTGGATGCCCAGGCTCTGGCCAGTGCGCCTCTCAATGCCGGTTGGGGCGCTGCTGCTGATCCTGCAGGGCATCTCCGAGGCGCTGAAATGCGTCTACGCGATCGGCAGGGGCCGCTGGCCATGATCGATACCCTCGCCAACCTGCCGCCGGAGCATATCGGCCTCATCATGGTCGGGGTGATGCTCTTCGCCATCTTCGTCGGCTTCCCGATCTCCTTCACCCTCATCTTCCTCGGCGTCGCCTTCGGCTACTGGGGCTTCGGGCAGCTGGTGTTCTTCCTGATGACTCTCCAGTTCAACAACGTGATGCTGGAGCAGACGCTCGCCGCCGTGCCCCTCTTCGTGTTCATGGGCCTCCTGATGGAGCAGGCCGGGCTGATGGAGCGGCTGTTTCGCGCCGTCCAGCTCATGCTCGCCTCGACGCGCGGCTCGCTCTACATCGCGGTCCTCTTCGTCTCGACCATCTTTGCCGCCGCCACCGGCATCGTTGGCGCCTCGGTGACGATCCTCGGCATCATGGCGGCGAAGACCATGAACCGCTCGGGTTATGACGTGAGGCTCGCCGCTGGCACCATCACGGCAGGCGGCACGCTTGGCATCCTGATCCCGCCCTCGATCATGCTCGTCGTCATGGGTCCGGTACTCGAAGTGCCGGTGACCGACCTGTTTGCCGCAGCGATCATACCAGGCCTGATGCTTGCCTTCCTCTATACCGGCTATGCGCTCGTCCGCTGCTGGATCGACCCCACCCTCGGCCCGCCCCTGCCGCCCGAGGAGCGGACGCACGACCTGCGCCTGATTGCCACCGAGTTCTTCCTCGGCCTCGTGCCGCCGGCAGCCCTCGTCGCCTTCGCGCTCGGCTCGATCCTGTTCGGCTGGGCCACCCCGACCGAGGGCGCCGGCTGCGGCGCCGCCGGCGCGCTGCTGCTCACCCTCGCCTACCGCCGCATGACCCTCGCCCGGTTCGGCGAGGCGCTGATCAAGACCCTCGAGATCTCGGTCCTGATCCTGTTCCTGGTCGCCGCCTCGAACTTCTTCGGCGCCGTGTTCTCGCGGCTCGGCACGCCGATGATGCTGACCGACTGGCTGCTCGGCCTCGACATCGGCACCACGGCCGTGCTCGCGCTGATCATGGTGTTCATCTTCCTCTTGGGCTGGCCGCTCGAATGGGTCCCGATCGTTCTGATCATCGTGCCGATCCTGATCCCGCTGCTGGATCAGCTCGGCGTCAACCTCACCTGGTTCGGCATCCTGGTAGCGGTGAACCTGCAGACCGCCTGGCTGTCGCCGCCCGTTGCGCTCAGCGCCTACTTCCTCAAGGGCGTGGTGCCGGACTGGGACCTGAAGGACATCTATATCGGGATGATGCAGTTCATGGCGGTGCAGCTCGTGGGCCTCGCACTCGTGTTCTTCTTCCCGCAGATCGCCCTCTGGCTGCCGTCGGTGATCTACGGCCCGTAGCGACCGTTTTTCCTTGCAGCCGCCGCGCGGCGGCCTAGGCTCTGCCGGGCCGCAATGCCGTTTGCGAGACTGAACCGATGGCCCCGAATCCCGCCCTGACCTGCGAGCAGCTGTTCCGGCCCTGCGACGCAAGCGAACTCGGATTCTCCACCACCGCGGAGCTCGAGCCGGCGAGCGGACTGATCGGCCAGGACCGGGCACTGGAGGCGCTGGAGTTCGGGGTCGCCATCCGGGCCCGCGGCTTTAACATCTTCGCGCTCGGCTCGCAGGGCTCCGGGCGGCACAACGCCATCCGCCGCTTCGTCGAGGCCCGCGCCCGCGACGAGCGGCCGCCCGACGACTGGGTCTATGTGCACAATTTCGAGGAACCGTACCGGCCGAAGGCGCTACGGCTCCCCTTCGGCAGCGGGATCCGCCTGGCGGCCGAGCTGGACGAACTGGTGAGCCAGCTCAAGGGCATGATGCCGGCGCTGTTCGAGGCCGCCGACTACCGCGACCGGCGCGCCGCGATCGAGAGCGAGTTCCAGGAGTCGCAGCAGGCCGCGTTCCGGGAGATCGGCGAGAAGGCCGAGACGCAGGGGCTGCGCATCCTGCAGTCGCCCACGGGCATGATGATCGTCCCGGTCCATGACGGCGAGCCGATGCGGCCCGAGGTGATCGAGCGCATGGCCAAGGCGGATCGCGAGGCGATCGAGGCCCGGATCAAGGCGCTCGGCGAGGAGCTGACCCAGATCCTGCGCTCGATCCCCGGCCGCGACAAGGAGCGCCGGCAGAAGATCGAGGCCCTGAACCGCGAGATGGCCGAGCTTGCCGTCACCCGCGCCATGGACGACATCCCCGCCGAGTTCCACGAGATGCCGGAGATCGCCCGGCACCTGAACGACATCCGCCACGACCTGATCGCGAATGCCGAGGCGTTCCTCGGCGAGGAGGAGGGCCCGGCCCCGCCGCTCGACCTGCGGTTCAACCGCTACCGGGCCAACCCGCTCGTGCGCCAGCCCGAGGCCCCCGGCGGCGCTCCCGTGGTCTATGCCGACGCGCCGGATGTCGGCAACCTCGTCGGCCGGATCGAGCACATCCCGCACATGGGCGCCATGCTCACCGACTTCACCCAGATCAAGCCCGGCGCCCTGCACCGGGCCAATGGCGGCTACCTGCTGGTCGATGCCGAGCGGCTCATTGCCTCGCCGTTCGCCTGGCACAGTCTCAAGCGCTGCCTGCGCGCCCGCGAGATCGTGATCGGCTCGCCGCTTCAGGGAACCCTGACCATGACCGCGGTGACGCTCGAGCCGGCGCCGATCCCGCTCGACATCAAGGTGGTGCTGTTCGGCGACCGCGAGACCCTGTTCATGATCGCGGCGCTCGACCCCGACTTCTCCGAGCTGTTCAAGGTCGCCGCCGATTTCGACGACGTGTTCCCGCGCACGCCCGGTTCCGAGCGCGAGTTCTGCCGCCTGATCGCCGGCATCACCCGCGACGAGGCCGAGCGCCCGCTCACGGCCGAAGCCTGCGCCCGGGTGGTCGAGCGGGCGGCTCGCCTCGCGGGCGACGGCGAGCGGCTGACGCTCCGGGTCGGCTGGATCGCCGACCTGATCCGCGAGGCCGACCACTGGGCCGGAACCGAGGGCATGCCGGCCATCGACGGCTCCCATGTCGAGAAGACGGTCGCCCAGCAGATCCGCCGGGTCGACCTGATCCGCGAGAAGCTGCAGGAGCAGATCACCCGCGAGACCATGCTGATCGCGACGACGGGCGAGGCGGTCGGCCAGATCAACGGCCTCGCGGTGCTCTCCGCCGGCTACCTCGCCTTCGGCCGGCCCAACCGGATCACCGCCCGGGTGCGCATGGGCACCGGCAGGCTGGTCGACATCGAGCGCGAGGTCGCCATGGGCGGGCCGCTGCACTCGAAAGGCGTGCTGATCCTCTCGGGCTTCCTCGCCGCCCGCTATGCGCTGGAGGTGCCGGTGTCGCTGGCGGCGACGCTGGTCTTCGAGCAGTCCTATGGCGGGGTCGACGGCGATTCCGCCTCCTCGACCGAGCTCTACGCCCTGCTCTCGGCGCTCGCCGAGCTGCCGATCCGCCAGGGCCTCGCGGTCACCGGCTCGGTCAACCAGATAGGCGAGGTGCAGGCGATCGGCGGCGTCAACGAGAAGATCGAGGGCTTCTTCGACATCTGCGCCGCCCGCGGGCTCACCGGCGGGCAGGGCGTGCTGATCCCGGCGGCGAACGTCAAGCACCTGATGCTGCGCGCCGACGTGGTCGCGGCCTGCGGCGCCGGCCGCTTCCACGTCCATGCGGTCAGCCATGTCGACGAGGGCATCGAGCTCCTGACCGGCACCCCCGCCGGCGCCCGCGGCCCGGATGGCACATTCCCCGAAGGCACCGTCAACCGCCTGGTCGAGGACCGGCTGATGGGCTTCGCCGAGATGCGCCGGCGCTTCGGGAAGGCGGCGGAGGCGTAGGGCCGGGTTCACCCCGCCTGTCCCGGCGTGTGGCGAGATGAACCCCGCCCTGCCGTCCCCCGTCCATGGGGCTTGCTGACACACCCCTCCTCTTTCCGAAATCGTTTGATTTCAACGCCTTGATCCCCCTCTCAATCTTGATAAGCCTGTGCGCAGGCCCATCAGACCCCGGATAACCGCCGCGCGGCCGGCCCCGCCACCTTGCGCCTTGCTCCGGCCTGGGGCATGCCTCGGCCCGGACCAGATGCCCCCCCCGGAGGACCCCATGATCGGCACCGCAGGCGAGGACCGGCGGGTCGCCGCGATCGGGCTGATGCTCATCGCCTTCCTCGCCTTCACCGGCATCGACAGCTCGGCCAAGTGGCTGGTCGAGGCCGGGCTGCCGCCGACCCAGGTGGTATTCGTCCGCTTCCTCACCCACCTCGTGATCGCCACCGCCCTGATCCTGCCCCGCGAGGGGCTCGGGCTCCTGCGCACCCGCGCGCCGGGGACCGAGATCCTGCGCGGGCTCCTTCTCGTCGGCTCCACCTTCTTCAACTTCTTCGCGCTCCGCTACCTGCCGCTGACCGTCACCGTCGCGATCTTCTTCGCCGCGCCGCTGGCGATCTGCGCCCTCAGCGTGCCGCTCTTGGGCGAGAAGGTCGGCATCCGGCGCTGGTCGGCGATCGGCGTCGGCTTCCTCGGCGTCCTGATCGTCACCCGGCCCTGGGGCGCCTCGTTCCACTGGGCGATGCTGCTTTCCCTCTGCGCCCTCTGCTGCGCCTCGATGTACTTCGTGCTGACCCGCCGGCTCGCCGGGGTCGACCGCGCCGGAACCCAGCAGCTCTACGCCAGCCTGATCGCGGCCCTCGCCGCCTCGCCGGTCGTCCTGCTCGACTGGGTGTGGCCCGCCACTCCGGTCGACTGGGCCGCCTTCGCGATGATCGGCATCTTCGGCTGGGCGGGCCATCAGCTCGCCACGGTGGCCCACCGGCTGGCGCCGGCCTCGGCGCTCGCGCCGTTCGTCTATGTCCAGATGATCTACATGACGCTCGCGAGCTGGCTGATCTTCCACGTCAAGCCCGATGCCTGGGTGCTGACGGGCGCCGCCATGGTGATGGCCGCCGGCCTCTATGTCTGGCTCCGCGAGCGCCAGCTCGCCCGCGCCCCGGGCTAGCGCTCCGGCGGCGCCGGCAGCGCCGCGCTCTTCTTCAGCTGGCTGAACGCGAAGCTCGATTCGATCGAGGCCACGCCGGGAAGCGCCGCCAGCACCTCGCGCACGAAGCGCTCGTAGGATTTCAGGCTGTCGCTGACCACCCGCAGCAGATAGTCGCGGCTGCCGGTCATCAGGTAGCACTCCATCACCTCGTCCAGCCCCTCGATCCCGCGCTCGAACGCCTTCAGCGCCGCATCGGTCTGCCGCTCCAGCCGGATCGAGACGAAGACGTTGATCGGCAGCCCGTAGCGCTCCTGGTCGATCACCGCCGTATAGCCGCGGATCACCCCGCTCCGCTCCAGGTTCCGCACCCGGCGCAGGCAGGGCGACGGCGACAACCCGACCCGGTCGGCGAGCTCCTGGTTGGTCAGCCGCCCATCGGCCTGCAGCGCGCTGACGATCTTCCGGTCGATGGCATCCATGATCGCGATCCTGGCAGAAGCTGCCAATTCCCTAGCCTGCCGGGGCAGGCTTCGCAATTTCATGCCACGCGATTTGTGCGATACTGCCTGCAACCGGATAGTCGCACCCGCGGAACGACAGACCATGCGCAGCCTCCCGAAGGACGAGCTCGTCCAGCTCAGGGCGCTGGAGCGGAAACTGCTCTGGCTATCGTGCTGGATCATCCACAACGCAAATCACCTCCGGCCCAATGCCGACGGGCTGAAGGTGGGCGGCCATCAGGCGAGCTGCGCCTCGATGGTCTCGATCCTGACCGCGCTCTACTTCCGGACGCTCCGGCCGCAGGACCGGGTCGCCGTGAAGCCCCACGCGGCGCCGCTGTTCCACGCCATGCAGTACCTGATGGGAAACCAGACCCGCGAGAAGCTCGAAGCCTTCCGCGGCTATGGCGGCGCGCAGTCCTACCCGTCGCGCACCAAGGACGTCGACGACGTCGACTTTTCCACCGGGTCGGTGGGCCTGGGCGTCGGCATTACCGCCTTCGCCTCGCTGGTGCAGGACTACCTCGCCGCCAAGCCCTGGGCGGCGAAGCGGCCCGAAGGCCGCATGATCGCGCTCGTCGGCGATGCCGAGCTCGACGAGGGCAATGTGTACGAGTGCCTGCAGGAGGGCTGGAAGCACGGGCTGCGCAACACCTGGTGGGTGATCGACTACAACCGCCAGTCGCTGGATGGCGTGGTGCGCGAGGGGCTCTGGCGGCGGATCGAGGCGATCTTCGGCGCCTTCGGCTGGGATGTGGTCCGGCTGAAGTTCGGGGCGCTCCAGCGCGCCGCCTTCGCCGAGCCGGGCGGCGCGCGGCTGCGCGACTGGATCGACGCCTGCCCGAACGCACTCTATTCCGCCCTGACCTTCCAGGGCGGCGCGGCGTGGCGCAGGCGGCTCCTCGACGAGATCGGCGACCAGGGGCCGGCGACCGCGCTGATCGAGCGCCGCTCGGACGCCGAGCTCCAGGAGCTGATGACCAATCTCGGCGGCCACTGCATCGCCACGCTGGCCGAGGCCTTCGACGCCGTCGGTCACGACCGGCCGGTCGCCTTCCTCGCCTACACGATCAAGGGCTGGAACACGCCGCTCGCCGGGCACAAGGACAACCATTCGGGGCTGATGACCCGCGACCAGATGGCGACCTTCCAGCAGCAGATGGGCGTGCCAGTAGACCGGGAATGGGAGCCGTTCGCCGGCCTCGATGATCCGGAAGGCGTGAAGCGCTTCCTGAAGCAGGTTCCCTTCTTCGCAAACGGCCCCCGCCGCTTCACCGCGCCCCGGATCGGGACCCCCGGGCCGGTCTGGCTCGACGACGCCGAGCTCTCGACCCAGGCGGGCTTCGGCAAGATCCTCGACGCGCTCGCGAAGTCGGACCACCCGCTGGCGGCGCGCATCGTCACCACCTCGCCGGACGTCACCGTCTCGACCAATCTCGGTCCCTGGGTCAACCGCCGCGGTCTCTTCGCCCGCGACGAGGTGGCCGACACCTTCCGCGACGAGCGCGTGCCCTCGGCGCAGAAATGGCGTTTCTCCCGCGAGGGCCAGCACATCGAGCTCGGCATCGCCGAGATGAACCTGTTCCTGCTGCTGGGCGCGGCGGGGCTCGGCCACGCGCTGTTCGGCGAACGGCTGATCCCGGTCGGCACGGTCTATGACCCCTTCATCGCCCGCGGCCTCGATGCGCTGAACTATGCCTGCTACCAGGACGCCCGCTTCGTGCTGGCGGGCACCCCCTCGGGCATCACGCTGGCGCCCGAGGGCGGCGCGCACCAGTCGGTCGGGACGCCGCTGATCGGCATGAGTCAGGACGGCCTGGCGAGCTTCGAGCCCGCCTTCCTCGACGAGCTCTCGGTCGTCATGGACTGGGCGTTCGACTATGTGCAGCGCGGCGGCGCCGAGGGCGGCGAGAAGACCTGGCTCCGCGACGAGACCGGCGGCTCGGTCTATCTGCGCCTCACCACCCGCGCACTGGAGCAGCCGGCCCATCGCCGGGACGATGATTTCGTCAAGGGCGTGATCGACGGCGCCTACTGGTGGCGCGAGCCCGGCCCGAATGCCGAGATCGTCATCGCCTACCAGGGCTGCGTCGCCCCCGAGGCGATCGCGGCCGCTGGGCGGGTCGGCGAGGACCGGCGCGACATCGGCGTGCTGGCCGTCACCTCGGCCGACCGGCTGAACGCCGGCTGGACCGCCGCCCAGCGGGCCCGCAAGCGCGGCCAGGATGCCGGCTGCCATGTCGAACGCCTGCTGGCCGGCCTGCCGCGGCACTGCACGATCATCACGGTGATCGACGGTCACCCGGCGACGCTGGCCTGGCTCGGCGCGGTGCATGGCCACCGCACGGTGCCGCTGGGGGTCGAGCATTTCGGCCAGACCGGTACCATCGCCGAGCTCTACCGGCACCACGGCATCGATGCCGATTCGATCGTCGCCGCCGCCCACGGCCTCGCCCCGGGCCGTCCGCTGCGCAATCTCGGCGTGGTCGCCTGACCCCGAGCGGCCGCGCCCCTCAGAGCCAGCCCGCCGCCTCGCGCCCGACGATCGCCTCGATCAGGTCGAGATGCGCCTCGCCGTCATTGAGGCAGGGGATGTAGGTGAATTCCTCGCCGCCCGCATGGACGAAGCTCTCGCGGATCTCCTGATCGATCTCCTCCAGCGTCTCGACGCAATCGGATGCGAAGGCCGGAGCGATCACCGCGATCCGGCGCCGGCCGGCCTGCGCCAGCCGCGCCACCTCCTCGACCGTGTAGGGCTTGAGCCACTCCTCCGGGCCGAAACGGGACTGGAAGGTGACGACGAGTTCGTCGGCGCCGAGGCCCAGCCGCCCGCCCAGCAGCCGCGAGGTCTTGCGGCAGTGGCAGTGATAGGGATCACCCCCGGTCAGGTAGCGCACCGGCAGGCCGTGATACGAGGTCACCAGCACGTCAGGACGGTGATCGAGCCCCGCACAGGCCCGCTCGACCGACTTCGCCAGCGCCTCGATGTAGAGCGGATGGTCGTAATAGGGCGCGGCGGTGCGGAACGCCGGCTGCCACTTCATCCGCATCAGCGTCCGGAAGGCGTGGTCGTTCGCGGTGGCCGTGGTCGCCCCGGCATATTGCGGGTAGAGCGGCAGGAACAGGATCCGCTCGCAGCCCTGCTGCTGGAGCCGCCGGATCGCCTGGTCGGTCGAGGGGTTGCCGTAGCGCATGCAGAAGTCGACCACCACCCCTGTGCCGTGCCGCTGCTCCAGCCGCCGGCGCAGTTTCGCGGCCTGGCTGCGCGTGATCGTCAGCAGCGGGCTCTCGTCCTCGGCCTCGTTCCAGATGCCGCGATAGGCAGCGCCGGAGGAGAAGGGTCGCTTCGTCAGCACGATCAGCTGCAGGATCGGCTGCCAGAGCCAGGGCGAGTAGTCGATCACCCGCCGGTCCGACAGGAACTCGCCCAGGTAGCGCCGCATCGACCAGTAGTCGGTCGCGTCGGGCGTCCCGAGATTGGCGAGCAGGATGCCGACCTTCGCGGGCGCCACGGCCGGGTGATCCGCGGGCGCATGCGCGAGCCTGCCCTGGCCCGGCCGGTCCATTCCCATCGCTTCGAGCATGATCCTTCCTCCCTGCCGCCGCCGGACCGGGTTACCGGCGCGGGCGGCCGTGTCAATCCTGCCGGATCACTTCCCGGCCTTCTCGCCGGCGCTGATCTCGGTGGTGCCGAGCGCATCCGCCAGCCGCGCCGCGGCGGAGCCGGGCCGGAGCGGCTTCGGCTGCCCCGGACCCGGTGCCCATCCGGTCAGGAACACGATCTCGAAGGTGGCCCGCACCCTTCCGTCGGGCGTGCCGAAATGCCGGGCATAGACCTCGCAGGCCCGCCGCAGCGTCGCGCGCCGCAGCGGCCGGCGCCGGCGGGCGGCGAGGATGTTGGTCTCGCCCATGGCGCGCAGCTCGCGCATCAGGTGGAGCGGGGTCGCATAGGTCACCGCCAGTCGCTCGGCATCCGCCACCGGCATGGCAAAGTCCGCCCGCTGCAGCAGCGCGCCCAGGTCGCGGATCTCGGCCATGGGCGAGACGCGCGGACTGAGCCCGCCCTCCAGTTCCGCCTCGGCCTCGGCGAGACTCGCGCGAAGCTCGTGCAGCGTCTGGCCGCCGAACAGCGCCGCCAGCATCAACCCGTCCGGCACCAGCGCCCGGCGCATCTGGATCAGCTGACCGACCGGGTCGTTGGCGGCGTGCAGCAGGAGCGCCGACACGATCAGATCCTGCGAGGCTTCGGCCAGCGGCAGGGTGTCACCCTCCAGCACCTCCGCCCCGGCGGCGGCCGCCATGGCGGGCGAGGGGTCGAGCTGGGTCAGGCCGGCACGGTCCACGCGGATCGCCCCCGACAGGCACCGGGCCAGCGCGCCCGCGCCCGTGCCGATCAGCGCCACGCGGGGGAAGATGCGGCGGATGTCGGCCAGGCGCTCGGCGATCAGCCCGGCGACCTCGCGGTGCAGGAAGTCGGCGCCGCCCGCAAATCCCAGCCGCATCGCCCGGTCGCGGCGCCGGGCGAAGACTTCGGGATCGAACAACCGCTGCGCGCCTTCACGCATCCTTAACCCTCCTGGCCCCGCATATAGCCGGTGCGGCCGGATTGCGCGAGGGCGGCTGGGCATGGGGATCGCTGCGCAACTGACACGGATCGGGCGGGGCGCGGCCGACGCGATCCTGCCGCCCGGCTGCACCGCCTGCGGCGCGGACACAGCGACCGGGTGGTCTCTCTGCGCCCGATGCTGGGGCGAGACCGCCTTCCTCGCCAGCAATGGCTGCGTCACCTGCGGACGGGAGATACCGGCATTGGGCAGCCGGCCCGATGCAGCCCCCCACGGCCTGCGCTGCGCCAGCTGCCAGCGGCATCCGCCGCTATGGGACCGGGGCGCAGCCGTCCTCGCCTATGAGGGCGCCGGCCGGCATCTGGTTCTCGGATTGAAGCATGGCGACCGGCTCGATACGCTGCCGATGCTCGGGTCCTGGATGCTGCGCGCCGGCGGCGGACTGCTGGCGGAGGCGGATCTGATCATCCCGGTGCCGATGCACTGGACGCGCCGCCTCGCGCGGCGCTTCAACCAGTCGGCCGAGCTCGCGCTCGCGGCGGCGCGCGCGGCCGGGCGGGCCGCTGCCTTCGCACCGGACCTGTTGCGCAGGGTCCGCCGGACGCCCAGTCAGGACGGCCGCGACCGGGCCGCCCGGGCCGAGAACCTGAAGGGCGCCTTCGCGCTGGCGCCGGGCGTCGCGCCGCGCATCGCCGGCCGCCGCGTGCTGCTGGTCGACGATGTGCTGACGACCGGGGCAACGCTCAATGGCTGCACCGAGGTCTGCCGAGGCGCCGGGGCCGCAGCCATCCACATTCTCGTGCTCGCCCTTGTCAGCTTCGACGAGGCGCCCTATCTGCGCATCCCGTAGAAGCGCCGTCGGGGGAAAGCGGTGCAAATCACGGGAGCACGGCGGATGCGGCCGGTCACGATCTATACCACGCCCTATTGCGGCTATTGCACGATGGCCAAGCGGCTGCTGACTGGCAAGGGCATTGCCTTCACCGAGATCGACGTCTCCGCTGACCCGTCGCTGCGCCTCGCGATGATCGAGCGCGCCGGCGGCCGGCGTACGGTGCCGCAGATCTTCGTCGGCAACATCCATGTCGGCGGCTGCAACGAGCTGCATGCGCTGGAGCGGGCGGGCAAGCTCGACCCGCTTCTGGCCGCCTGACGCGCGGCCTCGCGTATCCGATGACTGCCATGTAGGCTGGCCGCAACGCCGAAGGCGGGGCGAACAGTGAGCGCGCATCCTGCGGGAATCCGGAGTTGCCTGCCATGCATCTCGAAGCCGCCCTCGTCCAGCTCAATGCCTCGGACGACCCTGATGCGAACCTGCCCGTGACTGAAGGACTGATCCGCGAGGCGGCGGCCCGTGGGGCGCAGCTCGTGCTGACGCCCGAGGTCACCAACATGGTCTCGGCCAGCCGCACCGCGCAGGACGAACGCCTGGCGCTGGAGCAGGATGACGCCACGCTGGCGCGGCTCCGCGCAGTGGCCACCGAGACTGGCATCTGGCTCTCGGTCGGCTCGCTGGCCCTGAAGTCGGGCGACGCGGACGGGCGCTTCGTGAACCGGCAGTTCCTGATCGGCCCCGACGGCGGCATCCGGGCGCGCTACGACAAGATCCACATGTTCGACGTCGACATTGGTGGCGCCGAGAGTTACCGCGAGTCGAAGGGCTACCGCCCCGGCGAACGGGCGGTGACCGCCGACACGCCCTGGGGCAGGCTGGGCCTCAGCATCTGCTACGACATGCGCTTCCCCGCGCTCTACCGGGCTCTCGCCGAAGCCGGAGCCGTGATCCTGACCGTGCCCTCGGCCTTCACCGTGCCCACGGGCCGCGCCCATTGGGAGGTGCTGCTGCGCGCCCGTGCCATCGAGACCGGCTGCTTCGTCCTCGCCGCGGCACAGTGGGGCACCCATGCAGCCGGCCGCGGCCGGGTTCGCGAGACCTGGGGCCACTCGATCGCGATCGACCCCTGGGGCAGCGTGCTGGCCGACGCCGGCGAAGGCCCCGGCGTGACCCGTGTCACGCTCGACCTCGGCCGGGTGGCCGAGACGCGGGCGAAGATCCCGAGCCTCGCCAATGCCCGAAGCTTCACGGCGCCGGGCCGAGCGCCTACATGAGGGACATGGACAGCAGCCATGATCCCGAAAGGAGGCCGCCCATGAAATCCCATCCCACCGCCAGATCCCTTCCCATCGCCACCGCCGCTTTGGTGTTCGCGCTCACCGCGCCGGCCTCGGCCGGGGCGCCCTTCACATGCTCGGGAATCGGCGTCGAGGAGCGCGAGGCCGCCGGCCAGGTGCCGCACAGCCTGCGCGTCGAATACGCGCAGCCCGACGGGCATTATCTCGGCTATGTCGCGACCCGGATCACTGAAGGCGGCACCGAGGTCGTGAACACCACCTGCCCCGGCCCGTGGCTGCTCGCCGACCTGCCGGCGGGAACCTACAGGGTGACGGCGACCTACAAGGACCGTACGAAGACCGTGACGGTCAACGTCGCCGCGGGAAAGCGGACCCGGCAGGTGATCGTGTTCTAGGGACGTCCCGCTCCCGGTGACGGCAGTACTGCGCCGGGATTGAGGATCCCGTTCGGATCCAGCGCCGCCTTGATCGCGCGCATCGCCGACACCTTGGCAGGATCGCCGTATTTGGTCAGTTCGGCGGTCTTCATCCGGCCGATGCCGTGCTCGGCGCTGATCGAGCCGCCATGGGCATGGACAAGGTCGTGGATCGCCGTCATCACCGGCTTTCGGAGGTCCCTGAACTCGGTGCGGTTGCGACCCTCGGGCGGAAAGACGTTGTAGTGCAGGTTGCCATCGCCGGCATGGCCGAAGCAGTTGATACGCAGTTCTGCTCCGAACCCCGCCACCGCCTGCCGGGCCTCGGCGATGAAGCGGCCGATCCGGCTCAAGGGCAGCGAGATGTCGTGCGAGGCGATCGCGCCGACGCGGCGGTTGCATTCCGGGATGGTCTCGCGCATCCACCACATCTGCGCGCGCTGGGCCCCGTTTGCCGCAACGATGCCATCGACGGCCAGCCCCGCATCGAACAGATCCGCCAGCACCGCCTCGGCGCGCCCGGCCACCCCGGCGCCTTCCGGGCCGGTGACCTCCAGGAGAACCCGCCATTCGGGATCCGAGGACAGCGGATCGGGCCGCTCGGGGTGGAACTGGCGGAGGAAGCGGATCGACTGTGCGGCGATCAGCTCGAAGGCCGTGACCCCGTCGCCGAGCCGGTCGCGCAGCGCGTGGAGCAGCGCCAGCGCCGCGTCGGGCGAGGGCACCGCCAGCATCGCCGTCACCGTCTCGCCCGGCAGCGGGAACAGCTTCAGCGCCGCCGCGGTGATGACGCCGAGCGTCCCCTCGGAGCCGATCAGCAGGTGGCGCAGGTCGTAGCCGGCATTGTCCTTGCGGAGGGGCCTGAGCCCCGACAGCACCGATCCGTCCGCCAGCACCGCCTCGATCCCGAGGCAGAGGTCGCGGGCATTGCCATAGCGCAGCACCTGCACGCCCCCCGCATTGGTGGCGAGATTGCCGCCGATCCGGCAGCTGCCCTCGGCCGCGAGCGAGAGCGGGAACAGCCGTCCCGCCGCCTTGGCCGCCGCCTGCAGGTCGGACAGCAGCACACCCGCCTCGGCGACGATGGCGCCGTCGTCGGGCAGCACCGAGCGGATCCGGTTCATGCGTTCGAGTGACAGCACAACCGGGCGCGGCGGCTCCGGGCAGACCTGCCCGCCCACCAGCCCGGTGCCGCCACCATAGGGCACGACGCCGATACGGTGCGCGTTGCAGTATTTGAGGACGTCCGCGACCTGCCCGGTGGACGACGGCTTCAGCACTGCTGCGGCGCGGCCGTGAAACAGGCCGCGGTGCTCGGCGAGATAGGGCCGGGCGGCGTCGGAGGCACCATCGAGAACCGCCCCGTCCGTGAACCCTGCAAGCGCAGCGATCTGCACGGAGGTGGGCTCGGTCAGCGCGTTCATCCCCACCCCCTAGCGCGGCGCCGCAGCGCGCGCCAGCCGGTCGTTGATGGCCCGGCCGAGTCCGTGGCCGGGGACGGGTGCGGCGGCGATCGTGCCGCCCTCCGGCAGTCGCGCGTCGAGCGCGCGCAGATGCGCGAACAGATTGGCCGCCGCCTCGGCCAGATCGCCGGACGGCGAGAGGTTCAGCGCCGGGCCGGTAACCCCCTCGGGGTCAGGGCCGAAGCCGAGCCAGGCCTCTCCTGGGCGCGGCGCGGCGGCATTCAGGCGCAGGCGCGCGCCCGGCGCGTAATGGCTGGCGAGCTGCCCCGGCGCCGTGATCGCCTCGCTCCGCACGGGCGCAACGGGCGCGCCCAGCGCCTGTTCGATCGCCTCGACCGGCAGGCCGCCGGGGCGGAGCAGCACGGCGCGCGCGCCCTCGAAGCCGACGATCGTCGATTCGAGACCCACGGGACAGGCGCCGCCGTCCAGCACCGCGGCGATCCGTCCGCCTAGCGCCCCGGCGACATGGGCCGCCGTTGTCGGGCTCACCGCGCCCGAGGGATTGGCCGAGGGTGCGGCGACCGGTCCCCCGAAGGCCGCGAGCAGCTTCCGCGCCAGCGGATGCGCAGGAACCCGGACCGCCAGCGTCGGTAGCCCGGCGGTCACGAGGTCGGCAATGCCCGCGCCGGGGCGGAGCGGGGCGACCAGCGTCAGCGGTCCCGGCCAGAAGGCCGCGGCCAGCCGGAGGGCCGGCGCCGGCAGGTCCGCCAGCCGCCGGGCGGCTTCGAGCCCGGTCACATGCACGATCAGCGGATTGAAGCGCGGGCGGCCCTTGGCTGCGAAGATGCCCGCCACCGCCCGGCCGTCACGGGCATCGGCGCCAAGCCCGTAGACCGTTTCCGTCGGGAAGGCGACCAGCCGCCCCGCGCGCAGCAGCGCGGCCGCCCGGGCGATGCCGGCGGCGTCGGGCGCGAGGATCTCGGTCGTCTGCACTCTTGCCCGCGCTCCCGGCTATGGCCTACGAGGGGTCCGGCGCGGGCGAGGCCTTTGCCCGGGCCGCGCAACCGCTTACCTTGCCCCCCTGCCGCAGGCAAGCAGCTGCCGAGGACCGCCGATGAGCTACCGTGCCCCCCTCGCCGAGATGGAGTTCTGCGCTTCCCGCATCGTCGGGCAGGACGCACTCGCCGAGACCGCCCGCTTCGCCGAGGCGACAGCCGAGACCCGCAGCGCGATTCTCGGCGAGGCAGCGAAGCTCTGCGAGGGAGTGCTGGCGCCAGTCAACCGCAACGGTGACCTCTCCCCGGCGCGGCTCGAGAACGGCGTGGTGCGCTGCTCGCCCGGCTTCCGCGAGGCCTATGCCGCCATCGCGGCAGGCGGATGGGTCGGCATCACCGGCAGCCCGAACTACGGCGGCATGGGCCTGCCGCAATGCTTCGCGACCTTCGTCAACGAGATGATGGCCTCGTCCTGCCTCGCGCTGTCGCTGAACCCGCTGATGAGCCAGGGCCAGATCGAGGCGCTGGAGCACCATGCCTCGGACGCCCTCAAGGATCTCTACCTGCCGAAGCTCAATGCCGGGCTCTGGAACGGCACCATGAACCTGACCGAGCCCCATGCGGGTTCGGATGTCGGCGCGCTCACCACCCGGGCCGAGCCGAACGGCGATGGCACCCATGCGATCAGCGGCCAGAAGATCTTCATCTCGTGGGGCGACCATGATGTCTGCGAGAACATCTGCCACCTGGTGCTGGCCCGGCTGCCGGATGGCGGGCCGGGAACCAAGGGGATCTCGCTCTTCCTGGTGCCGAAGTTCCTGCCCGACGCCAATGGTAACCCGGGCGTCGCGAACAGGCTCAGGCCCGTCAGCCTCGAGCACAAGCTCGGGCTGCATGGCTCGCCGACCGCGGTGATGCAGTACGACCGCGCCACCGGCTGGCTGGTCGGGCAGCCGCACGACGGCATGGCGGCGATGTTCACCATGATGAACAACGCCCGCCTCGGCGTCGGCGTCGAGGGGCTCGGCATCGCCGAGGCCGCCACCCAGAAGGCGATGGCCTTCGCGCTGGAGCGCCGGCAGGGCCGCACCGCGGACGGCTCGCCGAGCATCATCGGGCATGCGGACGTGCGTCGGATGCTGATGCGCATGAAGACCTTGACCCAGGTGGTGCGTGCGATCTGCTACGACTGCGCCTTCTCGCTCGACATGGGCCGGGCTGCAGACGACGCGGCGGAGCGCGACCGGCAGGCCCGGCGGGGCGCCTTGCTGACCCCGATCGCCAAGGCCTTCGGCACCGAAACCGGGATCGAGATCGCCCAGCTCGGTGTCCAGGTCCATGGCGGCATGGGCTACATCGAGGAGACCGGCGCCGCCCAGTTCCTGCGCGATGCCCGGGTCACCGCGATCTACGAGGGCACCAACGGCATCCAGGCGATGGATCTGGTGGGCCGCAAGCTCATGGCGGATCGCGGCGATGCCGCCCGGGGACTGATCGGTGAAATTGCGGAGACCGGCGCCGAGCTGGCGGTCGAGGGCGGTGCCTTTGCACCTCTCGCCGATGCGGTAGCCGAGACAGTCGGGGCGGCGCACGGCGCCACCGGCTGGATGCTGTCGGCCGCCGACCAGAACGACCGCAACGCCGGCGGCACTCCCTACCTGCGGCTGATGGCGCTGGCGCTGGGGGCGCATTATCTCGGCCGCGGAGCGCTCGCCGCACGCGGCGGGCCGGACGCCGCCATGCGCCTGGCGCTGGCCCGATTCTACGCCACCCAGATCGCGCCCGAGGCGGCCGCGCTGGCCCGCGCCGCAACCCAGGGGGCAGCCCCGCTCTACGCGCTCGACGCCGCGACGCTGACCGCATGAACGACACACTGTCCGACAGCGCGCCGCTGAGCTTCCCCTGGAACAAGCCGCCAGTGCCGGGAACCGTCACCGAGGTCGCGCCGGGCGTCCTCTGGGCGCGCCTCCCGCTGCCCATGACGCTCGACCACGTCAATGTCTACGTGCTGGACGAAGGCCCGCACTGGACGCTGGTCGACACCGGCCTCGACTGGACGAAGGGCCGCGCCGCCTGCGAGGCGCTGCTTGCTGGCCCACTGTCGCGCAAGCCGGTCGGTCGGGTGATCCTGACACATCATCACCCCGACCATATCGGCCTCGCGGGCTGGTTTGCCGCCAGGGGGGCCGAGATCTGGGCGACCCGGGTGGCCTGGCTGTTCGGCCGCATGCTGACGCTCGACCACCACGACCGGCCAACCGAGCAGCACATCGCCTTCCGTCGCCGGGCCGGGATGCCCGAACCCATGCTCTCGGCCTATGCCACCGAGAAACCCTTTAACTTCTCGACCTGCGTGGCACCGATTCCGCTCGGATTCCGGGCTATCGACGACGGTCACCACCTGACCATGGCCGGCAGGGGCTGGACCGTTCGCGTCGGCCACGGGCACGCGCCGGCCCATGCCACGTTCTGGTCGGAGGACGGTCTCGTCCTCGCCGGCGACCAGGTCATTCCCGGCATCTCCTCCAATGTCAGCGTCTATCCGACCGAACCCGACGCCGACCCGCTCGGCGACTGGCTGGAAAGCTGCCACCGCCTCCGTACCCACGCGCGCGAGGACCATCTGGTGCTGCCAGGCCACAAGCTGCCGTTCCGCGGCCTCGCGTTCCGGCTGACACAGCTCATCGAGAACCACGAGGCGACGCTCGACCGGACCGTAACCGCGCTCGCCCGACGGTCCATGACCGCCGACGAGGCGTTGCCGGTAATCTTCCGGCGCCCGGTCGGGGACAAGGAATACGGGCTCGCGATCGGCGAGTCGGTGGCGCATCTGAACCACCTCCTGCGCCTGGGGCGGGCCGTTCGCCACCTGGGCCCGGACGGCGCATGGCGGTTCACGGCGCCGGTCGCGTGAGTTCGCCGTTCACCGTCATCGTTCAATGCCATCGCGCGGCATGACTCGGAAGATGCCCGTTTGCCGCGTCGCAGCGAACCAGTATAAAGGGGTCCGACATGATGACGCATGCGACTCGCATGGAAGGGGATGACATGGGTGAATACAGGCATGGATCAATGGACACGACCGAGCAGGAGAGAACTTTCGCCGGGCTGATCAAGGCTTCGGTGATCGTCGTCATCATCATGCTGCTCACGCTGATCTTCCTGGCATTCGTTGGTACCTGAGCGCGCTGCCGCAGAGCCGTATCCCGGATGACGGAGAAGGGTCGCATGTGGCTGCCACAGGCCCCCTCCCTTCAGCCTGACGCCGTCAGCAGAGGCCCCGCATGAAGATTGCCATTCCGACCGAGACGCGCGAACACGAGACCCGTGTCGCCGCAACGCCCGAGACGGTGAGGAAGCTCGTCGCTCTCGGGGCGAAGACTGTCGTGCAGGCCGGTGCGGGAACCGCCTCCAGCATTCCGGATGCGGCCTACGAGGCGGCCGGTGCCGAGATCGCGAAGACCTTCGCCGCCGCCGTGAAGGACGCCGACATCGTGCTGAAGGTGCAGCGCCCGACCGCGGCGGAGCTGAAGAGCTTCGCCAAGGGCCAGAAGCTCTTCTGCATCATGGCGCCCTATGCCGAACGCGAGATCATGGAAGGCTGCGCCGCGAAGGGCGTCGATGCCTTCGCCATGGAGTTCATGCCCCGGATCACCCGGGCGCAGTCGATGGACGTGCTCTCGAGCCAGGCCAATCTCGCCGGCTACAAGGCGGTGATCGAGGCTGCCAATGCCTATGGCCGCGCCTTCCCGCAAATGATGACGGCCGCCGGCACCGTCGCGCCGGCCAAGGTCTTCGTCATGGGTGTCGGCGTTGCCGGGCTGCAGGCCATCGCCACCGCCCGCAGGCTCGGCGCCATCGTTACCGCGACCGACGTGCGCCCCGCGACCGAGGAGCAGGTCGCCTCGCTCGGCGGCAAGTTCATCGCCGTGAAGAACGAGGAGTTCATGCAGGCGCAGACCGCGGGCGGCTACGCGAAGGAGATGTCCGACGACTACAGGCGCCAGCAGGCCGAGCTGGTCGCCGGGCACATCGCCAAGCAGGACATCGTGATAACGACTGCCCTGATCCCCGGCCGCAAGGCGCCGGTGCTGGTCAACGCCGCGATGGTCGCCTCGATGAAGCCCGGCTCGGTGATCGTCGACCTCGCGGTCGAGCAGGGCGGCAATGTCGAGGGCGCCGAGTTCGACCGGACCGTGGTGACTGCGAACGGCGTGAAGATCCTCGGCCTCGCCAACATGCCGGGCCGGCTCGCCGCCGACGCCTCGGCGCTCTTCGCCCGCAACCACCTGAACTTTCTGACTCCCTTGATCAAGGACGGCGCGCTCGTGCTCGACGACGGCGACGAGCTGGTGAAGGGGATCCGGCTGACGAAGGATGGCGCTGTGGTCCACCCCAGTTTCGCCGCCAAGGAGGGCTGAGCCATGGTCGCGACCTTCTCCTCCGAAACCCTCAGACAGGCGGCCGAGCGTGCGTCCGAGGCGGCGGCCGAATTCGCCCGCATCGCCACCGAGATGTCCGAGGCGGCGCCCGGTGCGGCCGACGCCGCGGCCCACGGCGCGGCAGCGGCGACGGGCATCGACCCATTCATGTTCCGCCTCGCGATCTTCGCGCTGGCCTGCTTCGTCGGCTACTACGTGGTCTGGTCGGTGACCCCGGCGCTGCACACGCCGCTGATGTCGGTCACCAACGCGATCTCGTCGGTGATCGTGGTCGGCGCGCTGGTCGCCGCCGGGGCCGATCTCGACGCCGGCGCCACTTGGGCGACCCGCATCTTCGGCTTCCTGGGCGTGATCCTGGCCTCGGTGAACATCTTCGGCGGCTTCCTGGTCACCGAGCGGATGCTCTCCATGTACAAGAAGAAGGACTGAGGGGGCGGATCGATGGCCAATCTCGCTGCATTCGCTTACCTGATCTCAGGCATCCTGTTCATCCTCGCGCTCAGGGGCCTGTCGCACCCGACCACCAGCCGGCAGGGCAACCGCTTCGGCATGATCGGCATGGGGCTCGCCATGCTGACGACGCTGTTCGTGTTCGCGCCGCCCGCCAGCTTCCTCGGCTGGCTCCTGATCCTGATCGGTCTCGCCGCCGGCGGCAGTGTCGGGGCGGTAATCGCGAAGCGCGTGCCGATGACGGCAATGCCGCAGCTCGTCGCCGCCTTCCACTCGCTGGTCGGCCTCGCGGCGGTCTTCGTGGCCGCGGGCGCGCTCTACTCGCCGGCGGCCTTCGGCATCGGCTCCCCGGGCGACATCCATGCCGGCTCGATCATCGAGATGTCGCTCGGCGTCGCAATCGGTGCGGTCACCTTCACCGGCTCGATCATCGCCTTCGCCAAGCTCGACGGACGCATGTCGGGCGCGCCGATCCTGCTGCCGATGCGGCACATGGTCAATCTCGGCCTCGGGGCGGCGCTGGTGGTGATGATCATCCTCTTGATCGCAACCCAGTGGACCGGCTGGTTCTGGCTGATCACCCTCGCGGCGCTGGCGCTGGGCGTGCTGATCATCATCCCGATCGGCGGCGCCGACATGCCGGTGGTGATCTCGATGCTGAACTCCTATTCCGGCTGGGCGGCGGCGGGCATCGGCTTCACGCTCGGCAACACCGCGCTGATCATCACCGGCTCGCTGGTCGGCTCGTCGGGCGCGATCCTCAGCTACATCATGTGCCGGGGCATGAACCGGGCGTTCCTGTCGGTCATCCTCGGCGGCTTCGGCGGCGCGGATGCGGCGGCGGGCGCGGCAGGCGGTGGCGAGCAGAAGCCGGTCAAGCGCGGCTCGGCCGAGGACGCGGCCTTCATCATGCAGAACGCCGGATCGGTGATCATCGTGCCGGGTTACGGCTTCGCCGTGGCCCAGGCCCAGCACGCGCTGCGCGAGATGGCGGACAAGCTCAAGGCGCACGGGGTGACGGTGAAATACGCCATCCATCCGGTGGCAGGACGCATGCCCGGCCACATGAACGTGCTGCTGGCCGAGGCGAATGTGCCCTATGACGAGGTGTTCGAGCTCGAGGACATCAACTCCGAGTTTGCCCGGACCGATGTGGTCTACGTGATCGGCGCGAACGACGTCACCAACCCCTCGGCCAAGACCGATCCGAAGTCGCCCATCGCCGGCATGCCGGTGCTGGATGTCGAGAAGGCCAAGACGGTGCTGTTCGTCAAGCGCTCGCTGGCCTCGGGCTATGCCGGCATCGACAACCCGCTGTTCTACATGGACCAGACCATGATGCTGCTGGGCGATGCCAAGAAGATGACCGAGGACATCGTGAAGGCGATGGACTGACCGCCGGGACAAGGCCACCTCGGGAAGGCTGCATGCGACCGACAGCTTCGCTCAGCACGGTCCTGCCAGCATCTCTGGCCCGTCGGGCCCCAGGATCGCGCGCCTCCTGCCCTCCAGCACCAGGCAGGTGAGCCGGCCGCCCAGTACCGCGCCGGTGTCGATGCCTATGCGGTTCCGACGGACCACGACGGCCGGTGACGGCGTGTGGCCGTGCACGATCACCGCGCCGTGGTCCATTTCCGCATCGAGGAAGCGCCGGCGGATCCAGATCAGGTCTGCCACCGCCTGCTCGGCCAACGGAACGCCGGGCTGCACGCCTGCGTGGACGAACGCGTAATCGCCGTGCCGGACCATCGGAACCAGGCTCGAGAGAAACCGGGCGAGGTCGGGCGGGACAGCCCTCTCGAGTTCGTCGCGCAGGCGCCTCCGTCCGGCCGGCGTCAGCGCCTGCTGCGCGGCGCGCGCGCCGTCGATGCCGAAGGAATCGAGAGTCTCGACCCCGCCATTGTGCATCCACATGTCGAAGGCGGGTCCAGCCGGGTCGGCCAGAAACTCGATCAGGAAGGAGTCGTGGTTGCCGAGCAGGAACTCGGCCCGGCCATCCGCCCGATAGTCGAGCAGCATCCGCAGCACCCCGGCCGAATCCGGGCCGCGATCCACATAGTCTCCGAGATGGATCACCCTCCAGTCACCGACCGGTCGGTTCGCCAGATCGACCTCTATCCGGGCGTGGACCTCCGCCAGGAGATCACTGCGTCCATGCACATCACCAATGGCGTACAGCCGCATCCCGTCCGGGACGCGCGCCTCGGGCAGCATCACCATGGCCACCTCCACACTCCCGGAACGACGAACCCCCGCAAGTGACCTGCGGGGGCTGAACGCCTGATGCGTCCTGGTCCATGCCGGGACGCTGTCGGGATGACTTCAGAGAAGACCTTCGCGCTGCGCCTTCTTGCGCGCGAGCTTGCGCGCGCGGCGGATTGCCTCGGCCCTCTCCCGCGCCTTCTTCACCGACGGCTTCTCGTAATGCTGCCGCAGCTTCATCTCGCGGAAGATGCCTTCGCGCTGCATCTTCTTCTTCAGCGCCCGAAGCGCCTGATCGACATTGTTGTCGCGAACCAGTACCTGCACCTACGTCACCACCTTTCCAGTTACGGGTTTCTGCAGGAGCGCTCTATATACATAGCCCGACGGTCGCTGTCCACTGGGGCAGGGTAATGCCGAACGCTGCAGGAAAGTCCATGAAAACGCCGCGAAAATCCGAGGAAGACCACCTTTCCGAGACGCGCGAACGGCTGCTCGACTCCGCGCTTCCCCATGTCGCCTTCGACGGCTGGGGCGAGACCGCGCTGCGGGCGGCCATCGCCGAATCGGGCTCTGACGAGGGGCTCGCCCGGCTCGCGTTCCCGCGCGGGGGCATCGACATGGCCCTCGCCTTCCACCGGCGGGGCGACCGGGCACTCGCAGCCGAGGTTGCTGCGACCGGGATCGGCGCCATGCGCATCCGCGATCGTGTCGCCCACTGCGTCCGCCGCCGGATCGAGCTGGTCGCCGGCTACCGGGAGGCGGTGCGCCGGGGCGCCGCGTTGCTGGCGCTGCCAATCTACGCGCCGGAAGGAGCGAAGGCGATCTGGGAGACGGCCGACACCATCTGGAACGCCTGCGGCGACGACGCGACGGACTACAACTGGTACACCAAGCGGATGATCCTGGCCTCGGTCTACTCGGCGACGCTGCTCTACTGGCTGGGCGATTCGAGTCCGGGCGCCGAGCGCAGCTGGCAATTCCTCGACCGGCGCATCGGCGACGTGATGGCGTTCGAGAAGGCCAAGGCGCAGCTGGCTGAGAACCCGCTGCTGCGGGCTGCCCTCTGGGCGCCGATGCAGGTCATCAAACAGATCCGTTCCCCGGTTCGCCGCAACTGACCCCGGGACGGCCGTCGGCTCAGCGTCCGGCGGGGCCGGTGAGGCGGGTCACATGGCCCATCTTGCGACCCGGCCGGATCTCGGCCTTGCCGTAGAGATGCAGCCCGTCGCCGCTCGCGGCAAGCTCCGGCCAGTCCGCGGCGTCCTCGCCGATCAGGTTCGTCATCACCGCGTCCGAGTGGCGTGCGCCATCGCCGAGCGGCCATCCGGCCACGGCGCGGATGTGCTGCTGGAACTGGTCGATCACGCAGGCCTCTATGGTCCAGTGGCCCGAATTGTGGACCCGCGGCGCGATCTCGTTGACCAAGAGCCCGCCATCGGGCCCCTGGAACAGCTCGACCCCCATCACGCCCACATAGTCGAGCGCGTTCAGGATCCGCCCCGCGGTCAGCACCGCGTCAGCCTTCACCGCCGCGGTGATCTCGGCCGGCACCGTGGTCGTGCGCAGGATTCCGTCGCGGTGCAGGTTTTCGCCCGGATCGTAGCACACCACCTCACCACCCAGGCCGCGGGCGCCGATCACCGAGATCTCGCGCCGGAACGGCACGAAACGCTCGAGCACCGCGGGCGCCCGTCCGATCTCGTCCCAAGCGATATCGGCGCGGCACGCATCGGCAACGCGCACCTGACCCTTGCCGTCATAGCCGAGCCGCCGGGTCTTGAGGATCGAGGGCGTCCCGATCTCGGCCAGCGCGGCCTTCAGCTCCTTCAGGCTGCCGACCGCGCGCCAGGGCGCGACCGGCACGCCGAGGTCCTGCATGAACGCCTTCTCGGCCACCCGGTCCTGGCTGATCCCGAGCGCGCGAGGGTCCGGGCGCACCGGAGCATGGGTGGCGAGGATTTCGGCGGCGCGGGAGGGTACGTTCTCGAACTCGAAAGTCACGACGTCGACCGCCGCGGCGAAGCGCGCGAGCGCCCCGGCATCATCATAGGTGGCGGTGGTGACAGCGGCAGCCACGTCGCCCGCGGGCGGGCTTGTGGCCGGCTCGTAGACATGGGCCTTCAGCCCCAGGCGCGCCGCGGCGATCGCCAGCATTCGGCCGAGCTGCCCGCCACCCAGGATCCCGATGGTGCTGCCCGGGGGCAGCGTGGCCTCAGTCACCTTCGGGCTCATCGGCAACCGCTGCGCTCTGCGCGGCGCGCCAGGCGTCGAGCCGGCGGGCGACCTCGCCGTCGGTCGTGGCGATGATTGCCGCAGCCAGCAGCCCGGCATTGGCCGCGCCCGCCTCGCCGATGGCGAGTGTGCCCACGGGCACACCCTTCGGCATCTGCACGATCGAGAGCAGGCTGTCGAGCCCGGAGAGCGCCCGACTCTGTACAGGCACGCCCAGCACCGGAACCCGCGTCTTCGCCGCGAGCATCCCCGGCAGATGCGCCGCACCGCCGGCCCCGGCGATGATCGCCCGAAGCCCCCGCCCCGCCGCTGCTTCGGCATAGGCAAACATGCGGTCGGGCGTGCGGTGGGCGGAGACGACGCGGACCTCGTGCGCGATGCCGAGCTCGTCGAGCACGGCGGCGGCGTGCTGCATGGTCGGCCAGTCCGACTGGCTGCCCATCACGATCCCGACGAGCGTGCGCGACATTGCCGTGGTATCCACCTCTCGCCTTGCCGGTGCAGATGCAGCAAGCGGGCACTATAGCGGCACGTCCCGGCCTCGCAAGCCGCGTCAGGCGATGATGTCCGGATAGAGCTTGTCCTCGACCCGCGAGATCTCGTCCTTGAGTTGCAGCTTGCGCTTCTTCAGCCGCTTCAGTCGAAGCTGATCGCCCAGGGGCGACAGCGACAGCGCCGCAATCTCCTCGTCGAGTGCGCGATGCTGCCGCTTCAGCTCGCCGAGTTCGGCCAGCAGCACTTCATCCTGTTCCATGAGCTTCATAAACCAGTCGGCCCCGGACTCGGTTCGCGTGGCAACGAAGTATATATCACGCCTCCCCGGCGCGCAGCAGAATTCCCTGAACCAGTGCCCGGGTTCCGGATGCGGCAGTTGAACGGTGCGCGATTGCGGCCTAGCTTCTGGCAGCACCGGCCTGACGGAGACGGAGCGGATGACTACCAAGATCGGCATGATCCTTCTGGCCCTGCTTGCCGGCTGGTTCCTCGTCCTCAAACCTGCGCTCGGCGGCGGCAGGGGGCGCGTGCACAAGCCGGAGAAGACGGGGGCAAACCCGCGGAACGCGACGGCCATGCTGGAGCCCTGCCCGAATTGCGGCGTCTACCGCGCTGCCGGAGACCGCTGCGGCTGCGATGCCGGGGCGCACGGGAGACAATGAGCCCTGCCCCCGTCATCGACTGCCAGCGCGGGACACCAATTCGGACGACCCGGTTCGCCGCGTCGACTGGCGTCGCGGAGCGTGATCGCCGCGCGATGATCGGCCCCATTGCCCTGCCGATGCCCGATGCGCTGCGCCTCCGGCCGGCGGGGCAATACGACCCGCGCCGCTGGCTGGCAATCCTTGCCCGCTGCGTCTATCAGGCTCGCGCAGGCTAAGAGGACAACCGGATGGCAGCAAACGTCGCACAGAACAGACGCCGTGCCCTGGTGACCGGCGCAGCGAGGCGGATCGGCCGCGCCATGGCTCTCGATCTTGCTGCCGCAGGATGGGACGTGGCTGTCCACTACCACGCCTCCGCCGACGAGGCCGAGGCGACGGCGGCGGAAGCGCGGTCGTTCGGTGTCCGTGCCGCAACGCTCAGGGCCGACCTGCTCAGCGAGGAGCGGACGTCGGGGCTCGTTGGCCGCGCCGCCGCGGCGCTCGGGGGCCCGCTTTCGCTCCTTGTCAACAATGCATCGCTCTTCGAGAACGACCGGATCGCCTCAATGACCCGCAAGAGCTGGGACCGCGGCATCGAGACCAACCTCCGCGCTCCGGTGCATCTGACCCAGCAGTTCGCCGCGCAGGCGCCGTCAGCAGAACTCGACCCGAGAGGCGAGCCGGTCGCACAGGCCTCCGTCATCAACATGCTTGATCAGCGGGTCTGGAAGCCGACGCCGTACTTCATATCCTACACGGTCGCAAAGTCAGCCCTGCTCGCCTTTACCCGGACCGCGGCCCAGGCGCTTGCGCCCCATGTCCGGGTTAACGCCATCGGTCCCGGCCCCACGCTGCCTGCCGAGCGGGAATCCGCGGCCCATTTTGCCCGGCAGCGGAGCGCTTGCATCCTCGGGCGCGGCACGGACGTCGAGGACGTCCTGGCCGCGATGCGGTTCCTTTTGTCCTGCAAGGCCTTCACCGGCCAAATGCTGGCCGTGGACGGCGGTCAGCATCTGGTCTGGCAAGGACCGGATATCGTCGGATAGACGTCAGGACAACCGCTTTGCTCGCCTGATCGCACTGCGTTCCGATCGACTTTTCCACGCGAGTTCGACTTCGTTACACGGTTGTCAGAATTTCCTCGGGAATTCATGGGGTTGCCTGATCGAGATTTTTTCCTTAGCATTTTCAATGCGTTATGGAAGTGCCTAAATTTTGTTCAAACCGATTGACAGCCTTGGGACTCAAGGGAAATCATCCTTCAACTGCATTTTGCCGACAGAGTTATCCACAGAATCGGGGGATTCCTTTTCGCTTGCATCGGGCCGCGGGACGAAGTAGCGCGCAGGCGATTCCCATGAACGATGACACGACCAGCATCGATATCGGCGAGCCTGCCGCGGACATCCCCGCCGGCCCCGCGGTGATCAGGCGCCACCTGCGCAATCTCGACGATTCGCCGGGGGTCTACCGCATGCTCGATACGGCGGGCGGAGCGCTTTACGTGGGCAAGGCCCGCTCGCTGAAGAAGCGCGTCGCGGCCTATGCGAAATATGCCGGCCACTCCAACCGAATCCAGCGCATGATCGCGGCGACGGCATCGATGGAGTTCATCACAACCCGGACGGAAACCGAAGCGCTGCTGCTCGAGGCGAACCTCATCAAGCGCCTCAGGCCGCGCTATAATGTGCTGCTGCGCGACGACAAGAGCTTTCCGCACATCCTGATCGAGGACGGGGAGTGGCCGCTCCTCCGCAAGCACCGCGGCGCCCGGCGAGAGAAGGGGCGCTACTTCGGCCCCTTCGCTTCGGCGGGCGCCGTGAACCGGACGCTGAACCAGCTCCAGAAGGCCTTCCTGCTCCGAACCTGCTCGGACGCAGTCCTTCAGAGCCGGACCCGCCCCTGCCTCCTGCATCAGATAAAACGCTGCTCTGCGCCCTGCGTGGGCAAGATAAGCGGAGAGGACTATGCCGCTCTCGTCGAGGATGCGACCCGCTTCCTCGAGGGCCGGTCGAGCAGGGTCCAGGCCGAGCTCGCCAGCCGCATGGCGGAAGCCAGCGCCGCGATGGAATTCGAGCGCGCCGCGATCTGCAGGGACCGGTTGAGGGCGCTCGCCCATGTGCAGGGCCACCAGGGCATCAACCCGCGGCTGACCGCCGAGGCCGATGTCGTGGCGCTCCACCGCGAGGGGGCGCAGGCCTGCGTGCAGGTGTTCTTCTTCCGCTCGCACCAGAACTGGGGCAACCGGGCCTATTTCCCGCGCATCTCGGCCGAGGCGGAGGACGCAGAGATCCTCGAGGCCTTCCTCGGCCAGTTCTACGCCGAGAAGACGCCGCCGCGCATGGTGCTGATGAGCCACGAGGTCGAGAACGGCCCGCTGCTTGCCGACGCCCTGGGCACCGTTGCGGGGCGCCGGGTGGTGGTGGCCGTGCCCCGGCGCGGCGAGAAGCGCGAACTCGTCGACCACGCCCTGCAGAACGCCCGCGAGGCACTGGGCCGCAAGATGGCCGAGAGCGCGAGCCAGGCGAAGCTGCTCGCCGCGCTCGCTGAAGGACTCGGCCTTGACCAGCCGCCCCGACGGATCGAGGTCTACGACAACAGTCACATCCAGGGGGCGCATGCGGTCGGCGCGATGATCGTGGCCGGGCCGGACGGTTTCGAGAAGGGCCAGTACCGCAAGTTCAACATCCGCGGCGACGAGCTGACGCCGGGCGACGATTTCGGCATGATGAAGGAGGTGCTGGCCCGCCGCTTCCGGCGCCTCGTGAAGGAGGATCCGGACCGCGAGTCGGCCGCCTGGCCCGACCTCGTGCTGATCGACGGCGGCGCCGGGCAGGTGGCGGCGGCCGCCGGCGTGCTGGCCGAGCTCGGCATCGAGGACCTGCCGCTCATCGGCGTCGCCAAGGGAGTCGACCGCGATGCCGGCAAGGAGGAGTTCCACGCGCCCGGCCGCCGGCCCTTCGCGCTTCCCTTCCGCAGCCCGGCGCTCTATTTCGTGCAGCGTCTCCGCGACGAGGCACACCGCTTCGCCATCGGGGCCCACAGGGCGAAGCGTTCGAAAGCGGTCGGCGCCACGCCGCTCGACGAGGTTCCCGGCATCGGCCCGGCCCGCAAGCGCGCCCTGCTGGCGCATTTCGGCTCGGCCAAGGCGGTGAGCCGTGCCGGTCTCGCCGACCTCCGGCTCGTCGATGGCATTTCGGCAACGATGGCGGAGACCATCCACGCTTTCTTTCGCGGTGAACGCTGAACGGTTCCGCGCGGCATTGCCGCTGCGCGGTCCAGGACGTAATAGTGGCTGGAGCTCGGTGTGACCTGCCGCGCCTGGCGACAATGAGGGTGTTGCCTTGAGCTGGACCATCCCGAACCTGCTGAGCATCCTGCGCGTGCTCGCGGCCCCGCTCGTTGCGGTCGCATTCGCGGTATTCGATCGGCCGGAGGCCGACCGGATTGCTGTCGGGATCTTCATCGCCGCAGCGCTCACCGACTACTTCGACGGGATCCTTGCCCGCGGGCTGGGGCAGGAAAGCGCCTTCGGCAGGATGCTTGACCCCATCGCCGACAAGGCAATGGTGCTGATTGCGCTGACAATCCTCGTCCATCTCTATGACATGCGCTGGCAGATCGTCATTCCTGCGGCCCTGATCATCCTCCGCGAGGTGCTGATCTCCGGCCTGCGGGAGTTCCTCGGCGAAGTGAAGCTCGCGGTCACCCGGCTTGCGAAGTGGAAGACGACGCTGCAGATGTTCGCCATCTGCCTTCTGCTGCTGCGCGGTGCGCTGTTGCCGTCCCAGGGGGCCAGGCCGCTGCCGCCGTTCGTCGGCAAGGCGCTCGACGTGGCTGCGATCGCGGTTGGCTCGGCCGGCCTGCTGTTGCTCTGGATCGCGGCCTGGTTCACCCTGGTGACCGGATGGGATTATCTCCGCAAGGCGATGCCCTATATTCGCGAGAAGGAGCGGGCCCGTGCCCGCCCTGCGACCGATGTGGAGACCTGACCCACGGGCTCCGGACGAGGGAGGCGCAATGCAGGTTCTATATTTCGCCTGGCTGCGCGAACGTGTCGGTGCTGCGGCCGAGCAGATCGACGCAGGAAGCGCCCGCAATGCCCGTGAGCTGGTTGCTCAACTGACCGCTCGGGATCCGCGTTATGCCGCCGCCTTTGCAGATCTTGCCGCCATCCGAGTCGCCGTCGACCAGGAGATGGCAGATCTCGACACGCCGATCGCCGGCGCCCGCGAGATTGCCTTCTTTCCGCCGGTGACCGGGGGTTGATGTGGAAGTATCCGTCCAGCGCGAAGACTTCGACGTCGGGACGGAGCTCGCCCGGCTCACTGCGGCGGATACGGATATCGGCGCGGTGGTGAGCTTTGTCGGCCTCGTGCGCCAGGGGACGGGCGAAGGCCGGATCAGCTCAATGGAGCTTGAGCACTATCCCGGCATGACCGAGCGGGCATTGCAGGCAATCGTCGACGAGGCGCGCGGGCGCTGGGAGCTGCAGGGTGTACGGGTCATCCACCGGGTCGGGCCGCTGGTGCCGGGCGAACGCATCGTCCTCGTCCTCACCGCAAGCCGGCATCGCCACTCCGCTTTCGAGGCAGCCGAATTCCTGATGGACTACCTGAAGACCCGTGCCCCTTTCTGGAAGAAGGAGCAGCGTGGCGGAGAGGCCCGCTGGGTCGACGCCCGCGACAGCGACGACAGCGCGGCCGCGCGCTGGCGCCGGTAACCGCCCTCCGGCGGGGCATACTGTCTACCCCCGGCCGCGCAATGCCTCGATCTCCGCTTCAAGCTCGCTGATCCGCCGCCGGGCGGCACCAAGCCCGTCCCGCATCGCCGCGAGATCCGCACGCGCCTCCGCAACCTCGCTCTGCCGCTCCTGCTCGCGCATGGCGATCGTATCCTCGAGCTGGCTCCGGAGATCGGCGATGCGACGGGCGGACTCCGCATCGCGTTCCGCTGCAAGCGCCGCGGTCTCCTGCCGTGCGGCCTCGGCCGCTTCCCGTGCCAAATCCGCCTCGTGCAGGCGCGCCGCCAGGTCCGCAACCTGTGCCTCGAGGTCGCCCGGACCGTGGCCCAACGCGATCCAGAGCCAGTGCAGCAGGAAGCCGACACAAATCGAGCCGGCGATGACGGCCGTGATGGCGATGCCGAGTTCGGATCCGTTCAGCACGGTATTGCGCCCTCGCTCACTCGATCGCGACGAATTCGATGCGCCGGTTCAGCGCCCTGCCTGCCTCGGTGCTGTTCTCCGCGACCGGCATCGCGTCGCCATAGCCGCGCGCCGACATACGGGCAAGGGGCACGCCGCGTTCAAGCAGCCCGTCCAGCACCGCCTCGGCCCGGGCGGTGCTGAGCCTGAGATTCAGGGAGTCGGACCCCTGGCTGTCCGTGTGCCCGCCGATCTCGATCGAGCCGCTCTCGCAGCGACGGAGCAAGGTCGCCAGGCGGTCGAGAACCCGGTTGCTCCGCCCTTCGAGGACAGCGGAGCCAGGCGCGAAGGTTATCGGATCATCCTTCACCATCTGTCCGAGCAGGGTGGCGCAGCGCCGGATTCCAAGAGGAACTTCGGCAACCTGCGCCGGGAGATCGATCGAAAGCTCGGAGGTGACAGCGTAGCCCTCGGGTGCCTCTCCCTCGAGCAGCCGGTGGAGCCGCGCCGCCTGCGCCGGTGTTGCGGCCAGGCCGCGTATGCCGATCCGGCCCGGCGTCACTTCGGCCTCGCCGTGTATCAGGCCCGCCACCGCATCGAGCGCAACCATGGCGGCGACGTTCCAGCCCGGCGGCGCTCCGCCCGACCCTGCCGACAGCATTGCATGCACCGCATTGCCGCCGAACCGGGCGGCGGCATAGGCTTCGAGCATGCGCGCCGCCGCCTCGCCCGATACGGTTCCGGCGAGGACGACCCCCTCCTGCAGCCGCCCGATCGTGATCCAGTGGCGTTGCGGCGCCGGGACGGCCGCTGCCATCGCGGCATTTGCGTCAGGAAGAGCGCCGATCAGCCCGTAACCCGGAGGCAGCGCCGACGCGAGCGCGGCCAGGGCCGGCTCGAGATCCTGCGCCCCCGTAGGGCCGGAGCCGGTCAGCTGCGCAGTCCGGTATTCCAGCCGGAAACGGCCCGCCGGCAGCCGCGCCAGAGCGTTCAGGCCGGCCTCAGCCGCGGCTGCCCACCCCGTTCCGGGTCCTCCCAGGGCGGCCGGGCAGCGCCGGGCCGGGCCGGCGACCTGGAACCGGTTCAGGAGCGCCTCGATCTCGGCCTCCTCCTCGCTATCCCGGGAGGAGCAAAGCTCCAGCCTGAAGGCGCCGGAGACTTCCTTGTTCACCGAGAACACGAAGGGTGTGACGACACGCAGCGGCTCGTGCAGTTCGAGCGTCAGCCGCACCGTTTCGCCCACCAGCGCCATCAGCGTGTCGCCAATCTCCTGGCGCTGGCTGGCACCCCGTGCCAGCCCCTCGACCCGGACCGCGCCCGGTTCGACCGTCACATAGGCGTTCGGCACCATCACCGCAGCCGCGACGGCAATATCAAGTTCGGGTCCCCATCCGGAGCCCGGTCGCTCCGCGTTCACGCCGGTCAGATCGTGAATCGCCAGGCCCGGAGAGGCTGCGGTAAGGGATGCGATCAGGCGCCCGCGCATTGCCTCCCCGGCGAACCGGCCGGTCAACGTCAGGCCGTCGCTGTCACGGAGCAATTCGATCCGCAGCGGATCGCGCCGGATCGGCGGCGCCAGGGTCGCAGTGCTGTGGTCGATGACCTTGGCGTAGGGAGCCGTCGCACGAGCCGTTTCCAGTGCCAGGTCGTGGGCATAGATGTCGGGCGCGTGGCCGCGCAGGTCGAGACGCAACCCATCGGCGTGCAGCTCAGCCCAGTCGATCCCGATCGCGGCAAGTCCATTTCCAACCCGGTCAAGCATGAGCCGCTCCAGCGACCGCGCTCCTCGCTCGCCGATCAGGAGGCAACCGAAACCGACAGCTGCCAGCACCACGGAGAAGATCAGAATACGGCGCATTTCCTCGTGCTCCGCCCGACTCCCCGGCTGACGCATCGCACAGGGAGCAGCCCGGCGCAACGCTCTGGCGTGCGGCGCAAGGGCGTGGCATTGCTGAGCGCCCGGCGACCCGCGCGCCGTACACATCCGGAGAGGAACAGATGGACCGCCTGCACCCCGGCCGACCCGACACCTCCACCCCGGGCAAGATCGTTGCCCATCGCGGCGCCAGGCAGGTCGCCCCGGAGAACACGCTCGCCGCATTCCGCGCGGCGGCGTCTCAGGGCGCCCGGTGGCTGGAATTCGATGTCTCCCTGCTCGGTGACGGTACGCCGGTACTGTGTCACGACGAGACGCTGGACCGCTGCACCGACGCCAGTGGCCCGCTGAGCTCGATCGGCCGCGACGACCTCTCCGGCATCGACGCCGGCAGCTGGTTCTCGGCCGAATTCGCCGGCGAACCGCTTCCCACCCTCGACCGGGCGCTGGGCCTCATCGACGAGCTCGGCCTGTCGGCGAATCTCGAGATCAAACCGCATGATCGCCCGCCGGAGCCGGTCGTCCGCGCCGTCGCCACGGCGCTCTCGCGCCTTGCCTGGGCAGAGAGCAGGATTCTCGTATCAAGCTTCGACCTCGCGGCGCTGGAGGCGCTTCGCCGTCTCATGCCCGCGCAGCCGATTGCCGTCCTCTACGAGGAGCCGCCGTCCGACTGGCCGGACGCCCTCGCCGACATCAGGGCCTGCTCGTTGCACATATGGCACGAGTTTCTCACCCGCGACCTGATCGAGCGCGCGAGGCAATCCCGCTTCCATGTGCGCGTCTACACGATCAATGACCCGGCGCGGATGCTGCCGTACCGCGAGGCGGGCCTGACCGGAGTCATAACGGATCACCCGCCACTCTTTCTCGGCGATCCGGGCTGGGCCGCCTGGGGCGCCGGTCAGGCCTGATACCGCCCGACCAGCTCGCTCCCGAGATAGACCATGATTGTCGCCCCGAGCAGCAGACCGACGGGGAAAAAGCGCTGCTGGTCGAGTGCCTTCCAGCCGGTCTGGCGGTCGCGCAGCTTTGCCCGGACCAGCTTGTGCAGCATGATGCCGACAAGCGATAGCGCGGCAAACATGATCAGCACGAAGCCGACATCCTTGCCGGCCACGAAGGGCGTCAGCGCAGCCATCATCTTGATGTCGCCCCCGCCCACATTGCCACCGCCGACCGAGT
Organism: Limibaculum sp.; assembly: GCA_039805905.1. Classification (GTDB taxonomy): domain Bacteria; phylum Pseudomonadota; class Alphaproteobacteria; order Rhodobacterales; family Rhodobacteraceae; genus Thermohalobaculum. Next base: position 239,172 of record JBDIVM010000004.1, on the reverse strand, counting down.
AGAGGCCGAAGCCGACGACCAGCACGATCACCCCGGCAAGCAGCCGCCAGGCGAAAGTTTCCAGCGGGAGCCCCCAAAGGCCGGTGACGACGAAGACGCCAAGCACGGCCAGAACGCTCCAGTTCGGAATCCTGAGCTGCTTCAGGTCGAACCAGGTGACAAGAATCATCAGTACGGCCATCGCAGCGGTCGCGACCGCCAGGGCTTGCGTATCCATCGCCGGCTCAGTTCAGGACTGTCGCTTCGAGCGCGGCGAGACGGTCGGCCGCACCCTGATAGTGCTGCGGGCTGGACTCGACAGCGGCCGCGAACAATCCCTTGGCAATGCTATCCTCACCCTTGCGCATGGCGATGATGCCAAGATTGTTGAGCAGGATCGCACGCTCGCTGTCGCTCAGCGGGACCACCGGAACAGTGAAATCCCCCTGAAGGCCGCGTACGATCGCCAGGTTGTTCTTGGCGTTGAACAGGGTCGAGTCATAGGATATGGCGCGCTCGAACGTCTTCCCCGCAGCGGCGAGATCGCCGCGGCCCATCTGGCTGACTCCCCAGTTGTTCAGCACCGATGCGGGCCGGGCCGAAAGCTTCTCGGCACGGGCATAGGCGGCATCGGCCGCCGCCCAGTCGCTGCGCTGGTCGGCCACCATCGCGTCCACGAGATAGCGGCGCGGTGTCTGCAGGCTGTCCGGGAAACTCGCCGACAGCGTGCCCACGTCGTCCCAGCGGTCCAGATGGATGGCAACATAGGCGTATTCGAGCCTGTCGACAGGCTCGTCCTGATTGAGCGTGATCAGCTCCTGATACACTCGCGCCGCCTCGTTGAAGCGCTTCGCCCGTGCGTAGGACACCGCGAGTCCGCGCCGGAAGTCTGCCCGGTCGGGCTCGCGAGCCAGCGATTGCTCGAAATACTCGACTGCCGTCTCGGGGCTGCCTGCCGTCAGCATCAGGTCGTTGAGATTTGCCTCGTCGATCACGCTCGAAGCAAGCGGATCCTGTTTCTCGCTCACGCTTTCGCAAGCCGTAAGGCCCGCCGCGACTGCGGCGCCCAAGATCACTGCCCGGATTTTCATCTGCCCTTGCCTCCTCATTCCGTAACTGCCGGTTCGGTTCCGGCTTCTTCCGCCGCCGCCAGTTCCGGGGCGGGGGTCTCCATTCCGACCAGTCGGAATTGACTCGAGCCGAGGCGCTCGACGCGATAGATGACCGCCGGATCCAGTTCGCCGGTCTCCTCGATCTGCGCGATCAGTTCCTCCGTCTCGTTCAGATAGCGCTCCGCAATCTCATCGGTCCCGCTGGAAAGCGCGAAGGCCGCCCGGAACGCGTCTCTGGCGCGATAGTACTCCTTCAGCCCGAAGAGCACCACGCCGAGATTGTTGTTTGCCGTCACCGAGGTCGGGGCCCGCTCGCGCGCCTGTTCGAGATAGCGCCTGGCCGCAGTTGCCATCCCCTGCTGCTGAAGGGCGATCGCGATCCCGGTCAAGGCTTCCGCAGTGATACCTTCGTGGCTCAGCGATGCCGTGAAGGCTCTCTGGGCAAGCTCGGGCTCCCGCGCATAGAGCAGCCTCGCCCCGAGGGACATGTATGTCTCGCCGCGCCGGGTCGAGACCGTTGGCGGCGGCTCAGTCTCCGCAAGCCCGCTGCGCGGCTGCTCGCAGGCACCGAGCAACGCCGCTATCAGAAAGGGGACGGCCTGCCGCGCCAGGCGCCGCCCGGATGGCCTCATGGCAACGGCCCGGGAGTCCCGCCCGCGAGCCCGCCGAGAGCGCGCAGGATCATGATGAAGGACGGACCCACCAGGATCAGGATCAGTGGCGGCACGGTGAACATCATCGTGCCCAGCGTCAGCTTGGTCGGCAGGACGTTCGCCTTCTCCTCGGCCCGCATCAGCCGCTTGTCGCGCATCTCCGACGCGTAGACGCGCAGCGCCTGCGCGATCGACGTACCGAAGGAGGTCGACTGGATCAGCACCGTCACGAAGGAACTGACATCGGATACGGCACAGCGGGCGGCGAAGTCACGCAGCACGAGGATTCGGTCCTTGCCGGCCCGGAACTCGTGTGTCACCAGCGCAAATTCCTGCGCCAGCGGGCCCGAGGACTGCGCCATCTCCTCGCCGACGCGTGCCATTGCCTGATCAAGCGACTGGCCACCCTCGATGCAGACAAGGATCATGTCCATCGCGTCCGGGAAGGCGTTCGTGATCTCCTGCTTTCGGGTCTCGATCTTCCGGCGGATCCAGTAGGTCGGCAGGAAGTAGCCCATCAGCGCCATCAGGCCCGACAGGATGCCGCTGAAGATCAGATCGGGCTCCTCCGGGACCAGGAAGGTCATGACCACGCCGACGAGCAACAGCCCGATCGCGAGGCCGGACCGCGCGAAATAGAACTGCCGCACCGCCGCACCGCCGCGATATCCGGCGGCGCGCAGCATCGTGCGGGTCTCGCTCATCTCCTCTTCGGTCTTCGGCTCCAGGTACTCGGCGAGGCCCCGCAGGCTGCCGTCGTCGCCATCCTGACGCAGCTTGATCAACTCGGACTTGAGCTTCTCGTCCGAGAAGCTGAACCGGTCGAGTGGATCCTTGGGCTTGCGCAGCACCATCGGCAGCGCGATCACCATGAGAATCAGGCCGATCGCGGCAACGGCGTAAAATGGTCCGGCCGGTCCGTAATTGTTGATCAGCGCAAGCCAGATCTGGTCGATCAGGCCGGCGCTCTCCTGCGTCTGTGCGGCGTCCATAACCCTGCTCCTCAGACCTTGATGTTCACGAGCATCCGCATGAAGAAGACGTTCACGACCAGGAGAACGAAGGTGACGATGGCTCCCGGCAGGAACAGCGGGTGGTCGGAAACACGGTCGTAGTAATCCGGCTGCACGACCTGGACGAGCAGCAGCGCGATCACCGGGAACACGGACAGGAACCATCCTGACCAGCGCGCCTCGGCGGTGATCGCCCGCACCTTGCGGAACAGCTTGAAGCGCGAGCGGATGACCCGGCTGAGGCCTTCGAGGACCTCCGCCAGGTTGCCGCCCGACGTGGCCTGGATGTTGATCGCGATCGAGAGAAACTTCAGGTCATGCACGGGCACGCGGTTCGCCATCCGCTCGATCGCGTCCGTGACGGTCATGCCGTAGGTGGCCTCGTCGGCAATCAGGCCGAATTCCGTGCCGAGCGGATCGGCCATCTCGCGGGCAACGATGCCGATCGCAGCTGTCATCGGATGGCCGACCCGCAGGGACCGCACCATCAGGTCGAGCGCATCCGGCAGCTGCTCCTCGAACAGCGAGATCCGCTTCTTGGCCTTGCCACGCAGCCAGATGTAGAATGCAGCGTAGCCGGTGATCAGGGCGACCACGACGCGGATCTGGACCACCGCACCCGTGAACAGGGTCAGCAGCAGGAACGAGACAACCGTCAAGCCGATGAGGCTGAGAGCGATCTGACCGATCGTCAGCGTGATGCTGGCATGGCGCGCCATCTCCACGAGCGGGCCGATGACCGGCATCTTGTCATGCTTTTCGACACCCTCGCGCTCGGCGCGCAGGATGCTCAGCACCTCCTCGGTATCCTTGCCGTCCTGAAGAAGGGCGAGTCGCCGATTGACCTTCTTTTCGCGCTTGAGCGTCTTGCCGAATATCAGCAGGTAGACGCCTTCCACCATCAGGAAGACGCCGACGAAGATGAAGGCGTAGATCAGCGGCTGGAAGAGCATTTACTCGCGCGCCTCCTGCACTCTCAGAGCTCGGGCTTGAACAGACTGGCCGGCAGCTCGTAGCCCCACTGCCGGAACCTGTCGGAGTACTTGCTACGGATACCGGTGGCACTGTACCGGCCGATGATCCGGCCCTGTCCGTCGGTCGCCTGGCGATTGAACTTGAAGATCTCCTGCATGGTGATCACGTCGCCTTCCATGCCGACGACCTCGGAGATCGAGATCATGCGCCGCTTGCCGTCGGACATGCGCGAAACCTGAACGATCAGGTTGACCGCACTGGCAATGTTGGTGCGCACCGCCTTCAGCGGCAGGTCGATGCCGGACATGCCGATCATGTTCTCCATACGGCCGAGGCAGTCACGCGGGCTGTTGGCATGCAGCGTGGTCATCGAGCCGTCATGGCCCGTGTTCATGGCCTGCAGCATGTCGATGACCTCGTCGCCACGAACCTCGCCGACGATGATGCGATCCGGGCGCATACGCAGGGCGTTGCGCACGAGATCGCGGATGGTGATGGCACCGGTGCCCTCGATATTCGCGGGCCGCGACTCCATCCGCGCCAGATGCTCCTGCTGGAGCTGAAGCTCGGCCGTGTCCTCGATCGTCGCGATACGCTCGTTGTTCGGGATGAAGCTCGACAGCGCATTCAGCGTCGTCGTCTTGCCCGAACCGGTACCGCCGGAGACGATGACGTTGAGGCGGGTCCGGACGCAGGCGTGCAAGAACAGCGCCATTTCCTCGGAGAAGGCCCCGCTCTCGATCAGCTTATCGACCGTGAACGGGATCTTCGAGAACTTGCGGATCGAAAGCAGCGGCCCGTCGACCGCGCAGGGCGGCACCATCGCGTTGACGCGGCTGCCATCCGCCAGACGGGCATCGACCCAGGGCGAGCTCTCGTCGACGCGCCGGCCGACCGCGCTGACGATCTTGTTGATGACGCGCATGAGATGCGCGTTGTCCTTGAACTGGACCGGACTGAGCTCCAGCTTGCCGTGGCGCTCCACATAGCACTGGGCAAAGGTGTTCACCAGGATGTCGTTGATCGTCGGATCCTGCAGGAGCGGCTCCAGCGGCCCGAGGCCGGTGACTTCCGCGATCAGATCCTTGACCAGCTGGTCGAGTTCGACCCGGCTCAGCACGAGATCGCTGTTCGCAAGCTCCTCGCGCGCAATGTCCGAAATCTCGGCGCGCAGTTCGCCCTCCGAGACCTTCTCGATCGCGCTCAGGTTCAGGACCTCAAGCAGCTTTCGGTGCAGGTCGACCCGCAGATTCAGCAGCCGGCGCCGCCGCTTGGCGTCGCCGTCGAGTTCCGTGGCAACGGGCGCGCCGCCGCCGTTGAGCTTGAGCCGGGCCTTGGCCAGATCGGCCGCCGCCTGATTCATCGGCTCGTTCGCAGGTCGCTGGGCCGGATTGGCCGCGACAACCGCCGGCACATCCGCTACCTTGGCCTCGCCCTTGGCATCTCGCACCCGCCGAAACATCGCATCACACCCCTATGCTGCGCATTGGCCGCCCATCAAGACGCGGCCGATTTCTCCGACTTCTCTGATTCCTCCGCGGTGAACTTTTCCACCATTCGCACGATCTCTTTCCGGACCGGGCTCGACTTGGCTCCTTCCGCCAGCGGCACACCCTGATCGCAGGAGTTGACCACCTGCTTGCCGCCGTCCGGAACCAGATGATGAAACGACACGCCCAGACTCTCGGCCACCCGTTTGACCCGGTTCTTGCCGGAGAGGTCGGTCATGCCCGGTGCCCGGTTCAGCACGAAGCGGAGCTTGTCGAGATTCATGTCCTCCGCCTTCAGGGTGCGGAGAAAGCGGTACATGTTCTGCGCCGAGCGCATGTCGATTTCCATGCAGGCGTAGAAGTCGTCCGCGGCGGCGTAGACCTTTTCGGACCAGTTCATCAGCGCCTGCGGCGTGTCGATGACCACGTAGTCGAAGGCCTCCCGCGCAAGATTGATGATCGCCTCGACATCGGCCGGCGAGACGATGTCGAGCGGCAGCGCGTCGCGTGGGGCCGTCAGCACATGGAGCTTGTCCTTGTAGGTGCTGAGCGCCTGTGTGAGCCCCGTCTGGTCGAGGCTGGAAGCCTCGGAAACCAGCTCGTAGACCGCCTCGCGACGCGGCACGTCCAGGAAGGTCGCAATCGATCCGTACTGGAAGTTGAAATCCAGCAGCGCCACGCGGCGTCCGTCGCGGCGAACCATCTGTGTCAGTTCCCACGCGAAATTGACCGCAAAGGTCGACGTGCCCACGCCCCCGGCAACGCCGTAGAACGCAACGACCTTGCCAAGGCGGCGCGGAGCGCCTCCCGTGAGCGCAGGAAGGCTGCCGCTCGTCCGCGCCAGACGCATCCTGTCGATCGCATCGACGAGGGCGCCGGCGGGTTCAGGGTAAGGGGCGAACTCCGACACGCCCTCGCGCATGATCTGGTGCATGGTCCGCGACGAGACGTCGCCGACGACGAGCAGCACCAGCAGTCCAAGCCTCCGGGCCTGGCGAATCAGATCGGCTGTCGACTGGACCTTCTCGGGATCGTCCGAGCTCAGCGCGATGATCGTGAAGGAATCCTCTGCGCTGGCCAAAGACAGCATCTTCTCGGCGTCCGCGCCGGTAACCGCCAGCCACTGATCCTCGCCGAAATGCGTGTCGAGGTCCTGGACCAGCTTGTCAGCCGCCGCGAACCCCTCGGAGAACACCAAAGCCTCGGGAGCCGTTTCAGCCGTTTCACGTCTGAATGAAAGCGCCATCTAGATCGGTCTCCCGGTTCGTTCCTCGGACTCACCCACGGTCGATTCGCATCCTGTCATTGTCGCGCCATATCGTGGCAGCGATGAGACCAAGCTCTCGGCAGGGATGCGCGCGCCAAGTATCGCACAAAACCCTACCTCCCGCCACCGCACTCCGACTCGGCACGCAGGCCCGCAGGAAGACTCGAGAATGTTCACTCTCCGACACGCTCCCTCCACCCGGGGACGCACAATCCGCAAATGAAACTGCCCGCCGGGCAGCCAGAATGAAAACCTCCCCAAGGGGGTCCGGCCGGGGGATGGATCACCCCCCGGCCGAATTTCCTAGCCGTCGACCGACTCGACGGTGACGGCCTTGACCGACCCGGCCTGGTAGGCGTTGTAGATCCGGGCGGCCACTTCGCCGTCCAGCCCGTCGCCGACGTAGCGCCGGTCGAACCCGGCCACCGAGGTCACGGAGCGGCGATTGCGGCGCTCCCGGTCCTCCGTGTTGACGACAGGCTCACGCTCGCCGAGCGACTCGACCGCATCGAGGCGGCTGCGCGAGATGCCGCGCTTGGCAAGATAGGCCACGACCGCACGGGCGCGGCGCAGGCCGAGCCCGTCGTTGTAGCCCTCGGAGCCGACCTTGTCGGTATGACCGACGACGGTCATCCGCACATTGGCATGCTCCCGCAACCACTTTGCCTGCTGGTCGAGCGCCGACCGGGCCGCGCTGTCAAGCTCGGCACTGTCGAACTCGAACGTCACCGTGTCGGGAGCGGCAGCCCGGAACGCCTCGTTGAGCGCCCGGATCCGTCCCGCCGGATCGCCATAGGCGATCTGGGCGTTGATGTTCTGCTCCGTTGCCACGCCGAACAGGTGCGAGTTGGGCCCCTCGCCGGCGGGCTTGTTGAGCGCGGTCGTGAAGTTCGTGCAGCCTGCCAGGGTGATGCCAGTGGCCAGCGCTGCGATGATGCTCAGTTTCCGCATGTCAGCTCACTCCACCACATATCCAAAGTCGCCGTCGAACCCCTGGCTCTGCACCATGCCGGGCGCTCCCGCTCCCTCGGTGTTGCCGAGCAGGAAGAGCTCGAACTCGTTCGGGATGCGGATATGGTCGCTCGGGACCGACAGCTCGCTGCCATCGACCGGAGTGACCAGATGCGCGGTCACGATGATCACGAGCTCGGTTTCGCCCCGGGCATAGTCCATCGAGCGGAACAGGGTGCCGAGGACCGGGATGTCGCCGAGCCACGGGAATTGCGTCACCGAGTCGCTGAAATCATCCTTGATCAGTCCGGCGATGGCGAAGCTCTGGCCATCGCGGAGCTGAACCGTGGTGATCGCCCGGCGGGTCGTGAACGTCGTCACGTCGCTCGCCGTGAAGCTGATCGGCTGACCCGGTGCCTCGTTCACCGCCGAGACCTCGGCAGCCAGCGCGAGCTGGATCAGGTCATCATCGAGCACCGACGGCTGGAAGGTCAGCCCGACGCCGACTTCCTTGAAGGTGATATCGACGTTGCCGTCCTGGTCGATGGTCGGGATCGGAACATCCTCACCCGCCAGGAACCGCGCCTCGCTGCCGGAGAGCGCCACGAGGTTCGGCTCGGCCAGCGTGCGCGAGAAGCCCTTCTCCTCGAGGGCGGACATCACGAAGCTGATGCCGATGTCGCCGAGCTCCGCGAGCAGGCCGATGCCGCCGAAGGCCGAGGTCGCGGTGCTGAGGCCGAGCGGAACGACGCCGCCATCCGTCAGCACCTTGCCGATCGCGCCGGCGTCGTTGGTAACGGCGGCGGTCGTGTTGTTGCCGCTGCCGAAGAAGCCGCCGACGCTGCTGCCATCCCCGGTGATGCCGAAATCGATGCCGAGCGACTTTGCGGCGCTGCGCGACATCTCGGCAATGCGGACCTTCATCATGACCTGCTGCGTGCCGCCGACGGTCATCATGTTGATTGCCGCGTTGCCCACATAGGACTGCGCGAGGGTCATCGCGCGGTCGATCTTGGCCTTGCCGGAAACGACGCCCGACAGCACGACGCCGCCGCCGCTGAGGCGAACGTCGATCGGCTCGTTCGGAAGCATCTGCTTAAGACGGGTCTTCATCTCGGCAAGGTCGGGAATGACCATGACCGAGACGTTCGTGATCAGCGTCCCGTTCTCGCCGAGCAAGGTCAGCGTCGTTCCGCCGCGCTCCTTGCCGAAGATGTAGATCGTCCGGTCAGAGAGCGGCGAAACATCGGCAATCGCCGGGTTTGCGACCGACACCTCGATGAAGGGCTGGGCGCTCTCGACGACGACCGCATGGTTGATGAGAACCGTGAGGTTGTCCGATGCGAGGCCCCTGACGGTCTTCAGAACCGACGGCTCCTGAGCCGCGGCTCGCTCGCCTCCCAATGGCAGGCCGCCAACAAGGCAAGCTAGCAGCGCCATTGACAGCAGCTTTTTCAGTCCATCTGTCATATTTGCCTGTGCCCCCGAGCACGATATGGAAATGATCCGATACCCACGCTGATCGAATAAACAGTAATTTTACCCGCGACTCAAGCGTTTGTCGCGGCGACTTCGACCAATACCGGAGTTTGCTGTGGCCGAATGGCCTCAGTTGCCCGCAGCAGGGGACTGCTCGCCGGCCCCTGGAGTCGCGGTTTCGCCGATCTTCTCGTCCTGCACCGAGCCGGCCCGGCGGACGCGCACCAACTGCCCCGGATCGACGTGCTTCCTGGGCAGACCGGACAGCTCGTCGGCGGTGACTGTGCTGACCTCGTCCGACACGGCCTCGTCGATCCCGCGCAGCGTCAGCGACAGGCGCCCCACCTGCTGGGCGACCGCAAGCTTCTGTGCCTGGCGGGTATCGACCTCGACGGTCACGGTGCGGCCGAGCCGCGGCGAGGAAGCCTCGGTGTACTGCTGCTGGTCCACGGCGATGACCGTGACTCCCTGCAGGATGACCGAGCTGATGAGCTGGCCCTCGGCGTCCCGCGTCAGCAGGATGTCGACCCGGTCGCCCGGGGCGACGAAGCCGGCGACGCCCGAGACGGCATCGACGCTGATCGATACCGCGCGCTTGCCCTCGCCGAGGTTCATCGCCATCCGCGGCGACTCGCCGAGCTTGGTGATCTTGGTCTCGAGGATCGGCTCGCCCGGCTCGATGGCCCTCAGGACGACCCGCGCCACGTCGCCCTTCTCGCCCAGCAGCGTCTCCACCGAGGTGAACGAGCCCGGCGGCACCGCCGCTTTCGGCCATTCGACCCACTGGAGCGTCTCGGGCGTGATCTTGGCGCCGTAGTCGAGCGATCTCTTGGCGACCAGCACACGGACCGTCTCGGGCCCCTGCTGCGCCATGGATGCCTTCATTTCCTTGAAATACTTCGAGGCGAAAAAAACGCCACCGCCCGCGAGGGCGATGCCGAAGACGAGAACCAGAAGAGAAAGAATGCGCATCAGCCGCCCCTGCTGATCATGGCAAGGGCGCCCGCCTGACGGCGAGCGCCCGGTAGTCGGCGTCGATTACGGATTCAGGTTCTCGACGGTGCCGACCGAGACGGAGGTGACGACACCCTCGAGCGTCGAGTTCACCTTCGACACGAGGGTCGACACGCCGTTGTTGAAGATCGCGTAGACGACCATGATGCCGAGGAGCAGGATGCCCGCAGTCAGGGCCACCCAGTCGATGGTCACGGCGCCAGCGTCGTCGCTGAGAAACTTGGTAAACTTGGTCATAGAACCCTCCAGACGGTTTGGTCAGTGCTCTGGGCCACCCCAGACTTCGGTCAGTTCCGCATCGAACCCCTTTGATGCGTTGAGGGCACAGTCGGCACGACCGCCGTTTGCCCTGCGAGACATTTAATACCATTAATCAGCCCCCTGCACAAAGACAGAATCGTGATTTTCCCTCGGCAATTGTGATATTTATATGCGAATATCAACAATCCAGTCGAATGTGCGGCAGGGCACCGGCAACTATGAGGGAAGTGTGGCGGAATGTGGCTGAACTATGGCAGATTTGCCGCGCGACTGGCGGTAGCGATCGTCATCGGCAGCGCAATTGGAATCACTTTCGTTGATTCGCAGGCGCATGCGGGCTTTCTGAAGAACAGCGTGCGGGTCGGTGACCGTTCCGCGATGATGATCGTCGGCAAGCCGAAGCCCGGACAGAAGAAGCTGATCCGGACACCGGTTTTCGCCAAGCCGGCGCAGGCGCCCGAACCGGAACCGGGGCCGGGAGCAGCTCCGCGTGACGGATCCCAGACCTGGTTCTGGGAGGCGCACAGCGCCGCTCTGGCCGCTGCCTCGCCGGACCGCTGGGCCGCGGCCCTCGACTCGCTCCGCAGCCGCCGCATGGACGGACAGGCGATCTACGAGCCCGGCCGCCTCCAGGACATCGCCAGGCGCTACGAGGCCCCCATCGCCCAGGCCGCGCGGAAGCACGGCATCTCCGAACTGCTGCTGATCGCCGTCATCGCCGTGGAGTCCTCGGGAAAGGACCAGGCCGTGAGTCCGAAGGGTGCGCAGGGCCTGATGCAGCTTATTCCGGCCACGGCGCGCCGGTTCGGCGTCCGGAACTCGTTCGATCCGGCCCAGAACATCCTGGGCGGCGCGGCCTATCTGGACTGGCTGCTGCGCAACTTCGGCGAGGACCCGATCCTCGCGCTGGCCGGCTACAACGCGGGCGAAGGCGCCATCGAACGGAGCAAGGGTGTGCCGCCCTATGCCGAGACGCGCGATTATGTGGTCCGGGTTTTCGACGCGCTTGCGGCGGCCGAGGCACTCTGCAAGTCGCCCGCCGACAGCGCGCGCCGCTCGTGCGGCTGGTCATCCGCCTCGCGGATCTGAAGGCGCCGCAGCCCGGCGGCCTCAGTCCCTCAGCTCAGGCAACCCGGCAAAGAGCTCCAGCGCCTCCGGGTTGGCCAGCGCCTCGCGGTTCTTCACCGGCCGGCCGTGCACCACGTCGCGCACCGCGAGCTCGACGATCTTGCCCGACTTGGTGCGCGGGATGTCGGCAACCTGCAGCACCTTGGCCGGCACGTGCCGGGGCGAGGCGCCGGTCCGGATCTGCGCCTTGATCCGCGTCACCAGATCGTCCGACAGCGTCTCGCCTGGCTTCAGCCGGACGAACAGCACCACGCGCACATCGCCCTGCCAGTCCTGGCCGATCACGAGCGATTCCTCCACCTCCGGCAGCTGCTCGACCTGGCGGTAGATCTCGGCGGTGCCGATCCTGACCCCTCCCGGGTTCAGCGTCGCGTCCGAGCGGCCGTAGATGATCACTCCGTCATGCGCCGTGATCTCGGCGAAGTCGCCCTGGCACCAGGTGTCCGGATAGCGCTCGAAATAGGCCGCCCGGTAGCGCGCCCCGTCAGGGTCGTCCCAGAACCCCAGCGGCATCGAGGGGAACGGCCGGGTGCAGACCAGCTCGCCCTTCTGCCCGCGCACCGCATGCCCGTCATCGTCATAGACGTCCACCGCCATGCCGAGGCACCGCGCCTGGATCTCGCCGCGCCAGACCGGGCCGACCGGGTTTCCGCCGACGAAGCAGGCGATGATGTCGGTGCCGCCCGAGATCGACGAGAGGCAGACGTCCGCCTTGATGTGCCGGTAGACGTAGTCGAAGCTCTCGGCCACCAGCGGCGAGCCGGTCGAGGTGACCAGCCGCAGGGCCGAGAGATCGTGGGTTTCCTTCGGCGATACATGCGCGTTCTTCAGCGCGTCGATGTATTTCGCCGAGGTGCCGAACAGCGTGACCTTCTCGGCCTCTGCGAGGTCGAACAGCACGTCCGGCTCGGGAGCGAAAGGCGAGCCGTCGAACAGCACCAGCGAGGCCCGCGCCGCCAGCGCCGAGACCAGCCAGTTCCACATCATCCAGCCGCAGGTGGTGAAGTAGAACACCCGGTCGCCGGGCTTCACATCGCAGAGCAGCACATGCTCCTTCAGGTGCTGCAGCAGCGTGCCCCCCACCCCGTGCACGATGCATTTCGGCTTCCCGGTCGTGCCGCTCGAGTACATGATGTAGAGGGGGCTGTTGAACGGCACACGCGTGAACTCGACCGGCCGGGCCTCCTCCCCCGCAATCGCATCCGCCAGAACCACACCCTTCGGCAGGCCGCCGAGATCGGGCTTCTCCGAGATGTAGGGGCAGACGATGATCCGCGTCAGGCCCGGCAGCCCGGCCGAGAATTCGCGCACGCGCGCGATCGAGTCGTGCACCTTGCCGTTGTAGTGGTAGCCGTCCGGGCAGAACAGCACCTTGGGCGCGATCTGGCCGAAGCGGTCGAGCACCCCCTGCACCCCGAAATCCGGCGAGCAGGACGACCAGACTGCGCCCAGCGAAGCCGTGGCCAGCATCGCCGCCACCGCCTCCGGCATGTTCGGCATGAAGCCCGCCACCCGGTCGCCCGCGCCGACGCCCTCGTCACGCAGCACCTGCTGCAGCCGGCTCACCAGTGCGTGGAGCTCGTCGAAGGACATCCGCCGCCTGACCTTGCCCTCGCCCCAGAAGGCAATGGCGGTCTCCACCCCGGCGCGGCGGAGCAGGTTCTCGGCAAAATTGACCCTGGCATCGGGGAAGAACCGCGCACCCGGCATCCTGTCGCCGTCCGCCAGCACCCGCGCGCCGCGCTCGCCGATGACGCCGCAGAACTCCCAGACCGCGGCCCAGAACGTCTCCGGCTCGGCCACCGACCAGTCATAGATCGCCGGATACCCCGACAGCGCGACGCCGTGCTCCTGCCTCACCTGCGCGGCGAAACGGGTCAGGTTGGCGGCGGCGACGCGGTCGGCGGAAGGCTGCCAGAGCGGCTGGTCCATGGGCACGATCCTTTCCGGGCTGGACGGTCCGGCGCAAAACTAGGCATTGGCCGCGGCGCTGCCAAGCGGCGATACGGTCCCGCCCGGGCTTCCCGCCAACGCAATCCGGTCTCAGTCAATCCGCTCCAGCAGCGCCTCGATGCGCGCGTTGACCGGTTCCGGGGCCTCGATGGTCGCCAGATGGCCGCAGTCCGGGATCTCGGTCAGCACCGCGCCCGGCAGCGCGCCGGCAAGCGGCGCGTGCAGGAGCGGCGGGCAGACCCGGTCCTCTGCGCCCACGATCACCTCGACCGGGCCGGCGTAGCCCGCGATCAGCGGCACCATATCGCGCCGCCGGTCCAGCGCCCGTGCCTGGGCGCGGACCACCTCAAGCGGCGTCTCGCCCATCATCTGCCGGGTCAGCGGCGCCAGGCGTCCGGACGCGGCGGGCGAATGCAGGTAGAAGCGCTCGACGAATCTGTCGAGATAGGCGCCCAGCCCCTCCCGCTCCGCCTGCGCGATCAACCTGCTGCGCCACTCGATCTCCCTCGCGCGCGCACGCGAGGGATCGGTGTCCATCAGCACCGCGCCCGCGACACGCTCCGGGGCGCGCGCCATCACCTGCATCGCCACCATGCCACCCATCGAAAGCCCGGCGAGCGCGAAGCGCGGCGGCGCGCCGGCCAGCAGGCGCTCGGCCATGGCGCCAAGATCGTCGTCCCGCAGCGTATCGGCGATGATCGAGGCCCGCGCGCCGCCGAAAACCGCGAGCTGCGGAGCGTAGAGCCAGGGGCCGCAGAGATGGCCGGGGATCCAGACGATGGGCAGGGTCATCCGGAAAAGCCTAGCGTCGACCGGTGCGGTGCGGAACCCCCGATTGCGGCCGCAGCAGAGCGCCCGTGCTCAAGGCCGCCAGTCGGCCCGCCGGAAGCGGTAGAGCACATGGCGCCGCAGCGGGCTGCCCTCGGCGATCCGGGGATGGTCGAAGTCGCCTCCCGGATCGTGGGTCATCCCGATCCGCTCCATGACCGCGCGGGACCGTGCGTTCCCGGGTACGGCGAAGGCGACGATCTCGGCGAGACCGAGCGTTCCGAAGCCATGCTCCAGCCAGCCGCGCGCCGCCTCCGTCGCATATCCCCGGCCCCAGGCCCGGCGCACGAGCCGCCAGCCGAGCTCGACCCCGGGCGCGGGTGGAATATCGTCGTCCAGCTCGGCGAGGCCCGCCATGCCGATCAGCTCCCTGCCCTCCCGCTCGACCGCGACGAACGTCAGGCCCTCCTCTTGCCAGCCGAGCAACTGGTCGAAAAGATCGTCCGCCTCGGCGCGCGACAGAACCGACGGAAAGAACTGCCGGACCTCGGGATCGCCGTTCATCTCGGCAAACGGCGCCCGGTCCGCCTCGCGCCATGGCCGCAGGAGCAGGCGGTCGGTCCGGATCTCGGGCAGCGCGGGCATCAGCCTGCCTCCGGAATCAATATCCGGAGGCAGGTGCCCGGACCGGCCGGCCCGGGCCGGCAGGGACACGCCATCATGATCCGGAGAGATTTCATTTCCACCTCGCGTCCTCAATCCCGACAGTCGGCCGCGTCATTGCCGGCAGGCGCCCTCTCCCCCTCGAGGGGAGAGACAGAGAGAGGTCCGCCGAGCCGCCGCCGGGGACGGCAACGCTCCGGCACGGGGCCCTCTCGCACCGCTGCTCACGCCCCCATTCTTGGACTTCCCAATGATATCAATGCATCGACCCCATGCTCAAGCTTGAGCTGCCCTGCGCGGCGCCCTCAGACCTTCCGCCCCCAGAGATCGTATTCCCCCGCCTCGTCGACCTCGACGGTCACGATGTCGCCGGGCGCCAGCCCGTCGAAGTCCTCGTCGATGAACAGGTTCCCGTCGATCTCCGGCGCATCCGCCTTGGTCCGGCAGGTGGCTCCGTCGCGGTCGACCGCATCGACGATCACCTCCTGCCGCTGCCCCACCTTCGCCGCCAGCGTCGCCTCCGAGATGCGCTGCTGCGCCGCCATGAAGCGCTCCCAGCGCTCCTGCCTGACTTCCGGAGCCACGTGGCCCGGCAGGTCGTTGGCGGCGGCGCCGGCGACGTTCTCGTACTGGAAGCAGCCCACCCGGTCGAGCCGGGCCTCCTCCAGCCATTGCAGCAGGTAGTCGAAGTCTGCGTCCGTCTCGCCGGGGAAGCCGACGATGAAGGTCGAGCGGATCGCGATCTCCGGGCAGATCTCCCGCCACGCACGGATGCGCTCCAGCACCTTCGCGTCGTTCGCCGGCCGGCGCATGGCACGCAGCACCGCCGGCGCCGCGTGCTGGAACGGGATGTCGAGATAGGGGAGGATCGCGCCTTCCGCCATCAGCGGGATCAGCTCGTCCACATGCGGGTAGGGATAGACGTAATGCAGCCGCACCCACGCGCCGAGCCTGCCGAGGCCGCGCGCCAGGTCGGTGACATGCGCCCGCCACTCCGCACGCTGCCAGGCACTGGTGGCATGGCGGATGTCAGTGCCATAGGCAGAGGTGTCCTGGCTGATCACCAGGAGCTCCTTGACGCCTGCATCGACGAGCTTCTCGGCCTCGCGCAGCACCGCCGCCGCAGGTCTGGACACCAGCCTGCCCCGCATCTGCGGGATGATGCAGAAGCGGCAGTGATGGTTGCAGCCCTCGGATATCTTCACGTAGGCATAGTGCCGGGGGGTGAGCTTGACGCCGATCCCCTCCCTTGGCGGCGGGATCAGGTCGATCTTCGGGTCAGGCACGGGCGGCACGGCGGCGTGGACCGCATCCAGCACCTGCTGGTACTGGTGCGGGCCGGTGACCGCCAGCACCGAGGGGTGCGTGCCGCGGATATAGGCCTCCTCGGTGCCGAGGCAGCCGGTGACGATCACCCGTCCGTTCGCAGCCAGCGCCTCGCCGATGGCCTCCAGGCTCTCGGCCTTGGCGCTGTCGAGGAAGCCGCAGGTGTTCACGATGACCGCGTCGGCCCCCTCATAGTCGGGCGCGATCGCATAACCCTCGGCGCGGAGCCGCGTCAGGATCCGCTCGGAATCGACCAGTGCCTTCGGGCAGCCCAGCGAAACCATGCCAATCCGGGGCTGGCCCGGACGCGCCGGCGGCTCACCCGGCGCCACGGCGCGGGCGAGGTCTGGGCGCAGGTCGGGCGGGTTCGCGGCCATGGGCGCGCCGTGTAGCGCAAAGCCCGCCGCGACGCCAGCCCGGCCACCCACAAGAGGCGCGCCGGTGGGGGCGCCTCCGTCTGGCAGGGTCAGTTGACTGGCTCGGGATGGCCGGGGTCGATCGAGCCGGCAAGCACGACCGTTTCGCTTACCTCGCCGGCAAGTGGGATGACGCCGCCATTGAACAGCGCATACCCGGTCATCAGGCCGAGCAGGATCATGGCGCCTGTGATCACCACCCAGTCGACGGTGACCGCACCGATTTCCTCAGACAGGAAGCCCTCGATCGCGGGAGAGTGAGTTCTCATCCTGACCTCCTGCCAAGAGCCCGAACCACGCGTGATGCGCCGAAGACCCGCATGTCGGGGCACACGCCCGGTCGAGCGCCTGCCGGTCCAATCACTCGTGCATGACCCGCCTACGGTGCGGCAGTCATGACGCGATCACCACAAAAACGATAATTTAGATCTCCACAGTTTCAAACAAAAACGTAGTAACCAGCCAAATATTCAACCGCGAGTTTACTCTGCACCCGGTCGATCGCAGATCCAGGGAATCGCGATGCCCCGATCACCCGCAAGTCGGAGGGCCGAGCGGATGGCCCGGCGGCAGGAGGGCGGCAATGCGCACGGAATGCCGCCCCCGTTGCGCCATCAGAGATTCAGCTGATAACCAACCGGCACGAGTCGGAACCCCTCGCCCTTCGGCTCGAGGTAGCCCACGGCCGGCGGCGGCATGTGGTAGCCAATGAAGGGAATCCGGTCCGCGGCGATCATGCCCAGCACCTGCATGCGCGAAATGACCGCCTGCTCCTTGTCCATGTCGAAGCGCACATGCCAGTCGGGTCGCTGCAACGAGACGACATAGTGGTTGGCAACGTCGCCCAGCACCACCAGCCGTCTGCCCTGGCTTTCAATGTGGTACGAGGTGTGGCCGGGCGTGTGGCCACGCGAATCGACTGCCTCGATGCCGCTGACGAGAACATCCCCGGCCTTGATGAACCGGGTCTTCGGGGCATGCGGCACGACGTTCGCCTGCACCAGCTCCGCCCGCGCCTTCATCGCCTCGTTCGACAGCAGCCCTTCGTCGGACCAGAAGTCATATTCAGCGGCGGGCGCGACATAGCTCGCGTTCGGGAAGGCCGGACTGCCGTCCTCCATCAGTCCGCCGATGTGATCGCCGTGGAAATGTGTCAGCGCCACAATGTCGATCTGCTCGGGCGCAAGGCCGGCCGCAGCGATGAGATCGCGCAGCCGCCCGGCGTTCGGGCGGCGTGCGGCGCCGTTGCCGCTGTCGAACAGCACGATCTCGCTGCCGGTGTTGACCACGGTGACGGTGAAGACGATCTCCATCCTGTCCGACGGCAGGAAGTTCTCGAAGGCGAGCGCCGCAACCTCCTCCTTGCTCACGTTCTCGCCGAAGATGGGGTACGGGCCGTCGAGCTGGATCGCGCCGTCGAGGATCGTCGTGATCTCGAAATCGCCAAGGCCGAACCGGTAGAGGGTGGGGCGGCTGAGACCCTGCTTCGGCGCCGACGCCGTGGCGATTCCGGCCCCCGGGCCGGCGATTGCGGCCGCACCGGCCAGGGCAGCGCCGCCCAGCAGGGCACGGCGGTCGATCCGGAATTCGCTTTGCATGGCCGTTCGTCCCTTCAGGTAACCTACTCGGGATCTAGGATGGGCCATTCCGCAGCTCAGGAAACCCCGGCGCACGGCCTTGCGGCGGATTCACTCTCGCCGGGCTTCCGCCTGGTGAAAAATCCGGCTGATCCCGTGCCGGGTCTTGTCCCAGTAATAGGGCGCCCAGACGATCTCGATCACCGCCTTCCAGGCGGCTATGGCGCCAAGCGTCCAGTAAATCGGCAGCGTCGGAACCCAGACGAGCAGCCCCGGCGTGCCACGGCGCAGCATCGCGAGGGCGGCACAGCCCAGCATCACGGCCTGGCCGAGCGCAAGCGAGACGGCCAGCGGCCAGACTGCCCACCCGGGAAGCGCGTCGCCCCACACCGCCGCGCCCGTCGCGAGGCTTCCCAGCATCGAGGCCCAGAACAGCGGCATCGCCAGATAGCTTACGGCCGCGCCGAGGAAAAGGATATTCAGGCCAAGGAAACCGCCCGCCCCCAGATCGCGCCAGAGCCGCGCGGGTGCGCGCATGTGGCTGAGCCAGGTAAGCAGATAACCCTTGAGCCAGCGGGAGCGCTGGCGGATCCATGGTCCCGCCCGGCAGTTCGCCTCCTCCTCGGTCACCGAATCGAGCACGCCGCATCGCATGCCCCGCCGCGCGATGCGCATGCCGAGATCCGCGTCTTCGGTGACGTTGTGGGCGTCCCACCCGCCGAGCCGCTCCAGCGCGGCCCGGCGAAAGTAGACCGACGTGCCACCCAGCGGAATCGGCAGGCCGAGCCGCTGGAAACCCCTGAGCAGCACATCGAACCAGATCGAATACTCGATCTGGAAGCAGCGCGTGATCCAGTTCTCGGTCGCGTTATAGTAGGCGAGCTGACATTGCACACAGGCAATCTCCGCCGGCGCCGCATGCAGCGCCGCCACGACGCGGCGGACCTGATCGGGCGCCGGGCGGTCTTCAGCGTCCAGAATTCCGATGATCTCGCCCTCGGCGAAGTCGAGCGCGTAGTTCATCGCCCGCGGCTTGGTGCGCGGCTGCCCGTGGGGCACCACCAGCGGCGAGACCCAGCCCGGCAGATCCAGTGCGCCGACGGCCGTGCGGGTTGCGGCGTCTTCCTCCTCAAGCAGGAGCTTCACATCGAGCAGTTCCCGGGGATAGTCGAGCATTTCGAGCGCCCGGACGATTTCACCGATCATGCCGGCTTCGCGAAAGAGCGGAACCAGCAGCGTGACCACCGGCAGCTGGCACCGCGGCGCCAGGCCGACGGTGCCCGCGGGTAAATCCTGTCGTCCGGCCCGCTCCCGACCCAGGCCGGAGATCAGCGCGAAGAGCCTCAGCACCGTCGTGCCCGAATTGACGATGAGCAGGAGAGAGACCACGATCGCCAGTCCGGCGCGACCGCCGGCTGCCATCGCGCCGGCGAGCGCCACCACCGCGAATGCGGCCACGAGACGCACCGAGGCCAGACCGCGCACGCTTTCGGTCGGCGGTGTCCGGGATGCAGCGCGCCGCGCCAATGCCTGCCCCAGCACCCCCGCAAACGCAGCATCGAGCTGATGTGTCCCCGTCACCGCCACTGCGCCGGCCCGCATGCCGACCGCGGCCAGCGCCTCGGCGGCACGTTCCGGCCGGTCCGTGACATGGACGATCGTGCCCGCGTCCCGCCGCCACGGCAGGATCCGGTGCGTGATGTAGAGGTCCGCCAGCGCAGGCTCCACCAACCCTGGATCAGGTGGATCGCCTGCGAGATCCGCCTGCCCGAGTCCCCACTGCTCGGCAAGCGCCCCGGCAACGGCACCGCTGCTGGCCCATCCCTTCGCGAGCAGCAGGCGGCCGAGCCGGCGCCCCGTCGTGCGCTGCCGGTCCAGAGCCTCGGCCAGCCGCGTGCGGTCGAGCGCCTCCCGACCGACCAGAAGCTCGCCCAGCCGGGTGCGGCGGCCTTCCCGCCCCGCATGATCCTGGCCGCGGGCAAGCCGCACCCCGGACCCGTTCATTTGCCTAATCCCGTCCGGAGCGGGATGCCCGCCCGATGGATCCGGACGCGACCAAAAGGTTCACGCTCGCCTCCCCCTGCCGTACCAGAGGAGTCTTGCCTAGTGGTTAAGTGGTTAAGCGGGGCTTAAGCGCGCCTTGCGCGCGTCCATCGCCGCAGCAAACCGCTCGAACAGGTAGTAGCTGTCCTGCGGACCGGGACTCGCCTCCGGGTGATACTGCACCGAGAACACTGGTTTCCCTTCGACCCGAATGCCGCAGTTCGAGCCGTCGAAGAGCGAGACATGGGTCTGGATCACACCAGCGGGCAAGCTTGAGGCATCAACCGCGAAGCCGTGGTTCATCGACGTGATCTCGACCTTGCCGGTCTCGAGATCCTTCACCGGATGGTTCGCGCCGTGATGGCCCGTCTTCATCTTGACGGTCCGCGCGCCAAGTGCCAGCGCCAGCATCTGGTGGCCGAGACAGATGCCGAATACCGGCCTGTCCGCCTGCAGCACCGCGCGGATCATCGGCACCGCGTACTCTCCGGTCGCCGCCGGATCACCAGGGCCGTTCGACAGGAACACGCCGTCAGGGTCGTGTGCAAGCACCTCCCCGGCGGAAGCGGTCGCGGGGAGCACGATCACCTCGCAGCCCGTGCTGGCGAGGCAGCGCAGGATGTTGCGTTTGGCACCGTAGTCGACCGCAACCACCTTGTGCCGCGGTGCCGTCTGCTTCGGGAAACCCTCGCCCCAGGCCCAGCGGCTCTGATTCCAGCGATAGGCCTGGGCGCAGCTGACGCCCTTCGCCAGGTCGGCGCCCTCGATCCCGGCCCAGCCCCGGGCCGCCGCGACCAGCGCACCGGTGTCGAACTTGCCGTCCGGCGCATGGGCGATGGCGGCGTGCGGCATCCCCTTGTCTCGGATCAGCCGAGTCAGCCGCCGCGTGTCGACGCCGGCCACCGCCACCCGCCCGCGCCGCGCCAGCCAGGGCGAGAGATGCTGCGCCGCGCGCCAGTTCGACGGCTGCGTCACATCCCATTTCACGACCATGCCCAGTGCGACCGGGCTTGCGGTCTCGTCATCCTCGGGGTTGGTGCCGACATTACCGACATGGGGGAAGGTGAAGGTCACGATCTGCCCGGCATAGGACGGATCCGTCATGATCTCCTGGTAGCCGGTCATCGCCGTATTGAAGCAGAGTTCGCCCACAACCCGCCCTGACGCCCCGAATCCGCGGCCGAAGAACAGGCTACCATCAGCCAGCGCGACGCAGCCCGTAGCCGGTCCGCGCGCCGACCCGGGATCCGCTTGCGCCTGCTTGCCGAGGGTCTTTGATGGCATTGCCGTTACTGTGCCGAACTCCGGCACCCCCACCGATCGGTCAGGACGATCCCGACCGCCAGGCTGATGCCGCCCGCAGCGGAACCTAGTGAGCGCTGCGGATGGCGTCAAGCGCTGAAGGAAATATAATTTCCTATTTTTTTCAATGATTTACGACGCGCTCGCCGGGTTGCTGGAGCATCATCGGTGGTGTAGGCTCGCGCTCCCGGCCGCAGGCAGCGGCACCATCGGACGAGGAGTCGATGCGCGACCACATCAACGCCGCATTGCGCGACGCCATGCTCGCCAAGGACAAGCATCGAACCAGCACCCTCAGGCTGATGATCGCAGCCATAAAGGACCGGGATATCGCGCTTCGGAGCGAGGAGAGTTCGGCTGGCCTGGACGAGGCCGGCATCCTTGCGTTGCTCGCGAAGATGGTGAAGCAACGCGAGGAGTCGGCCGCGACCTATGAGGCGGCCGGCCGGATGGAACTGGCCGAGGCCGAGCGCGCCGAGATCAGGATCATCAACGAGTTCATGCCGAAGCCGCTGGGCGCCGGAGAAATCCGCGAGGCGATTCGCGAGGCGATGGAGGAGACAGGGGCCGCTTCGATCCGGGACATGGGCAAGGTCATGAGCACCCTGAAGGCGCGCTACGCGGGCCGAATGGACTTTGCAGCCGCGGGAGATCAGGTGAAGGCGGCTCTCGGCTGACAGCGCTCCCGGCTACTCTGCCGGCGCCGGCCGGGCGATCCGTCCTGCGGGCGCGACGCTGATCGTGCCGACCGCCGGACGTGCCGCGAGAGAATCCGTCGTCAGGACCGGCTGACGGCCCACAGTCACAACTGACCGGTTTGCGAGATCCGGCAATGCATCGGGATCGGCGCCGAACTGCACGTCATCGAGCGCAGACTCCACCTTCCATGCAACCGACGCAACACCCACGTTGTAGACGGAATAGACAACCACCAGCCCAAGCAGCAGCACCGCGCTGACGAGACTGATCCAGTCGATCGCCGCTGCGCCGCTTTCGTCCCGAACCAACTTACGCAAACTGATCATCCAGCACTCCGGGGCACCACAGCAACATTCCGCACGGGCTCCGGCCGAGCGCGGAACGATTCGCGAATATTTTACCATCATTCAACCATTGCGGGACTCTTTTCCCTGAAAACGTGCATCGCGCAACCGCGGCAGTCTCGCTATGGTGCCCGCGTCTGGCACCGCGGGCGACGCCAAGGCCAGCCGGAAGAAGCCGGGTGGTCGCGTCATCCGTATCTGGAGAATGCCATGAAACGGGATCAATGGGGCCACAGGCTGACGACCGGAAGCGCCGCCGCCGCCCAGGCACTCGACCACGCGATCAATGCCTATGTCGGCTGGCGCACCGACGTGATGGATCGCCTCGCGACGGCGCAGGCTGCCGATCCGGATTTTGCGCTGCCCCATGCAGTGAAGGGCATCCTGATGTGCGGGCTGCGGAAGCCCGAACTCAACGGCAAGGCCGAGGCGCTGCTCGCGGCTGCCCGTGCAGCGCGCCCGCCCGAGACGGACCGCGAACGACATTACATCTCGGCCCTTGCGGCGTCGATCGCCGGCAACGTCACCGAGGCGGCCAGTCACTACGAGGCGATCGCGCGCGCGCATCCGCACGATCTCCTTTCGCTCCGCCTGTCGCAGTTCGAGCTTTTCTGGATTGGCGAGGTCGCCTGGATGCGGGATATCTCCGAGCGCGCGGCGCCGCGCTGGTCGGCCGATGTTCCGGGCTATCCGGGCTTCCTCTCGATCCGCGCCTTCGGGCTCGAGGAGAACGGCGCCTATGCCGAGGCCGAGCGCCACGGCAAGGCAGCGGTCGCGCTTGACCCTGCGGACTGCTGGGGCGCCCATGCGGTCGCGCATGTGCTGGTCATGCAGTCCCGGCTGCGCGACGGGGTCGACTGGGTCTCGGGGCTCACCGGCAACTGGGCCGGGCGCAACCACATCCAGCATCACAACTGGTGGCATCTGGCGCTGTTCCATACCGAGGCGGGCGATTACGCGCCGGCGCTGGAGATCTACGACAACCGGCTGCGCGACCTTGATTCGCCCCTGATGAAGGCGGTTCCGGATTTCTATGTCGACATCCAGAATGACGTCGCCCTGCTGCAGCGGCTCGAGCTGCGCGGCATCGACGTGGGCGACCGCTGGGCGTCGCTGGCCGAGCTTGCCCGGCCGCGCATCGGAAACCACGCCAGCCCCTTCACCAGCGCCCATTGCGCGCTGGCGCTTGCCGCAGCGGGGCGCGACACCGAGGCGGCAGAGCTGATCGCCCGGATGCGCGACTTCATCGGCCGCAACCCGAACAGCCTGGCGCCCCGCTACGCCCTGGCGGCGCTGCCCGCCAGCGAGGCAGCGGTCGCCTTCCGCCGGGGCGACTACAAAGCCGTGATCGACGGGTTGATGCCGGCGCGGCGCAACCTCTGGCAGATGGGTGGCAGTCATGCCCAGCGCGACCTGTTCTTCCAGCTGCTTGCCAATGCGGCGCTGAGGCTCGGGCGGGCCGATGTGCTGGCCACGCTGTTCGACGAGTTCCAGGCGCTCGGCCTCGAGCATGCGGCCGAGCGATCGAGTTATGCCGATGCGATGGCGGCGCTGCACTGACCCGGCGCCGCTTTCCCTCTCACCTTCTCCGGAGAATCCGGACTATCCTGTGGCGCCGGACCGGCCGGCCGGCACGGTTCAGGCCATCGCGGCGCCAGCCGCCCGCGCAGGATCAGATGTGGGATATGGGCGGAAGATGCTGCCATTCGTGATCCGCAGGTGCCTCGCGGCCGTCTGCCTCGCGCTTGCGGTCGCGACCGGCGCCGCCGTGGCGCAGTCTCCCGAGGGCGGCAAGGCCCCGCTTCCGGCGGATCTGGACCCCGTGGCGGTCGACTCGCTGCTCTCCCGGATGACCGACGCCGAGATCCGGGCCCTGCTGCGCGACGAGCTCAGGCGCCGCGCCGACGAGCGCGCTGCTGCCGAGGCGGCCGCCTCGGACCAGCCGCGGATCGGCATGCGCGACCGGCTGACCGGGCTCGCAGGCACCATTGGCGATCGACTTTCCGACTGGGCGGGCGCCATCGGGCGTCTGGGCGAGCGGCGGGGAGAGATCGATGCGCGCCTCGCGCGTGCCGAGCATGGCCCGCTCGCGATGCTTGCCGCCACGCTCGCGGTGGGCCTTGCCGGCGTCCTGGCCGCCGCGGCGGTCGGCCGGGCGACCCGCGGTTGGCGAGAATGGCTGATGACCGCGCCCGCCGGTTCAGCCGACCGCGCCGGCTACTGGGACCGCGTGGTCCGCACCCTTGCGCTCGGGCTGGTCGAGCTCACCCCGATCGGCGCCTTCGATCTGGCCACCGTGAGCACCGCGCCGCTGCTGGCGGGCACCCTCGGGCCGATGGTCGACTATGTCTGGATCTACGAGGTCGGCGTCATCTACAGTTGGGGTTTCATCGTGCTGACGCGGCGCGCCTTCGCACCCGATGCCCCGGCGCTCCGCATCGCGCAGATGTCCGATTCCGCCGCCACGGCGATCTCCGGGCTGTTGCGGCGGGCGGCGCAGATTGGCGGTGCCGGCTGGCTGGTGGCCGGCCTCTCGCCCACCTTCGGGCTGGGGTTTCCGCCGGCGCTCGCGACCGTGACGCTGGCCGGAACCGCGGTGGCCGGGCTGCTGCTGGGCGCCGCAGTGCGCAACTGGGGCGCGCTGCGTGCGGCGATGGCGGGGCTGCTGACCGGCGCCGAGGCCGCCCCCGGGCTGCCGGCCCGCATGCTGGTCGCCGCCGCGCCGCTGGCGCTGGCGGGATACGTCGTCTTTGCCTGGGCCTACTGGGCCGCGCTCTGGATCACCACCGGCCAGCAGCACCTATACGGCCCCGCGGGAACGCTGCTGGTGCTGCTGTCGCTGCCGATCTTCGACCGGCTGGGGCTCGAGCTCTGTTCCGGCATGATCCGCGGCGCCTCGCCGGCGGGCGAGCGCTACCGGGCGGTCCTGCACGGCACCTGGCGGATGCTGGCCGGACTCGCGGCGGTTCTCGTGATCGCCTGGCTCTGGGGCATCGACCTCTATGCCCTGGCAAAGGGCCCCGGCGCCCCCGGCTGGGCCGACGCCGCCTTCGACATCGCGATCACGCTGTTGCTGGCGAATTTCGTCTGGCGGCTGATCCGCGCCGCGCTGCACCGCGACCGCCACAGCGCGGCCGACGGGGCCGAGGAGGGCGGCGAGACCGCTGCCGCCTCGCGGCTCGACACGCTGGTGCCGCTGTTCCGCAACCTGCTCCTGGTGATCCTCTCGGTCGTGGTGGCGATGATCCTGCTCGCCGCGCTCGGCGTGAACATCGGCCCGCTGCTGGCCTCGGCCGGCATCGTCGGGATCGCGATTGGCTTCGGCGCCCAGACGCTGGTGCGCGACATCTTCTCGGGCGCCTTCTTCCTGCTCGACGACGCCTTCCGGGTCGGCGAGTACATCGAGCTCGACAACAAGGTGCGCGGCGAGGTCGAGGCGATCTCGATCCGCTCGCTGCAGCTGCGCCACCACCGCGGGCCGGTGATCACCATCCCCTTCGGCGAGCTGAAGAGCGTGTTCAACCACAACCGCGACTGGGCGATCTACAAGATGAACTTCCGGCTCGAGCCGGAGACCGATCCCGATCTGGTGAAGCGGCTGGTCAAGGAGGTCGGCCAGGCGCTGCTGGCGCATCCCGAACACGGGTCGAAGTTCCTCGAGCCGCTGAAGAGCCAGGGCATCTACATGATCGACGACGACTCGGCGCTGGTGATCCGGGTCAAGTTCAAGTGCAAGCCCCGCGCCCAGTTCGTGCTGCGCCGCGAGGTCTATCACCGGCTCCGCAACGCCTTCGCCGCGAACGGGCTCGAATTCGCCCGCCGCAAGGTCGAGGTGGTGACCGAAACCGAGACGCCCCGAGGACTGTCCCCTGCCGTGGCAGGTGCGGCGTCGCTGGCCGGCGCAATCGCGGGAGACCCGCCCGGCACATCGGGCTGAGCAGGGCTCCGCTTGCCCCTTCCGCCCCGATCGGCTAGGGAACGCCTCGACCTCGCCGAGGCGACCACTGACGGACCCGGGACATGGCCAAGAACAAGGAGAAGCAGGCCCCGCGGCCGCGGGCGGAATGCCCGCGCGGCTTCCGCGACTATGCCGGAGCGGATGTCACCGCAAGGCGCGCGATGCTCGACCGGATCTGCGAGGTCTACCACCATTACGGCTTCGACCCGCTGGAGACCCCGGCGGTCGAGACGGTCGAGGCGCTGGGCAAGTTCCTGCCCGACGTCGACCGCCCGAACGAGGGCATCTTCGCCTGGCAGGACGACGACGGGACCTGGCTCGGGCTGCGCTACGACCTGACCGCGCCGCTCGCCCGCTTTGTCGCTCAGAACCGCAGCGACCTGCCGAACCCCTACCGCCGCTACGCGGTCGGCCCGGTCTGGCGCAACGAGAAGCCGGGGCCGGGGCGGTTCCGCCAGTTCTACCAGTGCGATGCCGACACAGTGGGCACGCCCACGGTCGCGGCGGACGCCGAGATCTGCATGATGCTGGCCGACGCCTTCGAGGCCGCCGGCATCGCCCGCCGCGACGTGATGATCCGGATCAACAACCGCAAGATCCTGAACGGGGTGATGCAGGCGATTGGCGTCTACGATCCCGCCGATCCGGAGGCCGAGGCCCATCGCCGCGGAATCGTGCTCCGTGCCATCGACAAGCTCGACCGGCTGGGAGAGGTGGGCGTGCGGCTGCTGCTGGGCAGTGGCCGGAAAGACGAGTCCGGCGACTTCACCAAGGGGGCGGAGATCTCCGCCGGACAGGCCGACCTCGTCATGGGCTTCGTCTCCGCCCGCCGTGACAGCAGCGCCGCCACCTGCGCGCGGCTGCGCGAGCTGGTCGCGGCCTCGCCGGTCGGGACGGAGGGGGTGCAGGAGCTCGAGACCATCGCCGAGCTGCTCGAGGCCCAGGGCTACGCCGCTCGCGCCGTCATCGACCCCTCGGTGGTCCGGGGCCTCGGCTACTACACCGGTCCGGTCTACGAGGCCGAGCTCACCTTCGAGATCACCGACGAGGAGGGCAACCGCCGGCAGTTCGGCTCGGTCGCCGGCGGCGGGCGCTACGACGACCTCGTCAGGCGCTTCACCGGCCAGGCGGTGCCGGCGACCGGCGTCTCCATCGGCGTCGACCGGCTGCTGGCCGCGCTGCGCGAAATTGGCCGCGCCGGCAGCGCCGAGGCCGCCGGCCCGGTGGTGATCCTGGCCATGGATCGGGCCGAGATGGCCGCCTACCAGACCATGTGCGCCGAGCTCCGCGCCGCCGGCATCCGCGCCGAGGTGTTTCTTGGCGGCGGCAATATGGGGCGTCAGCTCAAATACGCCGACCGCCGGGCCTCGCCCGTCGCCGTGATCGAGGGCGGCGACGAGCGGGCGCAAGGCCTGATCACGCTCAAGGACCTCGCGCTTGGTGCCCGCCTCGCCGCCGAGATCGAGACCCATGCGGCGTGGAAGGCACAGCCCGCACAGATCACGGTTCCGCGTGCCAATCTGGTGGCCGAAGTCCGCAGGATGCTCGCCCGCGCAGGGGCCGCGTCCGGATGACCCCGGTCAGGCTCGGCGAGGACCACGCCGCGCTCGACGGGGCGCTGGCGGCACTCGCCGCAGTCTATGCCCGCGCCGGCTACGCACCGGTGACCACGGCGCATCTCTTCGAGGCCGAGACCCTGATCGACCTCTATGGCGAGGATATCCGTGCCCGCGCCTTCCTGTTCCCGGGCGCCGGCGGCGGCGGCGAGCTCTGCCTGCGCCCGGACTTCACCGTGCCGGTGGTCCGCGCCCACGGCGCGCTCGGCTGGGACCGGGCCGCGCGCTACGCCTATCAGGGGCCGGTATTCCGGCGCCAGGCACCGGGCTCGACCCGGCCGAGCGAGTATTTCCAGGCCGGCATCGAGAACCTCGGCGCCCCCGACGCCGCGGCGGCCGATGCCGAGGTGTTCGCGCTGATCCATGAGGGGCTGCGCGCCCTCGACGCCGGCCCGCTGTCGGTTGCGACCGGCGATCTCGGAATCGCCTTCGCACTGCTCGACGCGCTGCCGATGCCGGCGCGGCGGCGGCGCCAGCTCCGCCGCCACTTCTGGCGCCCGCGCCGGTTCCACGCGCTGGTCGAGGAGGCCGTCGCCGGCCAGCGCGCCCCGAGCCCGCTCCGCACCCGGCTGCTCGCCGCCGCCACAGGGCCCGCTCCCGCCGACGCGGTGGCGGCACTCGCCGCGGAAGCGGGCGAGGTTCTGGGGCTGCGCGAGACCGACGAGATCGTTGCCCGGTCCCTCGCCCTGGCCGAGGCCGCCGGCGAGGCGCGCATGCCGCGCGGGGAGGCAGACCTCATCGAGGCGGCGCTGGGTGTGAAGGGTCCCGCCGGCAACGCGCTGGCGCGGCTGCGCGCCATCACGGCCGAGGGCGGGGTCAACATCGCCCCCGCGCTCGATCGCCTCGAGGCGCGGCTCGCGGCCCTGGACGCAGCCGGCATCGACGCCGCCGCCCTGCCCTTCGACGCGGGCTTCGGCCGCAACCTCGAATACTACGAGGGCTTCGTCTTCGAGATCACCGCGCAGGGCCGCGCCGACCTGCCGCCGCTCGCCGGCGGCGGGCGCTACGACGCGATGACGCAGCGCCTCGGCGCCGCGGCCGCCATTCCGGCGGTCGGCGCCATGATCCGGCCCGAGGCGGTGCTGCGCGCGCGGGAGCTGACGCCATGACGCTGACCCTCGGCCTCCCCTCCAAGGGCCGGCTCCAGGCCGACACCATCGACTGGTTCGCCGCCCGCGGTGTCGAGATCGCGCACACCGGCGACCGGCGCCAGTATTCTGCCGAGGCCCGCGGCGTTGACGGTGTGACCGTCGTCATGCTTGCAGCCAACGAGATCGCGCACGCGCTGGCTGCCGGCCGCATCCATCTCGGCGTCACCGGCGAGGACCTGGTCCGCGAGCACATCCCCGACTGGCAGCGCCGGATCGCGCTGGCAGCGAAGCTCGGCTTCGGCCAGGCCGACCTGATCGTGGCGGTGCCCGCCTTCTGGGTGGACGTGGAGACCATGGCCGATCTGGACGAGGTGGCCGAGGCCTTCCGTGCCCGGCACGGCCACGGGCTGAGGGTGGCGACCAAGTATCACAACCTGACCCGTGCTTTCTTCCAGTCGAAGGGCGTGGCGGACTACCGCCTGATCGACAGCCAGGGCGCGACCGAGGCGGGGCCCAAGAACCTGAGCTGCGACGCGATCTCCGACATCACCTCCTCGGGCGGCACCCTTCGCGCCAACCATCTCAAACCGCTGGAGGACGGGCTGATTCTCTCTTCTGAAGCGCATCTCTGCGTAAGCCGGGCAGCAGACTGGGCCAGTGCCGCCATAGCAGCCCTGGCGACGCTCTCAGCGAGCCTGCAGGTTCCGCTCGCACCCTGACCCGACGCGCGCGTCAGGTCAGAAGCCCGCGCGCGACTTTCCGCAGCCGTCGCGGCACCATCCGGCGCAACGCCGGATAACGGCGCGTGAACCGCTCGATGCGTCTGTAGAGCGTCCCGGCTTCCTCCGCCATTGCCCCCCGCAGCTTTTCCCGCGTGCGTCCGGCGCCGTGGAACTCGAAAACCAGGTATCGTGCCGGAGTCGATCCCACTGCGCGAAGGCCATGCGGCTCGCCGGCCCTGTAGTAGATCACTCCGAATGGCTGGATCCGGCGCCCGAGCGTCTCGACGGCGCCAGCGAGCATGACGATCGCGACGTCATATGGATCGGTGTGCGGCTCGTACCCTCCCCCTGGCTGCACCGTCGAGCAATGCACATGCAATTTGCCGAGGAAGTTCGTCGGGCCCTCGAGCAGGCGCGTTGCCCGATACGATCTTGCCGCATCGGCCCGGTCACTGGGGGAATTCAGGACGGTGGCGCCGAGGGTCTCATCGTTGCCGACCGGCACGCCATGCCACTTGAACATCAGATAGGTCAGCGGCCTCGCGCCCGTGTTCCTGAGCGTGTGATGCCAGTAGGCCGGGTAGTAGGCGAACATGCCCGGCCCGACCTGGTGCGGCTTCACGGTTGCCGAGGCCGCCCAGTTTCCAACCAAGAGCTCCGCGGTGCCGTCGAGCACGATCAGCAGCTCCTCCTCGAGATGACTGTGCGGCGGATGCGGCATCCGGCCGGGACCGAGGACCGATGCGTGACAGGTCAGGTGATCGTGAACTTCTGTCAGGCCGGAGAACAGCGGGTGCGATCTCCATCCCCGATCCGGACCGCCTTCGTGCGGCAGATCCAGCGACCTGACTTCGGCGATGATCGGCTGCGCCGTAGTGGGGCTCGTCGGTGGCGGCGGGATCTGCAGGTTGCCGCCGCCATTGCCGCTGCCGCTCACGACGATCACCGGCGGGCGCCGGTCAGGCTCGAATTCGAACGGCCATTCAAACCTTGATGGCTTCGGCATGAGAACCGGCGAATCAGCACTCGCATATTGGAGCAGGAGCGCCTTGCGCGCCTCGCCGTCGGAGAGGTTGAGCGAGCCGTGCCAGAGCCTCCCGTCGAAGATGATGGCGTCACCGTCGCTGACGGCCGGCCGCACCAGAGCGCATTGCGGATCCAGGTCGCACGCCCACGCGAGCACTTCGTCGTCGGTCACCCCGCCGCGGCATCGCCCGGTTTCGTGCTGGACCTGCTGCACCGTCCTGCCAAGCCGGTGCGAGCCGGCAATGAGGCTCAGGCCTGAGTCGCGACAGGTGTTGCTGAGGCCGATCCAGACTGTCACGAAATGCTGGTCGGGGGCAGCGGATTCGATGTCCGCATGCCAGGGATGCCGCTGGCCCGGCTTGCGTTCGACCGTACTCGCTCCCCAGAGGATGACATTTTCGCCCAGAACCTGCTGAATGAACGCCAGGAGCGCCGGCCCGGTCGCGAGGTCATAGAGCAGCCGATCCTGTGCCGCCCGGCCCTTCTCCCAAACCGCCGGATCGATCCGTTTGCCGAATGTAAGATGGTTCAGGAGCAGCGACCGCTGTGCGCGTGACAGCACCTGTCCGGCCTCGACGAAGCCCTCCCCGAAGAACCGCTCGGTCAGTTCGATCGGCCAGTCATCAACGCGCTTCCCGACGGAGCCATGCACGGTTTCGGGTACACGAAGCATCGGAACAACTCACACTCAAGGCGTCGCTGCACCATAGCACAATGAGGGCGAGAACAACAGTTCCCGCCGTCGACGCTCCGGGAGATCGACCCGGAGCCGGGCGGACCCTCAACGGCCAGGCGTCGACCTGCTCGATCCGCCGACCTGACGGATCGGAAGTATCCGCTCAGTCCGCGTTCCGCCGTGCCTCGGCAGCCGCGCTCTCCCCGGCGAGCTTGCCGAAGACCGTGCCCGACATCAGGCCGCTTCCGCCGGGATAGTTCTCGTAGAAGAGCCCGCCGACCAGCTCGCCCGCGGCATAGAGCCCCGGGATCGGCCGGTCGGTCGTGTCGATCACCGCGCCGCGCTCGTCGATCTTCAGTCCGCCGAAGGTGAAGGTCACGCCGGTCGTCGTCACATAGGCCTCGAACGGGGGCTGGTCGATCGGCAGCGCCCAGTTGGTCTTGTCGATGGCGAGCCCCTCGGTTGTCAGCCCGTCGAGGATCGAGGGATTGAAGCGCTTCGGCTCGGCCCTCGCCATGCGGCAGGCGGCGTTGAACTGATCGACCGTCGCCGTCAGCGCCGCCGGGTCGATCTCGAGCCCCGCCGCCAGTTCGGCGATGCTGTCAGCCCTGACCCTGGTCACCTCGCGGATGCGGTACTCGTCGCGCAGGAGCGGGCTGGTCTTTGCATCGAAAATCTGGATCGCGGTGCGGTAGGGCTGGCCCATGATCGCGCGGCCGAACTTCACATAGGTGAGGTTGCGCAGGTCCTCGCCCTCGTCCACGAACCGTGCCCCGTGGACATTGACCATGATGCCCCACGGATAGGAGTGCTTCTGGAAGTTGTCGAGGATGCGCCGGTCGCCGAAAGGCGGCGCCGAGATGTCCCAGCCGACGGCGTGGCAGCCGGACCAGTTGCCGTAGGGCACGGCGCCGATCTCCAGCGCCATGCGGATGCCGTCGCCGAGATTGTGCCGCGTGCCGCGCACCCGCGCGAGGTCCCAGCCGGGGCCGAGATACCGCACCCGCCATTCCGGATTGGACTCGAAGCCGCCGCAGGCGAGCACCACGGCCTTGCACGGTATCTCCTTGTAGCCGCCGGGCCCCCGCACCTCGATGCCCGTCACCCGGCGCTTCCTGTCCTGGATCAGCCGGGTGGCGCCGGTCGCGTAGCGGATCTCGCAGCCGAGATCCGCGATGCGCTTCAGCTCGGCCTCGACGAGGCCCGCACCGCCGCCGACCGCCTCGATCCCCAGCCCGCCGTAGAAATGGTGCCTGCCATCGACCAGGAAGGACTGCCGCCCGAACATCGGAATGAAGCGGATGCCGTGCCCGCGCAGCCAGACCATGGCCGGGCGCGAACCGTCGATCAGCCGCCATGCCAGGTCCTCGTCGGCCTGATGGCGGGTGACTTTCATCAGCACATCGTAGAAGGCGTTCCGGTCATGCGACGGCAGCACAATCCGCTCGCGCTCGGCCGGCGAGAGGTCGGTCACCACGTCCTTCGCCACATCCTCGATGCCGGTGTGGCAGAAGCGGAAGCCCCCGGCGGTAAACCAGGAGTTGCCGCCTTTCTCCTCCTCGGGAGCCTTCTCGAGTACCAGCACGCGTGCGCCGTTCTCGCGCGCCGCCATCGCCGCCGAGAGCGCCGCATTGCCGGCGCCGACGATCACTACGTCCCAGTGGGTCATTGGTTGCCTCCGCGAATTGCAGTTGCCAGTCGATTGCGAACGGCCGTCGCCGTCAAACCCCTCCAGCGCCACGGCCTATCGCATGGGAGATTTCTGACGCCGGCTCAGCCTCGAGCCACAGGCGAGACCGCGACCGTGCCGTCAGCGGCTATGTCGATCCGGTCGCCCGTCCCGATCCTGCCGTAGTCGGCAGGATCGAGCGCCAGCACCGGAATCAACGCGCCGTAGATCCGGCCCGCCACCATTGCACCGATGGCTATGTTGACGTCGCGGCTCGCCATGACGATACCGGCCGGGCCGACGCTGCGCCTGATCGCCTCGGCAATGCCGGCCGGGGTGCCGGCCGAGCCGCGGCTGCCGGGCATGACCAGCACATGCCCCGCCAGCACCGTGCCGGCCTGCGGATGGTGCTGGTCGACGATCATGCCGCGCACCGGATCGTAGCCGCCCCAGAAGCTCAGGGGCTCGTCCAGCACCAATGCCGGCGCGCCACAGGCGCCGGGGTTCAGCACGGTCGCCATCAGGGTGAAGCCAGCCATCTCAGAGCCCCCAGGCCTTGTCGGACCACAGCCGGCCGGCACGCCGCACCTCGCCCGCCACCGCTGTCTCGACGCAGTCCTCCAGCGCTCCGAAGGCGACCTCGACCGGGATCAGGCCCGGCGCGTAATAGGCCCACTTCGCCGAGTTGGTCATCACCCGGCCCCGCGCCCCACGCACGGCGGGGGCAAAATAGGTGCAGGTGTCGACCAGAATAGTGGCGCCCGCCGTCTCGAGCACCTCTGCCCAGCCTTTCGCTCGCGCCGCCTCGGCGACAAAGCGGCTGGTGGAGACATAGAGCGGGACGCCTGCGGCGATCCGTCGTCCTGCGATCAGGATCGCGGCGCGTTCGAACTCGGTCAGCGAGAAATGCGGCGTGCCCAGCGCCACCATCGAGACCGGCCCGGCTCCTGCCGTGGAGAGCGAATCCCGCGCGGCGACCAGCATGGCGGGCGTCACTGCCACCGTCTCCTCCGGTCGGGCCCCGCCGGTTGCGGCATCGAGCGTCGGCGCCTCCGGGGTGACGCCGACGGCATGGAAGAGCGCGATTCCGCCCGACGCGGCGCCCGCGGCGGCAATGGCTTTCAGGCTGTCGGCAGGAGTCTCCGGCGGCAGACCGGTGACCACCGGCACGCGGCTGCCCGCCGCACGTCCCATCAGGTGGCCCAGCACATGGCAGAACAGTTCGGTCCGGCGGATATCCTCGGGCAATCCGCCGATCTCGAACCGGACGCGGGCGCGGCGGCCGGCGTCGGTGTGAAGCCCGGCGAAGGGCGCGCGGCCGGTCATGGCGCAGGCGACGTCGAGGAAGTCGCCATACTTGTTGGCCCTCGCGCCGACGACCGAATTGTAGTAGGAGACGGCGTTCGACTCGCCGACGACGATATGCTCGCCCAATCCCGGTCCGCCGGGGATCTGGTAGGGCGCACAGGTCCAGACCGGCCGGCAGCCGAGCGTCACATAGAGCGCCGCCAGCTCCCGCGCCTCGCCCAGAACGGCGGGGTCGGCGCCCTCGCGCGGCTGCGGCGGCAGCAGCCCGACGGTCAGCGTGTTACCCCAGGCAGGCACGGCGAAGCGGGCGCCGCGCTCGACGAAGAAGCGGGCGAAGTCGAGATGGGCGCGGCCGTAGTAGTGGCAGGCGTCGATATGGGCGAAGCTTACATCGATGAGCCGCGGCGCGCCCATGATCCGGGCGGCGCGCACCACAAGCTCCATGGCGAACTGCAGCGCCTCGCCCCCGGCGCCCGCCAGCAGCGCCCGGTCGCGCTCGCCGAGGACGAGAGAGTCCATCAGCTCCCCGCGACCAGCGTGCCGGTCAGGCGGCGCAGCGCGGACAGCACGCTCTGCGCCACGATGCGCCCGGTCTTCGGGTTCTCGGCCGACGGGATGTTGCGCATGATCATGGTTGCCTCGCCGGAATCCGAGACGATGGTCACCGACTGCTGGTTTCGGTCGATGCCGGGGTCGGCCCAGACCTCGACCTCGGTGCGGTCGGGGCCGATGCCGGCCAGCGCCAGCGCGGCGGCAACGTTGACATTGGCGGGAAACCCCTTCGCCGCCTCGCGGGCCGAGCCCTTGAACACCCGGAGCGGCCCGGCGAGGTGGGAGATGTCGATCCCGTTCTCGACGATGTGCGGTGCACCGGCCAGACCCGCCGGGGGCTTGCGCGTCTCCAGCGTCACGCGCCTGATCTCGCCCTCCGCCATGGCGCGCACCGTATCCAGGCCGATCAGCGCGCCTGTGGGCACCAGGATGCGGGCACCTGTTTCCTGCGCGCGCGCGACGAGGTCCATGTGTTCAAGGAACGCTCCGACCGAGAGCGGCATCAGGATGCGGCCGCGCTCGATCGCCGGCCGGGCGACCTCGGCGAAGACCTGCGCGGGGGCGCATTCGACGGTCACCTCGGCCCGCTCGGCCAGCTCTGCCAGCGGCACCACTGCGGGCCGTTGGCCGAGACCCGCGAGCCGGACGTCCGCGCTCGCGTGGTCACGCGCGGAGACGGCCACCAGCCGCACCCCCGGCACCCGGCCCGCATCGACTGCCGCCGCGACCCGCATCCCAATCGCACCGAGTCCGGCAATCCCCAGCGTCAGCGTCTCGCGGCTCATGGCTCCTCCGTTCAGATCCGGCTGCTCCGTTCAGATCAGCGCGCGCCGCAACATGTCGAGGCCGATCACGAAGAGCGCGACCAGGAAGATACGCCGGAACCGCTCCTCGGAGATATGGTGGCGATAGCGCTGGCCCAGCGCAAGCCCGGCGCCGGTCGGAACCAGCGCCGTCAGCGACATCAGCAGGAGATCCTGGGTCATCAGCCCCCGGCCGGTCAGCGATCCGCCCAGCGCCAGGGTGATCGTGACGAAGACCAGCCCCAGCGCCTGTACGAAGGCGTCGCGCCGCAGCCCCAGTGTCTGCAGATAGAGGATGCCCGGCACGATGATGATGCCGGTCATCCCGAACATCACGCCTCCCGCCCCGCCCATCGCGGGAGACATCCAGGGCTCGCGGGCACCCGGCGGCGGAAGACGCGCCTTGAAAAGGCTCACTACACAATAGCTGCAGAGCGTGAGACCCAGCACCAGCACCATCGTGTCGCTCTTCGCCCCGGCCATGACCCCGACGCCGAGCCAGATCCCGAGACAGGCGGCCGCCAGGAAACTCCACAGCCGGCGCACGAGCGTGCCCAGCGCCGGGCCCATGACCGCCTGCCAGGCGTTCGTGGCGATGCCCGGCACCAGCATGATGGTCAGCGCCTCGCGGACCCCGAGAGTCGAGCCGAGGAAGGCCAGCGCGACGACCGGCAGGCCCATGCCGATGACACCCTTGATGAAGCCGGCGAGCAGGAATGTGGCGGCGATCATTGCCACCATGCCCGGCTCCCAGATGCCTTCTCCCATGCTGCGCTGTTGACCCTAGGCCGCCCCGGGCCGGCTCAGCGACTTCCAGGCCAGCCAGCTTCCCGCGCCCAGCGCCAGCGCCGCCAGGACAGGCCGGAACCAGCCGCCCATCAGGACCAGCGGCAGCGCAACGGCCACGAGCAGCGCCGGACCGTAGAACCCGGTCCAGCGCGCATCGCGCCGGCGCGCCGCCTGGTACCAGGGGAAGGCCGAAGAGAACAGCGCCAGCATCAGGAAGAACAGCGCCCAGGGCCGCGTGACGAAGTGTGACAGGTCGGGCGAGATCGCCAGGGCACGGCTGAGGTTCAGCTCGGCAATGTTGCCAAGCACCACGCCCAGGATCAGCGGCGCGAGCGGGAAACCGAACTGGCGCATGAGGAATCCGAGCAGCCCGAACCAGAACATCGACCAGATGTCGAAGGTGACGTTGCTGATGGCAAACACCCCGATCGAGGCGAAGCCGAGGATGACCGCGGCCAGTACATACATTCGGACCTGCGTGACCCGCACGAAGACCCGCAGCATCACCGACTGCATGATCAGCATGATGAAGTTGGCGCAGAAGAAGGCAATGAAGATCGAGTAGGCCAGCACCGGCTCGTCGCGGATGAAGTTCGGCCCCGGCACCACGTCGTGGATCAGGAGCGCGCCGAGCATGATCGCCGTCGTCACGTCGCCCGGAATCCCCAGCGCCATCATCATGATCAGCGAGCCGCCCTCGACCGCGTTGTTCGAGGTCTCCGGCGCGATGATCCCTTCGGGCTCGCCGGTGCCGAATTTCTCGGGATGCTTCGAGGCCTTGCGCGCCTGATCGTAGGCGACGATGTTCGCGATCGACCCGCCGGCACCGGGCAGGATGCCCGTGAAGACGCCGATCAGCGCCGAGCGCAGCATGGTGTTCCAGCGCCGGGCGATCTCGCGGATCGCGGCCAGGTGCTCGATGCGGATGCGGATGTCGCGCTCCTCGCTCAGCGACCGGCGTGCCTTTTCGGGGTCGCGCACGTCCGCCAGCAACTGGCTGAAGGCGAAGACGCCGATCAGCACCGCGATGAAGTCGAAGCCGCCCTCGAGCGCGTCGATGCCGAAGTCGAATCGCGAGACCCCGATCGCAGCGTCCTCGCCGACCGCGCGGATCAGGAGCCCGATCGCGCCTGCGATCAGCCCCTTGATCAGGCTCTCCCCGGCGAGACTCGCGGTGACTGTCAGCGCGAAGATCACCAGCATGAAGAAGTCCCAGGGCTGGAACTCGAGCCCGACCCGCGCAAGCTGCGGGGCGAACAGCACCAGCATGATCGCGCCCACCGTGCTGCCGCAGAACGAGGACCAGACCCCAAGGCCGAGCGCAAAGCCCGGCCGGCCCTTCCGCGCCATCGGGAAACCGTCGAAGGTGGTCGCCACCGAGGACGGTGTCCCGGGAATGCCCGTCAGGATACCGGACATCAGCCCGCCCGACAGCCCTCCGACAAGCACCGCAACCATCATCGCCGCGCCCTGGGCCGGAGGCATGCCGAAGGTGAACGGCAGCGTGAGGACCACCGCCATGGCAATGGTGAAGCCGGGGATCGCGCCGGCCAGAAGGCCCGCGGCAACGCCGGCGAACATCAGCGCGACCGTCTCGATGTTGCCGACCGTGGCGGCGGCTGCGAGGACGTTGTCGAGGATCATCGCGCGCCCTCTCAGAAGCCGTCGAACAGCGAGCCGGACGGCAGGAAGACCTTCAGCCCGAAGGTGAACAGGCTCCACATGCCGCCCATCGAGATGACCGCGATGGCGGCGTGCAGCGCCATCAGGCGCGCCGACCAGCCACCGAGCGCATTGAGCAGCAGGAAGACGAAGAGGATGCCCCCCGCAAGCATGCCGAGGAACGGCATGCTGAGCAGATAGGCGAGGAACAGCACGAAGCACCAGAGCACATTGCGCCAGTGCGCCAGGAACGGAGCCCTTTCCCCCGGCTCCGCATCCGTCGCGTCAGGCCCCTGACGCACCGACTGCACGAGATAGGCGAGACAGAGCCCCGTGAGGAGCACGAGGATCGCACGCGGCCATGCGGCAGGGCTCATCTGGCCGTAATCGGGCGCGCTTATCTGGAAGCTCTGCTGCCAGAACACGGCACAGACGGCCAGCAGGACGATGGCGACGACGGTGTCGCGATTCAGGCGCATGGACGGCTCCCGGGCAAGGGGTGGCGAA
Organism: Limibaculum sp.; assembly: GCA_039805905.1. Classification (GTDB taxonomy): domain Bacteria; phylum Pseudomonadota; class Alphaproteobacteria; order Rhodobacterales; family Rhodobacteraceae; genus Thermohalobaculum. Next base: position 200,380 of record JBDIVM010000004.1, on the reverse strand, counting down.
AGCCCCCGGCGATCCGCCGCCGGGGGGTTCGGGAGCCGGCCTATTTCTTGTACATGCCGATCTTGATCGCGACCTTCTCGTAAGCCGCATAGGTCTTGTCGGCCCACTCGCGGAAACCCTCGGGGCCGACGAACTCGACATCGGTTCCCTTGGCATCCATCTCCGCCAGCAGACCCGGATCCTTCGCGGCCGCCTCGAACACCGAGGCCCAATGGTCGACGATCTCCTTCGGCGTGCCCTTCGGTGCCACGATGCCGCGCACCAGCGCGTATTCGAGGTCGACGCCCTGCTCCTTCATCGTCGGCAGGTCCGGAAGCTGCTTCGCCCGTTCCGCCGCAGCGAGGCCGAGGCCGATCACCTCGCCCGACTCGAGCAGAGCCCGGTTCGAGGCGATGTTGACCGAGCCGAGGTCGATGGCGCCCGACATCAGGGCGGTGACGCGTTCTGCGGTACCGTCATAGGGCACGTAGGAGAACTGGACGCCGGCCATGTCCTCGAGCAGGAGCCACATGAACTGGCTGGTCGAGCCCATCGTGGCGCCGACCTTGATGCCACCGGGATTGGCTTTCGCGGCGGCCTCGACATCGGCCCAGGACTTGTACCCGGTTTTCGGGTTCGCGCCGGGGATGTCGGCAGTGCTCGTCAGCCGCGCTACGGTCTCGAACCGATCGAAATGGAAATCGATCCGCCCGTTCAGGTAGCTGGTAATCGCGGACTGGTGGATCGCGAAAAGAGTGCATCCGTCCGGCTTGGCCGCTGCCGCCTCCTTCGCGCCCTTGTTGCCGCCCTGACCCGGAACCGTGACGATCTGGATCTTGGGCGTCACGTCCAGTTCCTGAATCTTCTTCTCGAACACCGAGAAGATCACGTGGGTGTCACCCCCCGCCTGCCACGGCACGATCAGCTTGGCGGTATCGCACGGGATCTCGACGGCGACCGCAGGTGCCGATACCGCAAAAGCGGTGGCGGTTACCGCGAGATGATAGAGGATTTTCCGCATGGTGGACTCCCTTAACGTTGCGTGGCCTTGTCGGCTGCACTTTATTATCCGCTGCCGCCAGCGAGGCTCGATGGCGACGGTCCACTATATTCCGCGTCGGCCATGCCGCAACCCGGCCTGCCAACGCTTCCGCACCGCGGAAGTCGGGCCATGCGCGGGCTTCGGGAAGGAACGCGACAATGAGAAATCTTGAACTGCCGGGCCGCTCGCCGGTCCATGCGACCGAGGGCATGGCGGCCTCGTCACACCCGCTGGCGACGCAGACGGCGATCGACGTTCTGAAGGCGGGCGGCAACGCGCTCGATGCCGCGGTGGCGGCCTGTGCGGTGCAGTGCGTGGTCGAGCCCGAATCGACCGGTATCGGCGGCGACTGCTTCTGCCTCTACGCGAAGGGCGGCTCGGCCGACATCGTCGCCTATAACGGTTCGGGCCGGGCTCCGGCGGCTGCCTCGGTCGAGACCTATCGCCGCCTCGGCGTCACGACGATCCAGACCGAGAGCCCGCACTCGGTCGTCGTCCCCGGCGCCATCGACGCATGGCACCGGCTGCTCGCCGACCACGGCACCATGGAACTTGCCGAACTCCTGAGGCCGGCGATCCGCTTCGCCCGCGACGGTTACCCGTTCTCGTCGCGCGTCCATTCCGACTGTGCCGGCCAGGTCGCGAAACTCATGCGCGACGAGCATGCGAGGCGCATCTTCCTGCCCGGCGGCAAGGTGCCCGGCATCGGCAGGCTGCACCGCCAGCCCGAGCTCGCCGCGACGCTCGAGCGGATCGCGAGGAACGGCCGCGACGAGATGTATACCGGCGACACGGCGCGCGACATGGTAGACCGGCTCCGCGAACTCGGCGGGCTGCACACGCTCGAGGACTTCGCGAGCGCCCGTGGCGAGTATGTGGCGCCGATCTCGACCGGCTTCCGCGGCCACCGGGTGCATGAATGCCCGCCGAACGGCCAGGGCATCATCGCGCTCCTGCTGCTGAACGTCATGGGCGGCATCGAGACTGGCGCCGGCGGGCCGATCACCCTCGACCGCATCCACACCGAGATCGAGGCGGGCCGCCTCGCCTATGCCGCGCGCGACGCCTGGGTGGCCGATCCAGCGATGGCGGCGGTGCCGGTCCGCGAACTCCTCGGCGAGGAGTACGCCGCACGGATCCGCGCTGCCATCGACCCGGCTCGGGCGCAGGAGCGCGAGCAGCCGCTCGACCTGCCGCGCCACCCGAGCACGGTCTACATCTCGGTCGTGGACCGCGATCGCAACGCCTGCTCGTTCATCAACACGCTGTTCGACAATTTCGGCTCGGGCATCTGCACAAAATCCGGTGTCGTGCTGACCAACCGGGGCGAGGGCTTCAGTATGGACCCGGCGAGCCCGAACCGGATCGAGGGCGGCAAGCGGCCGATGCACACGATCATTCCGGGCATGGTCTCGAAGGGCGAGAAGGTGGTGATGCCCTTCGGCGTGATGGGCGGCCAGTATCAGGCCTTCGGCCACATGCAGTTCCTGACCCGCTACTTCGACTACGGCCTCGACATCCAGGAGGCTCAGGACATGCCGCGCTTCTTTCCCGACCCGTTCGAGCAGCACGTCTCGATCGAGGGAACGGTGCCCGAGGCCATCCGCGAGGAGCTGGAACAGCGCGGCCACCGGCTGCAGCGGCCGAAGAAGCCGCTGGGTGGCAGCCAGGCGATCTGGATCGACTGGGAGGAGGGTGTGCTCACCGGCGGCTCCGACCCGCGGAAGGACGGCTGCGCGATCGGATATTGAAGCGGCACTGCGCGACCGTGATCGCGCCTCCGGCCGCGCGTCGCAGGATGAGGCGGGCCTGACGCGCGTCCCGGTCCTCACGCCGGACGGCATGAGCGGCGGCGTGGGGACGCGGTCCGCGCGGCCGAGCTGACCTCCTCGATCCTGCCGCCGGTGGCGGCGGCGGACCGACCGGCAGTTCAGCCGCCGAGTTCGGAGCGCACCGCCGCGAAGACAGCCTCGAACATCCTGGGCGTCAATCGCCCGGTGTTGGTATTGTAGCGCGAACAGTGATAGCTCGCATGGACCGTGATCGCACCGATCCGCGCGATGGAGCCATGCCCGAAGGGATGTTCGGCCACCCGTGCCCCAAGAGCGCGGACGGCCGACTCATGCGCGATCCTGCCGAGTGTCACGATGTGGCTCAGCCGCGGCAACGCGGCGATTCGGGCGGCCAGGAACGGCCGGCACCGGTTGACCTCTGCCCCGACCGGCTTGTTGAGCGGCGGTACGCAGCGGACGGCGTTCGTTATCATGGCGCCGACGAGCTCCAGACCGTCATCGGGCCGCGAGGCAAACGTGCCCCGGCTGAAACCGAACCGCGAGAGCGTCGCGTAGAGCAGGTCCCCGGCCCAGTCGCCCGTGAAGGGCCGCCCGGTGCGGTTCGCACCAGTCACGCCCGGCGCCAGCCCTACGATCAGCAACCTTGCCTGCGGATCGCCGAAACTCGGCACTGCACCGTTGAACCAGTCAGGATGTGCCGCCCGGTTCGCCGCGCGATACCTGACGAGCCGCTCGCAAAGGGTGCAGTCGCGGGGCGCTTCCGGTCCCGGCTCACTCGTCATTCGCGGCGATTGCTTCCTCGGTCACGCGCTCCGGCCTCGGCGGCCGTCCGATGATCTCACGCAGTTCGTCCAGCTCGATGAAATTGTCGGCCTGTCGGCGCAGATCGCCAGCGATCATTGGCGGGCTGGAGCGGATCGTGGAGACGACCGAGACCCGGACACCTCTGCGCTGCAGCGCCTCGACCAGCGGCCGGAAATCGCCGTCGCCCGAGAAGAGCACGATATGCTCCACATGCTCAGCCATCTCCATCGCGTCGATGGCAAGCTCGATATCCATGTTGCCCTTGACCTTGCGACGCCCGGTCGAATCGACGAATTCCTTCGCGGGTTTCGTCACCAGCGTAAAGCCGTTGTAGTCGAGCCAGTCGACCAGAGGGCGAATCGGCGAGTACTCCTCGCTCTCGATCAGGGCCGTGTAGTAAAAGGCCCGGACCATCTTGCCGCGCCGCATGAACTCGCTGCGAAGCAGCTTGTAGTCGATGTCGAACCCCAAGGCCTTGGTGGCAGCATAGAGATTGGAGCCATCTATGAAGAGCGCGAGCCGCTCGTCCCGGTAAAACATTTGATCCTCAATCTTCCCGGTTGTTGAGTTGCGTCGTTGCCAGCGATGGGATCATACACCGAGGCTGGCCATGAATCGAGCAGACAATTAGGTGCGGTGGGCGCGGCTGTCCAGTCACGAAAGAGGGAGTAAATGGGCATAGCCTTGATTTCATTGGGAGGTAACGTTGCGTCACCTTGTCATTCGATCGTGGATGTGCTGGCGCAGGCATCGGACCTCATCGCCCGCAGTGACGGGGTCAGACTTCTGCACCGCAGCCGCTGGTACCGTACGCCCGCCGTTCCAACGGGATCTGGCCCGGAATTTGTCAACGGTGCCATGTCGGTGGAAACCGACCTCGAGCCGGCGACCCTTCTGGAGACGCTGCACCGCATCGAAGCGACCCTCGGCCGAGAACGCTCGGTGCGATGGGCGCCGAGGGTCTGCGATCTCGATCTGCTTGCGCTTGACGACCGGATTCTGCCCGACCGCGAGACGCTCGCCCGCTGGATGGAGCTCGATCTCGGATCCGCACAGACCGTGGTGCCGCCCCGGTTGATTCTGCCCCACCCGCGGATGCACGAGCGCGGCTTCGTGCTGGTGCCACTGGCCGAGATTGCCCCGGACTGGCGGCATCCGGCCATCGGACGATCCGTCGCGGAGATGCGCGACTTGGTGCCCAGGGACGAGCGCGAAGCCATCCGTCCGCTCGACTGAGCCATACGTCTCGCCGCAATGGCTGCGACATCCGAGAGGGTTGCAAATTCGTTCACGTCGCCTTATCTGTCGGCAGCTTCCGCGAACCGTTACAGCCCTGGAGTGCCGCCGATGGCCCGCGTCACCGTCGAAGACTGCGTCGACAAGGTCCCGAACCGCTTCGATCTCGTCATGCTTGCTGCCCACCGGGCGCGTGCGATCGCGGACGGCGCGCCGACCTCCGTCGAGCGCGACAACGACAAGAACCCGGTAGTCGCGCTCCGCGAGATCGCGGAGGAAACGATCAGCGTAGACACCTTGCGCGAGCAGGCAATCGAGAGCTTCCAGCGCCATATCGAGGTGGATGAGCCGGAGGAAGACAACCTGAGCCTGCTGATGCCCAGCGCGGAGGCCGCGCCGATGGGCGTGGTCGACGATCTGGACGAGGAGAAGCTGCTTCGCGCGCTGATGGCCGAGCAGGACAGGAAATAAACATCGCGTGCAGTCCCGGCCGCTCGGCCGGGACATTTGGAGTTGCCCGTGATCCGTCAGTTCGAACTCGTCGAGCGGGTCAGGGAATACAACCCGAACACGGACGAAGCGCTTCTGAACCGCGCTTACGTATTCGGTGCCAAGGCGCATGCGAACCAGAAGCGCGCCAGTGGCGAGCCGTATTTCGGTCATCCGCTCGAAGTCGCGGCAATCCTCACCGGGTTGAAGCTCGACGATGCGTCGATCGTGACAGCGCTCCTGCACGATACCGTCGAGGACACGTCCGCGACCCGCGACGAGATCACGGAACTCTTCGGGTCCGAGATCGCCAGCCTCGTTGACGGTGTCACCAAGCTGACCCAGCTCGAACTCACCTCGACCGAGGCAGCGCAGGCCGAGAACTTCCGCAAGCTCTTGCTGGCGATGGCTGAGGACGTCCGCGTCATCCTCGTCAAGCTCGCCGATCGCATCCATAACATGCGGACCATCGGCCACCTCCCGTCGGAGAAGCGTCAGCGGATCGCCCGCGAGACGATGGAGATATACGCACCGCTCGCCGGCCGGATGGGCATGCAGTCGATCCGCCAGGAGCTCGAGGACCTTGCGTTCGAGGTTCTGAATCCGGAGGCACGCACGTCGCTGATGCGCCGTTTCCTCAAACTCAGGCGCGAGACAGGCGACCTGATCCCCAAGATCAGCGACGAGATCGGCGCCGCGCTCGCCGCAAACGGAGTCCATGCCGAGATCGAGGGCCGCGAGAAGCAGCCCTACTCGATCTGGCGCAAGATGGAGGAGAAGCAGACGAGCTTCTCGCAGCTCTCGGACATCTACGGGTTCCGGGTGCTCTGTGCGACTGAGGACGACTGTTACCGGGCGCTGGGCGCCATCCACCGCCACTGGCGGAGCGTTCCGGGGCGCTTCAAGGACTACATCTCGGGACCGAAGGCGAACGGCTACCGGTCCATCCATACCACCGTCTACGGCGCCGGGGCGATGCGGGTGGAAATGCAGATCCGCACCCACGAGATGCATGAGGTTGCCGAAACCGGCATTGCGGCGCACTGGGCGTACAAGAACGGCGAGCGCGTGCAGAACCCGTTCGCTGTCGATCCCTTTACCTGGCTCCGCGATCTGGTGACGCGGCTCGAGAAAGGTAACGAACCACAGGAGTTCCTCGAGAACGTCAAGCTCGAGATGTTCACCGATCAGGTTTTCTGTTTCACGCCCAAGGGCGACGTGATCGGGCTGCCGCGTGGGGCAACCCCGATCGACTTCGCCTATGCGATCCACACGAGCGTCGGCGACCACTGCGCGGGCGCCATGGTGGACGGCCGGCGGGTGCCGCTGTGGACCAGGCTCCGCAACGGCCAGCAGGTCGAAATCATCACCGCCGAAGGACAGAAGCCTTCGCCGCATTGGGAAGACATGGCCGAAACGGGCCGGGCGAAGGCAGCGATCCGGCGGGCGCTGAGAGATCGCCTGAAGACCGAGCAGATCGCGCTCGGCCGCGATCTCGCCGAACAGAGCTTCGCCCACGCCGGCCGAAGCGGCGGCGAGAAGGCCTTCGCTGCTGCGGCTTCGAAACTCGGCTTTGCTGCGGTCGACGTCATGCTGGTGGCGCTCGCGAAGGGCGAGATGACCGGTCGGCAGATTGTCGATGCGGTATACCCCAGCGCGATCGCGTCCGGCCCCTCTCCGGGCGACTCGCGGCCATCGGGTGCCATGGTGCATGGCATCAGGCGCGGTGCGGCGATCGAGTTCTGCAACTGCTGCTGGCCGATCCCCGGGGACCGGATCATCGGGCTTAGCCGCCGGGGAGGTGTGATCGTGCACGCCATCTCCTGCCCGATGCTGGCCGAGTTCGAGGACGACCTCGAGCGCTGGCATGACTTGAGCTGGGATCCGGAGGCCGGGCGCAAGCCCAACAACATCGCCCGGATCGACGTGACCCTCGCCAATCAGCCGGGCTCGCTCGGCAAGGTGTGCACACTGGCGGGCGAGATGCACGCAAATATCGACAATGTCGGCGTAACCACACGGAAGCCGGACTTCTTCCGAATGACCATGGACCTCGAAGTGCGAGACGTAAAGCATCTGAGCGACATCCTTACCGCCTTCCGGGCGCAAAACTTCGTCAATCACGCGGACCGGGCGCTCTCTCTTCCATCTCGGACGGACTCGGCCGGCTCCGAGCGGCAACCCTGGCTTCCTCTGGGTTCGTCGCCCCTGGACGAGCGGTGACGGAAATGGGGTCGCGCCACGCCGGCCGTGGTCGCCGGGGTCAGAAACCATGATCTTCAAGCGCAGAGAAAGGGCGCCATTCGCAAATCGGCTGCGCGAGGCGCTCTACCCGCGCAAGGGGTTCTGGCGCGGGGCAGAGTATATCCGCAAGCGCGTGCACCGGCTGCCGGACAGTCCGCACCGGGTCGCAATAGGTTTCGCCTGCGGCGCATTCGTGTCTTTCACGCCGTTCTTCGGCTTCCACTTTTTCCTGGCAGCATTCCTCGCCTGGCTGCTCCGGGGGAACGTCCTTGCGTCTTTGTTCGGAACAATCGTCGGCAATCCGCTGACCTTCCCGTTCATCAGCGTTTCCTCGCTCTGGCTCGGCCGCTGGATGCTCGGCCGGTACCACGAAGGCTCGGAATTCGCTACCGTCACCCGCGCGTTTGCCGATGCGCTGAACTCGCTCGAAGCCACGGTCAAGAGCTGGTTCGGGTACGGGCCGTCAATGTGGGACGGGATCCTCGAATTTCTTGACCAGATTTTTCTGCCCTATCTGATCGGCGGCATTCTGCCCGGACTTGTCACGGCTGTCGTGGGCTATTGGCTGATCGGCCCTGTCGTGGCAGCCTATCAGGAGCGTCGGCGTCGGCGCCTCGCCCGCAGGGCAGAGCAACGCCGGGCGATGGCGATGGAGGAAGCGCGGGCCTATCTGGCCAGCGACGGTACGGAGGGCGACAATGTCTGATCGGGGTTTCCAGTCGAGGCCGCTCGGCCGGCTCCGGCTCGGGGTCAACATAGACCATGTGGCGACCATCCGGAATGCCCGGGGCGGCCACCATCCGGATCCGGTGCATGCCGCCAGGGTCGCGGAGCAGGCCGGGGCCGACGGGATCACTGCCCATCTGCGCGAGGACCGGCGCCACATCACTGACCGCGACATCGAAGCGCTAACGGCGACGCTGACCCTGCCGCTGAACTTCGAGATGGCGGCGACACCGGAGATGCAGGCGATCGCGCTCCGCCACAGGCCGCACGCCGTGTGCATCGTACCGGAGCGTCGCGAGGAGCGCACCACCGAGGGCGGGCTCGAAGTCGCGCGCGAGGAGAACCGGCTGGCACATTTCATCGCACCTCTGCGCGAAGCCGGCTGCCGCGTATCGATCTTCATCGCAGCAGACAGGCGCCAGATCGAGGCGGCACACCGGATCGGCGCACCGGTGATCGAGCTGCACACCGGCGCCTATTGCGACGCCCACAACGACGGCCGCTTTGCCGATCGCGACATGGAGCTCGGGAGGCTGCGCGACATGGCGTCGTTCGGCCGTGCGCTGGGTCTCGAGGTCCATGCCGGCCATGGCCTGACCTTCGACACCGTCGCTCCGGTCGCGGCGTTCCCGGAGGTAACGGAGCTCAACATAGGGCATTTCCTGATCGGCGAGGCGATCTTCTCGGGGCTCGACAGCGCCATCCGCCGGATGCGCGAGCTCATGGACAGGGCGCGGCGCGAGGCGTTCGGCGAGGGGGTGGCGTGATCGTCGGCATCGGTTCGGATCTTGCGGACATCCGCCGGATCGGGAGAACCCTGGAGCGCTTCGGCAATCGTTTCATCCGGCGCGTCTTCACGGAGATCGAGCAGGAGAAGTCCGAAAGGCGGCGCGAGCGGATCGCCTCCTATGCCAAGCGCTGGGCTGCAAAGGAAGCCTGCTCGAAGGCGCTCGGCACCGGGCTGCGGATGGGCGTCGCGTGGCGCGAGATGGGCGTGGTCAACCTTCCCTCCGGCCAGCCGACCATGCGGGTCACCGGGGGCGCTGCAGACCGACTCGCCGCGCTGATCCCGCACGCGCACTCTGCGCGCATCCACGTCACCATCACCGATGACTTCCCCTGGGCCCAGGCCTTCGTCGTGATCGAGGCGATTCCGCACCGCTCCGACACGCAATCGCCCTTGGCTTGACTTCCCGGGGCGGCGCGGTCAGATAGCCGGACCCTGCGCCCGCAGCCCCCTTGCGAGTTCATCCTCCATGGCCAAGACTCAGAAGCAGAACGACGGTTTCTGGGAAACGGCCAAGACCATCTTCTGGGCGCTCCTGATCGCGATGGTGTTCCGGACCACGCTGTACCAGCCATTCTCGATCCCCTCCGGCTCGATGAAGCCAACGCTCCTGATCGGCGACTACCTGTTCGTTTCCAAGTTCTCCTATGGCTACTCCCGGTTCTCGCTGCCATTTGCGCCCGACTGGTTTGACGGCCGGATCTTCGGTACGATGCCGAAGCGGGGTGACGTGATCGTGTTCAAGCATCCGCAAAGGGACACCTGCACTCAGGGGCCGATCGACATGGTGGTCGGACTCGTCCGCCGCATCACCGGCGGCCGCAGCGGTGTGCCGGACGATTGCGTCGATTATGTCAAGCGGCTGGTAGGCCTGCCTGGCGACAGCATCCAGGTGAAGTCCGGCATACTCCACATCAACGGGCAGGCACTGAAGACGGTGCGCGATGGCGAGTTCGTGGAGCCGAAGGCGCCCCGCGGCAGCCCGCCGAGCCGGCCTCGCTGCATCAACGAACCGGTCGGTGCGGGCGACGACTGCGTGAAGGAACACTGGCTCGAAACCCTGCCCGAGGGCATGACCCACTCGGTCCTGAACATCACCGGCGTGGTCGGAGACACGTCCGAGCTCCATCGGTCGAACCCGGATCACACGCCCGTCTTCAAGGTGCCGGAGGGACAATTTTTCTTCATGGGTGACAACCGCGACAATTCGGTCGACAGTCGCTTCGCCGAAGTGGGCTTCGTTCCCTGGGAGAACCTGATTGGCCGTGCGGAGGTGATTGCGCTGTCATCGGATGGGCCGTTCTGGCAGATCTGGAACTGGCGCCTGGACAGATTCTTCAAGTCGATCGACTGACATGGACGGCGGCCGTATAGCCCGGGGGAGACTCGTCTTCGGCGGGGTGCTCGGGGTCGCGATCATGGCCGCCGTGTTGCTGGTGGTCGCTCCGCTCGTCGCGATGTATTTGACTGGTGGCAGCAACTACCGAGTCAGCTCCGGCACCATGGAGCCCGCACTGCTCACGGGTGACTGGGTCCTTGCCCGTGCCGTGGTCCCCGGCAAGGCACCGCCCCGCGGCACCATCGTCGTCTACGAGCATCCGCAGCAGCGCGGGCTCGAGGCTGTCGGGCGCGTGATCGGGCTGCCGGGAGAGCGAATTCAGATACGCGGCGGCGCAATTGTCGTGGACGGGCAGCGGGTCGGCATGGATCGGCTCGATGACCGCGTGACCCTTAAGCGCCGCCCCGCACCTCGCACAGCGCTGCCGTCCTGCATCAACGATCCGGTCCCCGATGGCGGCGAATGCCGGCAGGAGGTCTGGCGCGAAACCTATGCCGACGGAACGGCCGTCACCATCCTCAACACTACGGGCCGGATCGGAACAGTCACGCCGTCGCGCGGCACCGGCTTCGGCGACACGACGTTGTTTACTGTCAAGGCGAATGAGGTCTTCGTCATGGGGGACAACCGCGATCTCTCGTTTGACAGCCGGTTGCCGCTGCACGGAACGGTTCCGTTGCGGAATCTCCGGTACAGGGTGTGGATGATCCACACCTCGCTGGACCGAACCTCGCGCCTGCTGAGCCCCCGCTGGGATCGGTTCTTCAAGGAGGTGCGGTAAATGCCGTGGCGCTCAGGCCCGGCGCGGCTCGATCGCCTCGCCGCCACGCTTGGCCACCGCTTTCGCTCTCCGACGCTGCTCAAACGGGCGTTGACACACCCCTCGGCGACCGGGCCCGGCGAGCCGGACAACCAGAGGCTCGAATTTCTCGGAGACCGCGTGCTCGGGCTGATCATCTCCGAGGCCCTGCTCACCGTTTACCCCGGAGAGAACGAGGGTGACCTTGCCCCCCGCTTCAACGCACTGGTCCGCCGCGAGACCCTGGCCGAGGTTGCGGCTGAGATCGGACTCGGTGAGTTCCTGCGGCTCGGCCGGTCCGAAGCCGCCAGCGGCGGGCGCAAGAAGCAGGCGATCCTGGCCGACGCGATGGAAGCGGTGATCGCCGCGCTCTATCTCGACGCCGGCCCGGAGCCGGCCCGGCGCTTCGTCCTCGCGCGCTGGCAGACCCGGATCGAGACCCCTGCAAGGGCGCCGATGGACGCCAAGACGCAGCTCCAGGAATGGGCGCAGGCCCGCGGCCAGACGCCCCCGGAATACGCAGTGATCTCGCGTGAGGGGCCCGACCATGCCCCGAGCTTCACCGTGGAGGCACAGATCGACTCCGGCGAGACTGCGCGGGGCGTGGCGCCTTCGAAGAAGCAGGCCGAGCAGCGCGCGGCCCGTGCGCTGCTCGCGCTTCTCGGCATCGGAGGTAATTCCGATGACGCCGGTTGAGACCCGCTGCGGCTTTGTCGCGGTGATCGGCGAGCCGAATGCCGGCAAGTCGACGCTGGTCAACGCGATGGTCGGGACCAAGGTCTCGATCGTCACTCACAAAGTCCAGACGACCCGCACCCGCATCCGCGGCATTGCGATCGAGGGGTCGAGCCAGATCGTGTTCGTCGACACGCCCGGCCTGTTCCGCCCGCGCCGCCGGCTCGACGAGGCGATGGTCGCCTCGGCATGGGCCGGAGCCGAGGACGCCGACGCAATCCTGCTGATGGTCGAGGCCCATCGCGGCCTGACCGAGGGCGTGCGCGAGATCCTGGGCGCGCTCGATGCCCATCTGAAACCCGGCCGGCCGGTGGCGCTGGTCATCAACAAGATCGACCGGGTGAAGCGCGAGCGGCTGCTGGTGCTGTCGGCCGAACTGAACGCGATGCGCGATTTCGCGCGGACCTTCATGATCTCGGCCGAGAAGGGTGACGGCGTCCCCGACCTGCGCCGGTGGCTGGCGGGCCTGATGCCGCCAAGCCCCTGGCACTACCCCGGGGACCAGGTGGCCGACCTCCCGCTGCGGCTGCTCGCAGCCGAGATCACGCGCGAGAAGCTGACGCTGCGCCTGCACCAGGAACTCCCCTACCAGATAACGGTCGAGGCGGAGAGCTGGGAAGACAGGAAGGACGGCTCGACCCGGATCGGCCAGGTCATCTACGTCGCCCGCGAGGGCCACAAGGGCATCGTGCTGGGCAACCGGGGCCAGACCATCCGGCAGATCGGCGCCGAGGCCCGGGTCGAAATCGCCGAGGCGATCGGGCGCAAGGTCCACCTGTTCCTGACCGTGAAGGTCCGGCCCGGCTGGCTCGACGAGCCGGAGCGCTACCGCGAGATGGGCCTCGACTTCACGGACGGAGACTGAGGCGTGGCCAGGCTCGCGACCTCGATCTGGGTCTCGGCCTATCTGACCCGGCTCTCGCTCGCCGGCATCTATGCCCATGTGGCTCGGAAAGGCGACGGGACCGCCGGGGCGGTGGCGGTGAAGGTGGCCACGATGGACGGCCGCGCCTCGTTCTTCACCCGCGCCTTCGGGCCGGAGGGCACTGCCGGCTGGCATGTCCAGGCGGATTCGGCGCCCGAGGCGGAGGTGGACGCGGCGCTGGCGCGCCAGCGGCGTTACGACCCGGACCTCTGGGTGATCGAGGTCGAGGACCCGCGCGGCCGCCACCTCTTGGGCGATCCCGGGCTGGACGCGTAGGCTCGGGCGATGGAGTGGCGCGACGAAGGCATCCTCCTGGCGGTCCGGCCGCACGGCGAGACCAGCACCATCATCGAGTGCCTGACCCGCGAGCACGGCCGGCATGCCGGCCTGGTACAGGGCGGGCAGGGATCAACGCTGGCCCCAGCACTGCAACCGGGGGCGCAGCTCATGCTCGACTGGCGCGCCCGGCTCTCCGAACATCTCGGCCATTACCGGGTCGAACTGCTGCGCTCGCGGGCGGCGTCGATCATGTCCGACCGCATCCGTCTCGCCGCGATGAATGCGATCACCGCCCTGCTGGTCACGCTGCTGCCCGAACGCGAGCCGAATCCGGAGATTTTCGGTACCACCCTGGGCCTCGCCGATGCGCTGGCGGCCGCCGAGCCAAGCTGGCCGGCGCGCTATGCCCGATGGGAGGTGTCGCTGCTCGCGGCGCTCGGCTTCGGCCTTGACCTCAGACGCTGTGCCGCGACTGGCGGAACCGAGGAGCTGATCTACGTATCGCCGCGGTCCGGTCGCGCAGTCAGCCGGATCGCCGGTGGCGCCTGGGCCGACCGGATGCTGCCGTTGCCCGCCTTCCTTATCGGTGCGACCGAGCCGACCGCCGGTGCGGTCCGCGAGGCGCTGCGGATGACCGGCTTCTTCCTCGAACACCGTGCCTGCCCGGCCTTCGAGGTGGATGCGCTCCCCGAGGCCCGCGCCAGGCTGCTGCGGCTGCTCGAGCCGGCCGGGGCCGCCCGGTCCGCGATGCCGCCTACCGCACACAGCTAGGCTGGCATCGATGCGCGCGATCGACTATGTGACAACGCCAGAGCAGCAGAGGAAGGTGCCTGACGATCCGACCAGCCCTGGTGCGGCGTGTGCCTGTCCCGCCGGGCGATGAAGCAGTCCCGACGCCGGAGTTCGTTGCCAGCACACGGGAACAGGATGTCACCGGGCCGCCAATGTCGGGCAGCTTCACCGGCGTGACTGCGGACAGTCTGGTGAGGGATTGCCGTGCCTACCCGACCCGCTTCGCTGCCGATGACAGCATGGCCGAGCACGGAACGCACGATATATTGCTGGCGCGAGGGGGGCTTTGCGCCCGACTTGCAGCCCTGCAGTTCGACCCCGCGGAGGAGCGCGCGTGAGCAAACCGGACCTGACCCTCTACCTCGCCGAGCCGCGCGGCTTCTGCGCCGGTGTGGTTCGCGCGATCGAGGTCGTCGAGATGGCGATCGGGAAATGGGGAGCACCGGTTTACGTTCGCCACGAGATTGTCCATAACCGACATGTGGTTGACGGGCTGCGGGCCAAGGGGGCCATATTTGTCGAAGAGCTTGACGAATGCCCGCCGGACAGGCCGGTGGTCTTCTCGGCACATGGTGTCCCGAAATCGGTGCCGCAGGACGCAGAACGGCGTAACCTTCTCTATGTCGACGCGACCTGCCCGCTGGTGTCGAAGGTTCATGTCGAAGCCGAGCACCACAACGCGAGCGGCCTCCAGATCGTGATGATCGGCCATGCCGGTCATCCCGAGACCATCGGCACAATGGGCCAGCTTCCGCTTGGCGAGGTCATCCTCGTCGAGACTGTCGACGACGTCGCGAGGGTGGCTCCGCGCGATCCGGAACGTCTTGCCTACATCACACAGACCACACTTTCGATTGACGATACCGCGGAAATCGTGGCTGCGCTGAAGTCCCGCTTCCCAGCAATCGTCGGCCCCCACCGGAAGGACATCTGCTACGCCACGACAAACCGCCAGGAGGCCGTGAAGGCGATGGCCCCGCGGATCGACGCGCTGCTGGTCGTCGGGGCGCCCAACTCCTCGAACTCGCGTCGGCTGGTCGAGGTCGGTCATGCAGCCGGCTGCCCATATGCGAGCCTGGTGCAGTCCGCCGCCGAGATCGACTGGGATGCTCTCGGGGCCGTACGCTCGGTCGGCATCACCGCGGGGGCGAGCGCCCCGGAAGTGCTGGTCGCCGACGTGATCAGCGCATTCGAGCAGCGCTACAGTGTGACGATCGAGCTGGTGAGGACCGCCACCGAGCACATTACCTTCAAGGTGCCGCGCGTGCTGCGCGAGACCAGCTGAGCCTGGACTGGCGGCCGATGCCCGAACTCTTCGCCTATACCGACGGCGCCTGTTCCGGGAATCCCGGCCCCGGGGGGTGGGGCGTCGTGCTGGAGGCATGGGATGGGGGCGTGCTCGTCAGGTCGCGCGAGCTCTCGGGCGGCGAGGCCCCGACCACAAACAACCGCATGGAACTGATGGCGGCCATCGCGGCGCTCGAGGCACTGACCCGGCCAAGCGAGATCGCGATCGTGACCGATTCGGCCTATCTGAAGGACGGCATCACCCGCTGGATCCACGGCTGGAAGCGCAATGGCTGGCGCACCGCTGGCCGGAAGCCGGTCAAGAATGACGATCTCTGGCAGCGGCTCGAGGCGGCCGCGGCGCGCCATCGGGTGAGCTGGCACTGGATCAGGGGACACTCCGGCCACGAGCAGAACGAACGCGCCGACGCGCTGGCGCGGGCCGAGATCGAGGCGTTCCGGAATCGGGCCCGGGCATCCGGCGGCACCGGATGCGGTACCGGCACGGCCTGACGCCACCCCGCAGCCGGCCATGCCGGCGCAGGGTCCCGGCCCCGCATGCGACCCCTCCGCCCCTTGACCTCGGCCCCCATTCGGACGCATCTAGCGGCAGTTCCGGACCCTGAAACCGTCACCCGGAGGAGTTCCCCAATGTTCGACCTGACCGCCCGCAACCTGCTCGAGGGCCGTTCCTACGTGAACGGCGAGTGGATCAATGCCGATTCCAGCAAGACCTTTGCCGTGACCAACCCCGCCACCGGCGAGGAGATCGCACGCTGCGCCGATCTCGGCGCCACCGAGACGCAGCGCGCCATCGATGCCGCGTATGCGGCCCAGCCCGCCTGGGCCGCCAAGACCGGCAAGGAGCGCGCCGCGGTCCTGCGCCGCTGGTTCGAGCTGATCATCGAGAACGCCGATGACCTCGCCCGCCTGCTCACCGCCGAGCAGGGCAAGCCGCTGACCGAGGCGAAGGGCGAGATCGTCTATGGCGCGAGCTTCGTCGAGTGGTTCGCCGAGGAAGCCAAGCGGGTCTACGGCGACACCATTCCCGGCCACCAGCCGGACAAGCGCATCGTGGTTCTGAAGCAGCCCGTGGGCGTTGTCGGCGCCATCACGCCGTGGAACTTCCCGAACGCGATGATCACCCGCAAGGTGGCACCGGCGCTTGCGGTGGGCTGCGCCGTGGTGATCAAGCCGGCGAAGCAGACGCCGCTCTCGGCTACCGCTCTCGCCGTGCTCGGCGAGAAGGCCGGCTTCCCGAAGGGGGTGCTGAATGTCATCACCTCGGCCGACAGCCGCAGCGTCGGCGCGGAACTGTGCGGCAATGACAAGGTGCGCAAGATCACCTTCACCGGCTCGACCGAGGTCGGCCGCGTGCTGATGCGCCAGTGCTCGGACCAGATCAAGAAGGTCAGCCTCGAACTCGGCGGCAACGCGCCCTTCATCGTCTTCGACGACGCCGACCTCGACAAGGCGGTCGAGGGCGCGATCCTGTGCAAGTTCAGGAACGCCGGCCAGACCTGTGTCTGCGCCAACCGCATCTACGTGCAGGCCGGCGTCTACGACGCCTTCGCCGAAAAGCTGACCAAGGCGGTCGCGAAGCTGAAGGTCGGCGACGGCTTCGAGGAGGGCGTCACCACCGGCCCGCTGATCGACGAAGCCGGGCTCGCCAAGGTGAAGCAGCACGTGGCCGATGCGACCAAGAAGGGCGCCAAGGTCATCCTCGGGGGCAAGCCGCACGAAAAGGGCGGCACCTTCTTCCAGCCGACGGTGCTCGCCGGGGTGACGCAACAGATGCTTGTCGCCCGCGAGGAGACCTTCGGACCGGTGGCGCCGCTGTTCAGGTTCGAGACCGACGAGGACGTGATCCGCATGGCCAACGACACCGAGTTCGGCCTGGCCAGCTACTTCTACGCCAAGGATCTGAGCCGCGTCTGGAAGGTGGCCGAGGCGCTGGAATACGGCATCGTCGGCATCAACACCGGCATCATCTCGACCGAGGTGGCGCCCTTCGGCGGCGTCAAGCAGTCGGGGCTCGGCCGCGAGGGCTCGAAATACGGCATCGAGGACTTCCTCGAGATCAAATATCTCTGCATGGGGATCTGAAGATCCCGGCATCCGGACCAGTCGGGGCGCCCATGCGGGCGCCCCTTTGACTTTCCGGCTCTGGGGCTTCTCGAGATCAGCCGAGCCGCGTTCCTCTCGGGACCGCAAAACCGTTGAGAAAGGTAGCCGCGTTCATCGGCGCCTTGCCCGCCCGCTGGAGCGTGACGAGGCGCAGCGCCCCGGCGCCGCAGGCGATCAAGAGGGCGCCGTCCAGCACCTCGCCGGGCGCACCCGCCCCGGCCTCAGGCCGCGCCATCAGGAGCTTGACCCGCTCGCCGGCGATCGTGCACCAGGCGCCGGGGAAGGGGCTGAGGCCGCGGACCAGGGCCGCGAGCTCGGCGGCCGGGCGGGTCCAGTCGATCCTTGCCTCGGCCTTGTCGACCTTGCGGGCATAGGTGACGCCATCCACCGCCTGCGGCTCGGGCGTGAGGGTGCCCGACTCGAGCCGTGCGAGGGTTTCGACCATCTGCCTCGCCCCGATCTCCGCCAGCCGGTCGTGCAGCGTGCCGGCGGTGTCGTCCGGGCCGATCGGGGTCGTCGTGCGGGCCAGCACCGGGCCGGTGTCGAGCCCTGCCTCCATCTGCATGACGCAGACGCCGGTCTCGGCGTCGCCCGCCATCACCACCCGCTGGATCGGCGCCGCGCCGCGCCAGCGCGGCAGCAGCGAGGCGTGCAGGTTCAGGCAGCCGAGCCGCGGCGCGTCGAGCGCTGCCTGCGGCAGGATCTGGCCATAGGCCACCACCACCGCCGCATCGAGACGGAGCGCCGCGAAACCGGCCAGCACCGCTGGGTCGCGGAAACTGCCGGGTGTCTCGACCGGAATCCCCAGACGCTCCGCCGCGCGCTGCACGGCCGAGGGCCGCGTCGCCCTGCCCCGCCCGGCGGGCCGGGGAGGCTGGCTGTAGACGCGCACGACGTGGTGGCCGGAGCCGGCGAGCGCATGCAGGACCGGCACGGCGAAATCGGGGGTTCCGAGAAAGGCGAGGCGCATACGCTGACGCCGCAGCACGGCGCTATTCGGCAGCGGCGCGGGCGCGCTCGCGCTTCAGCTTCTTCATCTTCGAGGTGATGAGCTGCCGGCGCATGGCGCCCAGATAGTCGATGAAGAGCCTGCCGTTCAGGTGGTCGATCTCATGCTGCACGCAGGTCGCGCGCAGGCCCTCGAAGGCGCGCTCCTCCTCCGCACCGTCGCGGTTCCGGAACCGCACCCGCACGGCACTCGGCCGGGTGACCATGGCATACTGGTCGGGGATCGACAGGCAGCCCTCCTCGTGCTCGCGCATCTCCTCCGAGGCCCACACGATCTCGGGGTTGGCGAGGCAGATCGGCTCGGGCTCCTCGTCCTCGCCCTTGGCGCAGTCCATCACGATGACCCGGGCCAGCACGCCGACCTGCGGCGCGGCGAGGCCGATGCCGGGGGCATCGTACATGGTCTGCAGCATGTCAGCCATCAGCGACCGAACAGCCGCATCAACACCGTCGACGGGCGTGCAGACCTTGCGCAGGCGCGGGTCGGGATGGATGAGGATCGGCCGGATCATGCGCCGTGACCTAAGGCGCCGGCCCCGGAAATGCAAGCGCGCGCCGGGGCCGATTGACGGGCCGTGCGGACGGGCACTACGTTGCGCCGCAGCATCAAGAAAGCGCCCGCACCATCCCGGAGTCCCCGATGAGCTTCACCCTGCAGCCCGCACCGCCCGCCCGCCCGAACCGCTGCCAGCTGTTCGGCCCCGGCTCGCGCCCGGCGATCTTCGGCAAGATGGCGGCCTCGGCGGCGGATGTGGTGAACCTCGACCTCGAGGATGCAGTGGCGCCGCAGGACAAGCCGCAGGCCAGGGCCAACATCGTCGCGGCGATCAACGAAGTCGACTGGGGCAACAAGACCGTCTCGGTCCGGATCAACGGGCTCGACACCCCCTGGTGGTACCGCGACGTTGTCGAGGTGCTGGAGAACTGCGGCGAGCGGCTCGACCTCATCATGATCCCCAAGGCCGGCAATGCGAAGGACATCTACGCGGTCGACGCGCTGGTGAGCGCCATCGAGGCCGCGAAGGGGCGCGGGAAGCGGATCGGCTTCGAGGCGATCATCGAGACGGCTGCCGGCATCGCCCATGTCGAAGAGATCGCGGCCGCCAGTCCCCGGATGCAGGCGCTGAGCCTCGGCGCAGCAGACTACGCCGCGTCGATGGGCATGGCGACCACCGGGATCGGCGGCACACAGGCGAACTACTACATGATCGAGGATGCGCGGCCCGATGGCGGCGCCCGCGCGGTGCACTGGGGCGACCCCTGGCATCACCCGACGGCCGCCATCGTGGCCGCCTGCCGCGCCCACGGCCTCCTGCCCGTCGACGGACCGTTCGGCGACTTCTCCGACGACGAGGGCTTCCGCGCCCAGGCCCGGCGCGCGGCGACGCTGGGCATGGTCGGCAAATGGGCGATCCACCCCAGGCAGGTCGCGCTGGCGAACGAGGTCTTCACGCCGTCCGACGAGATGCTGGCCCACGCGCGGCGCATCCTCGAGGCGATGGAGACGGCGCAGAAGGACGGCGCCGGGGCGGTGACGCTGGACGGGAAGCTCATCGACATCGCCTCGATCCGCCAGGCCCAGGGGATCGTGAAGCAGGCGGCGCTGATCGCGGGCTGAGGCCCGGGCCGCCGCCGGGAGGCCGACATGCCGGTGATCAACCGGATCGCGGAGTTCGGGCCCGAGATGCGCGCCTGGCGGCGACATCTTCATGCCCATCCGGAACTCAGTCTCGACCTGCCCGAGACGGCGGCCTTCGTCGCCGCGCGGCTGCGCGAGATCGGCGTCGACGAGATACATACCGGGATCGCCCGAACCGGGATCGTGGCGCTGATCCGGGGCGCTGAGGACGGGCCGGCGATCGGTCTGCGCGCCGACATGGATGCGCTGCCGATCATCGAGGCGACCGGGGTGCCCTACGCCTCGACACGGCCGGGTGTGATGCATGCCTGCGGCCATGACGGCCACACCGCCATCCTGCTCGGCGCCGCCCGCTACCTGGCCGAGACCCGGAACTTTGCGGGCACAGTGGTGCTGATCTTCCAGCCGGCCGAGGAAACGGTCGGTGGTGGCCGGATGATGTGCGAGGAGGGGATCATGGACCGCTTCGCCATCTCGCGCGTCTTCGCGCTCCACAACGCACCCGAGATCCCGTTCGGCCGCATCCACCTGCGGCCCGGGCCGTTCTGCGCGGCGGCGGACGAGTTCCGCATCACCATCCGCGGCAAGGGCGGGCATGCCGGCTATCCGCACCTCGCCGTCGACCCGGTGCCGGCGCTCCTGCAGGCCGGGCAGGCGCTGCAGTCTATCCCCGCGCGCCGGATCGACCCGGTTGCAGCGGTCGTGGTCTCGCTGACCGTGCTCAGGGCGGGCGAGGCCACGAACGTGATCCCGGCCGAGGGGCTGCTCGCCGGCACCGTTCGGACCTATGACCCCGCAATCCGGCAGCGCATCGCCGCGGACATCCTGAGGATCGCCGAGGCCTCGGCCGCCGCGCATGGCTGCACCGCCGATGTCGCCTACGATTTCGGCTACCCGCCGGGCGTCAACGATGCCGCAGAGGCCGCCTTCGCCGCCCGGGTCGCCGCGGACGTTGTCGGGGCTGACCGGGTGAACGCCGATGCGCCGCCGGAGATGGGTGCCGAGGACTTCGCCTACATGCTGGCCGAGCGGCCCGGTGCCATGGTGCTGCTGGGGACCGGGCCGGGCGCCTGCTGCCATAACCCGGCTTTCGACTACAACGACGAGGCGAGCCCGATCGGCGCCTCGTGGTTCGCCAGGCTGGTCGAGACGGCACTGCCACCGAGCCGCTAGACACAGGGGCGCCATGCTCGCAACGGCGCAGGTCTGCGCCCCGGGGGAGGAGACTCGTGCACATCGGATTGATCGGCGGCATCGGACCGGCGGCGACCGACCTCTACTACCGCGGCCTGATCGAGGCGATGAAGGCGCGCGGCCAGGTGCTCGACGCCACGATCGTCCACGCCGACGCGCCGACGCTGGTGCGGAACTTCGAGGCTCGGCAGCCCGAGGCGCAGGCGGAAATCTTTCTCCGCCTTGCCGACCGGCTGGCGGCAGCCGGGGCGAAGGCGCTCGCCATTACCTCGATCGGCGGGCATTTCTGCATCGAGCGATTCCGCGCGCGCTGCCCGCTGCCGATCATCGACATGATCGCCGCGATGGACGAGGCAATGACCGCGCGGGGGCTGAAGCGGGTCGGGCTGATCGGCACCGACACCGTGATGGCCACCCGGTTCTATGGCGGCATCCGCGCCGCCGAGGTACTGGTGCCGGATCCCGACGAGATCGCGCGCATCCACCGCACCTATGTCGACACGGCTTTGGCGGCCCGGGTCACGCCCGACCAGCGCCGTGTCTTCTTCGAGGCGGGCCGGGCACTTGCGGCGCGCGGCGCGGAACTGGTCCTGCTCGGCGGCACCGACCTCTTCCTCGCCTTCGAGGGCCACGAGCCGGGCTTCAAGACGCTCGACTGTGCCGCGATTCACATCGAGGCGATCGCCCGCGAGGCGGCACGGCCGGGCATTGACTGACGCCGCTGTGCCGTTTCGCTCCAGGACAACATCCGGGCGGTCCGCACCTGCCGCACCAAGCCTCGCCTGCCCGGTGTCAGCTGTTCGCCGCGCGCTCGAAGCGATGCCCCAGCGTGCGTGCCTGCTCCAGCGCTGCGAGCCGCACCGCTGCCTCCCCGGTCACGTCGTAAAACAGCCTGAGCTCGGCATCCTCGATGCCGCAGTAATTCATGATGCCGGTCACCAGCTGCACCTCCATTGCCCGGTCATAGCCGCGCTTGGCAAATCCTTCTGCGCTGCTGGCCGCGGTGCCCATGAGCACGGCGCGGCGATGCGGCAGCCGGGCTTCACCGTAAGCCCAGCCGTTGTTCCAGACCCGGTCAATCCATCCTTTCAGGGTCGCCGGCATGGACCACCACCACACCGGAAAGACGAAGGCGAGGGCGTCGTTGCGCGATATCCTCGCCTGCTCCGCCAGCACGGCTTCGCTGTAGCGTTTCTGCGGCATGTCCCAGTCCGGCTCGTCCTCCGGCGGCAGCCGGGGGTCAAATCCCTCCGCCCGCAGGTCGGCGATCTCGGCATGATGGCCGGCCTCCGCAAGCCCGGAAATGAAGGCATCGAGAACGGCTCCGCAGAACGAACTGCGCCGCGGATGGTCGAAGACAACGAGAACCTTCATCGAGAGGCAGCTTCCCGAGTGGCGATGACACAGCGCCGAGCCTGCGCCGGCGCGAAGCGCTCAAGCATAGGCGCCAGTATGCCTGACAGCACGCGGATTCGCACGCCTGACGCTCAGGCAAACTGGAAGTGGTCGGCGGAAATCAGGCCGCTGTCGAGCCCGGTCAGCAGGATCACGTCACCTTGCCCATAAGTGATCGAGGCGTCGCCGTTGAAGGTTCCGATGCCCAGTTCCGCGAAACCGGCGACCGCGCCCTCGATCCGGATCAGATCGGCGGTCAGGTCGAAACCGTGGATGCGGTCGATCCCGTCGCCAGCCGTGAACACGAAGGTATCGGCGCCGCCCTGACCGTCGAGCACGTCGTTGCCACCCCGGCCGCGGATCAGGTCGTTGCCCGCCCCGCCGCGGATCATGTTCACCCCTGAATCGCCCGCGAGCGTATCGGCGAAGGCCGACCCCCACAGGAATTCGACCGCCGTCAGCGTGTCGCCAGCCGCGTCGCCGCCCGCCCCGGTGCCGGTCGCGAGGTCAACCGAGACGCCCGCAGGGGAATTGTCGTAGCGCGCCCAATCGTTCGCGGCACCACCATCGAGCAGATCGGCCCCCGCCCCGCCCCAGAGCTCGTCGCCCTCGGCCCCGCCGGTCAGCGTATCGTTGCCGACCTCGCCATGCAGCACATCGGGCCCGCCGGCGCCGTCGACGATGTCGTCTCCCCTCCCGGCCATGATCAGGTTGCGCGCTGCGTCGCCGGTCAGGCTGTCGGCAAGATCGGATCCGCGCAGGTTCTCGACCGTATCGAAGCCGTCCCCCGCCGCCTCGCCGCCCGTGCCGCCGGTGGCGAGCGAGAGGGCGACCCCGGCCGCCGCGGTGTTGTACTGCGCCCAATCCTTGCCGATGCCGCCGATCAGCCGGTCGGCGCCCGGCCCGCCGCGCAGGATGTCGTTGCCGAAGCCGCCGTCGATGGTGTCGTCGCCCGCGCCGCCCAGCAGGAAATCGTGGCCCGAGAGGCTGAAGATCACGTCGTCTCCGCCTCCGCCCTCGATCTTGTTGTCGAAGTTCGATCCGGTAAGGCTGTCCGCCCAGTCCGAGCCGCCAAGGTTCTCGATGCCGAGATAGCTGTCGCCTGCGGCATCCCCGCCGGTGCCCCCGCCGGCGAGCAGGCTCAGCGTCACCGGTGCCGCAGCGGTGGCGAAGCGCAGCCAGTCCTCTCCCGCGCCACCGTCGATCCGGTCGGCGCCCTCGCCGCCATGCAGGATGTCGGCCCCGTCGCCGCCCTCGATCACGTCGTCGCCGGCCCGGCCCCAGATCAGATCGTTGCCCGCCCCGCCTCGCAACGTGTCGCTGCCACCGCCGCCGTCGAGCACATCGTTACCGCCATTGCCGTCGAGCAGGTTGGCCGCCACATTGCCGGTCAGCCGGTCATTGCCGGTGCCCCCGACCGCCTGTTCGATGGTGGCCCCCCAGGCGATTGCAAGGTTGCGCGTGAGCGCCCCGACCGACGAGATGGCGCCCTCGTTCAGGTCGACGACCTGATCCGTGCTCCATCCCGATACGTCGATCCGGTCGATGCCGCCCGCATCCCAGATCGCGACCACCGGATTGGCATTGACGTTGAAATCGAACACATCGCGATCGGCGGTGCTGTTGAAGCCGTAGACCGTATCACCCGCCCGCGTGGTCAGGTCGGCGCCGTAGACAGCCTGGATCGCCAGAATGTCGTGCAGGAGCGGAGTCGCCCCATAGCTGACCCCCTCAGAGCCGGTGTGGTCGGTTCCACCACCATCGGATCCGGCCTCGAAATAGGACAGGACCGTGTATTCGAGTGTGTCCTGCCGGTGGGTGGCATTGACCTCGTAGCTACCCGCGAAATTGTAGGGACCGGGATGGGTCAGACCCAGCGCGTGGCCGATCTCGTGCAGGTAGGTCAGGAACCCGAAGCCGCCAAGATAGAGATCGCTGTCCTCGTCGAGGCTCGGCCAGTCGGTGGCGATCCAGATGTCGGCGTCAGCCAGCTTGTACTGCGAGCGCGGCGCGTTGTCGACTTCCCAGAAGCTGAATTCGGTGTAGGTCGCGCCGCCGCTTGCTGAGGTTCGGTTGAGCGCGATGTGCGCGCTCGGCCAGTCGTCCATCTCCAGCAGATCGACCGCGATCAGGTCGTCCCAGAGCTCGAAGGCCTCGCGCGCCGCCGCCTGCATGACCGCGGTCATCGCCACATAGCCGTCCATCTCGGGCGTATAGTCGGCATGGATCGGGCCGATCTGCCCGGTCGAGATCGAATAGGTGATGATGTCGGGCTTCCAGGCGACGGTCGGATAGGTCCCATCCCCGGTCGTCAGCGCGTGGACCACCTGGCCCGGATCGTAGATCGGTTTGTCGCCGGCGGAAGTCATCGTCGCCCCTGCGGCGCGGGATAAGCACTTCGGGAGTCGCCAACCGGGCCGCCGGCGAACGACATGCATCGACCGCCATCGTCCTCTGCCGACATCGCCCCAGTCCGCTCCCCTGATCCGGCCATCTGCCACTGGCCCCAGGCCCGAGACTAGGGTGACCCGGTTTCGGCAGGCTTAACGGTCGAAGGCAGCGGCGCGAGATCCCGCCCCGCGACGCCAGCGGCGTCTGGCCCGCGATTGCATTCCCAGGGCAAATACCATAGTTCGGCGGAGCGGCAGCGCCACGGACCGGCGCGCCAGGACAGGTCGCGGATGCAGAACTATCTCGACTTCGAAAAGGGGCTCGCCGAACTGCAGGGCAAGGCAGCGGAGCTCCGTGCCATGGCCCGGCAGGATCCGACACTGAAGGTCGAAGGTGAAGCGGACCAGCTCGAAGGCAAGGCGCGCGAGATGCTCCGCGAGCTCTACAGTGCCCTGACCCCCTGGCAGAAGTGCCAGGTCGCGCGCCATCCGGACCGGCCGCATGCCAAGGACTACATCGAGGCGCTCTTCCGCGAGTTCACGCCGCTGGCGGGTGACCGCAACTTCGCCGAGGACCACGCCGTGATTGGCGGACTCGCCCGGTTCAATGACCGACCCGTGGTGGTGATCGGCCACGAGAAGGGTGCCGACACCAAGACCCGGCTCGAGCACAATTTTGGCATGGCCCGGCCCGAGGGCTACCGCAAGGCCGTGAGGCTGATGGAGCTTGCCGGCCGGTTCGGGCTCGCCACCATCACGCTCGTCGACACGCCCGGCGCCTATCCGGGAAAGGGCGCCGAGGAGCGCGGCCAGGCCGAGGCGATCGCCCGGGCGACGGACATGTGCCTGAAGCTGCATGCACCGCTGATCTCGGTGGTAATCGGCGAGGGCGGTTCGGGCGGCGCGGTGGCCTTCGCCACGGCGAACCGGGTCGTCATGCTCGAGCATGCGATCTACTCGGTGATCTCGCCCGAGGGCTGTGCCTCGATCCTGTGGAAGAATGCCGACAAGATGAAGGAGGCCGCGCAGGCGCTGCGGCTGACTGCCCAGGACCTGCTGCAACTCGGTGTCATCGACGCCATCGTGCCCGAGCCCCTGGGCGGCGCACAGCGCGACCGGGCAGCGGCGATCTCCGGGGTCGGCGACGCGATCACAGCGGCCCTGTCCTCCCTCGACGGGCTGTCGCCCACCCAGCTCCGGGCCGATCGCCGCACGAAGTTCATCGGCATGGGGACCAAGGGGCTGACCTGACCGGGCTGTCGGATCGGACGACGGCCACGCGGTTCACCGGGCGGCTGCGCGCCCGATCAGCGTCGCCGCCTCAACGCCAAGCGTTTCGGAAGCCGACTCGATCGCGGTCTCCATGCGGCGCATGACCTGGTCGCGTGGCAGGCCCGGCGGCAGCGTCTCGAGAAACTCGACGACGGCGGTTCCCCGGCGCCGCATGATCCCCGACTTCGGCCAGAACCAGCCGACATTGGTTGCGGCGAGCACCATCGGCAGCCCAAGCTCGGCATAGGCGAGAGCCGCGCCCCTCCGGTAGGGCTTGTAGGTTGCGGGCGGAACCCGGGTGCCCTGCGGATAGATCACGATCTGCCCGGTGCCGGACCACCCCTTCTGTAGCCGGCGCATCATCGTCTGGCCCTGGCCGCGCTGCTCGCGCGCCACCCAGATGCAGCCGATCCTCAGCGCATACTGGCCGAAAACCGGCACCCAGACCAGCTCGCGCTTCATGACGAAATGCGGCTCCGGCAGGGCGTGGAAGAGCATCAGCACGTCGAGCAGCGACTGGTGCTTCGAGGCCACCACGGCAGGGCCGGCAGGCACCGGTCCGCGGATCTCGGCATGGAGGCCGCAGATGATCCGGGTCATCGCCAGCGCCCAGCGGACATAGAGCTTCATCCACCAGAGCGTCCAGACGCGCGACCACAGCACCAGCGGTGCGCCGACAATGCCCATGATGCCCATCAGGCCGAACACCGCCAGGGTCTGCAGCGCCGAACGCGCCCACTGCATCGGCCGCCTCCCTACCACATGCTGCGAAGCATCAGCCGCACCGCATGACGGGCCGTCACCCAGGCTACCAGCGCCGCGCCGGCCGGGACCGCGAGCAGCAGCAGCGCCCAGCCAGTGCCTGCGGGTCCGAGCGATACGGCCATCGGCGTTCCCGGCGCAAGCTCGGGCATCAGTGCGAGTGCCGCCGCACCAGCAAGCGCGCCGGCGATTCCGCCGAGCGCCGCCCGGGTGGTGAGGCGCCCGACGAACGCGCCCTCGATGAAGCGGTCCTCGGCGCCGATAAGGCGGATCACGCGCACCACCTCGGCATTGGCCGCGAGACTTGCGCGGGCCGCCAGCGCCACCATCGCTGCCGCCGCCACCGCCACCAAGGCCGTCGCCAGCCAGGCGAGCCGGCTAAGCGAGGTTGCCGCGCGCTCGAGCGGCAGACGCCACGCGGCGTGCCCATCGTAGCCCGCCCCCGGGGACTCGACATCGAGACGGGCCTGCAGCACCCGCGGATCGGGGCCAGGGCCTTCGAGCCGAACCTCGATCAGGCGGGGTACGGGGAGGTCATCGAGCCAGTCGCCGCTGCCGAGCCAGGGCTCCAGCAATGCCCGATGCTCTGCATCCGTGAGGACCCGCGCATCGGCAACGCCGGGTGACGTTCCAAGCACGACGAGCGCGGACGTCACCGCTGCCTCAAGCTGCTCGCGCGGTGCGACCACCCGTACCGTTGCGCTTCCCGCAAGGTCCGTGCGCCAGGCCTGCGCCAGACGCTCGGCCGCCATGCCGGCCGCAAGCATCACCACGGCCAGGAAACTCATCGCCAGCGCTGCCAGCCCGGTCAGCGCCGCCGTCCACCCCGATCGCGGAACGATCGGAGCCTCGCCCGTCCGCACCGGCCCGAGGAGCCCGGAGAGTCGACCCGGCAGCGCGGTGCGGTCCAGTCGCCTCACAGCTCTGCCGCCCCCTGCGCCAGCCGTCCCTCCGCCAGCCGCAGGATCCGGGCTGAAACCGAGCCTTTCAGGGACCTGATCAATCCCAGGTCATGGGTCGCGACCACGATCGTCTTGCCGAGCCGGTGAAGTTCGGCCAGCAGCCGCAGGATCCGTGCCCCCATCTCGGGATCGACATTTCCCGTGGGCTCGTCGGCCAGCACGATCTCCGGGGAGGCGACCACCGCGCGTGCGATCGCCGCGCGCTGCTTCTCACCGGCCGAGAGCTCGGGCGGGTGGGCGCCAGTCCGGTGACCGAGTCCGACCCAACGGATCAGCTCGTCGACGTCGGTCGCCTCCCGGCTCCGGGACTTCCCGGCGATCCGCAGCGGCAGGGCGACGTTTTCGCGCACGGTCATGTGGTCGAGCAGCCGAAAGTCCTGGAAAACGATGCCGATCCGGCGCCGCAGCCGGGTCAACTCGTGCGGCGGGAGGGCCCATGGATCGCTTTCGAAGAGGTGCAGCTTCCCGGAGGCCGGCCGGTGTTCAAGATACAAGAGCTTGAGGAACGTGGTCTTTCCCGCACCAGACGGGCCGGTGAGAAAGTGGAATGAACCCGGCGCCAGGCTGATCGTGAGATCGCTCAGCGTCGCGTGCCCGTCATAGCCGAAGCTCACTCGTTCCAGCGAGATCACTGACCGACCCACTCATTGTCCGCGCCTGATGCAACACATCCGCCGCGGTTTGGCAACAGTGGTCCTGCGCTACCTTCCGC
Source organism: Limibaculum sp. (assembly GCA_039805905.1). Taxonomy (GTDB): domain Bacteria; phylum Pseudomonadota; class Alphaproteobacteria; order Rhodobacterales; family Rhodobacteraceae; genus Thermohalobaculum. Next base: position 171,663 of record JBDIVM010000004.1, on the reverse strand, counting down.
CGTCGGCTTGGAGTCCGGTGAAAAAAAGTTTATACTTCCCCGTAACTGAGGGCTCCAAGAGTTTGGAGGTAGGGTGTGATCGAGATTGTTTGTCCGTCCTGTCAGGCGCGCTACGAATTGCCCGACAATTCCATCGGCGCCGAGGGCCGCAAGGTCAGCTGCTCGAGCTGCCAGCACAAGTGGCGTGCGTATCCGCAAGGCATGGAACCCGTCGAGATGGAGGCGGCCGAGACGAGCGCGGCATCCGCGGTACCACCGTCCGGGCATGCCTATGGGGCTCCGTCCGGCCCGGCCGCTGCGTCGGGTCCGTCCGCCGCTCCGGCCGTCGCCATGGCCGCAGCGGCTGCAAGCACCGGCGTCACCGAGCCGCCGGCGGCGACCGGCTCGCGCGAGGATCAGTTGGCTGCCATCCGAAGGATGCTTTCCGACCTCAAGGAAAATGCTGACTCTGCCGATCGGCGCGAACCTGAACCCGAGCCGGAGCAGCCGAACCCTGTCTCTGCGGCTGCCCGCGGATTTTACCGCGACACCGAGAGCGAGGAACGGCACGATCCGCTGAAGGCGCGCATCACCCAGGTCGATACCCTCGGCCGCGCGGTAAAGGGCGAGCCCGCGCCGAACAACTACGATGCGGCGCAGCTGCGCAAACGCCACGAGAAGCGGGCCAAGAGGCTGCAGCGCGCGCGGGAGCGCAGGCGGAAGACCGGCGGCTTCCTCACGGGTTTCACGCTTGTCGCCGTGGTCGCCAGCGTCGTTGTCGGGCTCTATGTGATGCAGCCTCAGATCGTTGCCTCGCAGCCCGAGCTCGAACCGGCGATGAACCAGTATGTCTCGACCATCGACCGCTACCGCGTCGAACTCGGTGAGCAGACCGAGGTCTGGTCGGCCTGGCTCTCGGAGAAGGTCGAGACACTGTCGGACAAAAAGCAGGCGCAGCAGTAGCCTGGGGCGCTCCACGGCTAACCGCGGCGCGGCCCGTGCCGCGGCTCAGTGCATCCGGGCGCCGAGCGGCGCTTCGCGGTCGGGGGCGAGCAGCACGACCCGGCCTCCCGCATCGGCGACGCCGAGCGTCAGCACTTCGGACATGAACGGTCCGATCTGGCGCGGCGGGAAGTTGACGACCGCCATGACCAGGCGACCGACCAACCCCTCGGGTGTGTAAAGCTCGGTGATCTGGGCCGAGGTCTTCTTCACGCCGATCACCGGTCCGAAGTCGATCCAGAGTTTCAGCGCGGGCTTGCGCGCTTCGGGGAACGGTTGGGCATCGACAACCCGGCCGCACCGGATGTCAACTTTCAGGAAGTCGTCGTAGCTGATCGGGGCGGGCGTCTTCTCGGGCATCCGGGCATCCTCCGGTCCTGTCGCACCGGCGCTCCGGGCCTGATCCCGGCCCGCTGGCCCGGTTCGCAACCGTGACTGCAAATCGTTTGGGCCGCCTGCGGGGAGGACGCAGGCGGCCCGAAACCGGGAGGGCTTGGCCTTCCCGACGGTCAGACGATTCAGGCGGCCAGCTTGTCCGCGGCAGCCTTGAACTCGGAAACAGCCTCGTCGATGCGGGCCTTGACCACCTCGAAGGCACCCGTATTGGCCTTCTGCGCCATCTCGGCAAGCTCGCGGACATCCGCCACTGCCTTCTCGAAGGCGGTCTTCACCGCGTCGGCATTCTTCGTGGCCTGCTCGGCAGTCAGGGGCTGGCCCTGCAGTTCGGCAAACTTGTCCTTCGCGTCGGCCATTGCCGCCTCGACCAGCGCAGCCTGGCGCTTTGCCACGGCCTGGTAGCCGGCAAACATGACCTTGTTGGCCTCGACCATCGCGTCGACGTTCTTCTGATGCGACGCCATGATGGTTTCCATGTCGACCATGGGCAGCTTCACGGCCTTGAACATCTCGCTGACCTTCTCGGCATCGAAAGCGAACGGGAACTTCTCGACAGCCATTTCTCTCTCCTGGATCCTATGGCGGGGGTGGGCCCGGTGCCCGTCCCTGTGTCCTGGCCGAATATTGTGCGGCGCACAACGAATGTCAAGAGCATTTTTGTGCGATGCACAATATCACCGCGCCAGTTCGCGCGAGCGCCGGGACGCGGCAGCCACGGTTCGGGTCATCAGCCCGGTCAGCTCGGGCATCAGGACTGCCAGCCCCGCCGCCGTCGTTCCCGCCGGGCTGGTGACGTTGACCCGCAGCTGTTCCGCACTTTCAGGCGAAGCGTCCGCCAACGCACCGGCTCCTGCCACCGTGGCGCGCGCGAGACGCATGGCCAACTCGGGCGACAGTCCAGCCGCCTCGCCGGCCACGGCCATTGCCTCGATCAGGTGGAACACATAGGCCGGCCCGGAGCCCGACAGGCCGGTCACGGCGTGGATAAGCTCCTCGTCATCGAGCCGCACGACCTTGCCGACGGCAGCGAGCAGCGCCCCGGCCATCGTCATCTGCGGCTCCGTCGCTGCGCTATTGCCGACCATCGCACTGATCCCGTGCCCGACCGCGGCCGGGGTGTTCGGCATCGCCCGGATCACCGGCGTGCCAGCGCCGAAGAGCGCCTCGAAGGTGGCGATCGGCGTTCCGGCGGCAATCGAGAGGAAGACGGTCCCGGTTCCCGCCAGCGACTTCAGCCGGGGGGCCGCCTCCGCCATCATCTGCGGCTTGACCGCAATCACCGCGACCGTCGGCGGCTCGAGTTTCGCCGGATTCAGCGACAATCCCTTCTCCGCGAGATCGGTCAGCCATGGGCTCGGGCTGGGCTCAAGTACCTGCACCTGGGCCGGCGCGATGCCGCCCTTCAGCCAGCCCTCGAGCATTGCCCCGCCCATCTTGCCACAACCGAGCAAGGCCAGAGACTGTATGCCCACCGCCGTCAGATCGGTTCTGGTCATCGCTGCATCCTCCGCTTCGGAAAACAGATCCGCCGGCCCCGCGAGGAGCCGGCGGCGACCCTAACGCGTGGTCGCGCGGGTGTCAGGCGGTTCCGTAGGCCTCCTCGATCGCGACCTCGGCCGCCGCCTCTGCATTCTCCTCGCTCCACCCCACCAGCTGGAAGGCCGGATAGAAGCGCTCCGAGAGGCCAATTGCCGTATGCACCATCGCCTCGATCTGTTCGACGGTCGCATGGGCGCCGCCGGCGAGCGTCAGCCCGCCACGATAGGCGAGCAGCCCCTGCTCCCGCCAGAGCGTGAAGCTGCCACCCCAGATCTTGTCGTTTACGATGTTGAGAAGACGGAAGAATTCGCCGAGGCGCCCTTCGGGCGGGTTCAGCTCGAAGGTGCAGAACAGCCGCAGCATGTCGTCGTGGCCAGACCACATCAGCGACAGCGAATAGGTGCGCCAGGCACCTTCGACTGCGACGGCAATCTGGTCCTCGCCGACCCGGTCGAAATCCCAGCTGCACTGCTCGGCCAGGGTCTCGACGATGTCGATCGGGTGAATGTCGGTTTCAGGTAGGTGATGCTCGACAGCTGCCATGCCTCTGTCCCCATTTTCTGGTGGCCAGTGACGCGATGCCCACTAGCGCCACCTAGGGTTGCCACGGATCGCGTTATGGTTGTTGTCGACCCGCAAGATATGGTGGCATCAACCGTGGGCGCCGTAAAGAGGCATTCTGGCCGCCTTGGCAAATTCGCAGTCTGCGGCAGACCTGAGCGCTCGGGAATCCGACGGGATCGGAGCGGCAGGCAGACCGGTGGGATCGAGTGTGAAGGCCTAGCCGCGAGACGGTTTGGCCGGTTTCGCCTCAAGCGCGGCGATGCGGGCAGCGAGGGCTGCGTTCTCCTCGCGCGCCTTGACCGCCATCTCGCGCACCGCCTCGAATTCCTCGCGGGTGACCAGGTTCGAATCGGCGAGCCAGCGATCGACCCAGCTCCGCATCGCCGTCTCCATCTCGGTCCTGACCCCTTGGGCCATGCCGGCCGCATTGGTCAGGAGCTGGCTGAGATCGTCGAAGAGCTTGTCGCGGGTCTGCATGACGGCCCCTTCCGTTTCACGCCTGGCTCATATATGTGCCGGGGCGAGCCGCGGCGCAACCTTTGGAACGGTTCCCGGCCCGGGAGGAGACATGCCATTCGTCATCCCCTATCCCGAGATCGACCCGGCGCTATTCACCGTCGCGATCGGCAGCTTCGAATTCAGCCTGCGCTGGTATGCTCTGGCCTACATTGCCGGTCTGGTCATTGCCTGGCGGCTGGTGGTGCTGCTGATGCGCCGGCCCGCACTCTGGCCCGGCGACAAGGCGCCGATGAGCCCCGAGCAGCCCGAGGAGCTCCTGACCTGGATGGTGCTCGGCGTCGTCCTGGGCGGCCGCCTCGGATACGTGGCATTCTACGATCCCGGCCATTTCGCTGGGAACCCGGGCGACATCGTGAAGATCTGGCAGGGTGGCATGTCGTTCCACGGCGGATTTGCCGGGGTCATTGCGGCGCTCTGGCTCTACACACGCTCGCGCAGCATCCCGCTCCTCCAGGCAGGCGACGCGGTGGCCCTGGGCGCGCCAGCGGGGCTGCTCCTGGGGCGGCTTGCAAACTTCATCAACGGCGAGCTCTGGGGTCGGGTCACGGAGGTGCCATGGGCCATGGTGTTTCCTGCCGCCGGCCCGGAGCCGCGCCACCCGAGCCAGCTCTATGAAGCCGGTCTCGAGGGCCTCGTGCTCGGGTCGATTCTCTGGGCGCTCGCGCTCAGGGCCGGCTGGCTGAAGCAGCCTGGCGCAGTCACCGGCATATTCTTCCTCGGCTACGGCCTGGCGCGATGCATGGTCGAAAATTACCGCCAGATGGATGCGCAGATCGGTTATGTCATCGACTGGAAGACAGGGGGGGTGACCATGGGGCAGATGCTGTCGCTCCCGATGGTGGCGATCGGCGTGGCATTTCTGTGGAACGCGTGGCGGCGTCGGCCCGGGGAAGGCCGGGCGTGACCCCGCTTGAAGGGCTGATCCGGGAGCGGATCAGGCTGAACGGACCGATGCCTGTCGCCGAATACATGGCGCTCTGCCTCGGCCATCCGCGACTGGGCTACTACATCACACGTGATCCGCTCGGTTCGGCGGGCGACTTCATCACCGCCCCCGAGATCAGCCAGATGTTCGGAGAGATGATCGGGCTCTGGCTGGCTCAGGTCTGGGCGGATGCCGGCCGACCCGACCCGTTCCTGCTCGTCGAACTCGGTCCTGGCCGGGGCACGCTGATGGCGGACGCCCTGCGCACCGCCCGAAACGCAACGGGGTTTGGCGAGGCGGCCCGGCTCTGGCTCGTCGAAACCTCGCTGCGGCTGCGCGAGGCTCAGGCGAAGCGCCTGCCCGGCGCGCGCTGGACAGACCGGCTGGCGGAAGTACCCGAAGGGCCGCTGCTTCTCGTCGCCAACGAATTCCTCGATGCCCTGCCAGTGCGGCAGTATCTCGCCACGGCCGAGGGGTGGCGGGAGAAGCAGGTGGGGCTGAGGAATGGCCGGCTGGTCTGGGGTCTCTCGGCCCCGCTGCCGGGCCGCACGCGGGCTCCGGAAGGCCATTGGCGCGAGGACTCGCCGGCCGCCGAGAGCATCGCCCGCCAAGTTGCCGAACGGATCGCCGCACACGGTGGCGCTGCGCTTTTCGTCGACTATGGCTACGATGCCGCCGACCGTCCGCCCGGCTTCACCCTGCAGGCGCTGCGTGCCCATGCGCCGGCAGACCCGCTGGAGGCGCCAGGCGAGGCCGACTTGACCTGGCTGATCGATTTCGACCGTCTGGCGGAGGCGCTCGCCCCGCTCGCGACCGCCATCGCCGCGCAGGGCGCCTTCCTCGCCCGGCTTGGAATTGGCAGGCGCGCCGCCCGCCTCGCCGACGTCCGGCCACATGAGGCCGGTGCGATCGCGGATGCGCTCGAGCGCTTGACGGCAGCGGAACAGATGGGAACACACTTCAAGGCGCTCGCTGCATGGCCCGCCGGGCAAGCGAGACCGCCCGGCTTCGCGGAGACACCATGACGCTTTCGCCCATTCGTGCCGACATCCTGACCGGGATAGCCCACGGCTTCTTCACCCGCGATGGCGGGGTCTCGACCGGCATCTATGCGACCCTCAACGGCGGCCAAGGGTCGCACGACACCGCCGGGCATGTGGATGAGAACCGCGCCCGCATCGCCGTCGCGCTGGGGGTCGAGAGGCTCGTTTCGGTGCATCAGGTGCATGGCGATTGCGCGGAAGTGGTGACCGGCCCCTGGCCCGGCGCCAAGCCGCAAGCCGACGCGATGGTGACAGACCGACCCGGCATCGGCCTCGCCATCCTCACCGCCGACTGCGCGCCGGTCCTGTTCGCCGACCCGGAGGCCGGGGTCGTCGGTGCGGCCCATGCCGGCTGGAAGGGCGCGCTGACCGGCGTGCTCGAAGCGACCGTCACCGCGATGGAGAGCCTGGGGGCCCGGCGCAAACGGATCGTCGCCGCGATCGGCCCGGTGATCTCGCAGCGCGCCTACGAGGTCGGCCCGGAGTTTGTCGAGCGGTTCATCGATGAAGACCCGGATCACGCCCGCTTCTTCGCCGGCGGCGCGGGTGACCGGGCGATGTTCGACCTGCCGGGCTTCTGCCTGAGCCGGCTCCGGGCCGCCGGCATCGCCGCCGAGTGGACCGGCCATTGTACCTATTCGGACGAGGCCCGATTCTTCAGCTACCGCCGAGCCAGCCACCGCGGCGAGTCCGACTACGGGCGGCTGGTCGCCGCCATCGCGCTTTAGGGCCGTCCTGAGAGACAAGTGAACCACAGATCAGCCGCGGCAATGCCACAGCACCAGTGCGGCACCGGCCCCGCCGCCCATTCAGGCCCCTGCCGCCATCGGGACCGGGTGGAATGACGATTTATCTTGGGATTTCAAGAGAGATCCACTGAATCTGCAATGCTCCGCAACTGTGCCCTGCCTCTTCTCCCCCCGCCAATGCATCGGTCGTCTCGAACAACTCCAAGTTGAATCGATGCTTTGTCGTTCAACCTGGGACACTTGCTTTTCCGGTGCAGAACGACTAGCGTAAAAGTTGTCTAGAGTTGTAGCTTTGAAAGGAGTGTTCGAGTATGTCGAGCCCGAACCACAACAGACGAGACTTCCTGAAGTCGAGCGGGCGTTTTGCCCTGACCGTCCCACCCGCAATGACCGTGCTGCTCTCCACGTCGCTGAGTTCGCCGGCGATCGCAAGATCGACGGGCGGGCAGTATGGCGGGTATCACAGCAAGCGCAGCGGCGGCCACAAGGTCAGGCGCTTCCACCGCTGGTCGAAGGGGCACGGCAAGCCCGGCCCGACTTGACCGTTCGGGGACCGGGTAGTCCAGACAAAGCCGCACAGCCCGCGCCTCAAGGATCGTCATCCGAAAGGAGAGGCGCCCTGGTGTCCCGGTCCCCTTCTTCGTCGCCGAATGAGATTGTCTACCGGCTCTCGGATCGTGCAGCACTCGTTTCCCTGCGCGGGAGCGAACTGCTGTTCAATGCAACCGAGCAGCACATCCTCGAGCTAGACGACGCTGCAGCGTTCTTTGCGCGGCATGTTCAGCGAGGGGCGACGCTTGCCGGTATCGTGGGTGACCTCGTCTCCGCGGGCAGCGATGCCGGCGAAGCTTCGACATGGGCGGCCAATGTTCTTGCCGACTGGTCCCGCCGCGGCTTGATAGCCGCTGAAATCCCGGTGAGCGCCTGCCGGGTCGAGCATCAGACCATCCGAGCCGGAGGCGTAGGTTTCGACATCGGATATGCCGATGCCGGCTTGCGCGATTCGGTTGCTCCGATCTTTCGGCATCTGGAAGCCAGGATAGCGCCGCTCTGCAGCTCCTGCCTGGTAGCGCGGGCGAATGAGTCGATGGTGGTCGTCAGCCCGGATTTCGCCCCCGCGGCGGTGGTCACGACCCAGCAGGCCGGCCCGACCTTGAAGGCCTTGCTGTTCCAGCAGGTGATCGAGGAGGCAGATTGCCTCGCGGCGCTTCATGTCGCCTGCCTGGCGCGCGACGGTGCGCTGCTCCTCGTGGGCCCGCCCGGCGCTGGCAAGTCGACACTTGCACTCGGCCTGATGGCTGCCGGTTTCCGCTATGCGGCGGACGACGTCTCCCTGCTCCTGCCCGGAGGCCGTGTCAGGGGCGTGCAGTTCGCGCCAACCGCCAAGGAAGGCTCCTGGCCAATCCTCGAGGGGATCGGATACGATCTGCGCGATCTGCCGATCCTCGAGAGGCTCGATGCTCAGCGCGTCCGTTTCATTCCCCCCGGGGAAGCCATCAGCGACACCGCGGTGTCCGTTCGATGGATTGTCAGGGTAAATCGCGACGCGCAAGCACTGACACTCGACCCGCTCGACCCCCGCGAGACGCTTTCCGCCCTGCTGAGCGAGGGCTTTGCACCCTCGGGGCAAGCCTCTGTCGCATGCATTCGTGCCCTGACCAACCTCGTGGCGGGTGCGGACTGCCGGGAACTGCACTATTCTGATCTCTCGGATGCGGTGCGGTTGCTGCGGGAGATGGCAGATCATGCCTGACAGATCGCGACTCGACTCCGTGGTGGCGACCGTTTCGGGCAACCCGCCGCCCGGTGCCGACTGGATGGAGCTCATCGCTGCGGCCAACGCCAGCCTCGTCACGGCCACCATGGCGGCGCGCCTCCGGGAAAAGGGCCTCATCGCGTCGCTGCCGGCCGACGCGCAGGACTTCCTTCGCGACGTGCTCGAGCGCGCGGAGGAGCGCAGCGCCATGATGATGGCGCAACTGGCCGAGGCCGTCGAACAGCTCAACCGCGCCGGCGTGACGCCCCTCCTCATCAAGGGTGCGGCGATCCTCGGCGCCCCGGGGCCGCAGCGCAGTGCCGGCCGCATCCTCGCGGATCTGGACCTGGTCGTGGCGCCGCGCGCGCTGCCCGCGGCGCTGGCCGCCCTGCAGGCCATCGGATACGCACGCGACGAGCAGGCGGGGCACGCCCCGTCGGCAACAGCCGTCTTCCGCCCCGAGGACGCCGGATCGATCGATCTCCACGAGCAGTTCCACACCCTCCGCCTGCAATTCGATTTCGACCGCCTGCGCAGCGGCGGCACACTGGTGAAGCTCGGCCAGGGCGAAGCCTGGCTGCCGTCGCCGACCATGCAACTGGCGGTGCTCGTCGCTCACGATCAGCTGCGTGACCGCGACTACTGGCGCGGCCACATCGACATCCGCCACCTGTTCGATGCCGCAAACCTGATCGAGTCCGGAGACGGGATCGATTGGGACCTGCTCGACTCGCTGTTTCCGGCCGGCGCGTCGAAATCCGCCCTGCGAACCTACTGCCGCACGATCCACGTCTTGCTCGGAGCTCCCGTTCCGGCGGAGCTGCGCCGCGGCTGGCGCGCCGGACTCCAGTACCGGCGCCGCATGCTGCAGGCGCGGTGGCCCGCGGTGATGCTGCCGGCAACCGTGCTGTCGGTGCTGCTGGACCCGCCGATCCCGCCTTTCGAGCTCGTGGCGAAGATCGCGCACGAGCTTCGGCACAGCGAACCGCGCGATCTGTTGTTCAGGATCCGCCGCAGGGTCCGGACCTTCCTGACCTCCGCAAGGGCCGGCAAGCTCTGAGCGCGCCGCGCCCGGCTCTGCCGAGGCACCGGCGGCATCCGGCAGATGGCACGGCGCGCTGCGCGGGCGCAATTCCGCGGACCCAGGCGCCGTTTACTCGCATCGAGACCATACGATCTTTCAACCCATGGTAGAGTGAACCGGAGCCAACTCAATCCGTGGACCTTGTCCGCATGTTCAGAGAATGATAATATTATTTCGTTGCGCAATGTGGCGCAGCGCGTTTTGTGAAGCGGCTCGATAGGGGGAGTATCAGTATGTCAAGCCCAGACGGTGACAGACGCGACTTTCTGAAGGCCAGCGGGCGTTTCGCCCTGACAGTGCCGCCGGCAATGGCGGTTCTGCTGTCCACATCACTCAACTCGCCGGCGATCGCCCGATCGACGGGCGGTCCCAAGGGCAACAACGGGGTCGGCAACGGTTTCGATCCGCAACCGCCGGGAAATCCGCCGGTGAATGACGGCATAGGCACGGCACCGGGCGCTCCGGGAAACAAGCCCTGAGCGCAACCGGGGCAGGCCCGCCTCCGCGGGACATCTGCACCTGTAGCGCAATGGCGGCGACCGGTCTCACACGGGAGCGGTCGCCGTGTACATTTCGGCGGACGTGCCCGGTTTCGGGGATGCGGGGCGAAACCTTTCGCGCGGCACCGGAGTGACGGGGCGTGTCGCCCGTGCCGCCGCCGCAGATACCGGCGCGGCCCTTTCGGTTCCCGTCGCCCGGAACCATCGCCGCAGCCCCAATCCCGCGATGCCTCGACCGCCTGTCGGGCGATCGCGGCCCGCAGTTGCAATCCGGTCATGGTGAACATACGAAATCAGACTCGTCACTGCGTTGACTATGGCGCCGGAAACGGTTCCTGTCTCTGGCGTTGCTTCAGTTCGGGCTTCGCAGAAGGGACCCCATGCTTCACTTCACCGCCGAGGAATTCGCCGACCGCATGGCCCGCACCCGCGCCGAGATGGCGCGCCGCGGGCTTGACGTGCTGCTGCTGTTCGCGCCCGAGAGCCAGTACTGGCTGACGGGCTACGACACCTTCGGCTTCTGCTTCTTCCAGTGCCTGGTGATCAGCGACCGCGACCCCGTGCTGCTGACCCGTTCCGCCGACCTGCGCCAGGCGCAGCTGACGTCGAATATCCGGGACATCCGCCTCTGGAAGGACCGCGCCGGAGCCGACCCGACCGAGGATCTCGCGGCACTGCTCACCGATCTCGGCCTCGCCGGCAGGCGGATCGGCTGGGAGACCCGGACCCAGGGGCTGGTTCATCTGCATGGCGCCCGGCTGGCGGCGAAGCTGCCGGGGCTGATCGAGGCGTCCGATCTGATGGGCCTCCTGCGCCTGGTGAAATCCCCGACCGAGATCGTCTATGTCCGGCGGGCCGCCGAGCTGGCGGATCTCGCCTGGGACGCAGCCGTCTCCCGCGCCCATGCCGGCGCCGACGAAGGCGTCATTCTCGGCGCCATGCACAACGCCATCTTCTCGGGCGGCGGCGACTATCCGGGCAACGAGTTCATCATCGGCTCGGGTCGGCAGGCGCTGCTTTGCCGCTACCAGTCCGGGCGCCGGAAGCTCGACGTCCGGGACCAGCTCACACTCGAATGGGCGGGCACCTTCCGGCACTACCACGCCGCCAACATGAAGACGATCGTGATCGGCGAGCCGCGCCGCGAGCATCGTGCGATGCAGGCTGCCGCCGAATCCGCGCTCGCCGCCTGCGAAGGCGCGTTGATGCCCGGCCGCCCGATGGCGGAGGTCTACGCTGCGCACGCCCGGGTGCTGGACGAGGCCGGCATGGGCGCCCACCGGCTCAACGCCTGCGGCTACTCGCTCGGCCCGCGCTTCTCGCCCTCGTGGATGGAGGACCAGATGTTCTACGAGGGCGCGCCGACAATCATGCAGCCCGGCATGGTGTTCTTCCTGCACATGATCATGATGGACTCGGCCAGCGCGACCGCCATGACGCTCGGCCGGACCTCGCTGGTGACCGCGGGCGGCGCGGAATCCCTCAGCCGGATGCCGATCGAGATGGTGGTGGGATAGGCAGAGCGCGCGCTCAGCGCGGCAGCACGACGGTCGCCCTGAGCCCGCCAAGCCGCGGGCTCTCGTCGAGTTGCAGCGTGCCTCCGTGGGCCCTGGCTATATCCTGAGCGATCGAGAGACCCAGCCCGACTCCCGATGCGACGTTCTGGTTGCGCGCCTCGTCAAGCCGTGTGAAGGGCTTCAGCACGTCTTCACGCCTCTCTGGCGGGATCCCCGGGCCATCGTCCTCGACTGCAACCTCGAGCAGCTTGCGGGTCAGCCGCAGGGAAAGCGTCACCCGAGAACCATAGGTGGCCCCATTGTCCACGAGGTTGGTGAGGCATCGCTTGAGCGCCCGCCGACGGACCACCATCTCCCGATCGGCCGGGGTCTCGATCTGGCTGTAAAGGGTGATCTCGATCCCCTTGCGGCGGGCGTCGCCGGCAACCTCCTCGGCCAGTTCGGCCAGGTCGGCGGGCTCGGCGATCTCGCCCCCCTCTCCGCGAGCGAAATCGAGGAAGCCGTTCAGCATGAGCTCCATCTCGTCCACGTCGCGGCCGATCTCGGCGACCTCCGGCGTGTGGTCGGAAACCGCGAGGGCAAGCTTCATCCGGGTCAGCGGCGTGCGCAGGTCATGGCTGACGCCCGAGAGCATCAGGGTCCGCTGCTCGATCTGGCGCTCGATCCGGCCACGCATGTCGATGAACGCAGCACCGGCGGCGCGCACCTCGATGGCACCCGACGGGCGGAACGGCACCGCACGGCCTCGGCCGAAGGCGGCAGCTGCGCGGGCAAGTTCGTTAATCGGCCGGATCTCGTTCCGGAGAAACGTCACGGCGACCACCGCCAGCAGGATGGCGGTCAGCGTCATCCAGATGAAGAGCTGATGCGGGTTCGAGGGATTCATCCGCCGCCGCGGGATCAGGACCCTGAGCACGCCCTTCGAGGTGACGATCCGGGCGTCGGCGTATTTGCGCATGCTCAGGAGGTCGATTGACATTGGCCGCCGCACCACCCGCTTCAGCGTCTGCGCGATCACCCCACCGGTGAAGTCGTAGAACGCACGCAGCGCGCCGCGATCGACGGTTCCACCTTCGTCCAGCGCCATCTCGAGGTCGAACTGGGCCGACATCTCGACCAGCGCCTCGCGCGCATCTGCCGTGCTGGGGAGTTCCTCGATGCGGGCGATGGCGTAATCGACCTCGCGGGCGACCGCTGTCACCATCTGCTCGGTCACCGCGTCGTAGTAGCGCTGGGCAATCAGCACCGCGACCACCGAATGCAGCACAAGGATCGGCACCAGAAGGATCAGCAGCGCGCGGCCGAACAGGCTCTTCGGCAGGTAGCGCTTGAGGAATCTCCGGACCGCCTTCATGTAGGAAAGCTATTGAGCGGGCGAAGCCCGCGCAAGGAGGCTCGGCAAGGTGACGGATCCGTTCGACCGGCGCCCTGAGGTCAGCTACGGGATCGCCGAAACGGTGGCCCCCGGAATCCGCCGTGTCACCTGCCGCAACCCGTCGCGGATGACCTTCACCGGCACCCGCACCTACCTGGTCGGCGAAGGCGACGTCGCCCTGATCGATCCCGGCCCGGCGGACCGCAATCATCTTGCCGCGATCGCCGCCGCGCTCGCACCGGGCGAGCGGATCGCCCATATCCTGGTTACCCACACCCATGGGGACCATAGCCCGGGTGCCCGCGCAGTGGCTGAGGCGACGGGGGCCCCGATACACGGTTTCGGACCACATGGGGCCGGCCTCTCCGCGACAATGCGGCGCCTGAAGCGCGACGGTGTCGATCTCGGCGGCGGCGAAGGCGCGGATGCGGGCTTCCGGCCGGATCACACCATGGCCGAGGGCGATACGGTTGGCGGCGCCGGCTGGGCGCTGACGGCACTCCACACCCCGGGTCACCTCTCGAACCACATCAGCCTGGTGCTCGAGGGCACCGGCGTCGTCTTCACCGGCGACACCGTCATGGGATGGGCAACGACACTCGTCTCGCCGCCAGAGGGCGACATGGCCGCGTTCATGGCGACGCTTCGGCGGCTGCAGCTGCGCGGGAGCGACCGGATCTATCTGCCTGGCCACGGCCATCCGGTGACCGATCCGGCCGCCATGCTCGCCTGGCAAATCGCGCACCGGGAGGAGCGGGTCGGACAAATCCTGGCCGCACTGGTCGCCGGACCGGCAGATGCCGGAGACCTTGCCCGCCGGATCTACTTGGAACTCGACCCTTCACTGCTGCCCGCGGCACGCCGGAACGTGCTCGCGACCCTGATCGGACTCGCCGATGAAGGCCGGGTCCGGCCACATGGGCAGCTGTCAGCCACAGCGATGTACGAGCTGGTCTAGATATCGGGCCCGAAGCGGCTAATTCTGCAACCGCCCGCCCTTCCGGACACCGGGCATCCCGCCCTGGCAGATTCCCTTGAGCGCGATCCAGTCGCGATCGTCCAGGACCGGGTCATAGGGACCGTCTCCGATCCGGTCCGCGGCCGCGGCGCGCTTTGCCCGCTCGGCCAGGCCGGGATGACTCGAGATCATCTTCAGGAAGCCTTCGCTGTCACCATACTTCTTCCGCATCCTCTCGAAGAAGCCGGCGAAGGGCCTGGTCGGTAGCCCCGCCTGCGCCAGCAGCTCATAGGCAACCGTGTCCGCATTCGCCTCGGCCTCGCGCTGATAGCTCGCGTTCAGCACCGCTTCCGACACGATCACCGCGATCCCGGCGCCTGTCACGTCGCCGATCAAGAGGCCCAGGACACCCGTTGTGCCGGCGGCGCGGAGAGCCTCGCGGGTCGGATCGCGATGGGCGACATGGCCGATCTCATGCGCCAGCACCCCGGCCACCTCCTCGGGGCTCTCCGCCGCTTCGAGCAGGCCGCGAAATATCAGGATCCGCCCGCCGGGAACCGCCACGGCGTTTATCATGCCGATATCGATCACCCCGAGGCGGAGCGGATAGGGGAGATCCAGGCCGCCGGTCAGCCGGTCCGACATGCGTTCCAGCGCGGCGATGCCGCTGTCGCTGTCACACAACTGAGGCGTCTCGCCGCCCATCCACCCGAATACTGTCCGGATCTGCTCGACAACCGAGTCTCCGAGTTGCTGCTCGCGCTCGGGCGGGATCATCCGGGCCAGCTGACCCGCCAGCGCCGGCACCAGCACGAACACGATCGCCAGCACCGACCCGATCGCCGCCCCGGCCCAGAAGATCGCGCTGCGCACCTGGCGGCGGTTCACCGCCCGTCGATAGAGCCCGGGACAAACCTGCCGGATTGCCGCCAGCATTTCCGGGTCGCTCAGCACCAGCCGCTCGTCGCTGTCTGCGCTCGGCACCAGCTGTACGGAGGAATCACCGCGGGCCCCGACCGCCCGCAGGCTCGCCAGCGGCCAGTGCGCTAGGGCCACGTCGTTCAAGGCCATGATGACGAGCGAGCGTTCACCGAAACTCACGACAACGTCGCGCGGGACCGCCGACTCGCCGTCGAAGTAGCGTGCCGTCGCCTCAAGCTTCGCATACTTCGCGAGCGCGGTCATCTGGACTTCACTGCCCTTTGCCGGTGGTCGCGGTCAGATTCCGGCGCCGACGTCGACGCCCAGTGCATCGGCGAAGCCACCCGCCTCGGCCGCCATGTCGTGGGCACGCTGGCGCGCCCGGGACAACGTACCGACATTCGTGATCACCATCGTTTCAGCCTTTCGCTCCAGCACCGGGCGGGTGATGAATATTTGGGTGAAGGCGAAGGCAAAGATGAATGTGACGAGGTACACTGCAACCGTCCCCGCGACAACCGGCCACGAAGCTGCAAGGCCGCCTTGGAGAAGCGACTCGATCGTGGCCGGATTCAACAGGTCCGATCCGCTGATCCCCAACATCACTGCGACCGCGATGCCGATCGCCAGAGACGCAACGATCATTGCGATAACGGTGCAGACACCCACCATCAGGCTTCCCAGTACGTAGATTCCAATGATCTTCCCGGGTTCGATGATGCTCTTGAACGTCGCTTCACCGAGGCTGCGGGTACTCCACATGTACCGGAAGACGACAATCTCATAGCGCACGATCATGATCATGAGCGCGAAATAGCCGAACAGGACGATCACCCATGAAATCAGCATCGTCGTCGGATTGCCCTGATCCGCAGCGGCGCCCCACGCTGCCAGCGCCATCAGTCCGACCACGATGTAGATCCATACCCAGTAGGCGAAGAGCCCCGCCCAGGATCCGTTCTGCTGAAACTTCAGATCGCCGTACCAGGTGCGGTCGATGATGTACTTCGTGAGCCTGAACTGCTGGTAGGGATAGAGAAGGCCGAGAGTCGCCACGGTCAGGAACCAGTACCAGAGCGCCAGCAGCGTGTAGCCGATCGCACCGTTCTCCATTCCGAACCGGATCCCCCGCCAGCGGGTGCGCGCCATGACGTAGCGCCGTGCCCGGTAGGTGGCGAAGAAGAACAGCGGCACCGCCGCGACGATCGACGCCTGCAGCGCCAGCGGATCGCCGCTGAAGTAGCTCATGCCGACATAGGTCAGCAGCAGGTTCACGATGCCGAGATAGACGGCGAGGATGATGATGGCGAACAGGAACCCCATCAGCTTCTCGAGCCCGGTCCCGGTGTATTCCAGCGGATCGCCCTGGATGCGGATGGCTTTCCAGTAATGCCGGCGCATGGCGGCGGACATCCAGAAGCGGTAGAAGCCGGCAGTCAGAACCGTCAGCACGCCGGTACGGATCGCAAGCCAGAACAGCGACGGACCGTCGATTGCGTAGCTCGGCGATACCGTGCCGACCGGGCGATGTGCGGAACTCAGGACGATCTCGGCCTCGTCCTCCCACTGCTTGCGCCGCTGGGAGATCGGCGTGACGCCCCGGTACTGCTCAAGGTCCCACGGCTTCGGGGTGCTCGGCCCGCCGGTCACGTCTGTCATCTGCCTACACCCTGTCTTCCCGCTCGCTCAATGGCTCAGAAATATGTCCGAAAATCCTTACAAAGTCACGGAAACTGTGAATGACCCCCCGGGCGCCGAACAGCCGTGCGGCCTCGTTCCTGCAGACGGGAATGCAACTATGCTATCTCCGATTGCGGGCATTTTGAGGGCGGCCCTGGTGAGCAGAATGACGCCGGCGACCGCAACCTCGGCCGAAGGCATCCCGGCAAGATTATCGAGCCGGGGCGAGACATCCGCGCGAAACCATGCGAGAAGGCGGCCGCTCGGGGAATCGGAGACTACCGCCATGTCCAGACACCTGACCGACTTCACCACACTGACCTTCGACTGCTACGGTACGCTCATCGACTGGGAATGCGGCATCTGGGACGCCTTGCAGCCCCTGATCGGCACCAGCGGGCGTACCGACATCACCCGCGATGTGGCGCTGGCTGCCTTCGCACCGATCGAATGCGCCCAGCAGGCGGAGACGCCCGGGATGCTCTATCCGGAAATCCTGTCCCGCGTGCATCGCCGCCTGGCCGGGCACTTCGACCTGGCCACGACGCCAGCGCTCGATGCGGAGTTCGGAGCCTCAATTCCGCACTGGCCCGCCTTCCCGGACACGGCCGACGCCTTGCGGCAGCTCAAGCAACGCTTCCGTCTGGTCATCCTCTCGAACGTGAACCGCGCCGGTTTCGCCGCCTCGAACCGGAAACTCGGCGTCAGCTTCGACGTGATCTATACTGCCGAGGATATCGGCTCCTACAAGCCGGACCGGCAAAATTTCCAGTTCCTGCTCGACCGTCTTTCCGCCGATCACGGCATTGGCAAGGGCGAGATCCTGCACACCGCCCAGAGCCTGTTTCACGATCACGTCCCGGCCCGCGCGTTCGGACTGGCCAATGCCTGGATCGACCGGCAGGGCCTCGCCGCTGGCGGCTCCTGGGGCGCGACGGCCGAGGTGCCGGAGCGTCCCGCGGTCGACTTCCGGTTTCCGACCATGGCGGCGATGGCCCGCGCGGTCGAGGCCGCCGCGCGATGACGCGCACGCGATCCGGCTTCCGCGCCGCCGGGCGCGGAGCTATGATCGGTCCGCCGCCGCTCCCATTGGGGGAGGGGCAGCGGGGAACACAAGGATGGACACAATCAGGAAGGCGGGGCTTCCCGCGCTGCTTGCCGCCGCGGGGACGGCTTCGATCTTGCTCGCCGCGCCCGCCGCGGCAGAATCGCTGACGCTGGCGCTGATCGAGCGCGCCACCACGGATGCGGTCACCGACACGGGTGCCGCCGGCGACAGCGCCGGCGACATCCTGACCTTCGCGAACGAAATGTACGACCAGACCGACACCACGCTCGTCGGCACCGACAACGGCTGGTGCGTGCGCACGGTCCCGGGCACGGCCTGGGAATGCTTCTGGACGCTGACGCTGGCCGATGGCCAGATCACCGTCGCCGGGCCGTTCCTGGACGCGGGCGACTCGGTGCTGGCGGTGACCGGCGGCACCGGCGCCTACGCCAATGCTCGGGGCCAGATGAAGCTGCACGCCCGCGACGCCAAGGGTAGCGCCTACGATTTCGTCTACGAACTCGCGCGCTGACCGCATCGCGGCCCGCGCCACAGGCAGGGTTGGGGGGCGGCGTTGGCGGGCGGGGTTGCCTGCCCGCCGCCCTGTCACTGCGATTGGCGGCCGGCCGCCAGAACGGCCGGGAGTCGTCCGGTTGCGGTTTGCAAGCAAATTCTCGTGCCCTGCCAACAATTTGACAAATTCTTGGTTCAACTTTAGGTTGATGGAGGGGCGGCTGGTGCAATCATGCGGAGGTCCTGATGCTTGAATCCTTGTACGCCGCGATCCATAACCCCTCCGAGCCCATGATCGCGCTGCTGGCATTCGCGATCGGGCTCGGCGTGATGATCTACCGCGCGGGTTGATCGAGCGATCTGCTGCGAAGGGCCGTACCGCTTCGGGCGGCGCGGCCCATTCTGTCTGCTGGCATCAGCAAGCGCCGCGCTGGTCGGGCAGTCTGTAACCGAGTCCATCCAGCATCTGCCTGACCTTCAGCTTCGAGATCTTGCCGGTGGCCGTGTGCGGGATCTCGTCGACATAGATAACGTCGTCCGGAAGCTGCCAATCGGCGAAATGCGGGCGCAGACGGTCGATGATCTGCTCGGCAGGCGGGTGCTTGCCCTTGCGCGCAACGACCACCAGCACCGGCCGCTCGTCCCATTTCGGGTGAGGGACACCAACGGCTGCGGCCTCGGCGACGTCCGGGTGACCCAGCGCGTAGTTCTCCATCTCGATCGAGCTGATCCACTCGCCGCCCGACTTGATCACATCCTTGAAGCGGTCGGTGATCCGCACATAGCCGAACGAATCGATGGTGGCAGCATCGCCGGTGTCGAACCAGTTCTCGCCATCGATCGCGTCCGTTTCGTGCTTGAGGTAGCGCCGCACGACACCGGGTCCCCGGATCAGCAGCCGGCCCTGGGTGCGACCGTCCCACGGCAGCATGGTGCCGTCCTCGTCACGGATCGCGATGTCGACCGTAAAGGGCGGATGGCCGACCGTCAGCTGGGTCTCCATCCGCCCGGCTGCATCATTCGCCATCACCTCGGGCTTGAACGAGCAGAGCGTACCCAAGGGCGAGGTCTCCGTCATGCCCCAGGCGTGGATCACGCGCACCCCGAACTCGTCCTGGAACGCCTCGATCACCGCCTTCGGGCAGGACGAGCCGCCGATCACCACCCGGTCGAGGTCGGGCAGCTTCAACCCGTGCTCGCGCAGGTGGGTCAAGAGCATCAGCCATACCGTCGGCACCGCGGCCGTGATCGTCACCCCGTGGCCCAGCATCTCGAAGAGGCTCGCCGGGTCGAGCTGGCGCCCCGGCAGCACCATGCTGCAGCCCGCCAGCGGCGCCGAGAAGCCGGTCGACCAGCCATTCGCGTGGAACAGTGGCACGACGGGCATCAGCGTGTCGTTGCAGGAGAGTCCGAGCATGTCGGTCTGCGCGAAGACCATGGCGTGGAGCACGTTCGAGCGGTGCGAGTAGACCACCCCCTTCGGGTCGCCCGTGGTGCCCGAGGTATAGCAGATGCCGCAGGCGGCGCGCTCGTCGCCCGGCGCCCAGCCGGCATCCTCCGTCTCGACCTCGACGATCTCCTCGTAGCAATGCACGTTCGGCAGGCCGGTCGCGGGCATGTGCGCGCGGTCGGTCATCACCACATAGCCCTTGACCCCCGGCAGCCCGCCCGCCAGCCCATCGAGGACCGGCACCAGATCCATGTCGCAGAAGATCCAGCGGTCCTCGGCATGGTTGATGATGTAGAGCAGCTGTTCGCGCGCGAGCCGCGGGTTCAGCGAATGCAGCACCGCCCCGGCCCCCGGCACGCCATACCAGACTTCCATGTGACGGACCGTGTTCCAGGCCATGCAGCCCACCACATCGCCCGGCTTCACTCCCAGCCGCCGCAACGCCTGCGCCAGTCTCAATGCCCGCCCGCGAATCTCGCCCCAGGTCGAGCGCACGATCGGCCCCTCGACCGATCGCCCGGTCACCGGCCGCCCGGCATGGTATTTCGCGGCATGGTCAATGATCGACGTTACCCTGAGCGGCCAGTCCTGCATCAGGCCCAGCATCTGCGCTTCTCCCTGTTCGGTGCGCGTCCCTGCAGGCGCAATCTATCAGCGGAATTCAGCGTGTGAAGTCTGCGCTCGCCGGGCACCAGCGGACAACGGGCGGGCGCGCGCTGCGGTGCGTGCTCCCTTGTGCTCAACCCCCGGCCCAGCCAATTTGCCCAGGCGGCGGGCGGCCGCGACTCCTCGGGACCTGCGGCGGATGAACCCCACCACCATCGGCGCGCTCTGGATCGTCAGCGGCACAGCGATGATTGCAATGTCGGACAATTTCGTCGGCCGGATTGCCGGCGAGCTCGGCCTGTTCCAGTTCCATGCCCTGCGCTCGGCGATGGTGCTGCCGGTGGCGGCGGCGTTCGCCGCGCTGACCGGCCAGGGACGCAGCCTCCGGCCACGCAACCCCGGGCCGGTGGCGGTCCGAAGCCTGTTCGGCACGCTGGCGCTGTTCCTGTATTTTGCAGCCCTGCCCGCAGTCGGAATCGCCCAGACGGCCGCGGGGTTCTTCACCTCTCCGATCTGGGTCGTGGTGCTCTCGGCGCTGATCTTCCGCGAGCGGATCGGGCCGCGCCGCGTCGCCGGTGTGGCACTCGGTTTCGTCGGCGTCTGCCTCGTCCTCGGGCTCGGCGCCGAGCCGGTACGGCCGATGTCGCTGGTCGCGGTCGGCGGCGGCGTGGCCTGGGCGCTGAACGTGATCTGGACACGCCGCTATTGCGGCACGGACACCGCAATCTGCCTTGCCGTCTGGCAGTTCGCCGCGCTGGCGGCGGCAGGTATCGCGGGGCAGGTGCTGGTGCCCTGGCTGGGCGTACTGCTCGAGGGCGTGCCGGGGACCGGCTTCGCCACCATGCCCTGGCAGCCGATCGCGTGGGCGACCGCCGGGGCGGTGTTCCTGATCGGGATCTCGGGAATCACCTCGACGGCGTGCATGGCGCAGGGCTACCGGATGGGACAGGCCAGCATCATGGGCCTCTTCGACTTCAGCTTCCTGTTCTGGGCACCGCTCTTCGCCTGGCTGTTGTGGGGCGACACGGTCGGCCCCCGCATGGCGCTGGGCATGGCGCTGATCGTGGCCGCGGGCGGGCTGGCGATCTGGTCCGGGGCGCGCGCCGGAGCCGATGCCGGCCCCACGCCGGCGGGATGATCGAGCGAACGGCCGGCACGGACCCCGGGGAGTCGTTCGTTAACAAAGCGCTAACCATTGCTGCCTAACCCGGAGGAACGCGGCCGCAGAGCCGGAATCGCGACGCATCCGCTCGGAGCGCATGAGATGGGGGGATGGCACCTCAGACTCGGCATCGGCTCGGGAACCGCCGCCGCGCTGCTGGTCGTGTCAGCGCAGGGGCTCTTCGCCCTGACCGACAGTTTCGCCCCCGTCGTCGCCAGTGACATGTCGATCTGGCAGTTCCAGGCGGTCCGTGCCGCGCTGATGCTGCCTGTCGCCTTCTGTGTCGCAACGATGTTCGGATCCTGGCAGCGGATTCTGCCGAAGGCGGCATGGCCGGTCATGATCCGTACCGGCCTCAGCGTGATCGCCATCGGCTCCTACTTCGCGGTGCTGCCGCTGGTTCCCTTCGGCCAGGCCGCGGCCGGGTTCTTCACCACCCCCATCTGGGTCGCGGTATGCCTCGGCTTGAGCGAACGCGGCGCCGCGGACCGGCGGATGTGGCTCACGGTTGCGCTCGGTTTTGGCGGGGCAGCCCTTGCCGTGGGCCTTGGCGGCGGCTCGGCGGATCCGTTGGTGCTGGTCCCGGTGATGGCCGGTGCCGTGAATGCGGGCTCGATCCTGATTACCAACCGTCATTGCCGCGACGAGGATGCCTGCGCACTCCTGTTCTGGAGCATTGCCGGTTTTCTCCTGCTCGGCCTCGCCGGCATCGCGGTCGCGGTCTGGGCAGGAAGTGCCGGGATTGCGGCCGGCGCGTCGGAGGTGATCTTCGTGCCGCCGAAGCCGCTCGAGGGCGAGATGCTGCTGCTCTCGGCTGTGCTCGGCCTTTCGTCGATCCTCGGCGCCGGCCTTCTGACCCGGGGCTACCAGATGGGCGAGAATGCCTCGGTCGCGCTGTTCGACTATTCCTACCTGGTCTGGGCGGCCATCGTTTCCGCCACGCTCTGGGGCCAGACCCCGACTGGCAGCGGCCTCGCCGGCCTGGTCCTGATCATCGCCGCCGGCGCGGTTGCGATTGCCCCGCGCCGGCAGGCGGGCGCGGCGGCGCCCTGACCGCACCAGCGGGAACCCGAGCCGGAATGCCGGCGGGGGGCCACCTAATACTCCACGCCGGTCAGGTAGAGCCCGTCCGGCGGCGCCACCGGCCCGCAACGCGCCCGGTCGCGGGCCGCCAGCGCCTCGGCGACCTCCGCCACCGGCCACCTGCCGGCGCCGACGCGCTCGAGCGTGCCGACGAGGCTGCGGACCTGGTTGTGCAGGAAGGAACGCGCGGCGAGGTGGAACCGGATCTCCTCACCCGCACCCTCGATCCGGAACGCATCCAGCGTCTTGACCGGGCTCGCGGCTTGGCACTGTGCGGAGCGGAAGGTGGTGAAGTCGTGCCGGCCCACGAGCAAATCGGCGGCGGCCTGCATCGCTGCCACGTCGAGCGCATGCCCGACGCGCCAGGCGAGGCCCCGCTCGAGCGTCAGCGGCGCCCGCCGACAGATCACCCGGTAGAGATAGCGCCGCCCGGCGGCGCTGAAGCGGGCGTGGAAATCGTCGCCCACCGGCTCGGCCCTCAGCACCGCCACCGGCTCGGGCTTCAGGTGCCAGTTGATCGCCTCCGCAAGGCGGAACGGCGACCACGTCCGCGCGAGATCGCAATGTGCCACCTGCCCCGTCGCATGCACCCCGGCATCGGTCCGCCCCGCTCCGGCGATCGAGGGAACGTCGGGGTCGATCGCCCTCAGCGCCTCCTCCAGCGCCTGCTGCACCGAGCGACCGTTCTCCTGCCGCTGCCAGCCGACGAAGGGGCCGCCATGGTATTCGAGGGTGAGCTTGTAGCGCGGCATCGCTCGTCATTGCGCCAAAGCGCCGCCAGTGGCAAGCCTTTCAACCGACGAGCAAACTCCCCATCTTGGGGGTTCGCGCAATCCGGAGGGACCGGCATCTTGGGCATCGGCGAGAGCGCCGCCAACCTGGCGACCAGCCTGGCAGACGGCATCCTCGGCGGCATCGAGCGCGCCGGGCACGAGGCCGCATCCTGGTTCGAGCCTGGATTGCGTCTGGGCGTCACCGGACTCTCAGGTGCAGGCAAGACCGTGTTCATCACCGCGCTGGTCGCCAGCCTGACGGTGCGCGGCCGAATGCGCCTGCTGAGCGCCGAGGCCGAGGGCCGCATCCTCGGCGCCATGCTGAACCCGCAGCCAGACCGCGAGGTGCCCCGCTTCGCCTATGAGGCGCACATTGCAGACCTCGCGAAGGCCGCCCCGGACTGGCCGGACTCGACACGGCAGGTCAGCCAGCTCCGGCTCTCGATCCGCTACCGGCGCGGCGGATTTCTCGGCTCGCTCGCGGGCGCCTCGACCCTGCATCTCGACATCATCGACTATCCGGGCGAGTGGCTGCTCGACCTGCCGCTGATGGAGACGGATTATGCCGCCTGGTCAGCCGAGGCGCTGAAGCTCGCGGAGACGCCTGCCCGCCGCGACGCGGCGGCGGCATGGCACGCCGCGCTCGCCGCCGCCGATCCGTCCGCCCCGCATGACGAGCCGACCGCCGAGACCCTGGCCGCGGCCTGGACCGGTTATCTCGCCGCTTCGCGCACGGCCGGGCTCGCCGCGCTGGCGCCAGGCCGGTTCCTGATGCCGGGCGACCTCGCCGGATCGCCCGCTCTGACCTTCGCGCCCCTGCCCCGACCCGACCGCCCGGCGCCCGCCAGCCTCTGGACCGAGCTGGAGAAGCGCTACGAGGCCTACAAGCGCGTCGTGGTAAAGCCGTTCTTCCGCGACCACTTCGCCCGGCTCGACCGCCAGGTCGTGCTGGTCGACGTGCTGGGCGCGCTCGCCCGCGGGCCGCGAGCCCTCGGCGACCTGACCGCCACGATGGCCGAGACGCTGACCTGCTTCCGCCACGGCCGGACCGGCTGGCTCGATCGGCTGATGGGCGGGCGGCGCATCGACCGGCTGCTGTTTGCCGCCTCGAAGGCCGACCATCTGCATCACGACCAGCACCCCCGCCTGATCGCGCTGACCGAGGCCATGCTGGCCGAGGCGGCCCGCCGAGCCGCCTATCGCGGCGCCGAGATCCGGGCGACGGCGCTGGCGGCAGTGCGCGCCACCTCGGAGCAGGAGATCACCCGCGAGGGGCGCAGGCTGGCGCTGGTGCGCGGATACCGGCTAGAAGACCGCAAGGAGATCGCGGTCTTCCCCGGCGGCCTGCCGGCGGACCCGGCGCGGCTGCTGGCAACCGCCGCCTGCGCCGCTCCCGGCGAGGCACCGCCCGACTGGCCCGACGCCAGCTTTGCCTCGGTGCGCTTCGCCCCGCCGCGCTGGGCCGGTCCGGATGGCGGCGGCGCTGTCGATGGGCCGCCGCATGTGCGACTCGACGCGGCGCTCGAGTTCCTGATCGGCGACCGGCTGGAGTGACGCCATGAGCGAGCAGCGCCGCGATCCCGTGATTCTCGACCTCGCCGAGACGCCGCTCCCGTCGGTGCCGGGTCCGGCGGATGCGCCCCCGGTCGATGGCGAGCGGCCGGCTGCCGAGCGGGTGCTGGCTGCCGTGCGGCGGCGCCGTGTTTCGGGCGTGGCCCGGCTGTTCTGGGGCAGCCTCGGCGGGCTTGTGGCGCTGTGGTCCGTCCTGGCGATCGGGGCCTTCGTGACTCGGCAGATTGCCGAGCGTCCCTGGGCCGGGTGGCTGGCGCTGGGGCTGGCTGCGGCCCTTGGCCTCGCGATGATCGTGGTGATCACGGGCGAGCTGGCAGGCCTCGCCCGACTGAAACGGATCGAGGATATCCGAGAACGCGCCCGCGCGGCACGCGAGGGTGGTGCGCCGGAAGCGGCCAGCGCGGCGCTGGCCGGGCTCGGCCGGCTCTATGCAGCACGCCCCGAACTCGCTCCGGCGCGCACCCGGATCGAAGCGGCGCGGGGCGACACGCCGGACCCCATCGCACTCCTCGGAATCGCCGAGCGCGAATACCTGGCGGCGCTTGACCGCCGCGCCGCCGATCGGGTCGCGCGGGCGGCGCGCGAGATCGCCGCGGTGACGGCCCTGATCCCGATGCCGCTCGCCGATATGGTGGCCGTGCTGGCCGTGAACCTGCGGATGATCCGGGCGCTGGCCGAAACATATGGCGGCCGGGCCGGCTGGATGGGCACATGGCGGCTGATGCGTGCTGTCGCCGCGCACCTGATCGCGACCGGGGCAATCGCCGCGACCGACGACCTGCTCGGCCCGATCGTCGGGGGCGGCGTGCTCGGCAAGGTCTCGCGCCGGTTCGGTGAGGCGGCGGTCAACGCGGCACTGACGGCGCGCGTCGGCGCGGTGGCGATCCAGGTCTGCCGTCCGTTGCCGTTCGACACCGCTCCGCGCCCGAAGGCACGGACGATGCTGCTCGCGGCGCTGAAGGACTGGCGTATCGAACCGGAAAGCACGCCATAGGTGCCGCTTCAGCGCACCATCCGCCGCATCCGCCCCACGGCGTTCGCCACCAGGAACAGCGCCAGCGCCGCGACCACGATCGAGGGTCCGGCCGGCGTGTCCGCCATCCACGCGAACCTGAGACCGCCCAGCACCGCCATCGCGCCGAGACCGGCAGCAGTCAGCGCCATCGCCTCGGGCGTGCGCACGAGCGGCCGGGCAGCCGCTGCCGGCAGGATCAGCATCGCGCCGACCAGCAGCGCTCCGACGACCTTCAGCGCGGCCGCCACCAGCAGCGCGAGTGCCACCGTAAGCAGAAGCCGGTCGCTCTCCGGATCGCCGCCCTCGGCGGCTGCCAGCTCCTCGTTGATGGTCGAGTTCAGGAGCCGTGTCCATCCGAGTGCCAGTCCGGCCGTGGCCAGACCTGCGGCTGCCCAGATCAGTGCGAGGTCCCATGGTCCCACGGCCAGGATGTCGCCGAACAGCCAGGCCGACAGGTCGCCCTGCGCGCCGCTCACGAACGACAGCACAACGAGCCCGACCGCAAGCCCGCCATGGGCGGCGACGCCGAGCAGCGTGTCGGCCGCATACCGCCCGCCGGAGCCGCGCGCCACCGCCAGAGCCACAAGAAGCGCCACCGCCAGCACCCCGGGGATCACGCCGATCTCAAGCGCGAGCGCCAGCGCGACACCCAGCAGCGCGGCATGGGCGACCGTGTCGCCGACATAGGCCATCCGCCGCCAGACGACGAGGCAGCCGAGCGGGCCGGCCGCAAGCGCCACGCCAACGCCGGCCAGAGCCGCGCGAACCATGAAATCGCCGAGCAGCTCGGTCATGGCTGCGCTCCTCCGGAGCCGGCAAGGGCGTGACCATGATCGCGACCGCGATGGTGTTCCGTCCCAACGGCGCCGTGGGTCTGGTGATGGACGTGGCCGTGTGTGTGGTCATGCTCGTGGCGGTAGAGGGCCAGCGCGCCCTGGGTGCCGAGCCCGAACAGTGCCCGGTATTCCGGGGTGCCGGTCACGTGCAGCGGCGCTCCCTCGCAGCAGACATGGCCATTGAGGCAGACCACCCGGTCCGAGGCACCCATCACCACATGCAGGTCATGGCTGATCATGCAGACCGCCGCACCGGTCTGTCGCCGGACCCGGTCGATCAGCCGGTAGAACGCCGCCTCGCCCGGCTGGTCGAGTCCCTCGGTCGGCTCGTCGAGCGCCAGCAGGTCAGGCTCGCGCAGAAGCGCGCGGGCCAGCGCCGCCCGCTGCAGCTCGCCGCCCGAGAGATCGGTGACCTGGGAGCCATCCAGCTCGGGAATCCCGACCGTCTCCAGTGCCGCGCGCCGGGCCGCCCGGCCGGCGCCGCTGCCGAGCGCGACGAAACGGTCCACGGTCAGCGGCAGCGTCCGGTCGATGGTGAGTTTCTGAGGTGTGTAGCCGATCCTCAGCCGCCGCCGGCGCCAGACCTCGCCCTCAGAGGGTTTCAGCGCGCCGACGAGCGCGCGCAGGAGCGTGGTCTTGCCCGCGCCGTTCGGCCCGACGATGGTGACGATCTCGCCGGAGCGGAGCGCCATGTCGACATCGTAGAGGATGCGCCGCCGCCCGTCGCTGACGCCGAGGCCGCGCGCCTCGATCAGGTTGGAGCTCATGCGTCGCCTCCCGCCGTCCCGCCCCGGCAGGCCGGGCAGATGCCCTCGATCTCAAGCACGGTGCGCCGCATGGCGAAGCCGCGTCCCGCCGCCGCCTGTGCGAGAGTGATGTCGAGCGCGCCGTCCTCGATCTCGGCGACCTTGCGGCAGCCGGCACAGATCAGGAAGCAGGCGCCGTGCGCGCCGCCCGGATGGCAGCAGGCGACATAGGCGTTGAGCCGCTCGATCCTGTGCACGAAGCCGGCACCCGTCAGAAAATCGAGCGCGCGATAGACCACAGGCGGCTGCGAGCCCAGCCCCTCGGCGCGCAGCCGGTCGAGGATCTCGTAGGCCCCCATCGCCCGGTGCGCCTCCGACAGGATCTCGAGCACCCGCACGCGCGCCGGGGTAAGGCGCAGCCCGCGCTTCCGCGCCGTGCGGCGCAACTCGTCGAGCATCGTCTGGCGGCAGAGCCGGTGATCATGCTCGGCAAAGGCGATTGCGGATTCGTTCATCTGTTACAAGATAACATCTTAGTTGTTATATCGTAACAGCCCTGATATGCGATCCTCTGCGTCGTTTCAACCGCTATTCGCAGGCCTGCCAATGCGCGCCACACTGCTCGCCCTCGCGCTGCTCCTGATCCCGGCACCGACGCCGGCCATCGAAGTGGTGGCCAGCATCGCCCCGGTCCACTCGCTGGTTGCACAGGTGATGGAGGGAACCGGCACGCCGCGCCTCCTGCTGCCGCCCGGTGCCTCGCCGCATGACCACGCATTGCGTCCGTCGGACGCCGCCGCGCTTCAACGCGCGGCAGTTGTCGTGCGCATCGGATTGGCTCTCGAACGCTGGCTCGATGGCCCGCTCGGATCGCTCTCGGCAGAGGCGCGGGTGGTGACGCTTGTTGAAATACCGGGATTGACCCTGCTGCCGGTACGCGAGGGAGAGGCTTTCGAGGCTCATTCAGACGCGCATGACGGTGATGCGCATGCACATGAGGGCCATGTCGATGGCGGAGATGCGGATGAGGCGCCCGATCCGCATGTCTGGCTCGACCCGGACAATGCCCGGCTCTGGCTCGCGGCGATCGCCGAGACGCTTGCGGCGGCCGATCCGCCCAACGCCTCACTCTACCGAGCCAATGCCGCGCAGGCGCGGGCGGCGCTCGATGGCCTTGCCGCCGGGATCGACTCCGCGCTCGCGCCGGTGCGCGGCCGGCCCTTCATCGTCTTCCATGACGCCTACCAGTATTTCGAGCGCCGGTTTCACATCGAGGCCTCAGGGGCGGTCGCCTTCGCCGACGCCGCCGCGCCCGGCCCGGCACGCATGGCTGCCGTGCGAGCGCACATCACCAAGACAGGCGCCCGCTGCCTGTTCCGAGAGCCGCAGTTTCGATCCGCGATCGTCGAGGCGGTTGCGGCGGGGACCGGCGCACGGATCGGGGTGCTCGACCCCCTCGGCGCCGGACTCGAACCCGGCCCCGGGCTTTATGGTGCCCTGCTTAGGGGGCTTGCCGACAATCTTGCAGCATGCCTCCGGTGAGAATCGGCATCTCGAAGCGCTGATTCTCGATCGGTGCTTGCATCGTGGGGCGCGCTTGGGCATTGAGGGAAGGAGCAGTTCAACAAGATACAGGGGCGCGGATGTTCCGTCTCTACCATCTCCCGTTGTCGCCCTATTGCCGCAAGATTCGTCTGGTGCTGGCAGAGAAGCGCATCGAGGTCGAGTTGATCGAGGAGCGACCCTGGGAAAGCCGGCTGGACTTCCTGCGGCTCAATCCGGCGGGAAAGGTGCCCGTGCTGGTCACCCGGGAGGGCCAGGCCCTCGCTGAGTCCGGTGCAATTTTCGAGTATCTCGAGGAAACCGTGCCGGAACCGCCGCTCCTTCCGAAGCACCCGGGCCAGCGTGCCGAGGTACGACGGCTGGTCGGGTGGTTCGACGACAAGTTCAACCGTGAGGTCACCGAAAACCTCGTGTTCGAGCGTGTCACCAAACGGATCGCCCGGCTGGGCTACCCGGACGGGGCCTGCCTCAAGGCCGGCAGCCAGAACATCCGGGTTCATCTGGACTACATGACGTATCTGCTGGAGGGCCATAACTGGCTCACGGGCCCCCGCATGTCGATTGCCGACATCACGGCGGCTGCGCATCTGAGCTGCCTCGACTATGTGGGCGACGTGCCGTGGGAAGAATATCCCTCGGTACGCGACTGGTATGCCGTGATGAAGTCGCGCCCCGGATTCCGGAGCTTGCTCGCCGACCATCTGCCGGGCATCCCGGCGGCGGCGCACTACGCGGACCTGGATTTCTGAGCCGCCCGGCGACGTTGCGCGGCTATAACCCTTTGCCCGACCGGCCATAGCGGCCGTACGTTCGGACAATGATTGGCCCCAGCCCCGACCTTCGGTCCGCACTCGAAGCGCAAGCCCGTGCCCTTGGCTTCGCAGGCTTCGGCATCGCCCGGCCGGAATCGGTGCAGCCGGCCGGCGACCGTCTTCGCGCCTGGATCACCGATGGCAGCCATGGCGACATGCACTGGATGGCCGAGCGCCTCGCCTGGCGCGCCAACCCGGTGGCGCTCTGGCCCGCGGCGCGATCCGTCATCATGCTGGCCGAAGCTTATGCGCCCGCCAATGACGCCCTCTCGACCCTCGACCAATGCGCGCGCGGAGGCATCAGCGTCTACGCACAGGGTCACGACTACCACGACACGGTAAAGAAGCGCCTCAAGCGGCTCGGCCGTTGGCTGATCGCCCGGGCGGCAAGGGACAGCGCCGCATGCGAGATCAAGGTCTTCGTCGACACGGCCCCGGTGATGGAGAAGCCGCTGGCCGAGGCAGCTGGGCTCGGCTGGCAGGGAAAGCACACGAACCTCGTCTCGCGCGAGCTTGGGTCATGGTTCTTCCTCGGCGCGATCTTCACCACGCTGGAACTGCCGGCGGACGAGCCCCATGCGAACCGGTGCGGCACCTGCCGGCGCTGCCTCGACGTCTGCCCGACCGCGGCGTTCCCGGCGCCCTACCGGCTCGACGCTCGGCGCTGCATTTCCTACCTGACGATAGAGCTGAAGGGAGCGATACCGCGCGCGCTGCGCCCGCTGATCGGCAACCGGATCTTCGGCTGCGACGACTGCCTGGCGGTCTGCCCCTGGAACAGGTTCGCCGCCGCAGCGCACGTTGCCAGCGTCCCGCGCGAGGGCGCCGCGGCGCCGCTTCTGGCCGAGCTCGCGGCGCTCAACGACGCCGGCTTCCGCGCCCGCTTCGCCGGCTCCCCGGTGAAGCGCAGCGGCCGCGGCCGCCTGCTGCGCAACGTGATGGTCGCGATCGGCAATTCCCGGCTGCCTGAGCTCGCCACGGCGGCGGAGCGCGGCGCCGCCGACCCCGATCCCCTGATCCGCGCCCATGCGGTCTGGGCGCTCGCCCGCCTGGTGCCCGAGGCCCGCTTCCGGGCACTGATGCGCGCGGACCCGGACCCCGCGGTCGCGGAGGAGTGGCGGCTCGGTCTCTGCGAGATCAGCCCCGGCTTGCCTCCATCTCCTGAAGCCTGAGCCGCGCCGCCTCGGACACCGGCCCCTCGCGGTCGAGCTCGATCGCCCTGAGCCAGGCCGCGCGCGCTCCGTCGCGGTTGCCGTTCGCGGCCTCGAGCGTTCCCCGCTCGAGCCAGACCGGAGCCGCGTCGGGCGCGATCTCCGTCGCCCAGATCAGGTCGGCCCGGGCTCCGACCGGGTCGCCCAGCCGCAGTTTCGCCGCCCCCCGCAGTGTCAGCGTGTCCGCATCCGGCTTTCCCACCGCCACAGCCGCATTCAGATCTGCCAGCACTCCGGCCCAGTCCTGCCGCTCGGCTCTGACACGGGACCGGAGCACCAGCGCCTCCCGATCCCGGGGCGCGAGCAGGAGCGCACGATCGGCCGCCTCAGCCGCAGCCTTGACGTCACCGGAGCCGAGATGGAGCCCTCCCGCCTCGACCAGTAGTTCGGCCCGCACCTGATCGGGCAGAGACCTGTCGTCAATCGCAAGCTTCGCCAGCAGCGCTGCGGCAGCCCGATCGGCGCCCATCGCCGCCAGCGCGATCGCCCGGCAGTGCCCGGCGGCCGCGCCACCACCGGCCTGCTCCCAGACCAATGCCTCACGCTCAGCCGCCACAGGATCCTTGCCGGCAAGCTCCAGGCACGCCTCGTAGCTTTCCACCGCGCCGACAGGTGCCGCGGCGAGCACCGCGAGCACGGGAATACCTGTTCGCAATCTCCGCATGAACATCTATCCTTTCGCCCACCGATCTAGCCGAGAGGGCACCGCGCCACCATGGGAAAGTCACCGGTCCTGCTGAGTTTCGGCCACGGCTATTCGGCGAGGGCGCTCGCTCCCCGGCTGATGGCGCAGGGCTGGCAGGTCATCGGGACGACTCGCTCCGAGGCGAAGGCCGCAGAAATCCGGGCGACCGGCGCCGAAGCTGTGATGTGGCCCCCGGTGCGCCCCGGGCCGCTGCTCGACCGTGCGACCCATCTGCTGATTTCCGCCGGGCCGGATGATGGCGGCGACCCCGTGCTGCACCACTGCGCCGGCGCGCTCTCGGCGCGGGCCGACACCTTCGACTGGGTCGGCTATCTCTCCACCGTCGGCGTCTATGGCGACCGCGGCGGCGACTGGGTGGATGAACGCTCGGACTGCAGGCCCGCGACCGAGCGCGGTCGCCGGCGCCTTGCGGCCGAGTCGGACTGGTTGCGGCTCTGGCACGACGAAGGGCTCCCGGTCCACATCTTCCGCCTTGCCGGAATCTACGGGCCAGGCCGGGGCCCCTTCGAGAAGGTCCGCGACGGCACGGCACAGCGCATCGTAAAGCCCGGACAGGTGTTCAGCCGGATCCATGTGGAGGACATCGCTACCGTGCTCGAAGCCTCGGTCGCGCGACCCCATCCCGGCACGATCTACAATGTCTGTGACGACGAGCCAGCGCCGCCGGAGGATGTCATCGCGCATGCGGCCAAGCTTCTCGGACTGCCCGTGCCGCCGGCCATTCCCTACACCGAGGCCGAGATGTCGCCGATGGCACGCTCCTTCTACGCCGAGTCGAAGCGGGTCTCGAATGCACGGATCAAGCAGGAACTCGGGGTCATGCTCGCCTACCCGACCTATCGCGAGGGTCTTGCGGCTCTGCTTGCGGCGGAGCCCGGCGGGTCGGCGGGAGCATGACCACCGGATGCGCATCGGGTCCGTGCCGGCCCGGGCGCGGCGCTGCCATTTCACTCGGCATGCGCCGGGATGGCGGACCGGGTGCACAGGGCACACAGGGCACCCCTGGGCGCAACGAAATTCCATCTACTCTCCCCGGCAGGACATGATCTTGCGCCGTGTTGACGCGCCGCTCCTCGGCCGCTAGGGACTCTCGCACATGCGAGAATGATTCCGCGCCGCAGCAACGCCGGCACCGGGATCGATGGAGGAGCCGCCGATGAGCGCCGAGCCCACCCTTTCCGCCGGATCGATGCCGGTCCATGCCGACCCGGCTCTGGCCGCGCTGGCCTCGGAGGCCGCGGCAGCAGCCGCGACCCTGATGCGCGAGGGCCGTGCCCGGCTGGCATCGAAGGTCAGCGCCCAGGGGCGGGTCTCGGGGCAGATGCTCGAGGCCGAGCAGTATGCAGCCCATGGTCTCGCCTGGCTCGCCACCTATTCCGAGGCGCTCATGCAGATGGCCGGCTGGGCTGGCCGGCTGGCGGCGGAGGGCAGGCTCGGCGAGATCGAGCGGCTGCTGCTCGCCGTCGGCTGCGGCGAGTATCTCGCCCAGATCGCCGGCGGCATTCCGATGAGCCAGGGCGAGATCGTGCGTCCCGCCGAGATCGGTGTCGGCGCGGGGGCGCTGGCCGCGTTCGGCGCCGACCCGGCGGTGGCGCGGCTTTCGCAGGGCAACACCGACGCGGCGCGGATGAAGCTCGCCGGACTGATCGCCGCCCGCGAGGGCGCGGCGACCTACGGCGATTGCGGGCTCGACGCGGAATTCGAGATCATCCGCGACCAGTTCCACCGCTTCTCGGACGATCGCGTGGTCCCCTACGCCCACGGCTGGCACCTGCGCGACGAGCTGATCCCGATGGAGATCGTCGACGAGATGTCGGCGCTCGGCGTCTTCGGCCTGACCATCCCCGAGGAATACGGCGGCGCAGGCATGGGCAAGACCGCCATGTGCGTCGTCTCCGAGGAGCTGAGCCGGGGCTATATCGGCGTCGGCTCGCTCGGCACACGCTCCGAGATCGCGGCCGAGCTGATCCTGGGCGGCGGAACCGCGGCGCAGAAGGCGGAATGGCTGCCGAAGCTGGCCTCGGGCGAAATCCTGCCGACGGCCGTCTTCACCGAACCCAACACGGGCTCGGACCTCGGCGCCCTGAAGACCCGCGCGGTGCGCGACGGCGACGCATGGGTCTTCACCGGCAGCAAGACCTGGATCACCCATGCGGCGCGCACCGACATGATGACCCTGCTCGCCCGCACCGATCCCGCGACCGACGATTATTCCGGCCTGTCGATGTTCCTTGCGCCGAAGACGCGCGGGACAGAGGCAAACCCTTTTCCCGATGTCGCGATCGAGGGCGGCGAGATCGGCGTGCTGGGCTATCGCGGCATGAAGGAATACACGCTCTCCTTCGACGGCTTCCGCGTGCCTGGCGACGCCCTGCTGGGTGGTGTCGAAGGTCAGGGATTCAAGCAACTCATGCGGACCTTCGAATCCGCCCGCATCCAGACCGCGGCGCGGGCGATCGGCGTGGCCCAGTCCGCGCTCGGCTTCGCGCTCCGCTACGCGCAGGAGCGCAGCGCCTTCGGCAGGCCGCTGATCGCCTTCCCGCGCGTGGCCGCCAAGCTCGCCATGATGGCAGCCGAAATCATGATCGCGCGGCAGATCACCTACCACGCCGCGCGCGAGAAGGACCGGGGGCACCGCTGCGATCTCGAGGCAGGCATGGCGAAGCTGCTTGCCGCCCGCGTCGCCTGGGCGGCGGCCGACAACGGGCTGCAGATCCATGGCGGCAACGGCTTCGCGCTGGAGTACCCGATCAGCCGGGTGCTCTGCGATGCGCGCATCCTCAACATCTTCGAGGGGGCGGCCGAGATCCAGGCCCAGGTAATCGCACGCCGGGTGATCGAGGGAAACTGATCGCGCCCCCTGTCGCAACCGGCGGTCAGGCGTAGTGCCTGCGTGGCGGGCGCGAGTGTCGAGGAAAGTTCCCGACGGCCCGCACGGCCGGAAAGATCGCGGTTTGCGGCCGGCTCCGCTTGCATCCGCGCCCATCCTTCGGCAAACCGGAAGACAGCCTGGCCAGAGACCCCGCCCATGTCCAATCCCTGCATCATCTGCGTCGCGATCACCGGCTCGGTGCCGCGCAAGGAGCACAACCCGGCCGTCCCGATCACCATCGCCGAGCAGGTCGAGTCGACGCATGAGGCCTTCGAGGCCGGCGCCTCGATCGCACACTGCCATGTACGGATGGAGGACCAGACCCCGACCTCGGATCCCGAGCGCTTCGCCCGGCTCATGGAAGGACTGAGGAAGCACTGCCCCGGCATGATCATCCAGCTCTCGACCGGAGGGCGGTCCGGTACGGGCCGCGAGCGCGGCGGCATGCTGCCGCTCAGGCCCGACATGGCCTCGCTGACGGTCGGTTCGAACAATTTCCCGACGCGGGTCTACGAGAACAGCCCGGAACTTGTCGACTGGCTGGCCTCCGAGATGCTGCAATACGACGTCAAGCCCGAGATCGAGGCCTTCGACCTCAGCCACATCTTCCAGGCGGTCAGGATGCAGCAGGACGCCCGGCTGAAAGGGCCGCTGCACATCCAGTTCGTCATGGGGGTCAGGAACGCCATGCCGGTCGACCGGGAGGCGTTCGATTTCTACGTCGCAACCGTCAAACGGCTGGCACCAGATGCCACCTGGTGCGGCGCCGGCATCGCGCAGGGGCAGAACCTGCTGAACGAGTGGTCGATCGCGGCGGGAGGCCACACCCGGACCGGCCTCGAGGACAACCTCCGGCTCGACAAGGGCGTGCTCGCGCCATCGAACGCTGCGCTGGTCAGGCGTGCGGCCGAGCTCTGCATGAAGTACGAGCGCCCCGTCGCCACATGGCAGCAGGCGCGCGAGATACTGAAGCTGCGCCCGGCAGCCTGACATTTTTTTGCGGCCCCGGGCGGGCCGCGAGGCGGGAGGCCGACCCATGACCAGGCGCAGCATCCCGGCGGGCGATCTCGATCCCGCCCTTGCCAGACAGATCATCGGCGCCGTCGACGCGAGCTTCGATGCGCAGATCTCGTTCACCTGCGATCTCGTCCGCCAGCCTTCTCTGCGGGGCCGCGAGCACACGGCGCAGGAGATCGTGTACACCGCGCTGAAGGAGCGCGGCTACGCCACCGACCGCTGGGCGATCGACGTCGAGGCCATTCGTCACCATCCGGGCTTTTCGCCGGTCGCCATCGACTACGCCAACGCCATCAACGTGGTTGGCATCCACCACGCGCCCGAGACGCTCGGCCGGTCGCTGATCCTGAACGGCCATGTCGACGTGGTGCCCGAGGGACCGCTCGACATGTGGACCCGCCCGCCCTTCGAGCCCCACATGGAGGGCGACTGGCTCTATGGCCGCGGCGCCGGCGACATGAAGGCCGGGCTCGCTGCCAACATCTTCGCGCTCGACGCGCTGAGGCGGCTCGGCTACGTGCCTGCGGCCACGGTCTACCTGCAGTCGGTGACCGAGGAGGAATGCACCGGCAACGGGGCGCTCGCCTGCCTGCTGCGCGGGTACCGGGCCGACGCGGTCATCATCCCGGAGCCCGAGGACGACAAGCTGGTGCGCGCCAATACCGGCGTGCTGTGGTTCCGCATCCATGTGCGCGGCCTGCCAGTCCATGTGCGCGAGGCCGGCGCCGGCGCGAACGCGATCGAGGCCTGCTTCCCGCTGATCCAGGCATTGCGCAGGCTGGAGGCACGATGGAACGAGCGCAAGGCCGGGCATCGCCACTTCACCGGGCTCGACCACCCGATAAACTTCAATGTCGGCAAGATCGCCGGCGGCGACTGGGCTTCGTCGGTTCCGGCCTGGTGCAGTTTCGACTGTCGCATCTCGATCTACCCGGGGACCGATCCGCGCGATGCGGCCCGCGAGATCGACGACTGCGTCCGCGAGGCAAGCCGTGGCGTCCCCTTCCTCTCGAACACCCCGCCCGAGATCGAATGGAACGGCTTCCTCGCCGAGGGCTACGTGCTGGAGGAAGGCTCGGATGCCGAACGGACCCTCGCCGCCGCCCATGCCCGTGCCCACGGCGCCGACCTCGAGAGCTTTGTCACGCCCGGCTATCTCGATGCGCGCGTGTTCGTGCTCTACGACGATTGCCCCGCCCTGGTCTACGGACCGCGCTCCGAGAATATTCATGCCTTTGACGAGCGCGTCAGCCTGTCGTCGATCCGCCGCGTCACGCACACGATCGCCCTCTTCGTCGCCAGCTGGTGCGGCCTGACGCCGCTCTGATCGACCGACCCTTCCGGACGGAGACGCCCGATGGCCCGCAAGACCCCTTCCGAGTTCCGCAGCGCCCGCTGGTTCGCGCCCGACGACCTGCGCTCCTTCGGCCACCGCTCGCGGGCGATGCAGATGGGCTACGCGCCCGAGGACTGGGAAGGCCGCCCGGTTGTCGCCATCGTCAACACCTGGTCCGACGCCCAGCCCTGCCACGCCCATTTCCGCGACCGCGCCGAGCAGGTGAAGCGCGGCGTGCTGCAGCAGGGCGGCTGGCCGCTGGAACTGCCGGCGCTGTCGCTGTCCGAGAGCTTCGTCAAACCCACCACCATGCTCTACCGCAATCTCCTCGCGATGGAGACCGAGGAGCTGCTGCGCTCGCATCCCGTCGACGGGGCCGTGCTGATGGGCGGCTGCGACAAGACCACGCCGGGGCTGATCATGGGGGCGCTCTCGGCCGGGCTCCCCTTCGTCTACCTGCCCGCGGGGCCGATGCTGCGCGGCACCTGGCGCGGCGAGGCGCTGGGCTCGGGCTCGGACGCCTGGAAGTACTGGGACGAGCGCCGCGCCGGCACGATCTCGAAAGAGGACTGGGTGGGCGTCGAGGGCGGTATCGCCCGCTCCTACGGTCACTGCATGACGATGGGCACGGCCTCGACCATGACCGCCATCGCCGAGGCGATGGGCCTGACGCTGCCGGGCGCGAGCTCGATCCCGGCCGCCGATTCCGGCCACATCCGCATGAGCGCCGCCTGCGGCCGGCGGATCGTGGAAATGATCCGGGAGGATCTAACCCCAGGCCGCATTGTCACCCCCGCCGCCGTCGGCAACGCGGTGACGGTCGCGATGGCCACGGGCTGCTCGACCAATGCGGTGATCCACCTGATCGCCATGGCGCGCCGCGCCGGCGTGGCCCTCACCCTCGACGATCTCGACCGGGTCGGCCGCACCACGCCGGTGATCGCCAACATTCGCCCCTCCGGGAACGACTACCTGATGGAGGACTTCTACTACGCCGGCGGGCTGCGGGCACTGATGGAGGTGCTGGGCGACCGGCTCGACCGCTCGGCGCTGACCGTCTCGGGCCGCACACTGGGCGAGGGGCTGGCCGGGGCCGAGGTGTGGAACCCGGACGTGATCCGGCCGCTCGACAACCCGGTCTATCCCGAGGGCTCGCTTGCCGTGCTGCGCGGCAACCTCGCCCCGGATGGCTGCGTGATCAAGCCAGCCGCCTGCGACCCGCGCTTCCACCGCCACGAGGGGCCGGCGATCGTCTGCGACAGTTATCCGGAGCTGAAGCGTGTGGCCGAGGACGAGAGCCTCGACATCACCCCGGACCATGTGCTCGTCCTGCGCAATGCCGGTCCGCATGGCGGGCCGGGAATGCCGGAATGGGGCATGTTGCCGATCCCGAAGGCGCTCCTGAAGCGGAGGCACCGCGACATGCTCCGCATTTCTGACGCGCGGATGAGTGGCACAAGTTTCGGTGCCTGTGTGCTGCATGTTGCGCCCGAGGCCCATGTGGGCGGGCCGCTGGCGCTGCTGAGGACCGGCGACATCGTCCGGGTCGACGTTCCGGCCCGGCGCATCGACATGGTGGTCGAGGAGGCCGAGCTTGCTCGCCGCCGCGCTGCCTGGATCCGGCCAGCCGAGCACTATGGCCGCGGCTATGGCTGGATCTTCGCCCGCCATGTCAGCCAGGCCGACAAGGGCTGCGACTTCGATTTCCTCGAGCCGGGCTTCGGGCCGCGACCGGGCGAGCCCGAGATTTTCTGACCGGGCAGGTCCTCACTGATCCCGATCAGGCGATCCGGGTCGGCACAAGCGCGAGATGCGGCCGCTGCCCAATATTTGCCCGATTGATATGGTTTCTGCCTCGGAGGATAGGTTCATTCCCTTTCCAGGTGCTGGCCGCAATACCGGTCGGCCAGAGAGTCTTGTGTGGCGTGACGTGAGGGTAGCTGGTTATGCTCGGTGTCCTTCGTTCGGCGGTCCGCGTGGACGGGTTGTCCGCACTTTCATTTTTTCAGCGCGTTGGCCGGGATGCTCTTTTCAGGCTACCTGACCCGATTTACGCCTACATCCGATATTTCCGCACACATCACCGATTGCTGCACCTGCACAATCCCCGCACCTTCAACGAGAAGATCTGGTACCGGAAGATCTATCAGAGGGACCCGCGCATGGTTCCCTGGGTGGACAAACTTCAGGCGAAGGAGCTTGTCGCCGGAATTGTCGGCCGCAAGCACGTGCTCCCGACGCTTTGGCGCGGGACCGATGCGGCCGATATCCCGTTCGACGACCTGCAGCGCCCGTTTGTCCTGAAGACCAACCATGGCGCGTGCGGGCGGAACATGGTGTTCGCTCCGGACGGCGCTGTGCTGGATGCAGACGCCGCCCGCCGCCAGATGGACGCGGCGCTGGCGCAGACCTACGGAACCTATGGACGTGAGTGGGCCTATTCGATGGTCCCTCCGCGCGTCTTTGCCGAACCGATGATGGTCGAGCGCGACGGGACCGTGCCGCCCGACTACAAGTTCCACGTCTTCGATGGCCAGGTGAGGTTCGTCGAACTCCATGGTGGCCGCTTCCGAGATCACCGTGTCAATCACTATACCGCCGACTGGCAACTCCTGCCTCTTGAGCTCGAGCTGCCCAACCTCGACGGAAATCCGCAACCACCCGCCCGCTTCGACGAGATGAAGCACATAGCCGGGCGGCTGGCGGCGCGGTTCGATTACGCCCGGGTCGACCTCTACGATTACCGCGGCCAGGTGATCTTCGGTGAAATGACCTTCTACCCGGGCGGCGGCGCGCTCCGGTTCAGGCCGTTCTCGTGGGACTGCCACTATGGCGATGCGTGGCGGCTGATGCCGGTCTGAGGGTCTGTGCGGCGGGTCGGCCGGGCGGGGATCCGGCGCTCTGTTCCGGGGGCTGGCGTCAGCCGATGTGTGCGATGGAGGAGACGAATCTGGGCCGTGTGACGAGGGAGAAGGACCAGGTCCGGTTTCCGACGCCGTCCCAGTCGGTGAAGGCGGTGTAGGGGACGGTGAACTCGACGAGGACGACGGTGTCGCCCGCGGCCATTTCCGGGAAGACGGGCGAGGAGACGGGCCCTGCGGGCAGCGGCTGGGGCCCGCCGATCGCATTCGACCAGAGCACGGTGTACTGCGCCAGGGTGGCGTCGTACTGGATGTTGCTGACCCTGAGGGTTGCGCCGGCAGGCGCGTCGGGCAGCAGCTGGCCCTGCAGCGCGTAGAGCTCGGTGAAGAAGGCGTCGTTGACCTCGACCTGGCGCGACAGGATGTCGGTGAGGGCATGGGCGACATTGGCCGCGTCGTTGCGGCTCTTGAAGGCCTGGAAGAACGAGGCGCTGACGACGAACCAGAAGACGAGGATCGGCAGCCAGATCACGAACTCCATGGTGATGGTGCCGCGCTCGTCGCGGGCCAGGCGGGCGGCGGCGCGGCGGACCGGGCCGGATGCGGGACCGGATGCGAGACGGGGCATGGCGGATCTCATGCGCATGGCGGAGCTCACTCCGGCTCGTTCATGAAGGCGGACTGGGCGAGGATGGCATAGCCGCCGCTGGCGTCCTTCGGCAGCATCGCGCCGAGGCCGACGCCGGGGAACAGCGGGTCGGCGACGAGACAGGCGCGCACCAGCATGATCTCCGAGCGCGCGCCCGGGTTGAAGGTGGTGACCGGGGTGATCTCCGAGGACCGGTCGACGCAGGCCACCTGGCCGGGCGGGTAGCTGGCGGCGTCGGGCAGCGGCACCAGCTCGAGCATCAGCACCTCGTCGCAGGAGCCGAGCAGGAAGGCGGCCTCGCAGATCCTGTCCTTGATCTGGTCATGGGTGACGCCGGGGGTGAGGCCGAGTCTCAGGTCGCGCACCGCCACGCTCATGCCGCGGTCGAGCATGGCCGAGCGGGTCATGATCACGCCGAGCTCGCCGATGGTGAAGACGAGGTAGAACAGGGCGGGCGCGATCAGGACGAACTCGATCGTGGCGTTGCCGGCGCAGTCGCCGAGAAGCGACCGCGCCGCCTGCCTGAGCGTCGGAACCGGCTTCATCTCACTTCACCAGCTTCAGCTTCTCGATCGTCGAGGCGATCTGGTCGAAGGCGGTGACCAGCTCGAGCCCCTCCACATGGTAGAAATGGCCGGCCGAGCTGGCGCAGCTCAGCATGTCCTGATAGGCGGGGGACCCTTCGGCGACGTCGAAGCCGATGGTGAAGACCAGGATGTCGTTGTCCTTCGCCTGCTGGCAGAGGTTCAGGAACTGGCTGCGCCGGAACGCCTCGTCCGCGTTGCGCGAACTGGTCGTCGAGAGCACCGAGCTGCTGCCGGTCAGCTGGTGGGTGGCCCAGTAGGTCCGCTCGCTTGGCGTGTCGTAGGCCGAGGCCTTCGGCCGCTGCTGGTAGCGGATGTTGCCGTCGGTCATCAGCACGACGACCTTCAGCACGTCCGGGTTGCCGAAGGCCGCCGGCCGCTCGGCGAAGGCGGCCGGGACCGCGCCGGCCGCAACCAGCTGCTCGGTGAGCGGCTGGGTGGTCGGGTCGAGCAGCCCCAGCCCCCATTTCAGGCCGATCTGGGTGCCGGTGCCATCATGGCCGACCAGCGCGTTGATCCGGGCCTTGAGCGCGTCCGGGTCGTTGGAGAACGGCAGGAGCGGATGCGCGTCGCTCGGGCACCAGCCCCACTCGGCCTCGTGGCCGGCCGCACCCTCGAAGGTGAACCACTGGAAATGCGGCACCTGCGCCCGCGAGTCGGCGGCCGGCAGCGCGGTGGTGCCGAGGTCGCCGTCGGTGAACTCGACGCAGGAGGAATAGCTGTGCACCCGGCTGCTGTTCAGGTGATCGAACAGCGGGCCGGCATTGACCTGGCCCGAGAACGGCACCAGCGAGATCGTGGTGCGGTCGCGCGCGGTCTCGGTCAGCACCACGTCGATGAAGTGCGAGCCGGCGTCCCGCAGCACCTCGAGCCGGCTCCGGCCGGTGGTGCCCGAGAGCTCCCGCGCCATCGAGCCGGAGATGTCCAGCACCAGCGAGATCTCGACGTCCTGCAGCCGCTGCAGCGCCGCCGCCCCGACGGCGACCGGCAGCTCGCCGAGCCCGGCCATGCGCAGGAACACCGTCGGCATGCCATACCCGGCCGAGGCGTCGATCCGGCGCGAGTTGAGCTGGATGTCGTCGATCACCGCGGGGGTCACCGCGACCTGGCTCAGCGCGCGGTTGGCAAGATACTCGGCCACGGTGATCTCGGGATCGACCGTCTGGGTGACCGACGCCGCGGCGAGAACCCCGCGGTCGAGCGCATCCTGCAGGTCCGAGCGCTCCGACTCGTGCCGGATCAGGTCAAACGCGATCCCGGTCATCAGCACGATGCCGGTGAACATCACCAGCATCAGCGGCGTGATGGCGCCTCTCTCGTCGCCTCGGAAGGTGACCGGGTCGGCGGTCATCGATGGAAGGTGTGAGTTCGACATGACTGGTACTCCTTTGGGCACAGCACTCACGAACAGGGAGCCATTCCAGAGGCCTGGCGGTGAAACTCCCGTCACGGGAAATCATCATGACGGAAGCCCCATTCACGACACTACTCCGTACTACGGTTGTATTCACTCGTACTTCTCGCAATCTACGCGTGTATTTGATCGAAAAACACACAGATTCGAGCCGTTAAATCTGTGTTTAATCGTGAAATGTGAAGAATTTTTTGCAGGTTTGAGTGTTCATCGTGACGGCGCTGCATTTACCGGCGCCCATGGGCGCAAGAGGCGACCGCCCGGCACCGATTGACAGGGCGGGCCGGCCCGACCGGCGGCTGACGCCGGTCTGAGGGTCTGTGCGGCGGGTCGGCCGGGCGGGGATCCGGCGCTCTGTTCCGGGGGCTGGCGTCAGCCGATGTGTGCGATGGAGGAGACGAATCTGGGCCGTGTGACGAGGGAGAAGGACCAGGTCCGGTTTCCGACGCCGTCCCAGTCGGTGAAGGCGGTGTAGGGGACGGTGAACTCGACGAGGACGACGGTGTCGCCCGCGGCCATTTCCGGGAAGACGGGCGAGGAGACGGGCCCTGCGGGCAGCGGCTGGGGCCCGCCGATCGCATTCGACCAGAGCACGGTGTACTGCGCCAGGGTGGCGTCGTACTGGATGTTGCTGACCCTGAGGGTTGCGCCGGCAGGCGCGTCGGGCAGCAGCTGGCCCTGCAGCGCGTAGAGCTCGGTGAAGAAGGCGTCGTTGACCTCGACCTGGCGCGACAGGATGTCGGTGAGGGCATGGGCGACATTGGCCGCGTCGTTGCGGCTCTTGAAGGCC
Organism: Limibaculum sp.; assembly: GCA_039805905.1. Lineage (GTDB taxonomy): Bacteria > Pseudomonadota > Alphaproteobacteria > Rhodobacterales > Rhodobacteraceae > Thermohalobaculum. The sequence continues at coordinate 128,537 of JBDIVM010000004.1, read as the reverse complement.
TGGAAGAACGAGGCGCTGACGACGAACCAGAAGACGAGGATCGGCAGCCAGATCACGAACTCCATGGTGATGGTGCCGCGCTCGTCGCGGGCCAGGCGGGCGGCGGCGCGGCGGACCGGGCCGGATGCGGGACCGGATGCGAGACGGGGCATGGCGGATCTCATGCGCATGGCGGAGCTCACTCCGGCTCGTTCATGAAGGCGGACTGGGCGAGGATGGCATAGCCGCCGCTGGCGTCCTTCGGCAGCATCGCGCCGAGGCCGACGCCGGGGAACAGCGGGTCGGCGACGAGACAGGCGCGCACCAGCATGATCTCCGAGCGCGCGCCCGGGTTGAAGGTGGTGACCGGGGTGATCTCCGAGGACCGGTCGACGCAGGCCACCTGGCCGGGCGGGTAGCTGGCGGCGTCGGGCAGCGGCACCAGCTCGAGCATCAGCACCTCGTCGCAGGAGCCGAGCAGGAAGGCGGCCTCGCAGATCCTGTCCTTGATCTGGTCATGGGTGACGCCGGGGGTGAGGCCGAGTCTCAGGTCGCGCACCGCCACGCTCATGCCGCGGTCGAGCATGGCCGAGCGGGTCATGATCACGCCGAGCTCGCCGATGGTGAAGACGAGGTAGAACAGGGCGGGCGCGATCAGGACGAACTCGATCGTGGCGTTGCCGGCGCAGTCGCCGAGAAGCGACCGCGCCGCCTGCCTGAGCGTCGGAACCGGCTTCATCTCACTTCACCAGCTTCAGCTTCTCGATCGTCGAGGCGATCTGGTCGAAGGCGGTGACCAGCTCGAGCCCCTCCACATGGTAGAAATGGCCGGCCGAGCTGGCGCAGCTCAGCATGTCCTGATAGGCGGGGGACCCTTCGGCGACGTCGAAGCCGATGGTGAAGACCAGGATGTCGTTGTCCTTCGCCTGCTGGCAGAGGTTCAGGAACTGGCTGCGCCGGAACGCCTCGTCCGCGTTGCGCGAACTGGTCGTCGAGAGCACCGAGCTGCTGCCGGTCAGCTGGTGGGTGGCCCAGTAGGTCCGCTCGCTTGGCGTGTCGTAGGCCGAGGCCTTCGGCCGCTGCTGGTAGCGGATGTTGCCGTCGGTCATCAGCACGACGACCTTCAGCACGTCCGGGTTGCCGAAGGCCGCCGGCCGCTCGGCGAAGGCGGCCGGGACCGCGCCGGCCGCAACCAGCTGCTCGGTGAGCGGCTGGGTGGTCGGGTCGAGCAGCCCCAGCCCCCATTTCAGGCCGATCTGGGTGCCGGTGCCATCATGGCCGACCAGCGCGTTGATCCGGGCCTTGAGCGCGTCCGGGTCGTTGGAGAACGGCAGGAGCGGATGCGCGTCGCTCGGGCACCAGCCCCACTCGGCCTCGTGGCCGGCCGCACCCTCGAAGGTGAACCACTGGAAATGCGGCACCTGCGCCCGCGAGTCGGCGGCCGGCAGCGCGGTGGTGCCGAGGTCGCCGTCGGTGAACTCGACGCAGGAGGAATAGCTGTGCACCCGGCTGCTGTTCAGGTGATCGAACAGCGGGCCGGCATTGACCTGGCCCGAGAACGGCACCAGCGAGATCGTGGTGCGGTCGCGCGCGGTCTCGGTCAGCACCACGTCGATGAAGTGCGAGCCGGCGTCCCGCAGCACCTCGAGCCGGCTCCGGCCGGTGGTGCCCGAGAGCTCCCGCGCCATCGAGCCGGAGATGTCCAGCACCAGCGAGATCTCGACGTCCTGCAGCCGCTGCAGCGCCGCCGCCCCGACGGCGACCGGCAGCTCGCCGAGCCCGGCCATGCGCAGGAACACCGTCGGCATGCCATACCCGGCCGAGGCGTCGATCCGGCGCGAGTTGAGCTGGATGTCGTCGATCACCGCGGGGGTCACCGCGACCTGGCTCAGCGCGCGGTTGGCAAGATACTCGGCCACGGTGATCTCGGGATCGACCGTCTGGGTGACCGACGCCGCGGCGAGAACCCCGCGGTCGAGCGCATCCTGCAGGTCCGAGCGCTCCGACTCGTGCCGGATCAGGTCCAGCGCGATCCCGGTCATCAGCACGATGCCGGTGAACATCACCAGCAATGCAGGCGTGAGGCCGCCGCACTCATCCTTGCTCAGACGGTTCACGGAACAGGTAGCCATGGGACAGCCTCCGCGCCACGTTCGATTCGCAGACCTGCCTCAGCACGAGCCCGAACCCGGCGCACCGGCGTATGCCGAGCGCCTCCGTCAGAAACGCGCAGCGCGCGCCGGCCTGACGGCCATAGGCTCAGGTTCAGGGGCCGTTTACGGTGCCCCGATGCCCGTCCGTTTCCTGCACCGGACACCGGCGCAGTATAGACGGGTGACTCGACTTGCTGCTCGACTTAGTATTACGGTGATACCTCTTTTTTTCTATGTCAACAATCCAGTATTGTAAAAACTTGGCTGATTCTAGGATTAATTGTTTAGATATTAAGAAGACTCGCAGATCCCGCGAGTATGCGCACGAGCGGCGCCTGAGCCCTCCATGACAGCAGCGAGGGCAACCAGCCCGTCGCCGAAAGTGCGCCCTCCCGAGGCCCGCAGGTCATGCGGGTGGCCACCCGCCCGCGCACTGGCGCTGCCACATGTGAGTGAGGATTGATCACGCCTTCCTGGCGCACGACGATCGGCACGTGATCCAGGCGGGCGCGGAAGCGCCGCGCACCTTCGTCTGCCGCTTGACCCACGCAAGCCCGCCCGCCCGCTAACGCGATCGCGCAGGCCCTTGCGCTCCAGCGTCCGACTGGGTATCGAGAATGCGCGCTGCGGGTATGGTGTAGTGGTAGCGCGCCGGCTTCCCAAGCCTGAAGTGCGGGTTCGATTCCCGCTACCCGCTCCAGCGCCCGGCACAGTGCGTTTCCAGGCATGTGACCAAACCGAAGCTGGCCCGGCGCGTGAAACGGGCGATCATCCGGCTAGGCGCCAGGCTGCCAGATGTCTGCCGGAGTCGCGCAGCGCCAGCGCAGGGCGGCACGGTCACGCCATGCGCCGTGCGCTCATTCGATGAACTCGGCGATCAGGGAATCGACTACTGTGCGCAGCGCCTCCTGCGGCGCGGCGCCGCCGTCGACGGCGCTCTGGTAAACGGCCCGCTGCCGGTCCGCGGAATTGCCATCGCGCGCGATCCGGCGCGCGTGCAGCACCTCGGCTTGGCAATCCAGAGCCTCGGCGTCAGCACCGATCAGGTCGATCAGTTCCTCCACCAGGTCGGCGAACGGCGCGAGCACCGAACGCCCGTGATCCACAAGCCTGTCCTTCACGCCGTAGCGTTGTGCCCGCCAGCGGTTCTCGCCGACCAGCGTCGCCGGATAGACGCGCCAGCGCTGGTTGCGGGTCCGAAGACGATAGAGGTAGGCCATCAGCGACTGGTACACCGCAGCGATGCAGGCGGTATCCTCGAGCCGGGAGCAGACATCGGTCACGCGCTCCTCGACGGTCGGGAACTTGGCCGAGGGCCGGATGTCCCACCAGATCCTGGTGCCATCCTCGATACAGCCCGCGTTGACGAGACTGTCGACCAGCCGGCGATACTCGCCGAACGAGGAGAGCGTATCGGGGAGCCCCGTCCGCGGCAGGGCATCGAACACGGTCAGGCGGTAGCTCGCGAGCCCGGTATCCTCACCGCGCCAGAACGGCGACGAGCAGGAAAGCGCCAGCAGGTGCGGGAGGAAATAGGCCGCTTGGCTCATCAGGTCGATGCGCAGGTCCTCGTCGTCGATGCCGACATGGACGTGGCACCCGCAGATCAGCAGCCGCCTCACTGCGGCACCGAGATCCACCCGCAGCCCGTCATAGCGCGGTTTCCGCGTATGGGTCTGGCTCCGCCATTCCGCGAAGGGATGGGTCGAGGCTGCGATCGGTGCATAACCGAACTCTGCCGCCGCCTCGGCAATGCCCGACCGCATCGCCGCCAGCTCGGCCCGCGCATCGCCCACCGTGCGGTGCGGCCGGGTGCCGACCTCGACCTGGCACTGCAGGTACTCCGGCGACACCCGCTCGCCGACGAGGTCGCTGCACCGCTCCAGGAATGCGGCGGGCGGCTCCCGCACCAGGTCCCGGGTCTCGCGGTCGACGACGAGATACTCCTCCTCAATGCCGACCGTGAAGCTTGGACGTGCTATCATCGCAGATCCCTCTTGACCGTCGCTCCACCTTTCTCCGGCTTCGGGTTCGGGTCAATCGTGGCGGCGCGGATTGCGCCCGATTGACTTCCGGGCAACGGCAGTGTCGATAGGGTCCGGACCTGCGCTGCGCGCTGGAGGGGATCATGAGCCGTACCGGCGGTGAACTGCTGATCGCATGCCTCGAAGCGCAGGGTGTCACGACTGCCTTCGGTGTGCCGGGCGAAAGCTATCTCGCGGTGCTGGACGCACTCCATGACAGTCCGATCCGCTTCATCCTCTGCCGGCAGGAAGGCGGCGCCGCATTCATGGCCGAAGCCTGGGGAAAGCTCTCTGGGCGCCCCGGCATCGCGTTCGTCACCCGCGGACCGGGCGCGACCAACGCCTCGATCGGGGTGCACACCGCGAAACAGAACTCCTCGCCGATGATCCTCCTCGTCGGCCAGGTCGCCCGCGGCATGCGGGACCGCGAGGCATTCCAGGAGATCGGCTACCGCGACTTCTTCGGCACCGTGGCAAAATGGGCGGTCGAGATCGACGAGGCCGACCGCATCCCCGAGATCGTCAGCCGCGCCTTCCATGTGGCCATGTCGGGGCGCCCCGGCCCGGTGGTGATCGGCCTGCCCGAGGACATGCTGACCGACCGGACGGATTGCGCTCCCGGCCGCCCCGTCGCCCCGCCGGAGGCCGGCGCGGACCCGGCGTCGGTAGCGAGGGTCGGCGCCCTGCTTTCAGGCGCCGAGCGGCCGGCGGTCATCGTCGGCGGCGGCGGCTGGACCGACGAGGGCCGCGTGGCGTTGCAGCGTTTCGCCGAGCGCTGGGATCTTCCGGTGGTCGCCTCGTTCCGCTGCCACGACCTGATCGACAACCGCTCGCCCAGCTATGTGGGGGATGCCGGTACCGGCATGCTGGCCTCGACCAAGGCGCTGATCCGCAATGCGGACCTGGTGCTCGCCATCGGCATCGGCTTCAGCGAGATCGAGACCGACAGCTACACGCTGTTCGAAATTCCCGACCCGAGGCAGCGGCTGATCCATGTGCATCCGTCCGACCTCGAGATCGGCAAGGTGGTGCTGCCCGAGTTCGGCATCCATGCCGGGGTCAACGGCTTTGTCCGGGCGGCGGCGGACCTCGCGCCGAACAATCTTCCGTGGGCCGAGTGGCGGGCGGGAGCGCGGGCCGCGTTCGAGGCCTCGCTCGATTGTCCGTCTCAGCCGGGTGCGGTCGACATGGGTGCGGTCGCCGCCCACCTGCGCTCGGTCCTGCCGCGGGATGCCATCGTCACCAACGGCGCCGGCAATTTCACTGTCTGGCCGAACAAGTTCCTGCTCCACGGCGGTGGCGGGCGGCTGGCGGGGCCGCAATCGGGTGCCATGGGCTATGCTCTCCCGGCCGCAATCGCTGCGCGGATCTGGGCGCCGGAGCGGCTGGTGGTGTGCTTCGCGGGAGACGGCGAGATCCAGATGACGATGCAGGAGCTCGGCACGGCCATGCAGGCAGATGCCATGCCTGTTCTGCTGATCGTCAACAACGGCAGCTACGGCACGATCCGGATGCATCAGGAGCGTGAATACCCGGCCCGGGTCAGCGGCACCACGATCGCGAATCCGGACTACGTGGCGATCGGCAAGGCCTACGGCTTCCACGCCGAGCGGGTAACCCGGACGGCCGATTTTCCCGATGCCTTCGACCGCGCGCGGGCATCAGGCGGCGGCCTGATAGAGCTTGCCGTCGACCTTGAGGCGCTTACGCCGCGCCAGACCTTGAGCCAGATCCGCGCCACTGCTCTCGCTCGCCGGTAGGTGCGGCGGTCAGTCCCGAGCGTCCTCTGGCGCGCTGCCGGATGGACTTTTCGGTGCGCTGGCATCATAGTGTAGCCAGTGGTGGGAACGGTGCGCCTGGCTTTTCCGGTGATCGGGTGTGGCTGCCGTCCCGGAGCAGACGACGCAGGCGGGGGGCGTTGCGGCATTGGTCCATGGCCGGAGCGGTTCATCGGTGCACCTGTAAAGACAGGAGACTCTCATGAATGCTTGCGGCAGACCACGCGGCGGGTGGATGGCAGGGCCGTGTCTCGGCGCCCTCTCGCTGGTGGCTCTTGTTGTGCTTGCGGCGAATCCGGCAGCGGCCCAGGCGAAGTCGCCGGGCGATCACTGCAAGGACATGCTCGAGCAGCAATACGGTGCAGCGTCGGTCGGCGGGCTCTACGAACGGCACAGCGGCCAGCGGCGCCAGCGCAAGGCCGTCTACGCCGACGTCACCCTGGCGAACGGTCAGACCGCGCGGGTGCGCTGTCGTGTGTCCGCCGGCGGGATCTCGACCGTCCAGACCTACTTGCCGCGCGGCATGGGCAGCGCAACACCGGGCTCCTCCTGGGTTGATGCCGAAGGCGTCCTGCCCGCCGGGCCTGGGAAACCGGACGAGCCGGATTCCGGCGCACCCGCAGAGGCCGGGGCCGATCAGGCGAAGCCGGACTCCTCTGGCGACGCAACCGAGACCCCCGCCGGGTCCGAAACCGCCGAGGCACCGACCGAGCCGCAGTTCGGCCAGCGCAAGAGGGCCCCGGGCACCTGACCGGTGCATTTGCTTCGACGGAGCGGCCCCCGGTCAGTAGCTGTATTCGGCGTAGATCCGCCCGATATCCTGATTCCACGGGCCATGATAGCGCGCGAGGAGTTCGTCCGCGGGCGTGACGCCGGTTGCGGCGATATCCTTGAGCGTGGCGAGGAAATGGGTCTCGTCGCGGTCGAAGGCGCCGGCCCGGGCGCGGGCCTTCAGCCCGGCTTCGGCGATGTCGAGGACCTGCTGCGCCACCGACTGAAGGCTGCGGCCGCGGATCTCGGCCCTGAGGCCGAGCCGCGCGGCGTCGATACGCATCTTCTCGCGCTCCTCCGGCGTCCAGTCGCGCACGAGGTCCCAGGAAGCATCGAGCGCGGTCCGGTCGTAGATCAGCCCGACCCACAGCGCCGGCAGCGCGCAGAGCCGCCGCCAGGGGCCGCCATCCGCCCCGCGCATCTCGATGTATTTCTTCACCCGCGCGTCCGGGAAGAGGGTCGTCAGATGGTCGGCCCAGTCGCTGAGCGTCGGGGTCTCGCCAGGCAGGGCCGGCAGCCGGCCGGCGAGGAAGTCCCGGAAGGACTGGCCCGAGGCGTCGATGTAGCGGCCGTCGCGATAGACGAAGTACATCGGCACGTCGAGCGCGTAGTCGACATAGCGTTCGAAACCGAAACCGTCCTCGAAGGCGAAGGGCAGCGTCCCGGTGCGGTCGGGGTCGAGGTCCTGCCAGACATAGCTGCGGTAGCTGAGCATCCCCGCCGGCTTGCCCTCCCAGAACGGCGAGTTGGCAAACAGCGCCGTGGCGACCGGCTGCAGCGCCAGCGCGACGCGCAGCTTCTGCACCATGTCGGCCTCGGAGGCAAAGTCGAGGTTCACCTGAACAGTACAGGTCCGGTACATCATGTGCAGCCCGCGGCTGCCGACCTTCGGCATGTAGCGGGTCATGATGCCGTAGCGGCCCTTGGGCATGGTGTCCATGTCCTCGTGCCGCCAGACCGGTGCCGCTCCGAGTCCGATGAAGCCGGCGCCGATCGCATCGGCCACCTCGTGCACCTCGGCCAGATGGGTATTCACCTCGTCGCAGGTCTGGTGGATGGTCTCGAGCGGGGCGCCGGAGAGCTCGAGCTGGCCGCCCGGCTCGAGGCTGACATTGGCGCCGCCCTTCGTCAGCCCGATGATGTTGCCGCGCTCCTCGACCGGTGCCCAGCCGAAGCGGTCGCGCATGCCCTCGAGCATCGCCCGGATCGAGCAGGCGCCTTCATAGGGAAGCGGCTTCAGGTCGCTCAGACGGTAGCCGAACTTCTCGTGCTCCGTGCCGATGCGCCACTGCTCCGGCGGCTTGCAGCCGGAGGCGACATAATCCACGAGATCGTCGCGGCTCTCGACCGGGCCGCCGCCCTGCTGCGGAATGGACATGGAGGGCGCCCTCTCGTTCGCCGTGTGATATCACCGCCCGGAACTAGCCCGGCAGCCGGGCCTCGGCAACCCCGCCTCATCGCCGGCGGCGGCAAAATTGCCGCAGGAGCGAAAAGACGTGCTGCCGGCGGCTTCCTCGGCGCTGGAGATTTCTCGTCTCAGCGTTCAAGAACTGAGACCTGACCTGCATCATCCTCCGGATTCCCGCCTTGGACTCCGAACTGGAAGGGAACAACATGTCGAAGTCCCGCACGAAAGTTGCCGCGCTGGCATCCGCCGCGCTTGTGCTTGGCCTCGGTGCCTGTGCGCGGGAGATCAACCCGAACGTCGTCAGCGGCCCGAGTGTCGGCGAGGTCGTGACAACGGAGATCGGCTGGGTCGAGAGTGCCCGGCAGGTGCAGGTGCAGGAGAGCGACCAGTTGCAGGGCAACACGCTCGGGATGATCGTCGGCGGGACGGCCGGCGGCATCGTCGGCAGCAGCTTCGGCCACGGCTGGAAGCAGGCGCTGGCGACCACGGCAGGGGTCGTGGCGGGCGCCACCGCCGGTGCCGTTGCCCAGCAGCAGCTTTCAAACCAGCTGGCGATGGAGTATGTGTTCCGGAACGAGATAGGCCAGATCTACACGATTGTGCAGGGTAGCCCCCCCATGCTCCAGCCGGGCCAGCGAGCCTATCTGCAGCGCTATGCCCAGGGCCGCGCCCGACTGGTGCCGATCCAGGGTTAGGCCGGATTCAACGCGTTCCGGCTGCCGAACCGCTCGGCCAGCGCGTTGAGGCCGGCCTCATAGACGCCGATTGCCACATCGGGGACACCGGCGTCGCCAGACTCGAAGGTCCAACACCAGGTGACCAGCGCCTTGCCGTCCGCGCCGCCGACCGAGATCGCGGCCCGGTAATCCGGCATCGGCAGCGGGCTCGACTCGATTGCATGGCCGCAGGACATTCCGTCCGAGCCAAGGTTCCGCTCCAGAATCCCGCCGCCGCCAACCAAGGCCAGGCGCCGGCGTCGAGCAACATCCTGCGCGTCTCGTGCACCATCTCTTCCTGCCTCAATAGACGACGACGGACCGGATCGACTCCCCGGCATGCATCAGATCGAAGCCGCGGTTGATCTCGCCGAGGCGCAGAGTATGGGTAATCATCGGGTCGATCTCGATCTTGCCGTCCATGTACCAGTCGACGATCTTCGGCACGTCGGTCCGGCCCCGGGCCCCGCCGAAGGCGGTGCCACGCCAGACCCGACCGGTGACGAGCTGGAAGGGGCGGGTGGAAATCTCCGCCCCCGCTGGCGCCACGCCGATGATGATCGACTCGCCCCAGCCCTTGTGGGCGCATTCGAGCGCCTGGCGCATGGTGGTGACGTTGCCGATGCACTCGAAGCTGTAGTCGGCTCCGCCACGGGTGAGGTTGACGAGATAGGGCACGAGGTCGCCGCCGACCTCCTCCGGGTTGACGAAATGCGTCATGCCGAACTTCTCGGCCTGGGCCTTCCTGCCCGGGTTGAGGTCAACGCCGACGATCATGTCCGCGCCGGCAAGCCGCAGCCCCTGGATCACGTTTAGCCCGATGCCGCCCAGCCCGAAGACCACGCAGCGCGAGCCGATCTCGACCTTGGCCGTGTTGATCACCGCGCCGATCCCGGTGGTGACCCCGCAGCCGATATAGCAGATCTTGTCGAAGGGCGCGTCCTCGCGGACCTTCGCCAGTGCGATCTCGGGCAGCACCGTATGGTTCGAAAAGGTCGAGCAGCCCATGTAATGCAGGATTCTCTCGCCATCGAGAGTCGAGAACCGCGAGGTCCCGTCCGGCATCAGACCCTGGCCCTGGGTCGCGCGGATCGCCTGGCAGAGATTGGTCTTGGGGTTGAGACAATACTCGCACTCGCGGCATTCGGGCGTGTAGAGCGGGATGACGTGGTCGCCCTTCTTCAGCGACCTGACCCCAGGACCAACTTCGACGACTACACCTGCTCCCTCGTGGCCGAGGATCGTCGGGAAGGCGCCTTCCGGGTCGGCGCCGGACAGCGTGAACTCGTCGGTGTGGCAGATGCCGGTGGCCTTGATCTCGACCATCACCTCGCCGGCTTTCGGGCCCTCGACATTGACCTCGGTGATCTCCAGCGGCTTGCCGGCCTCGAAAGCGACCGCGGCGCGTGTTCTCATGATGCGGTCCCCCTGTCCGCAAGGCCGATGCGGCCCGGTACGTCGCCGAGTTTAGCGGCTCGATCGGGCAGGCCAAGGGTCTGTTACGCACGGATCGGTGAAATCTCGTGCGGCCCCGCCCACAAGGGATCGGTCGCCTTCAGGCCGCCGCCGTCCGAGCCGGCGAGGAGGTCGAAACCGGCGAACTCTATGGCTGGCTGAAGCGCAGGCTCGACAGCCGGCTCGGCATCGAGGTCCGGCCGGTGCCGATCAGCGCGCTGCCGAATACCCTCCGCTACTATGACGAGCGCGAGCGGCGGATCCTGCTTTCCGACGGGCTCGACTATCCGAACAAGGTGTTCCAGCTTGCCCATGTTGCCGGGCTGCTCGAGCAGCGTGAGACCATCGACCGGCTGCTCGCGGGCGCCGGTATCACAGGACCGCGCGAGCAGGCGCGCTGCCGGGTCGAGCTCGCCAACTATTATGCCGCCGCCGTGCTGATGCCCTACCAGCCCTTCCTGGCCGAGGCGGACGCTACCGGATATGACACCGACCACCTTGCAGCCCGGTTCGGCGTGTCATTCGAGCAGGTCTGCCACCGGCTCACCACGCTGCAGCGCGACGGCGCGCAGGGGGTGCCGTTCTTCTTCCTGCGGATCGACAAGGCCGGCAACGTCACCAAGCGGTTCAACGCCACTGCGTTCCAGCTCGCCGAGTATGGCGGCGCCTGCCCGCGGCTCGACATCCACGTGTCGTTCCGCATGCCCTGTCGCATTGTCCCGCAATTCGTCGAGATGCCCGATGGGTCGCGCTACTTCACCATCAACCGCACGGTCGACCGCCCGGCCTTGAGCCGCCTGAGCCAGGACAACCGCCTGGCCGTGACCCTCGGATGTGCCGTCGAGCATGCGGCGAAGCTGGTCTACGCCCAGCCCTTCCGGACCGCCGATCCCGCGCTCTTCACGCCGATCGGCATCAACTGCCGCCTCTGCCCGCGCCAGAGCTGCTCCCAGCGCGCCCACCAGCCGGCGCACCTCGAGCTGCCGATCGACGAATACCGGCGGGGCGAGACCGGATTCGAGAGCTGAATGGCCGGACCGAGGCCCGGCGATGACCGCTTGAAGCGCCGGATCAGATCACGTCGCTGAGAACGCGGGCGAGTTCGGAGCACGGGACCATCGTCCGGCCGGCGAGCTGCAACGGCATGATCCTGCCCTCGGCGAAAAGCTCCCGCATCCTGGCTTCGCTGACACCCAGCCTTCCGGCGGCCTCCGCGAGCGGAACGGCGCTCAGGGTTTCCGTGGTCGATCCCCGCGCCTCGACGGGCGCCGCGACGGATCGGGGGGTGAACTGCGAAAGGCGTTCCGGGCGGGACGCAGATAACGATGCACTCATTCGAACTTGCCTTCGGATCGGCCATGTGCCGCGCCGGCTGGCCTTCACTGACTGGGAACCTGGCACCTGCGAGCGACCTGCTGGTACCTTTACTGCGGCCAGCCAGCATCGCATGATTCACGCGCACGATCAATTTCTGAAAGAACATCCAGCAAGAATATCTGTCATAATTGAATGCGTTTCGAAGTAAAACTCTCTTGCGTGCACTCGGCATCGCCGGCCGGCCTTGATCACGCACGGTTTGCCGGCGCGACGCGACGCGGGCCGATCGAGTCCGCACGGTCCGCGATCCGTCCGCGCCACCTTCCCTGACGGATCGGACATGCGCGCGAGACCGGCCGCAAGTCGGACACCTGAAAGCCTCGCCGCGGCGCGATCCGGAACTGGACGGGGCCGCGGACTTCGTGGAAAGAAGGGCCGCGGCACCGGAGTGACAGGAGGACGGCATGGATCTGGGCATCAGGGGACGGAAGGCGATCGTCTGCGCGGCCTCGAAGGGGCTGGGGCGCGGCTGCGCCGAGGCACTGGCGGCGGAGGGGGTGGAGCTCACCATCTGCGCCCGCACGAAGGAGGCGATCGAGAAGACCGCGCGCGAGATCGCGGACCGCCACGGCGTGAAGGTCACTCCCATCGCCTGCGACATCACCACCGAGGAAGGGCGCGCCGCGGTGCTGGCCGCCTGCCCGGCGCCGGACATCCTGGTGAACAATGCCGGCGGCCCGCCGCCGGGGGACTTCCGGAACTTCTCGCTCGACGACTGGCGCAGGGCGGTCGAGGGCAACATGATCACTCCGATCGCGCTGATCCACGCCACGGTCTACGGCATGGTCGATCGCGGCTTCGGGCGGATCGTCAACATCACCTCGTCCTCGGTGAAGGCGCCGATCGCGGCGCTGGAGCTGTCGAACGGGGCGCGGGCGGGGCTGACCGGCGCGGTGGCGGCGCTGGCCCGCCGGGTGGTGCGGCACAACGTGGTGATCAACAACCTCCTCCCCGGCCCGTTCGAGACCGACCGGCTGCGCTCGAACAGCCGCTCGGTCGCCGAGAAGGCGGGGCGGCCCTTCGAGGAGGTCCATGCCGAGCGGGCCAGGAACAGCCCGGCCGGCCGCTTCGGCACCCCGGAGGAATTCGGCGCCGCCTGCGCCTTCCTGTGCTCGGCCCATGCCGGCTATGTGACCGGGCAGAACTTCGTGATGGATGCGGGGGCGATCAATACGACGCTGTGAGAGGGGTGCGGCAAGGCTGTCTCACGGGGTTTCTCAAGCTTGACAGGGGGATCAAGATGTTGATTTCATTGGATAGTTCAAAATTGGGGGTGTGAGAAGGGTGTGAGCACAGGGTTTGGGCGGGTTAGGCCGCAGGGGCGTTCCGACCCGTCATCTGACCCTCAGCCGGAAAATGGTGGGTTCGGGGTGCCCACGCTGCGGGCCAAATGCCGCCGTTAACACGATGCCAGGTAACGCATGGCAGGTGTAGCGCATGATATTCCACTTTTGTTCTTGTCTTGCGTGTCGGATGCTGCAAGAATGACAAAAATTGACCCAGAGGCGCACCATGCTTGATGAAACCCGTTCCGACTTCTCGCGGCTCCGTGAACGGGCAGGCATGTCTGTCGAGGATCTGGCGCTCCTCGTAGGCTATTCGCCTGCGACCCTCTACCGCTGGGAGCGTGGCGAGGCTGCGCCGCGGCAGGCGGCGCTGACGGTGCTGGAAGACTTTGTGCGGGGGCAAGGCGTGGCCGAGGCCGGGCAACCGGCCTTCCGGTTCATCGACCTTTTCGCCGGAATCGGCGGGATTCGCCGGGGCTTTGAGCCGCTCGGCGGCAAGTGCGTCTTCACTTCGGAATGGGATCGGTGGGCGAAACTTACCTACAGCGCAAACTTTCCGCATGACGATCACGAGATTGACGGGGACATTACCAAGATCGCGGCCAAGGACATTCCGGCGCACGACCTCCTGCTTGCCGGTTTCCCGTGCCAGCCTTTCAGCATCGCGGGCGTGTCCAAGAAGAACGCGCTCGGCCGGGCGCACGGCTTTGCGGACGAGACTCAAGGCACACTGTTCTTCGATGTGGCCCGGATCATCGCCGAGCACCGGCCGAAGGCGTTCCTGCTTGAGAACGTGAAGAACCTCGTGAATCACGACAAGGGGCGCACCTTTGCCGTGATCCTGCGGACCCTGCGCGAGCTTGGCTATCACGTCCCCGTGCCCCGCGTGATCAACGCGAAGGGCTATGTGCCGCAGCACCGGGAACGCATCCTGATCGCCGGTTTCCGTGAGGAATGCGATTTCACCTTTGACGATCTGGACGTGCCCTCGCCCTTGAACGGGCCGAAGCTCAAGGCGATCCTGCACCCGGAAGACGGCAGCGAGAAGGGGCCGGACAAGCACTATACCGATGCAACCGGGCGGGTGAATCCGAAGTTCATCCTGACCGATCATCTGTGGCGCTATCTGCAAGACTATGCCGCCAAGCACCGCGCGGCCGGGAACGGCTTCGGCTTCGGGCTTGTCGGGCCGGGGGACGTGGCCCGCACGCTCTCTGCCCGCTATTACAAGGACGGCTCCGAAATCCTGATTGATCGGGGAGACGGGCAGAACCCGCGCCGCCTGACCCCGCGCGAATGCGCCCGGCTTATGGGCTTCGACAAGCCCGGCGAGTCGGCCTTCAAAATCCCGGTTTCGGACACGCAGGCTTACAAGCAGTTCGGCAATTCGGTTGCCGTGCCGGTGATCGAAGCCGTTGCGCGGCACATGCTGCCCTATATCGCGGCCGAGGCCACGCAAGACCCCGCACACCTGCAAAGGCGGCTGCCGCTCGTTGGCTGACGTTGTGGACGCCGCAACCCGAAGTCGGATGATGGCGGGCATCCGGGGGAAGGACACGCGGCCGGAAATGATCCTGCGGCGGGGGCTTCATGCCCGGGGCTTCCGGTTCCGGCTGCATGACAGGCGTTTGCCGGGCTCGCCCGATTTGGTGTTTCCGGGCCGCCGCGCGGCGGTGTTTGTTCACGGCTGTTTCTGGCACGGGCACGCCTGCCCGCTGTTCCGGCTGCCCGCCACGCGGCAAGAGTTCTGGCGCGCGAAGATCGAAGGCAACGCGGAACGCGACAAGGCCGCAGAGGCGGCGCTTCTGGCCGATGGCTGGCGGGTTCTGACGATCTGGGAATGTGCCCTCAAGGGGCGCGGGCGGCTGCCTGCGGAGACCGTGCTTGACCGCGCGTCGGAATGGCTCGTGAATGGTCCGGCGCGCGAGGAGATTGCAGGGGGAGCGTATGGCGGTATCTGATCTGACGGATTGGCTCGGCGAGTTCTGCGCACCTGGCATCGCCCTTTGCGTGAAGCGGCTTTCCGGCAATGACACGCTCGCCAACCGGACGCATCAGGCAGGCCCCTATATCCCGAAAGAGTTCCTGTTCCGCATATTCCCGGCGATCAACCGGACGGACGAGAAGAACCCGGATCACTGGTTTGAACTGGCGGTAGATTCGCACATGGACGTGCGGCGGGTCCGGGCGATCTACTACAATTCCAAGCGTTCCGAGGGGCAGGCGAACGGCCGGGATGAAACCCGCCTGACAAATTTCGGGGGCGGTGCCTCGGCGCTACTGGACCCCGAAAGCACGGGCGCTCTGACGATCTTTGCCTTTCCGTTGGACGAGAACGGCGCGGCGATCCGCTGCCATGTGTGGGTGTGCCGCCATGAGACAGAGGAAGACATTGCCGAGGAGCGGTTCGGGCCGGTGGAGCCCGGGCGCTTTGTCATGTGGTCCCCCGATCAACCCGGGCTGTTCCCGCCCTTTGCGGCCCGGCCCGCCCGGTGCTGGCTGGAACCGGCCGAGATTCCGCCCGCATGGCTGGCACAGTTCCCGACAGGCGCGGACATTGTGCGCAAGACGGTGGAGCTTCGGCCCGAGCACGGCACACCGCCCGACAAGCGGCTTCTGCGGCGGCGCGAGTGCGAGTTTGAAATCTTCCGAAGCGTGGAGGAGGCGACAGAGCTTCCGGCGATCCGTGCCGGATTCACGACCTTGGACGGGTTCATTGCCCGGGCGCAGACGGTGCTGCAACGGCGCAAGGCGCGCTCGGGCCGCTCGCTGGAACTGCACACCCGGGAAATCTTGATCGAGGAGCGGTTCCGCGAGGGAATCGATTTCGAGCATGGCCCGCAGTCCGAGCCCGGCAGGCGGCCGGATTTCCTGTTCCCGTCACAGGCCGCCTATCGCGACCCGACATTTCCGGCCGCGCGCCTGAGGATGCTCGCGACCAAGACCACGTGCCGGGACCGATGGCGGCAGGTGCTGAACGAAGCCGACCGGATTCCGGTGAAGCACCTTCTGACCTTGCAGGAGGGCGTGTCAGAGGCGCAGTTTCGCGAGATGGCGCAGGCCAATGTGCGGCTCGTCGTGCCGGAGCCTCTGATCGGGAAATTCCCGCGCGGCATCCGGGAGGACATCCAGACGGTCGAGAGCTTCATGGGCGATCTGCGACTTCTGGTCCCGGGCAGTTCCTGACTTTCTGATCTGCCCCCCCGGGCACCACAGCGCCCCGGCTGGCGCCCGCGCCCTGGCCCCCTCACCCCAACTCCCCCGCCTCGTCCTTCACCGCCTCCATCGCCACATAGGTCGAGGTCTGCGCCACATGGGGGAGCGCCGGGATCTTCTCGCCCAGCACCTGGCGGCAGGCGGCGATGTCGCCGGTGCGGACCTTCAGGAGCTAGTCGAAGCGGCTGGCGATCATGTGGCACTGCCCGGCCTCTGGCGATCTGCTATGCTCGCCGCAGCGCTCCCCCTGAGAGGTGCCCGATGACCCGCCTGCCCTCCCACCTTGACGCCATCCGCGCCGCGATGCGCGCCGACACCCTGCCCGACGAGGCGGCGGTGCTGCGCCGGCTGATCGCCGGGGCGGCGATCGACGCCCCCACCCGCGCCGCCATCGCCGAGCATGCGGCGGACCTGGTGCGCCGGGTGCGCGGCTCGTCCACGCCCGGATTGATGGAGAGCTTCCTCGCCGAATACGGGCTCTCGACCCGCGAGGGCGTGGCGCTGATGTGCCTCGCCGAGGCGCTCTTGCGCGTGCCCGACGCCGAGACGATCGACGCGCTGATCGAGGACAAGATCGCGCCCTCGGACTGGGGCCGGCACCTGGGCCAGTCCTCGTCGTCGCTGGTCAATGCCTCGACCTGGGCGCTGATGCTGACCGGCAAGGTGCTGGCCGAGCCCGAGGGGCTGGCGGCGGTGCTGCGCGGCGCGGTCAGGCGGCTCGGCGAGCCGGTGATCCGCACCGCCGTCGGCCAGGCGATGCGCGAGCTCGGGCGGAACTTCGTGCTCGGCCGCGACATCGAGGAGGCGCAGCGGAACGCCGCGCCGAACGAGGCGCGCGGCTACACCTATTCCTACGACATGCTCGGCGAGGCGGCCCGCACCGAGGCGGATGCCCGGCACTACCACCTGGCCTATTCCGACGCGATCGGCGCGCTGGCCGCCGCCTGCAGGTCGGATGACATCCGCGAGAACCCCGGCATCTCGGTGAAGCTGAGCGCGCTCCACGCCCGCTACGAGTTCGGCCAGCGCGACCGGGTGATGGCCGAGCTGACGGCGCGCACCCGCTCGCTGGCGCTTCTGGCGAAGTCGGCCAACATGGGCTTCAACATCGATGCCGAGGAGGCGGACCGGCTCGACCTCTCGCTCGACGTGATCGAGGCGGTGCTTTCCGACCCGGCGCTCAGGGGCTGGGACGGGTTCGGCGTGGTGGTGCAGGCCTACGGCCCGCGGGCCGGCCACGTGCTCGACTGGCTCCATGCGCTGGCCGTTCGGCTCGACCGGCGGATCATGGTGCGCCTCGTCAAGGGCGCCTACTGGGACACCGAGGTGAAGCGGGCGCAGGTGCTGGGTCTGGCGGGCTTCCCGGTCTTCACCCGCAAGGTCTCGACGGACGTGAGCTACATCGCCAATGCGCGGAAGCTCCTGGGGCTGACCGACCGGATCTATCCGCAGTTCGCCACCCACAACGCGCATACCGTGGCGGCGGTGCTGAAGCTTGCCGCCGACCGGGGCGCGTTCGAGTTCCAGCGGCTGCACGGCATGGGGGCGACGCTGCACGACATCGTGCTGGAGGACGAGGGCACCCGCTGCCGCATCTACGCGCCGGTGGGGGCGCATCGCGACCTGCTGGCCTATCTGGTGCGCCGCCTGCTGGAGAACGGCGCCAACTCGTCCTTCGTGAACCAGATCGTCGACGAGAGCATCCCGCCCGAGGTGATCGCCCGCGATCCGTTCGCGGCGGTGGAGGAGCTGGGGGATCAGGTGGCCAATCCGGGGATCCGGCGGCCGGCCGAGCTCTACGGCGCGGGCCGGGTCAACGCCAGGGGCTGGGACCTGACCGATCCGGTCACGGTGGCGGCGCTGGAGAAGGCGCGGGCGCCGTTCCGCTCGCACCGCTGGACGGCAGGCCCGATGATCGCGGGGCCGGTGGCGGCGACGGCCGCGCGCGAGGTGACCAACCCGGCGCGGCCCGCCGAGGTGGTGGGTCATGTCACCGAGGCGGTACCGGCGGATGTGGAGACGGCACTCACCGCGGCAGCGGGCGGCTTCGCCGAATGGTCGGGGCTTTCGGCGCATGACCGGGCGGCGGCGCTGCGCGATGTCGCCGACCTCTACGAGGCCCATGCGCCGGAACTCTTCGCGCTGGCCGCCCGCGAGGCCGGCAAGACGCCGACGGATGCGGTCTCGGAGGTGCGCGAGGCGGTGGACTTCCTGCGCTACTACGCGTCGGAGGCCGAGCGGCTGGAGGGCGCGGGCGACCCGCGCGGGACGATCGTCTGCATCAGCCCCTGGAACTTTCCGCTGGCGATCTTCACCGGCCAGATCGCCGCGGCGCTGGCGGCGGGCAATGCGGTGATCGCCAAGCCGGCCGAGCAGACGCCGCTGATTGCCGCCCGCGCAGTCGACCTGATGCGCGCGGCCGGCGTGCCCGAGGCCGCGATCCAGCTCCTGCCCGGCGACGGGCCGACCGTGGGCGGGCCGCTGACCGCGGATGCGCGGGTGGCGGGGGTCTGCTTCACCGGCTCGACCGAGGTGGCGCAGATCATCAACCGGGCGATGGCGCGGAACCTCGATCCGCGCGCGCCGCTGATCGCCGAGACCGGCGGGCTCAACGCCATGATCGTCGACTCGACCGCGCTGCCGGAGCAGGCGGTGCGCGACATCATCGCCTCGGCCTTCCAGAGCGCGGGGCAGCGCTGCTCGGCGCTCAGGATGCTCTACGTGCAGACGGACGTGGCCGAGCGGGTGCTGAAGATGCTCGCGGGCGCCATGGAAGAACTCCGCCTCGGCGATCCCTGGGAGCTTTCGACCGATGTCGGCCCGGTGATCGATGCCGAGGCGCGGGCCGGGATCGAGGCCCATGTCGCGGCGCAGGCGGCGGCGGGCCGGGTGATGAAGCAGCTGAAGGCGCCGGCCGAGGGGCTGTTCGTGCCGCCGGCCGTGATCCGGCTCGACGGCATCGCCGAGCTGGAGAAGGAGATCTTCGGCCCTGTGCTGCATGTCGCGACCTTCGAGGCCGGCGAGATCGACCGCGTCGTCGATGCGATCAACGCGCGGGGCTACGGCCTGACCTTCGGGCTGCACACGAGGATCGACGACCGGGTGCAGCAGGTGGTCGAGCGCATCCGCTGCGGCAATGTCTATGTCAACCGCAACCAGATCGGGGCGGTGGTCGGCTCGCAACCCTTCGGCGGCGAGGGACTGTCGGGCACCGGGCCGAAGGCGGGGGGCCCGCAGTACCTGAAGCGGTTCCTGCGGAGCGCAGAGACCACGGCCGGGGCGGCTGAGGGCCACCCGGCCGACCCCGGCCGGGTGCAGGCGGTGCTTGATTCGCTCAGGCTGCCGGACTGGACGCCCGACCCCGAGACCCTCCCGGGACCCACGGGCGAGTCGAACCGGCTGGCGCTGCATCCGCGCGGCAAGGTGCTCTGCCTCGGGCCGACCGTCGAGGCCGCGATGGCGCAGGCCGACACGGCGCTGGCGGCGGGGAACGCGGCGCTGATCGTGGTGCCCGGCGCCGCCGCCACGGCACTGCGCCCGGGCGGCGCGGTGGCGGCGCTCGCCGGCGTGCTGGAGCCGTCGGTGCTGACCGCGCTCAGGGGGATCGACGCGGTGGCGAGCGCGGCAGGCGCCGCCGTCCTGAGCGCGATCCGGGAAGCGCTCGCCGCCCGCGGCGGGCCGCTGCTGCCGCTGGTCACCGAGACGGGCGATCGCGAGCGCTTCATGGTCGAGCGCCATGTCTGCGTCGACACCACGGCGGCCGGCGGCAACGCGGCGCTGCTGGCAGAGGCAGGGAGCGCCTGAGGCTACCCTGCCGGCAGCCCCGCCGCGCGCAGCGCCGCGAGGTCCGCCTCCAGCCCCGCCGCATCGGCGCCGAACTGCGTCCGCGCCCAGCCGGCGACAGTGAAGTCGCGCCGGATCTTCAAGAGGTCCGCCGCGCGCAGCTTCGCCTCGTCCGCGCGCCCGGCCCGCTGGTGGATCAGCACCAGGTCGACAAGGCCGAAGCCGGGCGCCCGCGCATGCGAGTCCTCGAAGCAGCGGATCGCCTCGTCCTCGCGGCCCGCCAGCCGGTAGGCGTTGCCGAGGATGCCGAGGTAGTAGGGCGGATAGTTCGGGCTCAGCTCCGGCGCCCGCTCGCCGTGCGGCACCGCCTCGGCCGGGTGCCCGGCGAAGGCCAGCATGAAGCAGGCGAAGGTCGCTACGTCGGCCGAGCCCGGCGCCGTCGCCAGCGCCTTGCGGATCAGCGCAACCGAGCGGTCGTGCTCGCCCTCCATCAGGGCCAGGAAGCTGGCCGTCACGTTGGCGTCCGCGTTCTCCGGGTCCAGCTCCAGCGCCCGGTCGGCATAGCGATGCGCCGTCGCCAGCGCATCCTCGCGGCTCTGCCACCAGCCGAAGCGCGCATCCGAGGAATGCTTGAGCCCGATCAGCGCATTGAGCGAAGCCGATTCCGGGTCCAGCGCCAGCGCCTTCTTCCAGCAGGCCAGGATGGCGGCGGCATTCTCCCTGGTCACCGCCTTCCGGTAGTGGGCAAGGCCCTCGACCCAGTGGGTCCAGGCCTCGACGTTCGTCGTGGTGGTGTAGCGCAGCCGCGCCTGCTCGCCCTCCGTCAGCCTGACCTGCATCTCGGTCGCCAGCACCAGGGTGATCTCGTCCTGCACGGCGAAGATGTCGTCCAGAGCACGGTCGTAGCGCTCGGCCCAGACATGGGCGCCGCTCGCGGCTTCGATCAGCTGCGCGGTGATGCGGATCCGGCTGCCGCCCTTCCGCACGCTGCCTTCCAGGACATAGCGCACGTCCAGCTCGCGCGCGACCGCGCGCACGTCGACCGCCTTGCCCTTGTAAACGAAGGTCGAGTTGCGGGCGATCACCCTGAGCCCCGAGAGCTTCGACAGCGTGGCGATGATGTCCTCGACCAGGCCATCGGCGAAGAACTCCTGCTCCGGATCGCCGGACATGTTGGCGAAGGGCAGGACCGCGATCGACGGGGTCCCCTCCCGCTCCGCCGGCCGCCCTAGCGCCCGCGCCGGCGCGGCCTCGCCGCCTTGCCAGCGCCAGGCGCGGATCGGTGCCTCGACGTTCTTCAGCTTCAGTGCGCCCGCGTCCTCGAAGGCGATGCCTACCTTGCCGCGGACCTGCGCATGGACGGCGTCGGAGACCAGCAGCCCGCCGGGTGGTGCCTGTCCTTCCAGCCGCGCCGCCACGTTGACGCCGTCACCGAAGATGTCGCCGCCCTCGATGACGATATCGCCGAGATTCACGCCGATGCGGAAGTCGATCCTTGCGCCCCCGGCCAGCCCGCCGTTGCGCGTCTCCAGCGCCTGCTGGATCGAGACCGCTGCTTCCACGGCATCGACGGCGCTGGCAAACTCGGCCAGCGCGCCGTCGCCCATGCGCTTGACGACACGGCCGCCATGGGCGGCAACGGCAGGATCGAACTGCGTCGTCCAGATCGCGCGCAGCGCGGCCAGCGTGCCCGTCTCGTCCGCCGCCATCAGCCGGGTATAGCCGGCCACATCGGCGGCGAGGATCGCCGCCAGGCGCCGCTGGGGTCTGTATCCGGCCATCTCGCGCGCGTGCATCCCGAGGCTGTTCGAGGGCCGGACTGTAAGGCGGCGCGGGCGCGATGTATATCGGTGCGCGGCGTCTCCGGCACAGGGAATTGCTTGCGGGGAATTGCGAATCGCTGGCGATCCGTCGTCAGGTGGGCGCGCAGCCCCAGCCGGAGCGAGACCCATGCAGCATCCCGCCTTCGCCAGACCCGGACGCTTCTTCCGCGGCAACCTGCACACGCACTCCAATGCCTCGGACGGCATGCTGGACCCGGGCGAGGTCTGCCGCCGCTATGCCGCGGCGGGCTACGACTTCATCTGCCTGTCCGACCATTTCGTCGGCGTCTATGGCTACCCGATCACCGACACGACCGGCTTCCGGACCAACCGCTTCACCACCATCCTCGGCGCCGAGATGCATACCGGGCGGATGCGGAACGGCGAGATCTGGCACGTGCTCGCGGTGGGCCTGCCGACAAGCTTCGCCCCGTCGGGCCAGGAGGACTGGACCGTGACGGACGAGGGCGAGACCGGCCCGGGGCTGGCCGCGCGCTGCGCCGGGGCGGGGGCCTTCGTCGCCATGACGCATCCCGAGTGGAACGGCATGACGCCGGAGGACGCGCGGCTGATCGGGTCGGCCCATGCGATCGAGATCTACAACCACGGTTGCCATGTGGAATGCGACCGCGGCTATGGGGTCTCGGTCTACGACACGCTGCTCTCCGAGGGCTGGAGGCTGAATGCGATCGCCACCGACGACGCGCATTTCCGCACGCCCGACCATTTCGGCGGCTGGGTGATGGTGAAGGCCGAGATGAACACGCCCGAGGCTCTGCTGGCGGCGCTGAAGGCCGGCGAGTTCTACGCCTCGACCGGGCCGGAGCTGCACGACTTCCGGATCGAGGGCGAGAAGATCGTGGTCGAATGCTCGCCCGCCGAGCGCATCATCGCGGTCGGCGCCAACTCGGCCTCGCGGGCGGTGCATGGCGAAGGCATGACGCGGGCCGAGATTTCGGTGGCGCGCTTCCGCAACGGCGGCTGGGTGCGGATTGCCGTGCACGACGCCGCCGGCAAGCGCGGCTGGTCGAACCCGATCTGGTTTGGCTGAACCCGGCGGGCGATCCCCGCCCGGGCGGGGCACGGGATCGCCCGGCTGGATCGCGCCGGGCCCCGGGTCAGGCCCGGGGTGTGCGGGATGTTCCGCTCAGCCCGGGTCGAGCGCGATGTCGGGGGCGTCCTCGGCCTTCATGCCGACGACGTGATAGCCGCAATCGACATGGTGGCATTCGCCGGTCACGCCCGAGGCGAGGTCCGAGAGCAGATAGAACCCGGCCTTGCCGACATCCTCCTGTGTCACGTTGCGGCGCAGTGGCGAATTGAGTTCGTTCCATTTCAGGATGTAGCGGAAGTCGCCGATGCCCGACGCCGCCAGCGTCTTGATCGGCCCGGCCGAGAGCGCGTTGACCCGGATCCCCTTCGGTCCGAGATCCATCGCCATGTAGCGCACCGAGGTCTCGAGCGCGGCCTTGGCGACACCCATCACGTTGTAATGCGGCATCACCTTCTCGGCGCCGTAATAGGTCAGCGTCAGCATCGCGCCGCCGGCCTCCATCAGCTTCTCCGCCCGCTGTGCAAGCGCGGTGAAAGAGTAGCACGAGACGTTCAGCGACAGCGCAAAGTTGGCGGCGCTGGTGTCGACATAGCGGCCCTTGAGCTCGTTCTTGTCGGCATAGGCGATCGCGTGGAGCAGGAAATCGAGCCGGCCCCATTCGGCCGCCAGCATCGCGAACACTGCATCCATCGAGGCGGCATCCGTCACATCGCAGGGCAGCACGATCCGCGACCCCACCGAGGCGGCGAGCGGCTCGACCCGCTTCTTCAGCGCGTCCCCCTGATAGGTGAAGGCCAGTTCGGCGCCCTGCCCGTGGCAGGCCTGCGCGATGCCCCAGGCGATCGACTTCTCGTTCGCAACGCCCATGATCAGGCCCCGCTTCCCCGCCATCAGACCCGATGCCATGCGACCTCTCCCCGGAGCGTTCCTTAACGCCGGGTGTTAGGAGAATTCGCGCCTGGCATCAAGTAAGATGGGCGTGTGGGGCTTTTTCCGGGCGTCGCGCCGCGGTAGGAGAGCGGCTGAAGGATCGGCGTGGAGTCGGATCATGGTCGAGTTGACAACCGGGGGCAGGTTGAGCGGAATCTTCGCGGCGGACGACCCCTATGCGCTGGCGCGCGACTGGCTGGCCGAAGCGGAGAAGAGCGAACCCGAGGACGCGAATGCGGTGGCCCTCGCCACAGTCGACGGCCAGGGGCTGCCGAATGTGCGCATGGTGCTGCTGAAGGAGATCGAGGCCAGCGCGGTCAGGGGCGGCTTCGTCTTCTATACCAATCTCGAAAGCGCCAAGGGCACCGAGCTGAAGGGCAACCCCAGGGCCGCGATGGTGCTGCACTGGAAGAGCCTGCACCGCCAGGTACGGCTCCGCGGTCCCGTCGAGCCTGTCCCGGCCAGGCAGGCCGATGCCTATTACATGAGCCGCAACTACCAGAGCCGGATCGGCGCCTGGGCCTCGCGCCAGTCGCGGCCACTGGCGAACAGGCGCACGCTGCTGGCCGAGGTGGCGAAGATTGCCGCAAAGTATCCGCGCAACCCGCCCCGGCCCGACCACTGGGGCGGCTTCCGCATCCGCCCGGTCGAGATCGAGTTCTGGGCGCAGGGCGACTTCAGGCTGCACGACCGCTTCCGCTGGACCCGGCTGAAGCCGGACAGCGCCGGATGGACGGTACAGCGGCTCAATCCGTGACCGTTGCGCCGTGGCAGACAGACCGCCGCCGCGCTAGATTGCCGGCGCAGGCACAGCTTCAGACAGGAGACGGCCGATGCCGGACACGAGCGACCGCAAGACCCTGCTGCTGACCGGCGCCAGCCGGGGCATCGGGCACGCCACCGTGAAGCGCTTCGCCTCGGCCGGATGGCGCGTGCTGACGTGCTCGCGCCACCCCTTCCCGGAGGACTGCCCCTGGGAGATGGGGCCGGAGGACCACATCCAGCTCGACCTCGCCGACCCGAACAGCACCATCGAGGCGGTGGCCGAGATCCGCAGCCGGCTGACCACCGGGCGGCTGGACGCGCTGGTGAACAACGCGGGAATCTCGCCCAAGGGGCCGGGGGGCGCGCGGCTGAACACCATCAGCACCGACCTGAAGACCTGGGGCCATGTGTTCCATGTGAACTTCTTCGCCCCCGTGGTGCTCGCCCGCGGCCTGATCGAGGAGCTGAAGGCGGCGAAGGGCGCGGTCGTCAACGTGACCTCGATCGCCGGGGCGCGGGTGCATCCCTTCGCCGGGGCCGCCTATGCCACCTCGAAGGCGGCACTGGCGGCGCTGACCCGCGAGATGGCGCATGATTTCGGCCCCCTCGGTGTGCGGGTGAACGCCATCGCGCCCGGCGAGATCGAGACGGCGATCCTGTCGCCCGGCACCGAG
The DNA here is from genome assembly GCA_039805905.1 of Limibaculum sp. Lineage (GTDB taxonomy): Bacteria > Pseudomonadota > Alphaproteobacteria > Rhodobacterales > Rhodobacteraceae > Thermohalobaculum. The sequence goes on along the minus strand of JBDIVM010000004.1, from coordinate 103,345 downwards.
AAGCTGATCGACCAGATCCCGCTGCGCCGCCTCGGCCGGCCCGAGGAGGTGGCGCGCACCATCTACTATCTCTGCACTGCGGAAAGCTCCTACGTCACCGGGGTCGAGATCGAGATCAATGGCGGCCAGCACGTCTGAGCCGAAGGCATCACGCAACGAGGGACGAGGGAACCAAGGATGATCGACCTCTACACCTGGACCACGCCGAACGGCCGCAAGGTCTCGATCATGCTCGAGGAGCTGGGCGTTCCCTACCAGGCCCATGCGGTCGACATCGGCAAGGACGAGCAGTTCGACCCGGCCTTCCTCAAGATTGCCCCGAACAACAAGATCCCGGCCATCGTCGACCGCGAGACCGGGACAGAGCTGATGGAGTCGGCCGCGATCATGTTCTACCTCGCCGAGAAGCACGGGCGCTTCCTCGATGTCGGCGAGGGGCGCTACCGGGTCGTGGAATGGCTGATGTGGCAGATGGGCGGGGTCGGGCCGATCCTCGGCCAGGTGCACCACTTCGTGAAGTACAACCCCGGCAAGGCGCCCTATGCCGAGGAGCGGTTCTCGAAGGAGGCCCAGCGCCTCTACGGCGTGCTTGACCGCCGGCTCGACGGGCGCGAGTTCGTCGCCGGAGAATATTCCATCGCCGACATGGCGATCTGGCCCTGGATCAGTCGCTTCGAGTGGCAGCGGATCGATCTTTCCGCCTATCCGAACGTGCGCGACTGGTATCTGCGGATCGCCGGGCGGCCGGGGGTGCAGAAGGGATACCATGTGCCGAAGTTCGTGACCGAGATCCCGATGCCCTGACCTGACTGCCAGCGGCGCATCGAACCCGCCCATCCCCGCGTTCGCCCGGATGCGCCGGGCGCGGGGCAATGCGGATTCTGCAATGCAGCATTGCGCGACTGTGCATTGCACAATTTTTGCCGGCCTACCAGATTGTACATAAAGGGCGGCCGCACATGCCGCCCGAAAACAAGGAGAAAATCCATGAGCATTCTCACTCTGACCCGCCCGGCGGCAGAGATCGCGCCGCTCCGCGCCGTCGCCGGAGCCATTGGCCGTGGCATCGTCGGGCTGGGCCGGGTTCTCGCCTCGATCCGCGCGGCACAGAAGGCGGCCGCCGATTACGAGAGGCTGTCCGGGCGGGGCGACTCGCATCTCGGGCTCACGAGCCTGACCCGCGCCAATGCCGCGCGGCTGGTGTTCGAGCGTCACTACTCCTGAGCGCGACGCACCGGGCAGCACCGGGCAGCACCCGGCTGGCCCGCGGCGCGTCGCCCCTGCACCATCCAGTCGCAAGAAGCGATCGCGCCCCGGCCCCGGCCGGGGCGTTTCGTATCCTGCCCGGGGTCGGCACGGAGCGCCGGCGCGGGGCGCCGGCGCAGTCAAGGGCAGCGCGACGAGCCGATTGACGCTACCCGGTCACGGGTAGCGGCGCCGGTTGCTCGATTAGGTCGGACAGGTTCAGATGTGCCGACCGGGCTCGCCGCAAATCGGCCGCGAATTGTCGCGTCCGGTGATCCTGAGTTCCATGCCGGCATCCGGCCCGTCACCGAGCAGCCGGACCATCAGCCCCTTCTCGTCGCGCAGCACGCGCCAGCACAGCACCTCGGACTCGTCGCCGTAGAAGAAGCAGACCTGGGCGCCGTAGGGGCGCCAGACCCCCGGTGCGCAGGTTCCGTCCCGGAAGCGCCAGAGGGTGTGCCCGCCGGGCTCGAACATCTCGGTGCCGAAGGATTCGCCGTCCATCTCGAAATGCAGCGTCCAGCCCTCGGCATAGTCGCGGAACTCGGACGGGCTGACCGGTTCCTCCGCGAGGGCGGGGAGCGCGGCGAGGACGAGGCAGAGGGCGGGGAGGAGGCGGCGCATGGCGCCGAGAATGCTCACGGATGCCGTCTCACCGCAACCGGAATGATGCGCGTTCGGGCGCGAGGCAGACCCGGTCCGAGCAGACCTGGAGCTGCAGCGTCACCAGATCGGCGGTCGGGTCGAGACCGAGCTCGATCCGCCCCTCGTAGACCCGGACCGGCCGGTCGCTGAAGCCGAGGCGCCTCAGCGTCCCCTCGGGCCAGTCCACCGCCGCGCCCTCGAGTGCCGCGCCGGACAGCCCCTCGGCGCCGGGCCGGTGCGCGTTGACGTGCCGGCCCTCCGCGATGTCGAGCACGAGCCGGGCGCCGCCGCCGGCGAGACGGGCGCGCACCGCGCCGCCGGCCAGCGCCCGGCGCAGGCCGCTCTCGCCCTCGTCCATGATCCGGCTGGCGACGAGCGCATCAGGGCGTAGGAGCGGCACCTCGGCAAGCTGGCCGGAGAGTGCCCCCCTGAGCCGCTCGGCGGCGGCGCGGAAACGCGGGTCCGGCGTCCGCCGGGCGAGCCGCGCCAGCAGTTCGAGCATCGCGCTCTCGCCCGAGGGCGTGGCGCCGTCGGCACTGTCGTAGACCGGGCCGAGCGGGCCGTCGGCCGCGGCCATCTTCAGCCGGCCCGTGCCGTCGCCGAAACGCTCCAGCGCCGTCGCGGCGAGCATGGCGGCGCGGTCGAGCCAGGGCGCGGCGCCGGTCGCGTCGTGGAGCGCGAGGACGCCGAGACCGAGCCAGGCGTAGTCCTCGAGCGCGCCATCCTCCAGCGCCCTGCCGCCGGCCCAGATCCGCATCAGCCGGTTGCCGGTCCAGAGCCGCGACCACAGCGCCTCGGCCGCCCGGGCCGCAGCCCCGGCGTAGTCCGGTGCGTCGAAGGCGACCGCCCCCTCGGCCAGCGCGCGGATCATCAGCCCGTTCCAGCCGGCGATGACCTTTTCGTCGCGCAGCGGCCGGGCGCGGGCGTCGCGGACGAGCCGCAGCCGGTCGAGCAGCGGATCGAGAGACCCGAAGTCCAGCGAGTCGGTCGGGTCGAGATGAGCCACCGGGCCGGCCTCCAGGGTCGCCTTCTCGCGCAACCCGAGGATCCCGATCGCCTCCTCGGCGTCCGGGCCGAGAGCGGCGCGGGCCTCGGCCGGGGGCCAGACATAGAAGGCACCTTCCTCGAGCTCGCCCGTGGCGTCGCGGCTGTCGGCATCCTCGGCGGCGTGGAAGGCACCGTCCGGGCCGGTCATGTCGCGGGCGACATAGGCGAAGCAGCGCTCGGCGGCGCGGCGCCAGGCGGGGTTGCCGGTGACCTCCCAGCCCTCGATGAAGGCGCGGGCAAGCTGGCCCTGATTGTAGAGCATCTTCTCGAAATGCGGCGTGCGCCAGTTCGGGTCGACCGTATAGCGGTGGAAGCCGCCACCGACATGGTCGTGGATGCCGCCCGCGGCGATCGCCTCGAGCGTCGAGCCGGCAATCGCCAGCGCGCGGGTGTCGCCGCCGCGCCGCCAGTGGTCGATGAGGTAGAGCAGGAACACCTCCTGCGGGAACTGCTGGGTCGACGAGAACCCGCCCTCGGTCTCGTTGTGCATGTTCGCGAGCTGGTCGAGTGCGGAGTTGAACTGCGCCGCGCCCGGCGGCGCCGCGGCGGCGACCGCGGCGGGCGCGAAGCGTCGGATGGCGTCGGAGAGCCGGTTGGCGACCCGCTCCAGCTCGGCCCGGTCGCCGGCCCGCCACATCTGCGCCACCGCCTGCAGGAGCTGGAGGAAATGCGGGCGCGGGAAATAGGTCCCGGTGTGGAACGGCCGGCCGTCCGGCATCAGGAACAGCGAGTTCGGCCAGCCCGCATGGCCCTGCTGCAGCTGCGTCGCGGTGATGTAGATCTGGTCGAGGTCGGGGCGCTGCTCGCGGTCGATCTTCACGGGCACGAAATGGGCGTTCAGGATCTGGGCGACGCCCTCGTTGTCGAAGCTCTCCTCCTCCATCACATGGCACCAGTGGCAGGTCGCGTAACCGATCGAAAGGAAGACCGGCCGATCGCGCGCCGCCGCCTCGGCCAGCGCCTCCGGTCCCCAGGGGCGCCAGTCGACCGGATTGTGGGCGTGCTGCAGCAGATAGGGCGACGGTTCGAGGATCAGCCGGTTGACGTACTGCGCCCGGCCGTCCGCGCCGACGAGCGCGGTGCGCGGAACATAGGTGGCTCCCATGGACCGGTAGGCTGCGTCGAGCCGCTCGCTGAGCGCCGGATCCCGGCGCGAGCCGGGAGGGTCTATGGCCATGACGCGTCCTCCTGCCCTGGCTGCGCCGCCCGCATGCGACCGCCAACACATCGCATGCCCGGCGCCGGGTTCCAATACTGCCTGCGCCGCGGCAGATCGTGACCGTGGCGCTCGGGGTCCGTCGCGCCTATATCATGATGGTGCGATCCGTGAGGCAGACACCGATGCGCAAGCTGACCGCCCTCGTCGTTCTGGCCGCCGGTATCGGACTCGCAATGCCGGCGCAGGCCGAATTGCGTGCCTCGATCCGGGCCGGCACGCCGGGCGCATCGGTTTTCGTGCGCATCGGCGATGGGGCCGGAGTGCGGCATCTGCCGCACCGGCCCGCCGGGCCGGGCGAGGTCTACTTTCCGTCGCGCAGGCACCAGGGCGCGTGGCATAAGCCCGAGCACCCGCACCATTTCTGGCCGTGGCGCCGCTCGTTCCTGGGCTATCGGGTAAATGATTACGACGACCCGCTGGCGCTGCGCCCCGTCCCCTCCATTCCGCCTCCTGAGGAAGAGCCGGCGGCGGCCTCGCCACCGGTCGAGCCGGCCCCGCCGCCCGACCCGCGGGGCCCGGCGATCCGGCACGCCCGCGGCACAGTCCCGGCGGCACAGTATGTGATCGGCGAGCCGCTGGCGGCGGCCGTTCCGCACGTCACTCTCGACTGGCGCCTCCACGCGCTGCCAGAGCCGCCGCCCGGCCTGATCTACGCGCGGGTGGGCCGGGACGTCCTGCTGATCACCGCCGTCAGCCGTGTCGTCGAGAAGGTGGTGCCCCCCGGCTGAGGCCATGCCGGGCGACGCCGCTGTCGCGAATCCGCCGGAGCCGTGGCGACTGTGATACGCGGTGGAAATCGCGCGGCGCTATGCTATACCCCGACTTTGGTATACCAGATGCGGATGCCCGGCGACGGCAGGCCGGAGGAGGATGTGCATGAGCCCGCTCGACGATAAATCCCGAGGCGGCAGCGGAGACGGTCGCGGGGTCTGGAAATCCGGCCGCGGCAAGGGCCGCCGCACGCCGAAAGGCCGGCAGCTCGACGACCGGGCGCTGGACGAGGTGCGCGCGCTGCTGGGCGACCGGCCGCGGCGGCGCGACCTGCTGATCGAGCATCTGCACCTGATCCAGGACCGCTATCATCACCTGTCCGCCGCGCATCTGCGAGCGCTGGCCGAGGAGATGAAGCTGCCCCAGGCCGAGGTCTGGGAGGTTGCCACCTTCTATGCCCATTTCGACGTGGTGAAGGAGGGCGAAGCCGCCCCGCCCGACCTGACCATCCGGGTCTGCGATTCGCTCTCCTGCGAACTCGCGGGCGCGCAGGCGCTGATGGCGAAGCTGGCCGCCGAATACAATGGCGGGCGCGAGGTGCGCGTCGTCCGCGCGCCGTGCATGGGCCGCTGCGATACCGCGCCGGTGCTGGAGATCGGCCACAACCACATCAGCCATGCGACGCCCGCCAAGGTGGCCGCCGCCATCGCCGCCGGCGACACCCATGCCCATGTCCCGGACTACGAAGGCTACACGGCCTATGCGGCCAGGGGCGGCTACGAGACGCTGAAGGCGCTGCGCGGCGGAGCGAGGACGCCGGACGAGGTGCAGCAGGCGGTGCTGGAATCGGGGCTGCGCGGCCTCGGCGGCGCGGGATTCCCCTCGGGCCGCAAGTGGTCCTTCGTGCGGGCGGCAAAGGGGACGAAGTATCTCGCCGTCAACGGCGACGAGGGCGAGCCCGGCACCTTCAAGGACCGCTACTATCTCGAGCGCGCGCCGCATCTGTTCCTCGAGGGCATGCTGATCGCCGCCTGGGCGGTCGGGGCCGGGACATGCTTCATCTACATGCGCGACGAGTACCCGGCGGTGCTGGAAATCCTGCGCCGCGAGATCGCGGCCCTCGAGGCCGCCGGCATCGTCGAGCCCGGATATATCGACCTGCGCCGCGGTGCCGGCGCCTATATCTGCGGCGAGGAGTCGGCGATGATCGAGTCGATCGAGGGCAAGCGCGGCCTGCCCCGCCACCGGCCGCCCTATGTGGCGCAGGTCGGCATCTTCGACCGCCCCACGCTGGTGCACAATGTCGAGACGCTCCACTGGGTCGCGCGGGTGTGCCGCGAGGGGCCGGGCGTCCTGAACGCGGTCGAGAAGAACGGGCGGAAGGGACTGCGGTCCTACTCGGTCTCGGGCCGGGTGAAGCGGCCGGGCGTGCATCTTCTGCCCGCGGGCTCGACCATCACCGACATCATCGAAGCCGCGGGCGGGATGCTGGACGGGCACACGTTCAAGGCCTACCAGCCGGGCGGCCCCTCTGCGGGGCTCCTGCCGGCCAGCATGGACGACATTCCGCTCGACTTCGACATGCTGCAGCCGCACGGGTCGTTCATCGGGTCCGCGGCGGTGGTGGTGCTCTCGGACCGGGACAGCGCGCGGGACGCGGCGCTGAACATGCTGCGCTTCTTCGAGGAAGAGAGCTGCGGCCAGTGCACCCCGTGCCGGGTCGGCTGCGAGAAGGCGGTCAAGCTGATGCAGGCGCCGAAATGGGACACGGCGCTGCTGACCGAGCTATCCACCGCCATGATGGATGCCTCGATCTGCGGCCTCGGCCAGGCGGCGCCGAACCCGATCCTGCTGACGATGAAGCATTTTCCGGACGAAGTGTGACCGAGCGCGACCGGCCGCAGCCTGCCCGGACCGTCCGCCCGGCGCGCGCCCGGGCGGAGCGGGCACGGAGGGCGCCGGCAAGGGTGCCGGAACGCGGCACCGAAGGACCCAGCCACCATCCCGGCCAGAGGTTGCATACCTCCCGGCGTCCTGCGGCGGGAAAGCCTTTCAGATCATCGAACTTCCGCACGTCACGTCATGGCCGTGTACCCGAATGGGTTTCATTTGAAGACTTGGAACGATCTTCCGAACAATTTTAGGAAAGATTCTTCAACCAGAGGTGTTGTTGGAGCCAGGGAAGTGTAATTCGGGTTGTGTGTGAGGGTGACAGCATGCGTATTCGGTACTCGGCGACGCGTCGCGTGACAGTTGGCTCAGAAAACCGGGGATTGCCCGGAATTCCAGATCGGCATCGGGCCCGACGGGGACTGGAAAGTGGCCTTCGCCTGCTCCTTGTCTCCTGTGCGGTGGGTGCCCTGGCTTCATGCACCTATCTGAGCCGTGGCCTCTCCGATGACCGGACGGCGCTGGCCGCAGATGGCGGTCATCCGGCAAGCATGGCCGAGGATCAGTGCCTCGAATGGGATCTGGCCTGTCTCCTCAAGCGACCGGCCGGCTCGGTTTCCGGCGGGACGCCCGATGGCCCTGGCGACCGCGGGCAAGACGGCGACGTTGCCAGCAACGACGCCGGAGGAAGCGGCACTGGCGGCGGCAGCGGCGGCGGAAACGGTGGCGATGGCGGCAACGGCGGCGACACCGGCGGTGACGGCGGCAGCGGTGGCACTGGTGGCGGTGACGGCGGCAGCGGTGGCACTGGCGGCGGTGACGGCGACAGCGGTGGCACTGGCGGCGGTGACGGCGACAGCGGTGGCACTGGCGGCGGTGACGGCGACAGCGGTGGCACTGGCGGCGGTGACGGCGGCAGCGGTGGCACTGGCGGCGGCAATGGCGGCAACGGCGGCGGCAACGGCGGCAACGGCGGGCACGACAACAACGGCCACGGCAATGGCGACGAGAACAGTGACCCGTCCGACAACGGCAGCGGCAACTCCGATCCCGGCAATCCCGGCAATGGCGGCGGCGCCGGCGGGAATGGCGGCGGCAACGGAAACGGTAGCGAGAATGGCAATGGCAACGCCTGACGGCGCTGCCGGCCTGCCGCGTCGGGATTGAGTGGGAGCGGGGCCGGAAACGACCTCGCTGCCCTCATGTGCCGGGCCGCGCGGGCCGTCGACGGCCGAGGCCGGCTCAGTCCTCCAGCACCTCCACCGCCGCCTCGCGGCGCGGGGAGGCAGGCGCCGCCGCCCCGCGCATCCGGTTCATATGGTGCTGGATGCGCCAGAGGTGATAGCCGACCCGGTGCAGCCAGCGCACCGCATCGAGGCGGGGGAGTGCCGCGGCATCCGTCAGCCGCCCGCTTGACGCCATCAGGATCGTGCGCTCGCGATAGACGCGGCGCTGCGCCCGCAGGATCCGGCGCAGCCGGTTCAGGCGTGCCTCCGATCGAGCCGCATCGGCGGTCACCGCCGCCTCTCCCGCAAGGCCGCGCAGCAGGGCGCGGAGGCGCCGCAGCCGGTGGTCGCTCCCCAGCGCCGCCAGCCGCTGTGTCTGTCTGCAGCGGAAATAGAGCCGCCCGAGATGGTCGAGCATGTGCAGGGCCGCGGCGATGCGATGGGCCCGCGGACTGTCCGGTGCGCCGGGTGTAATCTGGTCGATGAAGCTGCGGGTTGCGGCCAGAGCTTCCGAGATCGCGCGCAGGTCGGTGCGGTCGGCGCGACGGGGCTCGGCGCGACGGGGCTCGGCGTGGCCGAGCAGGCGAGCCAGGGCGGCGAACTCCGCACGCGCAAGCTCCTCGACCGTCGCCGCAACCGCATCGGTCGCAGCGTCCGGGTCGCGCGGGATCGCCGACCCGAGATGGCGGGTCAGATGCGGGCCGCGCTCGCGCACCAGCATGGTGACCAGCCGGGCGAATGGTCCCGTGAAGGGCAGGACCAGCATCACCCCCAGCAGGTTGAAGCCGGAATGGAAGACGACCAGCGCAATCTGGCAGTCGCCAGCCTCGGTCACCGGCGCCATCAGCGCGGCATAGGAGCCGAGCAGCAGGAACGCCATTGCTCCGGTCAGCAGGTTGTAGATCACATGCGAAAGCCCGGTGCGGCGCGTGGCCGTCGAGCCGCCGATCGTCGCGAGCGCGGCCGTGAAGGTGGTGCCGATGTCCATGCCGATCACCATCGCGGCTGCCTGCGGGAAACTGATCGTGCCGGAGCCGAGCGCGACCAGCGCGGTCGCGACGCCGGCGCTGGACGACTGGGTGACGAGCGTGATCAGGACGCCGGCGAGGACCAGCTCCAGCCGCCCCGACAAGCTGTCATCGGGGAAGTCTTCGGGCGCCACCAGGCCTTCGAGACCGGCCATCCCGGCCTGCATCGCATCGATCCCGAAAAACAGCAGCCCGAACCCGGCGAGCGCCGTGCCCAGTCCGGTCAGCCGCCCGTCGCCGAACAGCCGGCAAAGCGCGCCGAGCAGCACCAGGGGCATCGCGACCTGGCCAAGCTGGAGTCTGAAGCCCAGGATCGCCACGAGCCAGCCGGTGATGGTCGTGCCGACATTGGCACCGAAGATCACGCCGAGCGCCTGCGGAAACGTCATCAGCCCCGCGCCGACGAACCCGACGGCGGTCACCGTCGTGGCGCTCGAGGACTGGATCACGGCCGTCGTCAGCGCACCCGCCACCGCCCCGCTGAACGGCGTCCGGGTGAACCGGGCCAGCGCCGCGCGCAGGCTCTGTCCGGCAAGTCCGCGCAGCCCCTCGGTCAGCAGGGTCATGCCGACCAGGAACAGGCCGATGCCGCCGAGGGACTGGAGGAGTCCGGAGGTCATCGCCCGACTATGCGGATACCGGCAGGCGGTGACAACGCGCGGATCGGTCGCGGGAGCGGGGACGGCCGATCAGCGAATCGTGATTGCCCGGCGGCACCTCCGGAAGCTATCCTCGGGCCGCAGTCGCAGGGGGGAGTTCGCGCTTGGCCCGTTGTCGCGGGCCGGGCGATCTGGTTTGGCGGGGCGAGCTTCGCAGAGGATTCCCGGCGATGCGATCGGCAGCATTCCTTCTCGGCGTCGGTCTTTTGCTTTCCCATTCAGGGGCCTCGGCGCAGGTCGATCTGAACGACATTCTCGAATTCGGGCGCCGCCTGCAGATCCTGACCCAGCCCGCGCCCCAGCCCGTCCCCCAGCCGGCACCCCAGCGTTCACAACCTTGGGCGCCGCAGGCAACCGACCTCACGCGCGGCGAGGTCCGGCAGGTCCAGCAGCAGCTTGCCGGCCTCGGCTACAGCCCGGGCCCGGCCGACGGGGTGGCTGGCCGGCGCACGGTCGCGGCCCTTGCCGCCTTCCAGCGCGACCGCGGGCTGCCGGCGACCGGATGGCTCGACAAGGACAGCTATGCCGCCGTGGCCACCGCCTGGCAGCAACAGAACGGGTCCTACAGGGACAATGCCGAAACCGAGGTCCGGCGCGATGTCGCGCCCAGCGGGATCGAACAGCCCGCAGTGACGACGGTTCTTGCGCCCGTCGCCGTGGATCTGCACATGCTCGCGCTGCGCCTCGATCCCGACTTCGCCAGCGAGCGGGACTATGTGCGCATTGCGGCGGCGCAGATCGCCGTCGAACAGGCGGGCGGGCAGCCCGGCAGGGGCGGGTGGGCGATGTTCGAGCCCGCCGAGATTGACGGCCGCGTGCCGGACTTCGCCGCCGCCGAGCTCTGGCCCGCGTTCCGCGACCGGCTCCATGCCCGGCTGTCGGAGTCTCCGCCGACGGTGACGTTCGCGATCGACACCGCGCTCGCGAGCCTGGTCTACGCCGACGGGCACATCCGCCTGCCGGATGACCAGGGCGGGCCGGACGGGCCGATTCTCGGCTACGGCATCTACAGTCCGGAGGACAAGCTTCGGCTGTCCCCGCTCGGCGCGCGCGAGGTGATGGAGAGCGTGCCGACGCTCTGGTCCGAGGGCGCCGCGCCCGCGCCCGAGGCCCTCTATCAGTGGAGCCCGGAGCAGAGCCCCGTCTACCGGATGGCAGTGGACCGCGTGCCCGCGATCCCGCCGCTCGCGATGGCGCCGGCCGATGCCGAGCGGCTGTGGCTCGCCGCCGCGCGGTACCCGGATGGGGCCGCATTGCGGGCCGTGTTCACAGTCGAGCCCCAGGCGCTGCAGCAGGAGGGCGACACCGTGTTCATCCTGGCGTGGATCATCGGCGCGCGCCTTTTCGGGCCGGATGGAGCGCTGCTGAAGGAGTATGCCGCCATCGACCTCTGGCCCGCGACGGACTCCTGGACGGCCGCGGGCCTGCGGCAGCGGCGGCGGAGGCCAGGCGACCAGCCGGGCGCAGGGCCGCGGAGACCCGCAAGGCCGAGGCGGTGATCGCGCGGGGGATCGAGGATGCCGGGGACGGCATCTGGCTCACCTATGCGCTGCTCGATCTCGCCCGCTATGCCGGGGTCTATGCCCGTCACGCGGCCGAGGCTCCGGCGGTGGCCGTGCCGAAGCTCTGGGCCCGAAGCCCGGGGGCGGCACGCCGCGGGTAGCTGTCGGCGCGGCGGCCCGCTATAACCGCGGCCATGGACTTCACCGGCGAGATCGCTTCCGTCCAGCAGCGGCTGGCCGCCTGCCAGGAGATGGCGGCGCGGCGGCATGCGGTGCTGCAGGAGCTGAACCCGCGGCGCGGCGAGCGGGTGCTCGAGGTCGGCTGCGGCGCGGGCCTCCTGTTGCGCGACATCGGGCTGGCGCTGGGGCCGCACGGGCTTGCCGCCGGGGTGGACATCTCGCCCGACCAGATCGCCGCCGCGACGCGGGAATGCGCCGGCGTGCCGGCGGTCAAGCCGATGGTCTGCGACATCCGCAAGCTGGGCTACCCAGACAGCGTGTTCGATGCCGCCGTCGCCGTGCAGGTGGTCGAATACATCGAGGACGCGCCCGGCGCGCTGGCCGAGCTGCGCCGGGTGCTGAAGCCCGGCGGGCGGTTCCTGTGCCTGGCCACCAACTGGGACTCGGCCTTCTGGCACGGTCCCGCGGTCGGGCTGACCGCCGAGATCGCCGGTGCCTGGGACGGGCATGCGGCCTGGCCCAACCTGCCCGCCCGGCTGCCGCCGATGCTGGCCCGGAGCGGCTTCGCCAGCATCCGCACCCTGCCGGTGCCGGTGGTGAACCCGAACCTGCACGAGAACACCTTCGCCTACTGGATCGCCCGGCTGATGGCGGCCTATGCCGCCGCGCAGGGCGTACCCCGCGAACGCGCGGCGGAATGGCTCGCGGCCCTTGACGCGGCCGAGGTGGAAGGCGAGTTCTTCTTCTCGTCGGTGCCAATCCTGACCACCGCCATCGCCACCTGAGGAGGCCCGCCGAATGCATCCGAACCCCGCCTTCCGGAAGGAGCCCGAGGCGCGTGCGCTCGACTTCGCCCGCGCCCGCGGCTTCGGCGTGATGACCGCCGCCGGGCCGGAGGGCGTGCTGGCGGCCCATGTTCCCTTCGTGATGGAGGGCCACACGCTCGCCGCGCATCTGGTGCGCTCGAACCCTCTGGCGCAGCACCTGCGCGACGGGCCGAAGCCCGCGCTGATGATTGTCTCGGGGCCGGACGCCTACATCTCGCCCGACTGGTACGGCGAGGACGACAGGGTGCCGACCTGGAACTATGTGGCGGTGCATCTGAGGGGCGCGCTGCGACTGCTGCCGGACGCGGAGCTGCGCGCCCATCTCGATCGCCTCTCGGCGAACTTCGAGGAGCGGCTCGCCCCGAAGAAGCCCTGGAAGACCGACAAGGTCACGCCCGACCTCCTGGCCAGGATGATGCGCCAGATCGTGCCGGTCGCCTTCGCGGTCGAGACCGTCGACAGCACCTTCAAGCTCGGCCAGAACCGGGGCGCCTCGCTCAGGATCAACGCCGCCGCGGCGCTGGAGGCTGGTGGCACGCCCGGCACCGAGACCGCCGCACTGGCGGCGCTGATGCGCGGGGCGGCGGATGCCTGAGCGGCTGAGGGGGTTCTTCCACGCCCGCGACGGCGAGGGAACCGACCCGGTGCGCCACCACTACTGGGAGCAGCAGAGCACCGACCCGGCGGAGCCGCAGATCTGGGCCTACACCTCGCGCTTTTCCTACGAACCCGGCGAGGTGATGGAGCTCCACGTCTCGACCACCTGCCCCTCCTACCGGGTGACAATCCGGCGCGACGGAACCGGCACGGACACGGTCTGGCAGAGCGGCGAGCTCAGGGGCGCCTACCACCCCGCGCCCGCGGACTGTGCGGTCAGGGGCTGCGGCTGGCCGGTGGCGCTGGCGCTGACGGTGCCGCAGGACTGGCCCTCGGACGGCTATCTCGTGATCCTCGAGGGCACACGCCCCAACGGCCCGGCGCGGCACGCCCATCCGGTGCTGATCCGGGCGCGCCCCGACGCGGCGGCACCGCTGCTCCTGGTCGCCTGTACCGGCACCTGGACCGCCTACAACGAGTGGGGCGGCTCGAACCATTACGAGGGCATCACCGGGCCGGAGGGCCGCGACTTCTCGCCTGTCCTCAGCACCCAGCGCCCCTGGTCCCGCGGCTTCGCCGAGCTGCCCGCGGACGCGCCGCGGATCGCCTGCGATCCGCCCCCGCCGGGCGAGCCGCCCGCCTACCCGCACATGCGCTGGGCGCTGGCGACGGGACACTCGAAGAAATACGCCTCTGCCGGCTGGGCGAGCTATGAGCGACCGTTCCTGAACTGGTGCGCCCGGCAGGGCCTCGCGGTGGATGTGGCGAGCCAGCACGAGCTTCAGCTCGCGCCCGAGGTGCTGGACCGCTACCGGGCGGCGGTCATCGTCGGCCATGACGAGTACTGGTCCTGGGAGATGCGCGATGCGCTCGACTCCTGGCTCGATGCCGGGGGCCGGCTCGCGCGCTTCGCCGGCAACTACTACTGGCAGATCCGGCTCGAGGACGGTGGCCGCCGGCAGGTCTGCTACAAGTACCGCGCCCGCGCCGAGGATCCGCTGCGGGACACCGACCGGATCACCACGGTCTGGGATTCGGCCCAGATCGGCCGGCCGGCGGCGGCGACCATGGGGCTGAGCGGGGCGCGCGGCATCTATGCCGGCTGGTCCGGCTGCGTCGCCCGCGGCTCGGGCGGCTTCACCGTCTACCGGCCGGAGCACTGGGCGTTTGCCGGCACCGGGCTCGGCTATGGCGACGTGCTGGGCGCCTCGGCAAGGGTGTTCGGCTACGAGGTCGACGGGGTCGAGTACGAGATCCGCGGCGGGCTGCCATACCCGGCCGACACGCCGGGCCTCGAGATCCTGGCGATGGCGCCCGCCACCACGGCCGAGACCAGCGACGATCCCGAGCCCTTCATCGGCCTCGACGACGCGAAGGCCGTGGCCCGCGAGCTGCACGGCGCGGTCACGCCCGGGACGCTGGACCAGGTCACCCGCGGCGCCGGCATGATCGGGCACTACCGGCGCGGCCGGGGCGAGGTGCTGAACGCGGCGAGTTGCAACTGGGTCGCCGGGCTGATCGCGGACGAGCCGATGACCGCGCGGGTGACACGGAACGTGCTGGAACGGTTCATCGCGCCCTGACCGGGCCATCGAGCGCCCCGCCATCTACCGCCCCGCGGTCTCCGGCCCCTCTCCTCCGGCGGCGGTGGCCGCATAGGCGATCACAAGGCCGATCACAGCCCCTTCGGCGACGAACCAGAAGGGCGCGGCGAGCAGACTCCCCGGGCGGAACATCGCCGCGCCGAACGCGGCAAGCTGATCGTAGATCAGAAGCGTCAGCACGAAATTCATCCAGGCACCGATGAGCGATCCGCGCAGCCACCAGGGCAGCGGCAGGTCGAGCGCCGGATGCCGGTCGAGCACACCGGCGACACCGATCAGTGCGCCGAGCGTCATGTACCAGAGCATGAACCCCCAGCGCAGCAGCGGGTCTGCGTCCCGCAGGAAGTACGGCAGGATCAGGAATCCGGCCAGGCCGAAGCCCAGGCCCACCGCCTTCCCGACGGCGATGCGGGTCGCCAGCGAGGGATTTCCGAACATGCACCGCTCCCGCGCACAACGCCTGTCCCGGACCGCGCTCCGGGATCTCACCGGACCAGCATGGCGCAACGCACCACCGCCTGCCCTGCGCGAATTGATGCAGCGGCACCGCGTCGCGCCCCGCGGCCCGGTGGTGCCCGGCCGCCGACACCCTTTGACCGCAGTGGTGCAGCCGCTATAGAGGGCGCGCGGAATCCCGGAGACAGCCATGGCGCGCATTCTCGTCACCTCGGCCCTGCCCTACATCAACGGCGTCAAGCACCTGGGCAACCTCGTGGGCTCGATGCTGCCCGCCGACGCCTATGCCCGCTACATGCGCGCGCGCGGCCACGAGGTGCTGCTGATCTGCGCCACCGACGAGCATGGCACCCCCGCCGAACTCGCCGCCGCCGCCGCCGGCCAGTCGGTCGCCGACTACTGCGCCGCGATGTGGGCGGTGCAGAAGCGCCTCGGCGACGGGTTCCGGCTGAGCTTCGACTTCTTCGGCCGCTCCTCCTCGAGGCGCAACCGCGAACTGACCCAGCACTTCGCCGGCCGCCTCCATGAGGCCGGGCTGATCGAGGAGCGGGTCGAGAAGATGGTCTACTCGAAGGCCGACGGCCGCTTCCTGCCGGACCGCTACATCATCGGCACCTGCCCCAACTGCGGCTATGACCGGGCGCGCGGCGACCAGTGCGAGAGCTGCACCAAGCAGCTCGACCCGACCGACCTGATCGAGCCGCGCTCGGCGATCTCCGGGTCCACCGACCTCGAGGTGCGCGAGACCAAGCACCTCTACCTGCGTCAGTCCGCCATGCGACAGCGGCTGACGACATGGATCGAATCCAAGACCGACTGGCCGGTGCTGACCACCTCGATCGCGAAGAAGTGGCTGACCGAGGGCGAGGGGCTGCAGGATCGTGGCATCACCCGCGACCTCGACTGGGGCATCCCGGTGAAGCGCGGGACGAAGGACTGGCCGGGCATGGAGGGCAAGGTCTTCTATGTCTGGTTCGACGCGCCCATCGAGTATATCGGCGCCACCGCCGAATGGGCAGACGCGAACGGGCTTCCCGACTCCGCCTGGCAGCGCTGGTGGCGCGAGGATCTCGGCGCCGCGGATGTGCGCTACGTCCAGTTCATGGCGAAGGACAACGTGCCCTTCCACACGCTGAGCTTCCCCGTGACGCTGATGGGCGCCAATTACGACGGCAGGGAACCCTGGAAGCTCGTCGACTACATCAAGGGCTTCAACTGGCTGAACTACGAGGGCGGCAAGTTCTCGACCAGCCAGGGCCGCGGCGTGTTCATGGACCAGGCCCTCGAGATCCTGCCCTCGGACTACTGGCGCTGGTGGCTCTTGTCGAACGCGCCCGAGGGCTCGGACAGCGACTTCACCTGGGCCTCGTTCCAGGCCGGGGTGAACAAGGACCTGGCCGACGTGCTGGGCAACTTCGTCAGCCGGGTGACCAAGTTCTGCCGCTCGAAATTCGGCGAGACGGTGCCGGCGGGCGGCGAATACGGCCCGGCCGAGCAGGCGGTGACCGCCGACATCGCCCGGCGGCTGAAGACCTATGAGGAGCACTGGGAGGCGATGGAGATCCGGAAGGCGGCGGCCGAGCTCCGCGCCATCTGGGTCGCGGGCAACGAATACCTCCAGTCCGCGGTGCCCTGGGCGGCGGTCAAGGACGACCCGGCCCGTGCCGCCGCGGTCGTCCGCTTCGCGCTCAACCTGATCCGACTCTACGCCATCCTGTCGCGGCCCTTCGTCCCGGACGCCTCCGACGCGATGCTGAAGGCGGTGGGCGCCGGGGCGGATGCCGAGGCCTGGCCCTCCGACACCGCCGCCGCGCTCGCCGCGCTCCCGGCCGGCAGCGCCTTCAGCGTCCCCGAGAACCTCTTCGCCAAGATCACCGACGAGATGCGCGAGGCCATGGAGGCCCGGTTCGCGGGGAAGTAGCCGGGGCGAGGCCGGAAAACGGGTCGGGGCTCTCTGCGCCCGTGCATGGCTCCGCGACGCCTCGGAACAGGGCGGGGACAGCCCGGAGAGTAGCCTCGGCCCCTCCCCCGCACTACAATCCGCCCCATGTCCCATAACGCCCTCCTCACCGAGATCGAGTCCTGGCTGATCTCCAAGGCGCTCGGCGACGCCGAGATCGTGAAGCTGTTCGAGGCGCTGTGCCAGCGCCTGCACGGCGTCGGCATCCCGGTCGGGCGCGCGGTGCTGAGCTGGCCCACGCTGCATCCGCTGTTCCGGGCCGAGCAGGTGTTCTGGTGGCTGGGAAAGGGGGCGAGGCTTGAGCAGTACTATCATTCCACGGCGGGCAGCGAAGCCTGGATCCGGAGCCCGTTCCACCGGGTGCTGACGCGCAACCTGCCCCGGCTCAGGCGGCGGCTCACCGGCGAGCATGCCTTCCTCGACTTCGAGGTGCTGAAGGAGTTCGCGGACCAGGGCTACACCGACTACCTGCTGACCAGCACCCAGTTCCGGATCGGCGAGGTGTCGGAGTACGAGGGTGGCCAGCCCGGCATCATGGCGAGCTGGGCCACCTCCCGGGCGGGCGGGTTCACCGACGAGGACCTCGAGGCGCTGAGCCGCATCCAGCGGCTTCTCGCCGTCGCCTGCCGCTCGGCGATCCAGAACCGGGTGATGTCGAACCTCGCCAGCGCCTATCTGGGCCCGACGGCCGGGGCGAAGGTGCTGGCGGGCGACATCCGCCGCGGCGATGGCGCCTTCATCCCGGCGGTGGTCTGGTTCTCCGACCTGCGCAACTCGACCCGGCTCTCGGACGAGATGGCGGCGGATGACTATCTCGCCCTGCTCAACCGCTATTTCGAATGCACCGCCGCCCCGGTGATCGAGCATGGCGGCGAGATCCTGAACTTCATCGGCGACGGGGTGCTGGCGATCTTCCCCTTTGACGGCGAGGGGCTGGCAGGCGCCGCGACAAGGGCCACCGCTGCCGCCGGCGAGGCGCTGAGCCGCTGCGCCGAGGCGACGGCCGCCGGCACGCCCGCCGGGGCGCCGCTCGACTTCGGCATCGGCCTCGACGCGGGCGAGCTGATGTTCGGCAATATCGGCGTGCCCAGCCGGCTGGCCTTTTCCGGCATCGGCCGGGTGGTCAATGGCGTGCAGCGGATCGAGAAGGCGACCAAGGAGATGGGCGCACGCGTGCTGGCCACCGCCGCCGTCGCCGGGGCCCTGCCTGGACGCTGGACCCCGGCCGGCCGCCGCTGCCTCGCCGACTTCCAGCGCGAGGTCGAGCTCTACGGGCTGGCGGAGATGGCGGCGAAGGCGGCGGAGTAACCACTTTCCGCAAGCTCCCGGGCCCGACCAGGAACCCCGACGGGTCGCTCTCCGCTCCATCCGGCGACGCCCCCCGGCTCGGGGCCGGGGCAGCCGGTCGCGCGGCGCTACTGCATCCGCTCGACCGCCAGCGCTATGCCCTGGCCGCCGCCGATGCACATGGTGATCAGGCCGTAGCGGCCGCCGCTGCGCTCGAGTTCGGCGAGGCACTTGAGCGTCAGGATCGCGCCCGTCGCCCCGATCGGGTGGCCGAGCGCGATGGCGCCGCCATTCGGATTGACCTTTGCAGTGTCGAGCCCCAGCGCCTGGTTGACCGCGAAGGCCTGCACCGCGAAGGCCTCGTTCGACTCGATGACGTCGAATTCCTCCTTCGCGAGCCCGGTCCGGGCCATGAGCTTCTCGACCGCCGGGATCGGCCCCAGCCCCATCACCTGCGGCCGCACCCCGGCATGCGCATAGCCGAGGAGCCGCGCCCTGGGCTTCAGCCCGGCGGCCGAGGCCGCCCCGGCCTCGGCGAGCACAACGGCCGCCGCGGCGTCATTGATGCCCGACGCATTGCCGGCGGTGACCGTGCCGTCCTTCCTGAAGGCGGGCCTGAGCCTGGCGAGGTCCTCGGATGTGGTCTGCGGCTTGGGGTGCTCGTCGGTGTCGAACACCACCTCACCCTTCCGGGTCCTGATCGTCACCGGCACGATCTGGCCCTTGAAGCGACCCTCCGCGATGGCCGCCCCGGCGCGCCTCTGGCTCTCGAGCGCGAAGGCGTCCTGGTCGGCACGGCTGATCTGCCGCTCGGCGGCGATGTTCTCGGCGGTCACGCCCATATGCCCGGTTCCGAAGGGGCAGTTGAGCGCGCCGATCATCATGTCGGTGATCTTCGTGTCGCCCATCTTCTGGCCGAAGCGCACGGTCTGCAGGGCGTGGGGGCTCCGCGACATCGATTCGGCACCGCCGGCCAGTGCATAGTCGGCATCGCCGAGCGCGATCGCCTGCATGGCCGAGACGATGGCCTGCGCACCCGAGCCGCAGAGCCGGTTCACGTTCATCGCCGGCGTGGTGTCCGGGATGCCGGAGTCGATGGCGGCGACGCGGCTGAGATACATGTCGCGCGGCTCGGTGTTGATCACATGCCCGAACACCACATGGCCGATCTGCCCGCCCTCGACACCCGCGCGTTTCAGCGCCTCCTTAGCGACCAGCGCGGCGCTGGCGGTGGGCGGCATCTCGGCGAGGGAGCCGCCGAAGGTGCCGATGGCGGTGCGGGCTCCGTCGAGGATCACGACGTCACGGGTCATGCAAGTCTCCTTGGTGCTCGGGCTTCCGCCGAGTGATGACGGAAGCGGCCCGGACGTGCAAGGGGCGCAGCGGACGCAGCGACGATCGGCCCCGTTGCGGACCGCCGGTCAGCTCCGCCGGTCGCGCACCCAGACCTCGACCCGGCGGTTCAGCTCGCGTCCCTCGGCGGTCTCGTTGCAGCCGACCGGCGTCAGCTCGCCATAGCTCTGCACCAGGATCGGCACCGAGGCGAGCGGCGTCTCGCCAACGGTTGCCTTCAGGGTCTCGAGCACGCTCTGCGCCCGGCGCTCGGCCAGGCTGCGGTTGACCTCGAAGTCGCCGACGGAATCGGTAAATCCGACCAGGAGGATCTCCCGACCCGCGAACCCGCCGCCGGCAATCAGCCGGGCAAAGCGCTCGGCCTCGCTCTGTGACCGGGCCTCGAGGTTGGACGATCCGGCGGTGAAGCGCAGGGTCAGGCTGAGACGTTCCGCGTCCTTGAGCTCGGTGAGCATCTCCCGGATCAGCGGCAGCGAGAATTCCTCGGGGCTCGTCAGGCTGTTCGCGATCCGCGCGCCCTGTACGTCGATCCCCTGGGTTTCGATTCCGCGATCGACGAAGCCCGCCTCCGCGATCAGTGGCTGGGCGGCGTCGGAGAGCGCGAAGTCGAGCAGTGCCGCCGCCTGCGACGGCAGCGGCCGGTTCGTGCCGTAGACATAAAGCCGGCGCGCCAGCGGATACTCCTCCGCCTTGATCGAGAACGGTGTCGGCAGCGACACGATCCCGCAGAGCTGCCGGATCGCCAACGGGCGCGCCGCACGAGCCAAGGCGAAGCTCGTCAGCCCGATTCCGCCCGGGTCGATGGCGACGAGGTCGGACAGATCCGCATGGTCCACCAGCCGCTCCGCCGCGGCCGCCATCTCCATCCCGCGCGGCTGCATCACCAGCCGGGTAAAGAGATCCAGGGTGCCCGAGCCCTCGGCCGGCAGGTAAACGGTGACCGGCCGGTCGGGCCCGCCAAGCTGGGACCAGCTGGTGATCCGGCCGGCGAAGACCGCTGCGAGCTGATCCGGCGTCAGCGCACGCACCGGGTTCTCCGGGTGGACGACTGCCACCAGCCCGTCCAGTGCCAGGATGTTCTCGCCGGCCCCGCCCGACAGGTCGGGTGCGCCGGCATCGCCGGGCTCGGCGCGCCGGGACGCGAGCGCGAGGACCGCGCTTCCGGACCCGAGCGCCTGGAACCCCGCGGCGGTGCCCTCCGCCGCCACGGTCACGGCCGCCACTTCCGTGCCGGCCTTGTCGATCACCCGGTAGACCCGGGAGTGCTGCGCGGCGCCGACCTGACGCACCGTGTCGGCTCCGATCCGGTCGGCATAGCCTTCGATCAGGACAGGCATCAGTCCGTTGCCGATCACGTTCGAACCGGCCACCGCAAAGATGCCGGTATCGGGAGCAACCGGGGCGGAGGCTGCGCCGCCCGTCGCGGCCGCGCCGTCTGCGGCGGCCGACGGCGCGCCTGCCGGACAGCCGGCACCCGCACAGGTGACCTGCGTCGCGGCAACCGAGATCACGCCGAGGCTCGTCTGAACCGTATAAGCCTCCCCGTCGAAGCTGATCAGTTCGCCGCTGACCGTGGTCGCGCCGTCAAGCGAGGTCAGCGTGACGGGATCGGCCAGCGCCTGCCCGGCGGACACCATGAGGGCACCGGCCGCAGCCAGCCAGGACAGATTTCCCCAGATACCCCTCCGCATCAGTGCTTCCCCCCGCCGGCGCCGACCACGTCGCCGACCTTACCTTTGCATGACGATCAGATCATCGACCGCGTCGCCGATGAAGCGCTCGGGCAGAGCCGCGACCGATGTGCAGTCGAGCGGCGCAAGCTGTGCGCGCGACGGACGCCCGATCCGCCCGCCGATCGACCGCAACACCGTGAACTCCGGCGCGGCGTTGTCGCCCTCGCCGCATGTCCCGGGTCTCTCCGGCCCCGTCCTGTCGGCAAAGTCCACCTCCAGCCGGACGACGCCCGGCCGGCCGCGCCGGCCGCGCCAGTAGCTGTAGACCTGAAGATTCTGGCCGATCCCGTCGACCGGTGCGTAGTGCAGCAGGAAACCGCCGCCCCGTCTGCGCGCCTCGTCGAAGCTCCGGGCCCGGCCTGGGCCTACATGCCCGGGATCCGTCGGCCGGGCACCGAACTCGAAGGCATGGAGCTCGAGCGAGACCGGCGCCTCCCAGAGCAGGACCACCCGCTCGATCCGGTCGAGGTCATCGAAGGTGATGAGAAACCCGGTCTCGCTCCGGTCGGCGAAGCGGACCAGCGCCTCGGCCGCCTCCTGAAGGCCGAACGCGCGCACGCTGCCGACGCCGGCACTGTCGAGGGCGATGCCGAAGCGCAGCCCGTCATAGGCAAGTTCTGCCACGGTGCCCGCCTGGCACGGGGCGTCGACAATCACCTCGGTGACGCCGCCTGGCTCCGGGTCCAGCGTCAGAGTGGGCAGGATCTCGCAGGGTTGCGCCGGCTGGCGCTGTGCCGGTACCGCGCTCCCGCCTGCGTCGCCCTGCGCGGCGGCAGGCGCGACTGCCAGCGACGGCTGCGGCTGAGCGGCCGGCCCGCCGCCAGGAGCCGGATCCGACTCCCCATCCGCGCCCGGATCCGAGTCAGCGTCCGACGGCCCCGTTTCAGCGCCGCCCGCAGAACCCGCGGCCGCAGTTGCGTGGCCTGCCGGCACTGCCGGCACCGTCGCGGGCACGGGCACCGGCGCATCGCCCGGTGGCGGCTCGGACCGGCCGTCGCCCGGCGATCCGGCTCCGGCATCGCTGTCACCGCCGGGGACACCATTCCTCATCACCTCCGTCACGGTCTGGCCATCCGGACCTGCCAGCTGGCCGGGAACCGGGAGCGCAGACCCCCCGGGCACGGGCCGGCTGGTCGCGTCGCCGGCCGGAGCCTGAGCGGCCGGACCCTCTGGCGCTGGCGGTGGCGTCGCCTGCCCCTGGCCTCCCGTGCGGGCCCCGCCGGTCCCGGCCGGGTTCCCGCTCCGAGGCTCCTCGGTCGTGGGTTGGCCGAGACGGACCACGGCGATCACCTCGCCGGTCTGCCCGTTGGCGCGTCCGGCAATGGTGTACCGAAAACTCTGTGAGCCGACGCAGCGCTGTGCCGCCAGATACTGGATCGCCCCGTCCCGGGTGAAAGCCCTGCCGCATTTCGGCTGTTCGGCGATCTCGAGCCGCCCGGCATCTGCAGCCTCGACCCCCCTGTCGTTGGCCAGCACGTCGATCGAGGAAATCTGGTTGGCCTGGACCACGGCATCGTCGCGCACCAGTTCAAGCGCCACTTTCTCGCCTCCCAGGAGGCGATCGAACAGGTCGGTGCGATTGATGAGCGTTCCCAGGGCCAACATGACCACCAGGAAGGTCATCATCGACATCATCCGGTCGTCCTTCAGCACGCGCTCGTGCCTCCATGCAGGAATTGAAAATCTGCTGAGCGGATTTCAGCAATTAAAACACCACGTTGCATTTATGTCTGACTGTTCCCTGCTCGGCAACCCGATCGCGAAGACTGTCTGAACGCTTGACCTGGCACTGTTGCAATTTAACCTTCGCGCGGCGAGTGTGGAGGGAACCCCAGAGATGAAATTCGGACTTGGCCAGCCTGTGCGGCGGCGCGAAGACCAGCGGCTGCTGCGCGGACAGGGCCGGTTCATAGACGACATCGTTCTGCCGGGCCAGTCCCATGCAGCGCTGCTGCGCAGCCCCGTGGCGCATGGCCGCATCGCGCGCCTCGACGCGACCGCTGCACGCACCGCACCCGGCGTGCTTGCGGTCTGGACCGCCGCCGAGATCGCCGGGCGCCTCGCCCCTCTCGGGAACGAGCTGCCGCTCGATCCCGCCCCGGCGCCGGTGGTGATGCCGCACCTGGCCGAGGGTACGGTCCGCTACGTCGGTCAGCCGGTAGCCTTCGTTGTCGCCGAAACGCGGGCCGATGCCGAGGAGGCCGCCGAGGCGATCGAGATGGAGATCGACGAACTTGCTCCTGTGGTCGACCCCGAGGCCGCGCTCGAGCCCGGCGCACCCGGGCTCCATGGCGAGGCACCCGGCAACCTCGCCTACCGCTGGGAGATGGGGAATCGCCCGGCGACCGAGGCGCTGTTCGCGACCGCCGCCCGGGTGGTCTCGACCCAGGTCCTGAACCAGCGGATCGTGGTCGCACCGATGGAGCCACGTGCGATCAACATCCGCCACGACCCTGAGACCGCCCGCTGGGAGGGATGGGTCGGCTGCCAGGGCGCCCACGGCATGCGGGCCAAGATCGCGCGGGCGCTTGGGGTGGAGCCGGGCCGGGTGCGTGTCCATGTGCCGGATGTCGGGGGCGGCTTCGGCATGAAGCTGATGGGCCATCCGGAATACGGCCTCTGCGCACTTGCGGCGCAGGACCTCGGCCGCCCCGTCAAATGGGTCGGCGACCGGTCCGAGAGCTTCCTGTCCGACGCCCAGGGCCGCGACATGCGAGGAACCGTCGAGGGCGCCTTCGACGCCGGCGGTATCTGCCTCGCCATGCGGATGCGCACCGTCTCGGGGCTCGGGGCGTATTTCTCGACCTTCGGCGCCGGCATCCACACCGTGTTCTCGGCCGGGCTGCTCGGCGGCATGTACCGGGTGCAGGCGATGCACGCCGAGGTACGCGGCGCCTTCACAAACACGACGCCGACCGACGCCTATCGCGGTGCCGGCCGGCCCGAGACGATCCACGCCACCGAGCGGCTGATGGAGGCCGCCGCCCGCGAGTTCGGCGTCGATCCGGCCGAGTTCCGCCGCCGCAACCTGCTGACCCCGGACCGGGTGCCGCACCGGACCCCGGGCGGGCTGACCTTCGACAGCCTCGACCCCCACCGGGTCATGGCTGATGCCCTGGCGCGCGCGGATTATGCCGGATTCGCGACCCGCGCGGCCGGCGTGGCGGCGCGCGGCCGCCATGCCGGGATCGGCCTCGCCTATTACATGGAGCGCACCGGCGGCCAGCCGCTGGAGCATACCCGGTTCCGATTGACCCCCGACGGCAGGCTCGCGATCTGGATCGGCACCCAGGACACCGGCCAGGGCCACGAGACCGCCTGGGCCCAGGTGGCGCACGAGAAGCTCGGTCTCGATATCGAGGCAATCGAGGTGATGGCGGGCGATTCCGACGCGCTGCCCGCGGGCGGTGGCACCGGCGGCTCGCGCTCGCTGATCATGGCCAGCCGGGTGCTGCTGCGCGCCAGCGACGACATGATCGCCCGGGGCCGCAGGCTGGCCGCGGAACGACTCGAGGCAGCCGAGAGCGACATCGAGTTCTCGGCCGCCGAGGGCGGCGTCTTCCGTGTCGCCGGCACCGACCGCGCGGTCCGCCTCGCGAAACTGGCCGAGGGGCCAGGCGAGATCATCGCCAAGGGCTCGGTCGGCGACTCCACCTCGACCTTCCCGAATGGCTGCCACATCGCCGAGGTCGAGATCGACGGCGAGACCGGCGCGGCCCGCATCACCCGCTACACCATCGCCGACGATTTCGGCCGCATCATCAACCCCGAACTCGCCGCCGGCCAGGTCTATGGCGGCGTCGTCCAGGGCATCGGCCAGATCATGGGCGAGGCCGCGGCCTGGGACCCCGAGAGCGGGCAGCCGCTGGCGGCGAGCTTCATGGACTACCGGATGCCGCGGGCAGGCGACGTGCCGCGGTTCGATCTCCGCTTCGTCGAGGTGCCGGCGGCGGCCAACCCGCTCGGCGTCAAGGGCTGCGGCGAGTCGGGCGCGGTCGGCGGCATCCCGGCCACGGCCCTTGCGATGCGCGACGCGCTGATCCGGGCCGGGGCCAAGCCAATCGAGGCGCCGTTCACGCCGCTCCGCGTCTGGGAGGCCCTGCAGCGCGCGCGGCGCGCCAGTTAGGCTCAGAGCCCGCCACGTTCCCGGATCACCAGCCGCGACTTGCGGTCCCACCGGGCCAGGATCCACTCGAGGTCCGGCCGCCGGAAGGCGACGCAGCCCGCCGTCGGCCAGCGCGGCCGGCGCCAGAGATGGACAAAGATCGCGCTGCCAGCGCCCGGCACCACCGGATCGGCATTATGGTCGGTGACGGCACAGATGTCGTAGAGTCCGTCGCCCCGCGCCATGCGGTCGGCCGGGAAAGGATGGGGATGGCGGATCGGCCGGTTGTAGGCAGGGTCGGAAGGATCCTCGGACCAGCCCTGCCGCGTCCCCAGCGGCACCACCGGCAGCACCGTCGCCGGACGCGCCAGCCGGTCGGCGCGCCAGTAGAGCCAGAGGAGCCGCCACGCGCCTGCAGGGCTCGCCAGGTCGCCCTCGGTCTTGACCGCGGCCGGACGCACCTTGCCGCGCCCGACCGAGCAGGGGAAGCGCCGCCCGCGGAACCGCGCGCCCCAGGGGCCGACCACGAGGTCGCCGGGGCGCGGCAGACCCATGGTCACAGCAGATGCCCGCTCTTCGCGGCCTTGGTCGCCAGATAGGCGGTGTTGTGGGCGGTCTCGCCGACCTTCAGCGGCACCCGCTCGGTCACCTCGATCCCAGCCTCGCGCATCATCGCGATCTTGGCGGGGTTGTTGGTCATCAGCCGGACCGCGCCGAAGCCGAGCGCCTTCAGGATCGCGGCGCCCAGCCGGAAGTCGCGCTCGTCGTCCTCGAAGCCGAGGCGGTGGTTGGCCTCGACCGTGTCGAAGCCCTGGTCCTGCAGTGCATAGGCCCGCATCTTGTTGGCAAGACCGATGCCCCTGCCCTCCTGGTTCATGTAGAGGAGCACGCCCGCGCCCTCCTTCGCGATCTGGGTCATCGCCGCCGCAAGCTGCGGACCGCAGTCGCATTTCAGCGAGCCGATGACGTCGCCCGTGAAGCAGGCCGAGTGCAGGCGGGCCAGCACCGGAACCGACCGCGAGGGGCGGCCGACCTCGATCGCGTAATGCTCCTCGCCGCCGTCCGCGGGCCGGAACACATGCAGCCGCCCCGCCTCGGCAAACTTGGTCGGAACCCTGGCGCCCGACACCCGTTCGACGCGCATGGCGGCGGCACCCGACGATCGCAGCGACTCGGCCGTGACCACCGAAAGCCCGGCTTCCCTTGCCAGGCGTCGGACCACGGAGGCATCCGGCCAGAAGGCAACGACCGCAGCCGGCAGCAGCCGGGCCTGCTTGGCGAGCGTCAGTGCCAGCGCATGCAGGTCCGACGGGCCTTCGCGCCGGGTCGCATAGGGCCCCTTGAGCGGCGTCGCCAGGTCGCGCGAGGGGTCGGCGGTCGCCAGCACCCAGGCAGCGTCGGCATCGTCCGGCAGCACGATTCTTGCGAGATCGCCGTCATAGGCCCGCGCCCGCAGCGTCTCGGCCCGACGGTGGCTGACCGCAAGATCCAGGGACTCCGGCGCCACTCCCCTGAGTGCTCCCAGACGGGCATCCGACAGCGTTTCCGCAGCCAGAACCAGGGCTCCGCCCGCGTCCGAGCACAGCGCCACCGTTGCGCCGATCCTGAGATCGGCGCGGGCACGGGCTACCCGTTCCTCTGCAGTGAGCGACAGGGTCATGGGCGCATCTCTCCGGGCGGCTTCGACGCCAGCTTGGCGACCGCCTCACGCGCGGTGGAGATAGCAACATATCCCGGGCGGCGCCAGAATGCCTGCAGGCTTCGTAACAATGACGCGGTGTCGCACACGGATTGGTGAGGTTCTGACAAATTGCTTGGGCTTGCGGGCGGCCTGCGCCAGATATGCGCCAGTTCACTGCGCGGAGAGATGCCATGACCGTGGCCAAGAAGATCCTGCTGATCGACGATGACGTCGATTTGCGCGAGGCGCTGTCTGATCAGCTCATGATGATGGAGGAGTTCGACGTCTACGAGGCCGAGGACGGCCACCGCGGCATCGAACGGGCCAAGTCCGAGATGCACGACCTGATCATCCTCGATGTCGGGTTGCCCGACATGGACGGGCGTGAGCTCTGCCGCCTGTTGCGCAAGGCGGGCATCAAGTGTCCGGTGCTGATGCTGACCGGGCACGCCACGGATGCCGACACCATCCTCGGGCTCGATTCCGGCGCCAATGACTACGTCGCCAAGCCTTTCAAGTTCCCGGTGCTGCTGGCGCGTATTCGCGCCCAGCTGCGTCAGCACGAGCAGTCCGAGGACGCGGTCTTTCCCATCGGCCCGTACAGCTTCCGCCCCGGCGCCAAGACTCTCGTGGACGACCAGGAGAGAAAGGTTCGACTGACCGAGAAGGAGACGAACATCCTGAAGTTCCTCTACCGCTCGGGCGGCCGTACGGTCGAGCGCGACGTGCTGCTGCGCGAGGTCTGGGGCTACAATGCCGGCGTGACCACTCACACGCTCGAAACGCATATCTATCGGCTCCGGCAGAAGATCGAGCCGGATCCGGCAAACGCCACCATCCTGCTCACCGAAGTCGGAGGGTACCGGCTCGGAATGTAAGCCGGAACTCCCTTGAAGCGACCGGTGGTGGTTCCTAGATTCAACCCTGAGGCAGCGGCCTTTCCCCCCGAACCGACCGCTGCCGGGACGGATGGGGCTCCCCTCACCCCGTCCGTGGCCCGCCCGAAACGGGCACGCGCCCGGTGCTGAAAGGTGCCGGGCGCGTTTCTTTCGAACCGGCCGCCACGGCAGAGTCTTCCGGGCGAAGTCTTCCGGGCGAAGTCTTCCGGGCGAAGTCTTCCGGGCGAAGTCTTCCGGGCGAAGTCTTCCGGGCGAAGTCTTCGAGGCGGCTTCTTTCGGGTTGAGCCGAGCCACCCGCCGGTCCATCCTGCGGGCTGCCGGATCGGGGAGGAGCGGGGGATGGTGCTGACGATCGCGACCTGGAACATCAATTCGGTCCGGCTGCGGGAGGGGCTGGTTGCCCGTTTCCTCGCCGCCGAGCGACCGGACATCCTCTGCCTGCAGGAAACCAAGTCGCCGGTGGAGAAGGTCCCGCTCGAGGATTTCGCCGCGCTGGGCTATGTCCACGCCGTGGCGCGCGGGCAGAAGGGCTACAACGGCGTCGCGATCCTGAGCCGGATACCGATCGAGGACGCCGGCCATGTCGACTGGTGCGGAAGGGGCGATGCCCGCCATGTGACGGCGCGTCTTCCGGGCGGCGCGGTGTTGCACAACTTCTACGTGCCCGCAGGCGGCGACGAACCGGACCGCGAGCGGAACCCGAAATTCGGCCACAAGCTCGACTTCCTGGCCGAGATGGAGGTGTGGGCAGCCAGGCAGGACGGGCCCGCGATTCTCGTCGGCGACCTCAACATCGCGCCGCTCGAGGAGGACGTCTGGTCCCACCAGCAGCTCCTGAAGGTGGTCAGCCACACCCCCGTCGAGGTCGAGGCGCTCGGCCGTGTGCTGGCGGCGGGCGGCTGGATCGACGTTACCCGCGCCCATCTGCCGCCGCCCGAGAAGCTCTATTCGTGGTGGTCCTACCGGGCTTCTGACTGGGCCGGGTCCGACCGCGGCCGGCGCCTCGACCACATCTGGGTCAGGGGCGGCCTGCGCGACGTGCCCGGATCGAGCCGGATCCTGCGCGACTGGCGGGGCGCGGAGCAACCCTCCGACCACGTGCCGGTGATGGCAAGCTTCGATCTCTGACCGCCGGCCTGCCGGCGTCGGGTGCGGTCAGCGCTTGGGTTCCTCGATGAAGAACAGGTTCGGGTCCAGCGTCACGTTCGACTGCATCTCGCTCAGCGCCACCGTGGTCGCCAGTCCCTGTGCGTCGACCACGATCCACTGCCTGAGCTCGAGCGGGTTGTCGCCGAACACGAGCGTGATCGAGCCCTGGTCGGCATTCTCGGGGTCGATCGCGAGCACGCGCATCACCCCCTCGCCGCGCTCGATCGACTGAACGGCCCCCTCCTTGCGCAGATCGACCCGCTCGCGCAGCAGGAGATCGAGCGGCGTCGAGTTCAGCGGATACCGGTCGAGCGTGTTCAGCCGCTTGTCGTAGACTCCCACCCAGACCCCGTCGGCCACCACCAGCGCCGGGTTCGGCGGGCGGTACTCGAAGCGGATGCGACCCGGGCGGCGCAGGTAGAACGTACCCTCGGACAACTCGCCGTCATGCCCGACCTGGACAAAGTTGCCCTGCATGGTCGAGATGCCGTTCAGGTAGTTCGAGATCCGCGCGAGGTCGCGCATGTCGCTGCCCAAAAGCGCGGCGGCTGCAGGCGCGGCCATCGCGGCGAGAAGAAGCAGCGAGGAACTCAGAAGAAGCGTGCGTCTGTCCATAGACCTTACCTGGGGTGCGTCCTGATCGATGCAACGGGCTGCGCCAGCCGGTTCCGGCGTTTCTAGTCCAGACGGCGAGAGAAGGGAACCTCTGCAGGCGGTGCCGGATGTCCCTACCGCTCCTCGATCAGGATCTCGCGCTTGCCGACCGCGTTGGCGGGGCTGACCACGCCCTGGCTCTCCATCTGCTCGACGAGGCGGGCCGCCTTGTTGTAGCCGATGGCGAGCTTGCGCTGGATGTAGCTCGTCGAGCACTTCCTGTCACGCGCCACGATCGCCACCGCCTTGTCGTACAGCGAGGCGTCGTCGTCACTGGCGGTGGCGAGCCCCAGCTTCTCCTCGACCAGCGCCTGGGCATCCTCGTCGGCGCCGTCGGTGACGCCGCTCTCGTAGACCGGCTCGCCCAGCGTCTTGAGATGGCGCACCACCTCCTCGACCTCCTCGTCGCTGACGAACGGCCCGTGCACGCGGGTGATCCGCCCGCCGCCGGCCATGTAGAGCATGTCGCCCTGGCCAAGGAGCTGCTCGGCCCCCTGCTCGCCCAGAATGGTACGGCTGTCGATCTTAGAGGTAACCTGGAACGAGATCCGGGTCGGGAAGTTCGCCTTGATCGTGCCGGTGATCACATCCACCGAGGGCCGCTGGGTCGCCATGATCAGATGGATTCCGCTGGCCCGCGCCATCTGGGCGAGGCGCTGGATGCAGGCCTCGATCTCCTTGCCGGCGACCATCATCAGGTCGGCCATCTCGTCGACGATGACGACGATGAAGGGTATCTCCTCCGGCTGCATCGCCTCGGATTCGTAGACCGGCTCGCCGGTCGCCTCGTCGAAGCCGGTCTGCACCACGCGGCTCAGGTCCTCGCCCCGCTTCAGGGCCTCGCGCACGCGGGCGTTGTAGCCGTCGATGTTGCGTACGCCGAGCTTCGACATCTTGCGGTAGCGCTCCTCCATCTCGGCCACCACCCATTTCAGCGCCACCACCGCCTTCTTCGGCTCGGTGACGACGGGGGCCAGGAGGTGCGGGATGCCGTCATAGACCGAAAGCTCGAGCATCTTCGGATCGATCATGATCAGGCGGCACTCGCGCGGGCTCATCCGGTAGAGCAGGCTGAGGATCATGGTGTTGATCGCCACCGACTTCCCCGAGCCGGTGGTGCCGGCGATCAGCAAATGCGGCATCCGCGCGAGGTTCGCCACCACCGGCTGGCCGGAGATGTCCTTGCCGAGCGCAAGGGCCAGCTTGACCTGGCTGTCGCCATAGGCCGGGCTCTCCAGGACCTCGCGCAGGAGCACGGTCTCGCGCCGGGTGTTGGGCAGCTCGATGCCGATCACCGAGCGTCCGGGCACGGTCGAGACGCGCGCGGACAGTGCCGACATCGACCGGGCGATGTCGTCGGCAAGCCCGATGATCCGGCTTGCCTTCAGGCCCGGCGCTGGCTCGAGCTCGTAAAGGGTCACCACCGGCCCCGGCTTCACCGCCGTGATCTCGCCCCGGACCCCGTAATCCTCCAGCACGGTTTCCAGCATCCGCGCATTTTCCTGCAGCGCGTTGCCCGAGGTCTGCGGCCGGATGATCGTGACGGGCTTCTCCAGCAACGCCATCGGTGGCGCGTCGTACTCCGGAACCGCACCCCCGGCATCGAAGAGAGACGGCTCGCGCTCGCGCGCGGCGCGGCGGCTGATCCTCGGCGGCCGCGCAGGCTGTGCCACCGGGCTCGGCCGGGACGGAACCGGAGACGCTTCCCCGCCGGCTTCGTCGGCAATGCCGGTCAGGCTGCGGATCGCATCGCCGACCGTGCGGTGGCGGGCCGCCTCGATCTCCTCCGCGTCCTTGGCGTCGCGCGACACCGGCGGATCCTCGACGCGGTGGATCCGTGCGGCGATCTTGTCCCTCCAGCTTCCGGTCGGTTCCGCGGGCTCCATCGTTTCCGAGCGGGGCTTCGCGCGCCAGGCCTGGTACCGGTCGATCAACTCCTGCAGGCCGCGTGCAGCGGCGATGCCAAGCTGCCCGGTTGCGATCCTCAGCGAGCGCAGCATCCAGAGGAGGATCGCCAGCACCTCGAAGCGGGTGAGGCCGAGCGCAAAGCCGGTGCTCAGCAGAAGCCCGCCGCCGAAGACCAGCGACAGGAGCTTCAGGGCAGCGTCCGGCGAGCCCGGGATGATGCCAAGCAGCGAGACCACCACCGTATCGCCGACGAAGCCGCCGAGGCCCGAGGACAGCGGCCAGCCATCCCACGGCGCATGGGTCGAGGCGAAGACCATCCCCAGAACGAAGGCGGCAGGCGCGTACACGACGCGGCGCGCGAAACGGAACTCGCCGAGATGCAGGATGAACCGGACCGACCAGACGGCGAGGAAGGCGACCACTCCCCAGCTTGCGGCGCCCGCGGCGCGCATCATCGCGTCGGCAAGTATGGCACCGAACCGCCCGAGCCAGTTCGAGGGCGGTTCGGGCGTGGCACTGAAATGGCTCGGATCGTTGACGTCGTAGCTCGCGAGGCAAAGGAAGAACAGAAGCGCCAGCGCGCCCCAGCCGAGCCCGATCACCTCGTTCAGCCGGCGCCGCATCGTTTCCGACATTTCACTGTCGACCAAAGGTGTTCCTCGGCTCTCGCCGGAGAAGAATGCCATCCGGTTCCCTCGCTCCTGTGCCGCTCCCTACCCCAGAACCGCGCGCACGGCCTCGAGGCCGCGCCGGACTTCGGGGGCGGGGGCAACCAACGCCAGACGCACATACTCGGCACCCGGATCGCCGCCCCCGAGCCAGTCGGGAACGGGACGCGACAGATACCTTCCGGGAAGGCAGCGCACCCCCGCCTCGCGCCAGAGGCGCAAGGCAGCCGCCTCGCCGTCGCCGACCTTCAGCCACAGGAAGAACCCGGCCTCGGGGGACATGTATCCCGGCATGTTGCCGAGTATATCATCTGCGATCGAAAATTTCTCCTGATAGAGCGCCCGGTTGGCAATGACGTGGTTTTCTTCCGCCCATGTTGCCGCAGCGGCATACTGTGCCGGAATCGGCAGCGGTGCGCCTGCATAGGAGCGGAGCTGGCGGATGCGCGCCATGTTCCCCGGCCCGGTGGCGCAGAATCCCGAGCGCAACCCGGCCAGGTTCGAGCGCTTCGAGAGCGAGTGGAAGATCACCAGCCGGTCCGGATCGGCGCCGGTCTCCGAGGCGACCTCGAGCGCCCCCACCGGCGGCTCGTTGCGGTAGATCTCGCAATAGCACTCGTCGGCGAAGATGCGGAAATCATGCCGCTCGGCCAGTTCCAGCAGCGACGCCCAGTAGGCCCGGTTCGCTACCGCGCCCTGCGGGTTGGCGGGCGAGCAGAGATAGGCGACCGTGGTGCGGTCCAGAAGCGCGCTCGGCAGGTTCGCGAAATCCGGCAGGTGGCCGGTCCCGGCGGTGCAGGGCAGGTAGACGGGCTCGGCCCCGGCCATCAGCGCCGCGACCGCATAGCACTGGTAGAACGGGTTCGGCAGCAGCACCGCCGGGCGCCGGCCGTTCTTGCTTTCGGGCGAGAGCGCAAGGCAGGTATTGAAGAGCCCTTCGCGCGTGCCGTTCAGTACCGCGATCGACCTCTCCGGGTCGCGATAGGCCTCGGCGACGCCATAGCGTCGCCCCAGCCAGTCCGAGATCGCCCGCCGCAGCTCCGGCAGCCCCTCGTTCGGCGGGTAGCGGTTCAGGCTCGCGGCGTGGCGGTTCAGGATCTCGGCCACGAATTCGGGGATGGCGTGCTGCGGCTCGCCGATCGACATGGCGACCTCCGGCCCGCCCGGCGTCACGCCATCGAGCAGCGCCTTCAGGCGCGGGAACGCATATTCCGGGAGGTCCGCGAACCGGGTCGGGAACTGCATCACTGCCTCGCGATAGGGGGCGCTTTCCGCACTCTCGGGGCCGGAAGATACCGTTTCGCGCCCGCAAGGTCCAGCGGGGCAGGGATTTCACCCGGCTGCGGAACCCTCCAGTGCCTCGGCCCCGACGATCAGCCCCATCCGCGCCGAGACCGGATACTCACGCACCTCGCCAGCCGCCAGCGCCGGCGGGTCGGCCCGGATCGCCTCCAGCCGCGCGACCAGCGCCGCGAGGTCGCCGGCATCGAGCCGCGGCGGCTCGGCGGCCTCGCCGGGCCGGGCATCGCCATGGGCGCCGTAGATCGCCGCTCCGCCGATCAATCCCGCGACGGTGCGCGCGGCCGCCAGGTAGTCGGCCAGCACCGCCCCCGGCGTCTGGGTGTAGAGCCGCCCGCGATAGAGGAAGTCGGCGGCGTAGAGCCGCGCGCGCCCCGGCTCCCACAGCGATACGCTGTCGGGCGAGTGCCCCGGCGTGTGCAGCAGGCGAAGGATCCGCCCGCCGAGGTCGATCCGGCCGCCCACCGGCAGCCACTCCGCAACCGGGAAGGAGGGCGCCGCGCGGTTCTCGTGATGGCCGAGGAACAGATCCTCCGAAGGCGTCATCATACCTCCCGCGGCGCAGGCCCTGAGCACCGGCAGATCCGGCAGCGCCACCTCCGGGAACCGGATCACGTTGCCCAGGTGGTCGTAATGCATGTGCGAGGGCAGCGCTGTCAGCCGCCCCCTTGCCCGGGGCGCCACCACGCCCGTGATGTCGCCGAGATAGGAGCCGGTGTCGAACAGGAGCGACCGCTCGCGCCCGACCAGCAGGTAGCTCCAGTTCTGCTGTTCGTAGCGCGGCTCGCCGATGGCGAAGGTCGCCTCGTCCAGCGCCTCGACCTGATACCAGCCGTCCTCCGGCACGGGGCCTCAGCCCACCACCGGCTCGATCGCCCGGCCGAGCGCCAGGAGCCGCGCCTCGGCGTCCGGCCCGGCCACGATCATCAGCCCGACCATTGGCGCCGCGGTCGGCACCGTCAGCGCCGAGAGGGTCAGGATGTTGCCGAGCCGCGTGTTCCTGAGCGACATCATGTTGCGCTCCAGGTAGAAATCCTCCTCCGCCAGCAGGCGGTCGACCGGCGGCGGCAGGATCGGCACGGTCGGCATCAGCATCGGCCCCTCGGCCGCCATCCGGGCCTGCACCGCCTGCGACAGGCGCGCCAGCTCCGCCAGCGCCTCGCGGTCCTTCTCCGGGTCGACGCCCCTGCCCGAGCGGAAGCGCTTCTCGATCCGGTCGTACATCACCCCGGGATTGGCCTCGATCAGCTCGCCCCAGATGCGCCAGCCCTCGGTATTGACGATGCCCGAGATGCGCGCTCCGACTCCCAGCGCCTCTG
Source organism: Limibaculum sp. (assembly GCA_039805905.1). Taxonomy (GTDB): domain Bacteria; phylum Pseudomonadota; class Alphaproteobacteria; order Rhodobacterales; family Rhodobacteraceae; genus Thermohalobaculum. The sequence continues at coordinate 68,494 of JBDIVM010000004.1, read as the reverse complement.
CGATCTCGGGCACGGGCGCGCGGGTGATCCGGGCACCCGAGTCCACGAGCGCCGCGAGCGCCGTCTCGAAGGCGGCAGCCACTTCCGGCTCGCAGCCGTCCAGCACCGAGGTCTCCGGGACGAGGAACCGCGCCCCCTTCAGCGCCGCCGGGGCCGGCGCCTCCGCCGCCCGCCCCGCCAGCGCCGCGTAGAGCAGCGCGCAGTCCTCGACCGTGCGGCAGAGTGGGCCGACCGTGTCGAGCGCGGTCGAGAGCGGCACCACCCCCTCGCACGAGATCTGCCCCGCCGTGGTCTTCAGCCCCGCAAGCCCGTTCCAGGCTGCCGGGATCCGCACCGAGCCGCCGGTATCCGACCCGATTCCCGCCGCCGCGAGGCCGAACGCGGTCGAGACCGCGGCACCCGCGCTCGACCCGCCCGGCGCGCGATCGGGTTCGATCGCGTTCGGCGGCGTCGCGGTCACCGGATTCACGCCGAGGCCCGAGAAGGCCAGTTCGGACATGTGCGTCTTGCCGAGGCAGACCAGACCCGCCGCGCTCGCCGCGGCGAAGGCCGGCGCGTCCTTCGCGGCGACCCTGCCCGCCAGGAGCATCGAGCCCGCCTCGCTCACCTCGCCGGCGATGTCGTAATTGTCCTTCCAGGAGATCGGCACCCCGTCGAGCAACCCGCGACGGGTCCCTGCCTTCGCCCGTGCCGCCGCCTCGGCGGCGCCTTTCCGGGCGCGCTCCGCGGTCAGCCGGGCGTAGATGCGCGTGCTTTCCGGATGCGCCCCGATAGCGCCCAGGAACACCTCTGCGAGGTCGCGCGGGTCGATGCGCCCAGCCCCGATGCCGCGGCCGAGCGCCGCCGCGCTCATGCTCCGCCATTCCTCGCTCATGCCGCCCTCCCGCGCGATCCGCCGCAGCCCAGCGCGGACTGCCGCGATGGACAATCCGACAGCCCGCGCCGATAGTAAAGGGCATGGGAACGACTTCGGCGGAACGCTTCGACATCGTCATCGCCGGCGGCGGTCTGGTCGGCCCCGCGCTGGCGCTTGCGCTCGCCGGGCCGGGCTTCCGCGTCGCCGTCATCGACCGCGAGAGCGCCGAACGCCGGGCCGAGCCCGAATTCGACGGCCGCGCCTACGCCATCGCGCTCGGTTCCTCCCGGCTGCTCACGGCACTCGGTGTCTGGCCCGAGGTCGAGGGCCGGGCCGAGCCGATCCGTGCCATCACGGTCGATGACGGGCTGCCCTCCGGCACGCCGCTCCTGCATTTCGATCCCGCAGAGACCGACGAGGGCCGGGTCGGCTGGATCCTCGAGGACCGCTGGCTGCGCGGCGCCCTGCTGGACGCGATGGCGGCCGCCGGCATCGCCCAGTTCGCCCCGGTCGAGATCGCGGAGGTCAGCTACGATAGCACCCGGGCCACGGTCCGCCTTGGCGACGGGACGCTGCTCGATGCCTCCCTCATGGTCGCCGCCGACGGCCGCCGCTCGGCCGTCGCGGAGGCCGCGGGCATCCGGCGCCTGCGCTGGGCCTACGGCCAGACCGGCCTCGTCAACGCCATCTCGCACACACTCCCGCACAACGGCGTCGCGCATCAGAGCTTCTTCCCCGGCGGACCGTTCGCCGTGCTGCCTCTCCAGGGCGAAGGGTCATCCAACCGCTCCTCGCTGGTCTGGTCCGAGCGCACCGCCGAGGCCGATCGCCTGATGGCCCTCGACGACTCCACCTTCACCGCCGAGATCGCCGCCCGCATCGGCGGCCGGCTCGGCGCGATCGCGCTGGCGGGGCGCCGCTGGTCCTATCCGCTCGACCTGACGCTCGCCGAGCGCTACATCGCGCCGCGACTCGCACTGGCCGGCGATGCCGCCCACGGCATCCACCCGATCGCCGGGCAGGGTCTCAACATCGGGCTGCGCGACGTCGCCGCGCTGGCCGAGGTGCTGGTCGGCGCCGCCCGCATCGGCGAGGACATCGGCTCGGAGATCGTGCTGGCGCGCTACCAGCGCTGGCGCCGTTTCGATGCCACCGCGCTCGCGCTCGGGATGGACGCGCTGAACCGCCTTTTCTCGAACCGCAACCCGGCGCTGAGAGTTGCCCGCGACGCGGGGCTGAAGGCGGTCAGCCGCGTCGGCCCCCTCCGCCGCGCCTTCATGCGCGAGGCCGCCGGCGTCGCGGGCGAGGTGCCGCTGCTGCTGCGCGGTCAGGCGCTCTGACGGCCGGGGCTCGTGCTATACCGCCAGCAACAGCAGCAGGATCGCCCCGACCACCATGAGGATGCTCAGGATCTCGAGCGCGCGCACCTTCTCGCCGAAGAAGGCGACAGAGGCGATGAAGGTGAACACCAGCTCGATCTGGCCCACCGCCCGCACATGGGCCGCGTTCTGCATCGTGAAGGCGGTGAACCAGCAGACCGAACCGAACGCTCCGGCGACCCCCACCGGCGCGGCCCAGCGCCAGTGCCGCAGCACGGCGCCGATCTGCCCCGGCTCGCGCCAGCGGATCACGGCGCCCATCATCAGAACCTGCAGCACCACGCTGACCGCGAAGGTGTAGCCCGCCGCCATGGCGATGCTGTCATGCTGCAGCGCCAGCGCCGCGCCGCGGAAGAACACCACCGAGCCACCGAGGCAGGCCGCCGACAGCAGCCCGATCAGCGTCGGCTTCTCGGCCAGCCCGGCGAAGAGGCGGCGCAGCGTGAGGCTGGTCTGGTCCATCGACAGGCAGATCACGCCCGCGGCGCTGATCGCGATGGCCACGGCCGCGACCGGCGTCAGCCCGTCGCCCAGCAAGAGCGCGCCGAGCGCGGCGATGATCACCACCTCGAGCTTCGAGAAGGTGGTCCCGACCGCGAAGCTCCGGAACGAGAACATCCACAGCAGCACGACCGTGAACAGGATCTGGGTGATGCCGCCCAGCAGGCAGTAGAGCAGGAACAGCCCGTTCGGCTGCGGCAGCTCCATGCCGCCGATCCAGTGCAGCCCGGCCACATAGACCAGCGCGATCGGCCAGGCATAGAGGAACCGCGAATAGGCGGCGCCGAGCGTCGAGAGCCGCCCCTTCAGGTGCTTCTGCAGCGCCGAGCGCAGGTTCTGCAGGAATGCCGCCGCGACGGTGATCGGTATCCAGAGTTCCATGCCTGCCCCGCCGCGCCCCGGTTTGCCGAGTACAAGCGGGATTCCGGCTCCGGAGGAAGCGTTTTCTGCACCCGGCCGCCCCGCGGTCGGTGTTGGTTGGCGTCATGGCGCGCCCGATCAGTGCCTCAGTGAGGGGGCCGGCCGTCGCTGCCGCGGACCGGCCTCTAACCTTCCAGCTTCCGTGCCTCGTCGATCAGCATGATCGGAATGCCCGACCTGATCGGATAGGCCAGCATGGCGGTGCGCGACACCAGTTCCTGGCGCTCCGCATCGTAGTCGAGACGCCCGCCGGTCGCCGGGCAGACCAGCGACGCGAGCAGCCCTGGCCCCACTTTCGGCACCTGCGTCTCGTCGTCGGCCGGCCGCTCGGGAGCGCTCTCGGGGTCCGGTGCAGACATCGTTCCGCTCCTACTGGATCTGGTCGTCGTTCCCGCCCGACACCAAGGTAAAGCGCATCAGCGCCATCAGCGTCTCGGTCCGGTCGGACAGGCGCGGGGCCTCAAGCAGCGCCTGCTTCTCCTCGACCGAGAACGGGCACATCATCGCCAGCGAGTTGATCAGAAGCTCCGGCTCCGCCCGGCGCAGCGACTCCCAGTCGCAGGCGAGCTTGCACGACGAGAAATAGCGACGAAGCAGCTCCATGAACTCCTTGCGGCAGAACTCCGCCACCCCGTCTTCCTTCGCGGTCGACGGGCGCAGGTCTGCCGCGAAATCCTCCCAGGCCGCGCGCACCCGCCGGTAGGGGGTGAAGCCCTCCAGCTCGGCCGCAATGCGGAAGCGCGAGACCCCCGAAAGGGCGATCAGATACCGCCCGTCATCGGTCTCGGAGAGCGAGGTCACACGTCCCGCGCAGCCGATGGAATGCAGCCGCGGCTGCGGCGCGTTGCACTCGAACGGCTGCACCATGCCGATCAGCCGGTGATCCGATCGCAGCGCGTCGTCGAGCATGGCGAGGTAGCGCGGTTCGAAGATGTTCAGCGGCAGCCGGGCGTGGGGCAGCAGCAGCGCCCCCGGAAGCGGAAAGACGGGGATGACCTCGGGCAGATCGGCCAGGGCGTAGCGCCGTGTCATCCTCCGGCCTCAGGAAAAGATCATCGACGAGAGCCGGCGGCGCCCCTTCAGCGTCAGCGGATCCTTCGGGCCGAAGCTCTCGAACAGCTTGAAGAGCTGTTCCTTCGCGGCGCCGCCGTTCCACTCGCGGTCGCGCCGGAACAGCTCCAGGAGCTGATCGACCGCGCCCTCGCGGTCCTTCCTCGCCAGGAGCGCCAGCGCCAGGTCATAGCGCGCCTGGTGATCGGCCGGATCGGCCTCGACCCTCGCCTGCAGCGCACCGGCCTCGCCGGTGTTTCGGGTCTGCTCGGCGATCTCGATCGCCGAACGCGCGGCAGCGATGGCCGGATGTTTCGCGGCCTCGGGCGGCGCCATGTCGAGGGAGCGCCTGGCCCGCTCGATCTCGCCGACCGACAGTTCGGCCCGCGCCAGCCCGGCGATCGCCCGGGCGTTGGCCGGATCCTCGCCCAGCACCGCCGCATAGACCTGCGAGGCCTCGGCCGCCTCGCCGCGCTCCAGCATTCCGTCTGCCTCGTCGAGCGCCTCGTCGAGGCCGCCGCCACCGGCGAGGTCGATCAGCCGCTTGACGAAGGCCTTGACCTCGGAGGCGGGCAGCGCCCCCATGAATCCGTCGACCGGCTGCCCGCCGGAGAACCCGAAGACCGCGGGGATCGACTGCACCCGCAGCTGTGCCGCCACACGCTGGTTCTGGTCGATGTTGACCTTGACCATACGCACCTTGCCCGCCGCGGCCCTGACCGCCTCCTCGAGCACCGGTCCCAGCTGCTTGCACGGGCCGCACCAGGGCGCCCAGAAGTCCACGATGACCGGGAGCTCGCGCGAGGCCTGGATCACATCGGCCATGAAGGTGGCATCCGTGGCATCCCTGACCAGTTCGCCGCCACGCGTGCTGCCGGCCGCCGTCGCGTTCGCGAGATCGCTCATCATTGTTCCCCGATATTCCGAAGTCGTGACCCGACAGATAGGGCCTCCGGCCGGCCGCGGCAATCGCCGCCGCGATTCATTCGGCCGCGTTGCCCGCGTCCCGCCGCGCCCGCTCCAGCGCCTCGAGCCGGTCGAAATCCACGAGCACGGGCCTGTGCCCGGTCAGCTCGATGAATTTCAGCAGCCCGGCCGGCGAGATCGCTGTCGTCGCCTCGTTGTGCAGCGGGTGGGCGTTGATCGGGTCGTGCTCGAGCATCTGCCGGTCGAGCGCCACGTTCACCCGGTGGCCGCGGTCGTTGATCAGCCCGAAGGGCGTCACCGCGCCGGGGCGCACGCCCAGCACCTCCCACAGCAGATCCTCCCTGCCGAACGACAGCCCCTTCGCGCCGATCTCCTTTTCGAGGTCGCGAATCCGGATCTGCCGGTCCTCGAGGCAGGTGGCGAGCCAGATCGCCCCCTTCTTGTCCTTCATGAACATGTTCTTCACATGCCCGCCCGGCAGTTCGCCCCGGAGCGCCCGCGACTGCTCCACCGTGAAGAGCGGCGGGTGGGTGTGGTGGCTGAAGGTGATGTCGTGCCGGGCGAGGAAGGCATAGAGCGCGGCCTCTCCGGCCCTGCTGTCGTCGGTCATGCGAAGGTTTCCCCTGAAGTCGGCTCCCCTGGAATCGGGCGCACCCTAGCGCGCCGGCGCCGCGGTGGGAATCTCGCCGATCTGCGCTCAGGCAGCCAGCCCGGCCTCGCGGAACGAGATCATGCGGCGTGCGGCCTCGTCCCAGAGGGTCAGCCGGATGCAGCGGAAGCTCTCCAGGAGGGTCAGCCGGTTGATCTCGCCAAGCTCCGGATGGTCCCGCAGCACCCGCGACAGCCGGTAGAACGGGATGTGGCTGCACAGGTGGTGCACGTGATGCAGGCCGATGTTGGCGGTGAACCAGCGGACGCCGGCCGGCAGGTCGTAATGCGAGCTGCCATGCAGCGCCGCGTCCTGCCAGGTCCAGTCCGGATGCCGGTCCCAGGCGGTCTGCTCGAACTGGTGCTGCACGAAGAACAGCCAGATCCCGGCGGTCGCGGCCAGCAGCGCGACCGGCAGCTGCACCAGCAGGAAGACGCCGAGACCGGTGACGCTCGAGACCGCGGCGACGGCGACGGCGATGCCGAGATTGGTTCCGAGTGCGCTCGCCCAGGGCCGCCAGCCGCGCCGCATCATGCCCACGGGCAGCCGGTGCTGCAGCAGGAACATGTAGGCCGGCCCGATCCCGAGCAGCACCAGCGGGTGACGGTACATCCGGTACCTCGCCCGCCCCCAGGCCGAGCGGGCGCGGTATTCGGCGACGGTCAGGGTGTCGATGTCGCCGACCCCCCGGCGATCGAGGCTGCCCGAAGTCGCATGGTGGATGGCATGGGCGCGCTGCCACCAGGCATAGGGCGTCAGCGTCAGCACGCCGAGGATGCGGCCGGTCCAGTCATTCGCCGCCTTGCGGCTGAAGAACGCCCCGTGGCCGCAGTCGTGCTGGATCAGGAACAGCCGCAGCAGGAAGGCCGCGGCGGGAATGGCCAGCAGCAGCCCCGCCCAGTGGCCGCGTCCGAGCGCGGCCCAGGCCGCGGCGCTGAGCGCCGCGAAGGGAACAGCGGTGATCAGCAGTTCGAGCAGCGCGCGCCGGTCGTCGGGGCCGCGATAGCGCCCGAGGATCCGTGACCAATCCCGGGCATCATGTGCGACGGTGCGCGCGGATTTCAGCGAGTTCTGGTCGAGCAAGCAGACGGGCTTTCCGTTGGGCCGGCGCCCCGATCGCATCTCGGGCGGGGCGGCGGGAAGACAAGGTCGTGATGCGTGCCCGGCCTCGCCCCCGCTGACGGTGTCCGTTCACGGTGCCTGGCCGGTCTGCCGGTCGTCATGTCTGCCCGATGCGGCGCCCCGGACCGGCCGACGCCCCCCCGTATGGTCGGTTCCGCGGCGGTTTGCAAACCCAATCCGCTTGCGGCGCCGACAGGCGGCGGAACCGGAAGCCCGGCAGTGGCGGCGCACATAGTCACTGTGCGCATGACCGGTTGGCTTCAAGCCGTGCATGAATTCAGCATCCGCCCCGACCGGACCTGCAATTGCAGCGCGCCGGCAGCGGCCTCACGCGGCGGCCGCGTCCGGGGCCGGCAGGCGCCGCGGCAGGCAGGCGACTGCGGCCAGGATCGCCAGCGCCGCCGCCGCCAGGATGCGGAACAGCGCGTCGAAGCCCCAGGCGTCGTAGACGAAGGCGATCAGCGGCAGGGTGGCGGCCAGCACGGTGAAGCTGACGACATAGCGGATGCCATAGATCCGCGCCCGCATCGGGCCCGAGGCCATCTTGCCGATCATGTAGTCGTTGATCGGAATCTGGCCGAAGGCGCCCAGCATGAAGCCCAGCGCCGCCGCCAGCGCCACCCCGTCGCTCAGTCCCGGCATCGCGGCGAAGAACACGATCTGCAGCGCCGCCGCGCCCATGAACACCGGGCGCGGCCCGAACCGGTCGAGCATCGCGCCGACCACGAGCTGCGCCACCGAGGCGACAGCGAACACCAGAAAGGCCAGCGAGCCGATCATCGTCGCCACGTCCGCATGGCCCGGCAGCGACACGCCCTCGGCCCATGCGGCGAGCCGGGCGGCCAGACCCTGCAGCCGCTCGTCGAGGATCTTCGGCAGCGCGAAGGTGGTGGACTGGAAGATGATCGAGGACACCGCCGTGGTCAGGAACACGATGGCCGATACCCGCAGCACAAACGCCCGGCGATCCGGGTCGAGCGTTCCCCGCGCGGCAGCCGGCCTTGGCGCCGACCGCTCCTCGCGGATGCCGTCCCGGCGCAGCACAGCATAGACGAGGCCGAGCAGGATCGAGACCACGCCCGGAACCGCGAAGGCGGCGCGCCAGCCGGCATTGTCGATCATCCAGCCGGTGATCAGCGCCGCGCTGGCGACGCCGAGATTGCCGAACACCCCGTTCGCCGCGATCCGCATGCCGGTGTTGCGCCACCGCATGGTGACGATGGCGAGGCCGACGGGGTGGTAGATGGCCCCGAAGACTCCGATCGCGAAGAGGCCGACGGCGACCTGCAGCGGCGTGGCGGCGAAGCTGGTCGCAATGGCGGCAAGCCCGATGCCGATGAAGAACACCGCCATCATCCCGTCGCGCGTCCACCTGTCGGCCAGCCAGCCCGCCGGCAGCGAGAACAGGCCGAAGGCGAAGAACCCGGGCGTCGCATAGGCGATCAGTTCGGCATAGCCGAGCCCCCACTCGCCATGCAGCGCGAGCGCCGCCACGGTGGCGAAGACCAGCATGAACAGATGGTCGAGGAAATGGCCGAGGTTCAGCAGCAGGAAATAGGCGCGGTCGCGGTTCATCGGCCGAGGTCCTCCCGGGACAGATAAGGCACGGTGGGGCGACCCATGTCATGCGGAATCTTCTGCCCCCGGTCCCGCGTCCGTAGAGTGGGCTCGCACGAGCCCACCGCATCCCGGCCCCGCCCCCCTCACCCCCTACCCCCGCGCCCGCCCCCGCGTTTCGCGCGGCGTCTCGCCGTGGCGGCGGCGGTAGGCGCGGGTGAAGCTGGCGGCGGAGGTGAAGCCGGTCTGCTCGGCGATCTCCAGCACCGGCGTCCGGGTCTCGATCAGGAGCCGCCGGGCGCGGTTCAGGCGCAGGGCCTGGTAGTGATCGTAGGGCGAGACGCCGAGATGGTCGCGGAACAGAGACTGCAGGTGCCGCGCGCTGATCCCCGCGTCGCGGGCGATGCGGCTGACCGGCCGGGGCTCGTCGAGATGGGCCTCCATCGCCGCCATCGCCCGGGCGAGATGCGGCTCGGCGGGCCGCGCGAGGGTCAGCGCCGGGGCCTGCTCCACCCGCGCGGCCTGCTCGTAGATGAAGAGCTTGGCGACCTCGAGCGCGAGCGGGTAGCCGAGGCGGGCCCGGATCAGCTCCAGCATCAGGTCGAGCGTCGGACCCGCGCCCCCCGAGGTGAAGCGGTTGCCGTCGATCACGAAGCGCTCCGGCACCACCGAGATGTCGGGGAAGGTCGCGGTGAAGGCTTCGAGGTCCTCCCAGTGCGTCGTCGCCCGCCGCCCGGTCAGGAGCCCCGCGCGGGCCACCACCCAGGCGCCCGCCTCGACGCCGCCGATCACCGGCCGCACCCCCCCGGCCCGACCCAGCCGGCGGATCAGTCCCGGCGTCGACTGCGCGGCGATCTCGTAGCTGCCCGCCACCACCAGCGGCGCCGCCGAGGCGAGCGGGTCGAAGGCGCGCGCGGCGGGGACCGGGATCCCGGCCCGGGTCGGCGCCGGCGCGCCGTCGGGCGTGGTGAGGGTCCAGCGGAACTGCGACCGGCCCAGGATGCGGTTCGCGGCCCGCAGGGGCTCGATCACCGCCGCGACGAGGATCAGCGTCACCTCGGGCAGGATCAGCACCTCGATCTCGAGCGGCGCGGGGTCGGGGGCGAACATGATTCTCGCTTTCGGCATGATCTGATTCCGAAACAGCAAAGCACGGCAACCGAACCGGAGGCAAGGTCGGGCTAACCAGCCGATCCCGGAGGATCCCATGCCGCTGACCATGAACCGCGACGTCTTCATCACTTGCGCCGTCACCGGCTCGGGCGGCACCCAGGACCGTTCGCCGCATGTCCCGCGCTCACCGAAGCAGATCGCCGAGAGCGCCATCGCAGCGGCGAAGGCCGGGGCGGCGATGGTGCACTGCCATGTGCGCGACCCCGAGACCGGCAAGCCGGCCCGCGACCCGAAGCTCTACCGCGAGGTCACCGAGCGGATCCGCGATTCGGCGACCGACGTGGTCGTGAACCTGACCGCGGGCATGGGCGGCGACATGGTGTTCGGCCCGGTCGAGGCGCCCCTGCCCCTGAAGCAGGCCGGCACCGACATGGCGGGGGCAACCGAGCGCGTCGCCCATGTGGCGGACTCGCTCCCCGAGATCTGCACGCTCGATTGCGGCACAATGAACTTCGCCGAGGCCGACTACGTGATGACCAACACGCCCGGCATGCTGCGGGCGATGGGCCGGATGATGACCGACCTCGGCGTCCGCCCCGAGATCGAGGCCTTCGACACCGGGCATCTCTGGCTCGCCAAGCAGCTGGTCAGCGAGGGCATCCTCGAGGCGCCGGTGCTGGTGCAGCTCTGCATGGGCGTGCCCTGGGGGGCGCCCGACGACCTCAACACCTTCATGGCCATGGTCAACAACGTCCCCGCCGGCTGGCACTGGTCGGCCTTCTCGATCGGGCGCAACCAGATGCCCTATGTGGCCGCCGCCGTGCTGGCCGGCGGCAATGTCCGCGTCGGGCTCGAGGACAACCTCTGGCTCGACAAGGGCGTGCTGGCCACCAACGCCCAGCTGGTCGAGCGCGCCGTCGGCATCATCGAGCGGATGGGCGCACGGGTGATCGGGCCGGAGGAGGTGCGCAAGCGGCTGAATCTCACGAAGCGGGCACCGCGGGGGAAATGAGGCGGAAATGACGGGCATCGATAGGGCCGCCGTCATCGGCGGCGGGGTGATCGGCGGCGGCTGGCTGGCGCGGCTGATCGAGAACGGGGTCGAGGTCGCAGTCTACGACCCTGACCCGGAAGCGGGGCGCAAGCTCGGCGACGTGCTGGCGAATGCCGACCGGGCCTATGCGAAACTGACCATGGCGCCGCGCGGGGCCAAGGGCGCGTGGCGGCTGGCGGGCTCGGTCGCCGAGGCGGTAAAGGGCGCCGAGCTGATCATCGAGGCGGTGCCGGAGCGGATCGAGCTGAAGCACCGGGTCTATGCCGAGATCGAGGACGCGAACCCGGACGCGATCATCGCCTCGTCCACCTCGGGCTACAAGCCGACCGACCTTCAGAAGCCCCTGAAGCACCCCGGCCGCCTGATCGTCGCGCACCCGTTCAACCCGGTCTACCTGCTGCCCTTGGTCGAGATCGTCGCGGGCGAGCGGACCGACCCCGCCGTGGTCGCGCGCGCGATGGGCATCTACGAGTGGCTCGGCATGAAGCCCTTGCATGTGCGGAAGGAGATCGACGCCTTCATCGCCGACCGGTTCCTGGAGGCGGTCTGGCGCGAGGGGCTGTGGCTGATCAACGACGGCATTGCGACCACGCAGGAGATCGACGACGCGATCCGCTTCGGCTTCGGGCTCAGGTGGGCGCAGATGGGCCTGTTCGAGACCTACCGCGTGGCGGGCGGCGAGGCCGGCATGCGCCACTTCATCGCCCAGTTCGGCCCCTGCCTCAGCTGGCCCTGGACCAAGCTGATGGACGTGCCGGAGCTGACCGACACGCTGATCGACACCATCGCCGGCCAGTCGGACGCACAGTCGGGCATGTACACGATCCGCGAGCTCGAGCGCATCCGCGACGACAATCTCGTCGCCATCATGCAGGCGCTGAAGGCCAATGACTGGGGCGCGGGCAAGGTGCTGGCGGCCTATGAGCGCAAGCTCTTCGACCAGGGCGCGGCGACGGCGGCGGCGCCGGACCTCGCGAAGCCCATCCGCACGGTCGAGACGCGCGTGCCGGCCGGCTGGACCGACTACAACAACCACATGAACGAGTCGCGCTACGGCCAGGTGTTCTCAGATGCGACCGACGGGCTGATGCGGCTGATCGGTGCCGATGCCGACTACGTGGCGGGCGGGCTCAGCTACTTCACGGTCGAGGGCCATATCCGCTTCCTCGACGAGGTGACGGCGCTGGAGCCGATCCATGTCGAGACGCAGGTGCTGGGCGGGGCGGGGAAGAAGATGCACCTGTTCCACAGGATGCATCACGGCGACGGAAGGCTCTTGGCGACCGGCGAGTACATGCTGCTGCATGTCGACCTGAAGACCCGCGCCTCCTGCGATCCGGCGCCCGAGGTGGCCAGGAGGCTCGGCGAGATCGCCGCGCTGCATGGCCAGCTGCCGCCGCCCGAGGGCGCGGGGCGCGCCGTCGGCCAGGCGAAGTAGGCCAGAACCGGGAGAACCGTCATGCATTTCGGCCTGACCGGCGAGCAGCAGATGATCGTGGATACGGTCAGAAGCTTCGTCGAGAACGAGATCTACCCCCATGAGGAAACCGTCGAGCGCACCGGCGAGGTGCCGGCCGAGATCGCGCAGGAGATCCGGCGCAAGACCCTCGAGCTCGGCTTCTACGCCTGCAACTTCCCCGAGGAAGTCGGCGGCGCGGGGCTCAGCCACCTCGAATTCGCCCTCGTCGAGCGCGAGTTGGGTCGGGGCTCGATGGCGCTCACCCACTTCTTCGGCCGGCCGCAGAACATCCTGATGGCCTGCGTCGGCGAGCAGCGCGAGCGTTACCTGCTGCCCGCCGTGCGCGGCGAGCGGATGGACGCCCTCGCCATGACCGAGCCCGATGCGGGGTCCGACGTGCGCGGCATGAAGTGCTTCGCCCGGCGGCAGGGCGGCGACTGGGTGGTCAACGGCACCAAGCATTTCATCTCGGGCGCCGACCATGCCGACTTCGTCATCGTCTTCATTGCCACCGGCGAGGACCAGACCAAGGACGGGCCGAAGAAGCGGATCACCGCCTTCCTCGTCGACCGCGGCACGCCGGGCTTCACCATACGGCCGGGCTACAACTCGGTCAGCCACCGCGGCTACCGGAACATGATCCTCGAATTCTCCGACTGCCGCCTGCCCGACGCCCAGGTGCTGGGCGCGGTCGACGGCGGCTTCGCGGTGATGAACGAATGGCTCTACGCCACCCGCATCACGGTGGCCACCATGGCGGTCGGCCGGGCGCGGCGGGTCTTCGATCATGCCGTCAACTACGCCGCCGAGCGCAGGCAGTTCGGCCAGCCGATCGGCCGCTTCCAGGGGGTCAGTTTCCAGCTCGCCGACATGATCACCGAGATCGACGCGGCCGACTGGCTGACGCTGGCATCGGCGTGGCGGCTCGACCAGGGCCTGCCGGCGAACCGCGAGATCGCGAGCGCAAAGCTCTACGCCTCCGAGATGCTGGCGCGGGTGACGGATGCCGCGATCCAGATCCACGGCGGCATGGGGCTGATGGACGACCTACCGCTCGCCCGGTTCTGGCGGGATGCAAGGGTCGAGCGGATCTGGGACGGCACGAGCGAGATCCAGCGCCACATCATCGGGCGGGAACTGCTCAGGCCGCTGGGGGCGTGATGGCTGCGCCTTTGACACACCGCTTACCATCCCTGCGCAGCATGTCCCCTCCCCCCTCGAGGGGGAGGGCTAGGGAGAGGGGGATGGCGCGCAGCGACATTCCGGGCTGGCAGCGCCAGGCCGCGCGGCGCCTGCGCCGCGACATGACCCTCGCCGAGCGGAGGCTCTGGAGAGAGCTCCGGGCGCACCGCGTCATGTGCGCCTGGTTCCGCCGGCAGGCGCCGCTCGGCCCCTACATTGCGGATTTCGTCTGCCACGCGCGGAAGCTGGTGATCGAGGTCGATGGCGGGCAGCACTGCGGCTCAGGTCACGACGCGCGCCGCGATGCGTGGATGCGGGCCGAGGGATATCGGGTGCTGCGGTTCTGGAACAACGAGGTGCTGTCCAACCCGGAGGGTGTGATGGACCGGATCAGTCGGGCGCTATCGGTGCAGGAGGCTGAGAAATGATCCGTTCGGGCTTGCCGGACAGTCGCGACCCCCTCTCCCCATCCCTCCCCCACGAGGGGGGAGGGAGGCGCTTTGCACCCTGCGCGGTGCATGGGATCGAGGCCCCCGCAGAACCCTTCCCGCTGGCGGGCCGAGGTTGGGGAGGAGGCTGCCACAGGCGCCCGCACCGCCCATGACCCGTGACCTCTCCCGCCTGTTCCGTCCCCGCTCGATCGCCGTCTTCGGCGGCGGGGCCTGGGCGCCGAATGTGGTCGAGCAGTGCCAGAAGATGGGCTTTGCCGGCGCGATATGGCCGGTCCACCCGAGCCGCGACGAGATCCGGGGACTGAGATGCTACCGCTCGGTCGCGGAGCTGCCCGGCGCGCCCGACGCCAGCTTCGTCGGCGTCAACCGCAACCTCACCATCGAGGTGGTGGCGCAGCTGGCCGCGCGGGGCGCCGGGGGGGCGGTCTGCTTCGCCTCCGGCTTCAGGGAGGCCGGGGACCAGGGCGGCGCCGACCTGCAGGCCCGCCTGGTCGCGGCGGCGGGCGACATGCCGATCCTCGGGCCGAACTGCTACGGCCTCATCAACTATCTCGACGGGGCGCTCTTGTGGCCTGACCAGCATGGCGGCGCGAGGGTCGAGACCGGGGTCGCGATCCTGACCCAGTCCTCGAACATCCTCATCAACATGACCATGCAGCGCCGCGGCCTGCCGCTGGCCTATTGCGTCGCCGCCGGGAACCAGGCGCAGACCGGCTTGGCCCAGATGGCGATGGCGGTGATGGACGACCCGCGCGTCACTGCCGTCGGGCTGCATATCGAGGGTGTCGGCGATGTCCGCGCCTTCGAGGCGCTGGCGGCGAAGGCGCGGGCGATGCGAAAGCCGGTGGTGGCGCTCAAGGTCGGGCGCTCCGAGCAAGCGCGGGCGGCGACCGTCAGCCACACCGCCTCGCTCGCCGGCGGCGAGGCCGCCTCGCGCGCCTTCCTGACCCGCCTCGGCATCCCGACGCTGCGCTCGATCCCGGAATTCCTCGAGGCGCTGAAGCTCCTCCATGTGCTCGGCCCGCTGCCGGGCCGCGACCTCGCCTCGATCTCGTGCTCGGGCGGCGAGGCCAGCATCGCGGCGGATGCGGCGGTGGGCCGCGCCGTGCGGTTCCGCCCGCTGACCGAGGCCGAGAAGCGCCCGGTCTCCGACGCGCTCGGGCCGATGGTGACGGTGGCGAACCCGCTCGACTACCACACCTATATCTGGGGCGACGAGGCGCGCACCACGCAGACCTTCACCGCCATGCTGGCGGCGGGCTTCGACCTCGCCATGTTCATCGTCGACTTCCCGCGCGAAGACCGCTGCACCGACGCGGCCTGGGAGCCGACGGTGAAGGCGATCATTGCGGCGCGCGACGCCACCGGATCGCGGGTGGCGGTCACCGCCTCGCTCGGCGAGAACATGCCCGAGGCGCGGGCGGCGCAGTTCGCGGCGCACGGCATCGCGCCGATGCACGGGATCGACGAGACGCTGGCCGCCGCCGAGGCGGCCGCGGCGATCGACGAGGCCTGGGCGCAGCCTGCCCCGGCCCCCGTGCTGCTGGGCGGCGCCGGGGGCGGCGCGGCGACCGTGCTGGACGAGGCCGCCGCGAAGGCCGCGCTGGTGCGCCACGGCGTGCCGGTGCCCGAGGGCGCCATCGCCGCGACGCCGGAGCAAGCCGCCGCCATCGCCCGCCGGATCGGCTTTCCCGCGGTGCTGAAGGGCCGTGGCATCGCCCACAAGACCGAGGCAGGCGCCGTGCGGCTGAACCTGCGCTCGGCCGACGAGGTGGCGGCAGCCGCCCGCGGCATGGACTATGCTTCGGGCTTCCTCGTCGAGCGCATGGTCGAGGGCGGGGTGGCCGAGCTGATCCTGGGCGTGATGCGCGACCCGGTCTACGGCTACACGCTGACCATCGGCGCCGGCGGCATCCTGACCGAGCTCCTCGCCGACAGCGCGACGCTGATGATCCCGGCCGGCGAGGCCGAGATCCGGGCGGCGCTGGCAGGGCTGAAGACCGCGCCCCTGCTGCACGGCTATCGCGGCCGCCCGCAGGCGGATATCGACGCCGCGGTCGCCGCCTGCCTGGCACTGCAGGCCTATGTCGCCGAGACCGACGACCGGCTCGAGGAGCTCGACATCAACCCGCTGATCGTCACGCCGCACGGCACGGTGGCGGCGGACGCGCTGATCCGGATCAGGGAGGGATGAGATGACCGGCACCCCCATCAGGACGCGCCGCGAGGGCGGCATCCTCGAGGTCACGCTCGACCGGCCGAAGGCAAATGCCATCGACCTCAGGACCTCGCGCATCATGGGCGAGGCCTTCCGCGCCTTCCGCGACGACCCCGCCCTGCGCGTCGCCATCCTGCGCGCCGAGGGCGAGAAGTTCTTCTGCCCCGGCTGGGATCTGAAGGCGGCGGCCGCCGGCGACGCGGTCGACGGCGACTACGGCGTCGGGGGCTTCGGCGGGCTGCAGGAACTGCCGCACATGAACAAGCCGGTGATCTGCGCGGTCAACGGCATCTGCTGCGGCGGCGGGCTCGAGCTCGCCATCTCCTGCGACCTGATCCTCGCCTCCGAGACCGCCACCTTCGCGCTGCCGGAGATCCGCTCGGGCACCATCGCCGACGCGGCCTCGCTGAAGCTGCCCAAGCGCATCCCCTACCACGTCGCCATGGACCTGCTGCTGACGGGGCGCTGGTTCGACGTCCACGAGGCGAAGCAGTGGGGGCTGATCCGCGAGATCTGCAGGCCGGACGAGCTCCTGCCCAAGGCCTGGGAACTGGCCCGCCTGCTCGAATCCGGCCCGCCGCTGGTCTATGCCGCGATCAAGGAGGTGGTGCGCGAGGCCGAGGACATGACGTTCCAGGACGCGCTCAACCGCATCACCCGGCGCCAGTTCCGTACCGTCGACATCCTCTACGGCTCCGAGGACAACAAGGAAGGAGCGCTGGCCTTCGCCGAGAAGCGCGACCCGGTCTGGAAGGGGCGGTAGAAGGACCTCAACCCGGTCAATTCCGCATGATCCCCTCTTTTCCCGCGCGCGGCGGGCGATATCCTCCGCCAGGACTGGCCGGGCGATCCGTCCCGGCCGGACCAACGGGGAAAACCATGCGCCTGATCGCGGCCTTTGTCTGCCTTGCCGTCGCTGCCGGTGCCGGTGCGCGGGCGGCCGAGCCCTGCGGCACGCCCGCGGGCGAGTGCGTGACGGCCCACGGCTTCTACCGCCTTGCCCTGCCGCCCGGAATCGAGGGCGGGCCTGTCCCGGCGGTGGTGTTCCTGCACGGCTGGGGCGGCTCGTCCGAGGGCGTGATGAAGAACGCGGGCATGCTGGCGGAGCTGGGATCGCGCGGCTATGCACTGATCGCCCCGGAGGGCGAGCGGACCTCGGCCCAGCGCGAGCAGAAGAACTGGGCCGTGCGCGACGGGCGGCAATACGGACGCGACGACATCGCCTTCCTGGCCGAGGTACTCGACGACGCCGCCGCGCACGGCGTGGACCGCGGCCGCATCCTGCTGACGGGCTTCTCGCGCGGCGGATCGATGGTCTGGGACGTGGCCTGCCATGCGCCGCGTCTGGCGCGCGCCTATGCGCCGGTCGCGGGCGCGTTCTGGGAGCCGCTGCCCGAGCGCTGCGCCGGTCCGGTCGACCTCTTTCACACGCATGGCTGGTCGGACCGCACCGTCCCGCTCGAAGGCAGGGCCGTCGCCGGCGGCACCCTGACCCAGGGCGATACCTTCGCGAGCCTCAGGATCCTGCGTGCCGCGCTCGGCTGCAATCCGCAGATGCCGGACACGGCCCCGACCTCCAGCGAGGACGACCTCTGGCTCCGGCACTGGAGCCACTGTCCCGGCGGCGCGCTCGACCTGATGCTGCACCGCGGCGGGCACCGCCTGCCCGATGGATGGCTCGACCGGGCGCTCGACTGGTTCGAGGCGCGCCTGGCCGATCAGTGAGGCCCCGCGGGGCGTCCGAGCCAGCGCGGAACCCGTGCCTTGTAGACGCGGTAGGCGTCGCCCAGATCCCGTTCCAGGACCCCCTCCTCGGGCAGGACGAACCGTTTCAGGAGAATGCGCCGGAACGGTTCGACCAGCACCAGCGCATGCGGCGCGCCGAGGATCAGGGCGGCACCCGCCAGGATCATCAGGTCGGCCAGATAGATCGGATTGCGCGAGAACCGGTAGGGGCCGGTATCGACGAGCGCGTTCGGCGACTGGCGCGGAACGATGGTTGTCCGCGCCCGGAGGAAGGCCAGCGCGGCCCAGGCGGTGAGCGCCAGCGCCGCCACCACCAGCGCCCAGCCGGCCCCGGCCAGCCGGCCGCCGGGCGGCGCCCAGATCAGCGACAGCACCCATTCCAGCCCGATGAACAGCGCCAGCCAGACGGGCGGATAGTCGAGACGCCGCAGCGCTTCCATGCCTCAGCCCCCGACGGGCACGTTGTCGATCAGCCGCGCCTTGCCCAGCCACGCCGCCGCGAAAACGCGGGCAGGCCGGGCAGGGTCGTGGCGCTCCACCGGGGCGAGGGTCTCGGCAACGCGGCATTCGACGTAATCGACCGAATCGAAGCCCGCCTTCAGGAGATCGGCGGCCGATTCCTCCATTTCCGCTGGCACCGGCGCGCCGAGCGCGATCCGTTCCGCTGCGGCGAAGATCACCTTGTTGAGATGACCGGCGATCCTGCGCTGCCCGCTGTCGAGATAGCGGTTGCGCGACGACATGGCCATCCCGTCCGCCTCGCGGACCGTCGGCGCGCCGAGGATGCGGGTCGGGATGTCCAGGTCGCGGGCCATCCGCCGGATCACGGCAAGCTGCTGCCAGTCCTTCTCGCCGAAGACCGCCACATCGGCCCCGGCCTGGTTCAGCAGCTTGGTCACGACCTGCGCCACCCCGTCGAAATGCCCGGGGCGCACCAGGCCACAGAGGCACCCGGTCAGCCCGTCCACGATGACCCGGGTCGAGAAGCCGGGCGGGTACATCTCGGCGACCGCGGGCGAAAACAGCAGATCGCAGCCCGCCCCCGACAGCATCGCGGCATCGCCCGCCTCGTCGCGGGGATAGGCGGCGAGGTCCTCGTTCCGGCCGAACTGGGTCGGGTTGACGAAGATCGTCGCGACCACCCGGCGGGCATGAACCCGGCCCAGCGCCACCAGGCTGAGATGCCCCTCGTGCAGCGCGCCCATGGTGGGAACCAGGGCGACCGCCTCGCCCGCCGCCCGCCAGCCGCGGACCCGGGCACGCAGATCGGCGACGGTGCGGACAGTTTCCATCCGGCCCTTCCTGTGCTTCCCGGTACCGATACTTATCAGGGACGCTCGAGGCGGGGAATGGCAGAGCGGCGCGGCATCGTGCTGGTCGGCGGGATGATCGGCGGGACGGCTCCGGCCGCCTCAGCCGCTCCCCGTCGGCCCGGCCGCGCCGTTCTCGGGCACGGCGATCAGCAGCGCCGCCGCAAGCAGCTTGCGGGTGTCGTCGAAAACCGGCAGCTTTTCGGCCTTCCAGCGGCCGTAGTGCCGGGTCCGCACCGGCTGGCCGGACTCGATCGCGGCCAGCGCCGCAGCGGCCTCGCGGGCGAAGACGGTCATGCGCACCCTCGTGTTCTGGCGAAAGGTCTCCAGATGCCGTGCCTCCATCCGCAGGTGGAACAAGGACGAGCGGGCGCGCGGGGCTATCTGCATCGTCGCGATGAAGCGCCCGACACCATCCCAGGCCCGCCGGGCGCGGGCGTAGCGGGCTCGTGCCCGGTCCTCGCGACCGGCAAGGCGGTCCACCGACGCCAGATTGGCTTCGGTCGTGGCCCAGCGGGGATCGCTGCGGCGGAACCGGAAGAAGGCGACCCAGCCCGCCTGCCGGAACCGCCTGGCCGCAGCGTCGCGGTCGCCCTCGTCCCAGAGCCGGTTGCCCTCGTCCTGGAGCTGCTCCCAGGCGATGTCCGCCCGCCGCCAGCCGGCGCGGCGCGCCGCCCTGCGCTCGACGGCGGGATCGCCGGGGGCGGGATCGCTGGCGGGTCTGGCGGCGGTCTTCATGGCCTGCCGCTCTAGCAGAGGCGGCGCACCGGCGGCAACGGGTCGGGCCGGCTCAGATGCCGAGATAGGCGGCGCGGACATGCTCGTTGCCGTGAAGCTCCGCGGCCGGGCCTTCGATCGCCAGGTCGCCCGTCTCGAGCACATAGGCGTAGTCGGCGAGGTCGAGCGCCAGTTCGGCGTTCTGCTCGACCAGCACCACCGGCACCCCTTGCCGGCTGATTTCCTCGACGATCCCCGCGATCTCCTCGACGATGATCGGAGCAAGTCCCATCGATGGCTCATCCATCAGGAGGAGCCGCGGCTTCGACATCAGCGCGCGGCCGATCGCCAGCATCTGCTGCTCGCCGCCGGACAGGGTCTTGGCGAGTTGCCGGCGCCTCTCACGCAGCCGCGGGAACCGGCTGAAGGTGAGATCGAGGTCGCCCTCGATCCCGTCGCGGTCGCGGCGAAGGTATGCGCCGGTGCGCAGGTTCTCCTCGACGGTCAGATCCTTGAAGATGCGCCGCCCCTCGGGCACATGGGCGATGCCGCGGGCGACGATCCGGTCGGCGGAGAGCGTGTCGATCCGCTCCCCGCCGAAGCGGATCTCGCCGGACTTCAGCGGCGCGAGCCCGGAGATCGCCCGGAGCGTGGTCGTCTTGCCGGCCCCGTTGCCGCCGATGATCGTGACGATGCTGCCCTTCGCGCCGTGATCGGGCACGCTCATCGAAATGTTCCGGATCGCCGAGACCTTGCCATAGCTGACCGAGGCGCCGCGAATTTCAAGCAACATGGCGCGCGCCTCCGAGATAGGCGGCGATGACGTCCGGGTGGCTGCGGATCTGCTGCGGCGTCCCCTCGGTCAGGAGACGTCCGAAGTTCATCACCGTGATCCGGTCGCAGAGCCCCATGATGGCGTGCATGTCGTGCTCGACGATCAGGATGGTGATGCCGGAGTCGCGGAGCTTGAACATCAGCGCCATCATCCGGTTGGTCTCTTCCGGGTTCATGCCGGTGAAGGGTTCGTCCAGCAGCACCACGTCCGGCCGGGCCGCCATCGCCACCGCCATGCCGAGCGCCCGCTGGTGGCCATGCGGCAGGTCGCCTGCGCGCGTGCCGGCGAGGTGCAGCAGGCCGAAGAAGTCCAGTGCCTCCTTCGCCCGCGCCTTCGCGCCGCGCCGGTCCTCTTGGTCCCAGCCGGTGAGGGCTGCGAAGATGTTGGGACGGAAGCTCATATGCGTGCCGACCAGCGCGTTCTGCATCACGGTCAGTTCTGCGAACAGCGTCGAGTGCTGGAAGGTCCTGACCACGCCGCGGCGCGCCACCTCGTACATGTGGAGCCCCGAGATCACCTCGCCCCGGAGCCGCACCTGGCCCGCGGTCGGCCGGTAGAAGCCCGAGATCATGTTGAAGGTCGTGGTCTTGCCCGCCCCGTTGGGACCGATCAGCCCGTGGATGACGCCGTGCTCGACCCGAAAGCTCAGCGCATCGACGGCGGTAAGGCCGCCAAAGCGCATGGTCAGCCCCTCGGCCTCCAGGAACGGGACGGTCATGCCGCCTCCTCCGCGCGCACCGACGCCGTGCGCCGCGCCAGAAGGCGCTGGACCACGCTCTCGAGCCCCTTCGGCAGGAACAGCACCGAGCAGATCAGCAGGAGACCGTAGATCAGCGGGCGCGCCTGGTCGAAATCGACGACGGCGAGCCAGGTGCCCCTGGCGATCTCGTTCAGGGCCCTCAGCACGATGTCGTTCAGGACGGTCAGCACGATGCAGCCCAGGATCGGACCGTAGAAGGTCGCGGTGCCGCCGACGATCGCCCAGGTGAGCACGAAGACCATCTGCTCCACGTCGAAGCTCTGGGGATTGATGGTGCCGATGTAGTGCGCCAGCAGCGCCCCCGCGAGCCCGGCAAACCCGCTGGCGATGACGAAGGCGAGCGTCCGGTAGGCCCTGACGTTCACGCCCGATGCCTCCGCGAGCTTGTCCTGCCAGTGCACCGCGTGGAAGGTCAGCCCGACCGGCGAGCGCTCGATCCGCCACAGGATCCAGAGGCAGATGCCGACAACGACCAGCGCGAAATAGTAGTAGCTGACCGGCTCGAAGAAATCGAACCGCCAGATGCCGAGGTCGAAATTCGGCATCGGCTCGATGCCCTTCAGCCCCTTCGGTCCGCCGAAGGGGTCGCGGAACCGCTTCCACAACAGCCGGATCACCTCGCCCGCGGCAAACGAGCCGATCAGGAAGTAGAACCCCTTCATCCGGAACAGCGGGAAGCTCAGCCCCATGGCGATCAGCGCCGCCGTGCCGGCGCCGAGGAGCATCGAGAGCGGCACCGGAATGCCGAAGAGCTTGCTGTGGAGCGCCGAGGAATAGGCGCCGACCCCCATGATGACCACGTGCCCGAGCGACCACTCGCCCGTCAGCGTCAGCAGCCGGTACGACGCGACCAGCAGCACGTTGATGGTCAGGAAGACCAGGATCTCCTGCTGCGAGAAGCTGAGTCCGTGCGGCAGCAGCAGGAGCGCGGCGGCGAGACCTGGCCAGACGAGCCACCTAGGCACGGTCGGCGGTCCCGAACAGGCCGGTCGGCTTCAGGATCAGAACGGCCAGCATCAGCAGGAGGCCCACGATGTCGGCGATCACCCCGTCCCAGAAGGTCGTGACGACCGTGTTGATGAAGGCATAGGCAACCGAGGCCACTACCGCCCCTTCCAGCGATCCGACCCCGCCGACGATGATGACGATGAAGGCGGCGACGATCACCGAATGCCCCATATGCGGATTGACCGATACCAGCGGCGCGGCCAGGGCGCCCGCGACCCCGGCAAGGCCGGCGCCGATGAACATGGCGAGCCGCGCCGTCTGGTTGATCGAGATGCCCTGCAGCGCCGCCGCCTCGGGGTCCTGCGCGCTCGCCCTGAGCGCCCAGCCGAAGCGGGTCCGCTTCAGGAACAGCCAGAGCGCGGTCAGCAGCACCACCGCCGCGATCACCACCCAGAGCCTCGGCCAGGGCAGCCGCACCTTGTCGGAGAAGACGATTACCTCCTGGGTGACGGGCGGGATGTGCTCCATCCTGACCCCGAAGCCCATCACCGCCAGCGCCTGCAGGATCATCAGGAAGCCGATCGAGGCGACGAGCCCGCCCAGCGGATTGTCGCGCAGAGGCCGGAACAGCGCCCGCTCCATGGCGAGCCCGAGCACGCCAACGAAGACCAGGCCCGCCGCGACCGCCAGAAGAAACGGGAATCCCTGGCCGGCATAGAGCGCGACGACACAATAGGCGCCGGCCATGAACAGCTCGCCATGGGCGAAGTTGATCACGCCCATGACGCCGAAGATCAGTACCAGCCCCACTGCCACCAGCGACAGGTAGCTGGCGGCATAGATCGCGTTGAGGCCGGTCTGCGCCAGGAGTTCGACCATCGCGCTACCAGGTCAGCGGGGGTGGGATGCGTGCGGCGCGGAGGCGGGTCCGCGCCACCGGAGCGGTGCGCAGTCTCAGCCTCGCTGGTTCCACATCTGGCCGTAGGCCTCCATGTGCTTCTTCAGGAGGTCGCCGTGCCTGGCATACCATTCGGGGATCGACTTGAAGCCCTTGATGGTGGCCTTGCCGTTCTCGATCACCACTACCGGCCAATTGCCGACCAGCGCGTTGTCGATCCCGAAGAGGTCCGCGCCCCACCAATCGGCCTCGCCGAAGATGTGCAGGCCCTTGCCGCCCTGCTTCATCGCCGCGAGCACGGCGTCAGGCTCTGCCGATCCCGCCTTCTCCGCGGCGGCCTTCCAGAGGTCCATGATCGAGGCGTATTCCCAGCTCACCGCGCCCCATTCGTTCTCGCCGAAGCGCTTGACGTATTCGGCATAGAACCCGTTCGGGTTCTGGAAGTTGATGAAGTCCGCGTTCAGCGCAGGGTCGTCGAAGTCCGGGAACTGGAAGATGAAGCCTTCCATGAACTCCTTCGAGGTCTTCTCGATGATCTGCGGGTAGAAGTCCGCCGTGCAGGAGATGATCTGGCCCTTGTAGCCCTGCTGGAACAGCTGTTCGCAGATCGGGTGCACATAGTCGGCATAGCAGGTGTCGAGGCTGATGATGTCGGGGTTGGTCGACATCAGCTTCGTCACCACCGGGGCGAAATCGGTCGTCGCCGGGTCGAACAGCAGCGGTTCGGCCTGCATAGTGATCCCGGCCGCCTCGAAGGCCGCCAGGTAGGTCGCGACCGAGGGCAGGCCCAGCGCGTCGTCCTGGGCGCAGATGACAGCGGTCTTCAGTTCCGGCTTGTTCTCGGCCAGCCATTCGACTCCGGTCACATTGTAGATCGGGTGCACCTCGGCCGGCGCAAGCAGGGTCGTGGTGTCAGGGCTCAGGTCCGAGGGCAGCAGGGTCGAGAAAAGCATGCCGGTATTCTCGGCCACCGGCTGCACGCCGGGCCAGGGATCGCCGCCCAGCATCATGATGAACTTCACCCCGTCCTCACGGATCAGCTTGGTCGCGCCGGTCCGCGCCTTGGCCGGGTCGTACTCCTCGTCATAGCCGATGAACTCGACCGTGTAGTTCCCGTCGGCAAGCCTGATGCCGCCCGCGGCATTCACCCGCTCCGCCCAGATCTGGCAGCCTTCGAGGCCGGGCTTTCCCCAGGCCGCAACCGCGCCCGTCAAGGGCGCCAGGAACCCGATCCTGATCACCTTGTCAGCGGCCATGACGCGGCTCGATATGCCGGAGAGCGCACCCGCTCCCGCGACAGACGCCGCGGCATTCAGAAACCGGCGCCGCGACAGTGTCGAGAGCCCAATCTTGCGCAACATCGCTTTCCTCCCAGAGAGTATTTTGTGTCGGCAGGGTGGAGCTTAACACCCCTTCGGTACAGTGCGCGAGTCAAATTGGGATCATGTTTGGACTAGAATTGGTCTGAATTCAATTGACTTTGGCCGTATCGATGGTCTCGCATTGCACCCGGACGCCAACCGCAGCCGCCGGCTGACCGGGTCGCCCACGGCACCACCCTGGCGCGAGAGCCCGGTGAAGAAAGGCCGCGGCTGTCTCCGGAGTCACGATTTTCAAGCTTCCGTTTCACCAGTCGGTTGCAAACAGCAATCAAAATTGCGATGATCCGATCAGACAGGGTGGCCGGCCCGGCATGTCACATGGTCACTCCGTAAGGAAACTGGGCACACAGCACTGGAGCAAGGGCAGTGCCGGCGGTCTCGGGTACAGACCTCCGGCACTTCTTGTTTTGAGCGACGTTGCTTCCATGTCCGCGCCGTCGTCCTGCCGCCCATCGCGGAGGGGACCATCGGCGACGGCTCAGAAGTCCCTGCGGTAGGTGAGGCCGAAGCTCGACGATCCGTCCGGAGTGATCTCCGTATCGGCGGTGACGTCTTCGATCACCTCCACCTCGACGGTCAAAGTCGTGCCTCTCTCGCCCAGCCCCTGCTTGGCGCCGACGAAGACGCGGTCGGCGACATTGCGGCCGACGGTGACCGAGGCATCGTCGGCGCCGGTTCCCTCGAGACGCAGCACGTCCAGCCCGACCGTCTCGCGCAGCGCGTCGAGCGGGCCGGCCCTGCCGCTCATCAGCGTGGCCACGCCGGCCGCAAGCTGGATCGCCTCCGGGCCGGAGAGCGACTGCCGCGAGCGATCGAAAAGCAGCCGCGGCAGCACCTCCTCCTCGGGCAGCGCCGGCACGGATGCGAACCGGATATCAGGGTCGGAGGCGCGGCCCTCGACCACCATGCCGCCGCGGACGCCGTTTGCCTCGGCTTCGAGCGAGACGTCGATGATCGGATCGATTTTGCGCCCGCCGTCGAAGATCAACCTGCCCCGCTTCAGATCGAACGGCCGTCCGATCAGGTCGAGCACACCACGGATTCGCTCGATCTCGCCTTTGACCACCGGCTCGATCGCGTCGCCCGTGACCGCCAGGTCCATCTTCCACTCGGAATCGAGGCCGCGCCCGCGGACGAAGATCTTGCCGGGGGCGGAAATCCGGATGTCGAGAGTGACTGAACGGCGGTCGCGAGCGTCTGCATCGTCCTCCGGCGCACCCTTGATCCGCACGCCGTCGAGCTCGACAAGTTCCGGGGGCGCCCCACCCACCAGCCTGACCTCCGCCCGATCGACGACGAAATCGCCTTGTGCCGCGAGGTCGGTGAACGGCCCCACGAGTGTCAGCCTACCGCTGACCTTCGCACGCAGGTCGTCGCGGCGGACGAGGGTTGCGCGCTCCACGGTCGCCTTGAGGTCGACCGACGGCGTTCCGCGCAGGCGCAGCTCGGCGTCGGCGCTGACCTTTCCCTCGGCGCCGTCCGCGGCGTCCAGTGCGACCCGGATCGGGCCATTCCGGTCGATCATGGTTGAGATATCGAGCCCGGTCAGGATCGTTCCGACATCCACATTCTGATACTGGCCGTCGACAACCCGGATTCCCCCGTCGACCTGTGGCGCGTCCATGGTCCCGGCGACCCGCAGGTCGATCTCGGTGCGGCCGTCGAGCACATGCCCGATCGCCGGAACCAGCGCCCAGAGATCCCCGATATCGCCCGACCAGTCGACGGCGCCATCCAGCGGTCCGTGGCGTTGCAGCGCCGGGACGCCGCCATTGCCCGGGATGATCGGCAGAGCGAGCCGCAAACGCGCCGGTTCGCCGAAATCGCCCCTGAGCTCGGCCGCCGTCGCGAGCCTCCGGCCGTCCCATTCCGCGTCCGCATCGAGATCGAGGCCTCCCAGGGCGATCTGCGTCTTCTGGAATCCGAGATGACGGACCCTCAAACTGGCATCCGCCCGTGCAGTCGCCCGTCGCGTGTCGAAGCTGACCTCCCCGTCCAGCGTTCCGCCCATCACTTCGGCGATCTCCCACCGGTCGAGGATCGAAAGCTGGATGCCGCTCAGCTGCAAGTCTCCCGTGAAGCCGGCCGGGAGCCTGGCCATGTCGCCGGCCAGAGACGCCCCGTCCGGCAAGGCGAGGTCGAGCCCCGCGGCCTCGACCGAGCCGCCGCCGATGCGGATCGCCAGCGGCCGGCGCAGACGGGCACTGTCGGCGCCGGCCGTCGCCTCTGCTCTTGCCAGCGTCAGGCGCAGCGGAACCCCGGCCGCATCCGCCGTGCCGGCGAGCGCCGCCGTGAACGGCTTCCGTCCAAGTTCGCCGCTGGCTCCGGCCGAAAGCTCGATCGCCGCGAGCGGGCCGCTCGCGGTCGCTTCGAGCTCGGCGAGTGCGATCCCGGCGAGCGCGACGCCCTGCGCCTTCAGCCGTGCGCCGATCCGGGGCGAGCCCGCCAGATCCGCCGCATCGAGATGCAAGTCGGCGGTTTCCACCTCGGCCTCCCCGGCCACAACCTTGCTGAGGTGCAGTGTGGCCGAGCCATCCTGCCGGCCGTGCGGCGCGTCGAGGCTGACCCGGCCCGCCAGCCTGCCCGACACCGGCATCCCGGCGAACTGCCCGATCTGGCGCAGGTCTCCTGCCGCTACGTCGACCGCCCCCTCGACCAGGGATGCATCCAGATCCGCCGCCACGTCGCCTGCCACGGTGACGCCGAGCAGCCCCGCGGTCAGTCCCTCCAGCACCAGCCGCTCTCCCTGCAGCCGGAAACGGGTCTCGGCCTCGCCGTCGCCAAGCCAGCTGCCGCGCAGCGCGAGCGACACCCCGCCTGCCGGCTCCGTGCCAAGGGTCACATCGTGGTCGAGGCTCACGACACCATAATCCCTGCCGTCGAAGGCGGCATCGTCAAGACGGGCCTCGCCGGCCAGGCGCAATGCCTCCGGGGGACCCTCTGCCCGGCCCGAGGCCTCCAGCCTTCCGCCAGCGTCGACACCATAGGCAGCAGCGACCCGGGCAAGCCCGGCGGTTCCGGCCCGGTAATCGACCGCAAGCGCGAGACTGCCGGTATTCACCGTCCCGGCGGCTTGCGCAGCCACCAGCGGGGTATCGAGCTTCAGCGTCTCGAGCGCCAGCGTCTCGCCGGACAGACTGCCCTTCAAGGCCAGGCGGACGTCCCGGGTGAGATCGGCGGGCACCTGGTCCACGACCAGACCCGCGCCCTCGGCCGCGAGGTCGACTATCAGAGTCGACGCCGACCGCGCGGCGGTTCCTTCCACGGCCATCCTCTCCGCCGCGACCCGGTCCATGGCAAAGCGCCTCAGGTCGGCACTGAGCTTCGCCTCGAGCTCCGCCCCGGCCAGCGTCAGATCAGCGGCAGCGGTGACGGCGCCCGCGGCCGCGGCGCCATATGCCGCTGCAACCGGCCCGATATCCGGGGCATCCAGCCGCACGGTTGCAGACCCCGTCTTGCCGGCCAGGTCATAGTCCCCCGAGGCCTCGACCGTGAGCAGCCGGGATTCCAGCGCCGCGCGGGTCGCGCTCAGCAGGTCGCCGTCCAGCGTGCCGGCGAAGGCCAGCCGGGCAGGGCCGATCGCGCCCGGCCCGATCCGGTCGATCCGCA
Source organism: Limibaculum sp. (assembly GCA_039805905.1). Lineage (GTDB taxonomy): Bacteria > Pseudomonadota > Alphaproteobacteria > Rhodobacterales > Rhodobacteraceae > Thermohalobaculum. Next base: position 40,350 of record JBDIVM010000004.1, on the reverse strand, counting down.
GCGCCTCGCCCCGGCCGGCGAGATCGAAGCTCAACCCGCGCACGGTCTGGGCCAGCCTGCCGTCGAACGTCAGCAGCGCCGCATCCACCGGGGCAGTCGCGAGCCGGCTCAATCCCAGCGAACCGTCGGCGGCGAGCGCCCCCCGCGCGCCGGTCAGCCTGCCATCGAAGGTCAGGCGCTCGAATGTCCCGGCCTCGATCAGCGCGGCCAGAGGCGGCAGAGCGACCAGCTTCACCGCCAGATCGCTCTCTCCCGATCCGAGCGCATAGGCGCCGGAGGCGGCAATCTGCAGGGAGGGAGAGGCAAGCTCCGCCGCCGAGATCGAAAGCTGGCCATCCACGCCCTCGATGAGATTCGCGGTCAGTGTCGCCCGCTCGCCCAGGGCGGCGCGCGCGGCCGGGCCCATGTCCGGCCCGGGGGTGATCGCGAAATCGGCGGCGACCGCGAGCCGGCCGGCATAGGACAGCGTGGCGGCCCCGGCCGCGTCGAAGACCTCGCCGACGCCCGCGTCGAGCGTCACCTTCCAGTCCTCCGGCGGCCCGTCCGCCAGCAAGCTGAGGTGCGCTGGCGCATCGGACTTCAGCCCGGCGGCCGCCGCAACCATGCCGCCAGGTGCCTCGCTGGCGTCAACCGAGAGGCGGATGGTGTTGGCGGCGAAGTCGCGATGCATGGCGAGCGCGATCCTGCCCTCGATCCCGTCCGTGCGGTCGAGCGACAGTTCGATCTCCTGCCGGCTGCCGCGGTCGCGGGCACGGCCCAGCGCGTCGAAGCGGATCGGTTGTGGCAGCACGCCATCGGCGAAGGAGACCCTTTCGAGCCGGACGCCCTCGACCGAGACCGAGATCGGTGCGCGCGGCCAGTCGAACAGACCCTTGCTCCAGGGCTGCTGCGGCTTCAGCTCCGGCAATTCCGACCCCGCGGCCGGGGGGCGCGAGACATCCACGCCGATCAGTTCGAGCCGCGTGATCGAAAGTTCTCCGGCGAGGATTCGCCGTGGCTCCCATGTGAAGCTCAGCCGCTCCACGGTCAGCCAGACTCCCTCGCCGTCCGAGACCCGGACATCGAGCAGGCTGGTTGCACCATCGCCCGAATCCGTGATCGTTTCCGCCGTCACCTCGAAGGATCCCGGCGTGCTGATCTGGCTGAGCGCCAGTTCGATCAGCCCGTTCTTGATGGAGGGCAGCCTGATCGCGGCGGGCGCCGGCACCGACGACAGCAGGAGCGCCAGCAGCAGGATTGACCGGAGCGCACGCATCAGAAGGCCTGCCCGATCGAGAAATAGAGCTGGAACGCATCGTCGATTCGCCGGCGGTTCACCGGGAAGGCGACATCGACGCGGACTGGCCCGACCGGCGAGAAGTAGCGGATGCCGAAACCCGCGGCCGCCTGCACATCCTCCTCGAAATCCGGGAACGTCTCGGTCGAGACCGATCCCGCTTCGGCGAAGACCACGCCGCCAAGGTCACCGAAGAGATGCGCCCTGAACTCGAGCCCGGCCTCGACGACCGAGCGTCCGCCGGTCGGGTTGTCGCCGTCATGCGGCCCGATGGCATCCAGCGCGTAGCCGCGCACCGAGCCGCCGCCACCCGAATAGAGTCGCTTGGTCTGCGGCACCGACGCGAGATCCGGCGCGAGGATCGAACCCAGCCGTCCGCGGGCCGCCAGCACGTACTTCGCCTTGCCGTCGAGCCGCCAGTATCCCGAGCCGGTGCCGTCGAGGACCAGGAACTCGGTGTCCGCCCCCGCAAACACGCCCGCGTACGGCGTCGCCTCAAGTCTTGCCCGATACCCCCTGGTCGGATTCAGCAGATCGTCCGAGCCGTCATAGGCCGCAAAGACCGGCAGGCCGAGCAGGTAGGCGGTCGAGGTATCGTTCTGCTCCTGAATCCGGCTGATCTCCACGAGCCCGCCAGCTCCGACATCGAGCTGCTCGCTGAGCTCGCGCGTCAGGCCCCCGAAGAAGCTGCCCGTCACGGCGTCGAAGGCATCGAGCTCCTCGCGGGTGAGCGTCACGTCCGCCAGCAGCTGCTGACCGTCCCGCAGGAACTGGGGCTTGCGGAAGCCGAAGCCAAGCTGCTGCTCGAACCGGCCGACCTCGACCCCGGCAAGGCCACGCTCGTTGGCGCCGAAGAGGTTCCGGTGCTCGAGCCCGACCCGCGCGCTGGGTCCGAGATCGGTGTCCCAGCGCAGGCCCGCAGTGACGCTGCGCGGCAGTCGGGGCTCGAAACGGCCGGTCACCGCAAGCGGCGCAGGCTCGGCACCGTTTACCGGCATCTCCTCCGGCATGGCCACCGAGGCCGCCGAAAAGAGATCGGTCTGCGTCAGCCGTCGCTGATACTCGCGCAGCAAATCAGCATCGAAGGTCGCGCCAGGCTGCCATGGCACATAGGTCAGCAGGTAGTCCGGGTCGATACCGTCGGCTCCGACGAAATGGATCTCGCCGAAGTTGAAGGCGCGGCCGGCCTCGATCCGGCTCTCGACCTCGAGCGTCGCCGCCGCAGGGTCGGCAAGGCCGGTGCGGCCGACGAACTTGGCATAGGGGAACCCCGTGCGACGGAGCTGGGCGACAGCAGCGGTCTCGGCTGCCGCAATCCTGGCGGCGACACCGCGCCCGCCGACGGGCGAGCCGAACGCGGCCGCATCGAGCAGGGGCGGCGCGACCGCGCCTTCATGTGTGACCTGCAGCCGGTGCGCCGTCAGCACGAAGCCCGGCCCCGGAACCACGGTGATCGTGACGGTCGCCTTTCCCGGCTCCGCCGGGGTTACCGTGGCCTCGACCGTGGCGGAATAATAGCCGTGGGACCGCAGGATCCTGCGCATCAAATCCAGATCGCTCTCGGCCCGGCGGCGCAGGAAGGCGAGGCTCTGGGCGCCGTCCTGCCGCAACCTGAAGGTCGCGAGCGACTGCTCGGCGAGGGCGGTAACCCCCGCGGAGGGTGATCCCTCGAGCACGACATCGTAGACCACCGTCGTGGCAGGCGCCTCGAACTCGGGTGAGCCGGATACCGGCTTGCCGGAGCATCCCGATGCAAGCACCGCCACGGCCATCAGCACGGTCACGAACCGCGCCCGAGGGTGGTGGCATCGAGGCAAAACCGGGGGTGGCATCCTGCTCCCGTGTCGCATGCGCCCCGGCCGGCGCCGGGCCGTCCGCGGCACTCCCTGGGTGAGTGCCCGCCCGAGGTCAACCGCGGGCGAGTGTTCCGGCGGCCCGCGCACCGGCCGCCCGCCCTGCGGTCAGCGCTCCTCGATCCGGCCGTCGAGATGCGGCTTGTAGGGGCTGGCATTGGCCAGAAATTCGGCCACGACATCCTCAAGCGACGGTCCGTAGTCATAGGCATCCTGCGCCTTCTCGGCGAAAACCCTGTAGCCGTCGCCGCCGCCCCGGACGTAGTTGTTCGCCACCACGCCGTAGAGCTTCGCGGGGTCGATCGGCACCCAGGCATCGCCCTCGCGCACCATCACCTCGAGCACCCGGCCCCCGTTCGCCGGCTTGCCGCGGGTCCAGGCAAATTTCAGTCCCGCCACCTGCGGGAAGCGGCCCTTCACCTCCTCGACCTGGCTGACCCCGTTCTCGAGTGCGGCAATCACGTCCGCGCCGGTCAGCTGGAACGTCGCCAGCGTGTTCTGGAACGGCAGCACCGTCAGCACCTCGCCCATGGTCACCGGCCCGCCATCGATCGAGGCGCGCAGGCCGCCGCCATTGGCGATGGCGATCTGGATGCCCTGGCCCTTGACCCGGTCGAGCATGGCGTCGGCGACCAGGTTGCCCATCTCGCACTCCCTGGTGCGGCAATTGTCGCGGCTGCCGTCGATCGGCGCATCCGCCTCGGCGATGACCTCGTTCCGGATCTCCTCCAGGGGCTTCGCCAGCTCGGCGATCCGCGCCTTGAGCGCCGCATCCTCGGCGACCGCGGCATCCATCACCGTCGGCTCGCCGGCGGCGTCCTTGACCGTGCCGGCATCGTCGAATGTGACCTTCAGCTCGCCCAGATACTTGCCGTAGGCGCCCGCCTGGACGATCGCGACCCGGTTGCCATCCGGCGCCGTGACCCAGGTCGGATAGGGGCCGGCGGCGCCTTCGATCGCATTGGCGAGCAGCGTGTGCGAGTGTCCGCCGACGATCACGTCGACGCCGCTCACCTGGGCGGCGACGCGCTGGTCGACCTCGTAGCCCGAATGGCTCAGCACCACGATCTTGTCGATGCCATCGGCGGTCAGCCTCGCCACCTCGCGGGTCAGCGCCTCGGCCGGGTCGGTGAACGCGATGTTCCGGCCCGGACTGGCGAGTTCGGGAGTATCCTCGGGCGTCAGGCCGATCAGCCCGATCCTCTGGCCGCCGACCTCGATCGCGGTGGAGGGCATCAGCACGCCGTTCAGCGCCGGCTCCTTCGAGACGTCGGCGTTCGACATCAGCACCGGGAAGCCGACCGCATCCATGAAGCCGCGCAGCACCTCGGGCCCGTCGTCGAACTCGTGGTTGCCGACCGTCATCGCCTGGTAGCCGAGTGCCGTCATCATCTCGGCCGCCGCCTTGCCCTTGTAGTAGCTGTAGAACAGCGAGCCCTGGAACTGGTCGCCGCCGTCGACCAGCAGCGGATTCTCGGTTGCCGCCCGGCGGTCCCGGATCGCGGTGACCAGCCGCGCCGAGCCACCGAAGCACTTGCTCTCGGCCGCGTCCTCGGGGGCGCAGGCGCTGTCATACTGGTTGATCGGCTCGATCCGGCTGTGGAAGTCGTTGGTGTGCAGGATGGTCAGGGTGAAATCCGCCGCCGCGGGGGTCGAGAGCGCGGCGAGTGCGGTGCAGGCGGCGAGCAATCGGTGCGGTCGCATGATCGTTTCCTCCGGCGAATGGCAGCGCCGCGGCCGGAGCCGCGCGCCGGCGGCATCTTCCGCCGATTCGCCCCCGCTCCGCCAGCGCGATCGGCCGGAAACGCGCTGGGTGCGGCCGGCTGGCGGGGTTGACCGTGGTCAAGGTTCTCCCCCACTCTGCAGCTAGGCTCGCCAGGAAAACCCGGAGAGCGCGGATGCCGATCGAGAAGAAGCACCAGTTCAACTTCTGGTACGTCGTCTTCGCCATGTTCGCGGTGATGATGTTCCAGAGCCTGTGGCAGGCCTCGGGCTCGGTCGAGCGCATTCCCTTCAGCGAGTTCGAGAGCCGGCTGGAAAGCGGCGAGATCGCCCGCGTCATGGTCGGCTCGCAGGAGCTCAGAGGCGACTACAGGACTGCGCGCGACGGCAAGATTTCCTTCGTGACCCAGCGGGTCGATGCCGACATCGCCGCCATGCTGGCGAAATCCGGCGTCGAATTCGCCGGTGCCATCGAGAGCACCTGGCTGACCGAGATCCTGTCCTGGGTGGTGCCGGCTCTGGTGTTCTTCGGCCTCTGGATGTTCGTCTTCCGCAAGATCGCCGAGAAGCAGGGCATGGGCGGCATGATGTCGATCGGGCGGAGCCGTGCCAAGGTGTATGTCGAGAAGGACACCAAGGTCACCTTCGAGGATGTGGCCGGGGTCGACGAGGCGAAGGACGAGCTGGCCGAGATCGTCGAGTTCCTGAAGGACCCCGGCAAATACGGCGTGCTGGGCGCGCGCATCCCCAAGGGCGTGCTGCTGCTCGGCCCGCCCGGCACCGGCAAGACCCTGCTCGCCCGCGCGGTGGCGGGCGAGGCGGGGGTGCCGTTCTTCTCGATCTCGGGCTCGGAGTTCGTCGAGATGTTCGTCGGCGTCGGCGCGGCACGGGTGCGCGACCTGTTCGAGCAGGCCCGCGGCGCCGCCCCGGCAATCATCTTCATCGACGAGCTCGATGCGCTTGGCCGCGCGCGCGGCATTTCCGGGCAGATCGGCGGCCATGACGAACGCGAGCAGACGCTGAACCAGCTCCTCGCCGAGCTCGACGGTTTCGACCCCTCGATCGGCGTGGTGCTGCTGGCCGCGACCAACCGGCCCGAGATCCTCGATCCCGCGCTGCTGCGCGCGGGGCGCTTCGACCGGCAGGTGCTGGTCGACAAGCCCGATCGGCAGGGGAGGGTGCAGATCCTGAAGGTCCACATGAAGAAGGCGAAGATTGCGGCCGGCGTGGACCCGGACGAGATCGCCGCACTGACCACCGGCTTCACCGGCGCCGACCTCGCCAACCTGGTGAACGAGGCGGCGCTGCTGGCGACCCGGCGCAGGGCGGCCTCGGTCGAGATGGACGACTTCACCCGTGCGATCGAGCGCATCGTTGCCGGACTCGAGAAGAAAAACCGGCTGATGAACCCGAAGGAGCGCCAGATCGTCGCCTTCCACGAGATGGGCCATGCGCTGGTCTCGCTGGCGACCCCCGGCACCGAGGAGGTGCACAAGGTCTCGATCATCCCGCGCGGCGTCGGCGCGCTCGGCTACACCATCCAGCGCCCGACCGAGGACCGCTACCTGATGACCCGCGAGGAGCTCGAGAACAAGATCGCCGTGCTGCTCGGCGGCCGGGCGGCCGAGAAGCTGGTGTTCGGTCACACCTCGACCGGCGCGGCTGACGACCTCGCCAAGGCGACCGACATCGCCCGGGCGATGGTCATGCGCTACGGGATGGACGAGGGGCTGGGCCACGCCGCCTATGACCGCGAGCGGGCGCCGTTCCTTGCCGGCGTACAGGACTTCATGCCCGCGGCGCGCGATTACAGCGAGGCGACCGCCGAGCGGATCGATGCCGGGGTGCGCGCGATCCTGGACGAGACCTTCGAGCGGGCGCTGAGGATTCTCGGCGAGAACCGCGCCATGCTCGACCGCTGCGCCGCCGAGTTGCTCGAGCACGAGACGCTAGACGAGGCGGCGCTCAAGAAACTGACCGAGGGGCTTCGCCACCCGGCGCCCGAGGCTACCGCGGCTACGTAAGCGACAATCCCCTATCCCGCTCCTCGATCACCGGCGGCACGAAGGCGGTGACCGGCGGGGGCTCGCCCGGGAACTTCTCCACCTCGACCAGCGTCGTCTGCGCCGACGGCCCCTGCCCGAGCCGCGAGGTGCCCCTGTCGCGGGTCAGCACGTTCGGGTTGCCATGCTTGCAGAGGCTGCCCTCCACGCCCGGCTCGGCCGGGTCGTACCAGGCGCCGGTCGAGAGCTGCACCACGCCGCGCATGACCGAGTCCGACAGGATCACCCCGGCGAGGCAGGCGCCGCGGCGGTTGAACACCCGCACCACCTCGCCATCCGCGATGCCGCGGGCCGCCGCGTCCGCGGGATGCATCACCATCGGCTCACGGCCCCGGATCTTGCTCGCGCGGCTGACCGAGCCGGGGTCGAACTGGCTGTGCAACCGGGTGCGCGGCTGGTTCGAGATCAGGTGCAGCGGGAACTCCCGCGCCGCCGGGCTGCCGAGCCATTCATAGGGCTCGATCCAGACCGGGTGCCCCGGCGCGTCATCGTAGCCGAAGCCGGCGATGCGCCCGGAGAAGATCTCGATCCTGCCGCTCGGCGTCTCCAGCGGGTTCGCCTCCGGGTCGTCGCGGAACGCCTCCAGCAGCACCGGCTCGCGCTCGGGCGCGGGCAGCTCGACCGTTTCCCGCGCGCGCAGGTCCTCGAGCGTCGGCAGCTCGAACCCCGCCTCGGCGGCGCGCTGGCGGGCCTGGTCCCACAGGTGACGCACCCAGTCCTCGGGCGTGCGCCCCTCGGTGAACGCATCCTCCGCGCCCATCCGCCGCGCGAGGCCGGAGAAGATCGCGTAGTCGTCCCGCGCCTCGCCCACCGGCTCGACCGCCTTGCGCATGGCGACGATCAGCGGCTCCCAGTGGGTCATCGAGATGTCCTCGCGCTCGAGCACGGTCGTGGTCGGGAACACGATGTCGGCATGGCGTGCCATCTGGGTCCACCAGATCTCGTTGACGATCACCGTTTCGGGCCGGCGGAAGGCGCGCACCAGCCGGTTCAGATCCTGATGGTGGTGGAAGGGATTGCCGCCAGCCCAGTAGACCAGGCGGAGGTCGGGGTAGGACAGCCTCTGCCCGTTGAAGTCGTAGGGTTCGCCCGGATGCAGCAGCGCATCGGCGATCCGCGCCACCGGGATCGCGGCGCCGGTCGCGTTGTCGCCCTGCGGCAGGGCGGGGAAGCGGAACAGCCGCACCTGGTTGCCGATGCCGTTCTCCGAGCCGTAGCCGATGCCGAAGCCGCCGCCCGGAAGCCCGATCTGACCCAGCATGGCGGCAAGCACGATCGCCATCCAGCAGGGCTGCTCGCCGTGGTCGGCGCGCTGGATCGACCAGGCGACGGTGATCATGGTGCGCCTGGCGGCCATGCGTCGCGCCAGCCGGCGGATCGCCTCCGGGTCCAGCCCGGTGATGCGCGCCGCCCAGTCCGGGTCCTTGGGCTGGCCGTCGCTCTCGCCCGTGAGATAGGGCAGGAACCGCTCGAAGCCGATGGTGTACCGCGCCAGGAAGGCGCGGTCGTGCAGCCCCTCGGTCACCAGCGTGTGCGCCAGCGCCAGCATCAGCGCCATGTCGGTGCCGGGCCGCGGCGCCAGCCATTCGGCGCCCAGTCCCGCCATCGCGTCGGAGCGGAGCGGGCTCACCAGCACGAACTCCGCCCCGTTCGCCTTCGCCGCCCTGAGCGCCGAGGGCATGCTGTGCTTGCCGACCCCGCCCGAGGTCACCTGCGCGTTCTTCACCGGCAGGCCGCCGAACATCACGATCAGCTTCGAGTGCTCCGCGATCACCGGCCAGGAGGTTGCGCGGTCCAGCACCAGCGGGCTGAACGGCCCGACCACATGCGGGCTCAGGTTGTTGACTGCGGCGTAGCTGTAGTTGTCGGTATGGGCGACATAGCCGCCGATGCAGTTGAGGAAGCGATGCACCTGGCTCTGGGCATGGTGGAACCGCCCGGCGCTGGCCCAGCCATAGGAGCCGCCGAAGATCGCCGCGTTCCCATGCTGCTTGCGCACCCGCTCGAGTTCGGCCGCCGCGATGTCGAGCGCCTCGTCCCAGGGCACCGCGACGAAGGACTCGCGGCCGCGCCCGGCACGGTGGGCCCGGATGCCGTCCCTGAGGTAGTTCTTGCGGATCGCCGGGCGGCGGATGCGCGTGGGATGGTCGACCATGTCGACGATCCCCGGCCCGATCTCGGCCGGGTCCGGGTCCTTCGGATAGTCGTGCACGCCGACCAGCCGCCCGCCCCGCACCTCGGCGAAATAGGTGCCCCAGTGGGTCGAGAACGGGGTGACCTTCAGGTCGCTCTGGTCGTTCATGCGCGTTTCCCCTGCGTCCTTCGCCACGCAACCTAGCAGGGCGCCACGAGACCGAAAAGCATGATCGGATCGGACGCCGGATGTAGGTGCGCATTCATGCGCACCTTTTGCGGCGGGAATGGTGCGCATGAATGCGCTCCCTACCGCAAATCGGCGGCTCGGCCACCCCTCACCCGTGCCTGATGAACGTGCCCGCCTGAAGCTCGCGCACCGCCTGCTCCAGCTCGGCCTTGGTGTTCATCACGATCGGCCCGTACCAGGCCACCGGCTCGCGCAATGGCTTGCCCGAGACCAGCAGGAAGCGCACGCCCTCCTCGCCCGCCTCGACGGTGACCTCGTCGCCGCGGTCGAACACGATCAGCGAGCGGTTGCCGGTCTGGTCGCGCACGAGCACCTCCTGCCCGTCGACCTGCCTTTCCAGCAGCACACCGAAGGGCTTCGAGGCATAGGCGAAGCGGCCCGCTCCGGCGAAGACATAGGCGAAGGCGTGGCGCTCGACCTCGACCTTCAGCGTCTTCTTCACGCCCGGCGGCACCGAGATGTCGAGATAGCGCGGGTCGGCGGCCACGCCCTCGACCGGGCCGCGCCGGCCGGCGAAGTCGCCGCAGACGATGCGGATCACGGTGCCGTCGTCCTCGATGATCTCCGGGATCTCGGCCGCGGGCACGTCCTGATAGCGGGGCGCCGTCATCTTCAGCGCCGAGGGCAGGTTGGCCCAGAGCTGGAAGCCGTGCATCCGGCCCTTGGCGTCGCCCTTCGGCATCTCCTGGTGCAGGATGCCGCTGCCCGCGGTCATCCACTGCACGTCGCCGGCCCCGAGCGTCCCCTCGTTGCCGAGGCTGTCGCCATGGTCCACCGTCCCGGCCAGCACATAGGTGATGGTCTCGATGCCCCGGTGCGGATGCCAGGGGAAGCCCTTCAGGTAATCCTCGGGCCGGTCGTTGCGGAAGTCGTCGAACAGCAGGAACGGGTCGAGCTCGGCGGTGTCGCCGAAGCCGAAGGCCCGGTGCAGACGCACCCCGGCGCCCTCCATGGTGGGCCGCGCCCGCTCGATCCGCTTCACCGGTCTGATCGACATGGAAACCTCGCTCGCCTGTCCGGAATGCGCCTTATCTAGTGTGCCGGGCGGCCTGCGGCCAGTTCCCCCGTTGACCGAGGTCAATGCGCGCCGGCCTGCGCCGGGCGATCCTTTGCCCACGCCGACTCGCATCGGCGCTCCCCATTGCACGAGAAGGATTCGCGACATGGAACCTGGCAAGCTCACGACACCGGCCCGCAGCGACGGTGACAACATGTTCTCGGCGCTCCACCGCGAGATTGACCGCGTCTTCAGCGATTTCAACCGCGGCTTCCCGAAGCTGCCCGAGTTCTGGGGCGGCGCGCTCCGGCCCAGCATGGACGTGAAGGACACCGGGGCCGCCATCGAGGTCTCGGTCGAACTCCCCGGCCTGAGCGAGAAGGACGTCGATGTCTCGGTCGCCGAGCGCGTGCTGACCGTCAGCGGCGAGAAGAAGAGCCAGACCGAGCGCAAGGACGTCGACTACCACATGATGGAGCGCAGCTACGGAAAGTTCTCGCGCTCGGTCACCCTGCCCTTCGCGCCGGACGCCGGAAAGATCGAGGCGAAGTTCGCGAACGGGGTGCTCACCGTCACGGTCGCGAAGCCGCCGGAGGCGAAGAGCACGGTGAAGAAGATTGCGGTCAAGGCCGGCGGCTGACAGCGCCGCGGCCCGCCCTGCACGCCCGCCGCCGGCAACGGCGGCGGGCGATGTGCCTGCGCGGGGCGGCCGGCGGGGCCGCCTGTCAGGCGACGCCCTCGTAGTCGAGCGTCGCCATCATGCCCGAGGCCATGTGGTAAAGGTGGTGGCAGTGGAACGCCCAGCGCCCGGGGTTGTCGGCGTCGAAGGCGAGCGTCACCTCGGCCATCGGCGGCACCAGCACGGTGTCGCGCACCGCCCCGGCGAGCCGCCGCCCGCCGATCGCCGCCACCTGGAAGTGGTGGCCGTGCAGGTGCATCGGATGGGCCATCATGGTCTGGTTGCGCAGGATCAGCTCGACCCGCTCGCCGGCGCGGACCGTGACCGGCCCCCCCGGCACGCCATCCGCCGACTGGCCCCAGGCATAACCGGCCATCCCGCCGGTCAGCTCGACCAGCACGCTGCGGTCGGCACGCCGCGGCGCCAGCGGCGCGGCGGCACCGAGCCCGCTCTCGAAGCCGAGATCCAGCACCGGTCCGTCTGCATCGCCCCGCCCGGCGATCCGCGCGACCGGCGCACCCTTCGCCCGCAGCACGATGCCCGTGCGCTCAGCGGCCCCCTCGCGCAGCGCCAGCACCGGCAGCGCCGCCCCCGCCGGGACGGTCAGCCGGATGTCGAGGCGCTGGGCGATCGCAACCGGGAAGCGCCGGCTGCGCACCGGCGCCACCGGGTTGCCGTCGACGGCGACGAGCTCGCCCTCCGTGCCACCGAGGTCGATGGCGAAGTTGGTCGCCGCGGCGCCGTTGATGATCCGGAGCCGCACCCGCCCGCCCGGCTCGACCGCGACGACCTCCGGGTCGTCGAGGGTGCGGTCGTTGGCGAGGTAGGCGTCGAACTCGATGTCGTTGACATCGGCCATCCCCATGCCGTGGCCGCCCATCATATGGCCCTGCATGGCACCCATGGCGTGCCCGGCCATTCCCTGCCCGGCCATACCGTGCCCCGCCATCCGGCCGCCGCGGAGCCCGGTGAGGATTTCCTCCGCCGGCCGGAACGCAAAGTCGTGCAGCATCACCACGACCTCCTGCTCGTCCGGCGCCTGCCCGGGCGGGTCCTGCACGATCAGCGGCGCCGCCAGCAGCGCCTGCTCCTGCAGGCCCAGATGCGAGTGCATCCAGTGCGTCCCCGCACGGTCCAGCGGGAAATCGTAGTCCTGCGCCGCGCCGGGCGCGAGCGGCTCCTGCGAGAGCCCCGGCACCCCGTCCTGCCGCCAGGGCGGGGTCAGCCCGTGCCAGTGCACGACCGTTGGCTCGGCCAGCCCGTTCTCCAGCGTCACCGCGAAGTCCGCGCCGGCCGGTAGCACCAGCCCGTGCCCGCCATCGGCCCGGGTGATGCGGAACACCGTCGCGGCCCGGCCGTTGACCTCGATCTGGCGGGTGCCGACCGACAGCCGCTGCGCAGCGCCCGCTGGAAGAAGCGCGGGAGGCATGGCGGCGGCGAGCGCCGCTCCCGCGGCCCCGGCGAAGAACTGACGGCGCGAGAGCGAAAGCATCGAAATCCTCCGGAATGGATGAGACCGGTGCCCCGCGCGGCCCCCCGAATGGCCTTTGCGGGACGGATGCCATCAGAGATGGTTGCGCCGCAGCCGCCCGGCAAGCTCCGGCGCCCGCGGCATGCTGGCACCGGGACGCGGCGCCTACTGCGTCAGGCGGTCCACCAGCCTCCCGATCATGTCGAGGCAGAGGCCGAGTTGCCCGGCCGCGACGAACTCGTCGGCCTTGTGTGCCTGGGTGATCGAGCCCGGCCCGCAGATCACCGTCGATATGCCCTGCTTCTGGAAGAGTCCCGCTTCCGTGCCGAACGACACCACGTCGCGCAGATTGCCGCCGGTGAGCTCGGCGACCAGCGCGCAGGCTTCCGACTCGGGCACGGGCTCGAAGCCGGTGATCTCGCCGATGACCTCGGTCTCGATGCCGGCCCCGGGATGCACCGCGCGCATCGCCGGCAAGAGCGTGTCCTCGACATAGGTTGCGATCTCGGTCTTGACGAATGCAGCGTCGGCATCGGCGACGGGCCTCAGCTCCCAGTCGACCTCGCAGCGGTCGGCGATCACGTTGTGGGCGATGCCGCCCGCGACCCGCCCGATCTGCAGCGTGGACCAGGGCGGCTGGAACCGCGACCCGGCGGGCGTACGCGCCTTCAGCGCCTCGCGCAGCTCCATCAGCCGCGCCACGTAGCGCACCGCATACTCGACCGCGCTGACCCCGAGATCCGGGGCCGAACCGTGGCCGGCGAGCCCGGTGAACCGGGTGGTGTACTCGCAGCAGCCCTTGTGACCCTCGATGATCCGCATCTCGGTCGGCTCGCCGATGATGCAGATGCCGGGTCGCCGCCCCGCCGCCGCCAGCGCCTTCAGCATTACCTGCGCACCGAGGCAGCCGATCTCCTCGTCATAGGTCAGCGCGAAATGCACCGGGCGCCGCAGCCTCGCCGCCGCCATGCGCGGCGCCAGCGCCAGCGCGCAGGCGATGAAGCCCTTCATGTCGCAGGCGCCCCGGCCGTAGGTCAGCCCGTCCTGCTCGCGCGCCACGAAGGGGTCGGAGGACCATTCCTGGCCGGCGACCGGAACCACGTCGGTATGGCCCGAGAGCACGATGCCGCCATCGACGTCGGGGCCGATGGTGGCGAACAGGTTGGCCTTGGTGCCCGAGGGATCCGTGGTCATCTCGGTCCGCGCCCCCAGCGCGTCGAGCCGCGCCGCGCACCAGGCGATCAGTTCGAGGTTCGAGTCCGCCGAGACCGTCGGGAAGCCGATCAGCTCGGCGAGGATCGCCCGCGTGGCGTCGAGCTCGCTCACGGCTTCACGAAGAGCTGGCGGGGGTAGTTCGCAAGGCACTCTGCCGGCCCGCCCTCGCGCACCAGCAGGGGCTCGGTGATCTCGAGCCCCCAGTCGTCCATCCAGAGGCCGGGCATGAAGTGGAAGGTCATCCCCGCCTCGAGCACCGTCTCGTCCTCCGGCCGGATCGAGAAGGTGCGTTCGCCCCAGTCGGGCGGGTAGCTGAGCCCGATCGGGTAGCCGCAGCGGCCCTCGCGCCGGATGCCGCGCTTCTCCAGCACCCGGTAGAAGGCCCGCGCGACGTCGCCCGCGGCGTTGCCGGGGCGAGCGGCCTCGATCCCGTCGGCGATCCCCTCCAAGAGCGCCTCGGCCGCCGCCCGCATCGCCTTCGGCGGCTCGCCCAGATAGATCGTGCGGCAGAGCGGCGCGTGGTAGCGCCGGTAGACCCCGGCGATCTCGAAGAAGGTGCCGGCGTCCTTCTCGAAGGGGGCGTCGGTCCAGGTGAGATGTGCCGCGCTGGCGTCCTTGCCGCTCGGCATCAGGGGCGCAATCGCCGGGTAGTCGCCGCCGAAGCTCACCCCCTCGTGCTCGGCGCCCCAGATGCCGGTCCTGTAAATCTCGGCCGCGATCTCGTTCTTGCGCCGGCCGGGCGCCATCAGCTCCAGCACCCGGGCATGCATCCGCTCGACGATCCGGGCAGCGCGGCGCATGTAGAGCTGTTCCGTGGGCGACTTCACCGCGCGCTGCCAGTTCACCAGCGCGGTGGCGTCGACCACCTCCGAACCGCCCAGCGCCGCGGTCAGCACCGCATGGGCCTTGGCCGAGTAGTAGTAGTTCTCCATCTCGACGCCGAGCCGCCTGCCGCCCCAGCCGCGCTCGCGGATCAGCGTGGCCAGATGGTCCATCGGGTGGCGCACCGTCGACATGACGTAGTTGTCGGGGTAGCCGGTGATGTCGGCCTCGGCCATGTAGCAGGTGCGGGTCGCCCCGACCGCGTCCATCCGCCGGCCCCAGAAGACGGGGTCGCCGGACGGCCCGACGATCACCCCCTGGTGCACATAGAAGCTCCAGCCGTCATAGCCGGTCAGCCAGGCCATGTTGGAGGGGTCGCAGGTGAACAGCACCTCGACGCCCGCCGCCTCCATCGCGCGACGCACCCGGGCGAGGCGGCCGGCATATTCGGCGCGGCTGAAAGGCAGGTCGATGTCAGGCATGGGGCAGATCCCTCGGGCGGCGCGCCGACTCGTGCGGCAGACGCGGTATCTCAATGCCGGGCGGTGGCGCGGATCAAGCCTTTCCTTATCCGGCCATGCGGTCCTACTTCACCTCCAATGCCACGAACAGGAAGGACAGCGTGATCACCGAGATAGCCGTCGACAGCGCGATGATCGCCGAGGCTCGGCGCGGCGCGACTCCATACTGCTCCGCCACGACGAAGATCGACGATCCGGTCGGCAATGCCGCCATGATCACGGCCGACTGGGCCCAGAACGGGTCGACCGCGAACACCCACGTCACGCACAGCCAGACCAGCGCCGGGTGGACGATCAGCTTCAGGAAGGTCTGCCAGCAGATTTCCCCGAGGTCGCCCAGAAGCGAGTGCCCGACCAGCGAGAGCCCCAGCGCAAAGAGTGCGGTCGGGCCCGCCGACGAGGCGAGCAAATCCAGCATGTTGCCAAGCGGAACCGGCAGCGGGATCCGGAACAGGGCGAAGAGGATGCCCAGGACCGAGGCGACGATGACCGGGCTTGTGGCGACCACGGTGCCGATGTCGCGAAGCTTCCGGAACAGCGAGGCCTCGGGCCGACGCATCGCCTCGAGAGCCAGCATGATCAGCGCCAACAGGCTCATCGGACCGATGAGGTTCGTGATGATCGCTGGCAGGATGCCTGCAGCGCCGAAGGCTGTCAGGAAGATCGGGATGCCCATGTAGCCGCTGCTGGCGTAGGTCGCGAGCGCACCGTGCATGGCGACCTCCTCGCGGCCGAGGCGGAATGCCAGCCGCGCCGCGAGCAGGGCAAGGATCACGGTTCCCAGCGAGCCGAGAAGATACGCGCCGATATAGGGCCAGTTGAAGATCTCGGAGATCTTGGCCCGGGCAGAGAAGACGAACATTGTCGCCGGCAGGGCGAACAGGAAGACGTATCTGTTCAGCGCCGAGGTCGTGGCCGGGTTCAGCAACCTCCGGCACCCGGCCCAGTAGCCGAGCGCCATGATGGCAAAGATCGGAAAGGCGACGTTGACCAGTGATTCCATGCGGGGCGCGCCCTCTGCGGCCGCCGCGCGGCCGGTGCTTTCCGGGGTCTTAGAGGGGCGGATGCGTGCGCGCAACCAGCCGGTGGGTGGCGCCGGGGTGGACGAGGCGCGCCCGGGTGATCGTGCTGCCGTCGATCCAGGTGCGGCGCTCGGCGATGAAGACGGCATCGTGCGGGACGATTCCCAGAAGTGCCGCCTCCGTCTCGGTGGCATTGGCGGCCGAGAACACATGCTCGACCTGGCTCAGCGGCATCTCCCGGATCAGCCACTCGCTCGGCCCGACGGCGGCAAAATCGGCGGCGCGGGCGGCCGGCACGGTCTCGAGATTGATCCATCGGTCCTCGATCTGGTGCACGCGGGTTCCGGCCCGGTGCCGGCAGACCAGGTGCAGCGCCTTCGCCCCTGCCCCGAGGCCCAGCGCCGCCCGGATCCCGTGCGGCGGCACCACGATGCGGCGGGACAGCAGCTCGTAGCAGTAGACCGCTCCGGCCGCCTCGATCTCGGACCGGACCGAGGGGATCTCCATCTCGGCGTCGCGTGGCGCCGGGTCGAGCACCCGCGTGCCCGACTTGCGCCGCCGCTCCACAACGCCCGCCTCGGCCAGCTCGCGCAGCGCCCGGTTCACCGTGACCCGGGCGCAGCCGAATTCATTCGCCAGCCGTTCCTCACCCGGCACCGTGTCCCCGGGCGCCAGGACACCGCCCCGGATGCGCTCCAGGATCGCCGCCTTGACATCCAGATACGAGATCCGGCTCATGCCGCCCTCAGCTTGGCGACGACGGCGCGGTAGCGCGCCTCGACGGCGTCGCGGGCGAAGTGAAGCCCGTCCGTCACCAGCCGCCGCCCGGCAGACCAGACATCGCGCACCGCGCGGTCGTCGCCGGCGAAGATCCAGCCGTCGAGCGCCATGTCGCCCTCCAGACCGGCAAGCGCGAGGTTGCCGGCGTCCAGCGTCATCAGGTCGGCCAGCATGCCGGGTGCGACGACACCGGTTTCGCGCCCGCAGGCCCGCGCAGCGCCGGCCGCGGCCCCCTCGAGCAGGGTCCGCCCGGCCGACCCCGGCCCCGCCAGCACCGCGCGCGCCCGCAGCCCCAGCCGCTGGGAGTACTCGAGCACCCGCAGCTCCTCGCCCAGCGAGATGCGCACGTTGGAATCCGATCCGACCCCGAACATACCCCCGGCCTCGCGGAACCGCGTGCCATCGAAGATGCCGTCGCCCAGGTTCGCCTCGGTGATCGGGCAGAGCCCCGCCACGGCACCCGACATCGCCAGCGCCGCGGTCTCGGGGGGCACCATCTGCGTGGCGTGGATCAGGCACCAGCGGGCGTCGATGCCGAGGTCCAGCAGCAGCGCCACCGGGCGCTTGCCATAGGCGCCCTCGACCTCGGTCACCTCGGCGACCTGCTCGGCCGCATGGATGTGGATCGGGTCCTGCGGGCGCAGGAGCGCGGCCTCGCGCACCAGATCGGGCGGCACTGCGCGCAGGCTGTGCGGCGCGACACCCACCCGCGCATCCCCCGGCAGCGCCTTCGCGGCATCGGCGGCGCCCTCGACGATGCGCCCGAAATGCGTCAGGTCGCTGGCGAAGCGCAGCTGCCCCCCCGACAGCGCGCGCCGGTCGCAGCCGCCGAAGACGTAGAGCACCGGCAGCAGCGTCAGCCCGAGCCCGGTCTGGCCCGCAGCCGCTGCGACCCGCGCGCTCAGCTCGGCCGGATTGTCGTAGTGCCCGCCGCCCGGCCGGTTGTGCAGGTAGTGGAACTCGGCCACCGCCGCATAGCCGGCCTCGGCCATCTCGACCTGCACCTGGGCGGCGATGGCCTCGATGTCGTCGGGACTCAGGGCCTCGAGGAAGCGGTACATCAGCGTCCGCCAGGTCCAGAAGCTGTCGTTCCCGCCCGCGCCCCGCGCCTCGGTCATCCCCGCCATCGCCCGCTGGAAGGCGTGGCTGTGCAGGTTCGACGGGGCTGGCAGCAGGATGCCCGACCCCAGCCGCTCGTCGCCCGCCTCGGGCTGCACCCCGGCCGCCACCGCAGCGATCCGGCCGTCGGCGCCGATTGTCACCCGCACGTCCCGCGCCCAGCCTCCGGGCAGCAGCGCCCGCCTGGCAAAGAGAGTCGTCATCCCCGTGTCCACTTTCCCGGTTGACGTATTATGTACATACATATTACCCATGTCGAAACGGCGCGCAATGCCGAATCGGAGGGGAGGCGCATGATTGCCGAATCCGCCTACGCGCTCACCGAGCTGACCGCCGCGACCATGGCCGGGGAAGACGGGCCCTATGGCCTGATCCCCGATGCCCTGATCGCCGTTTCCGGAGACGAGATCGCCTGGGTGGGATCCCGCGAGGACGCGCCCCGCGACGTGCGCGCCCTGCCGATCCACAGGCAGGACGGGAGGCTGGTCACGCCGGGCCTGATCGACTGCCATACCCACATCGTCCATGGCGGCAACCGTGCCCGCGAGTTCGAGATGCGTCTCCAGGGCGCGAGCTACGAGGAGATCGCGCGGGCCGGCGGCGGCATCGTCGCGACGGTGCAGGCGACCCGGGAATCCGACGAGGATGCGCTGGTCGAGACCGCTTTGCCGCGCCTCGACGCGCTGATCGCCGAGGGTGTGACCACGATCGAGATCAAGTCGGGCTACGGCCTCGACATCGCGACCGAGCTCGCCATGCTGCGCGCCGCCCGGCGACTCGGTGCCAAGCGCGACGTCGCGGTGGCGACAAGCTTTCTCGGCGCCCATGCGGTGCCGCCGGAGTACCGCAACGACCCGGACGGCTACATCGACGAGGTCTGCATCCCGGCGCTGGAGCAGGCGGCGGCCGAGGAACTCGCCGACGCTGTCGACGGCTTCTGCGAGGGGATCGCCTTCTCGCCGGCGCAGATCAAGCGGGTGTTCGACCGCGCCGCCGATCTCGGTCTGCCGGTAAAGATCCATGCCGAGCAGCTCTCGACTCTCGGCGGCGCCGCGCTGGCGGCCTCCTACGAGGCGCTCTCGGCGGACCACCTCGAATATCTCGACGAGGACGGCGCCCGCGCCATGGCCGCGGCGGGCACGGTGGCGGTGCTGCTGCCCGGCGCCTTCTACACGCTGCGCGAGACGCGCAGGCCGCCCGTCGACCTGCTGCGCGCCGCCGGCGTGCCCATCGCCATCGCCACCGACTGCAACCCCGGCTCGTCGCCGATGACCTCGCTGCTGCTCGCGATGAACATGGCCTGCACGCTCTTCCGCATGACGCCCGAGGAGGCACTGGCGGGTGCGACCAGGGTCGGGGCGGAGGCGCTGGGGTTCGAGGACCGCGGCGTCATCGCTCCCGGCAAGCGTGCCGATCTCGCCATCTGGAATGTCGCCCACCCGGCCGAACTCGCCTACCGGGTCGGCTTCAACTCGCTCCATCTTCGCATCTTCGGAGGCGCCGCATGACCCTGACGCTGATGCCCGGCAAGGCGACGCTCGCCGACCTCGCCCGGCTCTACTGGCACGACGAGGGGCTGGTCCTCGACGCTTCCGCCCGCGCCGGGGTCGAGGCCGCCGTCGCCCGTGTCGAGGCGGCGGCCCGGGGCACCGAGCCGGTCTACGGCGTCAACACCGGCTTCGGGAAGCTCGCGCAGGTGCGCATCCCCGCGGCAGACACCGCGCAGTTGCAGCGCAACCTGATCCTGTCGCATTGCGCCGGGGTCGGCCCGGCGCTTCCCGCCCGGATCGCGCGGCTGGTGATCGCGCTCAAGCTCATCTCGCTCGGCCGCGGCGCCTCGGGTGTGCGCTGGGTGGTGATCGAGACGCTGCAGGCACTGCTGGCGACCGGCGTGACGCCGGTGATCCCGGCGCAGGGCTCGGTCGGCGCCTCGGGCGACCTCGCGCCGCTCGCGCACATGACGGCGGTGATGCTTGGCGAGGGCGAGGCCGAGTACCGGGGCCGCCGCATGCCGGGCGCCGAGGCGATGGCCGCCGCCGGCATCCCGACGATCGCGCTCGGCGCCAAGGAGGGGCTGGCACTGATCAACGGCACCCAGGTCTCGACCGCGCTGGCGCTCGCCGGCCTCTTCGAGGCCTGGCGCTCGGGCATCGCGTCGCTGGTCACCGGGGCGCTCTCGACCGATGCTGCCATGGGCTCGCCGACGCCGTTCCGGCCCGAGATCCATGCGCTGCGCGGCCATCGCGGCCAGATCGAGGCGGCGCGCACGCTCCGCGCCCTGCTGGAGGGCTCCGAGATCCGCGAGGCCCATCGCGACGGCGACGAGCGGGTTCAGGATCCCTACTGCATCCGCTGCCAGCCGCAGGTCGCGGGCGCCTGCCTCGACCTGCTTCGCCAGGCGGCGGCGACGCTGGAGACGGAAGCCAACGCCGTCACCGACAACCCGCTGGTGCTGCCCGACGGCGCGATCGTCTCGGGCGGCAATTTCCACGCCGAGCCGGTGGCCTTCGCCGCCGACCAGATCGCCCTGGCAATCGCCGAGATCGGCGCCATCGCCCAGCGCCGGGTGGCTCTGATGGTGGACCCCAACCTTAACTTCCACCTGCCGGCCTTCCTCTCGCCCGCGCCCGGCCTCAACTCGGGTTTCATGATCGCCGAGGTCACCTCGGCCGCGCTGATGTCCGAGAACAAGGCGCAGGCCAACCCGCGCTCGGTGGATAGCACCCCCACCTCCGCCGACCAGGAGGACCATGTCTCGATGGCCTGCCACGCGGCGCGGCGCCTGATCGAGATGAACGACAACCTCGGCCGCATCCTCGGCATCGAGCTCCTGACCGCCGCGCAGGGCGTCGGCTTCCGCGCACCGCTCAGGACCGGAACGGCGCTCGTCCGCGTGATCGACCGCCTGCGCGCCGAGGTGCCGGCGCTGGCCCACGACCGCTTCATGTCGCCCGACCTCGAGGCCGCCGCCCGGCTGGTGCGCTCCGGCGCCCTGGCCGAGGCCGCCGGCGCCGGCCTGCTGCCAGCGCTCGGGGGGCTGGCGTGACAGAGGCACCCGAGGCCGCGCCGCTCGCCGGGATCCGGGTGCTCGACCTGACCCGCGTGATGGCCGGCCCCTTCGCCACCGCGCTGCTCGCCGATCTCGGCGCCGAGGTGATCAAGCTCGAGCCGCCCGCAGGCGACGGCTACCGGCAGATTGGCCCGTTCCGCGAGGGCGAGAGCGCGCTGTTCCTCCTGATGAACCGCGGCAAGCGCAGCGTGGTGCTCGACCTCAAGAGTGAGGCTGGCCGGGCCATCGCCCTCGACATTGCGGCGAAATGCGACGTGGTGGTCGAGAACTTCCGCCCCGGAGTTGCCGAGCGGCTCGGGCTCGGTCCCGAGGATATCCGCGCGCGGCGGCCCGAGACGATCTATGCCCGCATCTCGGGCTTCGGTCAGGACAGCCCCTGGTCGGACCGGCCGGCCTATGACCTCGTGGTGCAGGCCCTGTCCGGGCTGATGGCAGCGACCGGCGAGGAGGGTGGCACGCCGCTCAAGGCGGGCGAATCCTTCGGTGACCTCGTCGCCGGCCTCTATGCCTCGTGGGCGATCCTCGCCGCGCTCCTGCGCCGCACGCGCACCGGCGAAGGCGCGGTGATCGACGTCGCCATGTTCGACACGCTCTATGCGCTGCTGCCGACCTCGCATGCGCTCCATCTCTACGGCGGTGCAGTGCCCCGCCGGGTCGGCAACCGGCATCCGCTGTCGACTCCTTTCGGAGGCTTCCGCACCCGCGACGGCCATGTGGTGATCGCGGTGCTGACCGAGGGGCAGTTTGCGCGCTTTGCGGCTTTGATCGGCCACCCCGGGATCGAGGCCGATCCGCGCTTCGGCTCGGATTCCGCCCGCACCGAAAACGAGCCGGCCCTGAGGGCGCTGATCGAGGGCTGGACCGGCGCGCGCAGCACGGAGGAGGCAGTGTCCATGCTCTCCGGAGCGGGCATCCCCGCCGCCCCGATCCTCAACATCGCCGAGGCCGGCGCGACCGAACATGCCCGGTCCCGCGCCCTCGTTCGCAGCCTGCCCCACGCTCGGCTGGGCGGACACCCGGTGATCGGCCAGCCGGTGCGCTTCGACGGCGCGGTTCCGGCATCGGCGACCGGCGCGCCATTGCTCGGCGCCGATTCCGAGGCAGTTCTCGGCAAACTTTGCAATCTGACCCGTGAGGACATCGCCGCAGCCAGGGCAGCCGGAGCATTCGGCAGCGGAGGCCAGGATGACTGATCCCTTCCACATGGTTTCCGAAGAGGAACGCGCCTTCCTTGCCGAACTCGAGCGCTTCGCCGCCGCACGCCTCGCCCCGCTGGCGGCCCGAACCGACGAGAGCGGAGACTTCGTCTCGCGCCAGATCACCGCGCTGGGCGAGATCGGCATGATGGGGGCAAATCTGCCCGAGGCATGGGGCGGGCCGGGAATCACGCCGGAGGCGCTGGTCGGCGCCGTCGGCATCGTCGCCGCCGCCTGCGGCTCCACCGCCTCGGCGCTGACCGCGCATTATCTCGCGACCGACGCCGTGCTGATCGGTGGCCCCGACGCGCTTCGCGCCGCAATCCTGCCCGGGGCCGCCACGGGCGCGCAACTCGGTGCGTTCGGGCTGACCGAGCCCAATGCCGGCTCGGACCCGGCCGACATGCGCACCCGCGCCGCCACCGAGGGCAGCGGCTACCGCCTGCGCGGGCGCAAATGCTTCATCTCGAACGGCGGGGTGGCCGATTTCGTCGTCGTGTTCGCCGTCACCGATCCTGAGGCCGGGCACCACGGCATCAGCGCCTTCGTGGTGGAGAAAGACACCCCCGGCTTCGCGCCGGGAAAGGTTGAGCGGACCATGGGGCTGAAGGGCGGGCATATCTTCGAACTCGACTTCGACTGCCATGTTCCCACCGGCCACCGGGTCGGCGCCGAGGGCGAGGGCTTCCGCATTGCCATGAAGGTCCTCGACAACGGCCGCGTCGAGGTGGCCGCAATGTGCCTCGGCATCGCCGCCGAGGCGCTGCGGCGGGCGGCAGAATGGGCGCGAAGCCGCATCGTCGGAGGCGAGCCGCTCGCGATGCGTCAGGGCGTGCGCTGGATGCTGGCCGACATGGCCCTCGATCTCGAGGCCTCCCGTCTCCTGACGCTCGAGGCCGCCCGGCGGCGGCGCCTCGGCGAGCGCTTCACCGATGCCGCCGCCATGGCCAAGCTGCACGCCTCGGAAATGGCGGGCCGCGTTACCGATGCCGCTCTGCAGCTTCATGGCGGCTACGGCTACACCCGCGATCTGCCGCTCGAGCGGCTGGCCCGCGACGCACGGATCATGCGGATCTACGAGGGCTCTTCCGAGATCCAGCGCAACATCATCGCCGGCCAGATGCTGAGATAGACCGAAAGGACCCACACCGATGACCGTTTCCCCCAACCCCCGCCACAACGTCCGCGACGTCTATCCTGCGACCGGCCCCGAGATCACCGCCAAGAGCTGGCTGACCGAGGCGCCGATGCGGATGCTGATGAACAACCTGCACCCTGACGTGGCCGAGAAGCCGCACGAGCTGGTGGTCTATGGCGGCATCGGCCGCGCGGCGCGGACCTGGGCCGACTTCGACCGCATCGTCGCCAGCCTGAAGTCGCTCGAGGCCGACGAGACCCTGCTGGTGCAGTCGGGCAAGCCCGTCGGCATCTTCCGCACCCACCCGGACGCGCCGCGCGTGCTGATTGCCAACTCGAACCTGGTGCCGCACTGGGCCGACTGGGATCACTTCAACAAGCTCGATAGGCTCGGGCTGATGATGTACGGCCAGATGACCGCCGGTTCCTGGATCTATATCGGCTCGCAGGGCATCGTGCAGGGCACCTACGAGACCTTCGCCGAGGCCGGCCGCCAGCATTACGGTGGCAGCCTGAAGGGCAAGTGGATCCTCACCGCCGGGCTCGGCGGCATGGGTGGGGCGCAGCCGCTTGCCGCCGTCTTCGCCGGGGCCTCGTGCCTCGCGGTCGAGTGCGATCCTGACCGGATCGATTTCCGGCTGCGCACCGGATATGTCGACGAGCGGGCCGACAGCCTCGACCAGGCGCTGGAGATGATCGGGGCATGGACCGCCGCGGGCAAGGCGAAGTCGGTGGGCCTGGTCGGGAATGCCGCCGACGTGTTCCCCGAACTCGTGCGCCGCAGGGTGCGGCCAGACATCGTTACCGACCAGACCTCGGCGCACGACCCTGTCAACGGCTACCTGCCAAGGGGCTGGACGCTCGGCCAGTGGCGCGACAGGCGCGAATCCGACCCCAAGGCGGTCGAGAAGGCGGCGCGGGCCTCGATGAAGGCGCACGTCGCCGCCATGGTCGAGTTCTGGAACATGGGTGTCCCCACCCTCGATTACGGCAACAACATCCGCCAGATGGCGCTCGAGGAGGGGCTGGAGAACGCCTTCGCCTTCCCGGGCTTCGTGCCGGCCTATATCCGGCCGCTGTTCTGCAAGGGCGTCGGCCCCTTCCGCTGGTGCGCGCTGAGCGGCGACCCGGAGGACATCTACCGGACCGACGCGAAGATGAAGGAGCTGTTCCCGGACAACACCCACCTGCACCAGTGGCTCGACATGGCGCGCGCGCGGATCGCCTTCCAGGGCCTGCCGGCGCGCATCTGCTGGATCGGCCTCGGCGAGCGCCACCTCGCCGGCCTCGCCTTCAACGAGATGGTTGCGAGGGGCGAGCTGAAGGCCCCCGTGGTGATCGGCCGCGACCACCTCGATTCAGGCTCCGTGGCCTCGCCCAACCGCGAGACCGAGGCGATGAAGGACGGCTCGGACGCGGTCTCGGACTGGCCGCTCCTGAACGCGCTCCTGAACACGGCCTCGGGCGCCACCTGGGTTTCGCTCCACCACGGCGGCGGGGTGGGAATGGGGTTCAGCCAGCATTCCGGCATGGTGATCGTCTGCGACGGCACGCCGGAGGCCGCGAAGCGCATCGAGCGGGTGCTGTGGAACGACCCGGCGACGGGCGTGATGCGCCACGCGGATGCTGGGTATGAGATCGCGCTCGACTGCGCGCAGGAGCACGGGCTCAGGCTGCCCGCGATCCTCGGCAATTGAAGCACCGGAAGGAGAAATCCATGCACTACGCCCCTGGACGCGAGGCCTGCCCGTTGCCCTTTGCGCCCTTCAAGTCCTGCACCGTGCCACGTCCGATCGGCTGGTTGTCGACCGTCTCCAGGAAAGGAATCGCAAACCTGGCACCCTACAGCCAATGGCAGAACCTGACCTTCGATCCGCCGATGGTGATGTTTGCAGGCAACCAGTATGCCGACGGCCGCCGCAAGCACACGGTGGTCAATGCCGAAGAAACCGGTTGGTTCGTCTGGAACATGGCCACCTATGACCTACGAGATGCGGTCAATATCACCTCGATGGAATGGCCCGATGGCGACGACGAGTTCACGCGCGCCGGAGTTACCAAGGCGCCGTGCATCGATGCGCCCGGCCCCCGTGTCGCCGAAAGCCCCTGCCATTTTGAATGCAGGTACATCTCGACCCATCGGCTGCGCGGCAATTCCACCCATGGCTGGGTCGATGTCGTCTTCGGCGAGGTGGTACGCATCCACGTCAGGGACGACGTCATCGGCGCAGATGGCAAGATCGACATCCTGAAGATCCGTCCGCTGGCCCGGCTGGGCTACTACAACTACACGAGCGTTACCGAGGTGTTCGAGATGCGCATTCCCGGCGCCACCGGGACGGCAGCCGACGGACTTGAGGGCCGGGCGGGCCGCTGAGCCCGCCCAAATTTGCCGGCTCCAGATATCCTCGCACTGGGCCCCGTGGCCGTGCCGGGTCAGGCCGGCTTCCGGCCGAGCGTGAGGCTCCGATTCCGGGGCCGGGCCCGCAGCCGCGTTCCGTGCTTCTCTTCGGCGGCGCGCGGGGAATCCATTCCTCGCCTGATGCGCGGCACATGCGCGTTGCACCCGGCCCGGCGGCACCTCGCAACGTCGCCGCTTGCATGAGGCCAAACCGCCCGCTAGCCCTCGCCGATGGAAACCGAGCGTCTCCCCGCAGTGGTGATAGGTGCCGGCCCGGCGGGGCTGGCGGCGGCCGAGATGCTGCTGGCGGCGGGCGTCCGGCCGGTGATCATCGAGGCCCGCCCGACGGTGGCCAGAAAGTTCCTGATGGCGGGGAAGTCCGGGTTGAACCTGACCAGGGACGAGGATTCCGCCGCTTTCCTCGCCGCCTTCGGCGCGGCGGCCGGCCGGCTCGGCCCCATCCTGGCCGACTTCGGTGCGGCCGAGGTTCGCGCCTGGGCCGAGGGGCTAGGCCAACCGGTCTTCACCGGCTCGTCGGGCCGGGTGTTCCCCCGCACGATGAAGGCGTCGCCCCTGCTCCGGGCCTGGCTCGGCCGGCTGGCCGGGGCGGAGGTCCGCACCCGCTGGCGCTGGTCGGGCTGGGAGGACGGGGCGCTCGCCTTCGCGACTCCCGCCGGCCCCCGCCGCATCGCAGCCCGCGCCACGGTGCTGGCGCTGGGCGGCGCGAGCTGGCCGCGGCTCGGCTCGGATGCGGCATGGGTGCCGTGGATCGAGGCCAGCGGCGCGCGCGTGACCCCGTTCCGCCCGGCGAACATGGGCTTCGATGTTGCCTGGTCCGCCCATTTCCGCGACCGCTTCGCCGGCGCTCCGGTCAAGGGCGTGGCGCTGTCCTTCGGTTCACAAGCGGTGCGGGGCGAGTTCGTGGTCACGCGCGCGGGGATCGAGGGCGGCGCCGTCTATGCCCTCTCGGCGCCGCTTCGCGACGCGCTGGAACGGGAGACCGCGACGCTTGTCCTAGACCTCGCGCCGGACCTGACCGAGGCGCGGCTCCGGGCCCGCCTCTCGTACCCCATCGGCCGCAGCTCGCTCGCCAACCACCTGCGCCGGACCATCGGGCTGACCGGAGTCCGCGCGGCGTTGCTGCGCGAGCTTGCCCCTGGCGCGCTGGAAGGGCCCGCCGAGACCGCCCGGGCGCTGAAGGCACTGCGCCTGCCGCTGACCGGTCCGCGGCCGGTTGCCGAGGCAATCTCCTCGGCCGGCGGCCTCGCCTGGGACGAGGTCGATGCCGGCCTGATGCTGAAACGTTTGCCGGGGGTCTTCGCCGCCGGCGAGATGCTGGACTGGGAGGCGCCGACGGGGGGCTACCTGCTGACCGTCTGCCTCGCCACCGGACGCGCGGCCGGAAAGGCCGCGGCGGCCCGGCTCAGTTCCGGGGGCTGATGGGCCCCGGCGCGAGCGCGCCGGGGGCCGCCTTCCGACCCGTCGCTTCGCCTTGCCGCGGCATGACCACGGCAAAGGCCGAGCAGCTCCCGCCGCGGATCGGCGCCGGGAACCTGTGCCGGCACCATCGGGCCTGGCCTCAGCCCCGCCGCGGCACCACCTCGTAGCCTGGCTCCTCGGGCTCGTCGTCCACCATCTCGGCGGGGAAGCCGGGGGCGCGGACATCTGCGCCGGTGGCCTCCTCGAGCCGGCGGATGATGTCATCCGAGTTGGCGCGGGCGCCATAGCGCCTCTGGCCGTCCTGGAAGATCCGGATCATGAGCGGGCTGATCTCGAGCGGAACCTCGTGCGCGTCTGCGATCTTCTGGAAGAGGCCGATGTCCTTCAGCACCAGATCCATGGTGAAGGAGATGTCGCGCGAGCCGTTCAGGATCACCTGGCTCTCGGTCTCGTGCACGAAGCTGCTGCCGGACGAGATGCGGATCGCCTCATAGGTGGTCGAGAGGTCGTGCCCGGCCCGTTCCATGGTCACCAGCGCCTCGCACAGCGTCAGCAGGTTCGCGGTGGCGAGGTAGTTGGTCATCACCTTCAGCTCCGAGGCGGTGCCGAGCGGCCCCGTGTGCAGGATGCGGCGGCCGAGGACCTTGAGTACCGGCAGCATCCGCTCGAAGGTGGCCCTTGTCCCCCCGGCGAAGATCGAGATGTTGCCGGTGGCCGCGCGGTGGCAGCCGCCGGAGACCGGGCATTCCATCACCTCGGCGCCGGCCGCGGTCACCTTCGCGCCGAGGCGCCTGATCTCGCCGGCATCGGTGGTCGACATCTCGGCCCAGATCTTGCCGGGGCGGAGCTCGGCGAGGATGCCGTCTGGCCCCTCCATCACGGCGGCCGAGGCGGCGGGCGAGGGCAGGCAGGTGATCATCAGGTCGCAGGCCCGCGCCATCGCCGCCGGGCTCTCGCCCCATTTCGCGCCCCTCGCCAGGAAGGGCTCGGCGGCAGCGCGGTCGAGGTCGCGCACCGTCAGGTCGAGGCCATTGCGCAGGATCGAGCCCGCGAGCTTGCCCCCGGCATTGCCGAGGCCGATGAATCCGATCTTCATTTCCGGGGTCACTCCGCTGTCAGGTCAGAAATCCGTCGGCGCGCCGCCCTCGCGCTTGCGGCGCTCGACGAAGGCGTCGAGCTCCTCGCGGATTGCGGGGTCCATGGGCGGGGGCTCGAACTCGGCGAGAATCGCCTTCCAGATGCGGTTGGCGCGTTCGGGCGTCTGGACCGCGCCCGCCTCGGACCAGGACTCGAAGTTGCGCCAGTCGGAGAGGAAGGGGGCGTAGAAGGCAGTCTCGTAGCGATCCTGGGTGTGCTGGAGACCGAAGAAGTGGCGGGCATCCATGCCCTCGGCAATGGCGTCGACCGCGATGTCGGCCTCGGCGACGCCGACGGGCTTGTTGTAGGCGATGATCTGCTGCAGCGTCTCGCAGTCCATCACGAATTTCTCGTAGCTGGCACAGAGCCCGCCCTCCAGCCAGCCGGCGGCGTGGTAGACGATGTTGGTCCGCGCCGAGGTGCAGGCCCAGAGCGAGAAGGCGCTCTCCCAGGCGGCCTGGGCATCGGGGCAGTTGGCGGCACAGGCGTTCGAGGCGCGCAGCGGCAGGTTGTAGTGGCGCGCCATCTGCCCCGAAATCTGCGTCGCGCGCATGTATTCGGGCGTGCCGAAGGCGGGAGCGCCCGACTTCATGTCGACATTCGACGTGAACGAGCCCATCACCACCGGCGTGCCGGGGTTGACCTGCTGGAGAAGCACGATGCCGGCCAGCGCCTCGGCCGTCTGCTGGGTCACGGCGCCGGCCAGCGTTACCGGGGCCATCGCGCCCGAGAGGGTGAAGGGGGTGATGATCACCGGCTGGCCCCTGGCGGCAAGACGCATGGCGCCGTCGAGCATCGGCCAGTCGTGGATGAGCGGCGAAGTCGAGTTGATATTGGTGAACATCCGCGGCGCCGCCGCGAACGCCTCATGGCTGAGGCCGCCCGCAATGCGCACCATCTCGATCGCGTCCTCGACCCGCTCGGTGCCGAGGCTGTAGGCATGGACGACCTTGTCGGTCAGCACCAGCTTGTCGCGGATGCAGTCGAGATGCCGGATCGAGGGATGGATGTCCACCGGCTCGACCGGATAGCCGCCGATCATGTGGATGCAGTTGAAATACTGGCTGAGCTTGATCAGGTCACGGTAGCTCTCGTGGGTCCCTGGACGGCGGCCGCGGTCGAGGTCCGAACAGCTCGGCGGGCTCGAGACGTTGATGTAGACCTGGTTCCGGCCGCCGATGGGCAGGATGCGTTCCGGATTGCGCGGCGTGATCGTGAAGGCCGAGGGGGCTCTGGCCACCATCTCGCGGACCAGCGCCCTGTCGAACCGGACGCGGTTCGAATCCGGGTCCACATCGGCGCCCGCGGCCTTCAGGTGGCGCTTCGCGTCCTCGTGAAGGAAATCGATGCCGATCTCCTCGAGAATCCGCATCGCGCCATTGTCGATGGCGGCGACGCCTTCCTCGGAAAGCGGCTCGGTCGGCCGGTCGAGGATCTCGGGGATCTGCCAGGGGAGCTGGCTGATCGCGGCCCCGCCGCGGCGCACGTTCCCCGCGCGCCCGCCACCGCGTCGCCGCCGCGTGCCGTCGTCCTCGGTCCGGGCGGCCGGGTCAGTCATCGTCGCCTCGCGCGCATCAAACCATCCTGCGCCGGAGCCTTATGCCGGTCCGCGGGAACGTCCCGCCGGTCCGCGGCAGAAAATGTCGCATTTCGCAAAAGAATGTCACGGATGGCCAGGCAAGCGCCGGCCGGCGGGCTCCGCCACGGAGGTTCCGGCAAGCAGGGCTGGCAGGTGCTCGATCGAGGGCAGGATATGATCCGCGAAGGGCGCCAGGTCTTCGGCCGTCGCGGGGCCGGTCAGCACCGCGATTGCCAGCGCGGCCCCTGCGTTGCGCGCCACCTCCAGGTCATGGCGGCTGTCGCCCACCATGGCGACGGTCGCCGGGGCGATGCCGGCCGCACGGGCGAAGGCGAGCAGCATTCCCGGACCAGGCTTGTGGCCATGGCCGCTGTCGTATCCGGCGATGAAATCGAAGGCCGGGAGCAGGCCCGCGGTGGCGAGCTGGATCCGGGCTGCGCGCTCGGAGTCGTGGGTGGCGACGCCAAGCGCATAGCCGCCCTCCTTCAGGCCCGAGAGCAGTCCGGCAAGATCCCGCGCTGCCGGAAACTGGCAGGCCGGGTCGCGCAGGATGGCCTGCGCCGAGTGGTCGAGCCGCCGCTCGATTGGACCGGCGCCGAGATCGGGGCGGAAACCGGCCAGGATGCCCGCGATCTCGGCCATCGTGCCTGCGACGATCGGCGAGCCGGCAACGAACCGCCTGGGGGAAGGCTCGTAGCCGAGCGCCGCGCACATCCGGGAGAGTTCGTCCGCGTCGCGCGCGAGCTCGCCGAGAACCGTCTCGGTGAACTGCCCCCAGGTCAGCTGGAAATCGAAGAGCGTGCCGTCCTTGTCGAACAGGACACCTCTGATCTTGCTATCGGGCATGGCGTTCGGAGGCTCGCTCTCAGGAGGCCGGATTGATGAAGATCTCGGTCTCGGTGGTTTCGACGGATATGGTGAGCGCCTCGCCGGGTGAGACCGGCACCGGCCGGGGAAAGGGCCAGAAGGTCGGCCACCAGTTGCATCTGCGGCCCGGGCTGTTCTCGTAGACCGTGCCGTCGGGGAAGCGGTGGCGCACCCATTGCAGGACACCGGTTGCCGCGCCACCGGCGGTCGCGACGAGCGCCACGCGCCGCGCAGGTTGCGCCGGTTCCGCGCCTTCAAGCATATCGAAGACAGCGAGCTCGGTGGCCTCGCTCAGCGGCGCCTCGATCTCGACCGGGCCGGCGACGCATGCTTCCGACAGGGCGAGGAGATTGACGGCGCCAACATCGAGACCCTCGACCATCTCCGGCACGCGGACCGACTCGAGCAGGCTCCCGTCGCCCACCAGCATGCCGATGGCGCTGAACCGGTGCGGCAGGATCGCCGCATCTTCGGTGATCAGCCGGCCGCGGAGCCGTGCCAGCATGGAGCCCATCTTCGGCACGAGAAACTGGGCGCCGACGAACTCGTGGATCAGCAGGTCGGCGGGACGCGGCAGATGGCGGCCGACGGCCAGGTCCTCGTAGCGCGCCTCATGCAGCGTGATCCGGCTGTCAAGTCCGTTCCGCGCGATATTGTCGCGGGCGATGCCGGCAACGACCGGATCGGATTCGCAGGTGTGGACATGCTCGGCGCCGGCGCGGGCTGCCAGCATGGCGAAGAGCCCGCTGCCGGTACCCGCCTCCAGCACCAGGGTCCGTGGCGTCACCAGCGCTTCGATCGCCCGCCGGTAAGCGGCATTGCGCGGCCGGTCGTTGACCGCCCTCACATACCAGGCCGGGAAGCGGGGGCGGAGAAACAGATCGGTGATCCGCTCCAGCCGCGACATCCGCGGCAGCCGGCGCCGCAAGAGCAACGCAAACGCCTGTGCGTCAGCGGCGGAAACCTTCTCGCCGAGCGTGCCGAGCAGCGTTACCAGGCCCGACTGCGGATCCGGGCGGCGCAGCACCGCCACGGCGAAAGGCCGGAGACTCTCGGGGATCTCGGCAAGCTCGACTGGCAAGGACCCGGATGTCATTCGCTGCTTCCCGCTCTCGGTCCGCTTGTTACGCCCGGTTGGCGCCGAGGAGCAAGGGGCATGGCCGCATGGCCGGGCCGCCCTCACTGCGGTTGCCCGAACCCTCGCTTGTGTCGACCCTGCAAGGCGGGGTATTGACGCACTAGGGACCGAAGTTCTGAGAATGACGGTCTGATCGTCGGTCGAAAAAGGTCAACCGATGAAAAAGGACTGCTCGCGAAAGCCCTGGTCACCGCCGAAGCTCGACGAGTTGAGAGTGGCGGATACGGCCGTGAAGGGCAATAACGACAATGAGAGCATCAACACGAACATGTTCATGACCCCGATGGGCATGCAATCCTGACTGATGGCTAGCTGCCCTTTCTGCGCGTTCTGACCGGAACCGGTGGCGGCAGAGCATCGCTCATCAATCGCTGCGGACACAGCATTCACGACAGGGCCTGACCCTGGGCCTTCTGGCTGCCGCGGCCGGCCTGCGGCGCGTGTCGCGCCGGGTCTCCGGGAACAACGGGGCAAGTTGCAGGCGCTCGCACAGCGCCCGGGGACGTGCCGGACAGAGCCTCACCGGACTTGCCGCCGTGCCCGCCCAAGCGATCCGGGGCGGGTGAATGACCGTGTGTGGCTCGCTCCTTGATTGCGCTCCCAAACCCCGATATCCAAAGAGCAATTTAGGCCTCCTGGCATTGCTGTCGCAATGCGGGTCGGTCGAGAGGGGGAAAGGATGAAGCAGGCACATTCCAAGAAGATCTGGGCGCCGCCAAAGCTTGAACAGCTTCGGATGGCCGACACGGCAGTAAAGGGAATGGATCAGAGTGAAAGCGTGAACACGAACATGTTCATGACGGCGACGGGAATGCAGTCCTGAACCGCAGGCTGCGGTGACTTCCGGGCGCAATTGCTCGGGTCCATCGGGATACTTCTGTCACGATCGTGTCATCGATACGGGCGCAGCGGGAGTCCTGCGACCCAGGCGCCACGGCGCACCGGCTGTCCGCGGCTCTCGGATCAGTCTGCCGGGCGACCGGCGGTAGCGGGCGGACTGCCGGGCCGGGCGAGCCGTCCCGCGATACCGCGCACGCTCAAGCAAGGGCCGGAGTCGCACCGGCACAGTCTGGTCGACCTGGTCGGTCAGGCAATACTTCGCGTGTTTCTTTGGGCGCTTCTTCGAATTCCCTCCTTGAACGCATGTCGGCGTCCGGCTATCCAAGAAGCAAAGTCGGCAACTTCTTGATACCAATCGAAAGCCGATCTAAAACGAGGCGCAGCATGAAGCAGGAAATCGCGAAACCGTCCTGGAAATCTCCGAAACTCGAACATCTGCGGAAAGTGGACACGGCCTGAAAAGCGATGAGCTTCGGAAAATTCATCCTGAACAGCATGCTGATGTCGCCGTTCAACGTGCAATCCTGACTGCCGGAATGATTTGAGACTTGTATCGGACAGAGTTTCGGGGCGGGGAATCGGCTTCCGGGCGCCGCGCCGGGCAGCTTTCGCCCCCAAGGGGTCGACCGGGGTAGTGAAATGCCAAGCGTCGGACTGGAAACCATCGTTGCCCGCGGCGCCGACCATGTCGAGGCGCAGATGGGCAGCCAGACGGTGATGATGAGCGTCTCGCGCGGAAAGTACTTCGCGCTGGACGGCACGGGCCAGCGGATCTGGGAATGCCTGGCCGAGCCCGTCGCCGTCGGCGAGATCGTCGAGTGCCTGGTCCGCGAATTCGATGTCGAGCACGATCGCTGCGCGGCCGAGGTTGTGTCCTTCATCGCCGAGCTCATGGAGAACGGCCTGACGGTCGTGCACCGGCCATGACACTCGTGGCCGGCATTGCCGTCTTTGTCGCGAGCCCGGCGCGCAGGCAGCGCCTGGCGCTCGAGGCGGGGGCGGAGCTGCTCCGTGCCCGCCTGCTGACGCTGTTGCCGGCGCGCATCTTCACCCGGCAGCTCGGTGTGCAGCGGCCGCTGCCGGAGGGCAGCGAGACCCCTGCACCGGAACTGGCCTTCGAGATCGGCCGCATGGTCGAGCGGGTTGCGGGCGCCCTGCCGTTCCGCGCGGTCTGCCTGCAGCAGGCGATGGCGGCGGCCCGGATGCTGCGGCGACGCGGGCTGAGCCCGGCCGTGTGCCTCGGGATGCGGCGCATGGAGGCGGGGGCGGCTCCGCGGTACGACGCCCATGCCTGGGTCGAGGTCGGCCGGCAGGTTGTCAACGGGGCTGCGGGATGTTCCGGATGCGTCGTCCTGGCCCGCTTTGTCTGACGTATCGGGGCCCGAGGGGCGCCGGCCGATGATCGCGCGCCGGCCCGATAGCAACCACCGATGACATTGCTGACCCGAAGCAGGATCGAGACCGCGCTCGACATCCTCGTGCGTGGCGGCCTGCCGTGGTCAACCACGCCCGCACCCGGCACGTCGGATTTCGAGCGGCGCTTCCGCCGTCATGCGCGGCATCTGATCATGCGGCGCTGGCCTGTGCTCCTCCGGCCGTTCGCGGCCCTTGCCATGGCGCTGCTGTGGCCGTTCTCGGCCGCCCGGAATGCGATTCTGGTCGCCCGCCACTCGCCGCTTGTCGCTGCCGGCACGATCCCGGCCGCCGGGCTGGCTGTCGCGGCGCTCGGGGGGGCGCTCGCACGGAACGTACACCCGATCGAGTTCGCCGCATTCGGGATGCTCGACTCCCGGTATCCCGCCGATGCCTGGATGCTCGGCGACGAGGCGACGCGCGTGCTGGCTGCACTCGCCGAGCCGCCAGCCATCGCGCTCGCTGACGACAAGCATGCGTTTGCCGAATTCTGCGCCCGGACGGGAATCCCGGCCGTTCCGACGCTCGCGACCGTCGGCCCGCACGGTATGGTCATGCCCTTCCAAGACGGAAGCTGGCCGCCGCAGGATCTGGTGAGCAAGCCCCGCCGTGCCGCGCGGACCGAGGGTCTCGCGGCGTGGACCTACGCCGATGGCACCTATCGTGACCGCGAACGGGATACTGCCCCGGCGCATGCACCGCAGGCGCTGGTGCGCCATCTGGTGGCGATGGCCCGAATCCATGGCGAGATGCTGGTCCAGCCGGTGCTGCGGGCCCATCCCGATCTGTCGGAGCTGTCCGGGGTCGGCGTGCCGACGGCACGGATGGTGACAGGGCTCTGGCCGGACGGAACGGTCTCGGTGATCGACGCGCTGGCACAGCGTCCGCTCGATGGCGCCTTCGCGGCCCAGGGATCGCTGTTCGCCCTGGTCGAGCTCGCCACGGGGCGGGTGCGCGACGATGCCGAGGGCCAGCTGCGGCCGGGCCTCCATGCGGCGCGGCTCGACCGTCCCTTCGCCGGCCGGCTCCTGCCGGGCTGGGACGCTGCGGTCCGCCATGTGCTGAACGGGCACCGGGCCTTTCCGGCCCGGGCGGTGATGCTCGGCTGGGACGTCGCCTTCACCGTCGACGGCCCGGTCGTGATCGAGACGAATATCGGTCTCTCGTTCTTCCAGTTCCAGATGGCGAGCCTCCGGCCGGCGCTGCGGGGGCGTGCCGGCGAACTGCTCAGGGCCTGGCTCTGATGGTCCGGCTCATCGGCGGCATCCTCAGGCGGGACGGCGGCGACGCCGACCCTTCGCTTGTCGGCCGCATGCTCGATGCGATGACGCCGATCGGGGTGCAGCACGCCCGGGATATCTGCGCGGCCGGCCCGGCAGCGCTCGGCGTCCTCGCGCTCGCCCCCGCAGCCGCCCCTCCCCCCGGGCAACCGCGCGTGCTGCGCAATGGCCCAATGCTGGTCGCAGCGGATCTCCGGCTTTACGGACGCGGCAGCGACGCGGTCGGGCCGCGCGACCCGGCAGACGACGACGCGGCGCTCATGTCCACACTCGCCGCACAAGGCTGGCGAGCGCCCACCATGCTCCATGGCGACTTCGCCTATGCCTGCTGGGACGCGGACGCGGGTATTCTCGATCTCGTCCGCGACCACTTCGGCGTCCGCCCGCTGCAATACGCCCACCTGCCCGGTCGCCATGTCGCGTTCGCCTCGCTCCCGGCGGCACTGCTCGAGACCGGGCTGGCGGCGCGCGAACTCGACCCGGTGGCAATTGAGGCCTACCACGGCTTCGGCTTCGCGCCGCAGGAACTGACCTACTACCGCGAAATCCGGTCGGTCCTGTCTGCCCATGTCCTGTGCTTCTCGCCGGACCGCGCGGCCGAGCCGCGGCGTTACTGGCGGCTGCCCATCCCGCGCCGCCTCCCGTTCGAGAGCGACCAGGCCGAGCTTGCGGCCGAACTCGGCGACCGTCTCGACCGCGCCGTCCGGCGCCGGCTGCCGCCCGCCGGAGCCGCCACCGGGGAGATGAGCGGCGGGCTCGATTCGACGCCGATCGCGGTGCTCGCGGCCCGCGCCCTCCGGGCGGGCGGTCGAACGTTCCACGGCTATTCGATGCAGGAGCCGCGCGACCGGCCCGGACTGCCCTTTGTCGATGAGGCTCCAGACGTCGAGGCGGCGGCGGCGGGCGAGCCGAACCTGACGGTGGTCCCGGTTCCGTCTCCCGGCCTCTACCGGATCATGGGGGACGGATTCGACGCCGATGACTTCAATCCCCGGTCCCAGGCCGATCCGTGGAACTTCCTGCTGTGCCACGCGGCCGGACTCGGCGGCTCGGTGATGCTTGCGGGCTGGGGGGGCGACGAGATCGTGACCCATGCCGGCCGCGGTGCCTTCGCCGAGCTTTTCTGGGCCGGCCGGTGGCGGATGCTGCGGGCCGCGCTTGCCGAGCGGAGCCGGCGGCTCGGCGGGACGCTGCGCGGCCGGTTCCTCTGGAGCGTCGTGATCCAGAGCCTGCCGTTCCGGCTGCGCCACTGGGTGCTGCGCCGGATCGGCAGGGATGACGATGTCGGCGCCGTCCAGATGCAGCCGAGACCTTTCCTCGCGGCGCACCGGCGTGGCCGCCAGTTGCGGGAACCGGTAACCGACGGGCCCGACAGCCGCCGCAACCGCCGGGGCTACGCCGAGGCCTGGTGGATGCCGAAACGGCTCGAGGTTCATGCCCAGCGGGCCGCGCGGTACGGCATGAGCTATGCCTTCCCGATGCTGGATCTCGATCTGATCGACTTCGCGATGAGCATCCCCGGAATCTTCTTCTGCAACACGCCTGGTGACCGCAGCATGATCCGGGCTGCGACCGAAGGGATTCTGCCGGACAGCATCCGGTCGCGCGAGGACAAGCTGATGCCCTATCCGCTCGAATCCCTGCGTCTGGCGGAAGATCGCCCACGGATGATAGAGACCCTCCGCGGCATGGGCGCCGACCGCCTCGTACGGGAGTTTGTCGATATGGACGCGCTGATCGGCCGGCTGGAGCGGATGCCTGGCGCGGATGCGGTTCGGGCCGAGACGTTGGCAGCGGCGGCGCGCGGCGCACAGCCGGCATTCGACGACAACGACGATGCGAACGCGCTCATCCTGACCCTCGTTCTCGCCGAGCACTCCCGGCGCCTCGACCTGCCGGACTGAGATTGCGGCCGATGAGACCCCTCGACCACCGGGCCTACGGGCTGACGATACGATCCGCGCTCGAGCTGCCGGAACTCCTCCCGGCGTCTGCGCCGGGAGATCCCGATCTCTCGATCACGGTCGGCCCCGCCGCTTCGGTCCAATGGGCGACGAGCGGCGCAACAGTGGCGGCCGCGGACGATTTCGTGACCGCGCCGGGGGGCGGCTTCGTCATGCGGGTGGCCGGGGTCGCCGAATACTGGGTCAGGAGGCGCGGCTCCGAGATCGAGGTCAGCCCGGCTGAAGGCGCCGACCCGGCAGCGGTCAGGCTCTACCTCCTGGGCAGTGCTCTCGGCATGGCATTGCATCAACGCGGGCTGCTGGCGCTGCACGGGGCGACGGTGCTGCACCCGCGCGGCGCGACGCTGATCCTCGGCGACAGCGGGCACGGCAAGTCCACCCTGGCGGCTGCCCTCGGTCAGACCGGCGATGCCGCGATCCTCGGCGACGACGTCATGGCTCTCTGGCCTCGTCCCGGCGGAGGCGCCCGGGTCTGGCCCGGCAGCGGGATGCTCAAGCTCTGGTCGGATGCGGTCGAAGCGCTGGGCGGCAGCCCGGCCGCCCTCGATGCCGTCGGCGCACGACTGGAGAAGTATTTCGTTCCCAACCGCAAGGCGGCGCGCGACGCGCCTGTGGCCGTGTACGAGGTCATGGTGCTCGAGGCGATCGAGGACGGGCCGCCGTCCGTTGTTCCGCTGACCGGCCTCGCCGCGATCCGGGCCATTGCGGAGAACACCTACCGGCCGGAATACGTGCCTCTGCTCGGCCGTGAGGCGGCGCATTTCCGCCATTGCGCCGAGCTTGCCGGATCGCTGCCCGTCGTCCGGCTCTGCCGCCCGTGGGCGATCGGCCGCCTGGGCGAGACGGCGGAGATGCTCGCCCGGCGCTGGACACCGGAGGGCGCCGCGGGCGCGACGCCATGATCCGGGATCTCGCCGGCGCCGAGTCGCTGCTCGCGGATTTTGCCATCTTTGCCCGGGGTCGCTTCGCCGCCGCCTTCCTGCTGGTCGCGGCCGGAGCCGCTCTCGAGGGGATCGGCATCATGATGCTGATCCCCCTGGTCTCCCTTGTCCTCGGCGATGCCGGCGGCGGCGCCGCCGCCTCCCTGACCGAACCGCTGTCTCGCGCGCTCGGCCTCGACTCCGCCGGCGGCCGGGTGATTGCGATCCTGGCCGGCTTCATGGTCGTGATCGCGCTCCGCTTCATCGTGCTGCTCCTGCGCGACGACCTGCTCGAGCGGATGCAGCAGGGCTTCGTGGCCGATCTGCGGGGCCGGGCCTTCCGCAGGCTCGCCGCACTGCCCTGGGCCGAGGCTGCCGGCCTCCGGCACAGCCGGATCGCGCACGCGCTTACCTACGAGGTCGACCGTGTCACCGGCGGAATCGACGCCGCAATCCACTGCGGCGTGGCCGGGGTCGTGCTGGCGGTGCAGTTTGCAATCGCCCTGGCCCTGGCGCCCGCCGTGACCCTGGTGGCGGCTGCGCTGATGGTGATCCTGTTCCGTGCCCTCCGGCCGCTCCGCGACCGGGCGGCCGGGCGCGGGATCGAGCTCAGTCACGGCGGTCAGGAGCTTTTCGCCGGCATCGGCGGATTCCTGCGGGGGCTGAAGCCCGCCAAGGCGCACGGGATCGAGGCGCAATACGTCGCCGAAGTCGAGGCAGCCGCCGGGCGGATCGGGCGTGCGAACCGGGATTTCGTCCGGGACCATGCGCTGGCCCGGCTGCTGCTGCAGAGCGCGGCCGGCATGGTGGGCGCGGCCACAGTCCTGCTCGGGCTGTTCGTGTTCGGGACCGGCCCCGAAAGGCTTGTCGTCGCCCTCGTCATCCTCGCCCGGCTCTCGACCCCGCTGCAGGTGCTGCAGAACACGGTCCAGATGCTGCACCATGCGGCCGTGGGCTACCGGGCGGCGCGGCAGATCGCCGGGCCGCCGGCAGAGCCTGCCGTGCATCCGCAAGCCGCTCCGGCGGAGCCGCTCGATGCGGCGCCCGAGATCGTCTTCTCCGGGGTCACCGTCAGGTCCGGAGCACCGGGCGCACCGCCGCTGCTCGCAGACATCGCTGCCGTCCTCCCGGCCGGCAGCGTCACCGCGCTGGTCGGCGATTCCGGAGCGGGGAAATCGACGCTCTGCGACGTGGCCGTCGGCCTGATCCGGCCGGATGGCGGAGAGATTCGCGTCGATGGCGACCGTCTCGATGATGCCCTCGCCCGCCGTCTCGCCGCGTCCCTGGCCTATGTCGGGCAGGAGCCATTCCTCTTCGAGGGCAGCCTGCGCGCGAATCTCTGCTGGGGCTGCCCGCCGGTCGCCGACACCGAGATCTGGGAGGCATTGGAACAGGTCGGCGCCGCCGGCCTCGCGCGCGGTCTCGAGGGCGGGCTGGACGGCTGGATCCGGGCGGACGGCACACGCTTCTCGGGCGGCGAGCGCCAGCGGCTGCGGCTCGCCCGGGCGCTCCTGCGCCGCCCCCGCTTCCTCGTTCTCGACGAGGCGACCAATGCCCTCGACGAGATTTCGGAACAGGCGGTCCTGCGGGCGGTCCTTGCCGCCCGTGGCGGAGCGACCGTGCTGATCGTCTCGCACCGCCCGGCGATCCGGGCGATCGCCGGGCGGGAGATCGTGCTCGACGGCGGCAGAGTGGGATCGCCCCCGCCCCGGACGGGCCCGTGACCGGCCCGCACGGACGGCCGCCGCAGAGGCATGTCGGGCGCATGACCGAAAAGTGACGGTTGCGTGCATTCGCCTGTTGACTATCGCGCGGACGTTGCCATATACGGTCCGCGTCCGGTCCACAGGGCCGGGCTTCAGGCGAAAGGGAAAACGGCAAGGCTGGGAAGACCAGCGGTGCCGGCCTTTTTTGGCCTCGCTCTTTGAGACGTAAGGGACAAGAAGGGATATGCGGGCGGTTTGGTCTGTTGTGACGGACGGACTGTTCGGATATCGGCTCTCTAGGGTCAGGCGAGGGGCTGTGGCGCGAGCTGCGGTTTTGCC